>OZ253576.1:6072500-6425519 GCA_965262985.1 Vicinamibacterales bacterium | reverse complement strand
GACCTGGTGGCGCTGGTCCAGTTCGGCGGTGAGGCCTATATCGTCACCCCCTTCACCAACGACTACGAGAACATCCTGCTGAGCATCGCTCTGATCGGCACCCCCGAGGAATACGACCGTTTCCCGGACCATGGGACGTTGATCATGCGCGCCATCAACCGCGGGGTCGAGCTGTTTCGCACCTTCGACTTTCTGCGCGCCCAGGGCAACCTGATCGTGATTTTCAGCGACGGACAGGATACCCACGCCGTCTACGAAGGCCGCTCGATTGACGACATCCTGCAAGAAGCAGCCGACAACTCGATACCGGTCTATTTCATTCGGACCGCGTACGATCAGGGCCTGGGCGAGGTGCTCCCGGACATCACCTGGAAACTGGCGGTCGAGAAGACGGGCGGCCGCTTCTATCCGGCAGCCGACGAGGCGGCCATCCTGCAGGCGGTGCACGAGATCGACGAGCTCTCGGCCGGTGAAATCGAGGTTACGCAGTACGTGACGCATCAGCCCAGATTCTCACCGTTCGCGCTCATGGCGCTCGGTCTGTGGAGCCTCGCGGTGCTCTGTGGAACGGGCCTGAAACACCTCAGACAATTCCCCTGACGACAGCGAGTGAGCACGCCATGTTGAACATTGCACTCAGATATCTCGTCGCCGCCGTCCTGCTCGCCGGGGCGGCCGGCCTGCTGCGGTCCGCCGGCCGGCTGGAACGCCGCATCGCGGAGGCGGATCAGGCGCTGGCGACGCTTGAACTCGGCAGGGCGGCGCGCGGGTACGCGGAGGTCGCCGATGCCCTTCCGGCCGCCGGGCAGCTCCCCTGGCTGCTGCCCGAGACGCGCCGCACGCTGGCGGCGCGCCAGGCGGCCGTGCAGTACTGGCAGGGCGACAACGCCGCGCTCGCCGACGCCTACCTGCGCCCCGACAGTCCCGGCATGGGGGACAACCGGGATCTCCGGTTCGTCGTGGCGAACGCCGAATACCGCTCGGTGCAACGGCCAGACGCGAACCGTGAACTCGCGCTGGGTGCGCTGGACCACGCGGTCGGCGTGTATCGCCGCCTGCTCGAGGGCACTGACACCCATCCGGACGCCGCCTTCAACTTCGAGTTGATGGTGCGCCTCCGCACGCAGATCGCCAGCGGCGGCGACGTGCCGGCCGTCCGCCCGCCGACCGTGCCCGGCAATCCGGGTGATACGCCTGAGGAAGCGGAGATGGAAGATGTCCAGATCTATGTCCCGCGCGACAGTCTGATCGACCCTGACGACAGCGAAGTCCCGACCATCGGGGAAGGCGCGCCGATCCGCAAGCGCGGCTGACAAGCGGCATCATGCCCTCGATCGAGTTCGGCGAACCGTTGTATCTGTGGTTGCTGCTGCTGCCGCTCGCGCTTGCGGCGGTGTGGACCTGGCAGTTGCTGCGACGGCGTCGTGACGCGCGGCGGGCGCGTGACCGGCGCACCACACCGGTGCGCGAGCGCTTTGCATTTGCCGGCGCGCTCTCCTTCTGGGTCTGTGTCGTGCTGGCGATCGCCTCCCTGGCGCTGGCGCTGGCGCGCCCGCAGGTTCTGGCCTCGGTCACCCGCAACGCCGGCGCCGACTTCATCATCCTGCAGGACGGCTCGACCTCCATGCGCGTCACCGACGTGGCGGGTGATCGCTGGCAGCGATCAGTCTCCTGGATCCGCATGTTCGCCGAGCTGCTCAGTTGGCAGGACCAGCGCATCGCGCTGGCGCTCTTCGCCCACCGCGCGGCACCCCAGGTGCGGCTGACCCGGGACCCGAACGCGCTGTTCTTTTTCCTTGATCACCTGGGCGACGAACCGCCGTTCCGGCTCGAAGCGGACACCAGTTGGGACACCAACATCGAAGAGGGCATCTACTGGGGTGTCAGGATGTTCGAGCGGGACGAAGAACTCTACGGCGTCCGGCTGAGCGCCAAGGCGTTCATCGTCATCTCCGATGGGCAGGCGTGGAGCGGCGACGTGGAAGAGGCGCTGGCGCTGGCCCGCGAACGCGGCATCAGCATTCACACGGTAGGGGTCGGCAGTACAGCCGGCGGGTTCATTCCACAGCTCCCCGCCAGCATCTACGGCACCCCGGACGATCCGGTGCACTCGACGCTCGACCGGGGGTCGCTACGCGCCATCGCCGAGGCCGGCGGAGGCGGGTACTACGAACTCGGCATCGATTCGGACCAGGAGGTCGCGCTGCGGATCATCGCCGACGTGCAGCGCCGAGCCCAGTCGCAGCAGCGCGAAGAGACCTGGACCGAGCTGTACTGGTATTGCCTGCTGGCGGCGGCCGGCCTGCTGGCCCTCGGCACGGTCCTCGTGAAAGAGCGGACGCACCTCTGGTGGCAACTCGCGATCACGGGCTGCCTCATGCTGCTGTTCTTCCAGCCGCGGTGACACCCACGCGGGGCCCGGGGCCGGCGCCGCGCCTGCGATCCGATCGGCGCCCCGCTGCCCGCAAAGCAGATAGAATGAACGCCACGGTCGCGCACCCTGGAGGACAGCCATGACGACATTGTCGAGACGGCAGGCCATCGAGGTACTGGGCGCCGCCGCGGTAGGGGCGGGAGTCGGCGCGGCTACAGCGTCCCCGGCCCTGGCGGCAACCCAGACGTCCGGAGCGGGGTTCACGCAATCGGTCTGCCGCTGGTGTTTCCGGTCGATCCCGCTGCGCACCTTTTTCGAGAACGTGGCCGGCCTCGGTCTCACCGCCGTCGACCTGCTCGAGGAGGAGGAATGGGCCATCGCCCGCGAGTACGGCCTGAGCTGCTCCACGGGCTACGGAGGCGGCGGAACCATCACGGACGGCCTGAACGACCCGGCGAACCACTCCGCGATCGTGCAGAACCTGGAACAGAGTCTTCCGAAGGCCGCGCAGGCCGGCGTGCCGAACGTCATCGCGTTCTTCGGCAACCGCCGCGAGCTGACCGACGCGCAGGGTATCGACAACTGCGTGCAGGTGCTCAACCGCATCGCTCCGGTCGCCGAGAGCGAGAACGTGACGGTGGTCGTCGAACTGCTCAACAGCCTCGTGAATCACCCGGACTATCAGGGCGACCGCACACCGTTCGGGGTCGAGGTGATCACGCGGGTCGACTCGCCGCGGGTGAAGTTGCTCTACGACATCTACCACATGCAGGTCATGGAGGGGAACGTCATCCAGACCATCCGGGACAACCACGAGCACTTCGCCCACTACCACACGGCCGGCGTCCCGGGCCGCCACGAGATCGACCGCGACTCGGAGCTCTACTACCCTGCGATTTGCAGCGCCATCCGAGAGACCGGCTTCACCGGCTATCTCGCGCACGAGTTCATCCCGACCGGCGATCCGATGACTTCGCTGAAGACCGCGATGGACGTGTGTGCCGTCTAGCAGCCCGTGGTAGAACCCCGCGTTGCACCGAGATTGGCGCGGCGCCCGGCTGGCAAGGCGCGACGAGGGAGCAAATTGGGGCATTTGTGACCGAGGAGCAACGCCGCCAGACGGGATGCAGCGCCAATCGAATGCAGCGGGGCTTTTACCACGGGCTGCTCGGGTGACTCGCCGGCGGGGCAGACCCGCTGGCGCTTAGGTCGGATCGAACCGCAACCAGGTGCCTAGCGGTTCGGTCTGCTCGACGCCCGGCTGCGACCAGTCACAGACGCCGGCCGGAAAGACCTGCTCGAGCTTCGCCGCTTCCGCGGCCGTAAACGGCACGTCGTAACCGGCGACGTCTACCGGCGTCAGCCGGCATTTCAGAATGTCGCTGCCGATCGGGCTGCCGGCCACTTCGCGCGGGGCCGGCGGCGCAGGGAACAGTTCGCTGCATCGTCCTGTGCCCCGCTCCTGGGTTTCCGCGACGCGGGTCTGCTGCTCGTCCCGGCTCCAGCAGGCATCCACGAGATCGGCAGGCTTGGCGCGTACAACATCATCAATCGTCGGATCGGCTGCCCCGTCGCCGACCAGGGCGCTCAACCACACATCCATCTGGCGCAACGCCTCTTGCGCCACCGGACTCGCGGTCGAATACAACCCGTGCCGGTTGTCCTCGACCAGCATCACATGATTGTCGGCGCGCCCGTTGGCCCGCAACAGCCGGTCGCGCATGGAAAAGGAGTGATAGCGGACGTGCACGTCGCCGCGCTCCGCATCGTCGCTGTAGCCGCGGTAGTCGATGATCGGGATGGTCGCCAATCCGCCCCCGCCGTGGGTCACGCGCCCCGATTCGTACACCGCGCGCAGCGCCGCCGGGTCCGCCTCCGTGCGATGGGCGGCGAACCCGCCGTCCTGGTCGTAGCCGCCGATCCGTGCGTTCAGGTCGAGAAACTGCGCCGGAGTGATCAGGCCGTCATTCAGTGCCTGCAGCCCGTACTGGACGCCGGCGTTGTCGAGCGGGCGCCGCGCGAACCCGGTCTCCGGGTCGCGGCCCAGGACGTTGACCGCATGATCGTAGACATCGCACCGGGCGCCCGTCGGATTGGTGTCCGGGTGATAGCGGAGCGCCTCGGGCAGCACGTCGGGGCAGAATTCGAGCGGCGAGATGCGGCCGGCGCCGCGCGATACGTTGGGCATCGTGTTCAGCACCAGGAATCCGGCGACCGCCCGCTGCTGCTCGTCCGAGAACATGCCGGCCGCGGTCTCGGTGAAGTAGCGGTTCAGCAGCCGGGCGTCGGTGATGAACGGGATGGTGCCGGAGATCACATCGGGGAAACTGCACCCGGGGATGATCCCGTCGAGCAGGCCCGGATAGTTGTCGGCAATCTGGTGATTCTGGTACGAGCCGCCGGAACAGCCCCAGCCGATCGTGAACCGCGGCGCGCCGTAGGCCTCGATGAAGCGCTCCTTCACCATCATCATCGATTCGGCGGCCAGCAGGTCGTTGCAGTTGTTGCCGAACACGTTCAGCGTGGACGACGCCACCGCATATCCCTGCCGCAGCATCACGTCGTCGGCCACCCCGCCGGTCCGCGCGCCCTGCCGATACCAGCCGTTGGTGCACCCGCCGCCGAACGTGTAGATGAGACGCCCGTTCCACCCGGCCGGGGTCTGCCACGGGTCTGGGTCAGGGTCGCTCGCCGGGTCATGCAGCAGGGCGATCTGGTAGATGCTCCGGTTGATCGTGCCGGTCTCGATGCGCACGATGTACGGCACCCCCTCGTCGAGCAGGGTGGTCGTGCGGGCGAGATCGGCAGGCCGGGCGGTCGGGTCCGGCAACGGCTTGAGCGCTCCGCCGTCGACAGAGCGATACGCATAGTCGACGCGGCGCGCCACGCTGCAATCGTCGTCCAACGGCGCGCCGAGCGTCTGGCCGGAGGGCAGCGTGAACCCCTCGGTCTCACAGATGAACGGCTGTTCGTGCGGGCCGGAGAACACGGGTCCGGTCAGCGGATGATTGCGTAGCCTCAGGTCGACCGCTGGACCGCTGCCGATCGCGACCGACACCCGGTTCGACCCCGGCTGCAGATCGGTCAAGAGCCCCTCGAGCGCCCCGTCCGTCTGGCGGAACCGGGCGGTCACATCCTCGCCGTCCATCTCGACGCGGACGCGGTCTACCGCGGTCCCACCCGGCAGATCGACACGCACCAGCGCATCGCCTCCGCTTACCATGTCCGGTCGGGCCGACAGCACCGTGATCTCCGGCACACCGGCGGTCTCTGCCGACGAGCATCCAGCAAGGGTCAACGCGAGGAGGCCGGACCCTGCCAATCCGAACGGTGTCCAAGAGAAGATACGCATCGGTCGCATGGGTGTGTGCATCTGCGTGGTCCTTGTTGACTTTTCCGGCCTCGCGACTCGGGTGAACAGTTTCAGCATGATACCAAAGTCGATCCGCCGACTTTTCGCGGACCGCTGACCGCCGGCTGGTGATTTTGATCTTTGCCGGAAGCACTCGTATAGTCGTGTAGTAATGCGTCGTGAGAGTCAGTGCGGCATCAACGAGGAACGCATGATGATAACCAGGCGAATCGGCTTCGCGATTCTGATCGCCATGTTGGCGTTGGCCGCCCCGAGCTGGGCCCAACCAGACCCCTGGGCAGGTAGTTGGCGCGGCACGTTGACCACTCCCGAGGGCGAGGACACCGGGCTCACCCTCACGCTGGTCGCCGCAGACGGCCGGTACACCGGGCTGGTGACCGGTTTCGGCCCCGGCACCGAAATCCGGTTGACGACTGTCGAGACCGATGACGTGCAGGTAACCGTCGAAGGCGCGGCGGAGACCGCGTTCGGCCCGCTGGCGCTGGTCTACAGCCTGACGCTCGACGAGCGCACCCTCACGGGCGGCGGGCGGGTCACGCTCGGCGGTCACGGTTTCGACGTGACGCTCGAACTCACCCGACGGCGCCGCACCGACGTGCCGCAGCCCCAGATCGAACAACGACTGCAGTATTTCTCGGGACGCTGGACCTTCGAGTACACCGGAGGCGAGTTCCCGCCGCTCAGCATCGGGACCCGCAGCGGCACCGTCAGCTTCACCGACATCCCCCTGGGGCCGTTCGTCCGGGCGCAGGTGACCGGCGATGTCTTCGGTGAGGCCTACGAAGAGACCTGGACGATCGGGTTCGACGAGGAGACCCTGGCGACCCTCTGGCAGGAAGAGCTGTCGACGGGCCAGCGGATGCTCGGGCTCGGCAACTGGACGAGCCCGATCGGCATCACGTTTCTGACCCTCCCCGTGGAGAGCGACGGCCGCGTCTACGTGCTCAAGCGGCTGATGCAGATAAAGTCGGGAACATCATTTGCCGTGACCGACGAGTTCTCGGTCGACGGTGGACCGTTCCGGCGCCTCGGCAACGGTTCCTTCCTGCGCACGAACTGAACGAGGTCCGCTCCGGTGACCAGCCACGACCTGCTCGCGCGCGACGCCGCGCATCTGATTCATCCGCTGCATGACGCCCGCGGGCACCGCGACGCCAAGGTCTGGGTCAAGGGCGAGGGCGCCCTGCTGACCGACGCGAACGGCGACGAGTACATCGACGGTCTGGCAGGATTGTGGAACGTCCTGGTGGGCCACGGACGCCGGGAGCTGGCCGACGCGGCGCGGGCGCAGGCCGAGACACTCGCCTATGTCTCCAGCTATTCCGGGAGCTCGAACGAACCGGCGATCGCACTGGCCGAGCAACTCTCCGCGTTGACCTATCCGTCGATCAACCGGTTCTTCTTCACGAGCGGCGGTGGCGAGGCGACCGACAGCAGCGTCAAGATGTCGCGCGCCTACTGGAAGATGCGTGGCCGGACCGGGAAGACCAAGGTCATCTCGCGCATCGAGGGCTATCACGGCGTCACGCTGGCCGCGATGAGCGCCACCGGCCTCAGCGCGTACTGGCCGCTGTTCGAACCGCGGGTGCCCGGGTTCATCCATATCCCGTCCCCGTACCCCTACCGCTACGAAGCGCCGTCGGGCGTGAGTCAGGGCGTGGCCGCCGCCAACGAGCTGGAACAGGCCATCCTCCGCGAGGGCGCCGACACCGTCGCCATGTTCCTCGCCGAACCGGTGCAGGGCGCCGGTGGGGTCATCGTGCCGCAGGACGACTACTTCCCGCGGATTCGGGAGATCTGCGACCGGTACGACGTGCTGCTCGTCGCCGATGAGGTGATCACGGGGTTCGGCCGCACCGGGACGCTGTTCGCGCTCGACCACTGGGGCGTCCAGCCGGATATCGTGCAGTTCGCCAAGGCGATCACGTCAGGCTACGTTCCGCTCGGCGGCATCGGCATCAGCGACGCGATCGCCGAGACCCTCGACGCCGACGACCGTGTCTGGATGCACGCCTACACATATTCCGCGCACCCGGTCGCGTGCGCCGTCGCGCTGCGCAATCTGCGGATCATCCAGGATGAACATCTGCCGGCGCAGTGCGCACGCAAGGGCGACCGGCTGCTCGCGGCGTTGCGGACCGCGCTGGGCGACCACCCCCACGTCGGCGACATCCGCGGCAAGGGGCTGATGTGCGCGGTGGAACTGGTGGCCGATCGCGCCACGAAGGAGAGCTTCCCGGCCGCCGAGAAGGTAGGGCCGCGGATAAACGGCGAGACAGCCCGACGTGGACTGTTCAGCCGGGTCAAGGCCGATACCTACCTGCTGGCGCCGGCGGCGGTCATCACCGACGCCCAACTCGACCGCAGCGTCGAGATACTCACCGACTCCATCCGCGACGTGCTTGGATAGCCCGGCAACGGAGTTGCCGGCGCGCGCCGTAGCCGAGCGACAGACCGAGGCTGGCCGGCCAGCCGAACGTCGCAGGGGAGATGCTCATTTCGGCGCAATCTCGCCCGGCGCCGGCTTCTCGGTCTCGCCGAGGGCGTACCCTTTCGCCTTCCAGTCGTTCAGGCCGCAGAATTCAGTCGTCGTGTAACCGTTCCGGGTGAAGAGCTCCGCTGCACGGGAGGCTCGGCCGCCGCCGTTTCAAAAGAACACCAGTCGGATATCCTTGGGGATGTCCGACATGCGCTCCTCGAGCTGCCCGACGGGGATGTGGATCGACCCGGGCATCGACCCGGACTCGACCTCGTAGTCTTCGCGCACGTCGATCAGCAGCATCCTCGCCCCGCCGTCGATCGCCGCTTTCAACTCGTCAATGTCCACCCGCTGTTCCGGCGGCGCCTGCCCGCCGGCCGCTGCCGCCGCCAGCAGCAGGCACACCCCCGCCCCCGCGAACGTACGACCAAAGATCGGTATCGAACTCATGTCGACCTCCATCTGCCCGCAGCT
This sequence comes from Vicinamibacterales bacterium, assembly GCA_965262985.1. GTDB lineage: Bacteria > Acidobacteriota > Vicinamibacteria > Vicinamibacterales > UBA8438 > UBA9620. The sequence continues at coordinate 6,416,819 of OZ253576.1, read as the reverse complement.
TAGCAGAACTGCGGCCCGTCGAATGCTCCATTTCGCGCGTGCGCCGAGATGGCGACTGGAGCCCGATGTCCTACCTCGCGGCGTCCGCGGCCGCCGCCTCCTGTTTTCGAGCCCCCGCGAGGATGTTGTAGAGGCCGTAATTCCCCTCATGGCAGGCATACTCGAACAGCGGGAAGCCGCTCTGCACCATTGGAATGCGGTAGGTCCACGGCTGAGCCCAGGTGTTCGGATCCTGGACGGTCACGTCGTAGAGCAGCATCCCCTCCGACACGCGGGTAAAGCGTTCCGTGAGATGCAGGGCCGACGTGGTCACACCGGCGCGGAAGCTCGTCTCGCGCAGGAAGTTGGTCGTTTCGACGACCAGCGTGTCCCCTTCCCAGTGACCGCGCGAGTCACCCATCCACTGAGGCAGCCCCTCCGGTAGATGCGGACGCCCGTCGAGCGGCACGACCCGCGAGCTGTGCACCATCTCATTCACCAGAACGACGTAGTCCTCGGTCTGCACAAGCTGGACGTTCTGGTTGTAGCCCGCCGGCGTCATCGGGGGACCGGAGTTGAAACCGAGAATGCAGCGGACCGCGAACATGCCGGAGCCGAGATCGTCGACGAACCCGCCGTAGGTCGGGGAGTGGCGGTCTACCCCTTCCCGAGCCAGGCGCTCCGCTTCTACCTTTGCTGCGGCCTGGGGCGTGAGGGGCGGCACCCGCCCATCGGCCGGGTCGACGACCAGCGATGTCTGCCTGGTCTCGCTGACCTTGTTCCCGGGGTCGAACCAGAACTGGTTGTAGTTACCGACGATGTCCGCCGGTTCCTGGTCGTCCCGAACCGCAAATTCGGCTAGCCGAGCGGCCTCGAAGGCCGCGGCGTCTTCGTCGGTGAAAAACTCCTGGTCGGCCAGCTCGCTCGGGCGCTCGAACGGCGTCAGCGTGCGAAAGTCCCAGATGCCGTTCAGATCGGGCGCGCCCCACGCCGTCCGCGGTGTCGGGTCTGCCTGGGCAGCACGCTGCGCGGAGACCGGGGCAAGGGTCACGGTCAGCAGGAGGGCAACGCCGAGGATGCACATCGAACGCAGAGTAACTGTGGTCACGGACTCTCTCCTTGTCTCAGGTTGCCGCAGAACGACCCGGTGCCGAGCCGCCGCCACGGAAGTGACGCTTGGCGCGCCACAGGGCTACGGCAGGTATCGCGAAGACGAATGCCGCGACCAGACCGGGTATCCAGCCGCCGCGGTCGCCCATGAGGTTCCACACAAGCATGGCCAGGGCAACCTGGGCCGCATAAACCGCCGCCCACGGCCACATCCAGCGGCTCATCTTCCAGAAACCGTAGGCCCCGGCGCCGTAGATCAGCCAATGCAGGGGTTCCGTCGCCTTCGCGGCCCAGCCCGTGAGCATGAAGCCGAACCAGACCTCCTGGGCGTCGGCAACCGGTTTCAGGAACAGGTCGAATGGCATATAGACGAACGTCATGAAGAGGCAGAACGCCCAGATGAGCGTCATCCACCAGGGTCGCCGGCGCAGTTCTGCGCCGAACCTGCGTCTGATCGGGACGGTTTGCGCGGTTTCCGGCGCCGACATCGCCATTGCTGGTTCCATGCGCCGCGAGGACTTGACGATTATGACGGTAGGCGGCATCAGCCGCCCCGGCCGGACACCTCGCGTCGATAGTGCCCGCCTTGAGGGTTGAGGTCAAGGCCGTGGTGAAACCACGTGACCACTCACCATCCCAGCGGCTGTGACGGGCGTGTCACGTGTCCGGGTCGATGGATCGAAACAGTCGGTCGCGGACCGATGAGAACGCGACAAATGTTGCTGGACGAATCGTGGGGAGTCCCTTTCACGCGCCCACGGATCCCCTTCATGGTTGCCGCTGCCAGTTGGCGGCACCGGCTCGCTGGCGCCGGGCCAGGGTTACTCGACGCGCAAGGCGTCCATCGGGTCGACGCGCGTCGCCCGCCGCGCCGGCAGCCAGCAGGCGAACACCGCCACGGCGACCAGCACGAGCGGCGCCAGGACGAACGTCAGGCGGTCGTCCGTGGTCACTCCGTACAGAAAACTCTCCAGCACGCGGCTCGACGCAGCGGCGGCGGCGAGCCCGACGACTGCGCCCACGGCAATGAGTACCGCCCCCTGCCTGACCACCAGAGTCAGGATGTCGCCGCGTTGCGCGCCGAGCGCCATCCGGACGCCGATCTCCCGGCGGCGCTGGGCGACGGTGTAGCTGAGAAGGCCGTAGACGCCGAAGGCCGCGAGAAACAGGGCCAGCCCGCCGAAGAACCCGACGAAGCCGGCGTAGAAGCGCGGCTGGGCGACCGCGGCGGATAGCCGGGCGTCCATCGTCATCACGTCGCCGATCGTCGCGCGCGGGTGCGCCTCGGCCACCGCTTCACGGAGGAATGGGATGACCGCGAGCGGATCGCCGGCGGTCCGGACGGCGATGTACGGCGGTGAAAGACCGCCGAATCCCGATGCGCTCTCGATCTGGTGCGGCGAGACGTACAACTTCGCTCCCGGCTCCCTGACCGTGAGTCCGCCGTAGGCGACGTTCGCGACGACGCCAATCACCTCCCAGTACTCGTCGCTGGCGCCTCCACCGTAGAGACGTACTCGCTGACCGACGGCCGGCTCGCCGCCGAAGACCTCGCGCGCGAACGTCTCGTTGACCACGGCGACCCGCGGGCTCCCGGCCCCATCCAGATGCGTATAGAAACGCCCGGAGCGGACGCGCAGCCGCAGGGCGTCGAAGTACCCGGGGCTGGCCAACTCTCGGGTCGCGACAGGCCGCTCACCCGGATCGCTCGGCCACTGGCGACCCGCGACTTGCACGCGAATGGGCGTTAATGTGATGCCCCCCGTCCTGAGCGGGAACTCCGACGACAACCCGACCGCCTCCACGTTCGGAAGGCGCTCGATCCGGGTCATCGCCTCCAGGAGCGCCTCGTGGAAGCGTTGGTTGGCCGACCTGAGCGCAGTCATCAGCTCCGGGGTCATCGCTTTAATTCTGAAGCGCAGGTCGGGGCTCTGGGTGCGCGCGGCGATCACGTTGGCCGGGTCATAGCCGCGATCGACAGTGAGCAGCCCCACGAAGCTCCGCAGAAACAGCCCCGCCCCCACCAGCAACACCACCGCCAGCGCGACCTGCACCGTCGCCAGCAACGCCCGCGCCCGGTTGGCGCGGAGCAGCCGGAAACCACCCTCTGACTGTGCGCTCCCCTCGTTCAGGACGCGCACCAGGTGGAGCCGGGACGACTGGAACGCCGGTACGGCGCCGAACGCCAGCCCGACCACGACCGACAGCCCGAGCGTGAACGCCATCACCGCCCCGTCGACACCGACCTCGTGAAGCCGCGCGATGTTGCCCGGGACCAGCGCCGGCACCACTCGGACCACGAGGGCCGCCGCGGCCAGCCCGATCGCCCCGCCGCCCAGGCCCAGCACGACGCTCTCGGTCAACAGATAGCGGACGAGCCGGCCGCGGCGCGCGCCGAGCGCCGCGCAGATCGCCAACTCCCGTTGGCGCGTCACCCCGCGGGCGAGCAGCAACCCCGCGACGTTGGTACAGGCGATCAGCAGCACCAGCGCGGTCGCGACGCTCAGCGCCAGCAACGCCGGCCGGTACTCGGCGGCCAGATGCTGCTGGAGCGGGATCACCTGGGCGTCGACTTCGGGGGCGTCACCCGACGATCGAGTTCCCGCACGCGTGCGCTGACCGGCGTCGTTGCCGCGCCGCAGGATGGTGCGCACCTCGGTCGCAGCCTGCGCCGGTGAAACGCCGGGGCGGAGGCGTCCGAGCGCGTTGAACACGATCCCGATTGTCATTCCACTCTCCGACTCGAAGGGCGGCATGACGAAGGGTGTCCAGATCTCCTCGTCGGGGCTCGGGAAGTAGAACCCCTCGGCGAGCACGCCGACCACGGTGTGCGGGTCGCCGTCGAGATCGACAAGGGTCCCGACGATGTCCGGTTCCGACGCGAAGCGCCGCGTCCAGGCGCCGTAGCTCAGCAGCACGACCCGGGCCGCGCCGACCCGCGCTTCGTCCCGGGTGAAGAGGCGGCCGAGGTGCGGCCGCGCCCGCAGCAGCGGGAACAGCGACGGCGAGACCCTGGCGCCATCCAGGCTGATGACGCCGTCCCGACTCGCCCAGTCGACCGACGCGGCCTGATAGCCGGCAACCTGCTCGAACGACTCGGCGTCCTCCTCGAGTTGGAACATCGAGCGGTTCGTGAGGCGAGCGCGCGACGTCGTTGCGCGCCCGCGCATCTCGCCGACGCTGACGATCGCCTCAGGGTCGGGATACGGCAGCGGCCGCAGCAGCATGGCGTTGACGATGCCGAACATTGCCGTGTTGGCGCCCAAGCCGAGCGCGAGCATGGTCAGCGCCGTCAGCGTAAAGGCTCGCTGCTTGCCGAGCGTGCGCACCGCGTGGCGGATGTCGCGAATGAGTGTGTCCATGGCGCTGCGTCTCCCGTCTCGACGATCGGCAGATGGACCTGACGGAGTCTACCGTCTCGGCGGACTACTCCACGCGCAGGGCCTCCATTGGGTCGATCCGCGTCGCCCGTCGCGCCGCCAGCCAGCAGGCGAACACGGCTACCGCGACCAGCACGAGTGGCGCCGCCACGAACGTCAGGACGGTAGGCGGCATCAGCCGCCCCGGCCGGACACCTCGCGTCGATAGTGCACGCCTGGAGGGTCGAGGTCAAGGCCATGACGGACTCGGTTTCTGCTGGGTGCGGATTGTCAACCAACCGGCACGCCCGAACCGGTTGCCCCGTTCGAGCCCGTCGACATCTGAGCGTCTCGGGTCGTTTCCAGGCAATCGGCGGCGAAGGGGTAAAATCAGGCCCACGGTCGGTCTAGCGCCGGGGCCGGCCCGTGCACGGGTTCAAGCTGGGAGTGCGGCATGCAGACCAGAGGTGCGTGGACACGCGCAAGTGTGATCGTCGCGGTGCTCGGTGGCGCGGCCCATTCGGCCGTCGGGCAAACCTCAGTCGAGACCGGCGCCTGGCCCAGCTATGGCGGGACGAACTGGAGCCAGAAGTATTCGCCTCTCGACCAAATCAACGCCGCCAACTTCGATGATCTGTCCATTGCGTGGACCTGGCAGTCAGCGGATCTGGCGCTCATCGAGCGCCTGCAGCGTCGCTACCTCCCACCGCTCGACGCCAACGGGTTGAAGGCCACCCCGCTCGTCGTCAACGGCGTGATGTATCTCAGCACCGGGCTGGCCCAGGTCGTGGCGCTCGACCCTGTGACCGGCGAGACGTTGTGGATACACGACCCACAGGCCTACACCACCGGCGGGAACGCCAGCATCGTCGGTCCGTGGCAGACGCGGGGCTTGGCCTATTGGACCGATGGCGACGCCGACGAGCGGCTGTTGCTCGGGACGCACGACGGGTTCCTCATCGCGGTCAACGCGCGGACTGGTCGGCCGATCAACAGCTTCGGGGTCGACGGCAAGTCCGACCTGCACACGGCCGTGCCGCGGGCCACCCGTGGAAACCTCCCGCTGTTCAGCAACGAGGGACATACGGTATCGCCCAACTCGCCCCCGGTCGTCGTGCGGGACACCGTTGTTTCCGGGGCGGCGATGTCCGATCGGCCGACGCTCAAGGAGTGGCCGCCTGGTTCGGTGCAGGGGTTCGATGTGCGCACCGGCGACCTCAAGTGGGTGTTCCACACCATCCCCCAGGCCGGCCAGTTCGGCGAGCATACGTGGGAGAACGGGTCGAACCTGTACACGGGCAACGCGAACGTCTGGTCAACCTTGAGCGGCGATGACGAACTCGGTCTCGTCTATCTGGCGACGACGGCGCCCACCAACGATTACTGGGGCGGCGAGCGGCTCGGAGACAACCTGTTCTCGCAGTCGATTGTCGCGGTGGACGTGGAGACCGGCGATCGGGTCTGGCATTTCCAGGCGATTCATCACGGCGTGTGGGACTGGGATTTTCCGACCGCGCCGACGCTGATGGACATCACCGTTGACGGACGAGACATACGCGCGCTGGCGCAGGTCAGCAAGCAGGGATTCACGTATGTGTTCGACCGCGCCACCGGCGAGCCGGTCTGGCCGATCGAAGAGCGCCCGGCGCCGCCGTCCGATGTTCCCGGCGAGAAGCTGTCGCCGACCCAGCCGCACCCGACGAAGCCGCCGGCGTTCGAGTACCAGGGGGTGACCGAGGATCTGCTGATTGACTTCACCCCCGGGCTGCGCGCCGAGGCGGTCGAGATACTGCGGCAGTACGCCCACGGTGGGATGTTCACACCCCAGACGCTGTATGACCCGAATGGGACCCACGGTACGTTGCAAGTACCCGGTTCAGGCGGTGGCGCCAACTGGAGCGGCGCCGGCGCCGATCCGGAGACGGGGTTCCTCTACGTGCCGTCGCGCACCGGATTGACCCGGATGGTGCTGGTGGAAGGGAAGCCCAGCTTCACCAATCTGCGGTATGTCCCGAACGGCAAGCTCGGACCGGAGAGCATCCACCCGGCTCGGCCGCCGGCGGTGACGGGACCGCGGGGGCTGCCGCTCGTCAAACCGCCCTACAGCCGGCTGACCGCCTATGACATGAACCGCGGCGAGATCGCCTGGCAGACCCCGACCGGTCCCGGTCGGGACCGGATCCGCAACCACCCCGCCCTGGCCAGTCTCGACCTTCCGCCGCTCGGTGGGCAGATGACCACGAGCGGCCCGCTCGTGACCAGGACCCTCGTCATGCTCGGGCTCGGGCCGGCCGGGTCGAACGACAGCGCGGTGCTGGCGGCCTACGACAAGGCGACCGGTGTCCAGCTCGGACAGGCGGCGCTGCCGGCCCGGCCGCTGGGCACGCCGATGACCTACTCGATCGACGGCCGCCAGTTCATCGTGCTCACCTTGGCGGGTGCCCGGATGGTGGCCCTCGCGTTACCGTCCGAAGCGTAGATACAGGACAGCGTAGCCTACCCGTGTGTCTCGATCATGTCTGCGAGACCTCTGACGGCCTCTGCTCAGCGAAACTGCTGGAGGACGGCGGGCGGGATGACGCACGAGACCGTGCGGGCCTCGCCCACCAGGTCCAGTGTGACGGCGGCGGTCGGAGCCCAGGCGGCGTAGTCGTAGGTCGCACGGCCGCTACCGTCCCTCACCGATCGATCGACGGGGCGGGCGGGCTCGCCGCCGCGGGTCAGGACGAGGTCGGTGAGCGGGTTGTCGGCGCCGCTGATGGGTGTCGCGCTGATGGTCACACGGGTCCGTCGGGCCGTCTGGTAATCTGGCTGCGGTGCCGGCTGCCCCTGCCGGACCGTGGCCCAGACCTCGTAGGCCACCTGTTTGTAGGCGCTGTGGGCGGCCAGCGTGAAGTCGTCGTTCTGGCAGAGCCCCGTGTCCCAAAACACACACGGCGGGTCGTCCCCCCCCTGCGTGCCGCATTCGATGGCGTGGTAGTAGCTCTCCGGCGAGATGGGCAGGATGCCTTTGGTCCAGGGCGGCGTGGCGCCAGCCCGAGCCGTGGCCTGTACTTGTGCTGATGCGTCAGAGGCCCAGGCTCCGACGACGACAAGGAGCCACACGACGGCAAGGGACCAGCGGACCGCGTTTTCGCCGCGTGAGCGCAGGGTCGGCGGGGACGGTGTCATGGGCATGGGCTGCTACATGAACTCGCGAATCAGCTCCCCACGCGTCTCGGCGTCGACCGTGTAGTTCTGGTGCACGAGCGGCACACCCGTGGTCAGGGCCGGGTCGAGCGTGTCCAGCGACGGCTGCGGATCAGGATTCTGGTAGAAGAGCCCGATCGGGATCTTCGGGTCCCACTCCAACGCCTTGTCCATGGCGGCGTGGAAGCTGCCCGTGTCGTGCGCTTCGTCTTCGAGCTTGTAGATCCGGTCGCGGAAATACTGATAGGTGTTGAGCTTGTTGAAGGTCACGCAGGGGCTGAACACGTCGATGAGCGCGAATCCCTTGTGCTCGATGCCAGCCTTGTACAGCTCCATCAGATGCTTGGGCTGGCCGCTGAACCCGCGAGCGACAAACCCGCACCCGGCCGCCAGCGCCAGCGCCATCGGGTTCAGCATCCCCTCCAGGTTGCCGAACGGGCTGGTCTTGGTCTTCATGCCGGTCTCGCTGGTCGGCGAGACCTGGCCGGTCGTCAGCCCATAGATCTCGTTGTTCATCACGATGTAGGTCACATCGATGTTCCGACGCATCCCCTGGATGAAGTGGTTGAGACCGATGCCATACCCGTCACCGTCACCGCCGGTGCCGATGACGGTCATGTTCTGGTTCGCGAGCTTGCAGCCGGTCGCGAACGGCAGCAGCCGTCCGTGCAGGGTGTGGGCGCCATACGACCGGATGAAACCGGGCAGGTTGGAGGAACACCCGATGCCGGAGACCACCATCAACTCGTGAGGCGGTATCTGCAGTTGGGCGCACGCCTTATAGAGCGCCGTGAGCACACCGAAGTCGCCACAGCCGGGACACCAGTCGGGGTGAACCTCAGGTTTGAAATCCTTGACTTTCAGGAGGGTCGCAGGAGATGTCATCGTTGTTTCCTTACGCCTTGGTCGGCACACCAGGCCTGGTGACCTGTTTCAACCCCTCCCACGGACCATTGGTCCCGGTGGGATGGTCGGTTCGCCAACCGGGCTCGGTTGACAGGACGTTGACGATCGTTTGACCGTCGATGATGTCGTTGACCGCGGACACGATGTGCTTCGGCTCGAACGGCTCGCCGTCGTATTTCCGGATGTGCCCGTCCGCCACGATGCCGGTCTCCGCCCGCAAATGCCGGGCGAACTGACCGCTGTGGTTGTTCTCGATGATGATGAGCCGCTGGCTCTTCTCCACGACGGCCGCGATGTCGTCGCAATGCAGCGGGATCATCGTCTTGATCTGGAGGTGGTTCACCGAAACACCGGCGGCCGTGAGCCGCTCGGCCGCCTCCTTGATGACGCCCCACGTCGAGCCCCACCCGAGCAAGGTGGTCTCGGCGTCGGCCGGTCCCTCCAGGATCGGGGCCGGCAGGTCATGGAGAATCGTCGAAAGCTTGCGGTGCCGCTTGTCGACCATTTTCTTTCGCCGGATCGGGTCGGTGAAGACGTCACTCAACAGCACGCCGTCCTCGTCGTGCTCGTCCGTGCCGGATGTATACAGATGCCCCGGGACACCCGGAATCGCTCGAGGCGAAATACCAGAGGGCGTGTCCTTGTAGCGCAGATACGGCTCCTGCCGCGACCCATCGGCCGTGGTGATCCGCTCGCCGCGATCAATCGGGAACTCGACGTCCAGGATCTCGGTGGCGATCGTCTCGCTCCCCTCGCAGAGCAGCAGATCACCCAGGATCAGGACCGGAAGCTGATACTTGTCCGCGACGTCGAACGCCACTGCCGGAGTCACAAAGCAGTCCCCCATGCTGAGCGGGGCGAGGACGACGCGCTCGAAGTCGCCCTGGCTGGCGCCGAAGGCCTGGTTCAAGTCGGCCTGCTCGGTCTTGGTGGGCACGCCGGTGGAGGGTCCAGCGCGCATGACGTTGATGATGACCGCCGGGGTCTCGAACATGGCCGACATGCCGATCGCTTCGGTCATCAGCGCAAACCCCCCGCCCGAGGTGGCGCACATCGCGCGCACTCCCATGTGGTTGGCCCCGATACACATGTTGACGACCGAGATCTCGTCCTCGACCTGCCGCACACAGATACTGAGCCGCTTCGAGTGATTCGCGAACCACTCCAGGATGTGCGTGGCGGGGCTCATCGGATAGGCGACGTAGAACTTGCACCCGGCCAGGGCGGCGCCCATCGCCAGAAGGTCGTTGCCAGAGGACTGCGCCCACTTCTGTTCGGTCGGATGGAGTGGGGTCGCGAGCGGCTGGAAGTTCTTGGCCGCGTAGTCGTAGCCGTTGCGGGCGGCCTCGATGTTCTTCTGGACGACCGCCGGCTTCTTGGCGAACGTTGTCTCGAACACGGATGCGAGCGTCTCGAACCCCAGACCCAACATCTGCACCGCCGCCCCGACCGCCACGGTGTTCTGCATGACGGGCAGCTTGACCGAGTCGGGGGCCAGGTCGGGCACCGGCAGCCCGCACAACTGGACGCCGGCCGGCGGGTCGTAACTGGGCTGGAACTTGGCGCCGTTGTAGAGACACACGCCGCCAGGCTGCAGCTCCTGCAGGTGCCGATCGAGCGTGTCCTGGTTGAGGGCGATCACCACGTCGACCTGGTCACCCTGGTTGAGCGGTTTCCGGGCCGAGAAACGCAGACGCAGCCAGGAATGCCCGCCGCGGATGACCGACTGGTAGCTGTTGTAGCTGTACCCGGCGATGCCCTGCCGGGCCATGGACAACACCAGGGTGTTGCCCGCGGAAGCCGTGCCGTCGCCGGCTGCGCCTCCGATACCAATGACGACATCTGGTTCTGACATATCCACCTCGGGGCTCCCTCGGACCGGCGCCGGGCCGGTCATGGCCGATCCCGCAATACAGGCACGACAAACAATTCAGATGCCCAATATCCGATACATCTTAATCGCGACCGACCGCCACGGCAACGCCAGCGATCGCTTTGGGGCGCTCGCACGCACTCCATCGTGGTGACACACGGTCGGACAGATCGATCTGGCGACCGGCCAGCCGCGCCCCGCAGGGCGCCCGCCTCGCGCGGCAGAGAAGCGCTGCCGCTGGACCGTCGCCGGCGCCTCAGGGGACGGGGCGCTCACCCTGAACCGGTCCGGCGACAGCCCCGGCGGAGCATCAGCATGCTTACCTCTCGCGCTCCGACGTCATTTACTGCCCGTATAATGATTTCCCGGTTTCATCAATGGTGGCGATACGGCTCCGAGCGGAGGCGTGGACCGGCAGATTGCATGGGGACACACGCAGCTTCCTTTCGCCACATCCACACTCCGACGGAACTGCGGACCACGCGCTTTCTGGATGAACGCGTGCATGGAGACCCACTTGGCTGAGCCGCCGCGCCCTCTCCTGAAGTCCATGACGTTGAGGGGTTTTCTCTCGTTCGGGTACGGTGCGGAGGAGTTTCGTCTGGAACCCCTGAACGTCCTGATCGGGCCGAACGGATCCGGCAAGTCCAATCTCGTTGAAGCATTGTCCGTGCTGCGGGCGGTCCCACGCGACCTTCCCCTGCCGATCCGGCAAGGCGGCGGCGTCAAGGACTGGCTCTGGAAAGGCGACTCCTCCAGAGAAGGGGACCGACCTGCAGCCGATTCTGGCACAGATTTCGGCAGTGGCCCATCGGGGGCCCGCATCGAGCTGGTGTTCACCGAGGGCCGACTGGCCCGATTCAACAGCGGTGATCCGGCTGTCCGGTACCGCCTGGTCTTCGGAGCGGAAGGCGACTCGTTCGTCGTGCTCGACGAGCGGTTGGAAAACGTCGAACCCCAACCCGGCGAGAGCAAACCCTATTTCTATTTCGGCTACGAGCATGGCCGCCCCGTACTGAACGTGAAGGCTGAACGCCGGGTGCTTCGACGGGAGGCCATCGACAGGACGCAGTCCATTCTGTCCCAGCGCCGGGATCCCGAGATATACCCGGAGCTGGGCCGACTGGCTGATGTGCTGGCGCGAATCCGGGTGTATCGAAGCTGGCACTTCGGTCCCGACGCGGCTGTCAGGGCGGCCTGCCGTCCAGACGTGCGTACGGATCATCTATCGGAGGAGTTCGACAACCTCCCGGCGCGACTCGCAGCCCTCAAGGGCAGTCCTGTCGTCAAGCGACGTCTCGTCGAACTGGTCCGGGAGCTGGCGCCGGAATTCGATGATTTCGAGGTGGTTCCCGAAGGCGGGACCCTGAGCCTCTACCTCACGGAGGGCAACCTATCGATCCCCGCGCGCCGACTATCCGATGGAACGCTTCGTTATCTCTGCCTGCTGGCAATCCTGGTGGATCCCAATCCGCCGCCGCTCCTGGCAATAGAGGAGCCGGAACTCGGATTGCACCCGGACATCCATCTGCAGTTGGCGGGGCTCCTGCGTGAGGCCAGTATGCGAACGCAGCTTGTGGTGACCACCCATTCGGACAGCCTGGTAGATGCGCTGACCGACACGCCGGAGGCGATCGTCATCTGTGAAAAGGTCGGCGGCTCGACACAGCTCCGGCGCCTCGACTCCGACCAACTGAAGCCGTGGATCGAGAAATACCGCCTCGGAGAGTTGTGGACCCGGGGAGAGCTCGCCGGAACTCGCTGGTGAGCATCAAGATCTATCTCGCACAGCTTCGACATCCTGGCCGCGATCGATCCGTCCGCCGTTGAAGGCTCGTCACCGCACGCCAAGCGCTTTCTCGACACGCTTCGTGACAAAAGCGCGGCATGAGCGACCCGCAATCAAGCGTCCGCAGGTCCTTCAAGTCGCACGCTGCGTGGCCGAACGTTGCAAACGCCCGTCCAACTGCCGATACGTGAGACCTCGCCGCGCGCTGAATAACGATAGCGGACGTTACCCGTCCAGCAACCCCTTCAACGTCGTACCCTCCGGGAACTCGTGATCCGCCCGCGCGATGAACTCCGGCGGCGTGAAGAGCGGGTTGCCCGGCGACCACAACTCGACGCTCTCCGCGTGCTCCTCGTAGTAGGCGGGATCGGTGGTCACACGCAGAGGCTCGCTCATTCCTGGCGCCAGCATGCGGTACTCGCGCCGGCCGAGCGCCTTGACGTCGGTGCCGGGCGGCATCAGATCGCGTGTGGTGATCACCCGGTCAAGGTCCTCCAGCGCGACCGGCGACGGCGCCCGGGTCGGCATGGCGACTTCCACGTCGAGTGTCGCATCGATATCGAAGCCGCCGGCAGTCGCTTCGCGCACCTGACGCTTGAGCGTCTCCACGACACGGGCGGGCTCCGCAACGTCCGAAACGCCCGACTTTTCCGCCGACGCCTTAGCGCTGGCCCTCTCCCCTGGCCGTCTTCCGCCTCCTGCCAGGATTGCGCCGGCGATGGTCCGCGGAAGTTGCGCCAGGATCGGCTGCAAGGGACCGACTACCGCTTCGAACAGGCCGATGCGGCTGCGCAGCACGCGGTAGACGTCGGATTCGACGGTTCCCTCGTAGTGCAGATTGACGATGCGGATCTCCGGATGCGCCTGCCCCAGGCGGTCGATGCGGCCGATGCGCTGCTCCACCCGCATCGGGTTCCACGGCATGTCGTAGTTGATGAGGGCGCCGCAGAACTGGAAGTTCAGCCCCTCGGCGGCTGCGTCGGTGCACAGCAGGAGGTCGGCGTCACCCTCACGGAACCGGCGCTTGACGGTGTCGCGGTCGATGGCGCGCCAGTCGCCGTCGGCCGTCGGGATCTCGCCGCCGCGGCCCGAGAAGCACATCAGCCGCAGCGCGCCATTCTGCCCATCATCTGACCGAAGATCGTCCGCCCGGGTCAGTTCCTCGCGCAGGAAGTCCATGGTGTCCGTGTACTGCGTGAACACCATCGCCTGAGCGAATCCGTCGCCGCGGAGCTCCCGGATCGCGTCCTTCAGCCCCTGCAGCTTGGTGTCCGGTGGCAGGCGGCGGATGCCATCCAGCAATACCCGGATGTCGTCGGTCTCCTCGGCGACCAGCGCCCGCTGCTCGAGCAGCGCGACCTCGTCGGCATCGCGCGCGTCGTCCGACGTGTCGTCGTCGGACACGTCCTCATCCAGGCCGGGCCACGACCCGTGTGACGAATCGGCCGTGACGGCGGCGGGCAACGCATCGCCGCCGCCCTCGACGGCGGCGAGGTGGCGCAGCAGCGTCGTGCGCAAGGCCAGGAAGCTGCTGGCCAGCCGGCGGCGGTAAATGGTCATCACGAACCCCACCGCGGTGCGCTCGCCCGGCGCGGCCTGGTTGTACGTACTCGCGATGTAGTCTTCCACCGCGTCGTAGAGCGCCCGCTCGCCGGCGGTCATCTCGATGAAGCGATCTTCGACCCGGCGGTCGGCGATTGGCGTCGCCAGCAGACCTGCCTTGTGATAGCGGCGCAGCAGCGCGCGCGTGTGCCGCGAGACCAGGTGACGGATCGGCGTCTGTGAGCGCATGACGACCAGTGCCGCGCGGCGCTCAGGCGTTTCAAGCTGGCGGCGCGGAATGCTGGCAGGGTCGCGTAACGCGCGAAGCACCCGGTTGGCCCGCAGAGGCGACAGCCCCGTGATTTTCCGGGCGTCGGACGCCGCCACCTCTCCGAAATGTCGCTCGGCCGCCCGGAACAGCCGCGCCATCCGCTCGACGGCATCGACCGACGGACTGGGGTGATCGATATCTTTGAAGAATTGGAGAAACGCCGCCGACGACCAGTCGGACGGAAGAGCCAGCAGGTTCAGCAGGTCCCACACTTCGACCGGATGGACCTGCATCGGGGTCGCAGTCAGCAACAGCAGGCCGGCGGCGCGGTCTTTCAGACCCTGCATGAGCCGCAGCAGGGCGTTCGGTCCACCTTCCTGCGCCGAACCCGCCGCTCGCCGTCTGGCGTGGTGGGCTTCATCCAGCACCACCAGGTCCCACGGCTCCGCCTCCTCCAACAGGACCTTCGCCCGGTCACCCCGCCGCATCAGGTGGCTGGAGGCGATTACGACCGGCTCGGCGTGCCACGCGTGCGGATCGACGTCGCGCCTGTGACGCCCCCGCAGCGCCGGCGAGGCATACCAGACAAGCTGGCTCCCGTCGTAGATTGGCCAGTTCAGGTTGAACTTCTCGCGCAGCTCGATCTGCCACTGGCGGAGCACCGCCTTGGGCGCCAGAATCAGGATCCGCTTGGCGCGCCCGGCGAGCCACGCCTGCCGCAGCAGCAGCCCGGCCTGAATGGTCTTGCCCAACCCCACCTCGTCGGCAATCAGCAGCCTGGGCGGCCAGTGCGCGTAGAGGCGTTCGAATGCCCGCACCTGATGTGGCCAGGGGGTGACCGCGGCGGTCGCCTCGCCGACGCACGCCCCCGCCTCGGGCAGCGACGGCGCCCGGTCGATGAAGGCCCAGACCCGGCCGCGGAGATCGACGGCCGGGCGGTCAATCTCGTCGGCGGCCGGTTCGTCACCGTCCGGCGCCGGAGCGTCCGCCGTGACAGGCGGAGGCATCGGCGGTTCAGGCTCGGACGGCCGCAGGCGCGCGGGCTGGTCGCTGTCCGGCATGAAACGCATCAGGTCCAGTCGCACCGCCTCGGGGGCTTCGAGCACGATCACGCGCTTCGCCTGGTTTTCCCAGATGCGCGCGAAATTCGTCTTCTCGTCGGCGACCCGACTCGGCTCCGGCCCCCAGCTCGTAAAGACGTTGATGCTCTCCCAGTTGTGGCGCCAACCGGCCGCGGTCTCGTTGAGGCTACCGTTCCAGGCGAGCGTGTCGCCCGCCCGGTCGGTGATGATGCCGGCCTTCTCATGAAAGATGCCGTCTTCCGGAATCGGCGTACGGTCCACGTCGCACGGCACGGCCACCTTCACGTCGAGGTGGCCCCGTGCGACCATCCAGGCCAGCAGCTCCAGCGCGTCGGCGCTATCCTGATCGGGCGGCGCCAGCGGCAGATCGGCGAGATGCCGCGCGACCAGATTGCGCAACTCGGCGCCGCGCTCGATGGCGGCGATCTCGTCCGGCGGCAGCGTGCAGCCGACGACGAGGCGCATGTGGCCGCCGTTGCGCACCAAGCCCTCGATGCCGCGCGCCGCGAGGGCTAGCGCCGAGGCGTTGAAGTACCCGGTCAGCCGGTCGTAGCGCTCCGCGTCATCGAGCGCCGGCACGTAGAACAGCCGGACGAGGTCGCCGTCGTCCGGCGTGTATTTCCGCTTCCACCTGCGTTCGGCGAGCATCGGTCAGCTTTCCGCACTTGGCGTCGTCTCCACGCCGCCGGCACAACACGCCACCGACCCTGCCTCTGCGCACAGTCGGCCCGCGACGCGCGCGCCCGGACAAGCTTTCACCGCACGGAATCTGCGCACTCGAACTATGGACGCTTCTTCGGCGGAGGAACCGACGCCCCGGGTCTAGGCGCCGGGCGTGACGGGTCCGGCCGCACCACCTTCGCGACAGGCGGCGGATTGTAGCCTCGCTCCTGGGTCTTGCTCGGCTCCCGACCGCCAGCGTCGGATCTGATTGACTCACTACTCATCGAGCTTGCCTCCTTCCGAAATTGCGTTCTCACTGGCCTGCCGGCGCTCTCCTCCGCGTACCGCCTGACCGAACTCGAGCTTCGTGAACACAATCGACTCGATGTCCTCCTTCCTGGTCAGGAGAATGCCATGCGCGTCGAGATCGACGTACTGCCCCTCGCCGTCAATCCACGCCGCATCGTAAAGGTAGAGCAGCCCCTCCTCCGGGTGATTCGAGTAGTACAGGGGCCATCCGAACAACCGCCTCCCATCGGTCAGCTTAACCTCCACGTACCGGCGTTGGTCGATGAAGATGTCGATCCACGTGTTGTCTCTCGCGGTACGGTAAGTGACCCGCATCGACCGCAGGATCTTCATGTTAAAATCGTGCGTGATGGACAATCCGACCAGCAGGGCGAACAGAATCGCCAACCCTACGGCGCAGATCAGAAACGCCGGATCGGCGGTTGGTCGATACGTTGCCGCCCCGTCAACCGTCGTGACTTCGACGCTTACGGGACTTCCAGCGAAGAACGGTGCGAGGCATGCGTAGATCAGGAGGCTGAAGACGAGCGCTTCGATGACGTGGGCGGCGGCGGCCTTCGTTTGGCGCACAACGATGGCGTTCAAAACAACCGACGACACGAAGCCCGGCACCAGCAGGAAAAACAGGGTAAGCGTTTCGGTAGTGAGACGCATTGGCAGGCCTCAAAGCTGCATGTCGTCATCCGGCGCCACGAGCGGCGGCGTCACGGCGTTCGCACCCCGACCGGCCAACACGCTGCTCCGCTTCGACCGCCAACAACACAGCACCGCGGCTGCCCACATCGAACTCCACCGCACACCGTATAGCCTATCGGAGTATGGGCAGGACGACCGAATCGGATCGCTGTGACCGGCGTGTATTTCCGCCGGCATGCTCGCCCGGCCAGCATCGATCAGCCCTCGTCCCGCCAGAAACGCAACTGATCGGGTTCGTCGATCCGGTCGTCGTAGGCGAAGCGGTAGAGGTTGTAGAGCGCCTCGAAATCGTTCCCGGACGCTGCCACCGCGCCTTCAAGGGCAATCCCGGTGAATGTCCTGGAAGGCGGCAGGATCTCCAAGACCGCTTCGAGCGCCGCAAAGAATCGCGGATCGCGATCCACGTCGGCCCTGGCGAGCATCTCCGTCGCGGTCGCGAGCGATTGCCCGCGAGCCACGTAGGCCGCATGGTGCAGGGCATCGATCATTCCACGCGATCCGTCGGCCGGTCCGAGCGCGCTGGTCGCCGCACGGCGTGCGCTGTCCCACAGATGAATATCGCTGCCCTGCTTTCCCGCGATCCGGCCCACGATGTCGGCGTCAAGATCGACGCCGACGGCGCGCGCCAGCCGGAGCGCCTCGTCATAAGCGAACGCCGGCGCGCGGAATGCGTCCCACGCCAGCACGAAGAACGCCGTGGTCGGATCGAGGTCGTCGTCCGCCTTGACGTGCGTCAGTTGGGCCAAGCGCCAGCGCTTCACTTCACGCCGCGCCGCATCGAGTGCGTCTTCCGGCGTGACCGCGTAAGGATCCCATGCCTCCTCGAACAGCACCTGCTGGCGCCGGCGGCGGCGCTCAAGCGGCTTCTCCCGCGGCGTGCCGCGCCGTAGCGGCCAGTGACGAGAAAACTCTTCCAGCGCCGGACCGAACGACGCCAGATACAAATCGACCCCGGTGATGCCCGCCTCCTGAAACTCCTCGACCCGCTCGCGCACGGCGCCTGCGACGATTGGTTCGACGTCTTCCCAATACACGGCCGGTGCACCGGCGCCGTAGACCGGCGGCGTTTCGTGCACCGTCAGGGCGCCTCCACTGGCGCGCGGGCGGCCGGGATGACGCGGGCGGCATACGAGGAAGATGGTGCTGTTGGCCGCGGCCTTGTCCTTGATGTGCAGACTGCCTTCGGCCTCGGTATTGACCGGCCACGACGCGGTGATGACGAAGCCGGCCTCGATGAGACCCGTGGTCAGCGCGTCCCAGGCGCCGGTCGCCTTGTGCGTGAACATCAGCGTCATTACGCCGTCGGCCTTCAGAACCCGCCGGCACTCGGTGAAGATGGCCGCCATGCGCTGCTGGTAGTCGCGCCCGGCCAGCGCTCGGGCGCCCGGCTGGCCCGCAAAGCGGGCCGGATTGGCGACCGCCTCGTTTTCCTTGTCGGTCAGCTTCCGGCGGAACAGCTCCGGAAAGACGTGGCCGGCAGTGCGCTTGAGCCAGACGTAGAAGAAGTCCGACAGCTCGGCGTACATCACGTTGTCGTAGTACGGCGGGTCCATGACGACGGCGTCGACCGAGCCGTCGGCGATATGGTCGAGATTTTCGCCGGGCTTGCAGGTGATGGTGATGGGGGGGGGACCAGGAGTCGCGCCGGCGTCTCCATCAGCGGCGTCGAAAAGACCGCCCGCGCCGGAGTCGCTCTCCGGACGAATCAGAGTGACCAACTCGCCGATGCACTTGGCGGTCTTGTCTATCGCCCAGTCGTAACCAATACCCGCGACCAGAGGCGCCATCTCTGCATAGGACCACACAAACGCAAAACCGTGCCGATCGAAGATCGAGCGCACGCGGCCCGTCGTGTTGTCCCAGCGCCCCGCGCGGTTGTTGTAGTTCAGCAGCGTGTCCAGCGTGAGCGCCAGATACACGTAGGCAACCTCGCGCACGTCGTCCAGCCGACCCGCCGCGCGGTCCGCCTCCAGCATCTCCCGGAAGACTTCCACCCCGGTGCCGTGGCACAGAAGCTGGCGCGGCGAGAACATATCCATCCATCGGTGAATGCCGTACAGCCTGTGGCCGCGATCATAGTTGGAGATGTCGCCGATGGATTCACTGGGCACCATGTCGAACGCCTGCCATTCAGGCAGTTTCTCGGCGAGCCGTGCGTCGATCTCGGTCGCGTTGTCGTCTTCCGCCCGTGGCGCCCGAAAACCCCGAATCCACTTGTCCCTACCCGGCCTGCCGGACTTCGTCTTCGTCCGCACTCGCTCCTTGTAGACCACCGCGTAGAGCTGATCTCCCATTCGCCCGGCCTGTGCCTGGCGCTTGACCTCTTCGCCGTCGATCACCCGGCCGCAATCGGAGTACGGACAGATCCCGTTGCCGCGCGTCATCGTGCCTGCCGACTGCTGACCGGTGGACGTCACGATCTCGAACGAGCAGACGCGCCCGGCCGTTCCCGGGCCGTCTCCGAAGCGAGGCTCCAGGCGAACGCCCGATCCATCAGGCGCGAGCCGCCAGTTCGGCGACAGCGGCACCAGACCGTCACAGTACGGGCACGTGACGGTGCGCGCCCAAAGAAAGTTGGTTGAAATGGAGGCGTCTTTTGGCTCCGGTGGAAAGTACGGCGTCAGTCTTTTTTCTCTCGTCTCGATGAATCGCTCCGCGAGAGCTTCGAATTCCTGTTTCAGCTCATTTCCGTAGCTCGCTGGCCACTCAACGGTACCTCGAAGGATGAGCACGGACACTGGATTGAGATCATTCGCGATGCACTTTGTACCCAGTACCATTGCCTCGATCGGAATGCTCCCACCACCAGCAGTTGGATCAAGAATCGCAATGTCTTCCAGCGGGACATCGAGCATCGCCGCCAGCCACCGTCTGTCGTCCCGATTGGGAAAGTGGTTGAAGGCTCTTGCGTAGCTGTATGCCTGTCCCTCAAAGCGCTCCCCCTTCCGACGTGCGGCATCGATCCTGCGCCGAGAGGCCACCGGATCCCCGTGAATCCCGAGCACGTGCAGGAACTTCTCCCGGTCCGCATCCGCCGGCAGCAGAGACGCCAGCACCGCCGCCCGCGACGCCACCAACGGCCGGCGCGCCCACCAGACATGGAGGCGGTTCGGCGCCGGAAACGGGGTCATGGGGGTCCGTTCGCGCGTGCTCTCGATTCCGAGCGCGGAAATCGGCAGCCACCGCTCGATCAGTCTAGTATTTGACATCCTTCCGCTCCGGCTTCACAGCCCTGGGGCTCTCCTTTCGCTCACTACTCGGCGCCAGCGGTTCGCGTTCCTGCAGTTTCGCCAGATCCCGTCGGATGTCCTGGGCGACTTCCTCGATTTCCCGCGCCACGCGGGGTTCGAGTCCAAGCTCCAGTTCCAATGCCGTCGTAAGCGGCAGCAAAAAAGCGGCCGACGGTGATGCCTTGATTAAATCGCGCATGCGCGCTGGCCCCAGCATGGCGCTGATCGCCACTAGTGCATCGAGGTTCTCTTTTGGCAGAGAGCCGAGTTCCGGGAGAATCGTCAGGATCGCCTCGACGTCCTGTTCGCACGCGGATGGTTCCCCAATAGCGAATGTCGCCTTTGCGCGGATCAGATGACCTCGCCATCGCCTTGCAGGCGATGGGATTCCGCGGTAATCGAGTACGCGGCCAGCCGTCTCGATAGCCTCCACATACCTCCCGTCCTCCAGCTCAAGATCCGCTTTCTCGAGGAGCGCACGCTCGGTCGAACCACGAAGCGCAGAATCCTCGCTTTCCCCGAATCGACGCACCATTTCGTCATAGACGACCTGTGCTTCCTCTGTTCGGTTCAGGTTTACGAGAGTAAGCCCTTTATTGCCAAGTGCCTTCGCGACCGGCCTGAGAAGGACCAATGCACTGCTCTCTCCGAATCGGCGAATAACCTCCTCGTAAGTGGCCAGTGCTTCCTCTGGCCGATTCAAACCGCCGAGTGTGATCCCCTTATTGACGAGCGCCTTGGCAACTTGATAGAGCAGAGACGGCGCTTGACTGGCTCCAAATCGATGCACCACCTCTTCGTAGGCCGTCAGAGCTTCCTCTGACCGATTCAGCTCGCCAAGTGTGACCCCCTTGTCCAAGAAGGCCGTGGCAACGAAATCGAGCAGGCTTGGCATCTCGCCCGTCCCGAACCGACGCACGATCTCATCGTAGACGGCCAGTGCTTCCACCGGCCGATTCAGTTCGTCGAGTTTGACAACTTTGTTGCGAAGTGCAATTGCGACCGGCTCCAGCAAGGCCGGCATCTTGCTCTCACCAAATCGGCGTACCACCTCGTCACATGCGGCCAGGGCGTCCTCGGACCTATTCAGCTCACCTAGTGCACCGCCCTTGTTGACAAGTGCCCTGGCAACGTAGTCGAGTAAGATCGGCGTCTCGCGCACTCCGAATCGACGCGCTATCTCCTCATAAGCTGCTAGTGCTTCTTTTGGCCGATTAAGCTCTCCGAGTGCGACGCCCCTGTTGAAAAGGGCCATCGCAACCGGCTCCTGCAGGACCGGCGTCTCGCTTGCCCCGAATCGATGCACCGCCTTGTCGTACGCCGCCAGCGCTTCCTGCACCCGGTTCAGTTTGCCGAGCGCCATCCCCTTCAAGACCAGAACCTTGGCGACAGCCTCGAGAATAGCCGGTGTCTCACTTTCTCCAAATCGACGCAACATCTCGTCACAAACGGCCAATGCATGCTCCGGCTGATTCAACTCACCGAGGGTGACTCCCTTGCGGATGAGTGCTACCGCGACCAGCTCATGATCCGCCGGTAGTTCGCTTTCCCCGAACCGACGAACGAGTTCATCGTGGACGACGAGTGCTTCCTGTAACCGGCTCAGCTTACCGAGTGTGGACCCTTTGTTGGCAAGTGCCCTGCCGACCATTTCGCGGATGGTTGGCGTTTCGCTCGCCCCAAATCGATGGACCACCTCGTCATAAGCGGCTATTGCTTCGTCCGGCCGGTTCAACTCACCGAGTGTGGCCCCCTTGTTGAAAAGGGCCGTCGCGACCGGTTTCAGCAAGACCGCCGTCTCGATTTCACCGAATCGACGTTCAACCTCGTTCCACGCTGCCAGCGCCTCCTTGCGCCGATTCAACTCCGTAAGTGCCATCCCCTTGTTGACGAGAGCTTTCGCGACCGACTCCAGGAGGACCGGAGTATCGATGTCCCCGACGCGGCGTACCACGTCATCCCAGGCAGCCAGCGCGTCCTGTAGCCGTTTCAACTGTCGGAGCGCTATTCCTTTGTTGACGAGGGCCTTCGCGACCGACTCGAGGAGGACTGGAGTGTCGTTGTCCCCGACGCGGCGCACCACCTCGTTAAACGCGGCGAGCGCGTTCTGCGGCCGGTTCATTTCAGCGAGCACACCTCCCTTCATGACGAGGGCTCTCGCAACGGAATCCAGAAAAACCGGCGTCGCGCAGCCCCCGAAGCGGCCCACCACGTCATCCCAGGCGACCAGCGCGCCCTGTAGCCGATTCAACTGGCGGAGCGCTACCCCTCTATTGACGAGGGCCTTCGCGACCCACTCCAGTACGGTGGGGATTTCGCTCTTTCCGAATCGACGCACCACTTCGTTACAGGCCGCCAGGGCATCCTCCGCGCTGATCTGAACACCAAGCGCGGCTGTTTTCTCAAAGAGTTCCTTCGCTGCCCGCACTGTCGACGTGTCCGTCGTCCCGTGGGGTTGGTCCGCCCGATGGTCGTCCGGCCGTATGCCGGACGCAGTCGTCATCGCAACCGACTCTTCGCGATACCCGGCCAGTGCCGGCAACTCCATCAACTGGGCAAGCGCGGCCCGGTGCAGCGACTGCGTCGCCGCGTCCAGGTGTTTCAACTCCCGTGATATGCGAGTACCGATCTCTTTCAGCTCTGGCGGCGAGTAATACGACGCCATGAAATGGACGAGAGCCTCGATCAAGCGGTCCGGCCTGCGGTGGCGCCGAAGGAGGTAGTAGATGTTGTACAGGCGCTCGGTCAGATAGTACTGCTTGCGTCGGGCAGTGCCACCCGCGACCAGCACGGCACCTCGTTCGGTGAGGCGCGTGAGCTGGGCGCTGCACTTGCTCGCATCGAGTCGCGCTCGCTCCGCGATCTCCCGGGTGGTCGCCGGTTTCCACAGATCAGCGAGCGCGAGATAAACACGCCGTTCCTGCGCCGGGAGGGATTCGAGGTGGCTCTTGAAATACTCCGTATGGTCATCGACCAGATCGAGCAAATCGGCCATGAGCTCGCGGAAGGATAAGCCAGCGCCGAAACCGGCCACGATCGCGATCAATCGAGGGCTGCCGCCGGTCAGGATCTCCAACGATCGAATCGTCTTCGACGCGGGGCATCGGCCGGAAACGCTTTCCCAGAGAACGGCGCATTCGTCCGTGTCGAGACGGCGAAGCGTGCGAACCCGAAATAGGTCGAACAGGGCCTGCTCCGGGTTGTCGATTTCGTCGAACCGGCTGGTCGCACTTGCGAGCACGACGATCCTCGGCTCCGTCTGGAGTGTCTTTCGCAGCCGCCAGCCGGCATCCGGATCCGCCATTTCACCGAACATCATGTTCAGGTTCTCGACCAGCAGCACGAGCCGTTTGCCCTCCCGGTCCGAAAAGTCCAGCAGCGCGCCAAGGCAACGCTCGGCCAGCACTTGGTCGCCGCGCACGGCGCGCAGTTCGTCGACGGTGCGGTGCAGGTCGGGGTCGTCCTCACGGCGCGGCGCCTGATCCGCCAAGTGAGACAGACACTCCAGCCAGAATTCCCCTGCGGTGGCGACCTCGTAGCTCTCTTCCGCGAAGACCACGGGAAAAAAACGGGACGACAGCGCGGCATCCCGGCTCACCTCGGCCGCGATCCGCAGGAGCAGGCTCGTCTTCCCGCTGCCCCGCGGTCCGATCACGATCTGATGCGGATTCGAGGAGCCTGTGCACTCGCGCAGCACCTCGGCGAGCAACTCGAACTCCGCCGTTCGCACACAGAACGACGCCACCATCTCGTCGTCGGTGAGGAAGCCAGGGTTGTACTTGCGGGCGATCATGGCTATCTTTTGGTGCGGGACATCGTGCCTTCGGACTGCCGATCAGTTCCGGGCAGTACGACGTTGACGTCGTTGTTGTCGCCTGACACGTTGATCTGGACGCCTGATGAAGGTGTGCGCGTTCGGGGAAGCAGTTTACGCAGTAGTGCCATCAGCACCTCGACCCACTTCTCCAACAACATCATTTCGCCCCTTTCCCAACAAATTCGCTGCAAACGATATTGTTGGCTGGTCTTGAGCAGACTGTCAAGCCGTTTTTCCGCTCCGATGGAACTGCACGCCTGAACAGGCCTGATGGTGCTCGCGACGCTGTGATCGCTGGATCGGTGCGGAGTACAGGGGGCAACTCGCTCGTCACCACCTCGCGTTGTCGCGGATGCGCCGGACAACTGTGGTACAACATGCCCATCAGAATTCGGTACGATGCCGGATTGAAAGCGGCCGCCAATCCTTCGACGTTCCGGTACCGATCGATGGCAGGCAGCGGCACACGGCGACCGACACGGCACGCAACGTGCATCGGGAATGCTAACCATGCCGTTCGACGAGAGACCACCGTCACGCGCGTACTGGATGCGGGCCGTCTCGTTCGCCGGTCTTCACCGTCTCCTGAAAGCGGTCGCGGCGGCGGCGGAAGGACTACGAGCCCGCGAGATCAACGCCCTGGTCCTGGACGGCCGGGTGACGCTCACACAGCGCACGTCGGCCCCGAAGCCGACCACTCTCTACCACTACCGGAACACGCTGATTCGCTTGGGCGCCCTCGCACGCGATGGCCGTCGGCTGCACGCCAATCTTGATGACGCCCACGTTCTCGCGTTGCTGGACGAAACGGCTCCGGACAACGATGATCACTCTTTGAGCGACGCCGCCCGCGAACACTTCGCCGCGCTGGTGCTGGGCAACGGCGACTGCCGCAAGCTGTTCTTCGATCTCTTCATGCCGTCCGACAGTCCATACGCTTCCGCTGCCGACTTCCGTGCGCTGGGCGCCGCGGTGACGTGGGCTCGGCGGCCGTCTGCCGGCGGCCCGGCCATCGTCTTCCGGAATCTCGCGACCGGCCGCACGAACGTTTACTCCGTCCAAACTGCCATACCCGCCGTGCTCTACGGCCTGCGCTACTGGGCCCGCAACGAAATGGCGCTTGTCGATGAATACTGCGACCGCTCCATCGACTGCATGACTCTGTTTCCGGTCGCCCGCCCCCCGTCCCGACCCGCGGATTTGAACGCGGCCATCCTGCACGCCGTCCAGTTTCTACTCTCGCGGCGCAACCGATACTCCGAAGGCGAATGGACGATGCTGTCCGTCGCCGATCTGATCGTCGAGTATTGCGCGACATACCGGCAACCGCGCGCCGTGCTGTTCGGCGCGATCGACTGGCTGCAGCGCGAGTGGCCGGGCCACACGAGTCTGATTCCGACCCCGCTCGGTCTTGCGACGCTCTCCGCCATCTCCCCGCAGCAAGAAAAAATGGTGCTGCGCGGGTACTACAAGCCGACAAGCGGTCCCTATGTCTCCCACATCCGATTCCACCGGGACGTCACCGCGAACGCCGACGATACGCGACACCAACATGCCTGACCTGCTGCAGAAGCTCGATCTCGCCTTCAACCCGTTCGAACCCGCCGCATCCGGCCCGCCGATCGGAATCGGCATCTCTCCTCCCCCGGCGCTGGAGACGCAGATGCGCAGTCTCGTGGATACACGCCGGACCGCACGCGGCCCCAAGGTTTTCGTGCTCATCGGCGACTACGGGACCGGCAAGACGTGTCTGCTGCACTGGTTGTGCGATGACCTCCTTCCGGCACACCGCATCCGGTCGTTCTACTTCGACAACCCGGGGGTGCACTTCTACGACTTGGCCAACTCATTGCTGCGAACGATCGGCCGCAAGGATTTCGCCAAGTTCATCTGGGAACTCGCCGGCCCGCACGTCTCGGCGGGCTACCAGGGAAATCTCTTTCGGAAAAGCTACGAGGAGTACCTGTTGGCGGAAAGTTGGCCGCGACGACAGCGACCGCAGGGAGTCGCAGGCCCACTCCAGACGGCGATCATGGAAGCCGGTGTGACACCGGATGAAGAAATAGCACATTGCTTAGCGCGAATCGTCACCGACGCTGTCCGGAAGCCGTACTTCGAATATCGCGACTTCCTGCCTCGACAGACCGGCAGTTTAGTGGCCGAGGCGGAAGAAGCTCCGTACTTCGGAGCGATTTTGAAAACGCTGTCTCGCGGGTCCGGCGCGGCCGCCGTCGCGTTCCTGATCGACGAGTTCGAGGAAATCGGCCTGCAGAAAAGACTGACCAAGCGCGCGGCGCACGACTACTTGACGACGTTGAAGCGCCTGCTCAACCTCGCCCAGAAAGAGGACAACCAGTTCTGGCTGTTCCTCTCCATGACCCCGGATGCATACCGGACAACACGAGACCTCGAGCCCGGGCTCGTGGAGCGTTTCGCCGAGCATGACGGCGTACTCCAGGTAGAACCCCTGCAACCGGACGACGCCGTAACCATGATTGCCTCTCGCCTTTGTGCGGCGAGACCCGAAAACTCGACGAATCGAAACGGACGGAACCTGTTTCCGTTCCCGCAAGACATCCCCTTCAATCCCAACACCCGTTCGAATCCCCGGCGTCTCGTCAAGGCCTGTTCTTCCGCGATCTCTGCCGCCGACGACGCCACCCGCGTGCCCTTCTCGAAGGACTACCTGAAAGGCATCGAAGCGAAGCTGTTCTCGAACGAACCAACAACCACGCGCGTTCATGACTGAGATAACCCCGCGCAAGGTCGCGTTCCTGGACACCAACGTCCTGCACTTCATCGGCCTGTACCTGCATCAGGCGAGGAAGCACAGTCTGTTTCCTCTGGACGGAGAAATCGCCGCGGCCGAGACGCACGTGAGCAACATGGCGGAAGAACGTTCCCGGAAGTCGCTGAAGAAGGGCCTGACGGTCATTGACTATTTGCTGCGCGAGGACTTTCGCGTCGAATATTCCCCGGCTTCCGAACTTGAGCTGATGGTTGGACGAGCCAGGGGAAAGGCGATAGAGAGTGCCGCAGCCGAGAAAATCCCCGATCGCATGTGGACACGTTTTTTCGACAAGGAGATTGACGATCGGCTGCTCGGTGACGACCTGACCGAGATCAGAAACGGCGTCGAAAGGCTGGTTCCGACGCTGGAAGAAGCGGGTATCGACGTGACCCCCGGTAACGCCGACCGGACACGGGACGTGCTGGAACTCGCCAAGGACATCACAGGACTGGTCTACCTGAGCGTCATCGACAGCTTGATTTATGCCGGAGCACTCGTGGCCGAGGCGGAACAACTCATTTCCGACGACGACTATCTGAAAAAGACGGTCCGCCGCATCAAGAACGAGCCGTCTTTGCGTCGAGCGCGGCAACGACTGGAAGAACGCATTGCCGCGGTATTGTCGAGAGAACCCGGGACGATCACGCTGCCGGACGCCGCGGGAATACCCACCGCGAGGCACTGAACCATGTCACCGTGTTCCACTCCTTTGTCACCGGCGGCGCCAGCGCATCCGGTTACGGACTCCGCGGCATGGAGACGGTGGGTGACGCCGCGGGCGGCGAGAGACAAGGCCGTTCATCGATGGTACCTGTTCTCGCACAGCTTTGCCGGCGATCTGGTGCACGCCCTGGTCGATGAGTGGAAACTCGACGGGCGGGACCGAATTCTGGATCCGTTCACCGGCGCCGGCACGACGCTGCTGGCCGCGAAAGAAAAGGGAGTTCCGGGCTCCGGCTACGATCTTTCCCCGCTGGCCGTTCTGATATCGAATGTGAAGACGGCGAACGTGCCCCTGACTCGACTGGAATCAAGATGGCGGGCGCTCGAATCCGTGTTGGCGCGAGAACGGCCAGTCGCCATGACCCGGACCTATCCGGAACTGGTGCGCAAGGCCCTTCCGGACGGACGGCTTGAGGCGTTCGATGCAATCGCGACCCGGATTCGCGAGATCGACTGCTCTCCCTCCGAACGGGACTTCTTCCGGCTGGCGCTGATCGCCATTATTCCGCTCTTCAGCCACGCCGTAGCGAACGGCGGATGGTTGAGATGGTCCAACGAAGGTGTTGGTATCGAAACGGTCGAGGACGCCTTCAGGGCACGTGTCGAGATGATGTTGTCCGACGTTCGCGATGCGCCGTGCACCAACGACGGCTGGAACACCGGCAGGGCGGATGCACGTACACTGCCGGACTCCGACGAAACGTATTCCGCGGTGATCACGTCGCCACCGTATCCGAACCGGCACGACTACACGCGGGTGTTCGGCGTCGAGTTGATGTTTGCGTTTCTCGACTGGGAAGAGAACCGATCGCTCCGTTACCAGAGCTTTCATTCGCATCCCGAAGCACGACCGAAGAGACCGCCGGCGGCAGACTACAAGCCTCCGGAGAAACTCGAACGCAACATCGACCACCTGAAGGACGCGCGTTTACAGCGCATGCTGCGCGGCTATTTCCTGGACATGTACCTGTGCCTGCGCGAAGTCGCGCGGGTATGTCGCAACAACGCGAAGATTGCGTTCGTGCTCGGGAATGCGCGGTACGGCGGCAAGGCCATCCTCGTTGACGAGTTCACCGCGGAACTCGGGGAACGCGCCGGGCTTGCCTGTCAGGAAATACGGGCCGTCCGGTGGCGTGGAAACAGCGCGCAGCAGATGGGCAAGTATGGACGCGTAGCATCCCGGGAAAGCATTGTCATGTTTGAGAAGCGCTGACGCGGGTCAACCTTGACCCGGCACGCGTGACAACAAAGCTGGAGAGTGCGAGTTCCTCGTCGCCGGCGCGGGCGGCGCACTGAACGGGGTTCAGACCCACGTTCGTGGGTGCTCTTCGAGGATCTGTTCGCTCACTGGCGCGAAATAGCACCTGGTCGTCGTGAAGAATCTGCGCAGCCGGTTCTCGCCATCCGGCGAGAGCTCCATGCGCGCCGCCGACGACATCACGCCCTCATCGTCGAAGTGGCGGCTCCACTCGTCGTTGACGGCGTTCCAATGCTGTTCTCGCGCCACGCGCAAACGCTCGGCGTTCAGGTTGAGTATCTCGATGGTGCGGGTTAGGCTGCTGGCAGCCATGCCCGCGGACGCGCATGCGCCCTTGTCGGCTTCGATCCGGCCATCGTCAAGCACCCTCGTGAGCGAGGGCAGCGCGGGCAGGAATCTGGGATCCACGAATTCACCGTTAACGCGATCGGCCTTCGCCTCACCACAGCTACGGTTGTGCTTCACCGGCTTCAGATACCGATCGGCGTCGCCGTATCGCACCGTCCCGCCCTTACAGCAGGCGATCAGGTTGGTAACGTCGAGCGCTCGTGCTGCCCCCTGCGCCGGATCGCTTTGCGGAATGACATGCTCCACTTGGTGATCCCGCGCCGTCAGATCGATCTCGCAATATCCGCAGAGCCCGTGCTGAAGGTCGGTCAACGCAGCGATGAGATCCTGGTAGGCTCCGCCGGCATCATGAGCGCGGAATCCCGGCCAACTCGTCGTCTCTGCTTCGATTTCAAGA
Source organism: Vicinamibacterales bacterium (assembly GCA_965262985.1). GTDB lineage: Bacteria > Acidobacteriota > Vicinamibacteria > Vicinamibacterales > UBA8438 > UBA9620. Next base: position 6,387,487 of record OZ253576.1, on the reverse strand, counting down.
TAGTCTCTGAGACCGCGGGTCGGCTCTTGCAATGTCCGAACGGCCTTCACGTTGATTTGCCCATCTGACGGAACAATTTGCGCCGCCGGATCTCCAGGTCCGCCCGATCGAGGGCCGGGTCGTCGGCCGACAATCCGTCGAGCTCGCGTCTGAGCGCCAGGGCCTCCTCGGATTCGCCCTGGTCGTCGCTGACTAGTCGCCTGTAGCGAGCCAACGTGCGGGTAAAGTGGTTGTCGGGCCGCTCTTTCACGCCCATCACCGCCGACAGCACGTCCCCCGCCTCTGCACCGTACGTCCATCCGGCCACCGATCCGGCAACGATGTGGCCGTCCTCCCGAGCGAGTTCGACGATGTGTTCCGGTTCGATGGTGGTCAGCACCTGCGGACTGTGGGTGGAAACGATGAACTGGGCGTTCGGGAACGTCCGCCGCAAATCGTCCAGGATGCGCTGCTGCCACGACGGGTGCAGGTGCAGCTCCACCTCGTCGATCAGGACGATCGCCTCCGAACTGAGCGGATCTTGAAGGTGCGGATTACCCTGCGCCATCCGCCAAGCGAGATCGGCAGCGAGCGCCAGCACCGCGCGCTGGCCGTCGCTCAATTGGTCGATCTCAAGGGTGTCCACATGTCTGTTCTCCAGTTTCACTGAAACCGAAAAACGCACCGGCTGCACATCGATACGAGGTTCGGACACACCGTCGAGCATCGCCGAGATAGCATTGCGGACCGCGGAAAGATCATTCTGGCGGTAAGCGAAGTTTCGTCGTTTCCTCTGTTCCCGTAATTCCTCGTCCTCCTTGTCGCGGAACCATTGAAAGAGTTGGTGGAACTTCGCGTGAGCGGTGAGCGCTCCCTCCAGCGCCTTGTAGCGAGAGAACATCCTCTCGCCGCTGACGTGTGAAAGCGCCTCGTGTTTAGCTGCCTGCACTCCATAACGACGAACATCTTTCGTACGGTCGCGCCAACCATCCGGTATGTCGGACACGGCACGGTCCGTGTCGTAGAAGGCGACGATGGGCAACGCGCTGAACTGGTTCGCTTCGTGTTCCGGATGAACGAGTTCAGTCATCCACTTATTCAGTGCCTCGAGCCCACGATTGCCTTTTGCCGACCCTTCCGGTTCCATGCCAACGAAGCGCTCCCGCTTCCAGGCGAGCCCTTCGGTCGCCGTCAGGTCAACCTGAAGGGACGACTCGCCGACGCGCAGGTCGGTCTCAAGAAAATCGACTCCCGATTTTCTGAATTCGAATTCGTTGGCAAAGAGATCCGGAATGACACCGAGCCCGACGGCGATCGCGCTCAGGACGCTCGTCTTGCCGCACGTGTTGTCGCCGTGCAGCACGGTCAACGACGGATCGAGCGGTAGCCGGAGGTGCTCGATCGCCCGGTAGTTCTCAATCTCGACCGATTTGAGCTTCATGAGCGGCGCTCCGTGGTGCGTACCCGCGGCTCCGTCAATAATACGCGGAGCGCCGTCAGCACCCTGCGTGGGCGCCGTCGGTGCATTGCCATGCCGAGCCAGTAGGCCGCCTCCTCGCGTCCCATCACCTCGATGCCCTCCGCCACCGCGCGCATGTTGTCACGGCTGCGCATCGGCGCAAGCGCACGGAAGAGCAGCCCCAGCGTCAGCGCCAGGTCTTCAGTGAGGGCATAACCGCGTGTGCCGGCACCGGCGCGCGTGCCGAGCTTGACGCCCGCCCGGGCGAGCCGCTTCAGTACGCGGTGCTCCACCAGGCGCAGGTTGCGATCTCGGAGGCCGGCAACGCGAACCGGCGCGGTGACGTGAGGCGTCGCGACGGCGGGCATCTGCCAGATTTCGTACTCGGCGTCGACCGGCCCGTGCCGCCGCACCCGCAGCTCGTAGCGCGGCGCCGAGGCCGGTGTCTCGACCGAGGCCACCCGTTCCAGTCGAGCCATCAGGATTCAGCAGCGTGCGCCGTCGCGGACACGTACGCGGCCCCGCCCGCAAACCGGGACAGGTGCTCGGTAAACGTCTCCGCCGCATCGCCGGTCATCGACAGTCCATCGGCGAAGGTCAGCTCGAAGCCTGCCTCGAGGTTTCTGGCTTGCGCGTCGCGCAACTGCGGTTCGAGGAACTCGCGCACCGGCTGGGCGTCGGACACCGGTCCCCGAAACTCGATCTGGAACGAACCGCCGTCGCGGGTCTCGTATCCACCAACGAAAGAGACCGCCTTCTCGGCGCCCCGCACTCCGCCGACGCTGCCAAGCAACCGAAAAGCGTCGCCCGCCTCGAACATGCGAATCGTCAGCACGCCGATGCGCACGATGTCACGGCCGCGCGCCTTCTCCCAAAGCTGTGTCAGCGCATCCTTCAGCACGCCCTCGGCCGACAGTGGTCCACGTTCCCTGGCCACGTCGTGCCCTTTCGGATGGACGAACGGCGGGTCCTTGCCAACGACGGGCGGCGCGACAGGAACGGTCGCTGGTGCTTTTGGCGCAGGCCGCGGCCAGATGCCACGGCTCCCGGCGAAGGCCATCGTGAAGATGACGGACTGCTCATCGATGACGATCTCCGCCGACGGATCCCCGGGACCGAGCAACAGATCGCCGCGCCGATAGACGTACTCGCCCTGGTCGACACCCAGCCGGACGCCGCGCACAAACACATCGTCGCCGATCAACATCGGCAGCCCCGGGTCGCGCCGAAACTCGTTGCGCAGCGCGAGGGTCGTAATCTCCCCCTTCTTGAGCGGCGTGCGGTCCCGCACATACGCCGGTGAGTCGGGCTCGTCCTCGGCACGGCGCAACTTGTTGAGATCGCCGAGCGCCCGCGCGATGTGCCGCTGGCCGGCGCCCGGCTGATCCGATGTCGAGTGGATATCGATCGCCGAATGCGCCAGATCGACGTCGGCCGTTTCCACCCGGTGGCGCGACGGATAGAAAACGTGCCGGTAGCACTGCTGGATGGCGATGGCGAGTTCCTGCTGCGACCGAGCCTCCAGCTCGCGGACCTTTTCGCGCTGATGTTCGGCCAGGTCGGCGAGGCGCTCCGGTCTCTTCAGCTCGCGCAACGCCAGCCGGCGAAACGCGTGACGGCGCATCTCCTCCTTGCGGGCGCCGTCCGCGACCACGAACACGACGTTGTTGCGCAGCACCCGCAGCGCCGATCCATCGGAGCCCTTGCGCAGGTAGATGCGCCGCACCAGCTCCGGAATGTCCTCCGCCGCGCCGATGGTCACGGCGTCGTACGCCAGCACGATCAGCTTCGGCCGCCCGGTGCCCACGTCGTCCGGCACGTCGAAGGGGCCGCCGGGAAACCGGATCACGTCGAACGTGACACCGTGGAAAATCTGTCCGATCCGGTCGTTGAGCTCGGCGCGCGCATCGCCGGAGTCGACGTGCTGCTCCTCGCGGCGGATGATCTGGGTCAGGTTGGCTTCGACGAGAAACCGCATCGGCGCGCCAGGTCGGTCGTCGAGATACGCCGAGTCGGCGAGGAACTTCTTCCGCGCCTCCTCGATGAAGCTGAGGTCGGACCCCGGCCCAAGCATCGAATAGCGCAACTGCTCCGGCGACACCCCCTTGAGCGGATCGTTGAACGCGAGGGTATGCATGAAAATGGTGCGCGCGACATAGGCGGCGTAGGGCGGCAGGCCACCGTGGTGCTGCGCGTCGAGGTCCTGCGCCAGCGCCCGGCTCCCGGCTGATCCGGCCACGTCGTTGGCGATGGCCGGTACGTAGGCGGATTGCTGCAGACGGGTGACGATCTCCTGCCGGATCTGCTCGTAGCCGGGATCGATATGGTGCAGGTGAATCGCCGTGGCGTCGGACGGGCGGCGCTCCCAGAGATGCGCGATGGTGCGCGCCAGCAATCGCAGCATGCCGCGCACGCGCTGAAACGTTTCGAGCGTCGCCGTCTTCGACGTCAGCGTCTGCAGCACCTCCGGGTGCAGGGGATAGCTCGCCAGAAAGCTCACGGCGGTCTCGGGACGGCCCGCGTCGGCCGCAATGGCCTCGCGCCCGGCGGACCAGACTGATTGATAGGCGGCAACGGCCGCCTGCGCGGCATCGGTGTCGATCGTCTCGAACAGGCGCCGGCGCAGCACCTGTGCCGTTTCGTCCTCCTCGGTCGGATTCAGCAGCGTGGCCTTGCGCGCCGAGACACTCTCGGCCTCTGCCATCCGGTCGGCGATGAACTGGTTCTCTGCCGAGTAGGCGTCGGCCGCGCGGCCGTCCTTGCCGATCGCCAGCGTATAGACGAGCGCCGCCCGCGGCGCCCCTTCCACCGCTTTGAAAAGCGACGTCAGAAACGCGGTCAACTGGTCGCGCGCCGCGCCGACCTGCTGCACCTTGCGCAGGTAGACCGAGAGCTCGTCGAGCAGGATCAGCGTCGGCTCGCCGCCGAACAGCTCCCGCAGCGTGTCGGCGCCCGGCGCGACGCCACGGGTGTCGCTGTTTCGGACCCGCGTGTAGCCCGCCGTCCCGGCGAGCGCATAGGCGAGCTCGCCCCACGGAGTCTGCGCCCGCACACCCTCCCCCATCGTCCGCCCGTTGGCGGGATCGGCGTTCTCGCCGTCGAAGGCGGCGAGCCGCACCGGACCACGCGGCAGCAGTAGTGGATCGATGAACTCGTCCACGCCCGCCACGCCCGTCAGGCCGCGCGCCGCGTGCGCCAGCGCAATCAACCCGTGCGTCTTGCCGCCGCCATACGACGTGTCGAGGCGGAAGATTGCGGCCGCCTCACCGCCCGCACCGCTCAGGCGCCGGCAGACGTTGGCCAGCAGGTTCTTCAGGCCCCGGGTCGGATAGGTGTTGGCGAGAAAGCGGGCCGGATCGATGTACTCGGCGCTGCCCGCGCCGACGATGACCTGTGCGAGATCGGCGGCGAAGTCCGCTTCCGCCAACGTCCCGTGCAGCACGTCCGCACGCGGGCGGCAGGTGTCGAAGATCGTGCGGATGGTCATCGGATGTCGCGTCAGGGGTTCCGCTCGCCGGCCCGCGACCGTGCGCCAACTGGCGTGCTGCGAGCTTCCGGGAACGTATTCGATCCCCGGCCCCGGGGCAAGGGTCATGGTGTGCGATGCCCTCGATGGCCGTGGAGGCGCTCCCGCCCATCGTCGCGGCCGGCCGTTGCTCACACCCGCGTGCGCCGATACGGAGCTGCTGGGCGACGTCTGCTACATGAACGCCGGCTGGACGAAGATCCATGCGCTGATACTCGATGACCTTCCGATGATTGACGGGATCAACGATGGGCTCATCGGTCCCTCGGGGACGACGAAACCCGCCAACCCGTGCGCCACAAATGAGTGCTGATGGCATACTACGGAAGTCGCGGGCAGTTCCGGTAGCGCAGGGACACGCCCTGAGACTGATCAGGGTTGTGGCCACGCTGGAGTGGCTGCCCGCCATTCCGCTCAAGCCCTGAGCGGCGGCTGGAGGATGACGATGCGCCCAACCGCGGATTCCCTGCCCACGTCCGGCCGGTGCGTCGGTTCCCGCCTTCGGCCCGTCGTGGCTGTTGCTGGTCTTCTTCTCACCGTGTTCGCGGCCCCCGTGGACGCACAGGAACTGTGGATCCCCACCGGGCCGACAGAGTTTCGCGAGCAAGATCCGCCGGAAGGGGGCTGGTTGGCGCTGCTTGACGCCGCGCGGTATGAAAGGTATGCCGAATTGACGAGAGGCCGCGGCCCGTCGCTGGACGAGCTTCCGCCGCTCTCCGACGCCGCCAGGTTCGGCGTCAAATTCTATTTTGACGAGACGAACCGTCATTTCGTCGTTGATGTCGGCGACGACGGCGGCTACATCCTCCATGCCGATCTGAATGCGAACGACAGTCTGCTCGACGACCCGCCGAGGGAACTCGATCTCGAGGACGGATATCACACGACGCGCTTCGTGACGTTCGCGAATGAAACGTGGGAAGGACAGGAGCGGACGTACCCGCTGCAACTTCAGCTCTTCATCAGGCCGGACATCGATCCCGACGCTGCTGCGGGCAGCCTGCAATTCTTGTGGGACGTGCAGACCCTGCGGCGGGGCGAGATCCACGTGGATGATGCGGTTACCCAGTTCGCCGTCTTCGGCCGTCTTGGCGTGTATGGCACGCCCTTTTCGGCCGTCTGGTTCGACCTCGATGGTGACGGACGTGGTTGGGTCGATCCGAAATCAGATGAACTGTTTCTGATGCAGGACGAGACCGTGACAATCGACGGGCGCGCCTACGCAATGCGCGTCGATCGCTACGGTGACCAACTGATTCTCAATCCTCTTGGTGAGGTGGTGGAGCGGCCGTCCATTGCCATCGGGTCGGTCGCCCCGGACTTCCTGGTGCAGGACATCGACGGGCGCGAACACCGGCTGTCCGACTATCGAGGGAAGGTCGTGCTGCTCGATTTCTTCGCGACCTGGTGCGGGCCGTGCATGCATGAACTGTTTCACCTCACAGACGTCTACAGCGAGTATCACGGGAGCGGCTTCGAGATCATCGGAATCGCCCCGGACGAAACAACTCGCCTCCGCGAATTTCAATCAGAGTCTGGCCTCCCGAGCCGGAGTGCGTTCCCGATCCCCACTTGGCCGATCATCCAGGACGACTTCACGGGAAAATTGCATCGCTTGTACCGGGTGAGGGGGTATCCCACCCACTATGTCGTCGGGAAGGACGGCACGATCATCGGCGGCCGCATCGACCGGAACACGTTCGAGGACGAGTTGAAGCAGGCGCTCGGCCTTCCCGACTGAGAGCGTCGTTTCGGCTCACTGAAGCAACGGGCGATTGTCCGTTTCAACGCGCTCCCGGTCATCCATTTCTCGACCCTGCCCGCCTGGGGCTCCAGCACGCTCCGCCCCTCCCGACATAGCGGATTGCCTGATGTCCTCGTGAATTTACGCGGGGGGGGGTGACTCAGGTGACGCCCACGGCCCCACCTACTCGGCACGCAGCGTCGCCACCGGATCCACCCTCGCTGCGCGCAGGGCCGGAACGAGCGCGGCCAGGCAGCCGGCGGCGACCAACGCCAGAGCCACCGCCGCGAACGTGGCCGCGTCGGTCGGTGCGGTCTCGAACAGGAAGCTCTCGATGACCCGGGTGGTGAGTGCCGCGCCGCCCAGACCGAGCAGGGTGCCGATGACGATCGGGACCGCCGAATCGAGCACCATGGTCGTCACGACCTGACCCGGTCGCGCGCCAAAGGCGATCCGCACGCCGATCTCGGAGGTGCGGCATTCCACGGCATACGCCGCCATTCCGAAGACACCGACGAGTGCCAGCACCAGGCCCAGGCCACCGAGCAGGGAGAGCAGCACCGTGCGACGACGAGGGGTGATCAGGCGGTCGCCCAACCAGTCGTTCGCGGTGCGAATGCGCTCGATGAGCACGCGCGGACCGATCGACTGCGCCGCGTCGCGCAGCCGATTGCCGAGATCCGGGGCGCCGCCCGAGGGTCGCAGCACGACCGTCATGGCCTGGTTCAAGTCGACCTCCGTCGGCTCGAGCGGAAAGAAGACCTGCGGAAAATTTTCGTTCTGACGACCGAGCGGGCCTCCATGTCGCAGGTCGGCGATGACACCCAGGACGGTCCAGGGTTCCGCGGTGTCGCCAGCGGCGCGCGAGACCTGCCGTCCGACCGCCGGCCCGTCCGGGAAGAGCTCGCGCGCCGCCGCCTCATTGATCACCGTGCCTCGAAAACCGGACGCATAGTCCGCGTCCGTCGGCAGGCGGCCTGATATCAGCCCGACGTCAATCGTCTCGAAGTAGCCCGGCAGCGTGCCGAACACGCCGGCAAAGACCGGTTCCCCGCTGCCGCGCAGGACCGTGAACGTGGTCCCGCCACCGAGTGTGAAGTTGTCCACGAGCCCCACCGAGGCCACGCCCGGCGTGATTCGCACGCGCTGCACCAGGGCTGTGTAGTAGGCCTTGTGCACGGCGGGATCCCGATCGAGGGGCAGCACCTCCATCGTGATCAACCCGTCCGGATTGAACCCGAGATCGACGGAGGACAGACGGGCGAAGCTGCGGAGCATCAGGCCGGCTGCGGCGACCAGCACCACGGCGAGCGCCACTTCGGTGGCGACCAGCACCTGGCTGCCGCGCCGGGTCAGCGACGACCCCGGCTGGCGCCCCCCGCGCGCAAGGGCGGATCCGATCCGCACCCGCGACAGACTCATCGCTGGAGCGAGGCCGAAGAGCAGCACGGTCGGCACGAGCAACGCCACCGTGGCGGCGAGCACCCTGAGATTGAGCGTGACCGGCGTGTTGGCCGGCAGCGATATCGGGATGTTCGCGACGATCGCGTCGAGGGACAGCCATGCCACAAAGACACCGGCCACGCCGCCGGCGAGCGCCAGCACGCCGCTCTCGGTCAGGAGCTGGCGGATCAGCCGGGGGCGCCCCGCACCGAGGGACGCGCGCACCGCGAGTTCGGACTGCCGCGCCGCACCGCGTGCCAGGAGCAGACCCGCGACGTTGACGCACGCGAGCAACAGAATCAGGCCGACCGCGCCGGCGATGATGTTCACCGTCGTTTCGTAGCGGCTGACGGTCGACTCCAGTCGTGAGCTGACGAGAACGCGCACTGGCAGGGCAGAGCCGTCGGGCAGCGGCGCGCTGGCCATGCGCGCCGAGAGGTCCGCGCTGGCTTGTTCGACGGTAAGGCCGGGCCGCAAGCGGCCGTATACCGACACCCGGCCGGAGCCGCGCCGCGACACTTCCTCCGGGGGAACCTGCAGCGGGCTCGCCACAGGGACGTCCGCGTCGAACGAGGCGGGCAGCACGCCGATGATCGTCGCTACATCGTCATCCAGCCGGATCGTCTCGCCAATCACGTCTGACCGTCCGGCGTAGCGGCTCTGCCAGAAGCCGTAACCGAGGAGCACGACAGCAGGCGCGCCGAACTCCGTGTCTTCGCGTGTGAAGTCCCGGCCGAGGAGCGGCGAGACGCCGTGCATCGACAGATAGGATTCGGTGAACCGATTGACTGCGATGCGCGCCGGCTCCGGACCCTCCACGATTCGACCGCGGAAGGCGCTGCCCCTGCCCGCGACGGCCGAGAACACGGCGTCGGCCTGCTGCCAGAGGCGCATGTCCGCCATCGATGTCGTCGGCCGGGACGTACTCCCATCCGGCCGGGTGATCTCGACGTTGACCGTCACCAGTTGCTCCGGGCTCGGATACGGGAGCGGACGCAGCATGGCGGCGTCGACGACCGAGAAGATGGCCGTCGACGCACCGATGCCCAGAGCAAGTGTCAGGGCTCCCACGATCGAGCTGCCGCGCTCGCGCAGCAGTCGCCGGATGGCGTAGCGGACGTCCTGAAGGAGGACCTCCATGGCGAGATCTGGCAACCCGTGGTCCACATACCGCTGCGTTCGATCGATGCTGCGTCCCGCTGATCACTGCGCAACGCGGGGGTATAACCACGGGCTATTGGGGGCACTGTAGACCGGAAACGACGATCTGCGCAATGACCCGGAGCCTGATCGTGCAACGCCGGCGCGCTGCGGTACCATGATGCGGATTGGAGGATCCGTTTCCCGTGACACTCGACCAGTACTCCCGCAACGATCTGATCGCGCGAGAACGCGAACTCGCAGCCGCGTACGACCGATTCCGCGAAGCGGGTCTTGCGCTCGACCTGACGCGGGGCAAACCCGGTCCCGCGCAACTGTCGCTTGCCGACGCCCTGGACGATGACCCACAGGGTGACGCCAGTTTCCTTGCGGCGGACGGCGCGGACACCCGCAACTACGGCGGTCTCGACGGTCTGCCCGAGGCGCGCGCCCTCGGCGCCGCGCTGCTCGCCGTGCGTCCCGAGGAAGTGATTGCGGGGGGAAACAGCAGCCTGACGCTGATGTATCTCTATCTGCTGAACGCCTGGCTGTACGGCCCGTCCGGTCCCGGGTCGGCGTGGCGTGAGGCGAAACCGGCGCGGTTCCTGTGCCCGGTCCCCGGCTACGACCGGCACTTCGCCATCCTGGAGGACCTCGGGATCGACATGGTCAACGTGCCGATGACCCCGGAGGGACCGGACATGGATCGGGTCGAGGCGGAGATCCGCAACGACCCGACGATCCGGGGGCTCTGGTGCGTGCCGAAGCACTCGAATCCAGGCGGGGAAACCTGCTCGGAGACGACCGTCGACCGGCTCGCGCAGCTCGGGGCGGCGGCCGGCCCGCACTTCCGCATCATGTGTGACAACGCCTATGCGGTGCACGACCTCGACGACGAACCGGCGCCGCTGCCGAACATCATGGACGCCTGCCGCCGGCACGGCACGGAGCACAGCCTCGTGCTGTTCGGGTCGACATCCAAGATCACGCGGGCGGGGGCGGGCATCTCGTTCATGGGCGGCTCAGCGGCCAACCTCGCCGCGTTCCGGAGCCGGCTGCAAATCCTGACCATCGGCCCCGACAAGATCACGCAGTTGCGGCACGTCAGGTTCCTGCGCGACCTGCAGGGCATTCGGGCCCACATGCGGAAACATGCCGCCATCCTGCGCCCGAAGTTCGAAATGGTGCAGCAGCGTCTGGCGGAAGCGCTCGACGGCGCCGGCATGGGCGCCTGGAGCGTGCCGCGCGGCGGCTATTTCGTCTCGTTCAACACGCTGCCCGGGCTGGCCGGCGCGATCATCGCACTGGCGCGAGACGCCGGTGTGAAGCTGACGCCGGCCGGCGCCACGTTCCCCTACCGCCGCGACCCGGATGACGTCAATATCCGCCTGGCGCCGACGTTCCCCGACCTCGGCGATCTCGATCTGGCGATGCAGGTGTTCGTGGTCTGTGTGCAGTTGGCGTCGATCAGACAACGCCTCGGTGGCTGAGCGCGGCAGGTGGCGCCGGCGAGTAGCACGTCGTGTATGTCCCGCGTCGAATCGCGACCGGCGCGGGACCCGCTGAGAAAGGTGAGCAGAAGGAGCGCCATGCGAAACCTGATTACCGACCTGCGTCATGCGGGCAGATCGTTGGCGAGAAGCCGCGGATTATCCGCGGTTGCGCTGATCAGTCTGGCGCTCGGGAGCGGTGCGGTCACGGCAGCCTTTGCGCTCGTGTACGGCATCCTGCTTCAACCGCTTCCCTATCCGGAGTCTGCGCGGCTGGTGGCCGTCAAGCATTCTGCCCCCGGTTTGGGTTTGCCGCTGACCGGTCTCTCGGATGGGACCTACTTCCATTACCGTGACCACTCTCAATCCTTTCAAGCTCTCGCGACGTACAGCCAGGGGTTTCGGAATCTCACGTTGCCGGATGGAGGGACCGAGCGGGTAGAGCTGACCTACGCGGGGCCTGAATTATTCAAGGTCCTGGGCGTGCGTCCCGTGCTTGGGCGCCTGTTTACCGCGGCAGACGGGCAGCCGGGATTCATGGATATGACATGGCCCGTCCCGGTTCTCCTGAGCCATGTTTTTTGGAATTCGCATTATGGTGGCGATCCCGGCATCGTCGACCAGACAATCATATTGAATGACATTCCTCGCCACGTCATGGGGGTACTGCCGGCCGGCTTCGCCTTCCCCAGGCGTGAGACGCAGATCTGGATGCTCCTCATGGCGTCCGAGTCGAACGCGAGCTTCGCGAACCGATTCGACGACGATGCGGTCGGGAGGCTGATGCCGGGCGTCAGTCCCGCCAGGGCCGAGAGGGAACTCGCACGCATCCTGCCGTCAATCGAGGGCGTGTACAGCGACGCGACAAGGGAGCGTATCGACGAAGTACAACTTCGGCCGATTGTCGTTCCGTTGAAGGAGGAGGTTGTCGGTCCGGTCAGCACGGCGTTGTGGCTTTTATTTGGCGGAATGACATTCCTCTTGCTTGTCGCGTCTGCCAACGTGGCCGGCCTGTTCTTTGTACGGGCGCAACGCGCTGACCACGAGGTTGCAGTTCGCAGCGCGCTGGGCGCACGGCGGAGTGATTTGATACGACTGTTCCTCAGCGAGGCTTTCCTGTTGTCTGTCCTCGGCATGGCGACAGGCCTGTTCCTCGCGTATGCGGCGATTCAAGCGGCCACGACCTGGACTCCCGTCCGGCTGCCGCGTCTTGACGAGGTCGGCCTGCACAGATGGGTGCTCGCGTTCGCCGCCGGCTCGGCGGCCATGGTTGCGCTCGCGCTGGGCGCCCTCTCTTATTTGCGGCAAACGCTTCTCAACGCCTCTGCAACCGTGCTGAGGGCAGGTGTCGGGATTACGGAGACTCCGGGCAGATTGCGCGCGCGCAACGCGTTGGTCGCCCTGCAGGTGGCGCTGGTGCTCGTGCTCCTGGTTGGCTCGGGGCTGATGGTTCAGAGTCTCTGGCGGCTCACTCGCGTGGACCCGGGTTTCGACTCCACCGGGCTGCTCACCGTGGAGATCGGCCTGTCCGGGAGGAGGGCCTCGCAGCACGCGCAAATCTACGGAGGATTGTTGGACCGTATACGCGATCTGCCCGGCGTGGTGAGCGCGTCGGCCGCCAGCTCCCTGCCGCTGGACCAGACAGCGTATGCATTCCCATTCCTGGTTGGAGGCGCCACGAACCCGACGGAGGAGCCGCTGACAATGAAATTCGTCATGCCCGGCTACTTCGAGACGATGAAGACCCCGTTGATCGAGGGCGCGAGCCTGAATCGGGGTGAGCCCCTGAGCCTTCCGCGTGGCGTTGTCGTGAGCAGGGCGCTGGCGCGGCGATACTTTCCCGGAGAGAGTCCTATCGGGCGAAGGATTGAGCGGCTCACGTCGGACGGTACGCCAGTCGCCATGTTTGACCGGGCCGCGAGGGCCGAACAGCCTGCTCCGCCGTGGACGATCGTCGGAGTCGTGGCGGACGTGCCCGAGATGACACTTCGCGAGGGCGCCCGGCCGGTAGTGTACGTCCCTGTGCGTGTCCCGAGCATTGAGCCGGTGAACGTGCCCATCAATGCGACCCTCGTGATCCGCACTACCGCGGTTTCGCTTGGAGCCGCGGTCCGTCAAACGATTCGGGAGTTCGAGCCAACGATCAGCGTTGCACGAATCCGACCGATGGACGCGATCGTGACGAACTCTTTCGCACGGGAGCGCCTCCTTGGTGTGCTGCTCCTCGCGGCCGCGTGCATCTCGCTCTTCCTCGGTGCGATCGGCGTCTACGGCGTCACGGCGCAGTCCGTGCGACAACGCCAACAGGAGGTAGGTGTTCGCATTGCCCTGGGCGCCCCGCCGGGGAGGCTCCTGCGAATGTTGATGATGGACCCTCTTGTTTCGGTACTCACAGGACTGGCGGTTGGGCTGCCGGTGGCATTCGCCGCCACACGAGGGCTACGATCGCTGCTCTTCGAGGTAAGCGCAACGGATCCGCTGACCTACCTTGCCGCAACCGTCGTCCTCATCGCGGTCGCAACCGTAGCCAGCCTTCCAGCGTCCCTGCGCGCGGTACACCTGAGCCCCATTGCCGCATTGCGGGATCAATAGGAGGACGTTCCCCGGCCTGCCGATAGCGCTTCAGTGGGAACGCCAATCGCGGTTAGCCCAAGTTTACCGTGCGCCGCGAAAGGCGCCATTCCTCAGCGGGTGCGAACCCCGCCCGGCAACTGTCGCTCCAGCCGGTAGCAGTCGGAGCGGATGGTGGAGGTAACGACATCCGTCTGAAGCACTCCGATGCAAAAGGGCCGCCTCGGGCGGCTCAGCGACCATGCAGGCCGCAAGGTCTTGAACGCTGTGCAGGCCTCGAAACGGGCAATGCGGAAGCCGACCCGCCGGTAAAACGGGGAAGGCTGCTACGAGCCGGGAAGCGAGCGACGGGAGCACCGGCCCGCTCCGCCGGGGTATTGGCGGCGGCATGCATGGAAGGGGGGAGGGGACGCAACGCGGGAAGCCCTGCCGGTGGCGTGGCACACGCCAACCGACGACCCGTGAGGGCGAGGTCGGGCCGGACAGGGTGGCGGAGAAGCTCGTACTACCGAGGAGGCCGGGTAATGCCGGCGGAGGGAAGGAGCTTCAGGTGGAAGGGATGGCGAAAGGGAGCAGGCTCTCGGGAGTGGCTGACGCCTAGTACCCCGGATATGAGCAGCAATGCCGGACGTCGTCACATGCACAAGCGAAGGGGACGACCCTGAGTGGTCGCCGTCGTCAGGGCGTCAACAGGCCTGACGACGCACCGACCGGTGGGCGCAAGGGTGCGAGCCGGGTGCCACGGCTCGCGACACCCGACGGCTCGCCGCGACCGGGAAGCCCGTGCGCGAGCCGCATGATTCCACTGGAGAGCCCGGTGCCGGAAATCGGCACGCCGGGTTCGGAGAGCGGGGGGAGGAAACGTGCCTATGGGTATCGGACTGAGGCCCGGTGCGAAAGCGCCGGACGAGCCACCGACCCCCTACCGGCTACGCGCCTCCCCTCGACTCTACAGTCAAAAACATAAACTATTGCAAGTAAGCAGCTTACGCCGACAGAAATACTCGAGTGGCACTACAAACGTTTGCAAACCGGTGAGCTGGGTTGGTCAGATGAGCGTTTTGCGGACGCCCCCGGGGTGCGGGTCGACGCCGAGCGCGTCGTAGATGTCCCGCTGCTCGGGTTCGGGTTGCGTGGCCGTTCGCACGTGCAGCGTGCGTCCGTCGGGGCGCCGGAAGGTGGCGGTGACGCGCTGCTGGCCGTCGAGGATGCGGCGCAACGTGGTCCAACTGGCGGGGTTGCCGTGCCCGCGCAGTCGGGTGCGGATGACCTGTACGAGTTGGTAGGCGATGACGGTGATGAACAGGTGGCCGTCGGCCCGCCGCGGCTTGTGGTGGTAGATGGGGCGCAGGCCGAGTTCGGCCTTGAGCGAGCGGAAGACGGCCTCCACGTCCGTGAGGGTGGTGTAGGTGCGCCACAGGGCGTCTTCGTCCCAGTCGGTCTCGCTGCTGCGCAGGCAGTAGACCCCCGGATGGGTGGCCATCGAGCCGTCCCGGGGACGGCGGGTCCAGGTGACGGCGACCGCCTTTTCGCCGGTCTCGTCGGCGGTGACCCCGATCTGGTAGTGGGCGGCGACGCGGGAATGCTTCGTCTTCAAGCGCCCGATGCGCTGCCACACCTGGTCGAGCCGTTTGTGGGTGCGGGGGCGCGCCAGCCCCTCGTGGAGCTGGGTCAGGGCGGTCTCGAAGCGGGTGGCGAAACGCTCGACGATGCCTCGTTCCTTCTCGGCCCGCGCCTCGGAGTAGCAGTACAGGCGCACCTCGTCGGGGTCGGTCGAGACCACCTTGTGCAGGTGCACGGTCTGGTTGGACTGGGTTTGGAGCGATACGGCGGCCTCGGCGTCGAACTGACGGTGCGGTTCGCGGCTGACGACCAGATAGCGGTAGTCGTGCTCACGCAACCACTGCACGCAGGCCTCGGTGGCGACGCCGCGGTCCATGACCACGAGGGCGCCGGGTGGCGCCTCCAGCGCCTCGAGCATGTCGGCCAGCGTGCGCTGTTCCCTGACGTTGCCGGCGAAGACCTTGGAGCGGCGCACGAAGCCGCTGGCGTCGAGCATCAGGCCCAGGGTCAGCAGCGGACAGTCGCTGCGCTTCTCCTTCGAGTGCCCGCGCTGCGCCTGGGGCTGCTCGCTCGCCTCGCCCTCGAAGTAGGTGTTGGTCAGGTCGTAGAGGGTCACCGTCGGCTGGCGGTCGAACAGCCCCATCGCGCGGTCGAACAGATGCGCCTCGATCGCCTCGCGATGCTTCACCAGCGCGTCCGAGGCGCGGTAGAGCTGCATCGCGCCGACGGTCTCGAAGTCGACGCCGAGCAACTCGCCGAGGCCGCTGCGCGCTTGCAGCCAGCGGTGCGTCGCGCGCTCCGAGGCGGGCTGGGCGAGACGCCCGACAATGACGCCGGCCGCCGCCGCGCGCAGGGCGCCGTTGACGCCCAACTCGGCGAGCAGGGCCGGCAGGCCCAATTGCTCCAGCGCCCACAGGCCGAGTTGCTCGACCCCGACGCTGCGGGGACGGACCAGACGCAGCGAGTCGACATCGACCCGTTGCACGTCGGTCGGTTCGGCGGCCGTCCCGTCCCGCGGTGCGCCGCGAGCGAGCAATTGCGCGGCGATGCGCTGCGCCTCGTGCTCGACGGCGGGCGGGCCATCGGCGATCAGGGGCGCCTGGCCGGTCAAGATGTCGTCGATGCGAGCGCACAACGGCGGCCATTGGGCCTGGGGGATGTCGAAGTGGCGCCCGAGATTGAGCAGGGTGCGCTGCCGGACGGTGTTTCCGACGCGCTCGGAGTGCACGAGGCGATGGGAGAAGTAGGGTTTTCCGTCCTGGGTCCGCCGGGTTTGGGTGCGCCGAATGAACACGCTACCCACGATAGCGGGCGCGGCGGCCGGAGTCAACCCATTATATACGATTATGGCACTACATCGCGTACCGTCAAAACCCGTTCCTTTAGAATCAACAACTTACAGACATGGCAATCCCGAAATACAGCCAAAATCGGCAAAATGGCCGGTCAACTCGGTAAACTTGGGCCAACAGGCCGGCGACCTCCACCGCCCAGTCCGCCTTCGTCCGCCGGGCCCGGGCCGTCGCCTGCCGCCACCCCGCCAGCGGTTCGCTGAACAGGAAGACCGAGGCCGTGCCGGCCCGTTCGTATTCGTAGTCGACACGGCGGGGACGCGCCTGCGTGGCGGCAATCGGCGGGCGAGTTTCCTTGACCAGTTGGACCGGCTGCTCATCCATGCACACGACAGGGCAAGCCGGATCGTAGGGTTGCGCATAGGTGTCCAAGACCTGTTCCATGTGCGCCACGAACTCGGCATCGGCCTGCGGAGGGATCACCCAATACTCGATTTTCCGCCGGGTCATCCCGTTTTTTTTAGCGTCCGCCGGATGGTCTCGTGGCTGACCGACTCGACGATCTCCAACTCGACGACCCGGCTCGCCAGCAGCCGCAACGACCAGTGGGCATAGCCCTTCGGGGGCGGCCCCGTACGCAGGGCGATGATGTGCGCCTCCTGCTCGCCGTCGAGCAATTTCGGGACCGGCGGGAACGCCCGCCGCCTTCGCTCCAGCGCCCGCTCGAACCCTTCCTGCACGCATCGTTGGCGAATGTTTTCGACGGTCTTGGTGCGGCACGAAAAGGCGTCGGCGATCTCCTGGTCGGTCCAGGCCGGCCCGTCCGCATCGGCCTTCAAGAGCATCTGCGCGCGGCGCACTTTCTCGCTGCTGCCGTTGAGCGTGCGGAGCGTCTCTTGACAAACCTCGCGTTCCTGAGCCGTGAGTCGAACGATATACTTTTTCTGCGGCATGAGAACTCTCTCGGCTCGAGATGAGTTCCCCGATAGTCCTAATGTTTACTCGTGGCAAAGCACTAGGTAGTGTCGGCCAGAAAACCCCCTTTGGCGGGTGGAAATTTGAAGCGAGCCGACACGCTCGTGACGTGATTTCGCCATATTCAGGCCGCAGCGATCGCGACGGTCGGTCCCGCGGGGGAACAATCGGTCATGAATCAGTCCGGTTCCCGTTGTTCAGGGACAGGAAGCCCTGCCGGCTTTCGACAGTGCGGGAATCCGGTATCACCTACACGGAAACGGTCGGTCAGGCGACGCGTCGTCGTCGTTTGCGCTCCCGCTTCTGCAGGAGCAATCCGATGCGATGCAGGTTGGCGGCCAGCACCGACAGCGCAACCGCACGTGCAAAGCCGTCAGCACCCTGGCTGCGGACACGGTCGAGTCCCCGATGCTCCAACCCGTTGATGGCCGACTCGATCGCCGGATGCGCACGCCGCGCCGACACAAAGGGCTCCTCCGCTTCCCGCTCCCGGTTCGCTTTCGAAAGATAGCCGCTTCCCGGCAGTGCGTTGACATCGAGCAACGCGTCGAGCCTCACCCGGTTGGCGGGGCTGTGAAACCCTCGGTCGAAGCTGCATGCCCGCAGCGCCGGATACAGTCCCTGCGCTTCCTCCACCATCGGCACCGCCACGTCCACGTCCTCGCCCTTCCACAGAATCCGGTGGTGAAGGATGAACTGATACTGGTCCTCGATGAGGGCGACAGGGACCCCGAGTTCAACCGGCGTCCCCGCCTTGCCCTTCGAGACCCAGCGCGTGTGTTCCTCGAAAATCGAGAAGACCTTCTCCTTGTGAGGAATCGTCTCATCCCGCAACAGCCGGCGCTCGACCTGGTCGATCTGCCGCCGGGCATGCGCGATAAAGCCCTGGATGGATTGACAGGTGTTTTCCTCGACGCCCTTGTCCCGAAGCGCGCCGGCCGTTTCCGCCGCCCGCTCGACCAGTGCACGGCAGCGCTCCAGATACGCTTCCACCCGCTCCGGACGGCGCTTCGCCCGCCGCGTCGAGCGCACCTGGTTGAACAGTTTCTGGACCTCCCTCGACAGATGCCGCCACTGACGCCAACCGCCAACCGCGTGTCGCACCGCTGCTCGCCCCGTCTCTCGCAGCAGGCAACGCATCGCGTCCCACAACAGGTTGACGTCGGTCGGGTAATGCACGTCGGTTTCCACCACGAACGAGTCACACCGCCCGCGCAATGGCTCGCCAAGCTTTTTTTTTGCGACCTTGTGACCGCTCTCCACCACCAGACGCCCGACCGCCGACAACAGCTCGGGCGTCAGCAACGACACGTTGTCGACCACCGTCTGGTACTCGTAGCGCGTCTTGTCACCGAAATCGCTGTGGCCCAGGAATGCGCGTATCGTTTCGTGATGGTTCGAAAGGTCGTGGAGACGGTCGAAGTCGCAACCCAAACCCTGCTTCAGAACCCCCAGCACCAGGATCTGCCACAAATCCATTCCCGGACGCCCGACCGTCCGGTCCGCTTCCGGCAGAATATGCTCGTCCAGCAGCGCAAACAACCGCGCCCGCAGCCCCTCCTCGCTCCAGATGTGCTGAAGCCCTTTCAGCACCGCCGGGATATCGTCCCGGGACTTCGGGTTGATCCAGATCTTGTTGATCGGAATCTGACCGATCTGGAACTGCCGTCTGTGAACTTCTCTCATGGTGGCGATGTCGCGAAGATTTCCGCAGAAGGAGTCGAAAACCGAGAATCTCCCCACAAAAATACAATATTCCGAGCAGCTTCGCCACCCAAAATAGCGCTAACATCCTGTGAAATAAACCCTTATTGTTTTCTGGCGGACACTAGCTAGGCCACCCGGCCCGCGTCGGTCCGTCGAATCCGGTCAACGCGCCCCAGCCGGCGGTCTCTCCCCACATGTGCTCGATCGGAACCTGCCGGAACACGCCAGAACAGCCACCGGACCGAGCCGGGGAATTGCCGGCGCCAACTACCCGACCTTCTCCAGAACGCGCGCGTGGGTCAGATCGGTGGCCGTCACGGGACGAAGCCGCGCGGCCGGCACGGTCGCGACTGCCGCCGTGTTGCCATCCAGGGCGAGAAACTCCACCTCGAAGGCCTTGCCGTCACGATGGACGTGCACTATGGTGCCGACGTCACCCGCCTTCAGGCGGCCGGCCGAAATGTCTTCCGTGAGTACGATCCGATCATGTTCTCCAAGCATCGCGTTTCCTCAACGGATGCGCCGTGATGAGGCGCGGAGCATCGCGTTCGCTGTCTACGATCCAGACCGTCCGTATTCGTGGATTGCGCCCGTCGGGGGTCTCGATGGAACCCTCCACGCTGTACCTCGTTCCGTAGTCCGACCTCGACACCCCGGTTACCTCGCCGGTGCTCCCATGATCCCGCAGTGCCCGCGCGAATGCCACCCAGCGCTGCGCACGAAAGCCGAACCCGGAGAAGAATGTAGCCTTGCTCCGTCCGTCGGGATGGCGTGCCGACAGCAGGTACTCTACGATCTTCGACTCATCGACGATTGCTCGGTTTGCATTCGGCAGCCTCATGAACTCCGTCCGGCGCTCCCATCACAGCCTTCAATGTCTGCGTGCGCGGTCGACGTACCCGGGACTCTACCGGCGTTCTGCCGGGAACATCACCGGAACTTGCGGCCAGGAAGGCGGTTGCGCCCGGCAGTCCAGCACGGCCCCGAGGGAAGCGGCGTCGACTCGTGCCCGGTAGATTCCGTCTCCATGGCGGCCTTCGCGCCGTCCAGACTCCGACTCGGCCGTACCTACCGCAGGTCGCCGTCCGCAGCCACGAAGAGCCCGAGACCGAAGTGGCTGCCGCACCCGAGGGCCAGCGGTCCCGCGATTCGTTGCTCGCGGCCGGATTCCGACTGCGCCGTGAGTCCGCCGGGCCTGCCGGAATCCTGCCCGCCGCGCCGCGTCGAGTTGCTGCTTGAGGTGTTCACTGCGGCGCTTCCACCGATCCCGGTCGCGCTTCCACTGATCCCGGTCGCCCTCGACCCGCGTCAACTCCTCCCGCAGCCGTGCGATCTCTCGCTCTTGTTCCTCAATGCGGCTATCGCGGGGATCCTGTTCCGTCCGGGGACGTTGCCGTGGGGGATGTCCCACTGACTGTTGAAAATTGAAGCGGCGGCTCCTCACTGCTCGTGATACACGAGTGGTGGGCAAACCGAGGCGAAACGCCTCACAGCAAAGGAGCCGCCATGAAGAAGTCTCGCACAGTCCGTCCGACCGCCGGTGTTGAATCTCAGACCACGCGTCGGCTGCCGCTCGTCGAGTTGCTGATTGACACCGAAGCGGAGCTGTTCGACCTTGCGGTGCGGTCGGGATTGCAGGTCCTGGACGCCATGCTCGAGGAGGATCGGACGGCGATCTGCGGGCTGCGCTACGCGCACCAGGCCGACCGCACGGCGTCGCGGGCCGGGACGGTGGCCAGTACTGTCGTCCTCGGGGGGCGGAAGGTATCGATCCGCCGCCCGCGGGTCCGCTCGGGGCGCCAGGAGGTGCCGCTCCCGACCTTCCAGACGATGGCCCAGACCGATCCACTGCGGCGGCGCACCGTCGAGCAGCTGTTGGTCGGCGTGAGCACCCGCGGCTATGCCCGGAGTCTGGAGCCGCTCCCGGCCGACATCCCCAGCCGCAGCGTGAGTAAGAGCGCCGTCAGCCGCCGGTTTGTCGCCAAGACCGCCTCGCAGCTGGCCGCGTGGCAGGCGACGCCCCTCGACGATCTGGATCTGGTCGGTCTCCTGCTCGACGGTGTCCACATCGGCGAGCACTGTGTGGTCGTCGCGTTGGGGATCGGCGTCGACGGCACGAAGCACGCCCTCGGGCTCTGGGAAGGTTCGACGGAGAACGCGACCGTCTGTCAAAGCCTGCTCGCCAACCTCCAGAGTCGTGGCCTGCGCACCGACCGGAGCATCCTTGTAATGCTCGATGGGTCGAAGGCGCTGCGGGCGGCGGTCACGGCGGTGTTCGGTCGTGCCGCGCTGGTGCAGCGCTGCCAAATCCACAAGACCCGCAACATCCTCGACCATCTGCCGGAGCGTCAGCGGCCCTGGGTACTGGCGACCCTCAAGCGCGCCTATCAGAGCGAGGACGTCAAGACCGCGACGCGGTTGCTGCGACACCTCGCCCGCCGTCTCGACCAGGAGCATCCCTGCGCGGCGGCCAGTGTGCGCGAAGGGCTTGAGGAGACGGTGACCGTGCTGACGCTTGGCCTCTCGCCGCGTCTCCAGCGCTCGCTGGCCACGACCAACGCCGTCGAGAGCCTCATCAGCAGGACCCGCCACGTCAAACGCAACGTGAAGCGCTGGCGGGGCGGCCAGATGATGCTGCGCTGGGTCGCCGCCGGCGTCCTCGAAGCGGCCAAGGGGTTCCGGCGCCTGAAGGGACATGCTGATATGCCGCAACTGGTCGCGGCCCTCCGCGCCCGAGATCAGCGCCTCGGCCTCAAAGACGCTACGGAGGTGGAGCAGGTCGCGTAGAATGTCACCCGAGCCGCCGCCGAATTCCAACAGCGGCCGGGACATCCCCGCTTGCCGTGGCACCCCACAGTTATGCCAGATCCCCTAGAAAAGTACAAGTCCAAAGTATTGGATCTCGCGCATCAAGAAACCACCCCGCTAAACAAATACGGTACAGGAAACCGCGGTGTATGGCCTCGATCTGGCGGAGCGCGTGATCGTTGAGTGGTGATGGCACGGGATCTGGTGGAGGGGAGACTATACTAACCCGGATTATTCATGAAGGGTCCGATTTCGGTATAGACACAAAAGCCTCCGCGTGGTATAAATGCTTTGTCTACAGGCATTTACCCACCACGGAGGCCCTTGCGTGACGACCCATACGATACCACAGACTGTCCTCTTTCCGGATCTCTTCGACAAGCTCCTCGTTGCCACGTTCGACCGCCGGCACGCGAGTTCCGATGGCGGCGCCGTCCTGCTCAAGGCGGCCGAGCGCGTGTATGGGTTGGTGGCGGGTTTCGCCCGGTGTCTGGTGGACCGGCGGGAGCTCGGAAAGATCCGGCACACGCTGACGGAGTTGCTCGGCCAGCGGATCTTCGGCATTGCCTGCGGCCATCCCGATGGCAACGACGCCGACCACCTCGCCGACGACCCGATCCACAAGCTGCTGCTCGGGCGGGACCCGGTCGCTGGCGAGGCGTTGGCCTCGCAGCCGACGATCTCGCGGTTCGAGAACGGCGTTGGCCCCTCCGCCCTCTATGAGCTGGCGCGCGAGCTGGCGATGCGGGTCATCGAGCGGCATCAGCGCCGGCTGGACGGGCGGGCGCGGCGGATCACGATCGACCTGGATCCGACCGACGACGCGACGCACGGCGCCCAGCAGCTCACCTTCTTCAACGGGCATTACGATAGCTGGTGCTACTTGCCGTTGCTGGCGTTTCTGACCTTCGACCAGGAACGCGAACAGTATCTGTGCGCGGCGGTGCTGCGGCCCGGCAATGTGCCGGCCACCTGCGGGACCGTGGGCGTGTTGTGTCGGCTGCTGCCCCTGCTGCGGGAGGCCTTTCCCCGGGCGCGGTTTCTCGTCCGGCTCGACGGGGGCTTTGCGACGCCGGAGATCTTCGACTTCCTGGATGCCGAGCCGCGGCTCGACTACGTGGTGGCGATGGCCAAGAACGCCGTGTTGCGGCGCCACGCCGAGCCCGCCCTGATCGTGGCGCAGGCCCAGAGCGCGGCCAGCGGCCAGACCGCGCACGTGTATACCGACACTCAGTACCAGGCCGGTACGTGGGGCCACGCGCGCCGCGTCGTGATCAAGGCCGAGGTCGTCCGGCACGGCGACCGCGAGCCGCGCGACAACCCGCGCTTCGTCGTGACGAATCTGCGGCAGACGCCGCGCTTCATCTATGAGAAGGTCTACTGCGCCCGCGGCGACATCGAGAATCGGATCAAGGAACTGCTCGATGGGCTACAGATCGACCGCACGAGCTGCTGTCGCTTCTGGGCCAATCAACTGCGCGTGCTCCTCACCGCCGCCGCTTACGTACTGATGCAAGAACTCCGGCTGCGCGCGGCGCGCACCGCCTGTGCCCGCGCCCAAGTGACGTGGCTGCGCGACCGGCTCCTCAAATTGGGGGCGCACGTCGTCGGCTCGGTCCGCCGCGTGGTCCTGCACCTGCCCACCGCCACGCCGGACCTCCACGCCTGGCGGCACATCGCGCTCGCACTCGGCGCCCGCCCCGGATAGGCTTCGGCCGGCGCCAGCCCGCCGCGCGTCCATCCATCCCCAGGGGCGGCCCCGCGCCCGCCCGCGGCGGAGCTGTCCCCGGGCCGCTCCTCACCCAGCCCTCCGCACCGACGACGCGTTTCTCCCCGCCGGCACCCGACCGCAGCGACATCCGATGCGCCATGTGCGCGACGATCACGCCGTCCGCGGTGCCGACTCGCGGCCTTCATGAATAATCCGGGCTAGCGGGTCTCTGAAGTGGACCGGATAGGAGGGATCTACGAGCCGCGTAATTCCAGCGGTTTTCTGACCCGTTTAGACCGGGTGGGACTGCCGATTTCCCCAATAGATGCGGGGTGTTTTGGGTTTTCTGTTACACCTGAAACGGGTTCGAAGCCCGCCCTGTGGCCTATCCAGCGGAGCTACGCGCGGGCATCAGGTTTTTGGAAACACTGACTTACATGGCCCGCATCGCCTACGGGCTGGTCAGAACCTATTCTTCCTCTGGCTCCCAAAACTCCAGGTGCACTCGGCCTAGCCCATCCGGGCCTCCAAGTTTCACTGCAATGCATATGGGTTCAATGGTTTCGCCGGGTGGCCCTTCCGCTAGGTTCGCGGGCGGCGCCAACAGAAACCGCTTGTGCGCGTCAGTGGCGTCACGACCGAAGGCCTCGCCAGGAAAAATCCCAAGGACTTGCTCGCGCCCGTCTGGCGTCGCTAAAGACAAGGCCTGTTCGCCAGAGCTTGACGGAGTGTACTCGCTAAGTACTAGCAGCAGCCGCGCTTCCCCAGCCGCAACGGACCGCAGCGTATCCGGACTAGCCACCGTACAGACGTCAACTGGAACCGTACCTTTGACAACCTGCGCATCCGACACGTCCTCTTGGCCAGAGTTGTTCATGATCGCTGACAAGGCGGCGCCGAAAACTACGAAGACGAAAACACCAACCGCAGCCTTCGCCAACCGCATGGAACACCTCCTTTCCGCACCGCAAGAGCCCTCACGCTTGGGCGACAGTGTGAAGACGTTGAAACACAACCTTACAGTACTCCCAGTTCGACCTCTCCCGTTACCACTGTCCCGACGTCGTTGAGTGTGCTGTTACCTTGTGGCACCGGCAACAGTTGCACGACGATTTCGTCCGTGTCTAGCCGCCCCCCGCGGGTCAGTCGCGTCAGGGCCGGCGTCAGATTGACGAGGGCCGATGGCGTATGCTCTTCGCCAGCGCCAAAAAAGCCGATCGTGGTTACGTAGTGTGGATCTGAAGGTGGCACTTCTTGGGAGAGATAGTCACAATTCACAAACACCCTCAACTCAGTTGTGTCAGGCCTGGTTGGAGCGAGGTCGTGAATAACCGCGTAGACCGCAGGCGGGTCGACCGCCGGGCCAATGACACTCTCGCTGAAACGAGAATTGAGGCTGCGCTCAACAAGAGCCGGAGAGGATACATTGGGCATCAGCACGTTAAGCGGCCGTTGCCATTCGGCATTCTCGCTCGGAGTTGCGCTGGCCCAAGAATCCAAGTTTTCCTCTGGTGCAGTTAGCCGTGAGGTGATAAAGCGCGTGCGAGTGACGTCAACTTGCGTATCAGTATCTGGCAATCCGTACGTATAGCCTAGTGGCACGACGTTCTGTAGTTCGGCCACGACGTCCGTGTACGTCGTTCCGTCCGGTGCGATGAAGTGGTCGCTGAACGGCATATTGAGCCATAGCGGGTCCGATGAGTTGGGCCAGCCGTCGGAGTTCCACGTGGTCCAAATGCGGTCAACGTTACAGTGATGCATCAGGAAGAGCGGGTCTTGCGGCGAATCGAACGTGCCCATGAAACCGCCAACTCCTCCGTGGATTCTATTGTGAGGATTCGCTTCCAAAGTGGCAGCGGCACCGCGGCCCCGGATCCAATCTTGGTCCAAGTTGGTCTGCGGTGCTAAGGGGCGCGTGCTGCCGAACGCTTCGAAAGTGCGGGTGTCGTAGACTCCATCCATAACTTGGGGGCCAACCATATCGTCGGGTAAGCTATCGGTGGAACCCATAACACGGTTCGATACAAACAGCGGATTGGGCTGGCCATTGGAGAGGGTCGGTTCCGTGAAGGCCCGTGGCATCTGTCGATCGGCTGTCCAATCCCAGTACGGCAGGGCGAAGCGCTGATTGCCCGTTAGAGAACGGATCGCTACTTCGTACATTCGTAGATAGCCACGGTGCCATGGCAGAAAGTACCAGTTTGTGTGCGGGCATCGATTGCCGTGTATATTGGAAAAAGCGACCCAGTTAACTGGAGTGCCGCTGCGCGACGAATCCTTCATCTGCGTGACGAACTCACGATATGTCTCGAGATCGGGATCGTCGAAGTGCATCTCACCGAGCGATCGGCGGCGAGGGGGTGTTTCTTGAATGGCAGCACGCAAGCCGGTGAGCGGGGCGGAGAAGACCAGGGCGGCGGTGGTTCCGAGGGTGGAGCGAAACAGCGTTCGGCGAGTAAACATGAGTTCCCCCTCGAAGACGAGAGCGTCGACCATCGACAGTACTACACCAACTGAGCTTAACACGGTATTCGAATGACGCAAGGAGAGGTGCGGCAGGCACCCAAACGCCGCACGGGTGCATGGGCTGAGCCACAAGACGTGCTCGTGGTGGCGGGAAGTGGGAAGTCAGGCCACGAGGAATCGCCGAAGTAGTCCCGCGCGGCCGCGCGGGGCCGGGGTACAGCATTCAACGCACGGTCACGTCGCGGCGCTCAGGAGCGGACCATGTCGCGGCGAGCCACTATGGCGGCGCGCAATTCGGGAATAGGTCGCGGGGCGGGCGGGGCCGAAGGTCGTGCGTGACGGCGGCTGGGACCGGCCCTGGAGAGGCGCGCGAGCTCGAAGGCCGGGGCCCGGGGAGGCAGAGGGGCGAGGGGCCCTTGGGAGTTGCCGTGGGGCGGGCCAGGGCGACGTACGGGCCTCCGACAGTTCGCGGAATACGCCGCTCGGGAATCGGACGGGTGAGGATTCGAGGGGGGCTTGGCCATCGGTCGGGGACGCCAGCAACGGCGCTGGCCAGGGCGGGAACTGGCGAACGCGCGTGCGGCGCGAGCGGATGGGGCGGCGTCGTGCCGGGGCTCCGGGCCGCTTGGGCGGCCGTGTCCGGCGCGATGGACGCGCGGTAGATCCCCCGGACCGGCGCGGACTTGTACTGCCAGCCGTACTGCCAGCCGTTTCGGGTACTACCAGCCGTCTTCTGACCCGTTGAGCCCGGCGCTGGCCATCAGTGTTTTCAATGAATGCGGGGATTACTGGAGTTTCAGCCGAAGCCCGAACGGGTTCGAAGCCCGGTGCTCTATCCAGCTGAGCTACGGGCGCGCATTCCGCATCAGCGACTTACGGCGGCGCGTCCGGTGTGCCAGCCCGTAACGCCAGCCGTTTCCGCATCGCATCACTCTCCAGCACGCGCACACGCGCGATCGCAGCGGCGGTGCGGGACCGATTCAGGCGAAGCCTGCACCATCGCCGCGTTCGGGTTCGTATGCCCGTGCAGATCCTGAATGCCGGCAACGTCCCTCCGCGTGAGGTGCACGCCGGCCGCGAACGAGTGCCGAATAGCATACACCGTAAACGCCGGTGATTGGGCGTGACGTGCCGCCCGTGCGAGCGCCTTGTTGGCGCAGTCAGCGTGCTGCGCCGGGGCGGACACGGCCAGCGCGGAGGTCCTCCGCGGCGCGCTGGGCATTGAGCTCCAGCAGCCGGGCGAGGACTTCATCTCGGACGGCGTCGGGCCAGCGGTAGCGGTACGGCTTCTTGCGGTTGCCCCACGCCTCCTCGTCGATCTCGTAGTCGAGGAGGAACTTGCAATCGGTGGGAATGTCGGTCCAACCGTAGGCGGCCAGGACGGCGCGGTCCATTTCGGCGTGGAGGTCGCGGAGCTTCGCGAGCTCCGGGTCGTTTTCGTACGGATCGTGGAAGCGGTTGTACGTTTTCGTCATTCCCTCGTCATTGCGGACCATGAGGCTGGCCCGTAATGTGTAATACGTCTGTCCGGTGGCTTCCAGGGCCGGATCGGTGTCCCAACCGTCAGGGAACGGGAAGGTCTCGAAGCAGTCGGAGGGTGTGTAGCGCAAATCATCCTTCATCGAGGATCCGAAGAAGTGCGCCCAGGTCTCGTGGGGGCGGGACTGGAGGGCGCAGAAGGCGGCGTCGGTCTGGTAAGGGTAGATGTTCAACGTGTGCGCAAACACCAAGTCCGAAGGCAAGAACGCGAACTGCACCGTCGAACTGACCTGGGAGTTGGCCAAGATCCGTGGCAAGTCGGTGATCGCAGAGCGTAGTTCGGGGCGGGTTCGGCCGAACCGCCACCAGTTCACTCGGAAGGGACGGTTGCTAGCCGAATCTGGTAGCCGCATCCGCTCCGGCTTTACTTGAGACTCGACGATTGCCAGTACCTCCGGCCAATCTACGGCCACAGGTTTCGGATAATCCAGCGGTACGATCCCTCGTCGCAGCCATGTGCGACGCTGCTCGCGCGTCGATCCCGCCCATGATTCCACTCGATTCGCGTCGGTGCCTGCGTTCGCCATATCTCCATGCGCGGCCGTGTCGTTCGTATCAGCGTTATCCCGTCGCAACGGGTAATCCTCAAAATTGATGACGTAGCGGTGATGCGCGTGGGTCGGGCTGGAGTTGACTTCCTGTCCGCCGATGTACGGAAAGATCACTTCCCGGTTGCGCGGGTTCTGCTCGATGAGATGGTGCATTTCGGACAGCGGCGAGGCGACGCCTTTTGTGTGGGTGTCGTCGAAGGTGAAGCCCATACCCCTGAGAAACATCCCGTTGAACGCCCTGTTTTCATTGTCTTTCAAGCGCACCGGGTCAGCGTGGCCGCCTCGGTGAAAAAGGAAAGCTGTGATGACATCGACATCGCGACCGTCGATTCGTTTCCTAGCCCGAGTTTACCGTGCGCCGCGAAAGGCGCCATTCCTCAGCGGGTGCGAACCCCGCCCGGCAACTGTCGCTCCAGCCGGTAGCAGTCGGAGCGGATGGTGGAGGTAACGACATCCGTCTGAAGCACTCCGATGCAAAAGGGCCGCCTCGGGCGGCTCAGCGACCATGCAGGCCGCAAGGTCTTGAACGCTGTGCAGGCCTCGAAACGGGCAATGCGGAAGCCGACCCGCCGGTAAAACGGGGAAGGCTGCTACGAGCCGGGAAGCGAGCGACGGGAGCACCGGCCCGCTCCGCCGGGGTATTGGCGGCGGCATGCATGGAAGGGGGGAGGGGACGCAACGCGGGAAGCCCTGCCGGTGGCGTGGCACACGCCAACCGACGACCCGTGAGGGCGAGGTCGGGCCGGACAGGGTGGCGGAGAAGCTCGTACTACCGAGGAGGCCGGGTAATGCCGGCGGAGGGAAGGAGCTTCAGGTGGAAGGGATGGCGAAAGGGAGCAGGCTCTCGGGAGTGGCTGACGCCTAGTACCCCGGATATGAGCAGCAATGCCGGACGTCGTCACATGCACAAGCGAAGGGGACGACCCTGAGTGGTCGCCGTCGTCAGGGCGTCAACAGGCCTGACGACGCACCGACCGGTGGGCGCAAGGGTGCGAGCCGGGTGCCACGGCTCGCGACACCCGACGGCTCGCCGCGACCGGGAAGCCCGTGCGCGAGCCGCATGATTCCACTGGAGAGCCCGGTGCCGGAAATCGGCACGCCGGGTTCGGAGAGCGGGGGGAGGAAACGTGCCTATGGGTATCGGACTGAGGCCCGGTGCGAAAGCGCCGGACGAGCCACCGACCCCCTACCGGCTACGCGCCTCCCCTCGACTCTACAGTCAAAAATATAAA
The DNA here is from genome assembly GCA_965262985.1 of Vicinamibacterales bacterium. Lineage (GTDB taxonomy): Bacteria > Acidobacteriota > Vicinamibacteria > Vicinamibacterales > UBA8438 > UBA9620. Next base: position 6,358,291 of record OZ253576.1, on the reverse strand, counting down.
CTATTGTAAATAGGCAGCTTACGCCGACAGGAATACTCGAGTGGCACTACAAACCTGCGCAAACCGGTGAGCTGGGTTGGTCAGATGAGCGTTTTGCGGACGCCCCCGGGGTGCGGGTCGACGCCGAGCGCGTCGTAGATGTCCCGCTGCTCGGGTTCGGGTTGCGTGGCCGTTCGCACGTGCAGCGTGCGTCCGTCGGGGCGCCGGAAGGTGGCGGTGACGCGCTGCTGGCCGTCGAGGATGCGGCGCAACGTCGTCCAACTGGCGGGGTTGCCGTGCCCGCGCAGTCGGGTGCGGATGACCTGTACGAGCTGGTAGGCGATGACGGTGATGAACAGGTGGCCGTCGGCCCGCCGCGGCTTGTGGTGGTAGATGGGGCGCAGGCCGAGTTCGGCCTTGAGCGAGCGGAAGACGGCCTCCACGTCGGTGAGGGTGGTGTAGGTGCGCCACAGGGCGTCTTCGTCCCAGTCGGTCTCGCTGCTGCGCAGGCAGTAGACCCCCGGATGGGTGGCCATCGAGCCGTCCCGGGGACGGCGGGTCCAGGTGACGGCGACCGCCTTTTCGCCGGTCTCGTCGGCGGTGACCCCGATCTGGTAGTGGGCGGCGACGCGGGAATGCTTCGTCTTCAAGCGCCCGATGCGCTGCCACACCTGGTCGAGCCGTTTGTGGGTGCGGGGGCGCGCCAGCCCCTCGTGGAGCTGGGTCAGGGCGGTCTCGAAGCGGGTGGCGAAACGCTCGACGATGCCTCGTTCCTTCTCGGCCCGCGCCTCGGAGTAGCAGTACAGGCGCACCTCGTCGGGGTCGGTCGAGACCACCTTGTGCAGGTGCACGGTCTGGTTGGACTGGGTTTGGAGCGATACGGCGGCCTCGGCGTCGAACTGACGGTGCGGTTCGCGGCTGACGACCAGATAGCGGTAGTCGTGCTCACGCAACCACTGCACGCAGGCCTCGGTGGCGACGCCGCGGTCCATGACCACGAGGGCGCCGGGTGGCGCCTCCAGCGCCTCGAGCATGTCGGCCAGCGTGCGCTGTTCCCTGACGTTGCCGGCGAAGACCTTGGAGCGGCGCACGAAGCCGCTGGCGTCGAGCATCAGGCCCAGGGTCAGCAGCGGACAGTCGCTGCGCTTCTCCTTCGAGTGCCCGCGCTTTGCCTGCGGCTGCTCGCTCGCCTCGCCCTCGAAGTAGGTGTTGGTCAGGTCGTAGAGGGTCACCGTCGGCTGGCGGTCGAACAGCCCCATCGCGCGGTCGAACAGATGCGCCTCGATCGCCTCGCGATGCTTCACCAGCGCGTCCGAGGCGCGGTAGAGCTGCATCGCGCCGACGGTCTCGAAGTCGACGCCGAGCAACTCGCCGAGGCCGCTGCGCGCTTGCAGCCAGCGGTGCGTCGCGCGCTCCGAGGCGGGCTGGGCGAGACGCCCGACAATGACGCCGGCCGCCGCCGCGCGCAGGGCGCCGTTGACGCCCAACTCGGCGAGCAGGGCCGGCAGGCCCAATTGCTCCAGCGCCCACAGGCCGAGTTGCTCGACCCCGACGCTGCGGGGACGGACCAGACGCAGCGAGTCGACATCGACCCGTTGCACGTCGGTCGGTCCGGCGGCCGTCCCGTCCCCCGGTGCGCCGCGAGCGAGCAATTGCGCGGCGATGCGCTGGGCTTCGTGCTCGACGGCGGGCGGGCCATCGGCGAGCAGGGGCGCCTGGCCGGTCAAGATGTCGTCGATGCGAGCGCACAACGGCGGCCATTGGGCCTGGGGGATGTCGAAGTGGCGCCCGAGATTGAGCAGGGTGCGCTGCCGGACGGTGTTTCCGACGCGCTCGGAGTGCACGAGGCGATGGGAGAAGTAGGGTTTTCCGTCCTGGGTCCGCCGGGTTTGGGTGCGCCGAATGAACACGCTACCCACGATAGCGGGCGCGGCGGCCGGAGTCAACCCATTATATACGATTATGGCACTACATCGCGTACCGTCAAACCCCGTTCCTTTAGAATCAACAACTTACAGACATGGCAATCCCGAAATACAGCCAAAATCGGCAAAATGGCCGGTCAACTCGTAGAGTCGAGGGGAGGCGCGTAGCCGGTAGGGGGTCGGTGGCTCGTCCGGCGCTTTCGCACCGGGCCTCAGTCCGATACCCATAGGCACGTTTCCTCCCCCCGCTCTCCGAACCCGGCGTGCCGATTTCCGGCACCGGGCTCTCCAGTGGAATCATGCGGCTCGCGCACGGGCTTCCCGGTCGCGGCGAGCCGTCGGGTGTCGCGAGCCGTGGCACCCGGCTCGCACCCTTGCGCCCACCGGTCGGTGCGTCGTCAGGCCTGTTGACGCCCTGACGACGGCGACCACTCAGGGTCGTCCCCTTCGCTTGTGCATGTGACGACGTCCGGCATTGCTGCTCATATCCGGGGTACTAGGCGTCAGCCACTCCCGAGAGCCTGCTCCCTTTCGCCATCCCTTCCACCTGAAGCTCCTTCCCTCCGCCGGCATTACCCGGCCTCCTCGGTAGTACGAGCTTCTCCGCCACCCTGTCCGGCCCGACCTCGCCCTCACGGGTCGTCGGTTGGCGTGTGCCACGCCACCGGCAGGGCTTCCCGCGTTGCGTCCCCTCCCCCCTTCCATGCATGCCGCCGCCAATACCCCGGCGGAGCGGGCCGGTGCTCCCGTCGCTCGCTTCCCGGCTCGTAGCAGCCTTCCCCGTTTTACCGGCGGGTCGGCTTCCGCATTGCCCGTTTCGAGGCCTGCACAGCGTTCAAGACCTTGCGGCCTGCATGGTCGCTGAGCCGCCCGAGGCGGCCCTTTTGCATCGGAGTGCTTCAGACGGATGTCGTTACCTCCACCATCCGCTCCGACTGCTACCGGCTGGAGCGACAGTTGCCGGGCGGGGTTCGCACCCGCTGAGGAATGGCGCCTTTCGCGGCGCACGGTAAACTTGGGTTAGCACGTTAGGCAGACCCGGGTGGCGACCTCCTTGGCGCCGGCGCGTGCTCTCGGAGCGCCGCCTGCACGAATGCCGCGAGCTCATCGAGCGCGGCGACGCGCGGTACTTCCGGGGGCAGGTCCGGCATCTGCGCGGGGTCGCCGAGAAACGCGACGCAGGGCCGGCCGTAGCGCACCGCCAGCGCCAGCTCGCTCAGGGTGCCGGCGCCGCCCGACAGGCCGATCACCACGTCGGCCGTCAGTACGTTGATGTGATTGCGCGAGTAGTCGGAGCCGCCGCTCGGACCGCGCGCCGGTAGATGGGTGCGGATGACCAACTCGACCCAGTGGTTCGGGTAGCCGGCCGGCGGACCGCATTCCGGATCGCCTGCCAGGCTCGGGATCACGCCGACCAGCAGCCCGTCGCGGTCGGCCACCTCGGTGAAGGCCCGGCCGACCACCGCCATCACGCCGGCCCCGCCGCCGGTCAGCAGATGGAACCCCTGGTTCGCAATCCAGCGACCGAGCGGCGCCGCCAGCGCTTCCTGCGCGTTGACGCCCGACCCCATGACCCCGATCACCGGCCGGCGCCGCCCCGCGCCGGAGCCGGTCATTACGCGGGCAACCCCGGACGGAGCGCGGGCCATCATCCAGCCACCCGACGTTCTTCCGGCCCACGCATCAGATCCAGGTACTTGTACCCGGAACCGGTATTCAGCAGGACCACTTCTTCGTCGGCGGCAATGCTGCCGTCGGCCAGCAGCCGCTCCAGACCCACCAGCGTGGCGGCGCCCTCGGGGCAGGCGATGATTCCCTCTGCGGCGGCCAGACGATGCATGGCGTCAATCATCGCATCGTCGCCGACGGCCACCGCCGCACCGCCCGTGTCCCGAATCGCGCGCAGGATGAGGTAGTCGGCGAACGGCCCCGGCACGCGCAAACCGTCCGCTCTGGTCGCCGCAGCGGCCCACGGTTCGGCGGTATCGGCGCCGTCGCGCCACGCCTTCACGATCGGCTGGCACCCCTCGGCCTGCACCGCGTAGAAACGGGGCGGCTTGCCTTCGATCCAGCCCAGTTCCAGCAGTTCCTGGAAACCCTTGTACATGCCGATGATCCCGGTGCCGCCGCCGGTGGGATATACGATGGCGTCAGGCATGCGCCAGCCGAGCTGCTGGGCAATCTCGAGCACCATGGTCTTCTTGCCTTCGGCGCGACACGGTTCCTTCAGCGTGGAGAGGTCGAACAAGCCCTGCTCGGCGGCGACGCGAACCGCGAGACGGCCGGCGTCGCTGATGTTACCGTCCACCAGGTGCAGTTCGGCGCCGGCCAGGATCGATTCCTTCGTGTTGGCATCGGGCGCGTCCCGCGGCATGAACACCTGCACCGGAACGCCGGCGCGCGCGCAATACGCCGCGGCGGCGCCAGCCGCATTCCCGGCCGACGGCATGGTGAAGCCTGCCGCCCCCATTTCCCGCGCCTTGGAGACGGCCGCGGCAATACCGCGCGCCTTGAAGCTGCCGGTGGGGTTGAGCCCCTCCTCCTTGATCAGCAGGCGCCGCACCCCCACCTGCCGGGCCAGCGTCGCGGCCTCGAGCAGCGGCGTGCCGCCCTCGCCCAAGCTGATAACGGCGGCCGGGTCGCTCACCGGCAGCAGTTCGTTGAACCGCCACATGTTCGCGGCGCGGCGGTCCAGGTCCCCGCGCGAGACCTCGCGGCCCAGACGCGGCAGGTCATAACGTACGAACAGGACCTTTCCGCAACAGTCGCTGACGGTCGCCAATCCATCGTAGGGTGCGGTGTTTCCGCACATGGTGCATTCCAGATGGTCGATGTAGCTGAATGGAGGCATCATTCGTCAGGATCGCCGGCGAGCATCGTTGTCGAACCGCGGCAGCGTACTCTCGTGGATCAACGGTAGAATGGTGTGTTGGGTGCGGGCCGGTACTCGCACAGACAGTCGGGGCGTGGCGCAGCCTGGTAGCGCGCCTGCTTTGGGAGCAGGAGGCCCCCGGTTCGAACCCGGGCGCCCCGACCACTTCTCTTCTTCTTCAACAGCAGCCCGGCAGCCTGAGCGTTCAGAAGAAGGCCCGACCGTGCCACGAATCGCCGGCGGGCAGCTCCCAGCGTCCAGCGCGCAGACCGCCAACCGTGGTCAGGGTATTGTCGAAGACGACGGTCCGGTCGTCGACATCCCCCGCTTCCGCCAAGTCGGCGAACTGCGCGCGCGAGACGCGGGCGACGCCTGACCCGTCGCGGTACAACACCGGCGCATGGTTGACCAGCTCGACGCCAAGCTCGGTCTGCAACCCCTTCATCTGCCGCACCAGCGCATCGACGGAACACCCGGAGGCGCCGGCGGCCCGCTCGTCGACGGCGACGAAGAGAAACTGGTCGTATCTGAGGTCGCGCGCCGTCGTCAACGGCACGGCGTGGGCGGCCCACTGCGCGATGAACGTATCCACCGCGTCGAGCACCCGCGCCCGTTCGAACACGGACAATGGACGCTCGGCGGCGAAGATCCACAGCCGCGCATTCTCGGGAAGCTGGTTGAATGGCACTACAGGCATGCAGCAATTATCGCACGGCCGGCGGGACCCGCCCATCCCGCCCATCCCGGCCGTCCCGGCCGTCCGTGGCGCTGCCCTACAATGACCTGATGCGCAGCAACCTCGAACCGGCGGTACACACCATCGAGGCACGCACCCTGGGGCGCTATCTGGAGTGGCCGGCGGACGGCGACACGCGGGCGCCGCTGCTGGTCGGCTTTCACGGGTACGGGGAAAACGCCGAACAGCACCTGCAGGCGATCCGCCAGATCCCGGGGGCCGACGGTTGGCGAATCGCCTCGGTACAGGCGCTCCATCGCTTTTATGCGCGGCGTACCGGCGACGTGGTGAGCTCGTGGATGACCAGCCAGGACCGCGAACAGGCGATTTGCGACAACGTCGCGTACGCCGGCCGGGTCGTGACCTCGCTGCGGTCCACCGCGGCGCCGGACGCGCCGCTCGTCTACGCGGGGTTCTCGCAGGGGGTCGCGATGGCCTACCGTGCGGCGCTCCGCGCCGGTCACCCGTGCCACGGACTGCTGGTGCTGGCCGGCGACATCCCACCGGAACTGCAGGACATCCCGGCGCCGCGCTGGCCCCCGATCCTGCTGGGGTGCGGAACGGCGGACCCGTGGTACACCGCAGAGAAATGGCACGCCGACCGCCGCTTCTTCGAGTCGCGGGGGATTGCGTTCGACACCGTCCGCTTCGACGGCGGCCACGAATGGCATCCGGAATTCTGCGACGCCGCCGGCCGGTTCCTCGACGCGATCCGCTGCCCCGGATGACGACCGGAGCGTCCACGCCGCGACCGCACCTGGCGGCGCCGGGAATCGCCGCTGCAGCGCCGCTCTACACCGACTCCTTCAAGGTCACCGCGTCGAGGAACGGCATCATGGCGCGCAACTCGGCGCCCACCTGCTCGATCTGGAGATCCTGCTCCGCCTTGCGCCGCGCCATGAACCAGCCTCGTCCCGCCCTGTCCTCGGCGATCCAGTTGTCGGCGTAGGTGCCGTCCTGGATGTCCTTGAGAATGCCGCGCATCGCCTCGCGCGTCGCCTCGGTGACCACCCGCGGTCCGCCGGTATAGTCGCCGTGCTCGGCGGTATCGCTGACCGAGTAGCGCATGTAATTGAGGCCGCCGCGGTAGATCAGATCCACGATCAGCTTCAACTCGTGCATGCACTCGAAGTACGCAATCTCCGGCTGGTAGCCCGCCTCGACCAGCGTATCGAATCCCGCCTTGATGAGCTCGCTGACCCCGCCGCAGAGCACCGACTGCTCGCCGAACAAATCGGTCTCGGTCTCTTCCTTGAAGGTGGTCTCGATGACCCCGGCCCGGGTCACGCCGAGGCCCTTGGCGTAGGACAACGCCAACTGCGCCGCACTGCCGGTCGCGTCCTGTTCCACCGCGATGAGGGCCGGCGTGCCGCCCCCTTCCAGAAACACCTCGCGTACGCGATGACCGGGCGCCTTCGGCGCGATCAGCGTGACGTCCACGTCGGCGGGCGGCGTGATGGTCTTGTAGCGGATATTGAAGCCATGGGCGAACATGAGCATGTTTCCCGACTGCAGGTTCCCGGCAATCGACTCCTCGTAGATGCCCCGCTGCTTCGTATCGGGCGCGAGAATCATGATGACGTCGGCCCAGGCGGCCGCCTCACCGCCGCTCGTGACCGTCACGCCGTCAGCTTCGGCCTTGGCGCGCGAGCGGCTGCCGTCCGCCAGCGCCACCCGCACCTCGACCCCGCTGTCCTTCAGATTCAGCGCGTGCGCGTGTCCCTGGGAACCGTATCCGAAAATCGCCACTTTCCTGCTCTGGATGAGCGACAGATCAGCCGAGTCGTCGTAGTGAATCGTTGCCATGTTGGTTCTGCCTCGTCGTTGCGGGTGATCCCGGGCGTCCGGCCGGGAGTGGAACGACGCACGTGGGCGCGCGTCAGACGGAATAGGATACGTTATCGTCGGTCTCGGGTGGAGTGTCGCCGGCATCCGGCAGGGTCACTTCGCTCTGCCGGCCGCGCGCCATGGCGACGCGCCCGGTCCGCACCATTTCGAGCACGCCATACGGTTCGAGCACGCCCATCAGCCCGTCGATCTTCTCTTCGATGCCGGTCGCCTCGATGATCAGGGAATCGGTCGCGATATCGACGACGCGAGCGCGAAACGTGTCGACAAGCTGCATGATGTGCGTGAGCGTCTCGTGCTTCACGGCCACCCGCACGAGGGTCAGCTCGCGGATGACGGCCGCCTCGCCAGTCAAGTCGGTGACCCGCAGCACGTTCACCAGCTTGTAGAGGTTCGCCTCGAGCCGCCGCGCCCCGTTGGCGTCGGTGTCGACGACGATGGTCATTCGTGACACGCCGGCCGTCTCCGTGTGCCCCACGGTGAGCGAATCGATGTTGAACGCCCGCCGGCGGAACAGCGACGCCACCCGATTCAACACGCCCGGCTTGTCTTCCACGTGCACGACGAAGGTATGTCGCATTAGTCGTCCGCGGTCTCGACGATGGGACTTGGACTGGGGCGGCGGATCATCGCATCGAGGTCGGCGCCGGCCGGCACCATCGGATAGACGGTGTCTTCCTGCTCGACCCGGAAATCGATGACCACCGCGCCAGATTCGGCGCGCGCCATTTCGATGGCCGGCTCGACCTCCTGACGCCGCGATACGCTGGCGCCGTGCAGCCCGAACGCCTCAGCCAGCTTGGCGAAATCGGGGCTCAGCAGCGGCGTCGCCGCATATCGCCGCTCGTAGAAGAACTCCTGCCACTGGCGCACCATTCCGAGGAAACCGTTGTTGATGATGGCGACGTTGATCTTGATGTTCTCCTGCGCAATCGTCGCCAGCTCGCACATGGTCATCTGGAAGCCACCATCACCCGCGATGACCCAGACCTCGGCATCCGGCCGGGCCACCTTGGCCCCAATCGCCGCCGGCAACGCGAAGCCCATCGTTCCCAGACCGCCCGAGGTGATGAGCGAGCGGGGTTCCTGATGGTGGTAATACTGCGCCTCCCACATCTGGTGCTGTCCGACGTCGGTCACGACGACCGCCTTGCCGCCGGTGATCCGCCAGATGTCGTTGATGACGTGCGCGGCGTACAGATGCCCGCTGTCCGGCAGGTTCTGCACGTCGCGCACCGCCGAATCGCCCTTCATTTCGCTGATGGCGGACAGCCACTCGCGGCGGTCGCCCTTCGCGACATGCGGCAGGAGGTCGCGCAGCACGTGCGACAGGTCTCCGGCGAGGGTGACGTCCACCAGGACGTTCTTGTTGAATTCGGCCGGGTCGATGTCGATATGGATCTTGCGGGCGTTCGCGGCATAGGTCTTGAGGTTGCCGGTCACCCGATCGTCGAACCGCATACCGAACGCCAGCAGCAGATCGGCTTCCTGGATGGCCTGATTCACCCACGCTTCCCCATGCATGCCCATCATGCCCAGGTTCAACGGGTGCAACGCGGGGAACGACCCGATACCGAGCAGCGTCATCGCGATCGGGATGTTCGCGCGCTCGGCGAACTCGCGGACCAGATCCATGGCGTTCGACAGCATCACGCCGTGTCCGGCGAAGATGACCGGCCGTTTCGCCCCGTTGATCAACTCGACCGCCTGCCGATACTCGGCGTCCGACGCCCGCGGATCAGGTCGATAGCCGGGGAGCGTGACCGGACTCCCGTCCCACGCGAAGCTGGTTGACGCCTGCTGCGCGTCCTTGGTGATGTCCACCAGGACGGGACCGGGGCGCCCCGACCGCGCCACGTAGAACGCCTCGTGAATGGTCGGCGCCACCTCCGCCGCATCCGAGACCAGATAGTTGTGCTTCGTGATCGGCAGCGTCACCCCGGTGACGTCCGTTTCCTGGAACGCGTCCGACCCGATCAGCTTGCTGCCGACCTGGCCGGTGATGCAGACGATCGGCGACGAGTCGAGCATTGCCGTCGCGATACCGGTCACCATGTTGGTCGCCCCGGGGCCCGAGGTCGCGATGGCGACGCCGACGTCGCCGCTGGCGCGGGCGAACCCGTCGGCCATGTGCGTGGCCCCCTGCTCGTGCCGCACCAGGACATGGCGAATCGGATACTCGAGCAGCGCGTCGTACGCCGGCAGAATCGCGCCCCCGGGATACCCGAAGACCGTCGAGACGCCCTCCTGCACGAGGGACTCCCAGATAATCTGCGCGCCCGTTCTCAAGGTTCCCATGACGCTGCCTTCCACTGTTCGGTGCCTGCAACCCGGGTTCACCGCTCGGCGCCATTCCCCGCCGCCAGGTGCGGTCGTGCCAGCGGTTACCAGGCGGTTGTCACCGCTCCTTCGGCGGCCGACGCCACCAGCCGGCTGTACTTGGCCATGACGCCGCTGGTGTAGCGCGGGGGCGGCGCCTGCCAGTCCTGCAACCGCTCGCTGATCTCGGCGTCGTCCAGTTCGACCCGCAGTTCGCGCGCCTGCAGGTCGAACTCCACGATGTCTCCGTCCCGCACCGCGGCGATCGGGCCGCCCTGCGCCGCTTCGGGCGCCACGTGACCCGCCATCAGCCCCCGGGTGGCGCCGGAAAACCGTCCGTCGGTGAGCAACGCCACCGAATCGCCCAGTCCGGCGCCAACGATCGCCGCCGTCACCGCGAGCATCTCGCGCATGCCGGGTCCCCCGCGCGGCCCCTCGTAACGAATGACCACCACGTCGCCGGGCCGCAACGTGCCCTGCTCTACTGCAGCGAAGCAGGCCTCTTCACTGTCGAACACCCGCGCCGGCCCCCGGTGCCGTCTGGTCTCGTAGCCGCCGGCCACTTTCACCACACAGCCGTCCGGAGCCAGATTACCTTTCAAGATGATCAACCCGCCTGTTGGTGTTATCGGGTCCGACACCGGACGCACGACCTCCTGCCCCGGAGTTTCCGTGGCTGCGGCGGCCTCGTCGCCGATCGTCCGGCCCGTCACGGTGATCGGATCCGGTTTCAGGATTCCCGCCTCGTGGAGCCGCCCCGCCAGCAACCGGCTGCCGCCGGCCCGATAGAGATCGGTCGCCACGAACCGCCCGCTCGGCTTCAGATCGGCCAGCAACGGCGTCCGGCGGCTGACCGTGTCGAAATCGTCGATGGTCAGCGGCACCTCCGCCTCGCGCGCGATGGCGAGCAGGTGCAGCACGGCGTTGGTCGATCCGCCGGTGGCGGCCACCGACGCGATACCGTTCTCGAGCGCCTCGCGGGTCATCACCTGCCGCGGACGCCGGTCGGCGCGCGCCAGCTCCATGACGAGCTTTCCAGCCTCGCGCGCCACGTCCGCCTTGCGGCCGTCGAGCGCCGGGACGGCGTTGAACCCCATCGGCGAGATGCCGATCAGCTCGCATACCATCGACATGGTGTTGGCGGTGAACTGCCCGCCGCAGGCGCCCGCTCCCGGGCAGGCGGAGGACTCGATGGCGGCCAACTGTGCGTCGGTCATGGTGCCGGCGGCATGGGCGCCGACGGCCTCGAATACATCCTGTATCGTAACGTCGCGGTCGTCGTAGCGCCCCGGCGCGATCGACCCGCCGTACAACACCAGCCCCGGGACATCGAGTCTCGCCAACGCCATGACCCCGCCGGGGATCGTCTTGTCACACCCCACCAGCACCACGAGCCCGTCGAACAGGTTGCCGCGCGCCACAAGCTCGATCGAATCGGCGATCACTTCACGACTGACGAGTGACGCACGCATCCCGTCGCTGCCCATCGTGATGCCATCCGAGATGGACACCGTATTGAATTCCATCGGCGTACCGCCCGCCGCGCGCACCCCGTCCTTGATGTGCTCGGCGAGCTGGCGCAGATGGAAGTTGCACGGGCCGATCTCGATCCACGTATTCGCCACCCCGATGATCGGCCGGCTGAGCGCGGCATCATCGAATCCCACCGCCTTCAGCATGGACCGGGCCGGAGCACGGGATGGTCCATCGGTAATCGCTCCGCTACGCGTCTTCCCTGGGATGCCGCTCATCGATATCGTCCGTCCTCCGTGTGCCCGTTCGCAGTCGCGGCGGCTCCCGGCCGGCCGCGGACCGTGCTCACACCACCGTACGGACCCACAAAAAAAGGGCCACCACCCGGCTGCGGATGATGGCCCGTGATACGTGCTCGCGTGCCGGGTACATCATCCGCTGGCCGGCGGCGTAATGAGCACGCCGGCGCCGCGAACAACGACCATGACAGGGCAACGCTGAAAACTGCGCATCGGTAAGCCAATCAATACGAACAGTCATTTTAGCGCGGCGGCAAGCGTCTGGCAACTGCTGGCACCGCCCCGTCAGCGGTCGTTGACGCTCACGGCATCCTCGTCAAAGCCTGGAATTGGCGGCATGATCCGAGGTGACCGTCCGGAAACGCGAGCGGCAGACGCATACGCGCGTTGACATCGGATTGCACCCCTCCTGGTACGGACTGACGGTCAGACCGGCCGACACCGCTACATTCATGGGAGTCTACCGCCTCGCACGCCCGCTGGCACGGCGCGTGCTCGCTCACCTGCCACGGGCGATCGAGGCAGTCTCGACGCCGGATGGCGTGACATCCCGTCACGCCCTGCAAAGGAGGACAGATGACGAAACGCAAGATTCTGGCCGCGGCGACCGTGACGGCGATCCCCCTGTTCCTCGGCTCGACCCAGGCGCTCTCCCGTCCATCGGCCGGGCCGGCTCCGACGACCCACACGCGGCACGTCGCCGGGCAGACCGCCGGGCCGCAGTGGGCCTGGGCGATCGGGATGGAGGGCAGTGACTCGATCAGTTTTGGGTGGCATGCGGCGATTGAGTACGGTCTCGGCTCACCCGTCGACGCCCTCAATTGGGGAATCGTCAGCGCGCTGTAGTCCGTCCCCCGCACACTCCGAAAAGCGAATGCACGACTGACCCCGCATTCGCGGCGTCCGAAAAGCGAATGCACGACTGACCCCGCATTCGCGGCGTTCATCGCCGCCGCCAGCGCAGCGGAGCACCTCCCCGGCGGGGTGCTCCGCTGCGTGACGACAGACACCCGTGCCGCGCGGCGCTCTACTATCGGCTGCTCTTACGTTCGGAGGGCTGGCACCGGCTCGCCGTGTGGAACGAACCGGAGCGCAACGCCGTTGTTGCAATAGCGCTCGCCGGTCGGCTGGGGACCATCCTTGAAGCGGTGTCCCTGGTGCCCACCGCAGCGGATGCAGTGGTACTCGGTGCGCGGCAGAAACAGCTTGAAGTCCCGCTTGAAGCCGAGCCGCCCCTCGATCGGGGCGAAAAAGCTCGGCCATCCCGTACCGCTCTCGTACTTGCTGGCCGATTCGAACAGCGGCAGGTGACACGCCGCGCACACGAACGTGCCGGCGCGTTTCTCCTGATTCAGCCGACTCGACCCCGGCGGCTCGGTCGCCTCCTTGAACAACACCGCGAACGACTCGGGCGGCAGCAACTCGCGCCACTCGTCGGTCAGTTTCTCAAACGTATCGATCTCGCCCATCGCATCCAGCTCCTGCAGCCTGCCGGCGCACCGACCCACCGACACACCGACACCGCCAGATCTTACCATCGCCCGGATGCAACGACTGGGAACATGATACCCGTGAGATCGGCACGATCACGGCGTCTACGCCACCATATTCGGGTATTTCGTGCCCATCGCTCCAGGCCCTGCAGATCGCCAGGCAACCGCTGGCGCGGTCCCATCACCGGCGTTGACGCACGCGGCAACCTCCAACCAACCCCCGAGATGACGGCGTGCGTCGACGGCGCCCGCCGGAGACGCCGACGCCAGACGCACACGAGAGTTGACGTCTGACCAGACCCGGGTGTTACCGGCTACCCGCCAGATCGACATGCACCGCCACGTTCAGGGGGTTCACCGCCTCTCGTGCAGGGTGGCACGTTGCGTGCTCCCTCAGGTGGCACCGGCAATCGAGACAGCCTCGACCCCGGATGGCGTGACCTGCCGTTACGCATTGCAGAGGAGGACAGATGACAAAACGCAAGATCCTGGCCGCGGCGACTGTGGCGGCGCTCCCCCTGGTCATCGGCTCAACCCAGGCAATCTCCCGTCCACCGACCGCCGCTGCCCCGGCGGCCGACACAGTGCGCCAATCCGAGCAACCTGCCGGGCCGCAGTGGGTCTGGGCGATGGGGATGGAGGGGGGCACGATGTGGGTCGAGATCGGGATGGACATCGTGCTGGACTGCGACCCCCGCACCCTCGGCCGCATCCATTGCGAAACGCTGTTCGCTCTGTAGTCAGATTCGCACGCACACACCGCACTGCGAACCGCACGGTTCAGCAGGAGATTTCGGCGTTCGATCTCGTCGCCAGCGTGGCGGAGCACCTCGTCGGTTGGGGTGCTCCGCTGCCTCGCGGACCGTGGGAAAAGCGTCGCTGCGTTCGATCGGTGCGGCATCGACCGCACACGGGCACCCGGTTTCCAGGATAGTCACTATCGGCAATCTGCCGGCGTAACGCGATACGGCATGGGTCGATTGTGCCCGTCAGGCAGACCGCCGGTCGGTAGCAAGAATTGCGATGCCGTACCCCGGCAGTTGACCGCAGAAATCGCCACTTTGCCGCGCCAGCGGTCAGAACGCGCGGAATATCGACGCCAACACGGCAGTCCTCGGGAGCTGTCTCTGATGGCACCTTTCTTGCTCTACTCCGCACGACCCATGCCCACCTCAACCACCCGAAGCGAGTCGACACCATGACAGAACTCTTCTTCAGTCCAATCCGCTACTATCGCAACCGTCTGGATCAACCTCCCTCCTGGACCATCGCGTTCACGGGGGTGGCCGCGTGCGCCGCGCTGCTATGCGTATCGGATTACATAAGGAGCGGCAAGACGGTGCCTCTGGTCGAGGCGGCCCTCGGCGATCAGTTCTCAATGCCCGTTGCACTGCGGTACTTGGCAGTGCTGGGCGGCCTGTTGGGGTACGCGGCGCTCTTCGGTGTCATGGTCCTGGCCATGCTCGCATTGAACGTCCTCATTGGGCGCCCGGGCCCCGCCGACCGGGTCACCGAGTTTACGGCGCTGGCGTTCTATACCCAGGTTCCCTGCAACCTCGTCGTGGTCGCACTCATGTGGGTCTGGGAGCCTGAAACCGCGCTTCGACTGTCGACCGACTGGCCGCCGTCTGAAATTGCCGATGCTGCCGCGCGCTTCCGGGAGACCGTGTCCTCAGAGGCACTGCCGGCGACCGCACTGCTGCTGTCCCGGTACTCTGCCGTCTGGCTCGCGGCCCAGTTGAGTGTCGCTCTCAAGGTGCTTGCCCAGTTGTCCACACGGACCACGGCGGCGATCGCCCTTGTCCTGGCGTTGATCCTCTTCGCCGGCCCTATTTTCACCTTCCTGCTCGAGGTGGTCCGATGACCATGGATGTACTCGGCCGCCACGCCGAACAGGCAGGCTTTACGCGCATTCCGGCCGACATCGTCCTTGACGTGGAACGCTGCCAGCCGGCGTTGGTGGACGCCCTGGAGCCGCTGTGCCCGGACATTCGCCAGATTCTGACCGGCCTGCGGCAGACACTGCCGGTAGCTCCGGATGCCGCGGAAGGCATCAAGGGACAGTTCTACCGACTGCCTCATCACTATCGCAGCGTCTGTTGCGCACTACCCGAGCTCGATACCCCCGAACGGCTCTGGGAAGGGGACGTGGTGACCTTCAAGGGCACGGAACTGCTGATGCCGGATTTCGACGGCTATCTGCGGTGGATGATGACGGCACGATTCAGGGGAGCCGATCTGCCGCTGGGGCTTCACTTTCCGCTGCGGATCAACGTGCCCCCCGGCGCGATGCCGCTGGACGAATGCGAACGAGAACAGCGCATGGCCCTTGCAGTGCACCAGCGGCATCTGCGAATCTATGGCGAGTTGGCGCAAGCGCCGGTGCCTCTCCTGGTGCACCGCTGCTCGACCGACGCCACCGTCCGTTACGTGGACACGATCAGACGCCACTTGACACCGCAGGCGTTCGAGCGGGTGGAAGCGCGAGCACGGGCCGGATGCGGGGTGTCAATCTGGTATTACCCGTCGGCGCCAATCCGGGTCGACGACCTCAGCACGTTGGCCGCCGCCAACCCGCACTTCCGGATCAGGACAGATGAAGGCGAGCGTACCGTCGAAAGCTGGTGTCGTCAGTTCGCGCGCTTCCTGCACCTGGGCTTCATGCCCTACGCCCCCTGGAACCACGGCCGCGGCTCGTGCGTCGATGCCGGGAATGCCTGCATCGACGGCGGCTTCGCCGACCTGCTGATGCTGGTCCCCTTCGAGTCGATTCCCGACGATCGGTGGTTCCGCCTCAGCGTGCTCGCCAGCGTGACCATGCTGTGTCATACCGTTTCAGTCTTCTCGATGTCGGCGGGACCGGGACCGACCGCTCATCCGGACGCCAGCCTCGATCCGTTGAGTCAGATGTTTCTCCGGTCGCGCCTGCTCGAACAGATCGAGGCCACGACGCCGCCCGGCGCCGCACCGGACCCGCGGGTCCTGTCCTGTTTCAAACTGGACCGGTTCGAGGCACTGGTCGATACCACCTGCAGCAGCGACCCTCGCCCGGATACTCCATACCGCGGCGCTGCATCGGCGCAGCCACAGTAGAAAGCGGGCAAGAGCCAGGTGCATTCTCGAATCATCCCGTCCGCAACCGCTGTCAGACTGTGGCGCATCCGTCGGTTGCCAACCGGTGCCGTCGAGTTCACTCCACCATCAGGCCCGATTCGCAAGCTGATGCCGGGGTCAGCGCCGGCTGCCCGTCCCCGCCGGTTGACATCTGAGCGGGTCCCCGCGGCGCCGGCGACTGGAAAGACACCGGAGACGACGTGGCACCACGCTTGCTATCACTCTGCCTACCGGGTCGTGGAGCCAAGCTCTCCCCGGGTGACACGGCATCCCGCCGTGTGCAGAGGAGGTTACATGACGAAACGCAAGGTCGTCGCAATGGCCACGGTGGCCGCTCTCCCGTTGTTCGTTGGTGCCACGAGCTCCGCGGTCGCCCCGGCGCCGACGCCGGCGCCGGCCGCCCACACGATGGAACTCTCGGAGTCGCCGGCACCCCAATGGGCGTGGGCCTTCGGCATGGAGGGGGGAGAAGGACTCGCATTCGGGGTCGCAGGAGCGGTCGTATGCTCGCCCTTCATCTGGATCGGAGCCATCGGTTGCGGCGTCGTCGGCGCTCTGTAGTGCCGATCGCACGCGTTCGCGCAATACGAACGACTGATCCATGAGGACACCCGCGAGATGGTATCGCCCGTGACCGGCGCTTGCGGCGGCATCGGCGGTACTGATCCGGTCGTCCCTCCTGGTCGCCAGCGTGGCGGAGCACCTCGCGAGCGGGGTGCTCCGCTGCCTCGCGCGTCACAACCCGCCGCATGCCGCATCCGATGCGACTGCGCCGGCATCGGCGCGGTCCTTCTATTCACGGCGGCGGTCATCACAGCCGATGCCGCGCGCCTCGTGGCGATGTCCGCCACGCGAAAGGGAACGGGAAATGACTTCGGACTCCATCCTCGAGTTGGACGAACTTCGTCGCGTTTTCCCCGGATTCGAACTCGGACCACTCGCATTGACGTTCGAGCGGGGTCACATCTACGGGCTGCTCGGCCCGAACGGCGCCGGCAAGACCACGCTGATCAACCTGGTCACTCTGCAACTCAGGCCGACGTCCGGCGCCCTGCGCAGCGCGGGGACCGACATTGCGTGGGGCGACCAACGCTGGAAAAGCCGTTTCTGCTACATCCGTGAAGAGCCCGCGTTCTACGGCGGGTTGACCGTGGCGCAAACGTTGTCACTGGCCAGCCGGCTCTACGACCGGTGGGACGCCGCGGTGGCCGACCGACTGCGTGACCTGTTCGCGCTGCCCCCGGGACGCAAGGTCGACAAGCTGTCGAAAGGAATGCGGGTCAAGCTCGGCCTCGCCGCCGCCCTGGCCCATCGAGCCGACATCCTGATTCTCGACGAACCGACCGCCGGGCTCGATCCGACGGCCCGCGCCGACCTGCAAGCAACCGTCAAGCAACTGCACGAAGATCGTCCGGAGTTGTGCGTCATCCTGTCGTCGCACATCTTCGAAGATTTCGAAGAAACCGCCACCGACATCCGCATTCTGAGACGCGGCCGTCTTGCGCTCGAGACCAGCGCGGACACCCTGCGGAGCGCGGTCCTGTATCGCACTGACACCGTCGGTGCCGTCGGGCCGTCCCCAGACCTGATTCTGCGCTGGTCAAGGCGGGACTCGGAGTGGCTGCTCGTCCGCGGGGACAGCGCGCTCGACGCCGAACTGAAGCGTCGGGATGACCATCATGATGAACGACCTCACGACTTGCTCGGGGCTGTCTATCACGGCACAGCACATGTCGACCTTGGCTAGCAGCCCGTGGTAGAACCCCGCGTTGCACCGAGATTGGCGATGCGCCCGCTGAGCAAGGCGAGAAGAGGGAAAATACCGGCAGTATTTGACCGATGAACAACGCAGATCGGCGGGATGCAGCGTGAAACAGCAGAATTCTGCAGGGAAGCGCAGAATTCAGCGGGGATCGAATGCAGCGGGGCTTTTGCCACGGGCTGCTAGTGGTCCGTCACATCATAATCTTCGGATAGACGGACTTGAGTTTACAGCGCGCATCGTCGACCTTCATTTGCCAGTCGACACCGCGTTGCGTGCCATTGACGTCGGTGGACCACGCCGACACTTCGCCGTGCAGCGTCCCGAGGTCGCCGATGCGGCGCCCGCGTAGGCATTGGCGCGTCATGGCACTCAGTTCGTTCTCCGCGATGTTCAGCCAGCTCCCGTGTTTCGGCGTGTAGCAGAACTCGATGCGACGAACCAATTGCCGTGCCCGGGTCGGCTCGAACACTTCGTAAAAGGCGCCCTTCGTGTGCGTGTTGAGGTTGTCGCACACCAAGGTGATTGTCGTGCATGCGGCGTAGCGTCCTTCCAACAGGCCGGCGACCTCCACCGCCCAGTCCGCCTTCGTCCGCCGGGCCCGGGCCGTCGCCTGCCGCCACCCCGCCAGCGGTTCGCTGAACAGGAAGACCGAGGCCGTGCCGGCCCGTTCGTATTCGTAGTCGACACGGCGGGGACGCGCCTGCGTGGCGGCAATCGGCGGGCGAGCTTCCTTGACCAGTTGGACCGGCTGCTCATCCATGCACACGACAGGGCAAGCCGGATCGTACGGTTGCGCATAGGTGTCCAAGACCTGTTCCATGTGCGCCACGAACTCGGCATCGGCCTGCGGAGGGATCACCCAATACTCGATTTTCCGCCGGGTCATCCCGTTTTTTTTAGCGTCCGCCGGATGGTCTCGTGGCTGACCGACTCGACGATCTCCAGCTCGACGACCCGGCTCGCCAGCAGCCGCAACGACCAGTGGGCATAGCCCTTCGGGGGTGGCCCCGTACGCAGGGCGATGATGTGCGCCTCCTGCTCGCCGTCGAGCAATTTCGGGACCGGCGGGGACGCCCGCCGCCTTCGCTCCAGCGCCCGCTCGAACCCTTCCTGCACGCATCGTTGGCGAATGTTTTCGACGGTCTTGGTGCGGCACGAAAAGGCGTCGGCGATCTCCTGGTCGGTCCAGGCCGGCCCGTCCGCATCGGCCTTCAAGAGCATCTGCGCGCGGCGCACTTTCTCGCTGCTGCCGTTGAGCGTGCGGAGAGTCTCTCGACAAACCTCGCGTTCCTGAGCCGTGAGTCGAACGATATACTTTTTCTGCGGCATGAGAACTCTCTCGGCTCGAGATGAGTTCCCCGATAGTCCTAATGTTTACTCGTGGCGCAGCACTAGCAGCCTGCGCCGCAGAAAGATCACGGCTGCAAATCCGCTCTCACTCATGGCTTTCACCACGCCTTTTCGTCACATAGTGCCGCTATGCTCCTCAAATGCGTGAAGAAATCCATGGCGCTATCGAATTTTCGCTTTCGTAATCTTCTACGGCACAAACTCCTGGAGCCCGTGGTGCAACCCCGCGTTGCACCGAGATTGGCGCTGCCCCCGGGTCGCCTCACCGCCGCCAGGACGCACATTGGCCATCTTCGACCCGGCGACGCGACAGTACCCAAAGACCGCAACGGCGGCGGCACGTCGCCTCGAGTTGACGCTGGACCGGTGTCTCCGCGGCGCCGGCGACTGGAACGAGACGGAATTGGCGTGGCATCCGCCTTGCTTCCATCCAGACTACCGGGTCTAGAGCACGACTCTACCCGGGTGGCGCGGCATGCCGCCGCGCAGCACAGGAGGCAACATGACAAAGCGCAAGGTCGTCGCAATGGCCACGGTGGCCACTCTCCCGCTGTTCGTCGGGTCCACGCACTCGGCGGGCGCTCACACGACGGAGCTGGCGCCCCACTCGATGGAGCGCTCGGTGATGCCCTCTCCGCAATGGGCATACGTGCTTGGTATGGAGGGTGTCCACGCGGAGATATTCACCGAACTCGCGACGCTCGCGTGTGAGTCCGCCGGAAGATTCGTATTTATCTGCCGAGTCCAGGCCGCGGTCTAGCGGCTGCTAGCAGTCCGTGGTGAAACCCCGCGTTGCACCGAGATTGGCGGTGCGCCCGCTGAGCAAGGCGAGAAGAGGGAAAATACCGGCAGTATTTGACCGATGAACAACGCGGCGCAGCGGGATGCAGCGTGAAGCCGCAGAATTCCGCGGGGGAAGCGCAGAATTCAGCGTGGATCGAATGCAGCGGGGCTTTTGCCACGGGCTGCTTGCACATCACCTGTGTGACCCGAAGCGGTCATGCACACCAATACGATGCGGAGATTCACACGCTGGTTGCGATCACTCCCCGCCCTGGTGGCGCTCAACACCGCGCTCGTCGCAGTGGCCATCGGGGTCGGCAGTCAGGTCTCGATGCCGCAATTCGACGAGGCCGCCGCCGGTGGCGTCACCCGCTCCACCGAGTTCGGTGAGTACTCGTTCCGGACCCACGCGCTGCACATCGTGCGTGGCAATCTGCGGGTGGCCGGCGTGCTGCTGGCCGGCGCCTGCACCCTGGGCGGACTGACGCTGTTCACGTTGCTCTGGAACGCCGTCGTGCTCGGGTCCGGCTTCACCACCCTCGCCGGCGCGCTACCGGGCGCGGCGGGGCTGCTTCTCCGCTATGTCGTGTTGGAGTTCTTCGCGTTCATCCTCGTCGCCAGCGTAGCGGAGCACCTGTCGGTCATGGTGCTTCGCTGCCTGGCCGGCGAGGAGCCGCCGCGACTCGCCGCGGACGCCGCCACCCTGGCCGCCGCCCTCGCGCTGCTGGTCATCGCGGCGTTGATCGAAGCGGATGTCGCGCTCATCGTGGCGGCATCTGGAATGTGACTCGGAACGGGTATGGCCCTGCACGCCAGAAACTGAACACACCATGTGGACCAGACAGCTCGGCGCACTCCTCCTCAAGGATCTGCAGTTGCACGGCTTGGCGATGGCGCTGGCCATCGGCGGTCTCGTGCTGGTCACCATGAGTACCGCCAACGCGCTCCCCGAGCGTCTCGCCGCGTTCCACATCGTGTTGGTGTTCAACCTCAACTTCATCCTGGCGGCTCTGGTGTGGAGCGACTGGTTGATCTCACGGGAACGCTCCAAACGAACCTTTGCCTGGCTGCGGACGATGCCAGTCGACGACCGGGTGCTGGCAGGCAGCAAGTTCATCGCGGTCGGTGCCGCCGGCATCCTGTGCTGGTGTCTCACGAGCGCGTTGATCGCTCCGGAGTTCAGGCCGTCGCCTGCTACGTGGCTGGCCCTGCAGTGCGTCTTGCTGCTGCTCGGTGCGATTTCGGTCTCGGCGGTTTGGCGTTTGAACCCGAAGCTCGGCCAGATCGTCCAACTGTCCCTCGTAATCGTGCCATCAATCCTCTTCGGCGTGGTCACGACCCGCGCCGCATGGTCGATCGCTGCACTCGAGCAGTGGAACGCCTGGATCGCGGCCGGTCTGCTCATGGTCTACGCCGCGACTGTCATCGGCACCATGCGCTGGGTCAACCGCGCGGAAACCAATGAACTCATCACCTGAGACAGCGATGTTCACCCGCGGCGTTCGTTCCTGTCGTGGACACGCCGGCGACGGCGAGCCGCGCTTCCGTCGCGGAAATGTCCACGCGACAACGAACGGCTGATACGGAAAGGGACTGGCCCATGTGGACGAGACAACTTGGCGCGCTACTCATCAAGGACTTCCAGTTGCACGGTTTCGCGGCGGCGCTGACCATTGCCGGTCTGATTCTGCTGGCAGCGATCTTGGACGCGACGCTCGAGTCGACCGCCGGCCCTCGTCAGATCTTCATCATCAACCTCAATTTCATCTTCTCGCTGTTCCTGTGGGCCGAGTGGTTGATAACGCGGGAATGCTCCAAGGGCACCTTCGCTTGGCTGCGGACCATGCCGGTCGATGACCGGGTGCTCGTGGGCAGCAAGTTCATCGGCGCCGCGGCCGCCTGCACCCTGTGCTGGTTCCTGTCCAGTTCGGTCATGAGTCCCGAACTCTGGCATTCTCCCGCTACATGGCTGATCTGGCAGTGCGCGTTGCTGATGGCCGTCACGTTGTCGGTCGCGGCGAAATGGCGGTTCGGTTCGAGGCTCGGCCAGGTCACCGGAGCTGGCGTCATCGCAATACCGGTGCTCCTTGTCTTGTGGTATGTGGGAGACGACGTCGAGCGGCAGGCGGTGTTGGTCGCGCTGTGGAACGCCCCGTACGGCCGTCTGGCGATCGCGGCGGCGCTGCTGGTGGTTTGTGCGGCGATCGTCCTCAGCACGATGCGCTGGGTCCTCCGTTCGGATACCCATCGACTCGTCGACTGAACCACCAACGGCCGCTACCGCGTTCCCGACCGTGACGACGCCGGCTGCGCCGCCGGGGAGGGCCAGCCATGGGGAATGACGCCCGTGCGCCTCCGCACCGGCGCATCAGTTACGATAGAGGCGCGGGCGTGCGTTGTTCGTCCGCGGGCACACTGACACCGGCGCCGCATGGAGTTCCCGGAAGGAGTAGCTGACCCGCCATGGCGAGGCCTGACGATGCGGAGCGCCAGCCGGATGCCGATAACGGATCCCCGGAGCTGATGACACCACGCGCGCGACCGCGTGGGCGCAAATCATTCTGGACCTGGTTCGTGGCCGGCGCGGGCGTCATCTGGCTCATGGCCATGCTTGTCACCGTCAATCAGCGGTGGCTGACGGACGAGCCGAATCCTGCGCACACCGCTGACGCCGGCGGCTCGACTCAGGGCGCGGGCAGGCCACTGGTCGGTCGCAGCGGCGCGGACACCGGCGCCGGCGGCGCACGCGCCGCGAGACCGCGAACCCGCGAACCGCGGCTGATTCCGGCGGCTGAGCGCGCTGGCGCGCCGTCCTTCACGTTGCCGGATATCGACGGCGGCGCCGCCACGCTCGCCGACTACGCCGGCCGGGTCCTGCTCCTGAACTTCTGGGCAACGTGGTGTGGACCGTGCCGGGCCGAGATGCCCTGGTTCGTCGAGTTTGAGGAGACATTCTCCGGTGACGGCTTTGCCGTGCTCGGCGTCTCGACCGATGAACCCGGTTGGGATCTCGTCCGCCCCTATCTCGAGGCGGCGCCGGTGAACTACCGCATTGCGCTGGCCGATACGGTCGAGCGGCTGGCGCCGTTTCCGCCCGGAATAGGGTACATCCTTCCCACGACCTGGCTCATCGACCGCCAGGGGCGCATCGCCGCCGAACATGTCGGCATCGTCAACCGCGACGCGATCGACGACGAGATCCGATTGCTGCTCGGCGAATAGCGCTCATGAGCTATCGGATCGTCAACGCGCGCATCGTCAACGAAGGCCGCGTCATCGACGGCGACCTGTCGGTGCGTGACGGCCGTATCGCCGGAATCAATACCGTGGAACCGGCGAACGCCGAGGTCATCGATGCCGCAGGTGCGTATCTCCTGCCCGGGATGATCGACGACCAGGTGCACTTCCGGGAGCCCGGCTTCGAGCACAAGGCCACGATCGAGACGGAATCGCGCGCCGCGGTGTCCGGCGGCATCACGAGCTATCTCGAGATGCCGAACACCAGTCCGCAGACGGTCACGGCCGAGGCCCTGACGGACAAGCACGGCCGCGCCGCCGCCCGGTCGACCGCCAACTACGGGTTCTACTTCGGCGCCACCAACGACAACCTCGAGGAGATCAAGCGGGTCGACCGAACGCTGGCGTGCGGCATCAAGATCTTCATGGGTTCGAGCACCGGCAACATGCTGGTCGACGACGAAGACACGCTCGAGGGCATCTTCGCGGCGTCCCCGCTCGTCATCGCGACCCACTGCGAGCACACACCGACGATCGCCGCCAACGAAGCGGCCGCCCGCGCCCGCTACGGCGACGAGATTCCGTTCACCGAGCACCCGCGCATCCGTTCAGCCGAGGCCTGTTACCGATCGTCGAGTCTGGCGGTCGATCTGGCGCGGCGCCACGGCGCCAGACTGCATGTGCTGCATCTCACGACGGCCAGAGAACTGGACCTGTTCGCGACGGGCGACCTGGGCGCCAAACGGATCACGGCAGAGGCCTGCGTCCACTACCTGTTCTTCAACGACTCGGCCTATCCGGCCAAGGGCGCCGGCATCAAGTGCAACCCGGCGATCAAGTCGGCGGCCGATCAGCAGGCGCTCTGGACAGCGGTCAACGACGGACGCATCGACGTGATCGCGACCGACCACGCCCCGCACACGGCCGAGGAGAAAGCGCGCCCGTACGCGCAGGCGCCGGCCGGCCTACCGCTCGTGCAACACGCACTGCTCACCCTGTTCGAGCATGTGCGGGCCGGCAGATTCACGGTAGAGACCGTCGTGAACAAGACGGCGCACGCGCCGGCCCGGCTCTTCGGTATCGCCGAGCGCGGCTTCCTGCGCGAGGGGTATTGGGCCGATCTGGTGCTGATCGACCCGGCAGCGGGTCGGCGCGACGACACCATCCACTCGAAATGCGGATGGAATCCGTTCAGCGATGTCACGTTCGGGGCGCGCGTGCGGATGACATGGGTTAACGGCGAACTGCGCTATCGGGACGGCGCCTTCCAGCCCGGGACAGGCGGCATGGCCCTGGCGTATCAGCGCGCATGACGATGAAAAAAATACTGCTTGGCGGCGGTGTCCTCATCCTGACCCTGGTCATCGGCGCCGGGTTCGTGTACCGCGCCGACCTGGGCGTCATGCTGCTGACTCTCACGATCAACCCGGACCACCCGTTTTCGGACGACTCGATGCCAACGCCACCCGACTACGCCAATCCGGCGCACTGGGCCGCGCTGCCGGACCGCGACGATGCGGCCGACACCCTCGCGGCCGGCGCCACCGACGTGCAGGCGACGACGCCGGTCGACGTCTTCTTCGTGCATCCCACCACGTTCTTGTCTGCCGAAGCATGGAATCAATCGCTCGACGACGCGACGACCAACGAGTTGACCGACCAGATGGTCATGCAGGGCCAGGCGAGCGTGTTCAACGGATGCTGCCGCATCTACGCGCCGCGGTACCGCCAGGCCACGCTGGCGGCGTTCTTCGCCGAGGGGGACAGCGGGCCGCAGGCGCTTGACCTCGCCTATGCCGACGTGCAGGCGGCATTCCGCTATTTCCTGGCGAACTTCAACAACGGCCGGCCCTTCGTGCTGGCCGGTCACAGCCAGGGATCCCGGCATCTGGATCTGCTGCTGGCGGACGAGATTGCGGGATCCGACCTGGAGCAACGGATGGTGGCCGCGTATCCGATCGGGTTCCAACTCGACGGCAGCAACGGCATCCCGGTGTGCGGCACCGCCACCCAGACCGGATGTCAGGTGACCTGGAACAGCGTCGGTCCCCGGGCTGGTGCGCTGTTCGCCTCACCCGACAACATCTGTGTCAACCCGCTCACCTGGTCGACCGATGGCCAGCGCGCAACGCATGGCGCCAACCTCGGCGCGGTCAACTTCGACGGTTCGGACACCCACGAACCGGGCGCCGCCGATGCCCAGTGCCGAGATGGCCGCTTGTACGTGTCTGAGATTCGATCGGACCACTACACGGCGATGCCGCTGGGACGCGACAACTACCACATCTACGACTACGCGCTGTTCTACGTGAACATCCGACAGAACGCGCAGGCCCGCGTCGACGCCTACCTGCGGCGCCAACCAGGCCCCTGACTGCTTGCCTATATGCCGTCTTCCATCCGGACGGTGATCGTCTCGCAGAGTCCCTCGATGGTACGGTGCTCGTCGTCAGCGATCTGAACGCTGAAGCGATACTCACCGCCTTCCAGCGTCATTTCCATTCCGTCCGACCCGTCGCCGAAGTGGACCCAGGGATCGGCCGCTGGAATGATCTCTCCTGCGGGCAGGCATTCCGCGTTGAACCCCAGGTGATAGTGGCCCATCGCCTCCCGCGGGCTGTCCACTTCCTCGGGCACAGGGCTGATCTGGAAGTTCTCGACGCCGAACGTGAACCCGAGCGGGATCTCGGTCGCGTGGTCGGTTTCGTGTCTCGGAGCAACGAAGAACACCCTGGGCGCCGCCGACGCAGCCTCGTCGCCGGCCGAGGCCATCTCGGCACCGTCACCGGACTCGCTGCCTCCCCCGCCGCATGCCGCGCCCGCTGTCGCGAGCAATGCAATCGCCATCAGTCCTTTGAGCTTCATCGACAAATCCTGTTGCAACACCTGCACTCCCCTTCCCCTTGTTCAATCTCCGTCCGGCCTACACTGGCCGACAGCTGATTGTCCTACATCCCGGTGGGTGATTGCACCCTTGCCAAGCCGTGGGAGACGTCCCGCTGGTTTCGACCGGCGCCGCATCGCGCCGATCGGCACCATTCACCGGTCAAGTACTGCCGGGATGCTCCCTGTACCCGCCCGGCGGCCGGTCCCGGTGTGCCGCGGGCCGTGCGCCACGAACGGCTACATGGGGCGATACGCGAGCACGAGCCCGGCCCCTGCCGCCGCCATCACGATGCCGAGGAAGAAGACCGGCGACGGACTGTTCTGCGGCGGATTGTAGAGCATCGCCACGAACACACTGACCACCGGCGCGCCGGCGAACACCAGCGGCGGCACCACGTTGGGCCGACCGCCGTTGATCAGGGCCAGGACGATACCCAGCGCCCCCAGCGCGCCGAGCACTCCGGCCGCGAGGGTGAAGGCCATCCCGCCGCTCGTAAACAGGTTCCACGTACCGGCGCGAGCGATCATCGTGCCAGGAATCAGAATCGCCACGAGCAGATAGGCAACGCCGACCATCAGGAACGCGTGGACCCCGCTGCCGCCGAGGGCGGCCTGCCCTTTGTGCAGCGTCGGAATGTAGGTGCCCCAGCTCAACACGGTCAGCGCGACGAACGGCAACCAGCTACGCATATCTGTTCTCCTTCCGGGAATCCCGATCCTCTCGGTGGGCGGATTGCACCGGGTGATTTGGTTTGGCCAAGCGCCGTATTGTACCGTAGGGTGGTGAAGCGCCACCCCGGGTTGATTCCGCTGTCGCACGACCATCACGACACGCTGGTCGTCGCCCAGGGACTCATCCTGGGCCGCTCGCTGGCGCCCCGCTCGGACTGGCCGACCAGCCGGCGCGCGCAGGTCGACCGCGTTGCCGCGTTCTTCGCCGAGACGCTCGAGCCGCACTTCGACGCGGAAGAAACCTGGGTGTTTCCGGCCGCCGCCCGGCAGCTCGCCGGAGGTAGCGCGCTGGTGCGCCGCCTGCTCGCCGACCACGACGCGATCCGCTCGTTGGTGTCAGACCTGGAACGCGACCCCACCAGCGATCTCGACACCAGACTACCGGCACTGGGTCTGCGGCTGGAAGCCCACATCCGGACCGAAGAGCGGGAACTGTTCGAATCGATGCAGCGCGAGATGACCCAGGCAGATCTCGAGACCGTGGGGACCAGTCTGGCGAGCCTGCCGGCGCGGGGACCTTCCTGCCGCCTCCCGGATCGAGGCGCCGCACTCCCTCGATCCTGACCCCGCCCGGACGTCGACGTCAGCACCTTCAAGTGTTGACATACTTGTCTGGTGCGGTCTATCCTGACTTGATCTTGGGGCGGTGCCGTAGCGCTCCTCCCGAGGAGGGGCTTGCGGGGTAGCTCCCTGCAACGCCCAGCTTCAGCGGTAAGTGGTGTCGAGCGCCTGGTTCACGCATTGGCAGGGACCGGAATCTTGACGATTCCATCGCCTGAGCCGAGTTCCGCACACCGTATCCGGTGAAGTTTCATCCAGGGTCCCACCGAAAAAGCTCGGTCTTCCGAGCTTTTTTATTGTACGCGCCTCCAAGGATCACGTGCAGATCTTGATCCTCTTCGCAAAGGTGCGCGTCCCCGCAGGTGGGCGTCCGGTGGGCTTAGTCCGATTTGGTGGACATCTTCCGAAAGGGGAATACGATGTCGACCATGACGGACACGAAGGGCAGGCGGACGCGGCGGAGCTTCACGGATGACTACAAGACTGGGGCGGTACGACTGGTCCTCGATGAGGGCAAAACGGTCGCGTCCGCGGCGCGCGATCTGGGCTTGACGGCGTCGTCTCCTACATGATCGCGCAGCGCCGCCGCGAGATCGCCATCCGCATGGCCGTGGGTGCGCAGGTGGCCGACGTACGCCGCTTGGTGCTGCTGGAAGCGGGCTGGATGACGTTGCTTGGCGTGGCGCTGGGCATCGGCGCCGCCCTGCTGCTGAGACCGCGGCTGCAGGCGCTGCTGTTCGAGACCAGTCCGCTCGACCCGGTGGTCTTCCTCGCCGTGTCGGCGCTGCTCGCCACCGTCTCCCTGCTCGCGAGCTGGCTGCCGGCGCGCCGCGCAGCCCGCATCGACCCGATGACGGCATTGCGCGCGGAGTAGGCGCAGTCGAGATGGACCTGTCACCGGCTGGGCCAATCACGGGCCGCACATGGGCTGAATCGCCACCTCGACTGCCGGCGAGCGGCGCCGCGCCGGCCGGTTACCCGCTCACCCGGGTGCTCTGGCTGGACACGCACTGCCAGCGGCCGTCGCGTTGTATCCAGACGTCGGTGTACCGCAACACGAGCTCTGCCCGTTCTCCCTGCCTGATCCCGACGACACGGAGCGTGAACCAGACCACGGCGGTGTCCCGATACACGCGCACCGTGAAGTCCTCCTGTGTGGCGGACACCACCTGCTGGTTGAACTCGGCGACGATCTCCAGCTCTCTCGCCTTGTCACCGCGGTTGCCGTCGTCATAGGTGGTGATGAACTCGTCGGCGAGGAGGTTTTCGATGAATGCGACATCCTTGCGGTAGATCGCGTCGTTCCAGCCCCGCTCCAACTCGATGAGCGCCTGCTGATCGGAGTCGACCGGCGGCGGCTGGGAGGCGGACACCGGCGCGATGCATGCGACGGTGAGCACGGCATGCGGCAGGCGGCGCAACCAGGTCATTGGCGCTCTCCTTTTTCAACGGTGTCGATTCCGGCCAGCGCCGCACGGGCCGCCACCCGAACTCAGCAAACCCCGCGACGGGTCCCTACCGATCGACTAGTAGAACAACATAGCGATGACGAAGATGCCGATGGCGAGCATGACGACCCACTGCCAGACTTCCTGCTTGTCTTCGGCTGGAATGAGCTGGAACGAAATGCTGCGGTGGCTGTCGACGACGTTGCGCAGGAACGTGTCGGACGCAAGTTGCGAACTGTCGACGATGAACGAACGGCCGTTGGTACGTTGCTCGACCATGCCGATGCCATCGAGCCCGAGCCGCGTGCGCTGGCCTTCGAGGTCCGCTTCGAGGGTCTCGTCGTAATCGACGCCGCGCACGTAGTCCTGCAGAACGGAGTCCACGTTGGCGCCGGTCCGGGTGCCGATGGCCACTGCGTAGACGGTGAGCCCGCGCCGCCGGAACTCGCCGAGGGCGATATCGACACGGCTCATCTGCTCGGCATCGATCAGAAAGTCGCCGTCGGTGAACAGCAGAACCAGACGGTCGCTACGCTGCTCGGGCTGCCACGAGTCTTCACCCGACTCGAAGCGGTCCTGATTGTCCAGCGACATATAGATCGATTCGAACGCGGTGGCGATGTCGCTGTCCCAGGGGAACGCGTCTCCCGTCAGCGTCGCCGGCGGCCCGATGCGCCCCACTTCCTCGATGAACCGCTCGGCGTTCGACGACAGATGCGCGCGACGCAACGCGGTGGTGCCCCACACGAACACCGCGGTACGATCGCCGGGCGTGAGAATGTCCTGGGTATAGAGCGATAGCGTTTCACGCACGGCCAGATCGAGACGTGATGGACCGAGATCCTTCACCCACATCGACGCCGATGCGTCGATCGCGACGATGACGTCGACGTCGCCCCGCTTGAAGCTCGAACCGCCGTAGACCCAGAACGGCCGGGCGGCCGCGACGGCCACCAGCATCAGTGCGGCGACGGCGAAGAACCAGAACTTGATGTGGCCGAACAAGGGGTACGTCGAGCCCTCGGTACGAGCCGGACGCAACTGCAGCCGCAGGGCGAAGATCAGCATCCCGAAGACGAGCAGCAGGCCCCCGATGGGGACTATCGCCAGATATTCGGGGTTGGCGAACTCGACGCTTTCACGAAACAACGAACTGAGGCCGTCCATGATCCGCCCGCGATCTGTCCGCGAAGGTCAGCCCCGGCGGCGGCGGACCGGGGTGCCTTCCCCTTTCATCTGCTCCAGCTCGGGAGGCTCGATTTCCCGCGGGGCCTCGAGGGCGCGACGAATCGCCTCCGGGTTGCTGGTCAGGTCGTAGTTCCACTTGTAGTCGAAACGCTCGGACAGATCGCCCCGCAACGCGCGTTCGTAATCGGCGTTCACGGTCTCCATCACTTCGAGGATGATCGCCTCTTTCTCGATCTGCGCATTGGGATTCTCGCCGTCGATGGCGCGGTACCGCTGCCTGGCGAGCATGAACTTCGAGTTGGCCAGCAGATGCGACGCCCTGGGGTCGTCGATTTCGTCGGCCAGATCCTCGACCACCGTCTCGTAGTCGCCGGTCAGGTAGCTGTAGGACGCCTGCTGCAGGAACGCGTCCTGAAACAGATAGGAATCTGCGAACCACTGCATGCCCCAGACCCGGCTGCCCTCGTAGAAAGCGGAGACCTCGGCGAGCTGCTCCTCCGCCACGGCGAAGTCTTCGCGTTCCACGCTGTCGCTGAGCCCGTCGAGATTCGCATAGAACGCGGCCAGGCTGCGGGACGGTACCGATACCGCCAGAAAGAACAGCAGGGCCAGCACCAGGCCCACCAGGTACCGGAAGGAATGTTCCTTGTCGAGCAGGTCTGTCAGTCTCATGTCATTCTCTCTCGCACGACGCCGACTACGGACTGGTGCCCCAGAGCAGCTCGGACACGAATCCCATCGGGATACCGACCACGAGCAGCCCCATCGCCACCAGCAGGAACCGGGAGTAGATTGGCACCTTCAGCGCCCGGTGTTTCAACTCGACGCGCACCGCCTCACGCTCGTCGATCGCCTCGTATGCGCGCGCCAGACTGTCTTCGTCGGTGACGTCGAAGTAGTCGCCGCCGAATTCCTGAATCTGCGCCACCAGTTGCGGCACCGTCGGATGCAGAAAGCTCGCCGACCGCGCGTCGCTGGTATTGATGTAGATGATGTAGGGCACGATGTTCCGCCGATTCAGCTCGGCGAACTCGGCGTCGGGGAACTCGTCGACCGCCGCGTCGGTGATGATCAGCACCGCTCGGTTCTGGTTCGCACCTCGGCCGATGGTCGCTTCGTCCCGATCGAAGTGCTTGACGATGTCCTGCAGGGGACGGACGATGTTCGTATCACCCTCGGCCGGGATGATGCGTACCTTGTCACGCGGCACGACCATCGCCTTGTCCAGCCGCTGGGTCATGACGTACGGCGCGTCCCAGACCTGGAAGTAGTAGAGCTCGTCGTCCATGACGAAGTCATCCACCATGTAGGGATAGGTGGAGAACAGCCACAACGACACCCGGTCGTTCTTCTCGCGCCGCATCTCCAGGAATTCGAGATGCGCGTCTCGCGCCACTTCGGCCTTCGATTTGTTCGTGTCGGGAAACTCCCAGGCCATGGACCCGGAGGTGTCGACGAGATCGATCCGCACCCGGGACTCGACGTAACCGCTCACCTCCTCGGTAGCGGTCAGGAAGGGGTCGGCGATCGATACGATCAGCAGGATGAGGGCGGCCGCCAGCAGGAATTTTGGCGCTGTGTGCAGCCCCCGGATCCAGAGCCGTTTGCGATGGGCCGCTTCAATGACGTGCCCCGAATGCTGCCGCGCGTGCCGCTTGCGGGCGGCGGCCAGACGCACCATCGACAGCAGCAGGGCGGCGCTCACCGCAAACGCCAGCCAGACGGCGATGCCAACGTCGCCGTAGCGAATCTGCTGGAAGTCGGTTTCGAGCAACTCCCGGAATCCCGCATCCAGGAACGCGGCCAACTCCGACCAGGGCATCAACATCGTCGTTACCTGCTGCTGCGGCGGCGCCGTTTACCGTCCCACCAGCGCCTTCAGGTTGTTGAACATGCGCACGTGCGGGCGCAACCGCGCGAGCGCGTCGGACAGTGCCTGCGCGTCGAGCCCTGGATTCTCGATCGAACCGCCGTCGCCATGCTCGAGCCCGCTCTGGAACGCCACCAGCCGGCCGGCCAGCACCTGCAGCGCCTCCTTGCGCGGACCGTCGTTCAACCCCTCGACGTGACGCTGCACGTCGCGCGCCGTGTCTCCGGGGTGCAGCTCCGGCAGATCCGCCCGCAGGTAGTCGCGCATCGCCAGCACCAGACTGCGCCCGACCGCCGCCGCCCGCTCGCCATCAGCCCCGGACGGCAGGTCCTCCAGCGCCTTCAACTCCTTCGACACCTGACGCCGTGCTTCCCATATCGAGGGCGGCACCGGAATCTGCGCCTCAAGTCGGGCCAGTTCATCGGCTTCCTGCTGCTTCTCGAGGGACATCACCTTCGGCTTGCGGGCGTTACGCACGAGCATCACGAACCAGACGAGGAGCGGAAGCGGCGCCACGCTCCACGCCAGCGTCTGGAAGAATGTCGCCCGTCCGGCGAAACTTCCCAACTCGATGGTGTCCCTGATATCGAGCAGCGGCTCGTCGGTGATGGAGGTGACATACCGCACCAGCCCCTGTCCGCCGTCGACCTGCTGAACCTCGGCATCCTCGATGTCTTCGCCCAGATCCCGCAGCAGGTAGTAGAAGCTGAAATTGGGGAGCAGATACGTCATCTTGTTCGGGTCGACCAGGCGGAACCCGTAGATGAAGTCCCAGATGTGTTCGTCGCCGATCCGGCGCTTTTCGACGGTCAGCGACACGCCCTCGAAGGGATGCACCGGCAGTGCCTCGGGCGACATCCGATCTTCGAGAATGATGATCTCCTGCCCCTCGGAAACCAGATCGGGGAACCGCACCCGGTAGGGCTGGGTGATCAGGTCGCCTGTTTTTACGACCGTTGGCTCGAGCGCCAGGGTCTCGACACGCACCGGCGACGACGGCGCATCGACACCACCGGGCGGTTGCGCGAGACAGAGCACCGGCGCGGCGAGCAGGAGGATGCCGAATACGGGTATGCGGGTCATGTGCAGGTGTCTACTGGCGGGCGATACGTGAAATCAGGAACTTGGGGAGTTCCTCGATGTGATTCTCGGGAGTCAGCACGACCGAGTCGATCCCGGCCTGATGCTTCATCTTGTATTGGAGGGCCGCGCGAGACTCCTCGATCCGACGGCGGATCGCGCCCGCCTTCCGCGCCGAAATCACGGTCTGTTGTCCCGTCTCCATGTCAGAAACGCGGATATACCCCAGGCGGCTCTTGACCCGAAACTCCTCAGGGTCGTCGAGGATGATGACGATCATATCGTGCTTCGACGCCAGTGTGGTCAGCAGCTTGAAGTTGATCGCATCGTGATCGTTGACGAGATCGACGAGGTCGGTGAGGACGATGACCGAGTGCCGCATCTTGAGACGCGCGAGCATGAACTCGAGCGCAACCGTCAGATGCGCCGGCCGCCGGGCCGGCAACTCGCGCTCGAGCTTCATTTTCTCGAAAATCTGATGCGCCATGTAGAAGACCTGCGACGATCCGAGCTTCGGACGCATGTAGATCTCGATGCGGTCGGAATACCCGAGCAGCCCCACCGGGTCGCGCACGTTGGTGCGGGTCAGCCCGATGTTCCCGAGCAGGTCCAGCATCAGCAGCGCCTTGTTCGAGTCGTGCGACACCTGAAACAGCGTCGAGTAGGACAGGTCGCACGCAATCAGGGTGCGCATCTCCTTCGGCTCCATCCGCTCGATGCGATAGAGCTTCTCGGGATAGGTGCGCATACTCAGGGTCCACGACACGTCCTTCAGGGGCTGACCCGGTCTCCACTGGTCAACCCCCACGATGTCGTAGCCGGCCCCCTTGAAACCGCTCTTGTGATCGCCGAAGTGGATGCTGGTGGACCGTTTCCTGGCCCGGATGCCGTGCTTGATGTCACGGAACCTGGCGTAGACCTCCTCTACTTCCACGGCGGAACCTCCATGTCCCGCACGACCTGATCGAGCAATTCATCCTTGTTGACCGAGAATTCCATTCCTTCGCGCAGCACGAGCCTGTGCGCGAGCACCGGACCGGCCACCGCCTTGATGTGATCCGGCGTGATCACCGTGTCGCCGTTGAAGAACGCGAACGTCCGGGCCACCGCTTCGAGATGGAAATGGACGCGCGGCGAGATCCCGACCCTGATGTATTCCCTGACCGTGCGCGCGGCGCGACCCACGACCCGGTGCGGCCGCGTGTTGCGGATGAGGCGCACCTTGTATTGCTGGCCGTATTCGGACATCTGGACGGTGTCGAAGATATATTTGGCGATGTCGAGAACCTCGTACAGGTTGGTGAGCTTCTCGACCTTCCGCCCGACGACGTTGCGCGAGGTGATCTTCAGCTCGTCCTCTTCGTCCTCCGGGTCCAGCATGTTGATCGAGAGCGTCGTGCGATCGAGCTGCGCAACCGGGTTGGCGAAGGTGCCCTCCTCTTCGCCGAAAATGTTCTCGGTGCAGATCACCATGAAGAACCGTGGCCCCGTGAGGTCGCCGAAATCGCACGACAACGGGAACAACGGCAGCACCTTGCCCTCGGCCAGATTGCCGTAATCGGAGGCAAGCGTCGCCGAGCTTTCTTCCATCCCCTCGAGCACCGCCGCCTTGGTCTTGCCCGACAGCCGGTTGTCTTCGTCGATGAGCACGATATGCGCCATCAGCTTGCCCGGCTTGAATTGGAGCCTCCGGGTGCCGTCGGTGTCCTCGACGATCGTCTCGTAACCGAGGATATCCTCGGGCATGTAGGTGGGCAGCCCCTGGATGCGCTCGAACTTGGCATCGATCGCCATGGCGCAGGCGCTCACGAGGTCGGTCTTGCCGGTACCGGTCGGACCCCTGAACATGATATGGGGCTGACGCAGCAGCTTGCTCTGGGTCAGCTTGTCGGTATAGGGCAGCAGCGTGAAGAACGCCCACGACAGAATACGAGCAGCCTCGTCGAGACCGTAGAGCCACTTGGTCGACTCCTTCTGGAACCGCTGGACCACTTCATTGGCCCGGTCGAAGTCGACGGCGCGCGTGGGTTGGACGACCATGGATACGTACTGCTCTCCTTCCGTTCCGCAACCGATCATCGGTCTTCGGAACTAGTGTCGGCGCGCGCGTCGCCCGAATCGGGCAAGGCGAGGTTACGCCACGGGCTGCAAGTGTGGCCCCGCCCTTCTGCACGCGTCAAGGCAAGACCCTCCGCGGCGCTCAGTTCAGGCCGCCCCCAATCGTGAGGCCGACGTAAATCTCCCGATCCGGCGACGGCTCGTAGTAGCGGCCGCCGAAGGCGTTCGTGATCGTTGACGAGTTGTATCGCTCATCTAACAAGTTGTCGATCCCGACGAACGGGCGCACATCCACCCCGCCCCATCTGGTGTCATACCCGAACCGCAGATCGACGACGGTGTACGCCCAGTTGAACGCGGTGTTCGCGTTGTTGACAGCATATTCGCCGACCCGCCGCACCGTGGCGCCCGAACGCAGGCCGAACGGGGCGGTGTAGTTGAACCCGACGAACGCCCGGTTCGCCGGCGCGCCAGGTTCGTCGTTGCCCTTGTAGTCGCCGGCACCGGTGGCAAACTCCGCGAACGTGAAGTTCTGGTAGGTATAGGCGATCCGCGCGCTGAATGCGGGGTTCGGTACCCACTCGAGCAGCAGCTCGACACCGTCGCGCGACGCCGCGCCGGCATTGCGGAAAAACGTCTGGTCGTCAGAGTTCTGGAATGACACGAGCGCATTGTCGACCGTCGACGTATAGAACGCCGCCTCGTAGCGCAGGCGCGCCGGCTCCAGCAGCCCGCGCAGACCCACCTCGAAGCTCCGCAGGTCCTGCGGGTCCAACTCCTGATTGAACCCGCCCTCGCCGGTCGGCGTGTTAGACAGCTCGACGGTGGTCGGCGTTTCGTAGGCGGTCGCGACGTTGGCGAACAGGTTGACACCCGGAGCGGCGGTCACCGTCACCCCGATCGACGGACTCACCGCATCCATGGTCCGGTCGCCGGACTGGTCGCCGTCTTCCAATCGGCGGTCGCCGGCCTGGAACTGGTAATAGTCCCACCGCAGCCCGGCCGTAAATCGGACGCGGTCGGTCGGGGATATGCCGATCTGCGCGAACGGACCGACCGACAGCACCTGTTCGGTCTGGTCGACCAGCAGAACCCCACTGGTCGCCCGCCCACCCGCCGCCGCGGGTCGGACCTGCGAGAACTCCATGCGGTCGTCGTTCTGCGACGCCACATCGAGCCCGGTCGCCCAGTCGACCCCGACCGTCCCAGCCTGTGCGCCACCAAGATACTCTGAGCGAAACCCGTACCCGTTGCGGCCCAGCTCGACGTTGCGAAACGCCCCGACCGCGCTCAGTTCGCGCCACATCCCCCACCCGGTGGCTCGAACACGCTGGGTCTCGCTGAAGCGATGATCGACGGTCACGCCGCCCTGCCCCTGCTGTGCGCCTTCCCCCCAGTTGCGGGACAGCGCCACGCCACGGGCCATACAGGCGCCGGCGATGCACTCACCCGCGGCATTCCGCATCGGCGAGGTGCGGGCGTCCGCTTCGTTGAGAAAGCTCGCGCTCTCGGCGAAGGGCGTGTCGGCGTAGTTGAACACGCCGCGCACCTCGGTGTTTGGCGACACCATGTGGCTGACGACGAAATTGGACTGAATGATCTCCGCCGCGCTGTTTCCACGGAACCCGTCGGTCTCGAACCGGCTCGCGCTGACCATGACCCGGGTCCGCTCGTTTCCGCCGTCTGCGCGCAGTTGCTGGCGTTGGTACCCGTAGCTGCCGAACTGCACATCCGGCGTGATCGTCAACCGCCGCGACCGATCGAAGGTGGTCTGCAGGTTGATCACGCCGCCGGCCGAGTTGCCGTAGAGCACCGAACTCGGGCCGCGCACGACGTCGATGCGCCCGACCGACCCAAGGTCGACGTTGCCGGGCTCGGTCGTCCCGTCCGCGGTGGTGATGGGGATGCCGTCTTGAATGATCGCCAGTCCGCGCAGACCGAAGCGGGGCTCGGGCGCCCTGATACTGATGCCGATGCCGCCGGAGAGTCCATAGTTGCGCCGGTTCTGCACGAACAGCCCCGGTATGCCGCGCAGCGCCTCGTCAAGCGACGTCCGACGCTGCGAGTGTTCTATCTGATCGCGGGTGATCACGGCCACCGACTGCGGCACATCGGCCAGGTCCTGGTCGGTCCGGGTCACGGTGACCGTCTCGGCGAGCGGAGCGATCGCGAGGGTCAGATTCGCCATCGCCGCACCGCCACCCACTGACACCGTCTCCGGGTCGCTCCGGAAACCAGGCAGCGTCCCTTGCACCTCGTAGCTGCCGGGCGCCAACCCGGTGATCTCGTAGCGTCCTTCATCGCCGGTCACTCCGATGCGGGTCGCGCCCGCGCCGGTCGCCGTCACCGTCACCCCCGGCAGCATCGCGCCGCTCTCATCCTGTGCGGACCCGCTGATAACGCCGGAGCCCGCTTGCCCGGCCCAGCTCAAGGGCGCGGCCAGCAGCAGCACCGCCAGCAGCAGTACTCCACAACGACGTACCCGCTCATATCTGCCCATTTCGCGTTGTTCCTCTCAGTCCGGATTGGTTGGCGCCGGTGCGCGATCAACGACCTCCGCACGCCAGGCCCGATGTGCGTGCAATGCAACAGTGCGTCTCCGCCGGACCTGCACGGCCAGTAGCGAACGCCCCACGTCACACCGAAGCTCTGGCATAGGAGCCCGTGGTGAAAGCCCCGCGGCATTCGCGCGGCGATGCATCCCGCCTGGACAGCGTTGTTTCTCGGTCACATATGCCCAATATGCTCCCTCGTCACGCCTTGCCACGCGGGCGCCTCGCCACGCTCGGTGCTACACGCGGTTTCACCACGGGCTCCTAGCGCTGCCGCACGAGGCCGGCTCACGCCTCACGAGGGTACATACCGGCAGTACGTGACCCGGGAACAGCGCCGGCAGCCGGGATGCAGCGGCGACCGTTGCCTCAGGCTGCCAGCCGCACGGACGCTCGAGACCGGCGTTCCGACACGGACGCCCCCTCAGTTAGCCAGCGGGTCGGGCCGGACCTGGAACTTCACGATGCCGGGCTTCACGCCCTGCCCACCCTCGATATGCCAGGTCGCCGCCTCGCCGTAGGTGGCCCAGACCCCGCGCCCCTTCCAGCCGGCACCCGGGTCGTCGATGCGGCCGTCCAGACCGCGCGTGAAGAAGCCGCGCGGATACGGGACGCGCAGAACCGTCCACTCCCCGCTGTCGGGATCGAGCGCCAGCAGCGAATCCGAATTCGAGCCGGTCGCAATCGGCACGTCCGCGCCCAACCCCAGGGTGTTCCATTGGTCGACCCAGTTGTAATAGTGGTAGTCGGCGCGCACCGGCGGGTCGGTGCCCTGCACCACGGGACCCGGGGTGGGATACAGCGTCCAGCCGTCCACGCAGTGCCGTCCGTCCCTCGTGGTCGGGCCGTTGTGGACCGCGCACTTCGTGCGGTCAAAACTGGCCAGGTGGCTGCTGCCCGACAACGCCGTCCAGACGATCCCGTCCCGGTCTATATCGATCCCACGGGACCCGAAACCGGTCTTGTCCGTCGGCACGTTCGGGTCGAGCACCGACGGGACTTCGTACATCTCGGTGACACAGGTCTCCGGAGGATTGTCA
Organism: Vicinamibacterales bacterium; assembly: GCA_965262985.1. Classification (GTDB taxonomy): domain Bacteria; phylum Acidobacteriota; class Vicinamibacteria; order Vicinamibacterales; family UBA8438; genus UBA9620. Next base: position 6,319,683 of record OZ253576.1, on the reverse strand, counting down.
CCGACGTGCAGGCGCGCCAACTGACCCGGGAACCGGGTCGAGCTGATCCAGACCGCCTTGTCGTCAGTGGGGTCTCCGATAACCCCGTAGCTGCCCACGACCACCCGCGTGTCCAGGGCCGGGTCGTAGCTCGACGGCTGCCCGCCCCGCCCAGGTTCGTTCCACGGTTTGGTCACGGCCCCGTCGCCGTTGGTGTCGAGCACCGTCGGGCACCAGCCCTGCGCGGCCCGCTCGTCGCCGGTCTCGTCATACAGCTTCGTGTTGAGCCATCCGACGACCTGTCCGCCGCCGCTGAAATACAGCGTGTCGTTCTCGTCCTCGGCGAACTGCAGGTGATGTGTGCCGTAGCAGGTGTCGATCAGCACGAACCTCTGCGTCGCGGGGTCGTAGAACACCGCCGATCGGAAGCCTCTCTCCAGCGGGAAGTACTGGGCGTACGGATTCTCCGATCCTGCCTTGCAGTAGTCCGGATTGGGCTGGGCACGGATGGCCGAGGTCATCCAGACCCGCCCGTTCTGGTCCATCATCGGGTTGTGCGGGTTCGCCGGATCGTTCCAGATGAGTTCGTCGCCGAAAAAGCGCGAAGGGGCCGGCATCGACCGCGCGATCATGCCGGGCACGGTGTCCGGTTCGACTCGCAGCGGAACCTTCAGGTTGGTCGTCAGATTCGTCACCGGATCGAGGATGGCCAGTTCGTCGTTCGAGATGTTGACCCCGTACACCGGACCGTTCGCGTTCACTTCCGGGTTCCGCTTGTCAGTCGCAATCTCGTCGTGGATGTAGTCGATCTCGGTACCCCACTCCCAGATGGAGACGACCACGTTCCGCTCGATCCCCTCGGGGCGGGGCGGAGTCGGCGGCACGGCTCCGGCGGCTACCCGATCGCTCCACTCGGCGAACATCTGCAGACCCCGCCGGCGGCCGAAGCGGCTCATGACGTTCGTCATCTGCGAACCGCGCTGCCCCATTTGCACCCGGTGGTCCCAGGCCGCCAGCGTCGAGTCGAACTGATCGATGTTGTCGATCTCGCGAACAATGCGATTGCCGAGCTGATGGCAGAGCATGCAGCCCTGCTTCTGAATATCGACCCACTGATTCTGGTGCTGGAGATTCGTGGCGATGCCGTTACCCTCGTCCCCGGTGCCCGGGAATTCGTCAGGGGCCGGCGGCTCGATCAGGGAATACCAGTAGTTGGCCGGATACACCCTGGCCGCATCGGCGGGAGTGGACGCCACCGTGGCTTCAAGGTCGAGGGTGTCGCCAGGCCGGGCCGTCACGCCGGCGGAATCGAGCAGGCCATACCCGCGCACCCAGACCTTGTATGTCGCCTCCGGCAGCTCCGGCACGAGATACCGACCGCCATCGGTCGTGACCACGCTCTTGATGAACTTCGTCGGCAGGTCGGTCGTCTCGGCGATGACCCAGACACCCGCTTCGGCCCCGTTCGCACTGGTCACGGCGCCGCTGATCGTGCCGTCTGCGGCCCGCCCTGACTCGGTTCCCCACAGCAACGACATTCCTGCAAGCGCCGCAACCGCCAGCGCACTCGCGAAGCGATTCCTCATGCCTGTCTCCTCTCGCTGCCGTGTTTCCACCGTCCACCTGGTAGCGACACGGTCCTGGGCGGCGCAAGAACGGCCCCCCGGATCTCAGATGCCGATGGGTAGGACAAGCGGTAAATTTTGACAGATGCCAAATAACGGGTCAAGCACACCGGCCCGCAGGGCGCAGACGCCGCCCGTACCTGAACCGCGCGAACCGCGGCGCGGGTCTCCAGGTCACTTGCGTGACGCTTCCCACTCGCCAGTGCCGTACCACGAGAACGTGCCGGGCGCCCCGGTGATGGCATCCCCGGCCAACTCTCCCTCGAAGTTGATCGGCTGGTCGCCGTCGAGGTCCGGCACGACGATGACGAACGTGAGCGTCGAGCCGTCGAGACGGCCGTCTACCGCGAGCACCTCGTTGTCGCCGAGATCGATCTCGCCTCCGACCCGTTCTCCGTTCTGTTCGAACCGGGCCTGCCAGGTCGTCACGCCGGTTTGCGTGGTGAGCTTCATCTCCCACTCGCCACTCAGCCCACCCTGAGCGAACGCCAGTGACACTGCCGACACGACCAGGACTGCAACCGCTGAGATCACACGTTTCGCCATCGTCACCGTCCCGTCTCCTCCACGACCTTCGTGTACCACATGACACCGAAATTGACGAACGCCTGATCGTCTACCGAGATTTCCTTATTCACCCGGTAGGCGAACGGCGACACCAGATAGCTGCGTCCCTTGATCACGAACTGCGAGCCGTTGTGCTCGAACGGCTCGGGCGTCTCCCAGAACTGACTGTAGTACCCGCCCAGGTCACCGCCGAGGGGGCCAGGCTGGACAGGCTGAAACCTGCGTCGTAGACCACGTATCTGGTCAGGAATGCACCGAACGCGCCGCTCTCGAACAGCATGATGCCCTTGCCGTTCAACGTCCCCTCAGGCCCCTCGAGCGTGACCGTGACATCGAAGTATCGTCCGTTCTCGATGTGGCGCACGGTTTCCGTGCCGGTATACCTTCCACCCGGCAGCAGCGGCGTCTCGAGCGGCGTCCACTCGAACTCCCAGGCGCCCACGAAATACCGCATGTCGAATGGCGGCAGCATCTCGTCGCCGGCGGTCGGTCCGCTCTGCTGGGCGGCAGCCGAGACGACGACGGACGACACTCCCGCCGCCAGCAACATCCGCATCCCTGTCTGCATGCCTGACCCCACTGGTCGCGAGTGGAACACGCGTCCGGCCTGGATCGACAACCGACCGTGCACGGAACGGTCATTCTACGGTCGCCGCCACAAACAGGTCAAGTATCGCAAGCCTCTGAAAATAAATGGATTACGTCAAATGCTCAGCCGTGAAACGGGTGCTGTTCGCACGCTCGGCCGGGCGCGCGTTCGACGCGCGTCACGGTTGATCGAGCCGTCCGGGCATGGTACATATGAGGCCCTTTTTCATGACGCACACCGTGTGTACGCGTATGGCCACGATCGTCTTCGCGCTCGGAGTGGCGGCCGGTGCCGTCTCTGCCCGACAGAACGACGCCATCGAACTCCGCACGGTCGTCGGCTGCCTCGCAAGAGACGGTGACGCCTGGACCCTCGAACAGGCGACGAGCGGTGAGCCGAGCCCGCGGGCGTTCACGAGCCGCGAGGAACTCGACGCGTCTCGCGCCCTGCCGCTCGGTTCGCTCACCTATCGGCTGCTCGGTGTGGGTGAGTTCGACGTGGACGCCCACCTGGAGCACGAGGTGCAAGCGAAGGGACTGCGGGTGAACGCTGGCGGAGAACTGCGACTCAACGTGACGTCGTTTCAGCATCTGACCCCCATCTGTGAGTAACAGCCCGCGCCATTCCCACGACGGTGTTCGGCTCCCCGCGGGGTTTCCCCACGGGCTGGCAGACTGATGGCGACTACACAATTGACTCTGTCGACGGTACCGTTCTGGATTGACGGGCGGCATCATGCCGCCCGGGGACCGCGATCGGGTACGGTCACCAACTCGGCCACGGGTGAGGTGGTGCGCACCGTACCGTTCGCCAACGCCGCCGACGTCGATGCCGCGGTCGGCAGCGCCCGCCTCGCGTTTCCGGCGTGGCGAGCAACGACCCCGATGCGGCGCGCCCGGATTCTCATGCGATTCCGGGATCTGCTCGATCGGCGGCAGGGCGATCTTGCCGCCGTCATTACCGAAGAGCACGGCAAGACACTTTCCGATGCCGCCGGTTCGGTGCAGCGCGGACTTGAAGTGGTCGAGTTCGCGACCGGCATCCCCCATTTGCTGAAGGGCGAGCACTCCGAGGACGTCGGGGCGGGAGTCGACTCGCACACCGTCAGACAGCCGCTGGGGGTCTGCGCAGGGATCACCCCCTTCAATTTCCCGATCATGTGCCCGATGTGGATGGCGCCCGTGGCGCTGGCCTGTGGGAACACGTTCGTGCTGAAACCGTCGGAAAAGGACCCGTCCGCCAGCATGCTGGCCGCGGAACTGCTGAAAGAGGCCGGATTGCCCGACGGCGTCTTCAACGTCGTGCATGGCGACAAGGACGCGGTCGACGCCCTCCTGGCGCACCCCGACGTGGCGGCAGTCTCGTTCGTCGGCTCGACGCCGGTCGCCAGGTACGTCTATGAAGCCGGATGCGCCCAGGGGAAACGGGTGCAGTCGCTGGGTGGCGCCAAGAACCACGCCGTCGTGCTGCCGGACGCCGATCTCGACGCGACCGCCGACGCTCTGATCGGCGCCGCCTACGGCTCGGCCGGCGAGCGCTGCATGGCGATCTCGGCCGTGGTGGCGGTCGGCGAGGCAGGTGACGCGCTCGTGCCGCGGCTCGCGGCGCGCGCCGCGGCGCTCGCCGTCGGCCCCGGCGACCGCGCGGGTGTCGACATGGGACCGTTGATCACGCCGGCCCACGCGGAACGGGTCAGCGGATACATCGACGCCGGCGAGCGCGAAGGCGCCGCCCTGGTGATCGACGGTCGGGGCGTCGAGGTCGAAGGCCACGCCGGGGGACATTTCGTGGGACCGACGCTGTTCGACCACGTTACTCGCGACATGTCGATCTATCGAGACGAGATCTTCGGTCCGGTGCTGGTGGTCGTGCGTGCCGGCAGCCACACCGAGGCGATCGAGATCGTCAACCGGAACCCCTACGGCAACGGTACCGCGGTCTTTACGCGGTCTGGCGCCGCGGCCCGCCGCTTCACGAACGAGATTCAGGTCGGGATGGTCGGCGTCAACGTTCCGATCCCGGTGCCTATGGCGTTCTTTTCGTTCGGCGGCTGGAAGAGCTCGCTGTTCGGTGACCTGCACGTGCATGGACCCGACGGCGTCAAGTTCTATACCCGCGCGAAAGTCATCACTTCACGCTGGCCGGAACAGCGCGAAACCGTGAACCTCAGCATGCCCACGATGAAGTAACCTTGGGCGCACCGGCGCGACGCCGGCCGGAACGCGAGGGAAGGAACACGATGTCTGAAACGCAGACGCAAAACCGATGGCTGCCGCTGATTGGCGGCACGATGCTGAACGTCGTCCTGGGCACCTTCTATTCCTGGAGCGTGTTCGTGCTGCCGCTCGAGCAGGAGTTCGGCTGGGTGCGGCAGGAGACATCACTGACGTTCAGCATCGGCATTCTGACCATGGCGATTACCTTCGTGATCGCCGGCCGGTTGCACGCGGTGATCGGCTTCCGGCCACTGGCGGCCATCGGCGGCGTGCTTTTCAGCCTGGGCTTTTTTCTCGCGAGCTTCACCTCGTCGCTGACGGTGCTCTATCTGGCCTACGGCCTCATCGCCGGCGCGGGCAACGGCATCGGATATTCGATCGCCATCCCGGTCGTCTCGAAGTGGTTTCCCGACAAGCGCGGTCTGGCGATCGGCATCGCCGTCGGCGGCTACGGCGCCGGGTCAGGCATTTTCGGTCCGATTGCCGACGAGCTGCTCATCCCGAGTCTGGGCTGGGAGGCAACCTTCCGCGTGTATGGCGTTCTGTTTCTCGTCATCGCCCTCGTAGGCGCCTGGCTGCTGAAGCCTCCGCCCGAGGGATACGCGCCCGAGGGATGGGATGTGAGCCAGCTCAAGGCCGCGGTCACCCCAATCGGCCGCGACGTCACCACCGGCGAGATGCTGCGCGGCAGCTCGTTCTACTTCCTGTTCCTGGCCTATTTCTTCGGAGCGATCGCCGGACTGGGTCTCATCAGTCAACTGGTCCCGTTCGGCACCGAGGCGGGCATCGGCAGCGTCGCGTTGATCGGGCTCGTGGTCGGCGCGATCGGCAACACCACTGGACGAGTCCTGTCAGGTGCGATGTCCGACAACCTCGGCCGACTCAACGTACTGCGATTGATGGTGGTCGTCTCGGCCGTCGCCATGCCGGCGCTGTACGTGTTCGGGTCGAGCGTGCTCTTTTTCGTCATCGGGGTATTCGCCGTCTACTACTGCTATGGCACGCTGCTCGCGGTGTTCGCCGCCACGTCGGCTGATTTCTACGGTACGAAACACCTCGGCGTGAACTATGGACTGCTGTTCCTGGCCTGGGGCATCGCGGCGGTCGCCGGCTCGCAACTCGCCGGGTTCGTGTATGACACCTTTGGCAACTACCAGTACGCGTTCTTCGGCGCCGCGGTGCTGTCCATCGCCTCGTTGCTCTGCCTGTTCGCGGCCAAGAACCCGACGGCGAAGGCCGCCTGACGCATGTCTGCACTCATTCGCCTGATCGGCAATCTCGGCGAGACGCTGTCACGCTTCACGCAGCGCTGGATTCCCGACTCGTGGGTCGTCTGCATGATGCTCACGGTGCTGGCGATCATGCTGGCGATCGTGGGCGCCGGGGCGGGGCTCAACGAGACGGTGCTCGCCTGGGGCGACGGCATGTGGTCGCTGCTCGAACTGGCGATGCAGTTCACCATCGCGATGATCGCCGCACACGCCTGCGTGTCGTCGCGGCCGGCCTACCGGTTCCTCGACTGGCTTGCCAGCCGTCCCGACGCCGACCGGCCGGTGCAGGCGGTCGTGCTGCTGGGTGCCTTCTCGATCATCATCGCCTATCTGAACTGGGCGGCGAGCGTCATCGCCTCGGCCCTCTTTGTCCCGTTCATCGCCAAACGGAACCCGAAGGCGGATATCCGGCTGCTGATCGCCGCCGCGTATCTCGGTATCGGCACCGTCTGGCACGGCGGCCTGTCCGGGTCGGCGCCACTCATCCTCGCCACGCCTGGCAATCCCGTCACGACACCGCCGCCGGGCGCGGAGCCGCTACTCGACCGCCTGCTGCCGGTGACCGAGACCCTGTTCAACTCGTTCAATCTGATCTACCTGGCGATCGTGGCCGTTGTCGGGCTGGCGATGGTCGCCCTCCTGCACCCTCGCCAGAACGCGCGGACGCTCACCGAGGACGAGTTGAACGCCATCATGCCGACGCTCGCCGACGAAGAAGAACCGGCGACACCTGCCGCGCAGATGGAGTCGTTCCGCGGGTGGATCGTCCTGGCGGTCATCCTGATCGGATATCCGCTCGGTTACTCCATCATGACCCGCGGATTCGGCGCGAGTTGGACCATCAACGCCTACAACGCCGTGTTTCTCATCGGTGCGCTGGTGCTGCAGGGCACCCCGGCGAATCTGGTCAAGGCGTTCGGAAACGGCGCCCGCACCGCGTCGGGCGTCATCCTGCAGTTCCCGTTCTATGCCGGCATCTTCGGGGTGATCAACGGCACGGGACTGGGCGACTGGCTGGGTGGTCTGTTCGTGCAGGTGGCCACCGCCGACACCTACCCGCTGATCGTCTATCTCTATTCAGGTATCGTGAACATCTTCGTCCCGTCCGGCGGCTCGAAGTGGCTGATCGAGGCGCCCTATCTGCTGCCCGCCGCCAGAGAGCTGGCGGTCTCCCCCACCACGACCGTGCTGGCCTACGCCTACGGCGACTCGACCAGCAACCTCATCCAGCCGTTTTGGGCGATTCCGATTCTGACCGTCACGCGGATGAAATTCGGTGACGTGCTGGGCTACACCGGGCTGATTGCGGTGGTGCTCTTCATCGTCACCGTCATCGCCATGCTGGTCATTCCGCCGATGCTCTAGCAGCCCGTGGTAGAACCCCGCGTTGCACCGAGATTTGGTCGTAACAATGCCGCGCACGGTCAGTGCAAGGCGAGAAGAGGGAGCATACCTGTAGGGGCAACCCTTGTGGTTGCCCTGTTCGTCAGCCGGAACAACGCAGAGCAGCAGAATTCAGCGTGAAACCGCAGAATTCAGCGGGGATCAGCAGAATTCAGCGTGAAACCGCAGAATTCAGCGGGGATCAGCAGAATTCAGCGTGAAACCGCAGAATCCAGCGGGGAAGGCTGAATTCAGCGGGGCTTTTGCCACGGGCTGCTAGCGAGACTCCGTCTCAGACTGCCCCAACCCGGTCGGCTCTGTCTCGCTGGATACCGTTTCTCAGAGCCCCGCTACGCGGGGGCTGGCAGCCTGTGCCAGATGCCCCGCGGCATTCGGTCGACCCCGCGCTCGAGACTCTCGCGGTTGTTGACCGCCGGCCGGTTGGGATAGATTCCGTGCGGGGAATCCAGACCCGCCGCCCAACCACATGGATTTCGAGACCTACGAACTCGACGGCGCCATCTACGACGAAATGTTCCAGCCGGATGGGACGCCGCGCGACCACAGTCGTCAACTCCACGAGGCGCTGACCAGGCTCACGAGCGAATAGCTCCACGACGTTCAGGAGGTGGAGCCTGCTGCGCCTCTGCCAGGCGCTGGACGCGTACACGCGCTGCTACGGTGTCGAAATCCGTCCGGAGCGTGTCCTGGACCTGCTTGTCACCGATGCACTGCTGCCGCGGTCGCTCTACAGTTCGAGTTCGACCGTGGCGGCCGAACTCGGCGCGCTCGCCCCCGGCCCCGGTCCCACCGCCGCTGCTCTGGAGCGCGCCGGCCAGCTACTCGCGAGTGTGCGCCGCCCGTGGTCGGGGCGACCGGGTCGGGACAATCAGGAAGATCGCCTCTGGCGTCTGCTTGAGCATTGCCGTACGCTGCACGACCTGATCATGGCCGCTCACCTTCGTTATGATGCCGAGCATGCTCCACTGATCTGACCTATGCACATGGGCCTCACCTGCATGGACCAGGCTTCACCTGCAAAATGATCTGACCTCATGCACATGGGCCTCGCCTGCATGGATCAAGCTTCACCTGGAACCGGGGGGACGATGCGTAAACTCATGACCGAACGCCTGCCACGGTACACGCGCGCAACCGGGCGCGTGCGCACCACCGTCGCCATCGCCGGCTTCCTGCTGTGCGGAACGGTCGGCGCCCACGCAGCGGTGAGCGACGAAACCCGGTTCATTTTCAACACCTTCTCTTTTCTCGTCTGGGGCGGGCTGGTGATGTGGATGGCCGCCGGATTCACCATGCTCGAGGCAGGGTCTGTACGCACCAAGAACGCGGCCGTCATCTGTCTGAAGAACATCGGTCTCTATGCGATCGCGGGAATCGCCTACTACGTCATCGGGTACAACCTGATGTACGTCGACGTACAGGGGTGGATCGGTTCATTCACGTTCTTCTATGGGCCCTCTGCCGACGAGATCGCGCTGCTGGCGGGCGACGAGGGGGCTCAGGCGGCCGTGGTCGCGAACGGCTACTCCGTCATGTCCGACTGGTTTTTCCAGATGGTCTTCGTAGCGACCGCCGCCTCCATCGTTTCCGGTGCGCTCGCCGAACGAGTGAAGCTCTGGTCGTTCTTCCTCTTCACTCTGGTGCTGACCGCGTTCATCTACCCGATCGTCGGCGCCTGGACATGGGGCGGCGGTTGGCTGAATGCGCTCGACTTCAAGGATTTCGCCGGATCGACCATCGTGCACGGCACGGGCGGGTGGGCGGCGCTCGCCGGCGCGCTGGTGATCGGACCGCGGCGCGGCAAGTTCCGCAGCGACGGGACAGCTCGGCCGACGCCACCCTCCAGCATCCCGATGGTGACCCTGGGAGTCTTCATCCTGTGGTTCGGCTGGTTCGGTTTCAACGGCGGGTCGCAGCTTGCGCTCGGAAGCGTAGCCGACGTGCTCGCAATGAGCCAGGTGCTGATCAACACGAACCTGGCGGCAGCAGCCGGCGCCATCGCGGCCATGGCGGTATCGCGGCCGATTCTCGGGCGGCTCGATCTGATCGCCGGGCTGAACGGGGCCATCGCCGGTCTCGTCTCGATAACCGCGGCCCCCGGAATCATCGAGTCAGGTTGGGCGATCGCCATCGGCGCCATCGGCGCCGTCATTTGCACGGCCGGCATCAGGATGCTGGAGATGCTGAAGGTGGACGATGTCGTGGGGGCGGTGCCCGCGCACCTGTTCGCGGGCATCTGGGGCACTCTGGCGGTATGCATCGCCGGCGGCGGCAACTTCGGCGTGCAGTTGCTGGGTATCGCCGCGGTCGGGGCGTTCGCGTTCGGAACCTCGTGGCTCCTGTGGATCGGACTTGAAAAGACGATAGGCGTCCGCGTGTCACCCACGGTCGAGAAACTTGGTCAGGATGTCTCGGAACTCGGTCTCGACGCGTACCCGGAGTTCGTGCTCATGCCGGAACCGGATGATGAATCGTGACGCCCCGGGCCGCCGGCTGGTGACCAACGCATTTCAGACTTCGAGGGCGGCCTGCCGCGAATTCCGAATCGGAATGATCTGATCGAAGCCACTGATCCGGAACACTTCCTCGATGTGATCCTGCATCGAACACAGGACGATCTTCCCCTCGCTCGCGTGCAGTTTCTTGGCGGCGATCAGCAGGACCCGCATGCCGGAACTGCTGATAAAGGTGAGGCGGCTGAAATCGACAATCAGGTGCTGTTCGCCGTTGCCGATGCGATCCGTCACGATCGATTCGAACGACCGAGCGTTCGCGCTGTCGAGACGTCCGATTGGAATCAACACGAGCGCACTGCCGTCTCGTTCTTCTGTCACGTCAATGTTCATCAAGATACCTCGCCACGAAGCAGTTCACATCTCCGGCAGGTCACGCCTCTTCCCGTTTGAGGTCGTGTTCCAGAATCAAACGGTTCATATTGTCCGAGTATTCGTAGGAGACCCGGTCGGCGAAGGTCTTCACGAAATGCAGTCCCAGGTTGCCGACTCGCCGGTCATCGAGTGATGAGGTAAGGTCTGGATTCGTGTCCTCCGTCGGATCGAACGGCGTTCCATTGTCTTCGATCGCCAGGATCAGGGCGTCGCCGTCGAGGCTCAGGCAAATGTCTATCTTCGGGTCGACAACATTCTTGAATCCGTAGGTCACTGCGTTCGTGATCAATTCGTCCAGCGCCAGATTGACGACGAAAATCTTCGTCTCCGGAATCTGGTGCGTGTACCCGAACGCCTCCACCATGTTCGCCAGCGTGCGCAACTCGGAGAGTCTGGGCGGCAACGACACATGGAGATCGTCACTCATGGCGACCCCGATACGCTCCTGAAACAGAACACAATCAATCTATAATATCAGCGTAGCTCGACGCCCATACGACCCTGACGCGACCCGGCCTCATCGGCGGCGGATCACCAGACAGGTCATGTCATCGGCGGCGCCGACGCCAGCCGAGAATATACCGATCTCGCTCCAGATGTGATTCACGATCTGTTCCGGTGATCGCTGTGCCGCACCGTCCAGCGTGGCCTCGAGACGGTCCTTCCCGAACAGCTCGCCGGTGAAGTTTACCGCGTCGGTCAGTCCGTCGGTATAGATGAAGAGGGTGTCTCCCGGCGCCAACACTTCTTTGTGGCTCGGATACTCGAAATCGTCGAGGACCCCCATCGCCAGTCCCCCGGTCATCGGGAGTGATCTCCGGGTACCGTTTGATTGAATCACGACAGCCGGCTCGTGACCGGCGCAGACGTATTGCACGGTTCCGGTGTCGATGTCCACGGTCGCCAGCATCGCGGTCACGAACAATCCCACGGGATTCCGGCCGCAGAGCCGCCGGTTGGCCTCGGTAGCGATTGCGGAGATCCCGTTGCACTCGGTAAACGCGGACTTGATGGCCGAGTGCGAGGCCGCCATGAAGAGCGCTGCCGCCACGCCCTTGCCCGATACGTCGCCGAGTACGAGATAGAGCGTGCCCGACGACGGATTGAGCACATCGACGAAATCGCCGCCGACCTGCTGCGCCGGGGTCATCCGCGCGTGCGCCAGGATTGAACCAAGGTCGGCGTTGCCTTGCCGCACTAGCGCGGCCTGTACCGTCTTCGCCACTTGCAGGTCCTGTTCCAGCGCCTCCTGGTGTGCCCGCAAATGCTTGTTCGTCGTTTGCAGTTCCTGGGTCCGTTCCGACACCAGCGTCTCGAGTTGCTCCTCACGATTGAAGACCTGGACCGCCATGTCCGAAAAGACCCGCGCCAGGCTTCCGATCTCATCCGGACGTCGGACCACTTCCGCCATGGCGTCGGCGTCGGGTGGCTTGCCTGTCTCCACCTGCCGCGCGGCCTCGACGATGATCTCGATCGGACGCGTCAACCACCGCGCGCCCCAGAGCGCGGCGCCGGCGGTGAAGCCGAGCAACACCACGGCGATCAGCGTCGTGTTCAGCAGTTCGCCGCCCACCGAATCCACGATGTCGTCCAGGCTGACGGCGATGGCCAATCCGCCGATTGGAATGCCGCCTGTGCTGATGATCGGCGCGGCGACCCAGATACCGCGATCCGCCGGGGAGAAAAAGCTCAGCGCCGCGGTGCTGACCGCTCCCCCCCCAGCCAGGGCCTGTTCCGTGATCGCGGCGGCGCGGCGCGCGAACAGATCCGCGAGATCTATCACCTCGTCTCCGGTCTGCAATTCCGCCCGCGGCGCGGCCGCCGCCACGTCACGATCGAGATTGACGATCCAGAGCGCCTCGATATTCCGGGAACGCGCCAGCACATCTGCCTCGCGCTGATACACCGCGTAGAGCAGATTTCCCGAGCTGCCTTCGATGGGAATGCCGACTTGCACAAGACGCTGAGATTCCGGATTCACGACCGTGACGTACTTGTAGACGACGCCGTCCACCGCCCGCGGCTCGGAGGGATGTTCCCGCACCCGATCCGGACCGTTCAGCAGAGCAGCGGCATCGTCAACGAATGGGAGGGCCGAGTTCCCCGCATCGGCTGCCGACAGACTGGAATAAACGGTCCCGCTCTCATAGGCGACGCGGATTTCACCGATGGCGGTCGAGTCGGCGATCAGGCGCAGTCTGCGGTCGATTTCGTCCGCCGACCATCCGGCCTCTCCGGCGGCCGCGACGAAGCGATCCAGGATCGTGGCCTGTGACGTCATTTGCTGGCCCAGGATGCCCTCGATGACGGCCGACACGTCGGGCCGCTGGGATGCGTAGACGTTCCTCAAAATCTCCTGATCGCCAAAGACGAGCGCATCGCCGACCTGTACGATGCGCGGCTTGTCGACACCGCCAACACCGACATATTTGTAGACCTGCTGGTCGATTTCACGCACCTGCGCCGGCTGCGTAATGAACTCCTCGCTGTCGAGGGGCGCGGCAAGCAGGACATGGAACTTCGACGCCTGCGGCTGCACGGCCGGGTCGGGATCGAATCGGAACGGCACCGTCACGCCGTCCTCGTCGCGCACGTTGGTGAGATAGGCGAAGCCCTGCTCGTCGGTGATCCAGAATTCGTCGAGCACGGTCTCACGCGTGATGCCCTCGAGTGCCTCGATGATGCGAGGCGTGCCGTACGCGGCGGCTTCGGCCGCTTCCACGAAATGGGCGGCGATGCGCGCCTGCGCCGTCATCGGCCCGTCGAGCGTCGAGTCCAAGGTGCGCGCAACGTTGGCCAGCGAAATCTCGCCCATCTCCGCGAAGGTCCCGGACAGCAACTCTGCCAGATTCACCGCGGCGGCTTCTGCCTCGTCGCGCAGGGCCGTGGCGGAGTTGTAGAGCAGCGTGGCCGCGGTCGCCACGATCGTGACGGAGAGCAGCAGGGCGAGCACGATGAACACGCGGGCCGCGAGTCGCAGGCGCCGTTTCGGTCCGGATCCGGATGCGGGCGCCGTACCGGTGTCGGTGTCGGTGGGGCTCATGTCAGGATTCCCGCGGGGCGCCGGCGCCGGATCGTCAGAGCCGCCAGACGAGCAGAAACTGCGCGGTACTCTCGTCCGTCTCCACACCCAGCTTGTTTCGCCAGTACTGATACTCGACACCGACCAGCAACTGGCCGGCAGCCCCGGCTATTGCCTTGCCGAGATCCCACGTGAATTGGGGTTGGGCGAGTATCCAGCCCCTCACGTTATCGCCAAACTCGTTAGTCGTTGCACCGATATACTCCGCGTGGCCGGCGATCGCGAACGACTGCCCGCCGACGTCGATTGGGTAGGCCCAACTGACATCGAACATGAAGCTGTCGCCCGTCTTGGGGGCGCCACCGCGGGCGACTCCATTGCTGGCGTCGATGAAGGCGGTGAAGTCGGTGTTCAAGAACAGGAACCCGGGCACCTGCCATGACGCGCGAACGCCCGGCAGATACTTCAGGACATCGGCGTCGCCATCGAAGTTGATGCCGCCAATGAGCGCAATGTCGGTGAGCGGACCGGCGTTGATATCCCTGTTCGAGACCTTGCTGACGCTCAGCGTCGGATACCACTCGCCATAGAAGTTCTTGTCGTTGAAACCATCCTGACCGCCATCATCGATGTAGTCGATGAAAAAGAAGCTGTCACCGAGACTCCAGTTCCCGGCGTGCTGCAGCGTGAGGATGGATGTTGTCTCTTCGCTCGGCAGAAACGGATTCGTGATCCTGCCGAACTGATACTGAAACTCGGTCTGCGCAGCGGCTGGAGCCGCGATCGCCAATGTCAACGCCGCGACCGCCGCGCCACGATGCAGGAAACGGACCGGCACCGCTGCCATCATGTCGTGTCCTTACCTGAATGTCCGAATTCGGACTGATGAATCTGCGACGCTCAGCCTCTCACAATCCGACCGGCACTGCTGCGCCGAACGCTCTTGACCGTCGCCGCACCACGCAATGGAAAATTCTGTTCACGCGCAGGCAGTGATTCTACTCGCACAACGCGGACAGGTGCGTGATCGAGACGAGATTGAGGAGCCGAAAGGGTTCGCCGGCGTTCAACAGGCCCTTGGCCCAGACCTTGTGTCCCTCGTGGTTGCCGACTCCGAACTCGTCGAGCGTGCCAATGAGTCGTATGGACTGACTGCCGAGCGGTGTGTCGGGGTCTGGCTCGTCGGGGACGCGTTCCTCTATCACTGTCGGTTCGGTAGCCCTCTTCAACACGAACCGGCCGCGCCCGTCAGCCTCGACACATCCGACGGTCGTCATCATCGGCATCGGCTGCACGACCGCGCGGAGAACCGCTCCGGCGACGATGACGGCGGCCAGCGCCGGATTGGATGTACACGACATGGCGCCCTTACCGCGTCGTCGTCACGCCCGGCACCTTCTTTGTCCACCAGGCATTACCGAAACTCGTGAACGGACCGCCATCGATCGAGATGCGTGACTCGACCCGGTAGTTCACCGGCGAGACGAGGCGGGTCGTCATGCGCAACTGCACCTGCTTCCCGTTCACCACGAACCGGGGAGTCTCGTAGTGGATGGTGTAGAACCCGCCCAGATCGCCGCCAACCCGACCGACCTTGTACATATCGAAGCCGCGGCTGTCGACCTCGTAGCGGCTGAACACTTTCTGCTCGGCGAGATACACGATGCGAGCCTCTGCCGTGTATTCCCCGTCCGGCCCGCGGGCCTCGATGCGACTCGTGTAGTATCGGCCGTCGTCGCTCGTCGAGAAGTCCTCGGTGCCCTCGATGGTTCCGCCAGCGCCCAACGGACTCTCGGGCACACGCCACTCGAATGCCCATGTACCGGGGAAGTAGGCGTCGTAGTCGAAGAGCGGAATCTTGTCACCCCGGGCGGTGGGGCGGCCCCGGTCGGGAATCTGTCCCTGCGGCCGCTGCGGCTCCGGTTGCGCGTAGGCGGCAGTAGGTACAGCCAGCGCCGCCGTCAGCAGCACCGTCGCGAATCGCCGCGCTCCACTCCGCATCCCGCTACTCGTCGTTCGTGCTCGGTTGCTTCGTCAGATCCTGACTCTCGACCGTGTACTCGGTGAACGCCTGATACATCTCGTCCCAGCTCTGCTGTCCCCAGTAGACCTCCAGATGAGGGCCGGGATTCCAGCGATTGCCGAGCGAGTTGTCGTAGACGCCGATTCCGGAAATCTTGCTCCCGGCCGGCAGATACAACGGTTCGGCGAGTTCGTAGTGAATCTGCCAGTTGAAGTCGAACTCCGGTACGTCGAGAATCGTCTCTTCGCGGCCATTCGGATACGTGACCACCCATTTCAGGCTCTTGCCGCGCAGGTGCATGTGGGGCGACAGACCGTACAGCGTAATCGGTTCGGTGATCGGCGTGATGCCGGTGATCCTCCAGTTGTCGGTGTAGGGAGGGATGTTCGGAATCTGCCCGCGCCGGACCCGACCGGTGTCAGGATCCTTCGTCGCCTTCACCTCTTCGCCCTGCACGATGTAGATGTCCGTGCCGAACGGGTCGGTCGGAAACGCGTTGCCGGCCTGCCGGGTCAGCACCTCATGGGTGACCGGCGCGCTGCTGAACCAGATACCGAGCTTGCTTCGCTCGGTCGCCTCGACCCCGATCGGGTTGTAGTGCATCGTCCAGCGGATCCACTTGTCGGCGGCCAGCCGCTTGCCGGTACCGGGACGGTGCCGTTCGACACCGCGGCCCGGTACGTAGGACAGCAGTTTGCTGGCGCCCGGAAGATTCACTTCATTGAATACGCGCTGCGCGACACGGCCGGTGGGCTCGGCGTCTTCGGCCGCCTCGGGCGGACGCCGCGGCAGCGGCGCGCGCAGCAACGAGTTCCCGTCGAGGTCGTGCAGCACCCCGTCGATCACCTGCGTCCCCCATGGCAGATCGACGGTGTATGCGCCCGAATGATGGACCAGACGGTAGTCGCTGGGCCGCAATTCGAGCACCTCTGCAAACCGGTCTTCCTCCCACGGAATGTCCGAGTAGAAGTCGATGTAGTCCTCTTCGCCCTCAGCGGCGACCGTGTACTCGATCGGCAGATCGAAGACGAAGTCGGGCTCACCTCCCTCGTACGTCCAGCCCTCCGGGAAGTCCGGCTTCGCCGGCAGGTCGGCATCGTTGCCCCTGGGCGCACCGGCGTCGACCCAGGCCGCAATCGTATCGATCTCGTCCTGATCGAGATACCGCTCGTTGCGGAACGTGAGGCTGTTGTCCGGATCCGCCGGCCACGGCGGCATTTCGCGCGCCACCACCAGATCCTTGATGGACCTGGCCCAGGGGCGGGCATCGGTGTAGTCGAGCAACGCCATCGGCGCGATGTTGTTCGGCCGGTGACAGGTCACGCAGTTCTCGTAGAGGATTGGCGCGACATCCCTGCTGAACGTCGGCGCCTTGCCGCCCTGCCCCGCGCTCGCTGCCCCACCCGTGAACGCCACCGCGAGCGCCGCCAACGCACAGATGGAATTTCGCATCGCTGCTCCTCGACTGATCTGCACGGGCACCTGCCTGTTTCGACCCACTCTACGGCTGCACCGGAACAGTGTCAACGCGCACATGTCAGCGGATCCATCATCGACTCCGTGTTCAGTTCGCGTGCGTGTCCAGGATCGACTCGATCTGATCCATGACACGGTCCATGCGCGCAATCAGCGCGTCGTAGGGGGCGTCGGTCGCAAGGTCGATACCGTAGTCCTGCAGCAACTCGTAGGCGTATCGTGAACCGCCGGCCGCAAGCACCGCCAGATAGTCGTCGCGCGCCTGCGCGTCGCCGTTGAGAAAGCGCTCGGCGAACATCGTGCCTCCGGCGATCGAGGTGGCGTACTGAAAGACGTAGAAGTTGCGATAAAAGTGCGGGATGAAGGCCCACTCGACCGCGTACGCCGGTTCGATGACCATCACACCGTCGTCGGCCCCGTGATTCTGCCGGAGCAGCGCCTCGTAGACCCTGGTCATCTTCTCGCCCGACAACGCCTCGCCGGCCTCGACCATCTCGTGAATCCTGAGCTCGAACTCGGCGAACATCACCTGGCGGAAAAAGGTGCCGCGGACCGCCTCGAGCGCGGTGCCGAGGTAGAACAAGCGCTCGTCGTCCGAGATATCCTGGGCCAGCATGTGCTCCTGCAGCAACACTTCGTTGGTCGTCGAGGCGATCTCGGCGGTGAACGTCGCATAGCTGGAGGTTTCGTAGGGGTTGTTCTCGGTGGACAGCATGGTGTGAATCGCGTGCCCCCACTCGTGCGTGAAGGTGGACACGTCGTTGAACTGCCCGTTGTGGTTCAGCAATAGAAACGGATGCACATCGTAGACGCTGCCGTACATGTACGCCCCCGGCGCCTTGCCCGGTTGCGGGTAGACGTGCATCCAGTCGCCGGCGAATCCCGCTTGGAGCAGGTCCAGGTAGTGCTCGCCCAGCGGCGCGGCCGAGGCGAGGGTCAGCGCCTTCGACTCGTCGATGTCGAACGTCCGGTCAGATGCCACCAGCGGCGGATAGATGTCGTAATAGCGCAGATCGTCGAGACCGAGCATCCGCTGCCGCAAGCGGAAATACCGGTGCAGCGACGGCAGGTGACGATGCGCCGCCTCGATCAGCTTGTGATACACCGCCGCTGGAATGTTGGGGCCCGACAACGCCGCGTCGAGCGCGTTGTCGTACTTGCGCGCCTTGGCCTGGAACACGTGCGTCTTGACGTGGGTGTCGAGCGTCTGCCCGATCGACGTCTCGTAGGACTTCCACGCGCCCCAGAACGCGTCGAATACCAGCCTGCGGTCGTCACGGTTCCGCGAGGCCCGATGCAACGAGTAGGCGGCCTGGTCCAGCGTGACCTCCTCACCGTCCGACAACGCGACCTTCGGGAACGGCAGGTCCGAGCTGGTCAGCATCGCGTAGATCCGCTCCGGCCCCTGCACCACCGGTCCGGTCGCCGCCATGATCTGCTCGGCCTCGTCCGACAGCGTGTGCGGCTCCTGCCGCATCGTGTTGCGGATGTTGAACGCGTGTTTGGCGAGGCCCGGGTCTGCGGCGAGATAGCGCTCGATCGTCCGGGATCCGACCCGCAGCAGCTCCGGTGACACGAACGACACAGTCTCGCCGAACTCGGAAAGCAACGCAGCCGCCAGACCGCGCCGTTCCTGATGTTCCGCCACGCGCCGGTCTTCATCGGCTTTCAGGAATGCGAATACATAGAGACGCGACAGTTCCTTCTCGGTCTCGCTGATCGCGTCGAACGCCTCTTGCAACGTGGACGCGCTCTCGCCCAACCGGCCCTTGTACGCGGCGAGCCCCGCGACCTGGACTTCGAGCCGTGCCTTCGCCGTGTTCCAGGACTCGAAACTGGGATAGATCTCGCCGAGATCCCACTCGATCTGCTCCGTCTGCGCCACGTCATCGTCCTGAGCGGTGATTGCAACTGTGGTCATCGTCATCGTCACGGTCAGACCGGCCGCCGCGGCGACCAGAGAATTCCATCCATTGCGCGACATCATCCGTCGCTCCTTACCCATTCTGCGCCAACTGCCTGAGCACGTACTGCAGGATGCCGCCGTGCCGGTAGTAGCTCAGCTCGTCCGGTGTATCGATGCGCACGGTCACGGGAAACTCCTGAACAGCCCCCTCGGCGCCGACAGCCCTCACCGTGGCCACCCCGCGCGGCGCGAGCTCGTCGGCGACCCCGATCACGTCGAACACCTCACGACCTGTCAGACCCAGGGCATCGGCGCTGTCCTGGTCCTGGAACTGCAGCGGGAGCACCCCCATGAAGACCAGATTGCTGCGGTGGATGCGTTCGAAGCTCTCGGCGATGACGGCCCGCACCCCCAGCAGCATGGTGCCCTTGGCGGCCCAGTCGCGGGATGAACCTGAGCCGTACTCCTTGCCGGCGATGACCAGCAGCGGGACATCGGCTGCCTTGTAACGCATGGCGGCGTCGTAAATGCTCATCTCCTCGCCGTGCGGCTGACAGCGGGTCCACCCGCCCTCGGTCCCCGGCGCGAGCTGATTGCGCAGCCGGATGTTCGCGAAGGTGCCCCGCATCATCACTTCGTGGTTCCCGCGCCGGCTTCCGAATGAATTGAAGTCCTGCGGGTCGACGCCGCACGAGACGAGATACCGCCCGGCCGGGCCGTCGGCCGGAATGGCGCCGGCCGGCGAGATATGGTCGGTCGTCACGCTGTCACCGAGGCGCGCCAGCACGCGGGCTCCGATGACGTTGCCCGGCGCCGCCGGCGTCAGAGCCAGATCTTCGAAGAACGGCGGATGCCGGACATAGGTCGACGCATCGTCCCACTCGAACCGCCGCCCGTGCGGCGACGCCAGACCCTGCCAGCGATCGTCGCCGTCGAACACCCCGCGGTATTTCGACGTGAACTGTTCGGTTCGCACCGCGGCGGCCATGGCAGTCTGGACCTCCTCGGCCCGTGGCCACACGTCGCGCAGGAACACGTCGGCGCCGTCCCGGTCCTGTCCCAACGGCTCCGTCGTCAGGTCGACGGTCATGCTGCCGGCCAGCGCGTAGGCGACCACAAGCGGAGGCGAAGCCAGGTAGTTGGCGCGCACCTGCGGCTGGACCCGCCCTTCAAAATTGCGATTGCCGCTGAGCACGGCGGCAACGACCAGATCCCGGTTCTTCACTTCGGCCGAGATATCGTCCGGGAGCGGGCCGCTGTTGCCGATACAGGTCGTACACCCGTAGCCCACCAATCGGAACCCAAGTTCCGCCAACGGTGTCATCAACCCGGCGGCCTGGAGATACTCCGTCACCACCATCGAGCCGGGCGCGAGGCTCGTCTTGACCCACGGTTTGGGCCTGAGCCCGCGCGCGACGGCGTTCTGCGCGAGCAGACCGGCCGCTACCATCACGCTCGGGTTGGAGGTGTTCGTACAACTGGTGATGGCGGCGACGACGACTGCGCCATGGTCCAGCCCGGCGCCGTTCCCGTGTGACGATCCTGGCGCCGAACGACCGGGCGCGAGGTCATCGAGGGTGCGGGCGAAGGCGGTCTTCGCCTGCCTGAGCGGTACGCGATCCTGAGGACGCCTGGGACCGGCGATGCTCGGTTCCACCTCGGCAAGGTCGAACTCCACGACCGCCGCGTGAACCGGCTCGCCGGCGCACGCGCCAAACATCCCCTGCGCCTTGGCGTAGGCCTCCACGAGCGCAACCCGCCCCGGCTCTCGACCGGTCAACCTCAGATAGTCGAGGGTCATCTGATCGATCGGGCAGATGGCGACGGTGGAACCGTACTCGGGCGACATGTTGCCCAGCGTCGCCCGGTCGGCCAGCGTCAGCGCCGCCAGCCCCGGACCGAAGAACTCCACGAACTTGCCGACCACGCCGTGCCGCCGCAGGCGCTCGGTGATGCTCAGCACGAGGTCGGTGGCGGTCGTGCCTTCAGGCAGGCGGCCGATCAGTTTGACGCCCACCACCTCCGGAATCAGCATCGAAATCGGCTGGCCGAGCATCGCCGCCTCGGCCTCGATACCTCCGACTCCCCACCCGACGACGCCCAGGCCGTTGACCATCGTCGTGTGCGAATCGGTGCCGACCAGGGTGTCCGGATACGCCAGCGCCCCGTCGGCGCGCTCGTCGAGACAGACGACGCGGGCGAGGTATTCGAGATTCACCTGGTGCACGATGCCGGTGTCCGGCGGCACAACACGGAAATTGTCGAACGCCTGCTGGCCCCACTTGAGGAACCCATAGCGTTCCTTGTTGCGGGAGAACTCGAGCCGCGCGTTCAGGTCGAAGGCGTTCGCCTCTCGGAAATGGTCGACTTGTACCGAATGGTCGATCACCAGTTCGGCCGGCTGCAGCGGGTTGATCTGATCGGGGTTCCCGCCCAGCCGCACCACCGCCTCTCGCATGGCCGCAAGGTCGACCACCGCCGGCACGCCGGTGAAGTCCTGCAGCAGGACCCGCGCCGGCATGAACGCGATCTCCTTCGTGACGCCGGCTTGCGGGTCCCAGCTAGCCAGCGCCTCGATGTCTTCAGGCGTGACGGTACGACCGTCCTCGAGCCGCAGGAGATTCTCGAGGAGAATCTTCAATGAGAATGGCAGACGCGCCACCTGGGGAAAGCCCCCGCGTTCGAGCGCCTCGAGACTATGGAACGCGACGGTCGTGCCGCCGACCGACAGCGTGCCGAACGTTCCGAAACTGTTCAGATTGGTCATGTATGATGCCCGTGACGCCGAGATCGCGAGGAGTCTCTACAAGAGGAAATCTTGATTGTCCTTCACCGTTCCTGGCTCGCGCAAGCCACCCGTGCAGTGCCGTCGCGCAGGATTGACTTCCCGGGTGCGAGCGATGGATTACAGGCTGTCACAGAGCTTCCTGGATTCTCGGAACGTCCATCATGCCCAGACTTGGAGCCCACCTATCGATCGCCGGTGGACTGCCTCGCGCCATCGAACGCGCGCGGGCGACCGGTTGCGACACCCTGCAGATATTCACGAAATCGTCAGCGAAGCGGAGACGGCCGGCGCGCCCCGGCTCGGACTGTGCCTCGACACTTGCCACCTGCTGGCCGCCGGATACGACCTGGGGACAGACGCGAGCTACGCCGAGACGATAGCGCAGCTAGACGAACTGCTCGGTCTCGACCGCCTGCGGGCCGTGCACCTGAACGACTCCAAGACCCCGCTCGGTAGCCATATCGACCGACACACGCACATCGGAAGCGGTCATGTCGGACTGAGTGTCTTCCGGCGGCTGCTCACCGATGCGCGACTCGACCACGTCCCGATGGTCCTGGAGACCCCGAAGGGGCGTTCAGAGAAATCGGCGGTCATCGAGGCCGACCCGATGGATCTGGAGAACCTGCGTACCCTCAGGGCGATGATGGAGGCGCCGGACTGAGACGCGGCATCGGCTTCACGGGCTGGCTTCGCCGAACACATATGCCTCGAAGGTGAAAACGGCGGCCCCCTGCCGCCACGCGTCGTCAGCCAGACCAGCCTTGAGGCAGGTCTGAGCGAGGAAGATCGCACGGGTCCAGCTCCGCTCGGTCGCAACCTGCGGGAGCAGCAGCCCGCGGCGCCGGCCCTGCTCGACCATGAGCCCGTGACGGCCGACGTCGATGCAGGCTGGATCGGCCAGCGGCTCGAACGGACCGATCACGGAGATCTCCAGGACGACCAGCGGCAACTCCGCGGGTGTCACAGGAGGAAACCGCGGATCGCGAGTCGCCGCGTCGGCGGCGCAACGCGCCACTACCTCGACGAGAGGCTCGTCACGCTCGATCGACCCGATACATCCGCGCAACCGGTCGCCCAGCGTCAGCGTCACGAACGCGCCGGTCCGCCGGGTCAGCTCCAGGGTCGCCGGAGGCAGCGTCAGCGGCCTTTCTTCGAGCCGGGCCGCAATCGCATCGCGGGCGAGTCGCAGCAACGATCGGCGGTCGTTCGTGTTCAACATTCCCCGCGTTCCCTCGTGGACACTCGCCAACGCATTCAGGGTTCTGACCCACGCTGTCCCAGCGCCGCGGCGAGGTAACCGACCACGGAGGTCTTGTCGCCAGAGACATCACCGGAATCGGCATGGTGCAGCACCAGGCCGTCTCTGGCGCCAAGCGCGCTGGCCGCCTTCATGACCGCCACGGCCGCGCCGCCGCCGCAGGCTACATAGCGTCCCCGTTCATGCCTCGGGTAGCGCTCGAATTCCGCCAACAATCCGTCGGCGTCGAACCGCGTCACCCGGTCGATGACGACACGGTCGAGCAGCGCCGCCCGGGCGGCGTCGAAATAGTGAGACAAGTCGGTACTGGCCACGAGTAGCGGCGTGCAGCCGGTCAAGGTCTCTGCCAGCGCATCGGCCAGGGCCAGGATGGTGTCCCGCTCCTGATGCCCGATGAGCAGCGGCACGATCGGCGTCCGAGGCAGCACGTGCCGCAGGAACGGGAGCTGCATCTCGAGCGAATGCTCCCGGTCGTGGGCGGTGGGATGCCGGCAGATGCATGGTGCCGCCGACAACGCACGGACGACATCGGTTGCCACCGGAACCGGCCCTAGCGGTGTATCGAATGCCGTGTGACCAGCAACCGCCACCCCGTCGAAACCGACGAAGTGCGATGGCCCCACGAGCACGGCGACGTCATAGTGGCGGCGGAACACGGCGCGATAAGCATGCGCGGCGACCGGTCCCGAGTACATCAGCCCGGCATGCGGCGCGATCAGGCCGACAACGTCGCCCGGCGCCGCCTGCGTCACGGACGCGAGATGCCCCTCGACGGCGGCCCGCAGCGCTCCTGCGGAGCCGGGATACCAAGTCCCGGCGACCGCGGGCGGCCGGATGTCCGCCGCCGACCTACGATTCGCGATCGCTGGTCGGCTCCTCATCGCTGGTTCGAGGTTCAGGTCCGGCCTCCAGGCGCTGTTCACCAGCCTCCACGGGCCAATCGTCCCCCATTCGCTGACGTATCCGGAAGCTGAGCACGATCCGGACCCCGACATACACGAAGAGCGTCAGGATGGCGGGACTTCCCATAACCAGCCAGAACGGATCGACAGTCAGGCCGATGAAGAGCGACAGCGCACCGAGGATCAGCATGACGCCGACCATCCACGGCGGATGCTGGAAGAGCGGACGCTCGTCAGTCATGACTCGTCCGTCCCGACCGGGCTGCGACCGTGGGGCTCGTCGCCCGCCGGCACCGTGTGCGCCATGCCGCTGATTGTGGCACACCCCACCGGCGCAGACGGTAACCGTTGACCGGCGCGACCGACTGTGATTCGATACCCTCATGCTCACCGTGACGCGTTCGTTCCTGGCTGCGGCCCTCGTCGCCGGGGTTGCCGTACCGGCGCTGACTGGTGCCGCGAACGATTACGAAACGGAGATCGAAGCGTGGCGGACCGAACGCGAGGCCACGCTGAAAGCCGACGATGGCTGGCTGACCGTCTCTGCGCTCTATTTTCTGCGCGCGGGCGACAACAGCTTTGGTTCAAGCCAGCGCAACGACCTGGTGGTTCCGCATGTGCCGTCCGAGGCGGGCGTATTCGCACTGCATGACGGACGGGTGACCGTGCGGGCTCCGGACGACGGCACCCTCACCGTCAATGGCCGGCAGACGCAGACCGCCCAACTGTACCCGGCCGAGCAGCGTGTCACCGTCACCATGGGGGCGGTATCGCTCTGGGTCCACCTCAGCGGCGCGCGGTTGGCCATTCGCGTCCGGGACACCGAGACGGACATCCGCAGGAACTTCACCAAGCTCGAGTGGTTTCCGGTGGACGAACGCTATCGGGTCCGCGGCAGGTTCACCCCGCACGACGAACCAGTCACCGTCAAGACGATGAACATCCTGGGTGATGTCGAGACCTTCACCAGCACCGGATACGTGACGCTCACCGTGGCCGGCCAGGAGTTCCGGATGCTGCCGGTCAACTCCGGGCAGCGTCTCTGGTTCATCATGCGGGATCGGACTAGCGGCGAGGACACCTACGGGGCGGCACGGTTTCTCTATGCCGACGCCCCGGACGACGATGGATGGACCATCGTCGACTTCAATCGCGCCTACAACCCGCCGTGCGCGTTCAACCCGCACACCACCTGTCCGTTGCCGCCGCCGGACAATCGCCTCGACGTGCGGATCGAAGCTGGCGAGAGAGCATACAGGGGCCCGGGCGCCCACTGAGACACTCGGAACCAGTCTCGGCCGCCATGAATTGCCCGCCCGCGCAGCGCGGGTTGCACACGACCGGACCGGAACACTACCATCTGGCGCGTGTCTACGAGGTTGACGCGCACCGACGTCGAACGGATCGCGGCACTGGCCCACCTTGAGCTGACCGAGGCGGAAACCGAGCGTTTCACCCGCCAGCTCGGTGACATCGTGTCGTATTTCGATATTCTGCAGCAAATCGACGCCACAGGGGTGCAGGCGACGACCCACCCGGTCACGTCGGCTCCCGTCATGCGGGACGACACGCCGCGGCCGTCCATGTCTCGCGAAGACGTGCTGGCCAACGCGCCGGACCCCGGTCACAATGGCCTGTTCCGGGTACCGAAAGTCGTTGGATGACGAACGCGGCTGGACTCCAGACCATCGCCGACATCAGGATGGCGATCGCGGGCGGACTGACCGCGGTCGACGTATGCGAGCAATATCTCGATCGTATCGCGGCGCTGGACGGGCCGCTTCACGCGTTCACCGGCGTGGCCGCGGAACAGGCTCTCGAACGTGCGGCCGCCATCGACGAGCACGGCCCTGACGTCGGTCTTCCGCTGGCGGGGGTGCCGATCGCGATCAAGGACAACATCTGTACCAGGGGACTACCGACGACCGCATCGTCGCGCATCCTGCAGGGGTTTGTCCCGCCCTACGACGCCACCGTCGTCGAGCGGCTGCACACCGCTGGCGCGATCGTCATCGGGAAGACCAACTGCGACGAGTTCGCGATGGGGTCGACCACGGAACACTCGGTGACTGGTCCGACCCGCAACCCGTGGAATCTCGACCGGGTGCCGGGTGGATCGAGCGGTGGGTCCGCCGCCGCGGTGGCCGCACGCCTGTCGCCGATCGCGCTGGGATCGGACACTGGCGGATCGATCCGCCAACCCGCCGCGTTCTGCGGTATTGTCGGCGTGAAACCAACCTACGGACGTGTGTCCCGTTTCGGGCTGCTGGCGTTCGCGTCGTCGCTCGACCAGGTCGGACCGTTGGCGCTCACCGTCGCCGACGCGGCGACCCTGCTGACCGTGATCGCGGGGCCGGACCAGGCCGACGCCACGTCGGCCGCTGAGCCGGTCCCGGTGTTCGAGTCCGATCTGGACAGACCGGTGGCGTGCCCGACCGTCGGGGTTCCGTGGGATCTGCTCGATGAGGGGGTCGACACGAGTGTCCGGGAGGCATTTGTGGCGGCCATCGACGTACTGCGCACGCAGGGGGCCACTATCGTCGGCATTCCTCTGCCCCACGCCGCGTACGCGGTCCCGACCTACTACGTCGTCGCGCCGGCAGAGGCCAGTTCCAACCTCGCGCGGTATGACGGAGTGCGGTTCGCGTATCGTGCAGCACTCGATGCATCACACGCCACGCTGGGGTCGATGTACGACCGGACGCGCAACACGGGCTTCGGCGAAGAGGTCAAGCGGCGGATCATGCTGGGCACGTACGCCCTGAGCTCAGGCTACTACGACGCCTACTATCTGAAAGCCCAGCAGGTGCGAACCCTGATCCGGAGAGACTACGACACCGCCTTCGAGCGGGTCGACGCGGTCGCGATGCCGACGACACCGACCGTTGCCTTCGGGGTTGGGGAACGCTCCGGTGATCCATTGCAAATGTATCTGGGAGACATCTTCACGGTGAGCGCAAACCTGACCGGACTGCCGGCACTCAGCGTACCGTGTGGACGTGATGGCGCGGGGCTCCCGATCGGACTGCAACTGGTGGGCCGGGCCTTTGACGAGGCCACGTTGCTGCGGCTGGCGGCGCGCTATGAACAGGACGCGCCGTGGTGGAAAACCCCGCCACCGGGCGCCACGGACTGCTAGGACTGGGGACCGGACTGTTCCAGGAGCTCTGGCGTCTTGAGCTGATCGGCGGGACCTCGGGGCACAGCGGGCGACAGGTAGCGGGCGCCCGGCCCGAGTCGGTCGTCCAGACTGCGCACCACCAGGCTGTCCTTGCCGATGGCGCGGTGCTTGGTCAGGCCGACAAGCACACAAAAACCGATGAAGACGCAGAGCAGGAAGATTGTGGATATCCCAAAGCCCTGGAGCGCGCCGAGCACCAACGACTGAATCTCGGCGGAACTCACGATTCCGCCTCAGACTTGTCGCCGGACACCTCGTAGGTGACGAGGCCCTTGCCCACCTCTTCCATCGCGATCCACTCCATCCGATTCGGCGACGGAGGAAGCTCACCGGTGTCCGGGTCGGGTCGAAGCTGCTCGAGCCGGGGCAAGGCGCCGCGGCGCAGTTGCTTGGCCCGCTGGGACGCCACGTCGACAAACAGGAAGCGGTTGGTGATGGGTGGCATCAGCTTCTCCGGAATCCGCGGCATCGCCACGGTCCGGACCGGAGTCACTTCTTCGGTATCGTCGTCGAGCAGTGGATCGAATTCGTCGTTCATGGTTACTGGATCGTACTCCAAAACCGGCGCGCCGTCGACTGTATCGGCAACCCGCCACACTGCATCCCGGCTGGTCGGCGATGCTCTTCGGTCGCACATGCTCGACATGCTCCCTCGTCACGCCGTGCCAGCCGGGTGCTCGTCTCGGTGCCACGCGGGGGTGCCACCGCCATGGTCTGCTACGCCGCCTTGACCGCGATACGATGCGGTTTGGCCTCGTCTTTCTGAGGCAACCGCACCCGCAGGGTGCCGGCCTTGTGCTCTGCAGTGACCGCCTCGGTGTCGACGGTCCGCGGGAGGGTGAACGAACGGCGGAAGCCGCCATACGGCCGCTCCGACCGATACATACGGGTCCGGTCTACGTCGCCGTCGACTTTGCGCTCGCCCGAGATCGTGAGCATGCCGTTCTCGAACGTGACGCTCACGTCCGCCGGGTCGACACCGGACAGGTCGGCGCTGACCACCAGCGTGTGGTCGTCGGTCTCGTAGACATCCACCGCCGGTACCCAGCTCGACTCCGGCCCGCCCTCGCCGGCCATCGCCAGCGCGGATCTCCAGACTTGGTCGATGGGCGTTTGCATTACCGAAAACTCACGGAACGGATTCCATTGCACGAGTGACATATCTGCTCCTCCTTGAAAAACCTGGCGTTTCTGGTTCCTGGCGTATCCCCCTCCGTAATCGTAAGGGCTCTGCCGCCACACCGTGGACCATCATACGGACATAGTGAGTTTATATCAATAATATAATATTAGTGTGTTAATATCATATATTGAGTTTCCAACCTCATACCGCAGCCGATACCGCTCGAACGGAGATCTCACTCGCGAGATGGGATCTGTCGTCTCGCACTCCCCTGTGCGAACATGAAGCACATGTTCATTGCACCGCTGGTCCGTTGCCCCGTGACGACCACCTCGACTGAGCGCGCTGACCAGTGAAGATCCTCTTCATCGGCGACATCGTCGGAAAACCTGGACGCACCCTGATTCGGGAGGCCGTCAGACGTCTGGTCGCCCGCCATCAGGTAGACCTCGTCATCGCGAACGTGGAGAACGCTGCCGGCGGCAACGGCATCACGCGGAACATCGGCGACACCATCCGGGACATGGGTGTCGACGTGATGACCTCCGGCAACCATGTGTGGGACAAGCGGGAGGCGCTCGACTACATCGAACTCGAACCGCGGCTCATCAGACCGGCAAATTACCCTGCGGGTGCGCCCGGATCAGGCCATGTCGTGGCCACCGCGCGCTCCGGCGACGCGGTCGCCGTCATCAATGTCATGGGGCGCGTCTTCATGGCTCCGCTCGACAATCCGTTCACGGTGGTGCGTGCCGAGATCGCCGCGGTGCAGGCGCAGGCGCGCCTCATTTTCGTCGACTTCCATGCTGAGGCCACGTCCGAGAAGATTGCGATGGGATGGCACCTCGACGGACTGGTCACCGCCATGGTCGGGACCCACACCCATGTACAGTCGGCAGACGAGCGGGTGCTGCCGGCGGGCACCGCCTATATCACCGACGTTGGCATGACCGGGCCGCACGACTCTGTGATCGGCGTCGACAAACGGGTCGTCCTGAACCGTTTCTTGACCGGTATGCCGGGCCGCTTCGAGACCGCCAACGGCGATTCGCGACTCCACGGCGTGATCGTCACCGCCGACGCCGCGACCGGCCGCGCCACCGCCATCGAGCGCCTGAGCCTGTCCCAGACCGCTATCGAGGCGCTGTCCCCGGCCCCGGAGACATCCAGGTGACTGGAGCCCCGCGGCTCCCGTTCGGCGAATCGGCCCAGCGCCGCGCGCCGGTCCGTGAGGTCGTCACGATTACCGAGTTGACCTCCCGGATCAGATCCGTCCTGGAGTCGACGTACACCGAGGTGTGGGTGGAAGGCGAGATCGCGAACAGCCGTCTCTGGAAAACGGGGCACCTCTATTTCACGTTGCGCGACGAACATGCGCAAATCAGGGCGGTGATGTTCCGGTCGGCGGTCAAATACCTGCGCTTCACCCCCGAAGACGGGCTGCGGGTGATCGCCCGTGGACGGGTCTCGGTGTACGAACCGAAGGGTGAGTATCAGATCGTCTGCGAGCAGCTTCAGCCTCAGGGAATCGGCGCACTGCA
The DNA here is from genome assembly GCA_965262985.1 of Vicinamibacterales bacterium. Taxonomy (GTDB): domain Bacteria; phylum Acidobacteriota; class Vicinamibacteria; order Vicinamibacterales; family UBA8438; genus UBA9620. Next base: position 6,289,921 of record OZ253576.1, on the reverse strand, counting down.
GGTCGCGTTCGATCAGCTCAAGCGCAGACTGGAAGCCGACGGCTCGCTCGACCCCGCCCGCAAACGCGCGTTGCCGCTGCTCCCGCGGCAGATCGGGGTCGTCACGTCCCTGGACGGCGCGGCGCTGCGCGACATCCTGAAAGTGCTGTCCCGGCGGCATCCAACGGCCCACGTGGTCATCTACCCGGCGCGGGTTCAGGGAGAGGGCGCCGCCGGACAGATCGCGCGGGGCATCGCGCAACTCGCGCGCTGCGACGGTGTCGACGTCATCATTGTCGGTCGAGGGGGCGGTTCGCTCGAAGACCTCTGGGCCTTCAACGAAGAACCGGTCGCCCGCGCCGTCGCGGCAGCGGCGGTGCCGGTGATCTCGGCGGTCGGCCATGAGATCGACGTGACCATCTGCGATCTGGTCGCCGATGTCCGCGCCGCCACACCGTCGGCCGCGGCGGAGATCGTCGTCGCTGGCCGCGCCGAGTTGGTGAGCCGGATCGACCGGCTGACCGGCCGGCTCCGCGCGACCGTGTTGGACCTGCTCCGTCGAGACCGCACCCGGGTGCTCGAACTCGACCGGCGGCCCGGCCTTGCCGGCTGGCCGGCGCGGCTCGCGGGTCACGGCCGCCACACCGCGGACCTGACCCACGCCCTGGCCAGCGCCGCCCGCGCGGCGACCGCCACCCGGCTGCGCCGGCTGCACGCGGCGCGAACCGGGCTCGAAGCCCACGAGCCGGGGCGCCGGCTCGAAGCGTCACGCACCCGATTGGTGGTCGCTCGCGAACGGCTGGGAGGCATACTGGGCCAACGCCGCCAGGAATTGAAGGGTCAGGTCGCCGACCTGACCGGGCGCCTCGAAGCGTTGAGCCCGCTGGGGGTCCTGGCCCGCGGCTACGCGGTCTGCTGGGATGCCGACCGGACCAGAATCCTCCGCGACGCCGCTACCGTCGCGATCGGCGACGAGGTCGCGATCAGACTCGATCGCGGTCAACTCACCTGCCAGGTAACCGACAAGGACTGACACACCCCGATGGAGCAGAACATCAAGGACTTCGAATCGGCGATCGGCGAGTTGGAGACTATCGTGCAACGCCTGGAAGGCGGCAACCTTTCACTCGAGCAGTCTCTTGAGCTTTTCGAGCGCGGCGTGCAGCTTTCGCGGTTCTGCCACGCCCGGCTCGAGGACGCGGAGCGGCGGATCGAGCTGTTGACCGACCGCGGCGACCGGGCGCCTGCCCCGGGGCACCTGGCGGCGTCCCTCGATGACGATGGAGCGTGACCGGCGTGCGCGACTTCGATTGCTATCTCCGTGCCCGGCGCGCCGACATCGAGACGGCCATCGAGGCGGAGCTGCCGGCGCCGCCGGCGTGTCCCCCGCTCATCGCCGAAGCGATGCGATACAGCCTGCTGGCCGGCGGAAAGCGGTTGCGCCCGATCTTGACGCTCGCAGCCGCTGAGGCAATGCTCGAACGGAACAGCGCCAATACGCAACAGACGGCAGAGTGTCTGGGGTTGGTGATGAAGGCCGCGTGCGCGGTCGAACTGATCCATACCTACTCGCTCGTCCACGACGACCTGCCCTCGATGGATGACGACAACCTGCGGCGTGGCCGGCCCACGGCGCACGTGGTGTATGGCGAAGGCACCGCGATTCTGACCGGCGACGCGCTGCTGACCCACGCCTTTCATTTACTGGCGCGCAGGCGACCTCAAGATCCGCCGGGGAGCGAGGAACGCCAGTTGCGCGCGCTGGCACGTCTGGCCGAGGCGGCGGGCGCCTGCGGCATGGTCGGCGGCCAGGTACTCGATCTGGCGGCCACCGGCACCGATCCCGGCACCACGGTCGACACCGGTTCGGAGACCGCGGGCGCGGCGCTGCGTGAGATCCACGAACGGAAGACAGGAGCCCTGATCGGCGCGGCGGCGGTCTCCGGTGCCATCCTGGCCGGGGGCGACCAGCACGCCATCCTGGCGGTCGAAGAGTACGCGGCGCAACTCGGTCTGGCGTTCCAGATCGTCGATGACATCCTTGATGTCGAAGGCAGCGCAGTGGATCTTGGAAAGTCGGCCGGCAAGGATGCCGCCGCCGGAAAACCGACCTATCCGGCGATCCATGGTCTCGAGCGGTCGCGGAAGCTCGCCACCGCCGCGGTGAACGCGGCGCGACGCGCGCTGGCCGGTGCCGAGTTGAGCGGACGTCTGGATGACATCGCAGACTGGGTCGTTGCGCGCAACCATTGAGCCCACCGAACCGTGCACGCCACTTCAGCGGCGCCTCGTGTCAGACTCGACACCCTGCTCCACACACGCGGACTCGTTGAATCACGCGCGCGGGGCCGGGCGCTGATCATGGCCGGTCTGGTCACGATCGACGGTCAGCCCACGACGAAAGCGGGCACACTCGTGCGGCAGGACGCCGAGCTGCGGCTCGAGACCCCGGAACATCCGTATGTCGGGCGTGGCGGGGTAAAGCTGGCGCACGCTCTCGATCAGTTTCGCATCGACATCGCGAACGTGGTCGCGCTCGATATCGGCGCATCGACCGGGGGATTCACCGACGCGCTGCTCCAACGGGGGGCGGCCAAGGTCGTCGCGCTGGATGTGGGACACGGACAGTTGCACTGGCGCCTGCGCCAGGACCCGCGCGTCGTGGTGATGGAACACACGCACATCGCCACGGTCGCTCTCGATGCGTTCCCCACCGGCGATCACCGGTTCGACCTGGTCAGCATCGACGTGTCCTTCATTTCGATTCGGTATTTCGTCGGCCGACTGCCGGCACTCTTGCGGCCTGACGGCGATCTCATCGCACTCGTCAAACCGCAGTTCGAGGTCGGACGTACCGACGTTGGACGGGGCGGGCTGGTGAAGGATCCGGCCCTGCACGCGCAGGCGGTGGCGGATGTGAGGGGGGCAGCCACTAAGGTAGGATTGACGTGCGTTGCCACGGTGCGTTCACCGATTACCGGCGCTGAAGGCAACCATGAGTTTTTCTTGCATCTGCGACACGCCGCTGAAGTCTGATGTGTGCCGACGCGCTCCGACCAGCCGCCGAGCTCAATCCGATCACCTGCGTTGGTATCGTCGCCCGGGCGCGCCTGCATGACGCGGCGCCGGTTGTCCGAGACGTTGTCGACTGGCTGACCCGGCGGAATCTGACCCCTGTCGTCGAGCGGGCGACGGCCGAACTGGCCGGGCTCACCTCGGTGTCGACTGCCGTGCCAGACCGGCTGCCGGACAATACCGACCTCGTGCTGGTCCTCGGCGGCGACGGCACGCTCCTCGGCATGGCCCGCCTGATTGCCGCGGCCGAGGCGGACCCGCCGATTCTCGCGGTCAACTTCGGCAGCCTCGGATTCCTGACCGAAACCACACTGCCGGAACTCTTTGATGCGCTCGCCTCGGCGGTCGACGGCCGCGCGGGCATTGACGAGCGCCGCATGCTGCGGTCCAGGACTTTCCGGGACGGCGCGGTGGTAGACGAACACATCGTGCTCAACGACGTGGTCATCACCAAGAGCGCCCTCTCGGGCCTGCTCGACCTTTCGGTATCGGCGGGCGACCAGTTCGTGGCGCGTTTCCGGGCCGATGGGCTGATCGTGGCCACGCCCACCGGGTCGACTGCCTACAATCTGTCGGCCGGGGGTCCGATCGTGCACCCGCTCGTCAACGCGGTCGTGCTGACGCCCATCGCTCCGCACGCCCTGACCAACCGTCCCGTCGTGCTGCCCGAGTCTGCGGCGATCCGAATTCAACCGGAGTTGGAGACCCGCCCCAGCGCCGCCTTCGCCAGTTTTGACGGTCAGGCTGGATTCAAACTCATGCAGGGCGACTCCGTGGTCGTGGAGACGGCGAACCGCCCCCTGCGCATGATTCGCGCAGCGGCGCGCCCCTATTTCGCCGTCCTCCGCGAAAAGCTCCGGTGGTCGGAGCGGTGACCCGCGTGGCAGGCGTCGACACGATCTACCGTGCCGATTCGGATCCCCTTGCGACCGTGGTCTCCGGCAAACACACCAGGAGCCACCCGACCGCGCATCGTCAGGTCTGACACCGAGACGGCACCCCATGACTGCATTCGCTCTCGACGGGCTCGACCATCTCCCCCCACGCATTGAACGACTCGGCGAGCTGGCACTCGATCTGTGGTGGACCTGGAATCCGAACGCCCGCAACGTATTCCGCGGACTCGACTACACACTGTGGCGCACAACGGCCCACAACCCGGTCCGCATGCTCCGCCTGCTGCCGGCCGAGCGGCTGACTGCAGCTTCGCGGGACCAGACGTTTCTCGACCTCTACGACAAAGCCCTCACCGACCTCGACCCCACCCGCCGCGCAACCGGGAGCTGGTGGAGCAGCCGGATGCCGGATCTTCCGGGGCGGTCGATCGCCTATTTCTCCGCCGAATTCGCACTGCACCAGTCATTGCCGATCTACGCCGGGGGGCTTGGGGTGCTGGCCGGCGACATCTGCAAGGAAAGCAGCGACCTCGGTCTGCCGATGATCGGGGTCGGTTTCATGTATCCACAGGGCTACTTTCACCAGCACCTGTCGGCGGACGGCTGGCAGCGGGAGAGCTACGAGAAGCTGACGTGGGCCGACGCCCCGGTGACTCCAGCGATCACCCCGGGCGGACGGCCCTGTGTCGTCACGGTGCCGCTCGGCAACCGTACGGTGAAGGTCTCGGTCTGGCGCGTACGACTTGGTCGCACAAAGCTGTATCTGCTCGACACCGGTCTCGAAGAAAACGCCCCCTGGGATCGCGAGCTGTCGGCACGGCTCTACGGCGGCGACACGGAGACGCGGATCCAGCAGGAAATCATCCTCGGCGTCGGAGGGGTGCGCGCGCTGCGGGCAATGGGATCGAACCCGATCGTCTGGCACCTCAACGAGGGGCACGCCGCCTTCGTCGCGCTCCAGCGCATGCGGGAGATGATCGACACGGGTCAGAACTTCGACGCGGCGCTCGCCGAAGTGCGTCGCACGACGGTGTTTACGACGCACACGCCGGTCCCGGCCGGACACGACACCTTCCCGTTTCAACTCGTCGAGACTCACCTCGCCGGCTGCTGGGGAACGCTCGGCAGCCACCGCGATTCGTTCCTGAAGCTCGGCGACTATGACAACGGCAGCGGACCACGGTTCAACATGACCGCTCTGGCGCTCCGCACCGCGGCACAAGTCAACGCCGTCAGCCAGCTTCACGCCGATGTCACCCGCGACATGTGGACGCCGATCTGGTCCGATCGCGCGAGCGCGGAACACCCGGTGCGTGCGCTCACCAACGGCATCCATGTCGGCACCTGGGTGGCGCATCGTCTCGCCCTGCTCTTCGACCGGTACCTGGGCGCCCACTGGCGCGACCAACAGGACGACGCGCTCTGGAACCGCGTGCTGACGATACCTGACGCCGAGCTGTGGCACGTACGCCAGGAGTTACGCCGGTATCTGTTCGACTTTATTCGCGAGCGCGCACGCCAGCGCTGGACGATAGAACGGGTGGGTGCAGGTCAGGTACTCGCGGCGGGCACGCTGCTCGACCCCAATGCGCTTACCATCGGCTTCGCAAGACGGTTCACCGGGTACAAACGTCCGGAACTCATCTTCAACAATCCGGATCGGCTCAGCCGGATCCTCAACACACCTGACCGTCCGGTCCAGATCATTTTCGCCGGCAAGGCCCACCCGGCCGACGACCCGGGCAAGCATCATTTGCAGCATGTGTACCAACGTGCGCTGGACGCCGGTTTCGCCGGCCGGGTGGCGTTCGTCGACGACTACGATCTGCACGTCGCCCACTTCGTGGTCCAAGGATGCGACGTGTGGCTGAACAACCCGCGGAAACCGCTGGAAGCGAGCGGTACCAGCGGCATGAAGGCGGCCATCAATGGAGTGCCGCATCTGAGCATCGCCGACGGCTGGTGGGCCGAAGGCTACACAGGCGACAACGGTTGGATCATCGACGGCGGCGTACACGTCGACGAGGCCGCCACCGACGATGCGGACGCCGCCGCGCTCTACACGCTGCTCGAACGTGACGTGGTGCCGGCGTTCTACGAACGAGACAGCGACGATCTACCCCGCCGATGGTTGCCAATCGTGCGGCAGGCGATCCGGACGGTGGCGGCCCGCTTCACCACCCGCCGGGTCGTGAAGGAATACGTAGAGCAGATGTACGCCCCGGCCATCCGGAACAGCAGACCCTGACCAGGCAGGCCGCGGCCGGTTGACGATCAGCGGTTGCTGATCTGCGGGTGGTGGATGATCTGAACGACGTTCCCATCCGGGTCGAGGAGGTACAGTGACCGGGCGCCGTCCCGATGGGTACGCGGCCGGGCCTTGAGCGGCACGCTGTGATCGTCGAGATAGGCGGCCCAGCGGTCGACGTCGCCGGGCGCGCGCACGAGCAGCCCCAGGTGGTCGAGCCGTCCGTTCTCGTGCGAACGAGCAGGATCTGCACGATGCAGCGCCAGGTTGTCGCTGCCCGAGGTCAGATAGATGTTGTCGGCATCCGGCTCCCATTCGACGTTGAAGCCGAGCCGGTCGACGTAGAAGCGCTTCATTTCGTCGAACGCCCGGGCGAACAGCGCGAGGTGCCGCAGACCCAGATGCGGTGGCCGTTCGTTCATTCGAACAGTGTAGCAAGGCAATCGGCCAGGCGGGCGCACGTCGATCCCCCGGCTGCTGACGCCCACGCGGGCACCTGCTAGAATCGCCGGGATGGCTCCCCGCTCGGCTGCCCAGTCACGATGTGCGCTCTGCGGCGCGAAGGATGTCTCCGAGCCCCGCGGCGAAGCGAAGTACTGTCACGACTGCTGGGACAAGAAGATTGCGGTCGAGGATATTGTCGCGCGTGAATTCGCCCTCAAACGGTACATCCGGGCCCACAGCGCCGAGAAATACCTTGTTTATCATTCGACGCTGAAACGACCGTGCGGTCAGGTAATTGTCGTGGACGACGGGTACGATCTGTTCCTGACGCTCGTGCTCTATCCCAGTTTCGCCTGGGAGGAGTCCGCGTATCACCTGGAAGGCGACCCCGAAGGCCGTTCCTTCGCTGACATCCTGGTCGACGTTGTCGCCGCAGAGATCATCGAACCTTGGGGAGGGGGCAAGTGGCATCTGGAGATTTTTCGTTCGAGTCATGCCGAGCCGGAAGACTGGAACGGTGAAATGTAAGTCGGTTGAGGTTTTGGACGGCGCGCAATATAATTCGCGCGTACGTGTTCGTGTCAAGGCAATGCGGAGGTCAGCAATGAGATGGCTGCGAAATGCGGCGCTACTCGGTGTATTGATGGCAGGTGTGGTCGCGGTCGGCTGCGGGGGAGAGGAAGTCGTTGAAGAGAACCTCGTGGAGATGGCGGCCCCGACGGTCCAGCTCCGTCCGCTCCTCAATGCAGTGGATGACGATTCCCGCATCGTTGCGGCCATCCGCGGGCCGGGGAACATCGGCTACCTGGCGCCACTGTCGGGCCGGCAGGGTGGTGACATCGTCACCACGTTCCGCGTCAAGAACGTGTCCGATGGGGCCCTGGCCGGATTCACGGTGAACGAGTTCTGGTACGACGACGACGACGGCGTGTTGACCGGCGGTCAGTATCGGATGCGGCGGCCGCTGATGAAGGACGAAGTGATCGAGATCACCTTGCGCACACCGCGGAACGCCAGCGCCACCCGCAGCAACTACGAGTTCAGCCACCAGAACGGTGTCGTCGAGGCGACCGAATTCGACGAGATGGAAGACCCGACGGCTATCGTCGACGACGGCGTGTTGACAGAGGTCGAAGCCGAAGAACCGGAAGAAGCGCAATAGCGTTTCTCCCGCCCTGGTCACCCGGTGCCCGCGGTTCGGCGGCGGATCGCGGGCGCGTTCTGCTGGCCACGCTCGTCTTTCCCCACGGCCGTTTGGGATCTGTGGTGCGCCACCCCCGGCTCACTCGCCGGCGGTTCGACACAGCTTCAGGACAGCGGCCGAACCGGAAGGGGCGCCGGCCGTTTTCACCGCCGCCCCGCAACCTTCGCACGACGTGCGGCGTCATACTCAATGGATGATGACAATTGAGGCGCCGGCCGACGGAACACCCGCTGCTATACTCGGCGCCATGCCACTGGACGTCAGCGCCGTGCAGGATGCGCTCCGGTCGGGCGGGGTCGACGGGTGGCTGCTCTACGACTTCCACGGCTCAAATCCGATTGCGCGCCGGCTGGCCGGCTTGAGCGCGGGCGCGAAGCTGACGACCCGCCGCTGGTACTACCTGATTCCTGGCCGGGGCGAGCCGCGCGCGCTCGTCCACACCATTGAACGTGACCGCCTGGATCACCTGCCAGGCGACAAGTTGCAGTACGCGGGACGTCACGAGCTCGATCGCGGTCTGCACACCCTGCTGGCCGGATGTGCCTCCCTGGCGATGGAATTCTCGCCGGGGTGCGCGATTCCCTATGTCTCGCGGGTCGATGCGGGCACCGTCGATGCGATCCGCGCACTGGGAATCGACGTTCGCTCGTCAGGCGACCTGGTGCAGCAATTCGAGGCGCTCTGGGATGGCGCGGCGCTTGCCACGCACCGAACGGCCTCGGCGGCGCTGCATGCCATCAAGGATCAGGCGTTCGCGCTGGTGACCGCCCGAATGCAGGACGGCGTCCAGGTCTCCGAACTGGACGTACAGGACGCCATGGTCACCTGGTTCGAAGAGGCGGGATTGATCAGCGACTCGCGTCCGGTCGTCGCGGCCCAGGAGAACGCCGGCGACCCGCATTACCTGCCGACCCGCGAACGGAATCGCGTCATCGGCGCCAACGAGATACTGCTGCTCGACCTGTGGGGCAAACTGCCGGCGCCGGGCGCCGTGTACGCGGACATCACCTGGATGGGACACACCGGCGCGGCGGTACCGACTCGCTACGCCGAAGCATTCGCCGTGATCCGCGACGGCCGAGACGCCGCGGTCGACCTGGTGGAGGAGGCAGTCGTTGCCGGACGCACGTTGAGGGGCTGGGAGGTCGATCGCGCCGTGCGGAGTCGGATCACCGACGCAGGTTTCGGCGATCGATTCGTGCATCGCACCGGGCACAGCCTGGGCGAAGAGGTGCATGGAAACGGCGTGCATCTGGACGATTTCGAAACACATGACGACCGGCAGCTTCTGGCGGGAACCGCGGTCACAGTCGAGCCTGGGGTGTACTTCAAGGATTTCGGACTTCGAACCGAGATCAACATGTACGTGGGGCCCGCCGCTGCGACCGTCACCGGCCCGCGACAGAATGAGATTCGGACATTGAGCTATGGTACGTAGGTAGTGGAGGAAGCGATGGCTACAGGCAAGAGCACTCTGTTTTCCGGAGCCCTGATCGCCGTGACGGCGTTGGCGATCGGTCTCGTGATCGCGTCCAGGCTGGACCTGGTGTCGAGTTCGGCCGCGCAAACCTTCCAAACGTCACAGACCGCCGACGCGCCGGCGTTGCCGGCCGTGAACACGGCGCCGATTACCGGCCCGTTGACGGCGACCACCTTCCGGGACATCGCCGCGGCGCAGAGCCCGATGGTGGTCAACATCCGCACGGAATCGCGGCGGCGCGGCGGCGCCGATAACCAGTTGTTCGGGGGCGGGGGGGGTAACGACGAGTTGTTCCGCCGCTTCTTCGGAGACCCCAGCGAAGAGAGCTTCTCGCGCTCGGCCGGCACCGGCTTCGTGATCGACCGGGCAGGCTATATCGTCACCAACAACCACGTCGTCGAAGGCGCCACGAAGATCGACGTGTTCTTCCTCGATGACGATGAGGCGTACAAAGCGGAGGTAGTCGGCCGTGACCGGTTGACAGACAGCGCCCTGCTTCAGCTTGTCGAGCCGCCGGAGTATGAGTTACACGTGGCAACGTTCGGCGACTCCAGCCAGATGCAGGCCGGCGACTGGGTCATCGCGATCGGCAACCCGTTCAGCCTCGGGCACACGGTGACGGTGGGCGTCGTCAGCGCCGTGGGACGTCCGTTCGGGCAGATTCGAGGACGCTCGCAGTCGGTGATCCAGACCGACGCGGCGATCAACCCGGGCAACTCGGGCGGCCCCCTGCTCAACCTTCGCGGGGAGGTCATCGGGATCAACACCGCTATCGTCAGCGATCGGCCAAGCAACCTCGGCATCGGCTACGCGGTGCCGAGCAATACGATCCGCGACCTGCTGCCGCAACTGCGCACGGGCCGGGTTACCCGCGGGGTCATCGGGGTCGAGTTCCTGCCGGTCACCAATTACGACTATGAGGAGCACGGACTTGCTGAACCGATGGGCGCCCTGATTACGCGCATCGATCCGGACGGGCCGGCCGACGACTCGGACCTCGAGTTGGGCGACGTGATCGTCAGTTTCGACGGCGACCGAGTAAACAAGTCGGAAGACCTGGTGGAGAAGGTCGTGAACACGCGCCCCGGCACGGTGGTCAACCTTGGCGTCTACCGGAACGGCTCGCCGCTGAACCTCACGATCAGAATCGGAGAACTGGACCTTGACAACGAGGGCCGACCGGCCGAGGTCGACATCGAGGACATCAACACCGGCTTCGGCATGAGCCTGCAGAACTTGACGGCGGATCGCGTACGTGACCTGCGTCTGGAACCGGGGACCACGGGCGCACTCGTCAGCGCGGTCGTTCCGGGCGGAGTGGCTCAGACCGGCGGCATCGTGCCCAACGACGTGATCACCGAGGTCAACCGGGTGCCCGTAGCCCGCGCGGCCGAGGCCACCCGGGAATTGAACCGGATTGACTCGGGGCGTGCGGCGTTACTCCGGATCGTGAACGGCAATGAAGAGCATGTCGTCCGGCTGCGCAAGGAATAGCGGCAGCCCCTGGTAGAACTGCGCAGTACTCTACGAGGCAATACGCCTCGATGTGCCTCCTCCATGACGCTCCGCGAGTTGCTCGTTGAGCGGATCCGCACACACGGACCGCTGACGATCGCGGAGTTCATCGACCTCGCGCTGTATCACCCCACTCTGGGCTACTACACCCGTGCGTCGCGGCGAACCGGGCGCGCGGGTGACTTTTTCACCAGCGTCGATGTCGGCCCGCAGTTCGGTGCGTTGCTGGCGGTTCAACTTGACGAGATGTTCCGCCTGCGCGGCGCTGCCGCCACGGATCGGTTCGACCTCGTAGAGGTCGGCGCGGGGAACGGGCAGTTGGCGCGGGACATTCTGGATACGGCGGAGTCCGTGTTTCCGGACATGTACGCCGCGATCCGGCTGGTGCTTGTCGAAACCAGCGCCGCCGCACGGGCGGCGCATCCCGACATGCTCGGCCATCACCTTCCGCGCCTGGCGGACTCGGCCGACACCATGCCTGACAGGGTGTCAGGTGTCATCCTGGCCAACGAACTCCTGGACGCCTTGCCGACCCATGGCGTGGCGATGACCGACTCGGGGTTGTGCGAGGTGTTCATCGACCTTGATGAGGGCCGGTTCGTCGAACGCGCCGGAACGCCGTCGACCCCGGCTCTCGCCAGATACCTGACGCGGCTGGAGGTAACACCGTCCCCCGGCTGGCGCGGTGAAGTGAATCTGGCGGCCGTGGACTGGGTTCGCGGGGCGGCCCGATGTCTGTCGCGGGGGTTCATGATGCTGATCGACTACGGCCATGCGGCGGACGACCTCTATTCGGACACACATGGAACCGGTACGCTGACCACGTTTCGCCGCCACCTCGTCGATACGACTGAGAAAGATCCGGATCAGACGAACGGTCCGGCATGGCTGGCGCACCCCGGTGAGTTGGACATCACGTCCCATGTGGACTGGACCTCCGTCCTGAACGCCGCGGAAACCGAGGGGCTCGAGGTGCTCGGGTTCCCGGACCAGTCCCGTTTCCTGATCGGCCTGGGCGCGCTCGACGATCCACCCACCGGTTCGGATCGGCAATCCGTCAAGCAACGGCTGGCGTTGAAGACCCTCCTCGTCCCGGGAGGACTCGGCAGCACCCACCGTGTGCTCCTTCTGGGCAAGGGGGTCGAATCTCCCGGCTTGCGGGGCGCCTCGTTCCAGACCCGGACACGCGCGTAGCGCCGTGTGGACCCTTCAGCATGACCGACACCATTGAACGCGAAATCAAGCTGCCCTACAGCGACCCGGACACGGCCCGTCGCGCCGTGCTGGCCGCAGGCGCTTCCCCGTTGCGGCCACGCCGGCTGCAGCGCGACTATCTCCTCGACCGGGAGACGGAAACACTTCAGGATCGCCACTGCACGTTGCGGGTACGGGTCGACGGCGACCGTGGGTTCCTGACCTTCAAGGGCCCGCCGGAGCCAGGACCCATGAAGGTGCGGGAAGAGCTCGAAACCACGGTCGGCGACGGTGCGTTACTGATCGAGCTGTGTGCCCGCCTCGGCTTCCACGTCTGGTTCCGGTACCAGAAGTTCCGGGAGGAATATCAGCGTTGCGCCCTCGTCATCACCATCGACGAATCTCCGATCGGCACCTTCGTCGAGCTCGAAGGAGCGGAGAACGACATTCTGCGCATGGCGGCCGATCTCGACCGATCGCCGTCGGAATTCGTGCGCGACTCATATCTGGCGCTGTTCCGGAAACACCAGGCCGTACACGGGCTGAGCGCGAGCGACATGCTGTTCGGTGCCGTGTGACCACGACGATGCCTCCCGCCCTCGTACTGGCCGCCGGCCTCGGGACCCGTCTTCGTCCGCTGACGTTCTGTCGCGCCAAGGCCGCCGTGCCGGTGGCCGGGATTCCGCTCGTCGCCCGGCACACAATGCGTCTGGCGGCCCAGGGCATCGAAGACATCGTGGTGAACCTGCATCATCGCCCGGAGAGCATTGCGGCCGCGCTCGGCGACGGCGTCGCGCTTGGCTGTCGCGTGCGGTACTCGTGGGAACGTGTCGTGCTCGGCTCGGCCGGCGGCCCGCGCCACGCGCTGCCGTTGCTGGGAGATCGGTTCTTCCTGATCAACAGCGACACGCTGTGCGAGGTTGACCTCGAACAGTTGTACGAGGCCCATCGCGCGCGCGGGGCGCGAGTCACGCTGGCGGTCACCCGGAACCCGGCGCCCGCACGATACGGAGGTGTAGTGACGGACCCCAACGGATGGGTCGTCGGCTTCGCCGGCGCCGGCGACCGCCGCCGTCCGCTGCATTTCGTCGGCATCCAGGTAGCCGAAGCGTCGGTATTCAGCCCTCTTCCAGACGGCGTCCCGGCCGCGTCGATCAGGGGGCTCTACGACTCCCTGCTATCCAGGCGGCAAATCGCCGCCCACCCCGTCGACGGCCGGTTTCTGGATATCGGCACTCCGGCCGATTATTTGACCGCCGCCCGCATCGTGGGCGCCGCCGAGGCCCACGCCGATCCGTCGCTCGGCCTGCGGTGTTTCATCAATCCGTCGGCTCGAGTGACCCGTTCGGTACTCTGGGATGACGTAACCATCGGGTCGAACTGCCGGGTGACCGATTGCGTGGTCACCGACGGTGTGCAGTTGCCAGATGGCGTCACGCTTAAGGGGCAGGCGGTGGTGCGGATGCCACAGGACACGCGGGTGGTGGAGATGCCGGGAGCGAGACGGCTCGGCGATCTCCTGGCGGTTCCGATCGAGCATTCGCCCAGCGCATGAGGGAATCCGATACCGATGACATTCCCTGAGGCAGCGACAGACCGGCGGGTCGCCGCCTACCTCGAACGCTCCGGTCATGGCGACGACTGCCGCGTGACCCCGCTGCACGGGGATGCATCCAATCGGGCGTACATGCGGGTGACCCGAGGTCGGGCCTCTCTCTTCGTTCTCGCCGTCCATCCCGCACCGTTCGATCCTGCGACGCTCAGGCAACTGGCGGTCGGCGCCACGTTCACGCGTTTGAGCGTCCGTGTTCCGGCAGTGCTGGACCGCGCAGGCGATCTCGGCATCCTGGCGTTGGAAGACCTCGGTGACGACACGTTGCAGAACTGGATGCGCGTGCCGGGACGAGACTCCGCCAGACTCTACCGAGACGCGGTCGACATCATCGCCACACTTCAGCGGGGTGGCGCCGCGTCCGGTGCGTCCAGCGGGCCTCCATTCGATTCCGCGTTCGATGTCATCACGCTGAAACGGGAACTGGCGTACTTTCGGTCCGAGTTCCTGGGAGCCTACCGCCAGAGCCCTCTGGACGCCGCAACCGAGGCCGCGCTCGACGTCGAATTCAGGGCGATCGCCGAAGAGTTGGCGGCGGAACCGCGGGTGCTGTGCCACCGGGACTACCACAGCCGCAATTTGATGGTGCGCGACAAGGAATTGGTGGTCATCGACTTTCAGGACGCGCGGATGGGTCCGGCGACCTACGATCTGGTCTCGCTCCTGCGCGATTGCTACGTCGACCTCGATCCGTCGCTGGTCGCGGACCTGACAACACGGTTCCTCGACGTCGTACCGGCCGCACACACGTCCGACTTCGAGCGTCGTTTCGATCTGATGTCGGTGCAGCGGCACCTGAAGGCTCTGGGCACGTTCGGGCACCAGATCGCGGTCGCCGGCCGCACCGGATTCGCGTCGGCAGTTCCTCGCACGCTCGGCTATCTTCGTGCGACGCTCCGGACCTACCCGCGCTTCGGGCGATTGCTCGAGCTTCTGACGCCGCACGTGCCAGAGCTGGCGCCCTGAGTACAGCCCGGAAGAGCCGTGTGGGGTAGGCTGAACGTCGAGCACAACAGGCAGAGAGAAGACGAATGCACCACATCGACGAGATTGCGCAGCACACGGGCCAGACCGTGACCTTGCGGGGGTGGCTGCACAACCGCCGGTCAAGCGGACGGATCCACTTTCTGACCGTGCGGGACGGCACCGGATTCATCCAGGCGGTGATGTCCAAGGCTGCCGTGGGAGGCGACGTGTTCGAACAGGCGGGTCACCTCAGCCAGGAAACGGCGATCGTCGTGGAGGGAACCGTACGGGCGGATGCCCGAGCGCCTGGCGGCTACGAGGTCGACGTGGCGGGCCTGCAGGTCATGGGGCAGGCGCGCGACTATCCGATCACGCCGAAGGAACACGGCGTCGACTACCTGCTGGATCGGCGCCACCTGTGGATCCGTTCGGAACGGCAACACGCCATTCTCCGGATCCGGCATACCGTGATCAACGCCGTCCGCGATTTCTTCAATTCGCGCGGTTTCATCCTGGCCGACACGCCGATCTTCACGCCGGCCGCCTGCGAAGGCACGACGACCCTGTTTCCCGTGTCCTACTTCGATCACGGCACTGCGTATCTGACCCAGAGCGGCCAACTTTACAACGAGGCGAACGCGATGGCGCTCGGCCGCGTGTACTGCTTCGGTCCCACGTTCCGCGCAGAAAAGTCGAAAACACGCCGGCACCTGACCGAGTTCTGGATGGTCGAGCCCGAGATGGCGTACGCGACGCTCGACGACGCAATCGAGCTCGCTGAATCGTTGATCTCCTCAGTCGTTGCGCGTGCCCTTGACGAACGCGTCCGCGAACTCGACACGCTCGAACGGAACCGCGGGCCGCTCGAAGGCGTCTGCACCCCGTTTCCACGCATCACCTACGACAAGGCGGTCCAAATCCTGAACGACCACGGTCTTCCCTTCCAACATGGGGATGACTTCGGCGGCCCGGCTGAGACACTGCTCGCCGAGCAGTTCGATCGCCCCGTCGCCGTGCATCGCTTTCCGGCCTCGGCGAAGGCGTTCTACATGAAGCCGGACCCCGACCATGCCGAACTCTCGCTTTCTGTCGACATCCTCGCCCCGGAAGGATACGGAGAGATCGTCGGCGGGGGACAGCGGCTCGACGATCTCAATCTGTTGCTGCAACGGATCACCGAGCATGGCCTGCCGCAAGAGGCATTCGAATGGTATCTGGACCTCCGCCGCTACGGGAGTGTGCCGCACGCCGGGTTCGGAATGGGCATCGAACGGGTGGTCGCCTGGATCTGCGGTCTGGATCATGTCCGCGAGACAATTCCATACCCCCGCATGCTCTACCGGTTGACGCCCTAGCAGCCCGTGATAGAACCCTGTGCTGGGCAACGGACCTTTTTTGTCGGCGTCCCGCTCGTGATATAGTTCTACGGTTACGTTCGCGGTTGGGAATGACGAGTGGGCGTCTTGGCCCACTTTTTGTTTTTCGGGGCCGGTTTTTCGGGTGGATTCGCGGACCGATCATCTCGGCACGGTTCGATCGATCGCGGACCGGGTGGCGCACAGCCACGGGCTCGATCTCTTCGACCTGCAGTTTCGGCGCGAGTCGATCGGCTGGGTGCTACGAATAGTGATTGATCGTGTGGCTCCCCTCCCCAACACCCGCGGCGACAGCGAAAGCGTGAACGTAACTGACTGCCAGGCGGTCAGCATGGACGTAAGCGCAATACTCGCCGCCGAAGTCACGTTCGAGCATGCCTACACGCTGGAAGTGTCGTCTCCGGGGTTGGACCGGCCGTTGCGCCACCTGGACGACTTCGTACGGTTCCGTGGCCGGCGCGTCAGGATCGTGACTTCCGAGCCGATTGACGGGCAGCGGTTTGTCTCGGGCCGTATCGCTGGCGTGCAGGAGCGGACGATTGTGATCGACGACGGAACGACCACGCGGCTGGTTCCCGAGTCCGCGGTCAAACGGGCAAGGCTTGAAGTCGAGTTTTGAGGTCACGACACGCGTGAGCCGACAGGAAGTGTCAATGAACAACGCGTTGCAACAGACCATCGAGGCGCTGGCGAAGGAAAAGGGCATCGAAGCCGATGTCATCATCACCGCGATTGAAGACGCGGTGCTCACCGCGTCCCGTAAGTACTACAAGACAGATGAGAACCTGCGCACCAAATTCAATCCGGACACGGGGCAGGTGGAATTGTTCGCGGTTCGGCGGATTGTGGAAGACGTGACCAATCCAGCAGCCGAGATCTCGCTGGCCGAAGCTCACGATCTGTACGGCGACGAGGCCGAAGCGGGCATGGAGATCGAATTCCCCAAGCCGACCGATGTGCTGGGACGCATCGCCGCCCAGACGGCCAAACAGGTCATCTTCCAGAAGGTGCGCGAGGCCGAGCGCGAGAATGTGTTCGCCGAGTACAGCCAGCGGGTGGGCGAAGTGGTGAACGGCCTCGTCAAAGGCTTCGAAAGCGGCGACATCGTCGTCGAAATTGGACGCGTTGAAGCGCTCCTGCCTCGTCGTGAGCAGTCGCGCGCCGAGAACTACACGACCGGCGACCGGGTGCGAGCGGTAATCAAGGACGTCAACAAGAACACGAAAGGACCACAGATCGTTCTGTCCCGCACCGATCCGATGCTGCTGATCAAGCTGTTCGAACAGGAGGTGCCCGAGATCTACGACGGCACCGTCGTCATTCGGGGTGCAGTTCGCGAAGCGGGCGACCGGGCCAAGGTCGCAGTGGCGTCTCGCGAGCGGGAGGTTGATCCGGTCGGGGCCTGTGTCGGGATGAAGGGCACGCGCGTGCAGGCGATCATCCGCGAACTGCGTGGTGAGAAGATTGACATCGTCGAGTGGTCCGAAGACGCAGCCACCTTCGTAACGAACGGCATCAGCCCCGCACGCGTGCAGCGGGTGTCCGTGGTCGACGAGGTTGACCGGGTGATCGAGGTGGTGGTCGAAGATCGCCAGTTGTCTCTCGCGATCGGCAAGAAGGGCCAGAACGTACGGCTTGCCGCCAAACTGACGGGCTGGAAAATCGACATCAAGAGCGAAGAGGAGAAGCGTCGCGAGGTGGAGGCCCAATTCGACGGACTGGGCGCCGAGCCGGCGCCGCTGTCGGTGCCTGGACTCGACGAAGAGATGGTCGAGAAACTGAATGCCGCCGGCATCGAAACCGTGGAACGCATGGTCGCCGCCAGCGCATCGGAGTTGAGCGAGGTACTTGGCATCTCGGAGGGTGCGGCCGAAGCGCTGCGTCAGGGAGCGGAAGCCGCCACCATGGCCGCAAGCGGCGCAGTCGGCAGCGGAACCACGGAGGCGGTACCCCAAGAGGGGATTGAGCCGCTCCCCGGCTCGCCAGTTGCCGTCGCCGACGCGCCTGTCGCGGAGGCGGTACCCGCTCCCGCACCGGCACGACCGGAGACCGCCCCAGCCGAGGCAATGACCCCCGGAGAGCGGGCTCCGGGGGATGGATAGCTACACGCGCGGCAGCACCGTGGCGACTACTGGGGACGTCAGGGAAAGATAGAGGAAACACGTTGGCCACGATTCGGATTTATCAGGTCGCTGAGGTGCTCGGAATCCCGAGCAACGAGATCATCGACCTGCTCAAGCGCGAACATGGTATCGAGGTCAAGAGCGCCTCGAGCACCATTGAAGAGATTGTCGCCAGACAGTTCACCGAACGGATAGCCCGCGATCGCGACCTGAGCCTGCCGACTGGACCGCTGTTCTCTCAGAAGTCGTCCTTCACCGGAAGGGGCTGGAAGGGTGGAAAGAGAGCCAAACAACCGGAACCGGCGCTCCGCCCCCGGTTGGGCCCCCCCCGTTTGGTCAAGTCTCCCAAAATTGTCCCGCCACCGGCGGCGGACGAGGAAGCCCCGACTGTCGCAGCGACCGCACCGATAACGCCGTCGGCCGCGGCTGAAACGACACCGTCGCCAGAGCCAACGTCCGCTCCGACCACGACGGAAGCATCCCCGATTCGACCAGTGGTTGCGGAACCGGCGGCCGTGTCCGAACCGACAGCTCCCGCGGCATCGCCGCCACCGGTCATCGAGGTTCCGGCCACTCCTGTTCCGACTCCGTCCGTTGCAGCTCCCTCGGTGCCGGGGCCACCCGTTGGGACGCCACCCGTTGCGGCGCCACCCGGTGCGGCGCCACCCGGTGCGGCTACCTCCGTTCCGGCTCCATCTGTTGAAGCACCACCTGTCGCGGCGCCGTCCGTTGCGGCTCAGCCCGAACCGGGTGGACCCGTTTCGGGTGCGCCCATTCCTCCTGCGCCCGTGTCGCCTGCGCGGAAGGCAGCGCCTGAACAGGCAGCCCCGAAGAAGGTGGAACCTACCGGCCGGGTCGTACCACCGACCATGAGGTTGCGGGTCGAAACAAATGCACCCTCGCTGAAGCCGCCAGCGCCGAAGACCGCGACGACACCGAGAATTATCAAGCCGGCGGCCGGACCCAGCCGGATCGCGTTGCAACGACCGCGACCTGGCTCTCGCCCCATCGCCGCTGCTCCACGTCCCAGTACGCCAGCCGGACCGCATCCGTTGCCGTCGCATCCGGCGCGACCGGCGGCCGGCCGGCCGGCCGCCCCGGCCGTCGGCTACCGGCCGCAATTCAGGCCGCCCCCACGTCCGCCCGGTGGACGCAAACGGCGGCCGCCTCGGCCCTCGGCGCCGTACACACCGGCGCCGCCGCCACCTATCACACGGACGCTCTCGTTGGCCGAAGGCATGACGGTCAAGGATCTGGCCGACAAGCTGGAACTGAAAGCCAAAGATGTTCTGAAGAAACTGATCGAGCGCCGGATGATGATGACCATCAACACGACGCTGGACACCGAGACCGCCACGATGGTGGCGCGTGAATTCGGCGCCGATGTCAAGATGCGCTCGTTCGAAGAAGAGATGCTGGAAATCGAGTCCACCGCGGCCCAGGAAGGCGATCAGGTCTCGCGGGCGCCGGTCGTCACTGTCATGGGGCACGTTGACCACGGCAAGACCACGCTGCTCGACGCCATCCGTCACTCGCGCGTGGCAGAGCGCGAGGCTGGCGGCATCACTCAGCACATTGGCGCGTACAGTGTCGAGATCAACAACAGGCGCATCGTCTTCCTCGATACCCCCGGCCATGAAGCGTTCACCCTGATGCGTGCTCGCGGCGCGCGGGTAACGGACATCGTCATCCTGGTTGTCGCGGCTGATGATGGCGTCATGCCGCAAACCAGAGAAGCTATCGATCACGCGAAGGCCGCCGACGTACCGCTGATCGTGGCGATCAACAAGATTGACAAGGCCAACGCGAACCCGGAACGCGTCAAGACCGAACTTTCGGAATTGGGCCTGACCCCGGAGGATTGGGGCGGCCAGACGGTGACCGTCGAGGTATCGGCCAAGAAGCAGAAGAATCTTGATCTCCTGCTCGAGATGATCCTGCTGGTAACCGAGTTGGGAGAACTCAAGGCGAACCCGAAGCGCGGCGCCTTCGGCTCCGTGCTCGAAGCGAAGATCGACCGTGGACGGGGCCCCATCGCGACGATTCTGGTCAAGGATGGCACCCTCCGCATCGGCGACAATTTCATCGCCGGCCCAATTGTCGGGAAGGTCCGCGCACTGATCGACGACCGGGGCAACAAGCAGGAGGAGGCGGGGCCGTCAAGCCCGATCGAAGTGCTCGGCCTGACCGGTTTGCCGCAACCGGGCGACACGTTCCAGGCGGTAGCCGACGCATCCAAAGCGCGCCAGATCTCGATGCTGCGACAGAATCAGGCGAAGCAGAAATCGCTTGGCGAGAAAGGCGGCCGCCTGACTCTCGAATCGTTGCAACAGCAGATCGATGAAGGTCAGACGAAGGAACTGCCGATCATCATCAAGGCAGATGTACAAGGCTCCGCAGAAGTACTGGCCGACGCCCTGGGCAAGCTGGGCGACGAGCGGGTAAAAGTGCGGCTCATCAACAGTGGGGCCGGCGCCATCAACGAGGGCGACATCGTATTCGCCGCGGCTTCCAACGCCGTCATCATCGGCTTCAACGTCAGGCCGGATCGGAACGCGGCGGCGATGGCAGAACGCGAGGAGATCGACATCCGTCTCCATCGCATCATCTACGACGTGACGGATGAAATTAAGAAGGCGATGGCCGGTCTGCTCGAACCGACCGTCAAGGAGATCCAGGTCGGTGCGGCCGAAGTGCGAGAGGTCTTCAAAGTGCCGAAATTCGGCGCCGCCGCGGGTTGCCTGGTGACGGAAGGCAAGATCACCCGCGCTGGCGGGACCCAGGCCAGGCTGCTGCGCGACCACGTCGTGATCCATGAGGGCCGGATCGGTTCGTTGCGCCGGTTCAAGGACGATGTCGGCGAGGTGAAGAATGGTCTCGATTGCGGGATCGCCTTCGAGCGCTATGCCGACATCAAGGCCGGCGACATCATTGAAATATTCACCGAGGAAAAGGTGGCCGCCACGGTCTAGCAGCCCGTGATGGAACCCCTCGTTGCACCGAGAGCTGGTCGTAACAACGCCCCGCACCCGGCCGGGGCAAGGCGCGACGAGGGAGCGAATTGGGGCAATTGTGACCCCGGCAATCAGAAGCCCAGCGCCGCCCGAGACGGCATGCAGCGCCAATCGAATGCAGCGGGGCTTTCACCAGGGGCTGCCAGCAGCCCGGTTTCATGATCGTCGGACTCCTTTCCATCGAACTTCACTTTGCAGATGCCCGCTCGCTGAAGGACAAACGGGCGGTGCTCCGGCGTTTGAAAGATCGGATCGGCCGGTTGAACGTGTCAATCGCCGAGGTGGACCACCTCGACCTGCGTCAGCGAGCCCGGCTCGGTATTGTCGCGATCGGGACCGACCAGGACATTGCGGAGCGTGCGCTCAACGGCGTCGTCAACGAGATCGAACGCATCGAACCGGGGGTGGTTATCCGCAGCGAGATCGAATGGTTGGTCTAGCAGCCCGTGGTAGAACCCTGCGTTGCACCGAGATCTGGTCGTGACAATGCTGCGCCCGGCCAGTGCAAGGCGCGACGAGGGAGCACACTGGGGCATGTGTGACCCCGGCAATCAGAAGCCCAGCGCCGCCCGAGGCGGGATGCAGCGTGAAACCGCAGAATTCCGCGGGGAAGCGCAGAATTCAGCGGGGATCGAATGCAGCGGGACTCCTAGCAACCCGCTGATCTGGTAGACGCATGCCATCGCGACCGCAACGGGTGGGAGATCAGGTGCGGGCCGAATTGTGCACATTGCTGCAGCGATCGGTACGCGATCCGGCGCTGCGCTTCGTCACGGTGACACATGTCCAGATGACACGAGACTTGCAGCATGCGCGCGTGTACTACACGGCCCCGAGCGCGGCGGCGCCACGCGACACGGTTCGAGGTCTTCGGCGGGCAGCAGCATACCTGCGGGGACAGTTGGGACACCGGCTCCGGCTCAGACACGTACCGGAGCTGACCTTCGTGCATGACGAGTCAATTGCACGTGAGCAACGGATCGCCGAGGTACTCGAAGAGTTACAGATCGAGCGCACGCCAGAGACCGACCGTGACCCCGTTACCTCCTGAGGTCTCTCGAATCCGCGACACGCTGCTCGCTGCGCGCAACGTGCTGCTCACCTCGCACGCGCGGCCGGACGGAGATTCACTCGGCTCACAGCTTGCTCTCGCGGCGGCGCTCCGTCGGTTGGGAAAACAGGTTCGGATCATCAACATCGACCCGGCGCCGGCGCTGTACGCGTTCCTTCCCGGCGTCGAGCTCATCGAGATTGCCGACTCCGCGACCGACCCCTGCGACGCGGTCGTGGTGCTCGAGTGCAGCAGTCTCGACCGAACGGGCGTCAGCGGACTCGAAGAACGGATGATCATCAACATCGACCACCACGCGGGCAACGTCATGTACGGTTCGCTCAACTGGTACGATGAGACCGCGTGCGCGTGCGCCGAACAGGTCAGTGACCTGATCGACGCCCTTGGGGTCGAGCTCACGGAGGCAATGGCCACCCATTTGTACGTGGCCATCCTCACGGACACCGGGTCGTTCCGCCACGCCAATATCACGGCGCGCACTTTCGAGATCTGCCGTCGAATTGCAACAGCGGGCATCGATCCGGCACGCATCGCCGCCGAGGTCTACACCAACGGCAGCCTGGGACATGTTCGCCTGACCGGCATGCTGCTCGACCGGATGCAACTCGAATACGACCGGCGGATCGCCGTCCTCAGACTGCACGACTCGATGCTCGCGGAGGCCGAGTGCGCCGCCGACGACATTGAGGGCATCGTCAATCTGCCGCTCGCAGCCCGCGATGTTCGGGCCGTGGCGTTCTTCAAACACACCGGCACAGAGGTACGTGTCAGCGTGCGGTCGAAAGCGGCGGTCGACGTGCGCCAGGTAGCGGTCTCGTTCGGTGGCGGCGGACACCGTAATGCCGCCGGGTTCACAATCGAGCATCCCACCGCGGAAACGACCCGGCAGGTGATCACCCGTATCGCCACCGCGATCGCAAACAGCGAACAGTGACGGTAGCGGCAGGACTGGACGGAGTGCTGGTGGTCGACAAGCCCTCCGGCCCCACCTCGCATGATGTCGTGGCGGCGGCCCGGCACGCGCTCGGGCTTCGCAAGGCGGGTCACCTGGGCACGCTCGATCCATTGGCGACCGGGGTGCTGCCTCTGGTCGTGGGGCGCGCCACCAGGCTCGCTTCGTTGTTCGCCGAATCCCGCAAGCAATACGATGCGGTGATCAGGCTGGGATTGATTACCGACAGCTTCGATATCACCGGTTCGATCGTGGGCGGCTCCGAAGCCGGCCTCCTGGACCCGTCGAGCCAGACGCGGGCCGCCTGGCCTGACGCCGGGGCCATCTCGGCTGCGGCCGAGGACTTCGTCGGCTCCTATCTGCAACGACCGCCACCCGTTTCGGCGAAGAAGATCGGTGGGGTGCGCGCCTACGAGCTTGCACGGCGGCACCAGCCGGTCGAGATCAGTCCGGTGCCTGTGACCGTCGAATCGCTCACCCTGCTGGCCGTCGAGGCACACCGGGTGCGCTGTCGCGTCGTCTGTTCCAGCGGCTTCTACGTCCGGTCGCTCGCGCACGACCTCGGCGGGAAGCTTGGATGCGGTGGGTGTCTCGAGACCCTTCGCCGTGAGCGTCATGGCCCGTTCCGGCTCGACGACGCGGTGCCGCTGGACGCGTTGATGGACGCCGGCGACGCGGTGGCAGCCCGGCTGGTGCCCATGCGCGACCTGCTTCCCGACCTGCCCCGGGTGGTCGTCAACGCCCCGGGCGCGCGTCGAGCGGCGCACGGTAACCCGCTGGGGCCAGGCGAACTCGTTGTCGCCAGCCTCCCAACCGACCTGGCGGGCGCCCGGATCCGCGTGCTGGACGAGACCGGCAGGCTGCTGGCCATCGCAGAATCAGGGGCCGATGGCGTTTTGCGTCCCAAGATCGTTCTAGTGTAAGATCGGCCGGTTAATCAAATTGAGAGGGCTGACATCGTAATCACGGCGGTTTGGAGCACCGGCTGTTCGACCATCTCGCATCGGTCGTATCTGGGCCGTTCGTGGAGGTGATCACCAGTGGTGTTACTGAAAGAACAAAAGATCGAACTTATCGGCTCGTATCAGGTTCACGAGACCGATACCGGTTCGCCTGAGGTGCAGGTTGCCCTGCTCAGCGAGCGTATCAGCTATTTGACCGAGCATTTCAAGATCCACGCGAAAGATCATCACTCGCGCCGGGGATTGCTGAAGCTCGTGGGGCAACGCCGCCGACTCCTTGACTACCTCAAATCCAAGGACTCGGGACGATACGCCCACCTGATCAAACGGCTGGGTCTCCGCAAGTAGGTGGAACGAACCACCGTTCGTTCCCGTACTCCCGCTCGTTCGTCTCCTCGCCGTCCGGACAGTATTGTGGAGTGAAATCATGCATACAGGCGCAGTGAATGTTGGCGGTCAGCCCCTGACCATCGAGACGGGCAAGCTGGCCAAGCAGGCCAACGGATCCGTCGTAGTTCGTTATGGCGACACGATGGTGCTCGTGACCGCCTGCTACTCGCCTCATGAACGGGAGGGGATCGACTTTCTTCCCCTGACCGTCGACTACCGGGAGAACACGTACGCATCGGGCCGAATCCCGGGCGGCTTCTTCAAGCGCGAGGGCAAGCCGCCGGAAAAAGAGGTGTTGACCAGCAGGGTGATCGACCGCCCCATCCGGCCGTTGTTTCCGGACGGCTGGCGTCGCGAGACTCAGGTCGTCGCCTTCGTCATCTCCGCTGACAAGGAGAACGACTCCGACGTCCTGGCTCTCACTGGAGCCTCCGCGGCGCTGGCGCTCTCCGAGATTCCGCTTCAGGCCACCATCGCCGCGGTACGCATTGGAATGCTCGATGGGAAGCTCCTGATCAACCCGACCTATGAGCAGCGACGCAGCGGGAGCCTCGATCTCGTAGTCGCGGGGAGCAGAGACGCATTGGTCATGGTCGAGGCGGGCGCCAAGGAGGTCTCGGAAGAGGACATGATCCGTGCGCTCGACGCGGGGCATGGGGCTATTCGGCAGATTATCGACGAGATCGACAGTCTGGCCGCGGCGGCCGGCAAGACAAAACTCCAAGTGGACGCCAAGTCGCCCGACCCCACTGTCGCCGCCGAGGTCGAGAGCCAGTTGATCGGCCCGCTCGCTGACGCGATGCGGATCAAGGACAAGCTGGAGAGCTATTCGGCCGTCGACAAAGTTCTCGACGACTATCTGGCGACACTCCCTCAGGAGGATGCGGAACGCCGCGCCGATACCAAGAGCGTCTTCAAGGGGCTGAAGGAAAAGGTGCTGCGTGACGAGGTGCTCGAGCGCGGACAGCGCCTTGATGGACGAGCGTTCGACGAGATTCGCAACATCACGTGCGATGTCGGCCTGCTCCCCCGAGCGCACGGATCGGCCGTCTTCACGCGCGGAGAGACCCAAGCGCTGGTCACGTCGACGCTCGGCACGGCCGACGACCAGCAGAAGATCGAGTTGGTCGACGGCGAGACCTACCGCCGTTTCATGCTGCACTACAACTTCCCGCCGTTCTCGGTCGGGGAGGTCAAGTTCCTGCGCGGTCCTGGGCGACGGGAAATCGGACACGGGAATCTGGCTGAGCGCAGTCTGCTGCCGGTCGTGCCCGGCGAAGACTCATTCCCTTACACCATGCGAGTCGTGTCCGACATCCTCGAGTCGAACGGGTCATCTTCAATGGCCTCGGTCTGCGGAGGTACGCTGGCCCTGATGGACGCCGGGGTGCCACTGAAGGCGCCAGTCGCCGGGGTCGCAATGGGCCTCATTCTGGACGAGAACACCGGAAGGCATGCAGTCCTCAGCGACATCGCGGGCGCCGAGGATCATTACGGGGACATGGACTTCAAGGTTGCAGGCACCGCCGACGGCATCACCGCGCTGCAGATGGACATCAAGGTGGCCGGTATCACGGCCGAGATCATGCAACAGGCGCTGGAACAGGCCAAGGCCGGCCGGCTGCACATCCTCGAGCGGATGCGCGCCACGTTACAAGACCCGCGCACCACCATCTCGTCGCATGCTCCGCGCATTGTCACCATCCAGATTCCAGTCGACAAGATCCGCGACGTGATCGGACCGGGCGGCAAGACCATCCGGAGCATCATTGAACGCACGGGGGTCAAGATCGACGTCGAGGACGACGGCCGCGTCAACGTCGCCTCGAGTGACGATGCTTCCGCACAAAAGGCTATCTCAATCATCGAGGAGCTCACCGCCACACCGGAACTGAACAAGTCATACCTGGGAACCGTGCAACGGATTACCGACTTCGGGGCATTCGTCGAGGTATTGCCTGGCGTGGACGGGTTGCTGCACGTCTCAGAAATAGCGCACTACCGTGTCAAGGAAGTGCGGGACGAGCTTCAGGAGGGGGAGAAAGTCCTGGTGAAGGTGATCAACGTCGACCCCTCAGGCAAGATTCGATTGAGCCGCAAGGCGCTGCTCGATCGACCGGCGGGCGGTGACCAGAATGCTGGCAATCGGCGCGACCGGCAGCCGGTGAAGTCGTAGGAACCGGCTGAACGCCACGGCAGCAAAGCCTCAGGAACGGCGCCGTGAACCCTCCCCGGTTCGCCGCGTGGCCACGGCGAGACGCGCCGCCGCCAGACGGCGGAACAACGGCGGGTGCGTGTGCCGCAGCAATTCGACCAACCGCGACGGAGGAGACCCTGGCCTGGAGCCGCAGGGGCCGGCCCCGAGGCATCAAGCCTGACCGAGCTGCACCGAAATCAGTTTCGACACTCCCGGCTCTTCCATCGTCACTCCGTACAACCGGTCGGCGATCTCCATCGTCTTGCGATTATGGGTCACGAGAATGAACTGGGTGTCAGACTGCATACCTCGCAGCATCTCGACAAAGCGTCCGATGTTGGCTTCGTCGAGCGGTGCGTCAATCTCGTCGAGCAGGCAAAACGGACTCGGCTTGTACCTGAAGATCGCGAACATCAGCGCCATGGCCGAGAGCGCCTTCTCACCCCCCGACAACAACTGAATATTTTGCAACCGCTTGCCCGGCGGTTGGGCGATGATCTCGATCCCGCTCTCGAGCAGGTCGGTCTCGTCAAGTAGCACGAGCCCCGCGCGTCCGCCGCCGAACAACGTGGAGAACGTATTCTGGAAGTGCGTGTTGATCGCTTCGAACGCATTACGGAACCGTTCGCGGGTCGTGCGGTTGATCCGTGCGATAGCGTCGCCCGTCGCCTTGATCGATTCCTCGAGGTCCCGGCGCTGCGTGGTGAGAAAGTCGTAGCGCGCTTCAAGGTCGTCGAACTCGTCGATGGCCATCATGTTCACCGGCCCCAGACGATCGATCTTCGTTTTCAATACGGCCACCATATCTTCGACCGTCATCGGTCTCGTCGGGGTCTCAACCGGGCTCGCCTCGACCTCCGCCGGCTGGGTATCGACGACTGCCTCATCGTCTTCATCTGAACCGATGTCGACGGCGTGGGAACGCAACTCGGCATCCGGATCGAAGCCCTCGTCGCCGACGAGCCCAGCCATCTGAGCGGTCACCTCATCCAGTGACATCTGCAACGCGACGCGGCAGGAATCTTCAAGATGCGCCAGATCGCCTTCAGCGGTCACTCGGACGACGTCCAGTTCGGCGACCTCGGCGCGCCTTTCTTCCAGACCTGACCGAGCGACGCGCACGTCGCTGTCCCCCGTATCGAGGTGAGCGCGGCGGCCCAGCGCCTGCTCGTCGGCCTCCTGCACCTTCGCTCGCAACGTCGCCAGCCCGGCGATGTCCTCGTCGAGACGCCGCGTCGACGACGCCACGGCGGCCACGAGTTCTTCACGCGTGGTGCGAGTCCGGGCCTGCTTTGCCTGCTGGTGCGCGAGCCGACCGGCAAGCTCCTGATTCGCCCGTTCGAAACGCACGACGCTCGCTTCCAACGCCGACGAGCGTTCGACCAACGCAGCGTGCGCCGCCTTCGCTTCGACCACCTCGCGACTCAGAGCATCGAGCGACCCGCGAGCGTCGAGCACGCGACGCTGCGAGGCAGCGAAACGCTCATCGGCGATCCGCTGTTCGCCTCGTATTCGCTCAATCGAGACGTTCGCTTCGGTCTGACGTGCCTCCAATACTTCGTTTTCTTCGGCCGCCGAGCGGCGCTCAGTCGCAATAACGTCTCGCTTCCGGTTCAGGCGCTGCTCCTCCTCGTTCCGCGCGGCGCGTTGCATTTCATGTCCCAACATCTCCTTCTCGTGCTGGTGCAGCTCCTGCGTCGCCTCGGCCAGCGCGGTCTCTGCACGATTGATCTCAACATCGAGCCGACCTAGCCGGTCGCCAAGGCGTGCCACGGTCGCCTGCTGAACCACGATCTGCTCATTGAGGTCCCTTATCTCGCGCTTCGCCGCCAGGATGCCGAGGGCGCCGCCCTTGGCGCCGCCGCTGACCCGTCCGGTTCCGTGAAATACGTCGCCGGCCGGCGTCGCAATCAACGCGGTGGACCGGGACGCCGCGCGTTCGGCCTCACCGTACGATCCTGCAAGCCAGCAATCCGCGATCTCCGCGCGAATCGCATCCGCCCCGCGCCCGTCAACGCGCACGACATTCGCGACCGAGACCAACCCGTCGGCCGGCGGTGGCGGCACCGGCTGCGTGACCGCGCCATCGAGCACCAGAAACCCGCCGCGCCCGGCCCCGTGCTGTCGCGTAAAGTCCAAACCGGCTTCAGCATCTGCCCAGGATGGCACGACGACATACTGCAGCAGATCGCCGAGACAGGCCTCGACAGCGCGTTCGTGACCTGGCAGCACCTCAAGATGGTCCGCAACGGAACCCAGTTGACGGATACCGGAATCCGCTGTCGAGAGCAGCAGGCGGACAGCGTCCGAATATCCTGCTCTTGTTGTTTCCATATCCCGCAACGAGGTCAGCCGACCCGTGAGACCGGCCAGCTCCTGCTCCTGGTCCCGCAACTCGCGTGTGCGCGCCTCGTGCTCAGCGCGTAACGACGACAACTCGGCGACGCGTTCGGCACATGCGCCGCGGACCCGGGCCAACGCCTCGCGCGTGGCCAACTCGGCGGCGTGCGTCTTCGCCCGGCTGCTGGCGATGGTCTGCAGCTCGATGTCCAGGTCACCGGCCTCGGCATCGAGCTTGGACATCGTCTCGGCCAGCCTCATCTGACCTGACGCAGCGTTATCGACCGCGTGACGCAGAGCCGTCGCGGCGTTGGTGACGGCGTACATCTCGCTCCGGGCTGTCTCGACATCCCCTTCGAGTCCGTCGAGGTCGCGTTGCGCCTGAGCGAACGCCTCTTCCTTGCGCTGCACCATGGACCTCAGTGCATCCCGCTCGGCCGCGCAGCGCTCGGCGGCGGCAACCTGCTCTTCGAACTCACGACGCGCCGGGTCCTGGCGCGACACCAGGTCGGCCACGTCGCGTTCCATCTCTGCCAGCGTGGCGCCCAGGGTCTCGACCCGGCGGGTATCGAAGGTGATCTGCTGCTGGCGGCGGTCGACCGCCAGCTCGCGTTCGTGCGCCGCGTCTCGCGCCTCCCTGACGGCGTCCTCCGCTTCCATGAGCTCAATGCGGCAACGCTCCCGGTCGCCCTCGACCCGCGCCAGCAGCGACGCGGCGGCGGCTTCTCGAAGACGAGCTTCAGCGAGACGCGTACGAGCACGCTCGATCACCTCGCGACACATCTGATGGCGACGGGCGAACCCCACGGTCTCCCACCGCCGGAGATCCTCCCGAAGGCGCCGGTAGCGACGGGCTTTCGCCGCCTGACGTTTCAGCGCGCGCCGCTGCTTCTCGACCTCATGGACAATGTCGTCGACACGGGTCAGGTTCTGCTGGGCGGCCTCGAGTTTCAGCTCGGCCGAGCGGCGGCGGCTTTTGTACTTGGTGACGCCGGCGGCTTCTTCGATCAATTGACGCCGCTCGATCGGCCGGGCGGCGAGGATCTGCCCGATCTTGCCCTGCTCGATGACGGCGTAGGCCTTGACCCCCACTCCGGAGTCCATGAGCAGATCCTGAATGTCGCGAAGGCGGCAGACTCTCCCATCGATCAGGTATTCACTTTCGCCTGAACGGTAGAGCCGACGCCCGACCTCGATGTTGCGCGTAATGAGCGGCAGCAACTCATCGAGGTCGGCTCCGTCCCTCACCGGGGTCGCGGCTGTGCGATCGGCACCATCGCGATGTCCTGAAGATGCCTCGCGGGCGCCGTCAGGGGCCGGCTCTGGGCCGCCGCCGACCATGCCGGGCGCGGCGGCCACGCGAGCCAGCATCATTCTGACCTCCGCGGTGCCGATAGCCTTGC
This sequence comes from Vicinamibacterales bacterium, assembly GCA_965262985.1. GTDB lineage: Bacteria > Acidobacteriota > Vicinamibacteria > Vicinamibacterales > UBA8438 > UBA9620. The sequence goes on along the minus strand of OZ253576.1, from coordinate 6,259,479 downwards.
GCGCATCGCTGCCGCTGAAAATCACGTCCTCCATCCGTTCGCCGCGCAAGCTCTTGGCGCTTTGCTCGCCGAGCACCCATGTAATCGCGTCGATGACGTTGCTTTTTCCGCAGCCGTTGGGACCGACGATGGCGGTCACCCCGTCATCGAAAATCAGACGCGCCCGTTCCGGAAAACTCTTGAACCCGGAGATCTCAAGATTCTGCAGGTGCATCAGTGTGATCTCTCGCTGTCGAACGCTCTTTCCGAACAACGTCCTCCATCGGCGCCGCCGGCACACTCACGGGTCGTCACGCCTGAACGAACCATCTCCTGACCGGAGGCGTACACAGAAAAAGCTGCTCGATCCAGGGTGACTTCACCCTCGAGAGCAGCTGGGAACGCTCAACGAAAACTGAACAACCGACGACACGACAGAACCGCCAGCGCGATTCACTCGAAAGGTGAGCAACCCGTTCAGTCCCATCGACGACCGCACATCAACTGGCCGTGCTCGTCAATCAGGCTGCCTCGGAACGAGAACACCCCTCTCACTCGGCTGGTAGTGTACCAGGGGGGGAGACCAACTGGCAAGAACCTCCCCGGCGCGAACCGCGAGTGCTACTGCGCTGACGCCGCTCCAGTGCTTTGCGACAGACGGAGCAGACGCTCCGCCTCGTCGAACAGCGTGATGGAGAACTGCGCCTGCGGGTCGCTCAGCGTCAGATTCCGCCGTGCCTCGTCGACGCTGAACAGGGCCAGGTCGATCTCGTATCGCATCATCGACCGAATGAACGACTCGTCGGCCGCAAACGCTTCCTCGTCAATTATCATGCCGCGAGACTCGAGGTGCGCCCGGAAATCGGCCATCATCGCCTGGTCAATCTCGAACCCCTGGGTGACGCGCACACGCCCTTGCCCCTGACCTTGAATCCGGGTATCTCCCTCCGCGGAGAACCGCTCGGCAAAAGTGGCGAACTCCTGGCGCGCCGCCAGCAGGCGCCCGAACGGACCCGGATCGAAACCCTCGATAGGACCGGCAATGAAATGGTCGGGTTCGATGCCGCCACCGCCGAAAACCTCACGACCACTGTCGGTCAACCGCCGCTCGCTGATATCGTGATCCGCTGGCGTCTGGTCCCGCAACGAATACGTCAGATACTCGTCGAACACCTCGTCCCAGGGGCGCTGGATCATCCGTCCGCTCGGCGTGTGGTAACGAGCGGTCGTCAGCGCCAGTCCGGCCTCCTGGCTGACCCGATAGACCGATTGCACCAACGCCTTGCCGAACGTCGTCTCGCCGACGACCAGACCGCGGTCGTGGTCCTGGATCGCGCCGGACACGATTTCGGAGGCGCTCGCGCTGTTCCGGTTGACGAGCACCACCAGCGGCACGTCCGTGTGGCCGCCGTCCTCACGCGCGTGATAGTCCTGGTCCGAATTCTGCACGCGGCCGCGCGTGTACACGATCAAATCGCCTTTCGGCAGGAACTCGTTCGACACCCGGATCGCCTGATCGAGCGGTCCTCCCGGATTGTCTCGGAGATCCAGCACCAGCCGTGCCATGCCGAGGTCGTCCAGTTTGCGAAGCGCCGACCGGAGCTCGCTTGAGCTCGTTTCAGAGAAATCTCGCAGACGCACATACCCGATCGAATCGTCGATCATGAAGGCGCCCTGTACGGTCTGAAGCGTGATCTCGTCTCGCTCGACCTCCAGGTCGATGAGCTGGTCATAGCCGCGCCGACGAATCGAGATGCGGACCGTGCTCCCCTTCGGACCGCGCAGTTGGGTCACCGCTTCGTCGCTGCTGCCGGGGGCATCGACACCCTCGATGCGGGCGATCACGTCTCCGCGCCGCAACCCCTTCCGGAATGCCGGCGACCCCTCGAAGACGTTCATGACGGTGATGTCTCCGTCGAAGACGTTGATCGAGATGCCGAGTCCGTAATAGCGGCCTTCCTGTCGTTCCCGCAGCAGCGCGTAGGAGCGCGGGTCCATGAAGCTGGAGTGCGGATCGAGCCTCTGGAGCATCCCGCTGATGGAGCGGTACACGAGACGTTCGGAATCAACCTCGCCAACGTAGTCGCTCTCGATCGCCGCCAGCGCCGTCGCGAACGACTCGTACTGCAGACTGAGGCTGTCCTGCCCGGCCAGCACCCGCCCACCGAAGAGCCCGCCCAGCACGGCAGAGACGACTACGACCACGACCGCCATCGCCAAAGTCCGGGAAACGCGGAGTCCGTTCATGTAGCTGATGCTAACAGAAATCGCCGACCGTGCGGGCAACGATCTGGGAGAATGACCGACACGACGGGACCTCTCCGACGTGAACGGCGAGTCCTGCAACCCGTGACGTACACGCCGTGTGGCACGGAGTACTGGTCGCAACAATGCTCCACCGGGTCAGTGCACGGCGAACAGAGGGGGCCTTCAACGCCGATCCGCAGGCTTCAACGCCGATCCGCAGATTTCTACGCGGATCAACGGGATGCGGCGCCGATCCGCGGGCTTCTACGCGAATCAACGGGATGCAGCGCCGATCGAATGCAGCGGAGCTCTTGCCACCGGCTGCCTGGCCGGCCGATCACGTGGCCCGTGGGCATCGATTCGCCAGTTGATCCGACACCGACAGATTCCCATAACATATTGTTAAACAATGACTTCCTTGATTCTATCGTTCTTCGATTGCTTGACCGGTAGCGGCAGAGGTTCCTATAATGCGAATTGAGTGCTGGTACGCGAAGTGCCGCGTTTCAATCGTGCGTTCTCAAGAGTCCCGGAAGCGCGGTCACGATCGGCGGCCGGGTGGCCGTGCGACCGGCAGAGAAGGAGCCCACACATGTTTGGTTCAATCGGGATGCCGGAGTTGCTCATCATCTTCGTGATCGCGTTGATCGTGTTCGGCCCCAGGAAACTGCCTGAACTGGGCCGGTCGCTCGGCAAGAGCCTGGGCGAGTTCAAGCGCGCGTCGAACGATCTTCGCAACACCCTCGAAGAAGAGATTCACATCGAGGAGAAGACCAGCCCTGAGCCACGAGCCGCGGCGCCCGCGCCCGCGCCGGCTGCACCCGTCGAAGACCCGCAGCACGACCCGGCCGCCACCGTCTGACGCACCACGCCAGCGTCAGACGGTGGCGTCCCGCTCGGAGTCAGCGGCCTTGTGCCACAACAGTAACCGATAGATCAATGCCCAATCTCCCCGCCCCCGCTGCGTCCGTCCCCGATCCCCGCGATCCGGGTGACGAGCCGGTGGAGCCAATCGAAGAGGAAGAAAAGGAATTCGATGGCGCCGGCGGCCGGATGTCCTTTCTGGATCATCTGGACGAGCTGCGCAAGCGGCTGATTACGGCGGTCACGTCGATCCTCGTCGGGTTCATCGTTGCGTTCATCTTCGTCGACCCGATCGAAGCCTTCATCATGGTGCCGCTCAACGAGCTGCTCCCCGAAGGCAGCAGGTTCATTTACATCGTTCCGACCGAAGGATTCTTCGTAACTATCAAGATCGCCGCGCTGGCCGGGTTGATCCTCGCGATGCCCGTGGTGCTTCTGCAGTTCTGGCGCTTTGTGGCCCCGGGGCTGTACGGGCACGAGAAGAAATTCGCCGTTCCGTTCGTGGTGTTGTCGAGCCTGTTCTTCGCGGGCGGATGCCTGTTTGCCCACTATCTTCTGTTCCCGATCGCCTGGCGGTTCCTCGGTGGCTTCTCGAACGAGTACCTGACGTTCATGCCGAGTCTTCAGCCGACGTTCTCGTTGTACGTCCGGCTCGTTCTGGCGTGTGGCGTCGTGTTCCAACTGCCCACCGTGGTGTTCTTCCTTGCGCGTATCGGTGTGGTGACCGCGCGGTTCATGGTGCGCAACACGAAGTACGCCATCCTGATCATCTTCATCTTGGCGGCGGTCCTGACGCCGACCGGAGACCCGGCCACGCTGACGCTGATGGCGGCCCCGATGGTGCTGCTCTATGGACTCAGTATCGGCATCGCGTGGGTGGTCGCTCCGCGCCGGAACAAGGACGACCTTTAGGAGTCTGCGCCGCAGAAAGATTACGGCTGCAAATTCGCTTTCGCAATCTTCTACGGCGCAGACTCCTGGCAGCCCGTGGTGAAACCCCGCATTGCACCGAGATAGGGTCGTAAGAAATCTGTGCCCGGCCAATTCAAGGCGCGACGAGGGAGCGAATTGGGGCATGTGTGACCCCGGCAAACAGAAGCCTGGCGCCGCCCGCGGCGGGATCCAGCGCCGATCGCAGGCAGCGGGGCTGCATCCCGTTTCGAATCATACAGTTCAGGCCGATACTGATTGACTTCGCTCAAGTGCCGGTCGTAACATGGGTCGATTGTTGCTCCTTCACGTAGTGTGCGTTCCTGGAGAGTAGACCCGCGATGAGACGACTCCTTGTTTCCGCAGCGCTGACAGTCTGCCTCTGTTTCGCCGCCGCCGGAATGGCGGCCGCACAGGACGACGATTCCGATGTCCGACCAGGCAACTCGACATGGTTGGGCGACACCGGATTGTGGTTCGTCCCGACCGGAGAGATTCTGCCGGACGGTAAATGGTCCGTCAGCGGTGCTCGCACCAATATCGATCGCGCGCACGGGCTCTCTGACATCAGCCACTTGCTCGGCACGTTCGGCGTCGGGATCAGCGATCGTGTCGAGATTTTCGGGTCGGTCCGGGCCGACACCCGGCTCCTGCGCAGGGCGCGGCCACTGTTCGATGCGGGCAACAGCGCGAACGGCGGTGCCTTGCACGAATACCCGAATGTCACCGACTTCTGGAACGGCGATAACATCGGTGACGTCATCCTCGGCGGCAAGTTCAACATCGCGTCCGAGCACCGGATGCAACCTGCGGCGCTGGCGCTGCGCGCGGCGGCAAAGTTTCCGACCGGAAACGAAGAGGTGGGCGCGAGTACCGGCGCGTCCGACGTCATGATCGATTTCGTCGCCAGCAAGAACATCGGAGACCGTGTGGAACTGGCCGGCTTCGGCGGATTCCTGTTTCGCGGCGAGCCGAGCGGCGTCACGCTGGGACACGGCGTGCGCTGGGGGATCGGCGCCGGGTTCCCAACCAATAATTCGATCCGACTGTTCGCCGAGCTGCACGGAGAGGTACCGCTCGAGGACAACGTGATACTGACGACGCCCTTGATCGGTATCGACGGCAGCATGTCATCCCTGCTGTCTGAGATCGCTGCACCGATCGACGCCATGCTGGGACTGCAGTGGCAGTCCAGGAGCGGGATGTTCATCGGCGCCGGGGTCACGTACGCCATGCAGGCGCGTGGGGCAATGGGCACGACCGCAAACATGGTCGGATTGCAGGTGCGGCTCGGGTATCACCCAGGTGTCCGCCGCTATGTGGCGCCACCACCACCGCCGCCACCGCCGCCCGACCCGCCGGTCAACAGGCCGCCCACGGTCACCGCCAACTGCGATCCGTGTGAGGTCGAGCCGGGCGCCACCTCGACCGTGACCGCCAACGCGAACGATCCGGACGGCGATCCCCTGACATATCGGTGGAGCGCGCCTGCCGGCACGCTCGACCCGACCAACCGGATGGCGACCACCTGGACCGCGCCGGATGAAGACGGCCCGGTACCCGTGACCGTCACCGTCGACGACGGACGCGGCGGTTCGGCATCTGACACAGCCACCATTCGCGTCGTATCGCCGCCGGCGCCGCCGCCGCGGGAGTACGCGTTCGAGGACGTGCACTTCGACTTCGATCGGTACACGCTGCGGCCGGGCGCCACACGTATTCTCGACGAGGCGATCGCCGCGATGAGCGACGACCCTAATCTGAGCCTTACGCTCGAGGGTCATACGTGCAACATCGGCACGTCCGAGTACAACCAGGCGCTCGGTGAGCGGCGAGCCACTTCCGTGCGCGACTATCTGACGAGCCGCGGCATCGCCGCCAGCCGGCTGCAGACGGTCACCTTCGGTGAGGAGCGCCCGCTGCACGACAACGCGCGTGAGGAAACCAGGCGCCTGAACCGCCGCGCCGCCTTCGTCGTCCGCATGCAGTAACGCGTCAACGAGGCGGCGCCGGATCGATATCGATCAGTAGGACTTGGCGAAGTATGCATCGACCTGACCGGGGCGACCGCACTGGATGCAGTCGCCTGAGGTTCCGGTCGGTTCGAGTGGCAGATTCCGGATGGAGGCCTGAGTGGCATTCTTGATCTGGGTCTCACATTCTGCCGAGCCACACCAGGGGGCCACGACGTAGCCTGGGCGGCCTTTGAGGCTCGCATCGAAATCGGCTCGATTGGTGGTCTTCATGGTGTGGTCCTCTTGGAACGTGATCGCGCGGTCGTACAGCTCCTGCTGAATCGATTCCAACAACTCGCCGACACGACCGGCCAACCCGTTCATCGAGGTCGGTGATTTGTCTCTGGTGTCGCGACGAACCAACATCACCTGCTCGTTCTTCACGTCCCGTGGGCCGATCTCGATCCGAAGCGGCACGCCGCGCATTTCCCACTCCGCATATTTCCATCCAGGCGAATGCGCGTCACGGTCATCAAGCATCACGCGGATACCCAGTGCTTCGAGTTCGGTCTTGATCCGCTCGGCATGCGGCAATACGGTCAGGCGCCAGTCACCGCGAGGAATGGGGACCATCACTACCTGATACGGCGCAATGCGTGGCGGCAGAATGAGCCCGCTGTCATCGCCGTGCATCATGATGACGCCACCGATCAGACGCGTGGTCGCACCCCACGACGTTTGCCAGCCGTACTGCACCGTCTTGTCGCGTCCCTGGAACGTGATGTCGAACACCTTGGCGAAGTTCTGTCCGAGATTGTGTGACGTGGCCGCCTGCAGCGCGCGGCCATCGCCCATGAGCGCCTCGATCGAATAGGTTTTCGCGGCCCCCGCGAATTTCTCGCTCTCGGTTTTCTGACCCGCGAGCACCGGCATCGCCAGCTCGGTCTCGGCGAACTCCTTGTAGACCCCGAGCATCTTCAGCGTCTCTTTCTGTGCTTCCTCTTCGGTCTCGTGGACGGTGTGTCCCTCCTGCCACAAAAACTCCGTCGTGCGAAGGAACAGACGGGTCACCTTCTCCCAGCGCACGACGTTCGCCCACTGGTTGATCAACACGGGCAGGTCGCGCCACGACTGGATCCACTTCGAGTACATCGTGCAGATGATCGCCTCCGACGTCGGGCGCACCACGAGCCGTTCTTCCAGCTTCTCGTCACCGCCGTGCGTGACCCAGGCCACCTGCGGTGCGAACCCTTCGACGTGCGCCGCCTCCTTCTCGAGCAGTCCCTCCGGGATTAACAACGGGAAGTACGCGTTGACGTGGCCCGTTTCCTTGATGCGGCGGTCCAGCGCTTGCTGCATCAGCTCCCACATGGCATAGCCGTAGGGGCGAATCACCATGCTGCCTTTTACCGGCGAATAGTCGGCCAACTCGGCGCGTCGAATGACATCCGTGTACCAGCGCGAGAAGTCTTCCGACCTGGGAGTGATTTCCTTGACGAACGCCGCAGCCTTGTCCGACATCTATGGTGGTTCCTCCATCCAGAAAATTGCTGCTATCCTACCATTTGGTCATTCTTGGCTCGCCGCCGATCGGACTCCATGCCACCAACACGGATCGACGTTGCCAGTTCCAGCCGCACATACCCGATCCTCGTGGCTACTGGGATCGTCGAGCAGATGCCGCGCTGGCTGTCTGAAGCGGGCGTTGGCGGACGGCGATTCGTTGTGTCGAGCCCGAACGTCTGGCGGCGGCACGGCGACGCCATGATGTCGGCGCTGCCCGGGGTCGACTACCTGCTGGTGCCGGACGGAGAACGGGCGAAAACCCACCACACCCTGGGGCGCATCTACGAATGGCTGATCCGCCGCGGCGCCGACCGGCAGTGCAGCATCATCGCCGTCGGCGGCGGGGTCATCGGTGACACCGTCGGATTCGCCGCAGCCACGTATCTGCGCGGTGTCGATCTCGTACAGGTGCCGACGACGCTGCTGGCGCAGGTCGACAGCGCCGTGGGCGGCAAGGTCGGTGTCAACCACGCGCTGGGCAAGAACCTGATCGGCGCCTTTCATCAACCGGCGGCGGTCATAGCCGACCCCAGACTGCTCGACACGCTGCCACGCCGCGAACTCCGTGCGGGTCTGTACGAGGTTGTCAAGTACGGGGTCATCGCCAGCCGCGCGCTGTTCGAGTTGCTGGTCACCGAGCTGCAACGCATCTTTGCGCGCGATCCGGATGTGATGATCGAGATTGTCGCCGCCTCGTGCCGCATCAAGGCCGACGTGGTGGGGACCGATGAACGTGAAGCAGATCGCCGGCGCGTGCTGAATTTTGGACACACGGCGGGGCACGCGCTCGAAGCGGTGACCCGCTACCGGCGTCTGCGTCATGGTGAAGCGGTTGCCTACGGCATGCTCGTCGCGGCGGAACTCGGCGCGGGACGCGGTCTGCTCGACAAGGGCGACCACACGGCGCTGACAGAGCTCATAGCACGCATGGGGCCGCTCCCCTCCGTCACCGACCTGTCGGCTAGCGAAGTGCTGGAAACGATGAAGCGTGACAAGAAGGTGGTCGCGGGTCGACTCCACATGGTGCTGCCGGACGGCCTCGGCGGCACCGTGATCGTAGACGACGTGACCGAAAAGGAAACGCGCCGCGCCCTGACGACCATCGGCGTGCGATAGCATCGCGCGCCCCGCCGGCGCACCCTGCGTTGCAGCGGCAGCGTAGGCACCAGCCGCGCGCCAGCGTGCAGGTGCAACTGCACGGGTGCCGACCCGGGCTGCAAAGGGACGTGTGTTCGGGAACCACACCTGGACCGATACTGGACCTCCACGCGTTACCGTACGAGATCCCAGGCGGCGACTTCGACAACGCCCGAGACCCGGTGCAAGACGGCCTCCACCGCACGACGCGCGCGGAACGGACCGAACGCCATTGCACGTACCACCATCCGTTCCACCGGATCGTCGTCCGGGTCCAGGGTGACAATCGTCTCCTGGAAGACCCACGCTGCCACGAACAATCCTTGGCCGTCCCCGGCGTCTCCGATCAGATCCGCGAACCACCCCCACGCATACAAGCGCCAACGCGGCGCCGCGGCGCCGCTCACCTGGACCGGTTCATCCGCAAGCGCAGCCGTCATCTCGGTCAGATCAACCAACGACCCGTCAGCCAGCCGCGCCGACAGGGATCCGAGACTGAATGTCGAACGGCCAGACTCTTCGACCAGTACCTGCCAATCTGTCGCTCGCGTCAGTTCGGCGAGAACCCGCGTGAGCAACCCATCGGCAGCATAGAATGCCGCCATCCCTCGACGGTGATTCGCCTCGACGGCCTCCTCGGTCATGAGGACCACCGTCAGCGCTCCGGCCAGGCCTGACACGAGCATCGCCGTCAGCAAGGTGACGAGTAGCGCGCTTCCCCGGTCGTCATGTCGGGATGCTGATCGAACGAGGTCCCCAGCCATTACCACCAATTCAAATTCCTGGGCGCCACGGTGAACGTCACCGCGTAATCAGGTACCGCTCCACGGCCCCCGAGCGCCGATCCGGGTCGGGCGAACAACCGAGGGTCTGCGCCCCGCAGCTCCTCGAGTCCACTCTGAACCCGCACGCTCACCTCGACAGCGCGGATGCGCAACAGATCGCGGTCGAAGGGCAGATCGACCGGTCCACACCACGGGCCGTCACCGAACTCGGCAAGGTCAATCGCGACGAGTGGACCAGTAGCGCCCCTGACCGTGTCACAGATCGGCGACTCGGAAGGCGAGCTTCCCAGATAGCTGAACTGCAGGTCGACCAGATCGTCGACCAGGGGCAAGTCACTGCTCCAACCGTTGTACCGCCGGAGCTGCGCCCGGTCGTCGTCGGAGTAATAGTACGTAACGGTGACCGGTGCGATCACGGCGCCCGGGGCGAAATGGGTCCGCGTGGCGTGCACACGCTCAAGGGTCAACGTGACCGGGTCCGCCGACGTTACCCGAAACAGGTCCCAGCGTCCCCCTTCATCGAAGACAAGAACCAGATCGCTCGAGCGGTAGCCGCAGGCGGACGCTGGACACACGGGATCTTTGCGAAGTTGGACAGACACCACATCTCCGGTGATCGGGCTCAGGATGGTGGTTTCCGCCGCGGGCCCTCGAGACACCGACAAGAGGGTCACGCCGCTTTGATCAGGGTGCCGATGCTCGACGCCGGTAGCCCTGCGCCCAAGTACATACGGCACCACCGGCGGCAGAAACCGGCCGAGCGGACCTGGCGCCACCGACGTCGTACCCCGTCCGGCGTCGACTAGATCGGAGTTCAAGCGATCGAATGCGTGCCTGAGCCGCTGGTGCATGTCGGCGGCAACAGGGAGCGCAAGGTTCAGCGTCGTCGCCGGCCGAGCCAACTCGAACAACCCGCCCAGCACCAGCAAGGCAAGTCCCAGCGCGAGCATGGTCTCGATCAGTGACAACCCCGCATCCGGTATCCGCCAACGCCTCCGTACGAGCGCATGCGGCACATCTCCGCTCGGACGCGTCGGAAGACTGTCGTTGCTCGTCACCGCACCGGCACCAGCGTGAACAGGCGCGCGCCATCTGGCGGCACGCCGCCGTCCAACGATCCTGGACCGGAGGGGCGGATCGGGGCCACCTGCACCGTGACGGTGACCACGCGGTCTGTCTCAGGACCGAGCTGCCAGATCCGCTCGTAGCGTGGTCCGTCCGAGGCGCTGGATGTGAGCCGGCCGTGCTGATCCAGGTACTCTACCTGCAGCCCTGTGGCACCCGTAACCCCCTCGCTGCCCCGCGCAGCGAGGTCGGCACGCACCTGCTCGATCTTCTCGACAGTCAGCACCAGAGACGACGTGCGATGTCGCGCGCGCACCAGCGACTGCGCCGACAACCCGAACAGTTGCGCAACACCGGCGGCCAGGGTCACAAGGAGACCCACGGCAATTACGACTTCGACCAGCCCGAAACCGGCCTGCACGCGTCCTCGGGCTCTCCCGCGGCGCCGGCAGCGATCAGTTCGACGCTGCAGTGCTAACAGCCCGTGGTAGAACCCCGCGTTGCACCGAGATTGGCGCGGCGCCCGGCTGGCAAGGCGCGGCGAGGGAGCAAATTGGGGCATTTGTGACCGAGGAGCAACGCCGCCAGACGGGATGCAGCGCCAATCGAATGCAGCGGGGCTTTTACCACGGGCTGCTAAGGTCATACGCGGGGCTAATGCAATGTCGGATCCAGATTGGTATGAGAGCGACGAGCAAGGAATTCCAGGGGCGGCGGCATTGCGCGACTCGGCAGTCGGGAGGTTCTTCATCCAGAGAATCAGGGCCACATTGCAGAGATTGTGACGTGAGCCTGAAGCCGAGGGTCGGCGCAACCCGGCAGAATTGCCACCGGCTACGAGAACAACCCAACGTACCACGCGATCAGCGACTGCCCGAAATGCGCCGCAACCACAGCGCCCGCGGCCAGAAACGAACCGAGCGGGAGCTGGTATTTCATGTGGCGCCGGTCGAACATCACCATCCCGACGCCCACGGCAGACCCGGTCAGCGACGCGAACAGCAGGGTCACGAGCGTGAGTTGCCATCCAAGAAACGCGCCGATCATCGCGAGCATCTTCACATCGCCGACACCCATGCCCTCCTCGCCGCGAACCCGGAAGTAGGCCTCGCCCACGGCCCACAGCACCCCTCCCCCGGCAGCGACTCCGATGAGCGCCGCCTGCCAGCCCGGTTCCAGGAACATACTGGCGGCCAGACCGATCACGATGCCTGGCAGGGTGATGACGTCAGGCAGGATTCGATGCTGCAGGTCGATTACGAACAGCACGATCATGGCGGCAACGAACAGCAGTCGAATTCCCAGCAGTGGCTGCCACCCGAGTTGCCAATACTGCAGCAGAAACAATGTCCCCGTGACCGCTTCGACGATCGGATAAACCGGCGATATTGTCGCCCGACAGGTCCGGCATCGCCCGCCGAGCCGTATCCAGCTCCACACCGGCACGTTGTCGAACCAACGCAGACTCTGACCACAGGATGGACATCTGGACGGCGGGCTGACTATCGATTCGCCGCGGGGCAAACGATAGACACAGACGTTGAGAAAACTGCCAATGGCCACTCCGAAAGCGGCCACGAGACCGAAGGCCAGCGTTCCGGTCAATGCGGCCATGGCGGCAGTGTCTCGCCGGGCAAGGAAAAAAGCTCAGAAAAGGGATTCAAGACGCGACGATGACCGCCACGGTTTGGATGGCATGGCGGGACATGGCGTCAGCGGGCCGGCGCTATTCTGGCACTCCCCCGGCCGTGGCGCGGTCGAGCTCCAGTTCGATCGCCGCTTCGAGATACTGCGGTTGCAATCCCCCCTTGATCAACACGCCGTTGATGACGAAGGTGGGAGTCGCGTCGATCTCAATGATTCTTCCCAGCTCGATGTCTGCTCTCACGGACTCAAGGGTCGCCTCGTACAGCTCGTCGAAATCTGACATTCCGGCGACCTCGGCCAGCGCCTCCACCACTGTCTCCCGCGACAGTGACGGCTGATTCTCGTACATCCAGCGCGCCATCTGCTCGCCACGACCCTCCCGTCTGGCGAGCCGCACCGCAACGGCCGCCTCGCACGCTCCCATGTGCATTCCCCGCGGTGTCTGCTCGTTGCACTCCGGGTCGAGCGGATAGTCGATGCTGACATGGCGGACGGCGCCGGGATGGCTCGACTCGAACCGCGCGAAGATCGGTTCGTACGCCAGAAAGGTCGCCGCGCAGGAGGGACACTGGTAGTCATTGAATTTCACGACCAGCACCTTGGCTCCGTCGCGGGGCACAGGCAACTCAACCCGGGGCTGCCCATCCCAGTAGCGTACGAACGCCGATTCGCCGTCGGACGCAGCCGCGCCGGCGTCAGCGGCGGCACCGGTCACTGCTGGCACTGTCAACCCAACCGGTTCCGCGCGAAACGCTACGACCGCGGCCGCTGTAGCGCCCAGATAGAGAACCGCGACACCCAGCGCAACCGGACTCCGTGCCAGACGCCGGACGTCGCCGGCGATGCGTCTCGGGATCGACAGCCAGGGGACCGAACTGGCCGCCCCGGACAGCAGGAAGATCCCGACGACCGCCACATAGACGACGACACAGAGCAGGCACACTGCGTCAAGCAGGGCGACGGAGGCGTAACCGAGGAACAACACGGTCGCGAGCCCGATCGTCGAGAGCACCAGCAGATAGCCGCCGACGTTCTCCCTCAGACCGACAGAGCCACGGTCCGCTGCCAGCGTCAACAGAAAAACCAGCCCGAACCAGAATGCGCCGATCAGGGCGACCGGGATATCCCTGACGGACCCGTAGGGACTCAGATATACCTGTGTGCAACTGACGGTCTCGTTGATATCGCAGAAGCTCGTATAGCCGGGGTCCTGGACCAACTGGAAGTGCACGTATGTCGAGGCGCCAGCCGCCACGAGGCCGATCAGGGCCAGCGTCAGAATGGCGCGACGAACGAACTGGCTCATGGTGTCCCTTCTCTCTCAGGCGGCGCAAGCCAGGACTCGATCACGGTGTGCTACTGGATTGGCGTCGCGTCTGCCGGCGCACCGTTCTGGGTGACAGGAATAGCGGCCGTCGACTGATAGATCGTGGCCCCCTGATTCGTACCAAAGAAACGTATGCCTCCACCAGCCGTGGGCGCCGCACTCACGAAATACGTCGAGACCACCGTGCCGGCAGCGGCCCCGTTGCAGGACGCCGGAGCCCCGGCCGCCGCCGGACCAGCCGTCAACGTTATCGTGTAGCTGCTCTTCACTGCCGGATCACTGCCCAGGTCCGTGCCGATAAAACCGTCGCCAACGCCGACCGTCGGCGGCGTCCCAAGGTTTACGAGCGACGGCGCGTAGAACCCGCTGCCGCATCCGGCAGCATAAATCGACTGGGCGCTGTTGATGGCGCGGAGCGACGCGATGGCCGAGGCCTCGTTCCCCGCTCGACGCGCTTGCAGCAACCCGGGAACGGCGATGGCGCCGAGGACCCCGATGATCGCCACGACGATCAGCAGCTCGATCAACGTGAAGCCTCTGCTGTTTCTCACTCTTGTCTTCTCCTGCATGCCGTTGTCGTCATCCGATGCACATCGATTCACGGTTACGCCCTCCTCAATACTTCAATGCTCGGTTGTGTTCGCCTGCTGGCGGCATCCGAGTGGAGAGAGGACATGCAAACGAAGATCCAATCTGACCGGATTCATGCGTCGATCTTGCTTGTTGCTCTGAACAAAGAGTTTACTTGACGTGGGTCGGGAAACCAACGATCTCGACACGTGACGTGCATCGTCGCGTGACGCATGAGGGCAACCACAGGTTGTCACCAGCGTGGCAGCGCCGATCACATACAGCGGGGCTCATGATGTTGGAGGTCCTTTCGGAACCGAGAGCTGGATGAGCACCGGGCATCATTCCGCTCTCCGGTGTCACCCGTGTGCGTTCTATCCGGCCATCCGGCTGATAAGGTCGAAGATGGGCAGATACATCGCGATAACGATGCTCCCCACGAGCACACCAAGAAACGCGATCATGATCGGCTCGATCAGGGTCAACATCCCGGCGACCGAGGTATTCACCTCCTCTTCGTAGAAATCTGCAATCTTGGCCAACATTGTGTCCAGCGTACCGGTCGCCTCACCCACGTTGATCATCTGCGTCACCATGGGTGGAAAAGCCCTGGTCCCACGAAGTGACCCTGAAACGGTCTCACCGCGCTCAATGGCGGCTCGAGTCACCCTGATCGCGTCCTCGATGATGGCGTTCCCCGCCGTCTTGGCAGTGATCTCGAGTCCATCGAGAATCGGCACCCCTGAGCCGAGCAACGTTGCAAGCGTGCGGCAGAAACGGGCGACCGCCTCTTTCCTGAAGATCAGGCCCAGGACCGGTGTCTTGAGTAACGCCCGGTCCACAGCACGGCGCCCCCGCCCTGTCGCGCGGAACCTGCGGTAGGTGAACGCCAGCACCACGCCGCCCAGGATGAGGAACGGCATGTACGTCACCAGCGAGTTGCTCATCACGATTACCATTCGCGTGGGCAGCGGCAGCGTCGCGCCCAGACCGGCGAACAGATTCGCGAACGTGGGGATCACCTTCCACAGAATGCCACCGACCACAATGGCCGAGATCGTCAGGATGGCAATCGGATAGGTCATCGCAGACCTGACTTGCGCCGTGAGTCTGACGTTTTTTTCGATATGGATCGCCAGCCGCTTGAGGATGGTGTCGAGGATTCCGCCTGCCTCGCCGGCCGCCATCATGTTGGTGTAGAGCGAGTCGAATGCGCTCGGGTGTTTCCGCATCGAGTCAGCAAGACCGGTTCCCCCTTCGATGTCAGCACGGGTTTGCAGGATGATCCGGCTGAAGTTCTTGTCCTCTTCCTGATTGCCGAGAATCTCCAGACATTGCACCAGTGGCAGACCCGCATCGATCATCACCGAGAATTGCCGCGTGAAGATCGCCAGGTTTCTGGCCGGCACGGGCTTGACGCGGCGAGTTCGCGCCGCCCAGACCCGCTCGCGCACTGCATCGATTCTGGTGACGAAGATCTGTTCACGGCGCAGGGCGGCCAGCGCCACATCGAGCGTGTCTGCGATTTTCTGCCCGCTGACGGGCTGCCCCCCACGGGTCCGGCCCGAGTACGCGAAGGTCGGCATCGACTGAATCCCGGGCTGTTCGAACGCTTCTACCGTTGCGGCGTCGACGAGCGTCTCTCGATGCACCGCGCGCCCGCGCCGGGCACGGCACCTGCTCCGCGCGAGATCAAATCCCGCAATTCACTTGGCATCGAGGAAGCCGCCAGGGCAGTCTCGACGGACACCACCCGAGACTTGACGAGAGTCGCAAGCGACTGATTCATCGTCTGCATCCCGTTTTTCTCCTGCCCCGCCTGCATGACGGAGTAGAGCTGATGAATCTTGTCTTCACGAATCAGGTTTCTGATCGCCGCGGTCGGTACCATGACCTCGACAGCCGCCACCCGCCCGCCGCCGGAGCGCCTGGGCAGCAGCGTCTGACACATGACGCCCTCGAGTACCAGCGACAACTGCGTGCGCACCTGGCCCTGTTGGCTGTCCGGAAACACGTCAATGATCCGATTGATGGTCTGATAGGCGGAATTGGTGTGCGCGGTCGCGAACGTCAGGTGGCCCGTCTCAGCGATCCGCAGCGCTGATTCGATCGTCTCGAGATCTCGCAATTCCCCGATCAACACCACGTCCGGGTCTTCACGCAACGCCGCGCGGAGCGCTGTCGCAAAGCTCGTCGTATCGCTGTTGACCTCTCGTTGGTTGACGAGGCAGTTCTTGTGGGAGTGAAGGTACTCGATCGGATCTTCAATCGTCAGGATGTGCGCATTCCGTTCCGTGTTGATCTTGTCGATCAGTGCCGCCAACGTCGTGCTCTTCCCGCTGCCGGTGGATCCCGTGACCAGCACCAGCCCCCGCGGGTGCGCGGCCAGCCGCTCGATGACGGGAGGCAATCCCAGTCCCCGCACACTGCAAATCTCATCGGGAATCACGCGGAATACGGCGGCCACGGCGCCGCGCTGGCGAAAGGCGTTCCCGCGGAATCGTGCAATATCACGGATGCTGAACGAAAAATCGAGCTCGAACGAGTCTTCGAACTGACCCTTCTGACCGTCGGTCAGGACGCTGTACACGAGTTGCCTGGTCTCGGCCGCACACAGCGGAGGAAGGTCGAGCGGACGTAGCGAACCATCGACCCTCACCTGCGGTGGCGAATCGGTCGTGACGTGCAGGTCGGACGCTTCGAGATCGACAGTAGCCTTCAGCAAATCAGACAGGCTCGGCACCTACTTGACCGTTTCCTTCAGCACTTCTTCAATGGTCGTCTGCCCCTCCGCAATCTTGTACAGCCCGCTGGTACGCAAGGTCAGCATGCCGTCATCTATCGCGTGCCGCCGCAACTCGAGCGCCGAGTTTCCCAGCAAGATCATTCGCCGAAGGTCATCGGTGACCTGCATCACCTCGTAGAGCCCGATCCGCCCTTTGAAGCCAGTACCGTTGCACCGCTGGCAGCCGGAGCCGCGTCGAGGCGTCAACGTGACGGCCTGCTCGGCAGAGAATCCGATCTCCATGAGGGTGGGAGCCGGCGTCTGGTGGTCCTCCGCGCAGTTGTCACACACCCGGCGCACCAGCCGTTGCGCGCAGATGAGGTTGACGGCGCTGGCCACGAGAAACGGTTCAATGCCCATGTTCATGAGTCGGTTGACGGTGCTCGGGGCGTCGTTGGTGTGTAGTGTCGACAGCACGAGATGCCCGGTGAGCGCCGCCTTGATCGCAATCTCGGCTGTTTCGACGTCCCGGATCTCACCGACGAGTATGACGTCCGGATCCTGGCGGAGGAACGAACGCAGCGCAGCGGCAAAGTTCAACCCGATACTCTCTCGCATCTGCACCTGGTTGACTCCGGTCATGTTGAACTCGACCGGGTCCTCCGCGGTGACGATATTGGTGGAAGTGGTGTTGATCCTGGCGATGGCCGAATACAGAGTGTTCGTCTTGCCGCTGCCGGTGGGACCGGTGACGAGCACGAGGCCCCAGGGCTTGCTGATCGCTTCTTCGAAGCTGCACAGCGAGGCCGGCTCGAACCCAAGCCTCCTCATGTCGAGCATCAGCTTGCTCTGGTCGAGCAGCCGCATGACGATCTTCTCGCCGAACAACGTCGGGAGGCAGGATACGCGGAAGTCGATGTGCTTGCCGCCGTCATCGGCGCGAAAGCGGAGTTTGATCCGACCATCCTGCGGCAGACGCTTCTCGGCGATGTCGAGCTGCGCCATGATCTTGAGCCGCGAAGTGATGGCGTCCCGGAGATTCGCCGGAGGCGCCATCTCGGTGTACAGGGTTCCATCGATTCGAAAGCGGATCCGATACTCGTTCTCATACGGCTCGACGTGGATGTCGCTGGCGCCCTTCCGGATGGCGGATGCCAGCACCGCGTTGACCAGCCGGACGACCGGCGCCTCGCTGTTCGACGTCTCGATGGAGAGCACGTCGGCGCCCTCCATCTCCTCGATCACTTCGACTCCGTAGTCCTCCCGATCCGGCATTCTCTCGAGGGGGTTCCTCGCCGGCGCGTGTGGACTCGCGTTGATCTCCTGAACCGTCGGTCCGATGTCCTTGCCCTTGTTACCGTAGTAGCGGTCAATCGCAGCGAGGACCGCCGATTGCGCCGCGACGACCGGCTCGACCTGATATCCGGTCATGAATTTGATGTCGTCGACCGCAAAGACATTCGTCGGGTTGGACATCGCGAGCGTCAGGGTCGCCCCTGCCCGGCTGACGGGGACGACCTCGTACTTCTCGGCAGCGGCCGCCGATACCAGCTTGATGACGGCTGCGTCGATGTCGAACTGTGCGAGGTTTATGGAGGGCACACCGTATTGCCTGCTCAGCAGGGCAACAATTTCCTCATCTTCGACGAACCCGAGTTGCGCGAGAGTAGACCCGAGTTCCCCCCCCTGCGACTGCTGCCGGTCCAGAGCCTCCTGCAACTGGGCGGCAGTGATGCGCTCCTCCTTGACAAGCAGTTCGCCGATTCGAACGGTCATGGTTTTCCTGGCTCCGCTCCAGAACGGACAGCCATTACTTGGGAAGGACAAGACCTGCAAGAACTGTGACATTTCTCGTCACACTTTCCCGCCAACACCCCGTGTGGACGAGGAGGTGTCATCCGGTTACCTGGCCAGATCATTCGGCCAAAGGAGGAAGGGAAAGCTGACCCGAGGGATCAACGCCGGGTCCTGGCAGCCCGACGTCGCGTCACTGCCTGCCCGGCATCAAGGTCTGGAGGATTCAGCCGACGAGCACGGCGGCCGCGATGACGGTGGTCCAGAGACCGTTCTTGTCGCCGACAGCGGTCTGGGTGACGTTCTGGGTCCGCACGATCTGGGTCGAGAGCCTGTACACTTCCTTATTCTCGTCCCAGCTCTTGTCCGGATCGAAATCGAGTCCGAGGGTGGTCGCCAGCATTTCCGCCGCCAGTTCCTCCGCGTAGTCCCCTGCCGTCTCTTCGTTCTCTCCAAAGCTATGGTGCTCAGAGAGATAGCCAAACAATTTTCTGTCGCGGGGAATCGCCACACCGATGGTCGCGGCAATAAGCCGGTGGGCCTCGCGCGTCGCCGCCTCTGACATCACCACGAAGGTGACCTGACCCGGTTTCAGCCTTCTGACGCCATCCGCCTTGGTCAGAATCTTGCATCCCGGAGGGAAGATGCTGGACACACGGACCAGATTGCACGCGGCAATGCCCGCCGCCCGGAGGGCCAACTCGAACGACGTGAGCTTCTCGCGATGCTTGCCGACACCCTTGGTGAAGAAGAGTTGTTTGGGGACGAGTTCGATCACTGCACGCTCCGGTCCTCGACGCCGCGTCGCCGGGAATGGCCCCGGAACCCACACGGAACACCAGTGTCCCATCCGACAGGTGGAGCACAACGATCGCGGGCGCGACGAGGGACCGGATTTCGCATTCGTGACCGAGGAACAACGCGTGCCGGCTGGACGGTCCGCCCGCGGATCATGTAGCGAACCTCTGTCGTCGGGACACTAGGTCAACCGCCTGCACCCTGTCAAGGCAGGGTCGGGGCCGGAGTCAGACATCGGGGACCAGCGAACAAACGACCACACAATTCCGTCTATTCATGGGTATGGCGTACCTGCGGAACGACGACGGCGATCGACCGCAGTATAATGGTGAGTTTCCGGTGTTGCCCGCCATTTCAACCCTACCCCTGATCATCACGTTGGTAACAACCAGATACCACGATGCCCGCGAGGACGGAAGCTGCGCCACACGACGGCCCCCTGCGTCCGGCCACCGTGCGCCACCCCGGTGTGATCTCGCGACTGGCCGGTGTCCTGTTCTCGCCGCAGAGCACGTTTCGCACAATCATGAACCGGCCCCGCTGGCTGGGAGCCCTTGCGATCGTCGTGCTCGCAGCCGGCGGGGCGAACGCCTGGTTGATCAGCACCGACGTGGGCCGGCAGGCGCTGCTGGAACTTCAGTTCAACCAAATGGAAACGTTTGGCGTCACCGTCTCGGACGAAATGTACGAGGGGATAGTCCGCCAGAGCCGCAGTTCGATCGATTTCACGGTCGGCCCGCTGGCCGTCAGTATTCCGATCGTGGCCCTGTTCACGCTGGGAAGCCAACTGGTCACGATTCCGATCCTGGTGCTGATTCTTGCCGGTGTGGTCTGGACGGTCGGTTACGTGGTATTCGGCACGGGGGCGAGTTTCAAGGCCCTGTTCGCGATCGTCGCGCATGTCGGAGCCGTGAACGTCGTGCAGCAGATGTTCGTGGTGCCACTGAATTACATACGCGGAGCGATCAGCAATCCGGCGACCATCGCGGCATTCTTTCCCATGCTCGACGACAGAACCTTCGCGTACCGTGCGCTGAGCTTGATCGACATGTTCGTGGTCTGGCAGCTCTGCATCGTGTCCATCGGAATCGCCGTGCTGTACGGCCGGCGCACCGGTCCGATTCTCGCAGGTTTCTACACTCTCTACGCGATCATCGCGGTCGGTGGAGGATTCGCGCTGTCCCGGATGGGAGGATAGTTGTTTGACCGATCTTCGCAAGGTAATCCTTATCGGTTCGATCGTTGTCATCGGTGGCGCGCTGGTGTATTTCAACCTGACATTCGAACGCGCGAGCGGTCCTGAAGTGGAGGTCGAGGCGGTGCAGCGGCGCAGCCTGGAAGCGATCGTGTCCGCCTCGGGCACCATCGTGCCGCAACTGACCGTGGACATCAGTGCCAACACCATGGGCCAGATCACCCGGCTGGCGTTCAACGAGGGCGACCAGGTGGACAGCGGTCAGTTCCTGCTCGAGATCGACCCGGAAACACTGCGGGCCGCCGTAGACCGCGGTGAAGCGGCGTTGCGCGCGTCGCGCTCGACATTGCGGCAATTCGAGGTGCTCGTTGAATCGGCGGAAGTCAACCTGCAGGTTTCGCGAGACAACCTCGAACGACAGGAAAATCTGTGGGACCTACGCCTGGTGTCCCGGCAATCCTACGAGGCCGCCGTCAGTGAGGTCGCACTGCGCGAGACCGAACTGGCGGCACGTCGCGTGGACGTAAACACCCAGGCCGAACGGATCAGCCAGGAAGACGCAAACCTCGACAGCGCGCGTTACGAGCTGACCAAGGTGACCATCACGTCGCCCATTTCCGGTGTCGTCACCCGGCGCAACATTGAGGAAGGCGAGACCGTTGTGGTCGGCACGATGAACAACCAGGGGACAGTGCTGGCCACCATCGCCGATCTCTCGGTGATTGAGGCCGAGGTCGAGGTCGACGAAACTGATATACCCAACGTCAAACTTGGCCAGATAGCGGACGTCACGATCGATGCACTGCCCGATTATGTGTTTACCGGAATCGTCACCGAAATCGGGAACAGCCCGATCCAGCCAACTAACGCCGGCGGCAGCGGTACCCAGGCCACCACGTTCAAGGTCGTCGTGACGTTGGATGACGAGATCCCTGGCGTGCGGCCGGGGTTCACCTGCACCGCCGATATCACGACGGCCCTCCGAATGGACTCACTCGCGATTCCGATCCAGGCCGCCACGGTGCGAGAGGTCATGTTCGACGCCTTGGGCAATGTGATTCGTCAGGAGCCGGACGCCAGACGCGGCGGCATGACCCCGGGCGTCTCTGCGGCCGGGCCGTCGGTCGATCGGCCCGAGGATGACATGGGAACAGAGCTCGAAGGAGTCTTTGTCGCGCGTCAAGGTCAGGCGGCGTTCATCCCGGTGGTGACAGGCATCGCCGGCGAGCGATATTTCGAGGCGCTGAGCGGAGTGACCGAAGGCGATCTCATCATTACCGGCCCCTTCAGCGAAGTCCGAAATCTGGAAGACGGTGACTCGATCAGGGTGGTTGAAGGTGCGTCGCGTCCTTGATATCACGAGCATCGCCCTGCGCGCCATCTGGGCGAACAAGCTCCGTTCCTCGCTGACGACCCTCGGCAATGTCGTCGCCGTCGGCTCGATCATCGCGGTCGTGTCGCTGATCCAGGGCGTGAACGCCGAGGTCTCAGGCGCGATCGTCTCCGAGTTCGGCTCCGACTCCTTTGTCGTCGACCGCGAGGGACTGTTGATGACGGAGGCGGACATCGAAGCAGCCCGGAACAATCCTCGCATTTCGCTTGATGACGCCGATGCAATCCGTCGATTCAGCACCAGCCTCGGTGCGATCATGGCCGAGGCAACGCGAAGCGGGGAGGTACGCTATCGGGATCGGTTGCTGGAGAGAGTCAACATCCGAGGTGTCACCCGAGACTATATAGACTTCCCGCTCTTCACGGCCGATCGAGGCCGACTCATCAGTCCCACCGAGGTCGACAGCAACAGGGGCGTCGCGGTGCTCGGATTCGATACCGCCAACCGCCTGTTCGACACCCTGGATCCTGTGGATCGGACGATCAAAATCCAGGGCGTGAACTTCCGGGTCGTCGGCGCCAGTGAGCCGACGCCGTCAACATTGGGACAATCACAGGACGAGTATGTGGTGATTCCGATGGGCCGATTCCGCAAACTGTTCGGATCGCGGCCCTCGCTGACGTTGATGGCGCGACCGCAATCCCCCGAACAGCTTGACCATGCCATCGATGAAGCGACCGTCGCGTTACGTATCGAGCGCCGGCTGCGGCCGCGGGAGGACAACGATTTCGGCGTGTTCACCTCGGGTACGGTGCTGGGACTCTACGAGCAGGCCACGGCCGGCATCTTTGCCGTGCTCGTCGGCATCGTCGGATTGTCACTGGTGGTCGGCGGCATCGTCATCATGAACATCATGCTGATGGTGGTCTCCGAACGCACGCGAGAGATCGGCCTGCGCAAGGCCCTTGGCGCTCGCCGTCGCGACCTGTTATGGCAGATCCTCGCCGAGTCGATCATCTTGTCTGTGCTCGGCGGCGCGATCGGCACGGGACTCGGGTTCAGTGTGGCTATTGGTCTGAGCTCCATGACACCGGTGCCGGCGGCGGTGCATCCATGGTCGGTCCTGCTGGGAATCACGATGACAGCCGCGGTCGGACTGTTCTTCGGGCTCTACCCCGCGGCACGCGCGGCCTCACTTGACCCGATCTCGGCCCTGGGTCGCAGTTGATACGGACCCTGATGGCGAACAATCTCCACGGCGGACTGTTCGGCGAGATCGTCTCGATGGCAGTCGAGACCCTGCGCCAGCAAAAGGTGCGATCGGCGCTCACCATCCTGGGCATCGTCATCGGGATCATGTCGATCGTCGGAAGCACGTCTCTCATCCGGGGGCTGGACCAGTCACTACGGGACAGCATCCGCGCCATGGGACCGGACACGATCTTCATTACCAAATTCTCAGCCGTCAGCATGGGGTCGGGGCGTGAGCTGACCGAGCTGCTGCGACGACCCAACCTGACCCCGGGAGATGCGGAGGCGCTGGCCGATCAGACCGAGTCGCTCGACTCCGTCAACATCGTCCTGGGCCAGGGCGGGAGCCCGACCAGGGAACGGGTCACTTACCAGTCCGAACAATCGAAGCTGCTCAACGTCTTCGGGTCAACCGCGAATTACGCAGAGGTGTTCAACAACGAAGTGGTCGAGGGTCGGTTCTTCACCTCCGGCGAAACGCAGCGACGCGTGTCGGTCGTCGTGTTGGGCCATGGCCCGGCACAGGCTCTGTTCCCGAATCTCGACCCGATCGGCAAACGCGTACGCGTCGGGAACGCGCGTTATACCGTCATTGGTGTTCTCGGCGAAACGCCAAGTCCTGGTGGGTTCAACATGGGGCAGGACGATTTGTCGTGATTCCCCACACGACCTATCAGAAACAGTTCGGGATCCGAGCTCAACGAATGTTCGGCGAGGAGATGCGAGCGGTGATGATCGCCGCGGTCCCCCGCGAGGAGGCCGACCGCGAAGACGCCATCGCCGACATCGAAAGAGTGATGCGCATCAGGCACCGGCTTCGTCTTGACGAACCGAACGATTTTGAACTCATGACGCAGGATGCCATCCTCGCGCTGTGGGATCAGATCAGCGGTGCCACCTTCCTCTCATTGATCGTTGTGTCGTCTATCGCGCTCCTGGTCGGCGGCATCGGCGTCATGGCAATCATGACGATTTCGGTCACCGAGCGAACCCGCGAGATCGGCACCCGCCGCGCGATCGGCGCGAAAAAGAGGGAGATCCTCTGGCAGTTCCTGATCGAGGCCGGATTCCTCACGGCCGTGGGTGGGATCCTGGGTATCTGCCTGGGCGCCGGTATCGGCATCGGCGTGCACTACGCCACGGGGTTCCCTGTCTCGCTGCCCTGGTGGTCATTCGCACTTGGTCTGGGGTTTTCGGCAAGCGTAGGCGTCCTGTTCGGTTTGTTCCCCGCGATCAAGGCCTCCAGCCTCGATCCGATCGAAGCGCTCCGTTACGAGTAGCAACGCGGCCTGACGCCCTTCGCCTCATCGGGCGTGAGCTCGTACCCGCATATTTGGAAGGATCTTGAGCGACGCCACGGAGTCGCATACGATCGGGGTTTCGCTCGGAGGGCGTTGCTGATTCAGCGGAGGACAGTCGACCTATGAAAGTGTACGACGCAGAACATATCCGTAACGTGGCGCTTGTGGGTCACAGTGGCTCAGGCAAGACTCAGTTGACATCGACGCTGTTGTTCGACACCGATGCAGTCAATCGACTCGGACTGGTGGATGACGGCACGACTGTGACCGATTTCGACGAAGAAGAAATCGCGCGCAAGCACACGCTGTCGGCCACCACCGCCTTCACTGAGTGGAAAAGGACGAAGATCAACCTCATCGACACGCCAGGAATGGCGAACTTTTTCAGCGACGCGAAGTCGGCGCTTCGTGTCGCGGACGCCGCCCTGGTGGTAGTGGACGCAGTAGCCGGCGCGGAAGTGCTCACCGAAAAGGTGTGGGCCGCCGCAGCCGAACTCGACCTGCCCTGCGTGGTGGTACTCAATCGGATCGACCGCGAACGTGCCAGCCTGAGGCGGTCTTTGGAATCATTGCACGCAGCGTTCGGTCGCGCGGTCGTACCGATCCAGCTTCCAATGGGGGAGGAGAAGGATTTCCACGGCGTCGTCGACCTCGTCGCCATGAAGGCGATCACGTTCAGAGACGAAGGTCGCACGCCTACCGTCGGGGATGTCCCGACCGATTTGGCAGACGAGGCAGACGCCGCACGGGAGGCGCTCATTGAACTCGTCGCCGAAGCCGACGACAACCTCATGGAGCAATTCTTCGAAGCGGGAACGTTGACCCAGGCACAGCTCGAAGCCGGACTCAAGACTGCGGCGGCGGATCGTCACGTGTTTCCGCTGGTCTGCACGTCAGCCACCGCCAATGTCGGTATCCAGCCGCTACTCGACACCATCCTGACCTACGTGCAATCGCCGGCTGGGCGCGTTCTTCCGGTCGTGACCAGCGACGGGGAAACAAGTTCGTACGACCCGGAGGAAGCTGGAACGGCGGCGCTGGTCTGGAAGACGGTGGCTGACCCGTTCGCGGGCCGGATCACGCTGTTCCGGGTCGCCTGCGGATCGCTAAAGTCCGACTCGACGATTCACAATGTGAGCGTGGATGTCTCCGAGCGTGTTGGCAGCGTGGCGTTGATGCAAGGCAAGAAGCAGGAGAGCGTGGCAGAAATCAAGGGGGGCGATCTCGGTACGGTGGCCAAGTTGAAAGACACTCGAACCGGCAACACGCTGGCCGCAAGGGGCACGCCATGGCAATTCGCGCCTTTCGAGTTCACGGAACCGGTGCTCTCGTATGCAATTGAATTGCGGAGCCGCGGCGACGAAGAAAAAATCAGCACCGCGTTGCAGCGCCTGCAGGAAGAAGATCCCACAATCCGCTATACCCGGGATCCGCAAACGTCACAACTGCTGCTGTCTGGACAAGGTCAGCTCCACATCGAGGTCACGGTCGCCAAGCTGAAACGCCGGTTCGGCGTGACGGCGGACCTCAAACTGCCCCGAATTCCGTATCGCGAGACGATCAAGGCGGCCACGGAGGCGCACGGGCGGCACAAGAAACAAACCGGCGGCCATGGCCAGTTCGGCGACTGCAAGATCAAGGTAGCACCGTTGAGCCGGGGAGAGGATTTCCAATTCATTAACGAGATCTTCGGTGGCTCGATTCCGCGAGGATTCATCCCAGCCGTCGAGAAGGGCATACAGGAAGCGCGCACCCGCGGCTATCTTGCGGGGTACCCGATGGTGGATTTCTCGGTCACACTCTACGATGGTTCATTCCACCCGGTCGACTCGAATGAAATGTCGTTCAAGATGGCTGGCCGACTGGCCTTTCGCGATGCAATGTCACGGGCCAAACCGACGTTGCTCGAGCCGGTCATGAACGTGGAAGTGTACGCGCCAAGTGATTTCGCCGGCGATCTGATGGGCGACCTAAATGGACGACGAGGGCGAATCGTGGGGATGGAAACACGCGGTGCGTCAACGTCAATCAAGGCGCGGGTGCCGATGTCCGAGATGCTGACCTACGAACAGCAACTCACATCATCCACTGGCGGACGCGGATCCTACCACATGGAGTTTTCGCACTATGACGAGGTCCCGGCACACATACGGGACAAGGTGATTTCCGCGGCGAAGGCTGAAGCCGGACAGGGCGACGAGGAAGACGGAAACTAGGGCAGTTTCTCAGTCGTGTTCTACTTCGCTTCCTCTCGGTCGGTCTGACTGCCGATCCGTTTGGCCACCGCGCGCAACCGCCCCCCGACCCCCTTCTGCGTGGCGGTCTCTTGCTCGACTACATTTCCTGATTTGTCGGTGCTGGGATCAAATTCGCTACCCACAAACTCGATTTGGGCGATTTCAGCGCTGTCGCTCTTTCGCCGTCCGAGATGTAGCACCCGGGTATAACCGCCCGGTCTCTCCGCGAACCTGGGCGCAATCGTATCGAACAGCTTGCTGGCCACCTTCTTGTCAGCCAGATCACGGGCCACAAGCCGGCGCGCATGCAGCGCGCGAGTCGTATCGGCGCCATCCGCGAGCCCACGCTTGGCCACTGTGATCAGTCTCTCAACGAAAGGCCGCAACTCTTTCGCTTTCGCCAGGGTCGTGTCGATCCGCTCGTGACGCAGTAACATCTGTGCCTGGTTCCGAAGCGTAGCAAGCCGATGTTCGGTCAGCCGACCGAGTTTTCGGTGCGCGATTCGATGACGCATAGCTTCGCAATCCTCTGGTCCCCGGTCGCGGAGACGCCTTGTTTCCCGCTACGCCTCAGCGTCAGCGGCGGCCGGTTGATCGATCCGCATCCCGAGACCGAGTCCCATGCTCTGCAGAATCTTCTTGATCTCGTTGAGCGACTTGCGACCGAAATTCTTCGTGCGCAGCATCTCTGGTTCGGTTTTCTGGACCAATTCGCGAATCGTACGGATGTCAGCGTTCTTCAGGCAGTTGTACGACCGTACCGAGAGCTCAAGCTCTTCGACGCTCTTGTCAAGGTGCTCATTCGCTTCAGAATGCAGCAACTCGGTGTCCAGCTCAGTAGACGTGTCCTCCGTGTCCTCGAGGTTGATGAAGATACTCAGGTGGTCACGCACAAGCTTTGCGCCCAGCGACACCGCGTCACGGGCAGTCACAGACCCGTCGGTCCAGACATCCACGGTGAGCTTGTCGTAGTCGGTCGTCTGTCCGAGTCGGGCCGCCTCGACCAGATAATTGACCTTCCTGACCGGCGAATGCACTGAATCGACCGGTATCCAGCCAATTCCGAGGTCTTCGTCGAAGTTCTTGTCGGCCACCACATAGCCGCGACCCTGCTTCACCCGTGCCTCCATGTGCAGGGAGCCGCCCTCGGCCACCGTCGCGATGTGCAGACCGGGCTCGAGGATCTCGACGTCGCCGTCGGCATCGAGGTCGCCCGCCTTGACCTCACCCGCCTTGTCGGCCCGCAAGTACAGGGTCTTGGTCTGATCGGAGTGAAGCTTGAACGGAATCCGCTTCAGATTCAGGATGATGTCGGTCGCGTCCTCCACGACACCAGGAATTGGCGAGAACTCGTGAAGCACGTGGTCGATCTTCACGCTTGTGACTGCTGCCCCTTCTATGGCCGACAGCAGGACGCGCCGCAACGCGTTCCCGATTGTCGTCCCAAAACCGCGCTCGAACGGCTGGGCATAGAACCGGCCAAATCGATCAGTCAGCGTCTCGGCGTCAAACTCCAGACGCTTCGGACGCTGGAAACCTTTCCACAACATCGAATCAGTCCTTTCTGTATCCGGAACCAGTCTGGTCTGTCATCCAGAACGGCGTACATACCGCACGTCCCCGTCGACACTTATTTCGAATACAGCTCGACGATCAGTTGCTCCTGCACCGGCAGGTTGATCTGATCGCGGGTCGGCAGCGAGGCTACCCGGCCCGTCAACGTGCTGGCATCGAACTCCAGCCAGTCGGGAATACCCCGGCCTTTAACCTCTTCCATCGCGTAGAGAATCGATGCCTTCCTGGCGCTGCGTTCTCGCACGGTAATGGCGTCTCCCGCCTTGAGCGAATAGGACGGAATATCAGCGCGATGGCCGTTGACGCGCAGGTGCCCATGGCGCACGATCTGCCGCGCCTGCGGCCTGGAGGTCGCCAACCCGAGGCGATAGACCACATTGTCGAGCCGACGCTCCAACAACTGCAGCAGAGTCTCGCCCGTGATGCCACGCTGGCGCTCGGCCGCTGCGAAATACCGGCGGAACTGGCTTTCGAGCACGCCGTACGTTCGCTTGACCTTTTGCTTTTCGCGAAGCTGCGATCCGTAGCCTACGACCTTGTTGGGCCGGCGCCGACGACCCTGTTGACCGGGAGGGACATTGCGCTTCTCGATGGCGCACTTCTCCGCGTAGCAGCGTTCGCCCTTGAGGAACAGCTTCATGCCCTCCCGCCGGCAAAGCCGGCACACCGGTCCTGCGTATCGTGCCATGCTGATTGTTCTCCTCGTCGGTCCTAAACTCGACGTCGTTTCGGCGGACGGCAACCGTTGTGCGGAATGGGCGTCACATCACGAATCGACTTCACGGTGAGGCCGACCGACGCCTGGAGAGCGCGGATGGCCGACTCGCGGCCGCCACCTGGGCCCTTCACGCGGACATCCACCGTGCGCATCCCAACGGCCTTGGCACCATGCCCTGCGCGGACCGCGGCCTGCGTCGCCGCGAACGGCGTCCCCTTGCGGGAACCGCGGAAACCGATGGCTCCGGCGCTCGACCACGCCACCACGTTACCTTCGGTATCGGCAATCGTGACGATCGTGTTGTTGAATGACGCCTGGATGTGCACGATGCCATGGTGAACGACGCGCTTCTCCCGCTTCTTCTTGAACGTCTTCTTCCGCTTGGCCGGCCGCTTACTCGGTGCGGGCACCGACGCGTCAATCGTTTCCAGCTTTGCCATCCACCAACAGTCCTTTCTCGACCGTGCCCGCGCCTGAGCGCACCAGCCCCGTCAACTGGTCTTCTTCTTCGCCACCGTGCCTTTGCGCGGACCCTTCCGCGTACGGGCGTTCGTGTGTGTGCGCTGTCCTCGAACCGGAAGATTGCGGCGGTGCCGCATCCCACGGAAGCAGCCGATCTCCATCAACCGCTTGATGTTCATCGTGACCTCCTTCCGGAGATCACCCTCAACGCGCCCCTGATCCTCGATGACCCTGGCGATCTTGCGCACATCATCCTCGGAGAGATCCTTGATGCGCACGTTCGGATCGACACCGGCCTCCTGGAGGATCACCCCGGCGCGATGGTCACCGATGCCATAGATATAGGTCAGCCCGGTTTCGATCCGTTTTGTTCGGGGAAGGTCGACACCTGCGATTCGAGCCATAGTTCCGCCTCAGCCTTGCCGTTGCTTGTGCTTGGGATTGGGGCAGATGATTCGTACCACCCCTGATCGCCGTACGACCTTGCACTTGTCACACATCCGTTTGACAGATGTTCGCACTTTCATTGCGTACTCCCGCGCCGGTGAATTGACCCGATCGTCCGGCTATCCACGTGGCCCACCGGCCGATTCGTTCACCAGGGCATCCGCCGCCACGCCGGTTGCCGCGCCGGCCTCAGTTCCCGCCATCCGTGTCAGCACCTCCGGACCCGCCTTGGTGACCGCCACTGTATGCTCGAAATGAGCCGCCAAGCTGCCGTCTCGCGTGACTGCGGTCCAGCGGTCGTTCAGCACTTGAACCGCGGGTCGCCCCATGGTCACCATCGGCTCAATGGCGAGCACCATGCCGACATCGAGCCTGGGCCCGCGACCGGGCTCGCCGTAATTCGGAATCTGGGGCTCCTCGTGCAGCTTTGTTCCGATGCCGTGCCCCACGAACTCACGCACGACGGCAAACCCATTCGCTTCGACATGCCGCTGCACGGCATGTCCGATATCCGACACGTGACCGCCGGCCCGTACCTGATCGATACCGAAATCGAGCGACTCGCGCGTCACCCGGAGAAGCTCCGCGGTACGCTCTGAAATCCGGCCGACCGGTACCGTGATGGCCGAATCGCCGTAGAACCCATTGAGCACGACGCCCATGTCGAGCGAGACGATGTCGCCGTCGACCAGAGGCGTCGTCGAGGGTATTCCGTGGACCACTGCGTCGTTCACGGACGCACACAGGGCCGCCGGGTATCCCTGATATCCCTTGAACGCCGGAACCGCACCTGCCTCGATGATCTGCCGCTCCGCCACCGCGTCCAAAGTCTTGGTCGAGATCCCCGGCGCGACAAGTTTGCACAACTCCGCGAGGACGGCCGCGACGAGCGCGTTGGCCGCGTGCATCCGTTCCAATTCCTTGGCGGTCTTGCGCGCAATCATCCGGCGGTTCCTTCAGATACGGAACCGGCGGTCGGCAACGCCGCCAGCATGTCGCCAACCACTCTGGTCAGCGCCGTCCCTACGACGGATGGCGGCATGTTTCCATCAACCGCGCGGAACGTCGGCCGGCTCGAGTAGTAGTCGACCAGCGGCCTGGTCGCCTCGGCGTATACCCGCAGGCGTGCGCGCACGGTCGATTCCGCATCGTCACTTCGGAGCACGAGGTCACCGCCACATTTATCACACCGGCCCTCGACACCCGCGACGTCGACACTCGTCGCATTACCGCACTGCCCGCACACCCGCCGGCAAGCCAGCCGCGCAACCAGCGCGTCAGCCGGCACCATGATATCCACAACGATCAATGGGGCCTGGCCAACCATCATTTCGTCGAGTGCCGTGGCCTGCGCCACGGTCCGTGGAAAGCCGTCGAGCACGAACCCTTTGCGGACATCTGGCTGCGTCAGCCGGTCACGCACAATTGCGACCATCAACTGGTCGTCGACCAAGCCTCCGGCGTCCATCACAGTCTTCGCGCGCTGGCCCAACTCGCTACCGGACCGCACCGCATCACGCAGGATATTCCCTGTCGAGATCGCGGGAATCTCGTGACGCTGAGCAAACTCGAGCGCCTGGGTGCCCTTCCCCGCCCCCGGTGGACCGAGCACGACGAGATTGATTGGTGTCGCTCCGCTCTCCATGTGCTTCAGCCCATGCCCGCCGTCACTCAGGACAACGGGTCAACGGCTCCATTATCCCCGGCGTCCCCGGATGCGCGTCTTCCTCATGAACCCGTCATAGTGCCGCATGATCAACTGCGACTCCACTTGCTGGACCGTATCCATCGAAACGCCCACGATGATCAGCAACGAGGTGCCGCCGAAGTAGAACGTGACCCCCAGACCGTCCGTTATCCAGCGCGGCGTCACCGCGTCGAGCGAGTCGCCGATGAACGGAATCGCGTCCACTCGGAACCCGACGATCATCAGATCGGGCAGCACCGCCACGACGGCCAGATAGACCGCACCGACCAGCGTGATCCGCGTGAGAATCGTATCGATATACTCGGCCGTTCGTTTGCCCGGCCGGATTCCCGGCACGAAGCCGCCGTACTTCCGCATGTTGTCCGCCACGTCATCCGGATTGAAGATGATGGCCGTATAGAAGTAGGCAAAGAAAATGATACCTCCCATATAGAGGAGATAGTAGAGCGGCATCCCGTTGGCGAGCCCTTCCGTGACGGTCTGCGCCACCCCTCCAGCAGGCAGGGCGGACGCGATCGTCGCCGGAAACGCGAGCAACGATGAGGCAAAGATGACTGGAATCACGCCGGAGGTGTTCACCTTGAGCGGTATGTGGGTACTCGAGCCCCCATACATCCGACGGCCCACAACCCGCTTGGCGTATTGCACCGTGACGCGCCGCTGTCCCCGCTCCATGAAGACGACCGCGCCGATGACCAGCACCATCACGATGGTGAGAATCAGGAGGCGGAACAGCCCCATCTGGCCAGTGCGTAGCTGGTCGATGGTGTTGAACACCGCCGCCGGCAGATTCACGACGATGCCCGCGAAGATGATCAGCGACATGCCGTTGCCGATTCCCCGCTCGGTGATCTGCTCCCCCAGCCACATGATGAAACAGGTGCCCGTGGTCAATGTGAGCACCACCATCAGGCGGAACGCCCAGCCCGGGTTGAACACCAGCGGCAGACCCCCTGCGATGTTGGTCTGGCTCTCGAGCCAGAACGCGATGGCGAATGCCTGCACGGCGCACAGCAAGAGCGTGCCATAGCGCGTGTATTGCGTGATCTTGCGCCGCCCGAGTTCCCCTTCTTTCGACAACCGCTCCAGGTAGGGCCAGACGACCGTCAGCAACTGCAAAATGATGGAGGCGCTGATATAGGGCATGATGCCCAGCGCGAAAATCGTCACCTGCGCGAGGTTGCCGCCGGAGAACATGTTGTAAAACCCGAACATGGTACTGGCCATCTGCTCGGCCAGAATCGCCAACGCCTCTGTATTGACCCCGGGTGTCGGGATTACGCTACCGACCCGGTAGACCGCCAGAATCCCGAGCGTGAACAGCACGCGGGTGCGGAGATCGGAGATTGTGAAGATATTCCGCAGGCTGTCAAGCATCGGTTCGCCCTTTACGACTCGGACTCCGCACCGTCGTCACCGTCATGGGACACCGGGCCGCTTCCGGCTTCACCGGATGCGCTGTTCGCGCGGTCGGTCACGACCGGCTCGCCAGCATCCGGAGCGGCGGAAATGTCGTCATCTGCAGCAGGGTGACCGCTGCTACGGCAGATCACCGCAGCTTGTCCGCCAGCCGCCGCAATCTTCTCGCTTGCGATGCGGCTGAACTTGTGCGCTTTGACGGTCAACGCGGTATCGATATCGCCGCGTCCGAGCACCTTGACCAGTTTGGTGTTCGACCGCACGATCCCTCGATCCCGCAGGATGTCCGGGGTCACTTCGGTGCCAGCCTCGAATCGCTCGGACAACGTGTCGAGATTCACGACCGCGTACTCGACGCGAAATGGATTGAAAAATCCGCGCTTCGGCAGCCGCCGATGCAGAGGCATCTGTCCGCCTTCGAATCCGCGCTTGTGGTGGAAGCCGGACCGCGACTTCTGCCCCTTGTGCCCACGCCCGGAAGTCACCCCCGTACCGGAGCCGTACCCCCGTCCGACCCGCTTCTTCGCGTGTTTGGCGCCCTTCGGCGGTTTGAGATCGCTGAGATTCATCGACGTGAGCCCTCCACCTCGTTCACGCGTACAAGATGCCGGACCTTCCGGATCATGCCACGAATGGACGGGACATCCTTGAGTTCAACAGTCTGCCCAATTCGTCGAAGTCCAAGCCCCCGTACGACCTCGGCTTGACGTCTTTCGAATCCAATGGTGCTCCGCACCAACGTCACGGTGACTCGGTTGCCGTCCGTACTTTCTGTCATCTCCGTCTCAAAGTTATCCCGGATACCCGGTCACAACCGGCCTCACGAAGCACCCGCGCCCCGCCCGCATGCTCCTTCGCCACAACTGATCCCGACAAGCGCAACGCCGCGCTCAGTGCGACGCGAGGCTCTTGCAGCGAGAGGCTAGGCTGTCAAATCCTCCAGCTCAACACCACGCAACCGCGCCACGGCGACAGGATCCTTGAGTTCGGTCAACCCGGTGAACGTTGCGCGCACCACGTTGTGCGGATTGTCAGTCCCGAGCGACTTCGTCAGGATGTTCTGAATGCCCACCGACTCCATGACGGCACGCACGGCACCTCCCGCGATGATGCCGGTACCCTCGCGAGCAGGTTTCAAGAGGACTCGACCCGCGCCGAATCGGCCGACGATGGTGTGCGGAATCGTGGTGCCACTCAGCGGTATACGCACCAGCCCCTTCTTGGCGGCATCGATTCCTTTCTTGATCGCTGATGGTACCTCCTTGGCCTTACCGACACCGAACCCCACGACTCCGTGGGTGTCACCGACCACTACCAGAGCGCTGAAGCTCAGGTTCTTGCCTCCCTTGACGACCTTGGTAACCCGGTTGATCGAGACGACCGTGTCCTTGAGGTCGAACTCCCCAGCGTCGATCTTCGCTCGCATCTTATTCATGAGGCCGTTCCTGGCAGTCCGTGGCGAAAGCCCTGCTGCATTCTATAGACGCTGCATCCCGCCGACCTGCGTAGTTCCTCGGTCGCATACTGGCGCGGCATGCTCCCTCTTCCCGCCTTGCCCCGACCGTCCGCGGCATCGTCCCGACCGGATCTCGGTGCGACGTTGGGTTGTACCACGGGCTGTCAGAACTTCAATCCAGCACCGCGAGCCGCGCCCGCAACCTCGCGCACACGCCCGTGATATAGAAATCCGCCACGGTCGAACACGACGCTGGAAATGCCCTTCTCAAGCGTCCTTTCGGCCACCAACCGGCCAACGACCTGCGCCCCGGCCACGTTCCCGCCGTTCACTCCAGCGAGGAGGCTCGCCTTGACAGCCGGCTCGGTGCTTGACGCGGACGCCAGGGTCGTGCCGGTGGTGTCGTCAATCACCTGGGCCGAAATGTGCGCCAAGCTGCGAAACACGGCCAATCTCGGTCGTTCGGTCGTCCCCTTGACCGCCTTGCGTTGCCGCAACGCAATCCTCCGACGTCGGTCCTTCTTTGTCTTAACCTTCATCACACGTTCCAACCGCCAGGTGGCGAGCAATCATTCATGGCACCCGGCCCTGCGACATTCGCCCGCCGCTGCGTCGAGTAATGCTCCCTCTTCTCGCCTTGCACTGACCGGGCGCGATATTGTTACGACCGGATCTCGGTACGACGCAGGGTCCTGCCAACGGCCGCTAGGCCCCGGTCTTGCCCTCCTTCTTCTTCAAGACCTCGCCGGTGTAACGGATGCCCTTCTGTTTGTAGGGATCCGGTTTCCGGAGACTCCGAATATCCGCGGCCACCTGACCCACTGCCTGCCGGTCGATCCCCGACACAACGAGATGCGTCTGGTTGGCAACGGCTACTCCGATCCCGATCGGAATCTCGAAGATGACCGGGTGCGAATAACCGAGCGCCATCGTGAGCCTCTGGCCGGCAACTTCCGCCCTGTACCCGATGCCCACGATGTCGAGCTCCTTCTTGAACCCCTCTGTCACCCCGGTCAGCGCGTTGGCAACGAGGCTTCGCGCCAAGCCATGGAACTTTCTCAGCGCACGATCCTCGCGCTCGGGCTTCGCTTCCAGCCGTCCGTCCTTGAGTTCAATGACGATGCCCGGCGGAAGCGCCTGACGCAACGTGCCTTTCGGCCCCTTGACCTCAACCGCCTTGGGGGAGATCTGGACCGTGACCCCGCTCGGGATAGAAATCGGTCTCTTGCCCACTCGCGACATAACGTGACTCCGTCAGACCTACCAGACGTTGCACAACACTTCGCCGCCGACACCGTTCTTCACCGCATCGCGTCCCGTCATCACACCTTGCGACGTGGTGAGAATGCTGGTTCCGAGACCGGTCAGCACCGGTGGCACATCGTCTCGCCCGTAGTACACCCGTCGACCGGGTCGACTGACTCGCTGAATCCCCGAGATGACATTCTCGCCACGCGACCCGTACTTGAGCTGGATACGGACCATCGAACGAGCGGCCTGCCCTGTCTCGACGACGAGGTCAACCATCTTGAAGGCACGGATGTAACCCTCGTGCTGCAAAACCCGGGCAATCTCCATCTTGAGCCGCGATGCCGGAATATCGACGCGCTTTCGCCGTGCGGATGTCGCGTTGCGGATTCTCGACAACATGTCGGAAATCGGATCAGTCATGGCTCTTCATGTCTCGTACTCGTCGGCACGCCCCGCGTTTCGCGGGCGGCCCGTTCCTGTCACCAGCTACTCTTCGTGACTCCGGAAATGTCGCCTTCAAGCGCCAACTTCCGGAAGCACAGCCGGCACAACCCGAACTTTCGCATGAACGCGCGCGGTCGACCACACAACTTGCATCGATTCCGGAGTCTGGTCTTGTGCTTGGGTGGCTTGCTTTCCTTGACGATCTTCGCGGTCGTAGCCATCACTGTCCTCGCGACAATCCCCTAACCCCCCCCCCTCCCGGAGGGACAGGCCGGAGCGCCGTTGTGCACCAAATGGCGGCCTGGCACATCGCCGATTCCAGGGCCACGCGCGATTCCGCCACGAACTGCTAATTCGCTCGAAACGGCATCCCCATCAACTGGAGCAGCCGCCGCCCTTCCTCGTCTGTCCTGGCCGTCGTGACCACGGAAATATTCATGCCGCGCGACTTATCGACCTTCATGTAGTCGATCTCGATGAACATCAACTGGTCACGGAGCCCGAGAGTGTAGTTGCCACGCCCGTCGAAGCCCTTGGGCGACACCCCCCGAAAGTCACGTACGCGCGGAAGCGCGATCGAGATCAACCGGTCAAGGAATTCGTACATCCGGTCTCGACGCAACGTGACAACGGCGCCTATGGGCATTCCCTGCCGCAGTTTGAACTGCGCCACCGACTTCCGTGCGCGCGTGGTCAACGGCTTCTGACCGGTGATGCGGGCCAGATCGTCGCTCCCCGCGTCAATCAGTTTCGCGTTTTGCGTCGCCTCGCCCAGCCCCATGTTCACCACGATTCGCTGAACCTTCGGCACCGCCATCACGTTAGTGTATCTGAACTCTTTCGTGAGGGCGGGCACGACCGTCTCCTGATACCGCTCTTTCAATCGGCTCATCTATCGACGACCCCATCGCATTTGCGACAAATCCGCACCTTCCGACCATCACCGAGCAGACGGCGCCCGATCCGAGTGGTTGCGCCGCACTCCGGACACACGAGTTGTACGTTCGAGGCATGCAACGGCGCCTCGCGCTCGACCACTCCGCCCTTCACGTTCTGGGACGGATTAGGGCGCGTGTGACGCTTGACGAAGTTCACACCCTCAACGATCAACCGGTTCTTCCCCGGCACCAACTGCAATACTCGACCACGTTTACCGCGGTCCTTGCCAGAAACCACAACGACGTCGTCGTTCTTCCGGATTGGCGTCTGAATACTCGACATGACTCCTACCACTCATCGGATGACCGGCACCGCAACTTCTTCGACCGCCTTAATCAGAGCACCTCCGGCGCAAGGGAGACAATCTTCATGAACTTCCGCTCGCGCAACTCGCGTGCGACCGGACCGAAGACACGTGTGCCGATCGGCTCACCTTGCTCGTTCACCAGCACCGCCGCGTTCCTGTCGAAACGGATATAGCTCCCGTCCCGCCGGCGGTGTTCCTTGGTGGTCCGCACGATGACCGCACGAACGACCTGCCCTTTCTTCACGGCCGACGACGGCGCCGCTTCCTTGACCGAGGCGGTAACGAGATCCCCAAGCCGCGCATAACGTCCGGTCGCACCACCGAGTGGATTGATCACCGCGATCTTTCGGGCACCGGAGTTGTCCGCAACGTCGAGAATCGATTGCATCTGGATCATGATCGGATCTCGCTCGTCAAATCGCCTGAGCCCGTTCGACCACACGGATCACGGCCCAGCGCTTGCGGCGGCTCAACGGACGCGTCTCGACGATGGCCACCACGTCGCCCACCTTCGCGGCGTTTGCTGGGTCGTGCGCCATGAACTTCGACGTGCGGCGCTGGATCTTGCCGTAGAGCTCGTGACGCACACGGCGCTCCACCGCCACGACGACGCTCTGATCCATCTTGTCGCTGATGACCACGCCCTGGACTTCTGCCTTGGTTCCCATATCTCTGCCCAACGGCTACGCGTCGGTTTCAGTCGGCGCGGCTCCACCGCCGATCGCGTGCTCCCGCAACAATGTTTTTATGCGTGCCATGTCGCGCCGGCTTTCCTTCAATTTGCCTGACGCCTCCTGCTGTCCCATCGAGTGCTGAAGCCGCAACCGGAACAGCTCCTCGGAAAGCTCCTGCTCCCGTCGCTCAAGGGCGGACACGCCGAGTTCACGCAACTCCGCTATCTTGGTCATGACGACTCGGCCACCTCCAACCGGGTCGCGAACTTCGTATGAATCGGCAGCTTCGCCGCCGCCAATTGCATGGCGCGCTTGGCGACCGCCTCCTCCACACCCTCCATCTCGAACAAGATCCGACCAGACTTGACGACCGCCACCCACTGTTCCGGGGAGCCCTTGCCCTTCCCCATCCGAGTTTCCTGGGGCTTCTTGGTGATCGGTTTGTCAGGAAATATGCGGATCCAGATCTTGCCACCGCGCTTGATGAAGCGGGTCATCGCGACGCGCGCCGCCTCGATCTGCCGGTCCGTCAGCCAGCAGGGCTCCATCGCGCGGAGCCCATAGTCACCGAAAGACACCGTCGAGCCGCGCCATGCCTTTCCGGTCATGCGGCCACGATGCTGTTTCCGATGCTTTACCTTTTTTGGCATCAACATGACGAATTACCCTCGTTTGCTGCGCTGACGCTTACCATCGGCTACTAGCAGCCCGTGGCAAAAGCCCCGCTGCATTCGATCCCCGCAGAATTCTGCGCTTCCCCGCGGAATTCTGCGGTTTCACGCTGCATCCCACTGATCTGCGTTGTTCATCGGTCGAATACTACCGGTATTCTCCCTCTTCTCGCCTTGCTCACCGGGCGCATCGCCGATCTCGGTGCACCGCGGGGTTTCACCACGGGCTGCTAGACCCTCGAACCCCGTCGCGGAGCCCGATATTCTTCATCGCGCGCCAACCGGGGCTCATGCCGGTCGCCCTTGTACAACCACACCTTCACGCCAATCTGCCCGTAGGTGGTGTTAGCCTCCGCAAACCCGTAGTCCACATCCGCCCGCAGGGTCTGCAGCGGCAACTGACCGTGCAGATACCATTCGTTCCGCGCGATCTCCGCGCCGTTCAATCGGCCGCCGACCCGGATTTTGATTCCCCGCGCGCCGAATCGTAGCGCCGATTCAACCGCCTTGCGCATCGCCCGGCGGAACGCGACCCGTTTGACGAGCTGCAGCGCCACCGACTCGCTGATGAGCTGCGCGTCGAGTTCCGGCTTCTGGATTTCCTGAATGTTGATGAAGACCTCACGCTTGGTCCGCTTTTGAATCTCGGTCTTGAGCTTGTCGACCTCCGTGCCCTTCCGCCCGATGATGATGCCCGGCCGGGAAGTGCAGATATCGATCTTCAACTTGTTAGCCGCGCGCTCGATCTCGATCTTCGAGACTCCCGCGTGGGCGAACCGCTTCTTCAGATCTGCGCGCAATGCAAGATCTTCGTGCAGGAGCTTCGCGTAGTCGCGGTCCGCATACCAACGGGACCGCCACGTCTTGTTGAATCCGAGCCTGAATCCGTATGGATGAACCTTCTGCCCCATCTAGCCAACCTCGCGCCCTTGGGCGCTGTACCCTACCTTAACTCCTCGGTCGTCGTCTCTTTGGTGACCAGACTGGCAACCTTCCTCACTGGCGCTTCGCTGTCTCGGCCTCGTCGCTGCCTGGCAACTCGGGCGGCGCAACACGCGTCACAATCTCGGGCCGCTCAGCAACCTTGACCGTGAGATGCGCGGTGCGTTTGACAATCCGAAACGCCCGTCCCATGGGCGCCGGCCGGATACGTTTCATCGACGGCCCCTGGTCGGCGTAACAGTGGGACACGAACATCCGATCGGCATCGCCGCTGGTCCCTTCTTTCTGCTGCGCATTCGCAACCGCCGAACGCAGCACCTTCTCGACGTCCCGAGCGATGCGCTTGCGGGCGAACCGCAAGGTCGACAGTGCACGGTCTACGTCCTGTCCCCTGATGAGATCCATCACCAGCTTGGCCTTTTGCGCCGATGTCCGGACATATCGGGCCGTAGCCCGCCCTTCGATCATCGTCTGCTACCTCTTGACCGCCGCAGCCTTGTCACGTCTTCCGGTGTGTCCTCGAAACAGCCGTGTCGGGGAGAACTCGCCCAGCTTATGGCCGACCATGTTCTCGGTGAGATACACCGGCACGAATTTCTTGCCATTGTGAACCGCAATGGTGTGTCCGACCATTTCCGGAACGACCGTGGATCTCCGTGACCAGGTCTTGATCACCTTCCGGTCCCCCGCCCGGTTCATGATCTCGATCTTTTCCAGCAACGGCAGGTCCACGAACGGGCCCTTTTTCAACGATCGACTCATACACGCCTCGTCTCAATTCCGATGCTCAAGGCCAAGTCCGTCACTTTCGCCGCTTCCGGCGTTGGGTTATGAACTTGTCGGACGGCTTCCGGC
This sequence comes from Vicinamibacterales bacterium, assembly GCA_965262985.1. Classification (GTDB taxonomy): domain Bacteria; phylum Acidobacteriota; class Vicinamibacteria; order Vicinamibacterales; family UBA8438; genus UBA9620. Next base: position 6,218,905 of record OZ253576.1, on the reverse strand, counting down.
CGCGGGTCTTGTACCCCTTGGTTGGCACACCCCAAGGCGTCACCGGATGGCGCCCACCAGCGGAGCTGCCTTCGCCACCGCCCAGCGGATGGTCGACCGGATTCATCGCCACCCCGCGAACGGTGGGTCTGCGCCCCAGCCACCGCGCGCGACCAGCCTTGCCCAGCGACACGTTCTCATGGTCGACATTGCCGACCTGCCCGACCGTGGCCAAGCACTCTTTCAAGATCCGCCGCACCTCGCCGGATGGCATACGCAGCGAGGCGTAGTTGCCCTCCTTTGCGATCAACTGGACGGACGATCCCGCGCTCCGGGCGATCTGACCGCCCTTGCCTGGCTTCAACTCCACGTTGTGGAGCTGGGTACCAAGTGGAATGTTCTTCAATGGCAACGCATTGCCCGGCAGAATATCGACCGTGTCGCCAGCCACGACCGTGTCGCCGACCGAGACCCGGGACGGCTGCAGGATGTAGCGCTTGTCGCCGTCCGCGTAAGTCACCAACGCAATTCGGGCGGAACGGTTCGGATCGTACTCAATGGTGGACACTGTACCCGGCACGTCCTTCTTGTCGCGCTTGAAATCGATGATGCGGTAGGTCCGTTTGTGCCCACCGCCACGCTGCCACATGGTGACCCGGCCCAGGTTGTTGCGGCCACCGGACTTCGGCAGCGGTTCGGTCAAAGGCTTGTACGGTTTCGTCGCGGTGAGTTCGTCGAACGTCTGCACCGTCTGAAACCGCCGTCCCGCCGATGTGGGCTTGTATTGGCGAATTGTCATGGTCCTGTGGGGCTCTTGCCGTTATTCGACCCGTGTGATCCGTCTATGCGCCTTCCAGGAATTCCGGAACGTTTTCACCGTCCCGCAACCGCACGTACGCTTTTTTCCAATCGGGGCGCTGGCCGATGAACCGCCCTTGCCGCTTGATCTTGCCGTGGCTGATAGCCGTGCGGACGCTCGCCACTTTAACTCCCAGCAACCGCTCGACCGCCTGCTTGATCTCAACTTTGGTCGCTCGCATTGCCACCTCAAGCACGACAGTCCGGCCGTCTTCACGCTGCAACGTCGTCTTCTCGGTGATGAGCGGCCGCCGAATCACCTCGGTCCCTTTCATGATCTCAGCACCTGCTCCAGCCGCTCTACCGCGGCACGTGTCATGACGATCCGGGGCGCATCTACGACATCGCGCGCGCCAAGATGACGCGTAGAGAACATCTTCACGCTCGTGAGGTTGCGAACCGCGAGCGACAGGTTCGCATCTGGATTCACATCCACCAGGAGCGTCTTGCCGTCCACCTCCAACCGATCCAGCAAATCAGCCGCGTGGCGTGTGCGAGGCTCCTCAACGACAAGCTTGTCCACCACCAGGATTGCTGCATCCTGGAACTTCTGACTCAACGCCGACCGCAGCCCACCGCGCACTACCTTCCTCGGTAATCGATATCCATAGCTGCGCGGCTGCGGACCGAACACGATCCCACCCGACCTCCACAGAGGGTTGCGGCTCGAGCCCACACGAGCGCGACCAGTGCCCTTCTGGCGCCAGGGCTTCTTACCGGTACCGCTGACCTTGCCTCGGGTCTTGGTCGCGTGGGTGCCACGACGTTCGGAAGCCTGTTGATGTACTACAGCCTCCCAGATCACGTCGGTATTCACACGACCACCGAATACCTCATCGCTGACCTCGAGCGCCCCGACTTTTTCGTTCTGCGAATCGACGACATCCAATGTCATGGCCGCAATCCGTCCATTGTTACGACTTCTTTTCCGGTGCGACGGTCACCGGTCCTGCCGTCACCGCCTTGCGCACCACCACGAACCCACCGGGCGCCCCGGGCACTGCGCCCTTGACGACCAGGACATGCTGCTCAGGGTCCACCTGCAACACGCGCAGATTCCGCACCGTGACCCGGTCGCCGCCCATGCGCCCCGGCCCACGCATCCCCTTGATGACACGCGAGGGATACGACGACGCCCCGATCGATCCGGGCGCTCGATGGAACATCGACCCGTGGGTCGCGCGACCGCCAGCGAAGCCGTGCCGCTTCATGACCCCCTGAAATCCCTTGCCGCGGCTGACGCCGATGACGTCGACTGTATCGCCGTCTGCAAACACGGAGGCCACGACCTGTTCGCCTTCGATCGGACCGTCGCTGCCGGCGACAACCCCGACTTCTCGACGCAGCTTTGTCGGCGGCACGTTGGCCTTCTTGTAGTGACCAGCTATCGGCTTGTTCACGTTCGCGGGGGCATCCTCAACCAACCCGAGCTGCACCGCGTCGTAGCCGTCTCGCTCAACCGTCTTCCGCTGCACAACGACACACGGACCTGCCTTGATGACGGTGGCGGGCGTGACCACGCCGTTGTCAGCGAACACCTGTGTCATCCCGATCTTGCGCCCGAGAATACCGGTCACCATGGTCGTTCTTCCATTTCACACCGCCTCGTGACGGTGTCTCTACTTGCTGTCCTTCCCGAACGCCTTGATCTCGACGTCGACACCGGCCGGCAAATCGAGCTTCATCAGAGCATCCACGGTCTGCGGGGTCGGCTCGAAGATATCGATCAACCGCTTGTGTGTCCGAATCTCGAACTGCTCGCGAGACTTCTTGTCGACGTGGGGCGACCGCAGCACGGTCCACTTGTTCAGATCTGTCGGCAGCGGAATAGGACCTGCGAGACGGGCGCCGGTACGCCTGGCAGTATCGACGATCTCCGAGGTCGACTGATCGAGCACCCGATGGTCGTACGCCTTGAGACGGATCCGGATCTTGTCGCTGAACATGTCTTTCTTCGGCTCTCTATGGCTCTCGGTGATCCAACCCGCCGGTCTATTCGACGATGTCGGTGATGGCGCCCGACCCGACGGTGCGGCCACCTTCCCGGATCGCGAACCGCAGCCCCTTCTCCAGGGCCACCGGCGTGATCAGCTCCACCTCCATCGCCACGTTGTCCCCCGGCATCACCATCTCGACACCCTCCGGCAACGTCGCCACCCCCGTCACGTCCGTCGTCCGCAAATAGAATTGCGGCCGATACCCATTGAAAAACGGCGTGTGCCGCCCCCCCTCGTCCTTCGTCAGCACATACACTTCGCTCTTGAACTTCGTGTGCGGTGTGATCGTCTTCGGCCGCGCCAGCACCTGCCCCCGCTGCACGTCCCGCTTCTCCAGCCCCCGCAGCAACACCCCGATGTTGTCCCCCGCCACGCCCGCGTCCAGCAGCTTCCGGAACATCTCCACCCCGGTCACCACCTTCTTCTGCGTCTCGGTAAACCCCACAATCTCGATCTCTTCGCCCACCTTCACCACGCCGCGATCCACCCGGCCCGTCACCACCGTCCCGCGCCCCGAAATCGAAAACACATCCTCAATCGGCATCAAAAACGGCTTGTCCACATCCCGCGCCGGCAGCGGCACATACTCGTCCACCGCCGCCATCAACGCCTCAATCCCTTCCGCCGCCGCCGCGTCGCTCCCCTCCAACGCCCGCAACGCCGACCCCCGCACCACCGGCAGATCATCCCCCGGATACTCAAACGACGACAGCAGTTCCCGTACCTCCAACTCCACCAGGTCCAGCAACTCCTCGTCGTCGACCATGTCCACCTTGTTCAGAAACACCACCAACGACGGCACCCCCACCTGCCGCGCCAGCAAGATATGCTCCCGCGTCTGCGGCATCGGCCCGTCGGTCGCCGCCACCACCAATATCGCCCCGTCCATCTGCGCCGCGCCCGTGATCATGTTCTTGATGTAGTCCGCGTGCCCCGGACAGTCCACGTGCGCATAGTGCCGCGCCGCCGTCGTGTACTCCACGTGCGCCGTCGCAATCGTGATCCCCCGCTCCCGCTCCTCCGGCGCGTTGTCGATCGAGTCGAACGACCGCACCGTGTTCTTCGGGTCATGCTTCGCCAACACGTGCGTAATCGCCGCCGTCAACGTCGTCTTCCCGTGATCAATATGCCCAATCGTGCCAATGTTCACGTGTGGCTTCGACCGATCAAATTTTTCCTTCGCCATGGCGATAGCCTCTCTTACCTTCCCTGAATCCGCGCCACAATCTCCTCACTCACAGCCTGTGGAACTCGCTCGTAGCGATCGAAATGCATGGTGTACGTTGCGCGCCCTTGTGTCCGCGACCGCAGTTCGGTGGCATACCCGAACATCTCCGCGAGAGGTACGCGGGCGTTCACGATCTGCGTGCTGCCATGCGCTTCCATCGAAAGCACCCTGCCGCGACGGCTGTTTAGGTCGGCTATGATGTCGCCCATGTGCACCTCGGGTACAACCACTTCGACCTTCATGATCGGCTCGAGCAGCACCGGCGCCGCATTCCGCGCCGCTTGACGAAAAGCCATCGATCCGGCGATCTTGAACGCGATCTCGGACGAGTCCACATCATGGGACGAGCCGTCGTACAGCGTCACGGTCACATCTTCAATCGGATACCCGGCCAATACGCCGGTCGTGAGCGCCTCTCGGATGCCGGACTCGACCGAACTGATGAATTCTCTCGGCACCGCGCCACCGAAGATCTCGTTCTTGAAGACGAAGCCGTCTCCCGGCGCGACACGGATCTTGACGTGCCCGTATTGCCCGCGCCCGCCGGTCTGCTTGACATACCGTCCTTCGGCCGCAGACGGTCTGGTCAACGTCTCCCGGTAGGCGACCTGCGGCCGGCCGACGGTGGCTTCGACGTCGAATTCCCGCCGCAACCGGTCAACAATGATCTCGAGGTGCAGTTCGCCCATACCGGAGATGACGACCTGCCCGGTCTCATCATCGGTACGAACCTGAAACGTCGGGTCTTCACTGGTCAGCTTCGCGAGCCCCTGCCCGAGCTTTTCCTGGTCGGCCTTGGTCTTCGGCTCGATAGCCAAGGTAATCACGGGGTTTGGAAACTCCATCGTTTCCAGCACCACCGGATGCTGGTGGTCGCAAATCGTATCTCCCGTCGCCACACTCTTGAGTCCGACCGCAGCCGCGATGTCGCCTGAATAGACCTGCCGGATCTCCTCACGCTTGTCGGCATGCATCTTCAGCAACCGACCGATTCTCTCCTTGCGGCGGAGACGCGGGTTGTAGATGGTGGTGCCCGACGCCAGCACCCCGGAATAGACACGGATAAAGGCGAGCTGACCGACGTAGGGATCGGTCATGATTTTGAAGACCAGCGCCGAAAACGGCGTGGTATCCGCGCACGGACGTTCGAGCCTGATCTCTTCGTCATCCGGATCGCAACCGCTCACGGCCGGCACATCCAGCGGCGAGGGCAGATAGTCGATCACCGCGTCGATCAGCGGCTGCACACCCTTGTTCTTGAACGCGCTGCCACACAGCACCGGTACGAAGGGAACGTCTTCCTCGCGCAATGACTCGACGGTGCGGCGTCTCAACGTCGCGATGATTTCCTCTTCTTCGAGCGGCGTGCCGTGCAAATACTTATCGAGTAGCTGATCGTCGACTTCGCAGACCTTCTCTACCAGCAGTTCGCGAGCCGCCATGGCGTCATCCATGCGGTCCGCCGGAATGTCCTCGATGATCGATCCGGATCCCAGCGTCTCGTCATGGTAACGAACTGCCTTCATGCGCACGAGGTCGATGACCCCGAGGAATTCGTCCTCATCCCTGATGGGAAGCTGAATCGCCACGGGGTTGCCTTGAAGCTTCTCGCGAATCTGCGTCAGGGTGCGGTTGAAATCTGCGCCGACACGGTCCATCTTGTTGACGAAACAGATCCGTGGTACCCGGTACTTGTCAGCCTGTCGCCACACGGTCTCCGACTGCGGCTCCACGCCCCCCACCGCATCGAAGACCGCCACGGCGCCGTCCAACACCCGCAACGATCGCTCGACTTCAGCGGTGAAGTCGACATGCCCCGGAGTATCGATGATGTTGATTCGGTGATCGCGCCACATGCACGTAGTGGCAGCAGAGGTGATTGTGATGCCCCGCTCCTGCTCCTGTTCCATCCAGTCCATCACCGCGGTGCCGTCATGTACTTCACCGATCTTGTAGGTGATCCCCGCATAGAACAGCACCCGCTCGGTGATGGTCGTCTTTCCGGCATCAATGTGAGCCATGATGCCAATATTGCGCGTCCGCTCCAGCGCCACCTGTCTCGGCATCACTGTGTCCGTTCGTGACTGCTTGTGTCTTGCGACACTGGCGGCGGCGACCGGCGGTGTTATCTTCAACTCTGCTGTTGCCACTTGTCTGCTATGACCTGCTCTTCTCTTCCAGTCGAGACACCGCCGACGAACCAGAAATGCCTACCAACGGTAATGAGCAAAGGCCTTGTTGGCCTCAGCCATCCGATGGGTGTCCTCGCGCTTCTTTACTGACCCGCCCCGCAGATTCGACGCGTCGACAAACTCGTTCGCCAGCTTCTCCTTCATCGTCTTGCCATCGCCGCGCGCCCGCGCGTAACCTGACAGCCAACGGATGCTCAGTGACAATCGGCGGTTCGGGTTGACCTCTATTGGCACCTGGTAGTTCGATCCACCGACACGGCGCGATTTCACTTCGAGGCTCGGTTTCACGTTGTCGACCGCTTTCTTGAATACCTTGAGCGGGTCGTCGCCGGTTCGCTCCCTGATGATCTCCAGGCTGCCGTACAGGAGGCCCTCGGCGGTGCTGCGCTTACCGTTCTTCATGACGCAGCGTACGAACTTCGTCACCAGCGTGCTGTTGTAGATCGGATCAGGGGGCACGTCGCGTTTGGGAACTTCGCGTCTGCGTGGCATGGATTCCTCTCGCCGTTACTACGCCTTCGGCCGTTTCGCGCCGTACTTGGATCGACTCTGCTTGCGGCCCTGCACACCCGTGGTGTCGAGCGTCCCCCGCACCACGTGGTAGCGGACGCCGGGCAGATCCTTCACACGACCGCCACGCAGCAACACGAGCGAGTGCTCCTGGAGATTGTGGCCCTCACCCGGAATGTAGCTCGTGACCTCGATCTGGTTGGTCAATCGAACACGCGCGACTTTGCGCAGCGCGGAGTTCGGCTTCTTCGGCGTCTGGGTGAACACCCGCACGCAAACCCCTCGCCGCTGCGGGCACCTCCGCAACGCCGGGCTCTTGGTCTTCGTCTCGGCCCGGTACCGGCCTTTTCTGACGAGCTGACTGATCGTCGGCACGAGCACTCCCTGCGTCGATGACGCTGCGGCGTCCTGGCGGTCGGGCCAGGACGCCAACGACAAATCACCCCAGGCCTGAAAGCCACCGGCTTCGCACCTGAGGCGGGTTGACCCTATTGATGTGTGCGCGCTGTAAGGAGGATCCGTACCCCACGAACCACCGGGTCGGATACTCCCAAGCTGGAAAGAGGCGAATCGCGCATCCCCGTGACCTCTTCGCGGTGCACCGACACGGGCACCCAGCGCACCGTCGGCCACACGGCCTCTTTCGGACGGTTCGAAGTTAGATAGGGTGTCCTAACCCCGACAGAACCTTGCGAGATTACCACGTTCGTCCGTATCCACGCAACATTTGCGCCGGTCCCGCTTTTCCCCTTCTTCGATTGCCGCAAAACACCAGGCTGCGCACCGGCAGCCGATTTCTGGACCGCTCCGATGCACTAATCGGTCACCTCGTCTCGACCGAACGCGGCCTCCGTCTCCGCCATATAGTCCATCTCCCGATCGATGTCGATGTCCTCCATGGTTCGCGGCGGCGGCGGCGGTGGCTCGTCCGGCGGGATCTGCACGTGGCGATAATAATCGAATCCGGTTCCGGCCGGAATCAACCGTCCCATCGTCACGTTCTCCTTCAATCCACGGAGATGATCCACCTTTCCGGAGATGGAGGCCTCGGTGAGCACCCGCGTCGTCTCCTGGAACGAGGCAGCCGAAATGAACGAGTCGGTAGACAGCGACGCCTTGGTGATGCCGAGCAGCATCGGGCGGCCTGTTGCCGGACGTCCGCCCTCGGCGATGACCCGTTCGTTCTCCAGCTGGAACCGGAACCGGTCGACTTGCTCGTCGATCAGGAAGTCGGTCGTGCCAATGTCCTCGATCTTCATCCACCGCATCATCTGGCGTGCCACAACCTCGATGTGCTTGTCGTTGATCGTGACGCCCTGCAGGCGATATACCTCCTGGATTTCATTGACCAGGTAGCTCTGGAGCGCCTTCTCGCCAAGCACGCTCAAGATGTCGTGCGGGTTGCTCGGACCGTCCATCAGTTGCTCGCCGGCCCGCACCCGATCGCCATCCTGCACGTTGACGTGCACGCCGCGTGGCAGCGAGTATTCCCGCGGCTCGGCGCCGTCCTCGTCGGGAATGATGATGACCTTGCGCATTCCCTTGACGATGCTGCCGATCTTGACTGTGCCGTCGATCTCGCTGATGACCGCAGTCTCACGCGGTTTTCGTGCCTCGAACAGCTCCTGAACGCGCGGCAAGCCGCCCGTGATGTCCTTTGTCTTCGTCGTTTCTCGCGGAATCTTCGCCAGCACCTCACCGGCAGTGACGTCCTGGGCGTCGGTCACCATGAGGTGGGAGTGGGAAGGCATGTTGTACTTGCGCTCAAGCTTGCCTTCGGAATTGCGGATCTCCACAGATGGCTGCTTTTTCTCGTCAGGCGAATCCACGATGATCAGCCGCGAGAGCCCAGTCACCTCGTCCAGCTCTTCGTGCACGGTCACGCCCTCGACAATGTCCTTGAACTTCACGACACCGGACTTCTCCGTGATGATCGAGAATGTATAGGGATCCCACTCGACCAGCACTTGGGCCTGCTCAACCTGCTGCCCGTCAGAAACGCGCAGATGGGCGCCGTACACGACCGGGTACCTCTCGCGGTCACGCCCCTTTGCGTCCTGAACCACCAGAGACCCGGTACGGTTCATGACGACCAGCGTGCCGTCCTTGGCCTTGACCCACTGAATCCCGTTGAATCTCGCGGTGCCGGCATGCTTCGCTTCCAGGGTCGACTGGGCCGACACCCGGGATGCGGTGCCGCCGATGTGAAAGGTCCGCATCGTGAGCTGCGTACCCGGTTCGCCGATCGACTGCGCGGCCACAACCCCGACCGCCAGCCCCAACTCGGCCAGCTCGCCGGTGCCGAGGTCGCGTCCATAGCACTTGGCACATACCCCGCGCCGCGCCGCGCACGTCAGTACCGAGCGGATCTTGACCCTCTCGACCCCCGAATCCTCAATTTGCGAGGCTAGATCCTCGGTGACCAGATCGCTGGCCGTCGCAATCGCATCAGCCGTGAAGGGGTCGCTGATATTCTCAAGCAAGACGCGCCCCACGATCCGATCACGAAGCGGTTCAATGATCTCGCCGCTTTCGACGATAGCCCTCGAGTCGATCCCGTCGAGAGTACCGCAGTCGATTTCCGAAATGATGACGTCCTGGGCCACGTCGACCAGCCGGCGGGTGAGATATCCCGAGTCTGCCGTCTTGAGCGCGGTGTCCGCCAGCCCCTTCCGCGCGCCGTGGGTGGAGATGAAGTACTGCAACACCGTGAGCCCTTCCCGGAAATTCGACGTGATCGGGGTCTCGATGATCTCCCCGGATGGCTTGGCCATCAACCCACGCATTCCGGCCAACTGGCGTATCTGCTGCTTGCTTCCTCTGGCACCCGAGTCCGCCATGATGTAGACGGCGTTGAAGTCCTTGCCGCCGGAATCCATCTCCTCCATCTCGTTGAACATCTCGTCGGCCACGCGCTCAGTGACGTCCGACCAGATGGCGATAACTTTGTTGTACCGCTCCCCGTTGGTGATTGCCCCTTCCAGATACTGCTGCTCGACCCGGATTACCTCGTCGCTGGCCGCCTTCACCAGGGACGCTTTCTGAGCGGGTACGATGAGGTCGTCGATACCGATTGACAGACCGGATCGGGTGGCGTAGCCGAACCCGAGCTGTTTCAGACCGTCCAGCATCTCGACCGTCTTGTCGACGCCGTAGCGCAAATAGCAGTACTGAACCAGTTGGCCCAGCCCTTTCTTCTTGAGCAACCCGTTGACAAAGGGCAGCTCGGGCGGCAGCGCGCTGTTGAACAGCGCACGACCCACAGTGGTATCGATGACCTTTTGCTCGATCTCCACCACCTCGGTGCGAAGTACATCCTGGTCGTCTCTGGATGCGGTCAGATCCATCAACCCGCCGCTGATCCGGAGGCGAATGGGGGTCAGCGTCTCTACTGCGCCGGCAGCCACCGCCAGCATCACATCCTCGACGTTGCCGAAGACCCGACCCGCTCCCTTGGCATTGACCTTTTCCTTTGTCAGGTAGTAGCACCCCAGCACAATGTCCTGTGAGGGGGTGGTAATCGGGGCGCCGTTCGCCGGTGACAGAATGTTCTTCGACGACTTCATCAACACCGACGCCTCGATTTGCGCCTCCGGCGCCAACGGAATATGGACCGCCATCTGGTCACCGTCGAAGTCGGCGTTGAACGCCGTACAAACGAGCGGGTGAATCCGGATCGCCTTGCCCTCGACGAGCACCGGCTCGAATGCCTGAATCCCGAGACGATGCAGCGTGGGGGCGCGGTTCAAGAGCACCGGATGCTCGCGAATCACCTCTTCCAGCACGTCCCACACTTCCGGCAGTTGCTGTTCCACCATCTCCTTGGCCTGCTTGATGGTCGCAACCAAGCCACGTTTTTCGAGCTTGTTGTAAATGAACGGCTTGAACAACTCGAGGGCCATCTTCTTCGGCAACCCGCACTGGTGCAGACGCAACTCGGGACCCACAACGATTACCGAGCGCCCGGAGTAGTCGACACGCTTGCCCAGCAGATTCTGCCGAAATCGCCCCTGCTTCCCTTTCAGCGTGTCCGACAGGGACTTGAGCGGGCGGTTGTTCGCGCCGCGCAGTACTCGCCCGCGCCGGCCGTTGTCGAACAACGCATCGACGGCCTCCTGTAACATCCGTTTCTCGTTCCGAATGATGACATCCGGCGCCTTCAGCTCAATCAGCTTCTTCAGGCGGTTGTTGCGGTTGATTACCCGACGATACAGGTCGTTGAGGTCGGAGGTGGCGAACCGGCCTCCGTCGAGCGGCACCAACGGGCGCAACTCTGGAGGAATCACCGGAATCACATCCAGAATCATCCATTCCGGACGATTGGTCGACTTCCGGAACGACCCTACCACCTTGAGCCGTTTAGCAAACTTGAGCTTCTTTTGCACCGAGGTCTCGGCGCGCATGCGATCTCGCAAGTCCACGGCAAGTTCTTCAATGTCGGCCCGCTTGAGCAACTCCTTGATCGCCTCGGCGCCCATCTGCGCGCGAAACTGCGGACCGTAATCCTCCAGTGCTTTCCGATATTGCTCCTCCGCCAATAGCTGGTTCTCTTTGAACTCGCCATCGCCAGGGTCGATGACCACGTAGGCCTCGAAGTAGAGAATCCGCTCGAGGTCCCGTAGCGAAATGTCCAGCAAATGGCCGATGCGGCTCGGGAGTCCCTTGAAGAACCATACGTGACTGACCGGCGTGGCCAGGGTGATGTGTCCGAGCCGCTCGCGCCGCACCTTGGCCTGGGTCACTTCGACCCCGCATTTGTCGCAGATCACGCCCCGATGCTTCATCCGCTTGTACTTGCCGCACAAGCACTCCCAGTCGGTCACGGGACCGAAGATCTTCGCGCAGAAGAGCCCGTCCCGTTCCGGCTTGAATGTCCGGTAGTTGATTGTCTCCGGTTTGGTGACCTCGCCGTGCGACCACGATCGGATGCGTTCCGGCGAGGCCAAGCTGATCCGAATGGCATCGAAATCGGCGGTCAGTGAACTGCGTTCCGAGAAACTAGGTCTCATGAATTACCTTCACTCCTGCCAGAAACACCAAAGCTCAGGCCTCGTCGAGTGCCGGAGCCACCTCGGCATCGGTGCCTTCCCCGGTTTCAGCATCCGCGCCGGAGTCCGCTGCCGCGATCAACGCGGCCGAGGGGGGCCGCGTCTTCAGTAGCTCGACATCGAGGCACAGCGCCTGCAGTTCGCGGATGAGCACGTTGAACGACTCTGGCAAGCCCGGTGTGAATGAGGCGTCACCCTTGACGATCGCCTCGTAAATCTTCGCGCGCCCGGTTACATCGTCCGACTTGGCGGTCAACAACTCCTGCAAGATGTGCGCGGCGCCATACGCCTCGAGCGCCCAGACCTCCATTTCGCCGAATCGTTGTCCGCCGAACTGTGCCTTGCCGCCCAGGGGCTGTTGCGTAATGAGCGAGTACGGTCCGATGGACCGCGCGTGAATCTTGTCGTCGACCAGATGAGACAGCTTCAACATGTAAATGTAGCCAACCGTCACATTCTGCTCGAACTGTTCACCCGTCATGCCGTCGATGAGCCGGCTCTTGCCGCTGGAGGGCAGACCAGCCTCCTGAAGCCACCCCTTGATCTCGGACTCGGTCGCTCCATCGAACACCGGAGTCGCGAAATGCAGCCCCAGCACCTTGGCGGCCCAGCCAAGATGGGTCTCGAGAATCTGCCCCACATTCATTCGTGACGGCACTCCCAGCGGATTGAGCACGATCTCTACCGGCGTGCCGTCCGGCAGATGCGGCATGTCCTCTTCCGGCAGCACGCACGCGATAACGCCCTTGTTGCCGTGCCGCCCGGCCATCTTGTCACCCACCGACAGCTTCCGCTTCATCGCGACGTAGACCTTGACGAGCTTGATCACACCGGGCGGCAACTCGTCGCCGCGACGAATTTTTTCTTTCTTCTCCTCGAACGTCCGTCTGATTACCTCGACCTGCCGCTCTGTGCGTTCCTCGAGCGAGCGCAATTCGCTTTCGAGTTGCCGGTTCCCGTCCGACAGCCAGATCCTGGTGATCGCCTGATACGGGAGTTCGCGCACCACCTCCGGCTTCAGGACAGTTCCCTGGGCCAACAGACGCTCGCGACCATGGTCATCGAACAGGTCGTTGCCGAGCACCTGCCCGTCGATCATGACCGCCACACGTTTCTTGACCTCTTCGTGCAGGATCCGAATCTCGTCCTGGAGATTCTTCTCCATCATCTCGAGTTCATCGGCTTCGATTGCCTTGGCCCGATCGTCTTTTTCGATACCCTTCCGGGAAAAGATCTTGACGCTGACGACGATGCCATCGATCCCCGGCGGGCAAAGCAACGACGCATCGCGCACATCGCCAGCCTTCTCCCCGAAGATGGCCCGCAGCAGCTTTTCCTCGGGGGTCAGTTGAGTTTCGCCCTTCGGGGTGACCTTGCCGACCAGAATATCGCCCGGCTTGACGTAGGCGCCGATTCGGATGATGCCACTGTCGTCGAGGTCCTTCAGGAACCCTTCGGACACGTTAGGAATGTCTCGCGTGATCTCCTCAGGGCCCAGTTTGGTGTCACGCGACTCGGTCTCGAATTCCTCAATGTGAATAGAGGTGTAGTAGTCCTCCTTGACCATTCGCTCGGACACCAGGATGGCGTCTTCGAAGTTGTAGCCGCGCCACGGCATGAACGCGACCAGCACATTTCGTCCGAGCGCGAGTTCTCCCAATTCGGTACAGGGGCCGTCAGCCAGCACTTGCCCCTTCGACACCTTCTGACCAACACGGACGATTGGCTTCTGGCTAATGCAGGTGTTCTGATTCGATCGGCGGAACTTGGTCAGGTTGTAGATGTCGGCACCCATCTCGCGTGACATCTCACCGGATTCTCCCTCGACCCTGACGACAACGCGCTGCGAATCGACGTAGTCCACCGTGCCGCTCCGCCGGGCGACGATGACAGCGCCCGAGTCGCGCGCAGTGATGTGCTCCATACCGGTGCCGACAAACGGTGCCCGCGCCCGCAACAGCGGCACCGCCTGGCGCTGCATGTTGGAACCCATCAACGCCCGGTTGGCGTCGTCGTGCTCGAGGAACGGAATGAGTGACGCTGCCACGGACACAAGTTGCTTTGGTGAGACGTCGATGAAATCAACCTTTTCTCGTGGAGCGAGGATGAAGTCGCCCGCCTGACGAGAATTGACCCGCGGATCGATCAGATTGCCGTCCGCATCAAGCCGGGCATTGGCCTGCGCGATGATGTACTGATCTTCCTCCCAGGCTGACAGATAGAACGAGTAGGGCTCGAACTCGACACCTTTCTTCTTGCGAGCCTTGGCGGCTGCGCTCGCTCCTTCCGCCTCAGACAGCTCCACGATGTCACCAGCGTGAAACCGGGTGCCGCCGGCGTTCGTGATCTGCACGTAGTCGGCGGCGCGGTTGTCCTTGATTCGACGGTACGGCGACTCGATGAAACCGAATTCGTTGATCCGGGCATAACAGGACAGCGACGAGATCAGTCCGATGTTCGGTCCCTCGGGAGTCTCAATCGGACAGATTCGACCGTAATGGGTCGGATGGACATCGCGCACCTCGAATCCGGCGCGTTCGCGCGACAATCCGCCGGGCCCCAACGCCGACAACCGGCGCTTGTGTGTGATCTCCGACAGCGGATTCGTTTGATCCATGAACTGAGACAACTGAGACGAACCGAAGAATTCTCTGATCGCCGCCATGACCGGCTTGGCGTTAATCAGGTCGTGCGGCATCGCCGTCGCCATCTCCTGATAGACGGACATTTTTTCCTTGATGGCCCGTTCCATCCGCACCAGTCCGATTCTGAACTGGTTTTCGAGGAGTTCGCCGACCGACCGGACCCGACGGTTGCCAAGGTGGTCGATGTCGTCGGCGTTCGTCGGATTGCGCCGCAACGAAAGCAGGTAATTGATAACCGCGTAGAAGTCGGGCGGATGCAGAATCTTCTCGTCGAGCGGGGTCTCCAGTCCGAGCTTGGTGTTGAGTTTCAACCGTCCGACCCGCGAGAAATCGTACTTCTGCGGGTTGAAGAACATGTTCTCGAACAGCGATCGCGAGCTGTCGAGAGTTGGTGGGTCTCCGGGCCGCAAGCGCCGGTAAATCTCTATCAACGCCTCCTCGTGCGTCCGGATTGTGTCCTTCCGCAGGGTCATCGACAGCACGGTCCCGATTTCGTCCCGCTCAGGGAAAAACAGCTCGATCTGTGCGACTTGCTTCTCCTGCGCCATGGCCACAATACGAGGCGTCAGTTCCTCGTTGGCCTCGAGAATCACCTCGCCGGTCGACGGATCCACAACATCGGCTGCCGCAAAAGCACCTTCGAGCTCTGTCTCCGCCACCTGAACCCACTCGATACCGGCCTTCCGGATCGAATCGAGCGCCGACTTGCCGATCTTCTTTCCAGCAGCGACCTTGCGGTTGTCGTCAATGACGATCTCCGACTTCACCCTGCGTCCGATCAGTGTTGGGCTCACCGCCCACCGCACGTCAGCGTCGCGAAGCGAGATGCGATCCAACGAATGGAAAGTACGGATGATCTCGTCCGCACCACGCAATCCAAGCGCCCGCAGGAAAACAGTTGCGAGGAACTTTCGTTTGCGATCGATTCGCACATAGAGCAGGTTCTTGGCGTCGTACTCGAACTCGACCCAGGATCCGCGATACGGAATGATCTGCGCGACGTAGAGTTGCCGGTCCTCGGAGTGAAAGAACGCACCGGGCGAACGATGCAACTGCGACACCACGACACGCTCGGTACCGTTGATGATGAAGGTCCCGTTGTGGGTCATCAGCGGGACATCTCCGAAGTAGACCTCCTGCTCCTTGATATCTCGTATGGACTTGACCCCAGTCTCCGCGTCCTTGTTCCAGACGACCAAGCGGATCGTGACCTTCAGCGGCACGGCATAAGTCATGCCGCGCTCCTGGCACTCTTCGACGTCGTACTTGAGCTTCAGCGCAACCGTGTTCTCGCAAATTTCGCAGATGACACCCCGCGCGTTGTTGGCGGTCCCACAACTCCTGCAGAGCACGTCATGCTCGCCGTAGGGCTCAGCCACCAGCGTGGTCCCACAGGACGAACACGGTTGCCGGAGATGATGCAGACCGGATAGCCGGCCGCACTTGCACTCCCAGTTGCCGATCGAGTATTCGATGAACTCGAGTGAGGAGTTCTCACGAAAGTCGCTGATCGGAAAGACCGACTTGAACACCGATTGCAGCCCGGCGTCACCCCGCTCGGACGCCAATCGTGTCATCTGCAAAAAACGTTCGTAGGATTTCTTCTGGATCTCGATGAGATTCGGGATCGGGATCGTCGTCCGGATCTTCGAAAACCCTATGCGTTCCCGGTAGACGTTCTTGGGCTCACTCTGCATTCTGCAACACCCTCGGACTAGCACGGCGGGCCTGGCAGCGCGGAACGAACGCCGCGCTGCATTCGACGAAACCACGACCGTCGTTGGCACGCTGGCGGCGGGCGACCACCCGCCGCCAGCGTGCCAACGACGACTATTTCAGCTCCGCCTTCGCGCCCACGGCCTCGAACTTCTTCACGATGGCCTCGGCTTCGTCCTTGGGGATGCCTTCCTTGACCGCAGTGGGGGCGCTCTCGACCAGATCCTTTGCTTCCTTCAGGCCGAGGCTGGTCACTTCGCGGACGGTCTTGATGACGTTGATCTTCTTCGCACCGATCTCGGTCAGCGTGACCGTGAACTCGGTCTGTTCCTCGGCCGCTTCGACAGCCGCACCAGGCGCCGCCACGCCAGCCAGCGCCACCGGCATCGCCGCCGCGGCCGACACACCGAGCTCTTCCTCGAGTGTTTTCACCAACTGAGACAGCTCCAGTACGGAAATGCCCTTGATGTACTCAACGACCTGTTCTTGCGTTACGTCAGCCATGGTCATGTCACTCCTGCGAGTTCCGACGGGTCGACCCGCATGGGACCCGTGATTGAGTCACTCCGATTTCTTCTTCTCCACCTGCGAAAGCACATTGAGCAGGTCACGCGGCACGGCGCTCAACACCCGCATGAACTGGGTCATCGGCGCCTGCAGTTGCATCAGCAACCGGGCCTGCAACACCTCCTTTGAGGGCAGTGCGGCCAGATGCTCGACCTCAGCCGGCGCCACCAGACGTCCGGCCACCATTCCGGTCTTGAACTTCAGTTCCGGGCTGTCCTTGGCGAATGTCACCAGCGCCTTGGCCAATCCGACGGGGTCGTCGTCGCTGTACGCAATCGCGGTCGCGCCCTGGAATGCGTTCTCCAACAACTGGAAGGCGGTGCCCTCGACCGCACGCCGGGCCAGTCGGTTCTTGACGACGCGATAACTGCCCCGCGCCGCACGCACCTGGCGCCGCAACTCTGTCACTTTCGGCACGTCCAGACCGGTGAAGTCGAGCAGAACCATGCTGTCGGCGTTGGACAACGCCTCACCAAGTTGCTTGACCGATTCTTCCTTGACGCTTCTGCTGACCGGCATTCGATTATCTATCCCTTACCGTGCGCGGCACCGTTGCCGGCGCCACACGAAACTCTCACCATGGGCTGCTAGACGCCGGCCGCGAACGTGTCGGCGTTGGTGGCGTCAATCGCGACCCCTGGCCCCATCGTCGACGCCACCGTTACACTCCGCACGTACTTGCCTTTGGCCGCCGAGGGCTTGGCCCGGATGACACTGGAGATTAACGCCTGCGCGTTCTCAACCAATCGTTCGGCATCGAAGGACGACTTTCCGATCGGGGCGTGTACCACACCGGCCTTGTCGACCCGATAGTTCACCTTGCCGGCCTTGATTTCCCGCACTGCCTGGGCGACGTCGAACGTCACCGTGCCGGTTTTGGGATTAGGCATCAACCCGCGCGGCCCGAGCACCTTGCCCAGCTTCCCGACCACCCGCATCATGTCCGGGGTCGCCACGACGGCATCGAACTCGAGCCAACCGGCCTGAATTCTATTGACCATCTCCTCGCCACCGACGATGTCGGCGCCCGCGCCCTCGGCCTCCTTCTGTTTCTCACTGGACGCCACGACCAGGACCCGCTTCGAGCGTCCCAATCCATGCGGGAGAATGACGGTGCCCCGTACCATCTGGTCGGCGTGCTTCGGGTTTACCCCCAGCCGCAGGGCAATCTCCACCGACTCGTCAAACCCGGCGAAACGCACTCTCTGCACCAACGGAATCGCCTCGTCGAGGGTATACGTCCGTTTCTCGACCTGCTCTTCGGCGGCCCTGCGTTTCTTGCCCTTCTTCGCCATCACTGCCCCCGCCAGTTTCGATTCGTTGCCACCGGTCAGCGTTCGACCGCAATGCCCATGGAGCGCGCCGTCCCGGAAACGACGCGGACGGCGCCTGCCAGATCGTTGCAATTGAGATCCGGCATCTTGGTCTTCGCGATTTCCTCGACCTGGGCCGTAGTGACCGTGCCGACCTTCGTGCGATTCGGCTCATCAGACCCTTTCGCAATGTTCGCCGCGCGCTTCAGGAGCACCGCGGCGGGCGGGGTCTTGGTAATGAAACTCAACGTCCGATCTGCGTAGATCGTGACCACAGCCGGAATAATGAGTCCCTCCTGGCTGGCGGTCTTCGCATTGAAGGCCTTGCAGAAGTCCATGATGTTCACACCGTGGGGGCCGAGCGCCGTGCCGACCGGTGGGGCGGGCGTCGCCTTCCCCGCGGCGATCTGGAGCTTGACCATTCCGATGATCTTCTTCGCCATTTCCCTCTGACCTCTACAGTTTTTCGACTTGCAGGAAATCGAGTTCGACCGGAGTCGACCGCCCGAAAATCGTCACCATCACCTTCAACGTGTTCTTGTCGATATTGACGTCGTCCACCACGCCATTGAAGCTGGCGAACGGACCCTCGTTGATTCGTACCTGATCGCCCTTCTCGAACGTGTATTTCGGTTTAGGCTTTTCCGCCGCCACGGTGACCTGATAGAGGATCTGGTCAACCTCTTCCCGCGTCAGCGGCGTCGGTTTTGAGCCCGCGCCGACGAATCCGGTCACCTTGGGCGTATTGCGCACCACATGCCATGCGTTGTCCGACATCTGCATTTCGACCAGGATGTACCCGGGAAAGAACCGCTTGGAGCTGACGACCCGCTTCCCGCCGCGCATCTCGACGACATCCTCCGTCGGGATCAACACGTCGCCGATCTCCGCCTCGAGCCCGTAGGCCTGCACCCGCTGCCGAAGCGACTCCGACACTTTCTTCTCAAAGCCGGAATAGGTGTGGACGATATACCACTGCCTGGTGGTGACGTCGGTCATTGCGCTCCAAACGTGGTGAACAAGAACTGGGCCACTCGGACCAGAACCACATCAATGGCTGACAGATACAGGCCAAAAAACACGGATGTCAGAACCACGACCAGAGTGGTCGCGTACACCTCCTTGCGGGTCGGCCACGTTACCCGCTCCATCTCATTCTTGACTTGAGCGAGAAACACGCGCGACCGACTGACCCACCCCGTTACCTGCGAGGCGCCCTTGGTGTTTTCAAGCCGTGCTGTCTTCACAAACTGACCGGTCCCTTCATCGCACCCGAACGAGCGGGCCTCGGCGCCCCTCGCGAATCACCTGATCGCGTTGGGCGTGTCTGGCAGGCCAGGAGGGAATCGAACCCCCAACCCCCGGTTTTGGAGACCGGTGCTCTGCCAATTGAGCTACTGGCCTACGTACGTGCACCGGGCCGCACCCCGGACGCGCAACCCCGCCCTTCCTCTACTTCGACTCTCGATGCACCGTATGCGTGCGGCACCACCGACAGAATTTCTTGAATTCCAGCCGGCCCGTCGACTTTCGCTTGTTCTTGGTCGTGCTGTAGTTGCGCCGCTTACAACCGGTGCACGCCAGGGAAATGATGTCCCGCATGATCCTGATTCACTCGTCGCAACAGGAGTTCCGATCTCCCAACTACTGGTCTCGACCGGTCTATTCGACGATGTCGGTGATGGCGCCCGACCCGACGGTGCGGCCACCTTCCCGGATCGCGAACCGCAGCCCCTTCTCCAGGGCCACCGGCGTGATCAGCTCCACCTCCATCGCCACGTTGTCCCCCGGCATCACCATCTCGACACCCTCCGGCAACGTCGCCACCCCCGTCACGTCCGTCGTCCGCAAATAGAATTGCGGCCGATACCCATTGAAAAACGGCGTGTGCCGCCCCCCCTCGTCCTTCGTCAGCACATACACTTCGCTCTTGAACTTCGTGTGCGGTGTGATCGTCTTCGGCCGCGCCAGCACCTGCCCCCGCTGCACGTCCCGCTTCTCCAGCCCCCGCAGCAACACCCCGATGTTGTCCCCCGCCACGCCCGCGTCCAGCAGCTTCCGGAACATCTCCACCCCGGTCACCACCTTCTTCTGCGTCTCGGTAAACCCCACAATCTCGATCTCTTCGCCCACCTTCACCACGCCGCGATCCACCCGGCCCGTCACCACCGTCCCGCGCCCCGAAATCGAAAACACATCCTCAATCGGCATCAAAAACGGCTTGTCCACATCCCGCGCCGGCAGCGGCACATACTCGTCCACCGCCGCCATCAACGCCTCAATCCCTTCCGCCGCCGCCGCGTCGCTCCCCTCCAACGCCCGCAACGCCGACCCCCGCACCACCGGCAGATCATCCCCCGGATACTCAAACGACGACAGCAGTTCCCGTACCTCCAACTCCACCAGGTCCAGCAACTCCTCGTCGTCGACCATGTCCACCTTGTTCAGAAACACCACCAACGACGGCACCCCCACCTGCCGCGCCAGCAAGATATGCTCCCGCGTCTGCGGCATCGGCCCGTCGGTCGCCGCCACCACCAATATCGCCCCGTCCATCTGCGCCGCGCCCGTGATCATGTTCTTGATGTAGTCCGCGTGCCCCGGACAGTCCACGTGCGCATAGTGCCGCGCCGCCGTCGTGTACTCCACGTGCGCCGTCGCAATCGTGATCCCCCGCTCCCGCTCCTCCGGCGCGTTGTCGATCGAGTCGAACGACCGCACCGTGTTCTTCGGGTCATGCTTCGCCAACACGTGCGTAATCGCCGCCGTCAACGTCGTCTTCCCGTGATCAATATGCCCAATCGTGCCAATGTTCACGTGCGGTTTCGACCGATCAAATTTTTCCTTCGCCATGTGTCCGCTCGCTCTGACGTCAATGCACCTGCGCCGGTGACTGACCGTTCTCTGTTACCCGCCTCACCACCCCGACGACACGCGCCGGCGAATCTGGCGCCTGGAAAACTGGAGCCGATGACCGGACTCGAACCGGTGACCTCGTCCTTACCAAGGACGCGCTCTACCTACTGAGCTACATCGGCCCTTGGTCGCGTTCGTCTGCCGCCTTGCACACCTGGGCGCCTCGTCTCGATGCGGCCCTTCCTTCGGCAACCGAAGAGTGGAGCGGGAGACGGGGATCGAACCCGCGACCAACAGCTTGGAAGGCTGTGACTCTACCACTGAGTTACTCCCGCCTTCGCGACTCGCCTGCCTCCCCTTCTTGATGGGGCAGACCCTCCTCGTTTCCCGCCGCCCGACACGCTGCACCGCCGCTCTCATCCACTCGGCCCGCCGACACCGCCCCGATCCGGCCCGCCGAACCGGGCGAAAGATGGTGGCGAGGGGAGGATTCGAACCTCCGAAGGCGCTAGGCCGACAGATTTACAGTCTGTTGCGTTTGACCGCTCCGCAACCTCGCCGATGACATCGACCTCAGCGGCCGTTGCACACTCGTTCTTCTCGTTTGTCGCCGATTCCGCCTCGGCGGGCGCGTGGCCGCCTCGCGGTCGACTGTTCACTCGTGCCGTATCACTGCCTGCGGCCGGATCGCGGTGAGGGACAACACCAACACAATATCTGCTGCTTGGAATTCTCCATCGCTGCGCCGGATGGCGCGCGCTCGACGATCGGATGGCGACATCTGCCTCGCAGAGGCGCCTGACCGTGAAACCAAGATGGCAGCGTTGCTCTCTCCTGGAGTAACGCCCGTGTTTCGGGGCGCTACGACTGACCAACTCGGCGCCGGCACCCTGCCGCGACCGGAGTCCATCGACCCAGGTCACACACCCAAAACGTATCAACGTTCCCTTGGAGCTGGCGAAGGGATTCGAACCCCCGACCCGCTGATTACAAATCAGCTGCTCTACCGGACTGAGCTACGCCAGCCGGACCAAACGGAAATCATAGCACAAACTGCGCGATCTGTGGCAACCGTTCGGACGCTATCCCCTCCCGGCGTGGCGTTGATGCGCGGCAGCGTCTGGCGTGCGTCGTCGTGCCTGGGAATCCGGCGCCGGTGCACGGCGTGACTGGTCGACTTGCCGTTGGCGCACCGCCTCGTACAGCACGACGCCGGCCGCCACACCGACATTCAGACTGTTCACCTGTCCGAGCATCGGGATGGACACGACGCGGTCGCACCGTTCGCGCACGAGGCGCCGCAACCCACGGCCTTCGCTGCCCAGGACCACTGCCGTGGACACCGTGAAGTCAACGCCGCCATAGAGCGACTCCCCGTCGGCCTCGAGCCCCACCACGAAGACGCCAGCCGACTGCAGCCAGGTCACAGATCGAGCGATATTCACCACCGACGCCAGCCGCACATGCGCCAACGCGCCGGCCGATGTCTTGGCCACGGTCGCCAGCGGTGCGGCCCGTCGCGTCTGCCTGATGACGCCGGCGACGCCGGCCGCATCCGCCGCCCTGAGAATCGCGCCGAGATTTTGTGGATCCTCAATCCCATCGAGCACGAGGAACAGCGCCGGGTGGGTTACGTCGGCGAGCAGTTCCTCCAGACTCAATAGGGTCGGCGCCGTCGCGTCGGCCACCACCCCCTGGTGCGTACCACCGCCCGCGGCGCGATCGAGTGCCGACACCGGCACCTGCGTAACCGGCACCCCCGCCCGCGCCGCCAACCGGCGAATCTCGGCCGTGTTCGGCGACATGCTCGCCAGACGGATCGCCCGCACCCGGCCGGCGCGGAGGCCTTCGAGGACGGCATTGACGCCATACGTGATCATGAAATCGATTCTTCAGGCCGATCGCAGCATCGCGACCGCCTGGGTGGCGATCGCCTCGCCCCTGCCGGTCGCGTCGACACCCTCATTCGTCTTACCCTTGATACTCACCTTCGCTGGGTCGATACCCATGATCGAACCGAGCGACTGACGCATCCGGACAACATGCGGGCCGATCTTTGGCCGCTCGGCAATGACCACCACATCCAGATTCACCAACTCGAACCCCTGGTCCCGAACGAGCTCCACGACAGCGCGCAGCAGTTCCGTGCTCGCGGCGCCTTTCCAGCGCGGGTCCGTATCCGGAAAGTGCTGGCCGATGTCCCCGGCCGCGGCCGCTCCGAGAATTGCGTCCGTCACGGCGTGACAGACGACGTCGGCATCCGAGTGCCCACTCAGCCCGCGATCATGCGGAATTTCCACGCCGGCCAGGATGAGCGGCCGCCCCTCCACGAAGCGGTGCAGGTCATATCCCAATCCCACGCGACCTGTCGCCATGACATCCCCAAGCAATCGATGCGCGGTGGTCAGATCGCGCACGGTCGTAATCTTGATGTTGTGCGGGTCGCCCTCGACAAGCGCTACGGGGTGTCCCGCGTGCTCTGCCAGGACAGCTTCATCAGTGGCCTTCACCCCTTGCCGGCCGACACGAATGGCATCCTCCAGAACGGAGCGCCGGAAAGCTTGCGGCGTCTGGGCCAGAACGAGCATCTCCCGCGCCAGAGTCCGGCCGACCAACCTGACATCGCCGACCGACCGCTGCTTGACGGTGTCCTGGGCCGATAGCGCGGCAATCGCAGCGCCGTGCCGTGACGCGGCGTCGATGGTACGAACGATAAGGTCGTCCGGGCATAGTGGTCGCGCAGCATCGTGAATGACGATGATCCCGCTCCGCGGCGACGCTGCATCGAACCCGGCCGCCACCGACTCCTGGCGCCGCACGCCACCGGTCACAACCCGCAGCGCAGTCCCCTGATACGTCCTGGCCGGCGGCGCGTCGGTCGGCGCCTCCGGAGACACGACCAGCACGATCTCGTCCACCCGCCTGCAGCGATCGAACGCGTCCACGCTCCGCTGTACGATGGTCGTCCCTCCAAGCAACAGAAACTGCTTGGGCCGATCGCCGCCGATCCTGGTTCCGCGTCCCGCGGCCGCGATGATCGCCGTCACCATCAGGAGTGCCGTTGTGCGGAAAGCGGAGACCAGAGACCGTCGATTGCCTCTCCAATGGTATCGACCCCGTGCAGCTCGCAGCCAGGGGCGGTGACGTCCGGCGCGCAGTTTCCGGACGGCATGATGCACCGCGTGAACCCCATCTGTTGCGCCTCCCGCACTCGCAGCTCAGCCTGCGTCCCTGCCCTGACCTCACCCGCGAGACCAATCTCGCCGAACACGACGATCTGTGATGGTACCGGTTGGTTGCGCACGCTCGATGCAACTGCCGCGGCGATGGCCAAATCGGCCGCAGGTTCAGTCACCATGATGCCGCCCGGCACGTTCACGAAAACATCCTCGCCCGCCAACTGCAGACCGGCACGTTTCTCGAGCACAGTCAGCAACAGCGACAGGCGCTGCCGATCGATACCGCTCGTCACCCGCTGCGCGTTGCCGTATGCGCCGGTACCGACCAGCGCCTGCACTTCGACCAGGATTGGCCGCGATCCTTCAATCGAACACAACACGACCGAACCGGCGACGCCCGCTTTGCGCTCAGCCAGGAAGAGCTTTGACGGGCTGGGCACCGTTTCGAGCCCGCCCGCAGTCATGCGAAACACGCCCAACTCGCTGATGGCACCAAAACGGTTCTTCACGGCCCGAACAATGCGGTGCGAACGATGGCGATCACCCTCGAAATAGAGCACCGTATCCACGACATGCTCCAATACTTTGGGCCCAGCCAGACCGCCCTGCTTTGTTACATGTCCGACGATGATCACCGGGACGTTCCGGCCCTTCGCCCAGAACAGCAACTGCATCGCCGCCTCGCGCACCTGACCGATCGTTCCCGGCGCCGCCCCGAGCTTCGAAGAATACAGCGTCTGAATGGAATCGACGATGACGAGCCCGGGCAACACCCGAGCGCATTCGTCGAACATCCGCTCGAGACAGGTCTCCGCCAACAGATACAGCGGCGCCGCCTGCACTCGAAGCCGCTCACCCCGGATCCGGACCTGATGGAGCGACTCCTCACCAGAGCAATACAATACCGGCCGTCCACTCGCGGCGACCTGCCCCGCTGCCTGCAACAACAGCGTCGACTTGCCGATCCCGGGTTCCCCACCTAGCAGCACCAGGGACCCCGGCACCAGCCCACCCCCCAGCACGCGGTCAAGTTCGCTCACGCCCGTGGTCGACCGCTCGGCGTCGTGCGCATCGATCTCCGCGTAGAGCTGCGCGTGTGCGCCATCGCCAGTCGGGGCCGGTCGAGCGTCCGGAGCGGACGCGGCCGTCTGCACACGCTCCTCGGCCAGCGAGTTCCATTCGCCGCAATCCGGGCAGCGCCCCAACCACTTGCTCGATTGCGATCCGCAGCTCTGGCAGACGAAGACGGTACTCGGTGTCTTCATGACGCTGAGTGGGCAGCAATGGCGGCCGGGTCCGGGTCATAGGTCCGCACGATGCGGCTCCCGGTCCGGCAGAGAATCTCGTGCGGCACGGTGCCGATTGTGGTGGCCACCTCGTCGGCTCCGATACTCTCCCCCGCCTGAGCACCGAGCAGCACCACTTCGTCTCCAGGAGTGACATCAAGTCCGGTGACGTCAATCGTGATTGAATCCATGCAGACGGACCCCACGACCGGCGCGCGCCGGCCGCCGACGATCACCGACCCCCGCCTGGCCAGACGCACGTCCAGCCCATCCGCGTAGCCGGCCGGCACTACCGCCACCGTCGTGGGCCGCGTCACGACAGACCTCGCCCCGTAGCCGGCAGTCTCCCCGGCGCGCATACCTTTCACCGCGACCACCCGGCTGTGCAGAGTCATCGCCGCTGTCAGCGGCAGCACGCCGGCCAGTCCGGGAGGCGCCACTCCGTACAGCAACAACCCCGGACGCACTGCGTCGTACCAGGTGCGTCGGTTCCGCACCAAAGCGGCGCTGTTCGCGGCGTGGCGCAGGCGGGGACGTACGCCGAGCGTGGTCAGATGCTCGACGGCATGACGGAAGCGCTCGATCTGCTGGTCGAACAGTGGGTGTGACGGGTCTTCGGCGGTCGCGAAGTGGGTGTACACAGCGTCAATCTCCAGCCCGGGACCACGGCATATTTCTGGCACGGTGGCCGAAAGATTGTCATACCGGAGACCGAATCGGTTCATTCCGGTATCGATTTTCAGATGGCAGACCACCTTCACCTGTCGTCGGCAGGCAGCGTTGCGCAGCGCCAGCGCCGCGAACGGCGAGGAGATCGTCGGCGTCAGATCGTAGGTGAACACGCCGTCGAGATCGCTGACGCTGAGCGCGCCAAACACCAGGATCGGCACACCAACCCCGCCGCGTCGAAGCTCCACCCCCTCTTCAATGTCGGCGCACGCCAGCATGCGCGCCCCGGCCGCCTCGAGCGCTCGAGCCACAGGTACCGCGCCGTGCCCATACCCGTTCGCCTTGACGACGGCAATCACGTCGACGCCCCGTGAATCGCCGCCGAGATGCGCCACGACCGCCCGGAAGTTCGCGCGAACCGCGTTGAGATCGATGCGGGCGAACGTCGGTCGAGCCACGATAATTGGAGTGTTGGAAGCCACAAACGCCTCCCGGGGCTCTACTCGTATGTCTGGTTCAGGTTGGCGAACCGTGTCTGCTGCTTGAGGAACGCGAGCTCGACCGTGCCGGTCGGTCCGTTCCGCTGCTTCCCGATGATGATTTCAGCGCGGTTTTCGTTATCCGGGCTCGGGTCGTACTGCTCCTCGCGATAGATGAACATCACCACGTCGGCATCCTGCTCGAGCGCGCCGGACTCTCGCAGATCCGAGAGTTGGGGACGCCGGTTGGACCGGCTTTCCGGCGCCCGGCTCAACTGCGACAGCACGATGACCGGAATGTCGAGCTCTTTGGCCAGCCCTTTCAAGGCGCGCGAGATCGCGGCCAACTCCTGGGTTCGGTTATCGAACCGCCCCCGCCCCTGCATGAGCTGGATATAGTCGATCACGACCATCTGCAAACCGTGCTCGGATTGCAACCGGCGCGCCTTGGCGCGCATTTCGAGCACCCCGATCGAGGCGCTGTCGTCGATGAACACCTTGGCCTCTGCCAACCGCCCCAGCGCGGCCGACAGCTCGCCGTAGTCACGATCGTTGAGAAACCCGCCGCGGAACTTGTGCGAGTCGACCTGGGCTTCCGTGGTGAGCAGACGCATGAACAATTGCTCTTTCGACATCTCCAGGCTGAACACGCCGATCGTCATGTCGGTCTTCACCCCGAGATGTTGCGCGATGTTCAGTACGAACGCGGTCTTGCCCATCGATGGTCGGCCGGCGACGATGATCAGGTCCGACGGCTGAAAGCCAGACGTCAGTGCGTCAAGATCGGCGAACCCGCTCGGCACGCCGGTGACCAGCCCCTTGTGTTCCTGCAGCGATTCGATCGTCTCGAAGCTGCCCTTCACGAGGTCTCGCAGTGGAACGAATCCGGCACGAATCTTGTTGTCTGCTATCGAGAAGATGTCCTGCTCGGCACGGTCAAGCAGAGTGTCGGCATCTTCTTCCGCGTTGTAGGCAGCGTCGAGAATGCGATTGGACGCGAATATCAAGTTGCGGAGCGTTGACTTCTCCTTGACGATGCGCGCGTAGTGCTCCACGTTCGTGGACCGCGGCACGCCATCGACCAATCCGGCGACGTAGGCGGGCCCACCAACGGCATCGAGGTCGCCGGACCGCCCCAATTCGTCCTTGAGCGTCACAAGATCGATCGCCTCGCCCCGCTCGTTGAGATCGACCATCTTGTTGAAGACGCGCCGGTGCGCATCCCGATAGAAGTCATCGGCGTCAATCAGTTCGGCTGCCTGATTGAACGCGTCATTGTGAATGAGGATCGCGCCGAGGACACAGCGTTCCGCTTCGAGGTTGTGCGGCAGCGTACGCTCCGAGATGGCAGGGAAATCCGGCTTGGCCATGGCGCCATCCAGGACGATGCGAGTGGGGGTTACTCGTCGGTCGGCTCGATTGTCTGGTCGTCCGTAGTCTCTGCGCGCCCACCGGCGCCAGAGTCTGCTGCCGGTGCCGGTTCGTCTTCCGCACCCTCCTTGACGATGCGAACAAGGACCTCGGCAGTCACCTCACGATGCACCTTGACGCGCACGCGGTGCTCGCCCAATTGCTTCAGCGGATCGTCAATCTGGATCTTGCGGCGATCGACCTCCAGAGACTGCCCGGCCAGACTGGCGGCCACGTCCGAGCTGGTCACGGATCCATACATCGTGTTGGTCTCGCCAAATCGTCGGACGATGACACAGACAGCCTGATTCAAGCGACCTGCAAAAGCCTCGGCCGAATCCTTCTCGGCCTGATCACGCGCATCGGCCACCACACGTTCCCGATCAACCTGACGCTGGTTCGACTCGGTCACCGGCAACGCCATCTTGCGAGGCAGCAGATAGTTGCGCGCGTACCCGTTGGCTACCTTGACGACATCTCCTCGACGACCGAGACTCTCGATCGGTTCTCTGAGAATGACCTGCACAGACATCTTCTCGCTCCGTCGCGGCAAGCGCCCCCCACGGACGCCCCGCCGGGTGTGTCGCCGCCGACCATGACACAACGGACCCCGAACGGGGACCAGGGACTCGACCCGGCGTACACACGCCGAATCACTCATTACACCGGCCGGAACAGCGAGACCGACCGGAAGGTCCGCGACCTCAATCGGTGACGTATGGAATCAACGCCAACTGCCGGGCACGTTTGATGGCCGTCTGCAGCTTGCGCTGATGCTTCGCGCAGGTACCCGACAGGCGGCGGGGCTGAATCTTGCCGCGCTCGGGAATGCTGGCGATCAGCATCCTGACATCCTTGTAGTCGATGTAGTCGACCTTGTCGACGCAAAACCGACAGACGCGCTTGCGTCGAAACATCCCGCGACGCGGCCGTTCGGTTTTCGGTTGGCGTCCACCAGATCCGCCCCTCATTCTCTCACCTCCAGTGCCTCGGCAGCAGCGTCGATAGACCCGGCGTCCGCGGGGGAACCCGCTGGTGCGTCCCCTGAGACCGTCGCCGGCGCGACTGCCTCGGCCGGCGAATCGGCCGACGACGGCGGCGCGACGGCGGCCTCCACCGACTCACCCTCGGCGACTTGCGCGTTGACGGCGCGAGAAGGGAGACCGCGAGCCGAGCGACGTTTGTCCGCCGTGGCCTTGCGCTTCTCCGCCACGCGGCGGGCCTTGCGCATGTCCTCATCGATGCGCACGATCAGATGGCGCAGCACCTGATCGCGCACCCTGAGCCGGCGCTCGAGTTCGCTGACCATCCCGGCCGGACCGTCGATCAACTGCGCAACGTAGATCCCTTCCCCGTAGTGGCCCACCGGGTACGCAAGCTTCCGGCGTCCCCAGATATCGGTATTCTGGACCGCTCCGCCGAGTGCTTGAATGTGCCCGTCGATCTCGGCCTGCAGCGCGTCCACCTCTGCATCGGTGGCGACCGGGGTCACGATATACACGAGCTCGTATTGTCGTTCGCTTGGCATGGTGCTCCTTCTGGACTGGCGGCCACCTGATGGTGGCAAGGAGTTTCGTGAACGTGCGGTCGACCCGCACATGTGATCTTTATGAGGCTACTGGACCGGCGGCGCCACGGTCAAGACATGATACTGCCACAGTCCGTGGTCTTGTCGGCGGCATCCTCCTCCGAACGCCGATTGAACTGGTTCATGACCGGCTCGATACCTGACTCGGCAAACAGGGCGACGGCATCGGCGGCGCGGCTCACCGCTTTGTCCATCGTGGATCGTTCCTCCGCAGCGAACCGCGACAACACGTGGCCCACGAGTCCGCGCCGTGGATCGCCACGGCCAACTCCGATCCGGATTCTGGCAAACTGCTCGGTCCCCAGCTCGTCGATCACCGACCAGAGTCCGTTGTGCCCGCCCGCCGACCCCTGATGCCGCGCGCGCAGGCGCCCGAGCGACAGGTTGACGTCTTCACTCACCACGAGCAATTCGGACACGTCGACCCGGTAGTACCGCTGCACGGCGCCGACGGCAATCCCGCTGCGGTTCATGTAGGTCATCGGCTTGACAAGCAGCACTGACGAGGGACCGCCATCGATACCGTGCGACTTGGCTAGCACCGCGTGAGCGGGGCCGGACTGAAACACAAGACTCCACCGGCGCGCGAGCTCGTCCACGACCTCGAATCCGACGTTATGCCGCGTTCCGCGGTATTCCGAACCCGGGTTGCCAAGCCCGACAATCAGCTTCACGGTGAAGGCCCCGCAGGGCATCGAAAGGACAGCGCCCGTCAGGCGCCGCTCTTCGCGCCCGGTTCCTGCGCCTGTTCGTCCTTGGAAGCCTCGGCGGCAGCGTCGTCCTCTTCCACCGTCTCCTCCTCCTCCTCCTCCTCCTCAACCTTCGGCGCGATGACATGGACCAGCAACGTATCGGCCTCGGCGACCGGCCGCCAAGACGCCCCCTCGAGCAGATCTCCCACGCGGACGCTCTGCCCGATGGTCAGCGGTGACACGTCGACGGTGATGTGCTCCGGGATCTCGCTGGGCAGGCACTCGACGGCGATCTCGCGCTGCACGAATTCGATCAGCCCGCCTTGGACCTTGACACCCTCGGCTTCGCCGGTCAGTTCGATGGGCACAGTCACCGTAATGGCCCTGTCCATCGCCACACGGTAGAAGTCGACGTGCAGCAGGGCATGCGTAATCGGATTCACCTGATAGTCCTTGATGAGGACCTGGCGGGGTTCTCCCGCATCGACGGTCAACCAGATCAGAGTGTTGACGCCGCTCTCAGACCGCAGAATCGTGGACAACGCATCCGGGTCGACACTGATGGCGACCGAACCGGCGGCCAAAGAAGCGCCGCTCTCACCATAGACGACGCCCGGCATTTGCCCATTCCGGCGAAGCCCGCGGGCATGGTTCTTTCCCCGGCCCGTCCGGGCCTGGGTATTCAATGTCATGTTCATGGCACACCTGTTGTCGACGAAAACATGCTCCGTGTCAGACGAACAGCGACGACACGGAGGTCTCCTGGTGAATGCTCTGGATCGCCCGGCCCAACAAAGGTGCAACGGACAGGACCTCCAGTTTGGCCGATCCGGCGAATTCCGGTTTGGGAGGAATAGTGTTCGTGACCAGCAGCTTCTCGATTGGCGACGCCTCGATGCGTTCAAAGGCCGGCCCGGAAAGTACACCATGCACGGCACAGGCGAGCACACGCGCCGCCCCGTTGGCCCGCAACGCCACCGCCGCGTGGGTCAGCGTGCCGGCAGTGTCGACAAGATCATCGGCGATGATGCACACGCGGTCTTGCACTTCGCCCACCACATGCATCACCTCGGCGGTGCCATCTTCCGACCGCCGCTTGTCGATGATGGCCAAGTCGGCTCCAAGGCGCTTCGCGTAGGCGCGCGCCCGCTCCACCCCACCGGCGTCCGGCGACACGATTGTCAGACCCGGCTCCATGCGGCTCGACAGATACTTGATGAAGACCGGCGCAGCGAACAAATGGTCAACGGGAATGTCGAAGAATGCCTGAATCTGCGCCTTGTGCAGATCCATGGTCAATATGCGGTTCGCCCCAGCCGCGCTCACGAGATTTGCAACCAGCTTGGCCGAAATCGGCACCCGCGGCTTGTCCTTTCGATCCTGACGGGCGTAACCGTAGTATGGCATCACTGCCGTGATGCGGGACGCGGACGACCGCCTGAAGGCGTCGATCATCACGCACAACTCGATCAGGTGAGGATCGACCGGCGTACACGTCGGCTGCAGGAGGAACACGTCGGTGCCCCTGATGTTCTCGTCGATCTGAAACGACACCTCCGAGTCGGAGAACCGCTTGAGATTCGACCTGCCGAGAGACACTCCCAGGTAACCGGCGATTTCCAGCGCCAACTGCTTATGCGCACTACCGGCAAACACCTTCAACTGTCCGTTTTGCATCGCCGTGAGTCACCGCCGGCGGCCCGGACGCTCTCTCGAGCGATGGAGAATGCCGGGCTCGATTGGCTGGGGCGGAAGGATTCGAACCTTCGAATACGGGATCCAAAGTCCCGCGCCTTACCACTTGGCCACGCCCCATCCCCAGGGGGTCCGGCTCGGAAAGTTTCCGCGTCGCGCCTCGCCAGCCGGGCGCAGCACGTGCTCGGCGCGAACCCTGTTATCACCGGGGGTTGCCGGCAGGCCTCCCGGTCGCCGACGGAAACCCCTATGCTATCGCGGCTGCTCCAACCTGGGCAAGAGCCCCGTCGAGTCAGGCCTCCCGAGCCAGGTGCTCGCGACTGATTGTCCGGGTGCAAACCACCCGCCACCCGAGTTGCCGTGCCACGGCCAAAGCCTCCAGGGCGCGCGCCCTGGTCGCGAACAACCCGAACACCGCCGATCCGCTACCGGTCATGGCAGCGACCAGCGCTCCGGCGCCGGCCAGAGCGTGCGCCGCCTCCCGGACCTCGCTGCGGCGACGGAAGACCGGCCGCTCGAGATCATTGGTCAGCGCCGTCACGTCGAGTCGTGAGCCGATGACAGGCGGCGCCCGACGGCGCCGCGCGGCGGTGACATCCTGGTCCAGCCACGCATAGGCGCGCGCAGTCGGCACTCCCAGGGCCGGCACGATGATGACGACCCACTGGCGAGGCAATTCGACGAGCGGATATATCTCGTCGCCGCGCCCCACCCCCAGCGCGGTGCCCCCGATGAGGAAGAATGGACCGTCCGCTCCGACATCGGCGGCCACGTCACGCAACAACTCCTGCGGGGGCGACGCCTTCCACAGCCGGCTCAGGCCTCGGAGCGAGGATACGGCGTCCGACGTCCCGCCCCCAAGACCCGCTTCAATCGGTATCCGTTTGACAATCGTTGCCGTTACGCCGCGTGGCTCGCCGCGACGCCCCAGCGCCAGCCAGAGCGACTGCGCCGCGCGCCACACCAGATTGTCCCGGTCCTGAGGTACTCCTGGCGCCGTGCAGCGCACCTGACACGGACCCTCAACGGCTCGCAACGTGACGGTGTCGTGCAGCGCCACTGACTGCAAGACAGTGGTTAGATCGTGAAAGCCATCTTCACGAATGGGACCGATCCGCAGGTCGAGATTGATTTTCGCATAGGCCCTCAGCTTGAATACGTGTGGCGCAGGCCCGGCACCAGGCGTGGAGGAGGCGGTCATTTCGACCCCGGCGACGACTCGTCCGCAGGTGACGCCTCAAGCGGCCCGGCCCGCCGCAGATCCAGGAGCGTCATCGGCATGACATCTGGCGGGAGGTCGATGATGAACGCCTGGTCGGAGATCGGGACGTTCAGATTGACCTGGGACAGGGTGACAACGAGATCGGTCAGCGGTCGGTTCTCGGCCCCCGGCTCCATTGCTGCCGAGATCACTCGAATGTGCCGCGGACGACCACGGCGGAAATCACCGTACTCGATCGTCAACCCGTCGCGCGTGCCGGCGATCAGGTGGTGCACCCCGTCCACCCGCCGAAGATACGCCACCGCCCCCCCCGCGAGATCGACTGCGATCCACTGGTCATAGTTGCGTCCAGTGACCGGTTCCGGGTCCGGCACCAGACAACCGGTGAGTACCGCGCGTAGATCGGCCGGACCCAACGAAACACCGGTGAGACTTTCCAACATTGCCGCCGCCGGCATGCCGGTCAGAACGCGGCCCTCACGGGTCAGCCACAACAGCGCTTCACCCGGACGCGCCACCAGGTAGAAGCCCGGAGTCCCGAACGGCGCCAGACCCTCGAGACGCACGGACGCTGGAGCCGCGAGCCCGGCCCGGACCCGACCGTTGAGATTGACGCCACCGCCGCGTCCGCGAAGCCGAATGAGCGCTTCAATGGTCCGGATGTCCCGGCATTCCTCCACGATCGGACGAAAGACCGCAGCGAACTCGGGCAACGGTGTCCCGGGCCCCCGCGGTAACGCCAAGCGGGGCTGAGCGCAACCGGCCACGACCACGAGCAGGGTGGCAATCGGGATCAAAAAGCGGAGGCAGGTCATCGGTCGCCACGGCGGGACACCGCGGGACAGGCGCCGGACGTCACTTGGCGTGTCGAGCGCGTGCGTCCTCGAGCTTCCGCTCGATCTCGGCCAGGTCGACGCCGTCGCCGTCACCGGCCAGCGCACGTTCCCAGACCATGATCGCCTCGGCATAGCGTTCGAGCTTGTACAGAAGATCGCCCAGGTGGTCCTGGACCACGGAATTGTTCCGGAGCTGGTCGCCGGCCTGCCGCAACGGCGGCTCAGCCAACTCGAGCCGATCTTGTTTGAAGTATGCCCATCCGAGACTGTCGAGATACGAACCGTTGTTCGGATCGATTTCAAGCGCCCGCCGAATGAGATCGACCGATTCATCGAGCCGCTCGCCACGCTCGGCAAGCATGTATCCCAGATAATTCAATGTCTGCGCGTCATCCGGATCTTGCTCGAGTACGCGTCTGAATGCGCCCTCCGCCTCGCCATACCGCTGTCCGCGCTCGAACACGGCGCCAAGCTGAAAGACGATCAGCGTGTTCGTCGGAAACTGGGCCTCGGCCGCGGTCAGCACACGGACCGCATCATCGACCCGGTTGTGCTCGCTGTACAGGTTGGCCAGCGCGACATGCGCAATCGGCTCTGCCGGAAGGCGATCGAGCGCACCCTCCAGAACCGCGACCGCCTCGTCGAGGTCGCCCCGAGCCGACAGGGTCTGCGCCTCGAGTCGAAGCAGCGCCAAGTTGTTCGGACGGTTACGGCGCGCTCTGGCGACGACATCCTCCGCGTCGTCGTAACGACCCGCCGAAAGATAAGCCTGCGCCAACTGCGCTTGAAGACGCAGGTCCGACGGCACCAGTTCCAGCGCGGCAACCAGACTCTCGATGGCGGCGTCGTGATCTCCGAGTTGTCCGTGCGCCGCGCTCAGGCTTTGCAGCAAGCTCGCGATTTGACCAGGTGCTGCGACCCGCGCCGCCCTGGCCCGCTCGATCACCGGATCGAGCGTTTCGATCATCGACTGGTAACGCCCGAGGGCCCCCAGCCCGCGGGCCAGCATGTACGGTCCCCGCAACCCGTCCGGTTCCAACTCGGTCACCCGGCGAGCCGCCGCCACGGCGCCATCGAAGTTTTCGAGTTGAAATTCGATCTCCGACAGGGAAAACCATCCACCTGCATCATCCGGTCTGGCCCGAACCAATTCCCGCAGCACCCCGAGCGCCCGTTCCACCTGACCGGCATTCACCAACGCCGTAGCGAGTTGGCGGCGATATCGGACGTTGCGGGGTCCCACGAGGATTGCACGCTCGTAGGCGGCCGCCGCTTCGTCCCACCGCCCTTCCGCCTCGTACGCCTGGGCAAGCAGCGCAAGCGCTTCGGCAAATTGCGGCTCCGCGTCGAGCACCTCGTTCAACACGTCGATCGCGGCAGACACGTTCTGGGAACCGAGGTACAGCCGACCGAGCATCAAGTACAGGGCGAGGTCCGGCGACTGCGGGTCGCGAGCACGCTCCAAGTGATCGATGGCTCGATCGAGATCCTCAGGAGCAGCTCCGCGCGAGCCGGCGCGCGCGGCGAACACCAGTCCCAGAATGCGGTGCGCTTCCGTGTTGTCTGGATCCAGTTCAAGCGCGGCGTCGGCTGCATCGAGTGCTTCATCGCTTCGATCGGCACGAGCGAAGAGTCCCGCCAGCTCGGCCCGAATGTCCGCCGCGTCCGGGTCGAGCGCGGCAGCGCGACGATGCGCGGCGGCTGCTCCGTCGACATCTCCGTCAGCTTCCAGCGACCGTCCCAGGATAAACGCGTGATACGCCGCGGCGCGGTCCTCCGCGGACGGCTGGCCGACCGCCTGCGCCTGGGCGCGTGCCGGCACCCCCGGGGCGAGAACCGCGACACATGAGATGAGACAGAATAGAAACCGCATGACGGCCAGATTGTTCCACAAGACACGACCGGGGGACAACCCGGACCACCCCACGCCGCGCGAATCGGCCGTGCAGCACAGTTTGATATAGTCTGCCCGTCCGTGATCGAGGAGGATCCGTATGGGCGTCGACGCAGAGCTCCTGAGCATTCTTGCCTGTCCTGAATGCAAGACCCCGGTCGTGCTGGTTCACGACGGCAGCGCCCTGAAATGCAACACGTGTCGCCGCGTGTTTCCGATCAAGGACGACATCCCGGTGATGCTCCTTGAAGAAGCCACCATCGAGGAGTAGGGACCGACACCGCCGTGGACATGCGTGCGTTCCTTGACGCCGAAGACGGCACACCCACGCTGGAGATGGCGGGATATGCGGCACTGTTGGCCTTCGTCGCCATGTTGCAGATTTCGATTGCAGCCTCAGGCATCCTGCTGACCGTTACTCTCGGGTGCTGGATCGGCCTGCTCATCACCCGCAAAGAGCGCCCGTCGGCTCCGCCTTTCTTCGGTGCGCTGCTGGTCTACGCGGCGCTGACTCTCGTCTCGGTGGCGTTCTCGCTCGACCCCGCCATCAGCATCGTCGACTCGAAAGAAGTACTGCTGTTTCTCGCAGTGCCGGTCGTGTTCCGGCTAGCCCGGGGTCGACGAGCTCAAACGGTGGCGACAGTCATCGTCACCGTGGGCGCCGCAAGCGCCGTGTTCGGCGTGGTGCAATACGGCATCTTCGAGTACGACAACCTGGGCCAGCGCCCCACCGGTTCGATGGGGCACTACATGACATACTCGGGCCTGCTCGTGCTGGTGCTCTCGCTGGCGGGGGCGCGGCTCCTGTTCGACAAGAAGGAGCGCATCTGGTCGCTGCTGGTCATGCCGGCGCTGCTGGTTGCCCTGGCGCTCACGTTCACCCGCAGTTACTGGATCGGCGCCGGCGCCGCACTCAGTCTGTTGTTCGTGTTGCGAGATCTCAGGCTGCTGGCAGTGATTCCGGTGCTGGCGGCACTGTTCCTCGTGCTCGCGCCGCCGCAGATCACGGCCCGCTTCTACTCCACCTTCGACCCGCAGGACCCGACCGCCAGAGATCGGTTCGCCATGGCCAGGTCTGGATTCCGAATCATTCGTGACCATCCGATCACTGGCGTCGGTCCGGACATGGTCAAGGAGGTGTATCCCGACTATCGCGACGCCGGCGCAGTGCAGGACGAAAATCCGCACCTGCACAACGTGCCGCTGCAGATCGCCGCCGAGCGCGGTCTGGTGGCCCTTGCCTCCTGGCTCATCTTTCTGTGGCTGCTGCTTCGCGACCTGTTCCGTATGCTTCACGACGACCGCACGCGGCCACTGGCGGCGGCCGGTCTGGCCGCGGCGGCAGGGATGCTGACTGGCGGATTGTTCGAATACAACTTCGGTGATTCGGAATTCCTGATGTTGTTTCTGGTGATCGCCACACTACCACTGGCCGCGGCACGAAGCCCGGCAGACTTGCCGGTCACCGGCGACCGTGCGGCCACGTAACTCGTCGTAGGCGGGAGCCGACCTCGTCCCCACCACCAGACATCCACAGGGGATGTGCGGCTAGCAGCCCGTGGTGAAACCCCGCGTTGCACCGAGATTGGCGCTGCGCCCGCGTGGCAAGGCGCGACGAGGGAGCAAATTGGGGCATTTGTGACCGAGGAGCTAAGCGGATCGGCGGCTGTCCACGCCGATCCGCCGGCTTCAAAGCGGATCGGCAAGCTTCCGCGCCGATCCGCCGGCTTTAGCGCCGCCACTCGGGATGCAACGTCGATCCGCAGATGTCCATGCGGATCGGCGGGTTTCAGCGCCAATCGAATGCAGTGGGGCTTTCACCTCGGGCGGCTAGTGTCTGAAGTGTCGGCGCCCGGTGAACACCATCGCGATGTCGTGCTCATTCGCGGCGTTAATGACCTCTTCGTCGCGAACAGAGCCACCGGGCTGAACAACCGCTCGGGCGCCAGCCGAGGCAATGGCATCGAGGCCGTCGCGAAACGGGAAAAACGCATCCGACGCGGCGGCCGTACCGGAAAGGTCGGTTGTCGCCTTCATGATCGCCACGTTGACGGCGTCGACCCGACTCATCTGACCCGCTCCGATCGCAGCCAGGCGATCCGCGGTAGCGAACACAATGGCGTTCGACTTGACGTGCGCGCAGATTCGCCACGCCATGCGCAACGCCGCCCACTCCTCACCGGTCGGCTGCCGGGTGGTGACCACCCGACAATCATCCCCGGCGGCATTCTGGCCTTCGCGCCCCCACGCTGACGCCGCCTCGGTCACGCGATCGTAGTCCTGGACAAGGACCGCCCCCAGGATGGAGCGCATTTCGCGAATCATCGGCAGATCCGACCCGGCGGCCCGGCAGTCCGCCAGGACCAGCCGCAGGTTCTTCTTCAGTGCGAACACCGCACGGGCATCCACATCGGCGTCTGGCGCGACGACCGCTTCGATGAAAGTCGACGTGATGGCCCTCGCCGTGTCATGGTCGATCGGGCGGTTCACACCTACGATGCCGCCAAACGCCGACAGCGGGTCAACGTCGCGCGCAGCCACGTAGGCGTCGTGCAGCGACTGCGCGGTGGCCACTCCGCAGGGGTTCATATGCTTCACGACAACCGCCGCCGGTTTTTCGAACTCGACGATCAGCCTCGCCGCGGCGTCGAGATCCAGCAGATTCGTGAACGAGAGCTCTTTCCCCTGCACCACCTCCGCGCCGCCAAACCCTTGCGCCCCAGCGGCATACATGGCGGCGATCTGGTGCGGATTCTCGCCATACCTCAAGCGGCGTTGCCGCACCGCTTTCAGCACCAGCGTGTCGGGCACCAGTTCGACGGAGGACGAGGTCCCGCGTGAAAAGACGCCGTCGGTGACCTCAATCTCGGACAGGGCCCTCGAAATCGTGTCGTCGTAGGACTGGGTGTGCGAGAACGCCTTGAGCGACAGCGACAGCCGGAACTCGTCAGCCGGTCCTCCTGGCCGGTCGAGTTGTTCAACCGTACTGCGATAGTCCGCCGGATCGACCACCACCACAACATGCCGGAAGTTCTTGGCGGCTGCCCGGACGAGCGTCGGTCCTCCGATGTCAATCTCTTCGACAAGCGCCTCGACGGTCGTTTCGGGGTCGGCGGCGGCCTGCGCGAACGGGTAAAGGTTCACGACGACGACATCGATCGGCACGATGCTCTGGGCTCTGATAGCCTCCAGATCGCCCTGGCGATCACGGCGCGCAAGGATGCCGCCGTGTACCGCCGGGTGCAACGTCTTGACCCGCCCATCCAACATCTCCGGAAACCCGGTCACCGCGGACACGGGGGTCACCGGGAGCCCTGCCTCGGCCAGGACTCGCGCGGTGCCGCCGGTCGACACGAGTTCATATCCGCGGGCCGCCAGCTCGCGCGCAAACTCGACGAGATCAGATTTATCGGACACACTCAACAATGCTCGCATCCGTTCGCTCACTCTCCTCTCCCTACAGATCGACGGCGCGTGCGCATTCTGAAACACCCATCCAAATCTTCTCTCCTGGCCAAGAAATCACCGCCGCGGGTCGCGTCCACGGCCCTTGTCCCAGGTTACCTTGACAACTGCAGACCGGCTTGGCTACGATTCTGCACGGGTATGAGGGTAAGACCCGCAGACCGCTCTGGCGGTCTTTTTTTGTGCCCCCACGACGGCTCACGCCGTCCTGGATCTCGTAAGCCGGGCAACATGCAAGGTTGTCCACAAGCAAGTCAGGGGAAGCACGATGCGCATCACAGGCAAAGTCAAATGGTTCAACAACGCCAAGGGGTACGGATTCATCGAACGTGAAGGCGGCAGCGACGTCTTCGTACACTTTTCGGCGATTCAGGGTAACGGTTTTCGCACGCTCGAAGAGGGTCAGGCCGTCGAGTTCGAAATCGTCGACGGACCCAAGGGCCCGCAGGCCGGAAACGTGACCCGCAGCGAATAACAACTCCAGCCCGGGCGCGCCCATCGCGCCCGGGCATCGTTCCTTCCGAGTCGCTCCATTTCACTCCCGCTTTCACGCTCTCGCATTTTGGTGCCGGCGATGTTTCGGCCCACCGTGGCTTGCCACCCGCGCGCGATCGGCGGTTGCGTTCGAGGCCGACCCGCGACACCCTGCTCGATTCGGTCAACACGACCGCGCTCAACGGGTACGCACGCCGGCAGCCCAAAGCAGAAGCCCCTGTGGGTGCCCGGCGCTGCGCGCGTTTTTATCACATCTCCCGCTGGCGGGCGTGGTGGTATCCTGACAACCCGCGCTGAGGCGAGGAGTCCGTCGGCCACACCGCGCCATCGGATCTGGACATGACCACGCCGCGCGTCCTTCCGTCTATTGACCGCCTGTGTCAACGACCCGCGGTGCGCGCCCTCGAGGCGGAGTACGGTGCCGACGCGGTCGTCGAGGCGCTACGGAGAGCAGCGGCAGAACTACGTCACCAACTCAACGGCTCGCACCCGCCGCCAATCGAGAGCAGGGAGGCAGCCGCTGTCGCGATAGAGCAGCGCACGGCGCGGCGTCTGACAAAGCACTTCGAACCCTCGCTGGTGCCGGTGATCAACGCCACCGGGGTCATCGTCCACACGAACCTTGGGCGGGCGCCGCTGGCGGCTGCTGCTGTCCGACGGGTCACCCAGTTGGCCGCCGGGTACTCGAATCTCGAATATGACCTGGACACGGGCACGCGCGGGTCGCGCGACAGGCACGCCGAGCACCTGCTCACCTGCATCACCACCGCGGAGGCCGCGGTCGTGGTCAACAACAACGCCGCAGCCGTGCTGCTCGTGCTGTCCGCCCTGGCGCACGGCCGGGAAGTCATTGTCTCGCGCGGCGAACTCGTTGAAATCGGCGGCGGGTTCCGAATTCCCGACGTCATGCGGCAATCTGGCGCCGATGTCCGGGAAGTCGGGACGACCAACAAGACTCGAGCGGCGGACTACGCGGCAGCCATCAGCGACCGCAGCGCCATGATCCTGCGGGTCCACCCATCGAACTTCCGTATTGAGGGGTTCACGGAACGCCCCTGTCTCGACGAACTCACGGCACTCGGCCGGCAGTTCGATCTCGCAGTGGTCGAGGACCTCGGCAGCGGCAACCTGCTCGACGCCCAGACCGCTGGGCCAGTGGGAGAACCGGTCGCCGCCGCCAGTATCGCGGCTGGGGTGACAGTTTGCTGCTTCAGCGGCGACAAGCTCCTTGGTGGCCCTCAGGCGGGGATCATCGTCGGCAATGCGGACGCCATCACCCGGATCCGCGCCCATCCGCTGATGCGCGCCGTCCGGGTCGACAAGATGACGTGCGCTGCTCTCGAGGCCACGCTTCTGGAGTACGCACTGGGTCGGGCCGCCAAGACCATTCCGGTGGCCAGGATGATCGCCGCGAGCGCCGCCGACATCGGAACGCGCGCCGCCTCGCTGGCAGCGGGGCTCGATGGACACATGTTGTTCGAGGCCGAACTCGTCGATGGTGTCTCGACCGTCGGGGGTGGTGGCGCCCCCGGGTCGGCAATACCGACGCGTCTCATCCGGCTGACGCCCCGAGACGGATCCGCGGTCTCGCTGGAGCGACGCCTGCGACAGTTGCGCCCGCCAGTAGTGGCCCGCATCGAGAACGACCGGGTGCTGCTCGATCTACGTACCGTCATGCCCGACCAGGACGATCAGCTTGCTGCCACGCTGAACTCCCTCGTCTGAGGCGGCGGACCCTCCGACCGCTCGGATTCGAGGCGGAAAGCCTTCTGCGGTCCCAACCTGGTGACCCGCACGGGAATCGCTTCGTCCCACGCTTCCTCCCGGCAGTCCGTGGTGAAACCCCGTGTCGCACCAAGAACTGGTCGCAACAATGCCGGGCCCGGCCAATGCAGGGCGCGACGAGGGAGCACATTTGGGCATTTGTGACCCCGGCAATCAGAAGCCCAGCGCCACCCGAGACGGGCTGCAGCACCAATCGAATGCAGCGGGGCTTTCACCACGGGCTGCCAGTGCATGCGCTGGGCAGGCTGTTACAGACAGCGCCCCGGGGTGGATGTCTCGCACCGAGTCCGTGTCGCTCGGCTGCTCTCGGTCAGATGGCCGACACGTTCTGTTCGGTCTTGCGGTTTGGGCAGGCGGCACACGCCAGCGGCTCACCGTCCGATCCGACGGCATCAGGACCACCGCACGATCCTCGCAGACAGCGACCGTCAATGATGACGCCCACCGACATGATGGCCATGACAATCGCGATACCGCCGAGGGTCAGCAGGAACAGCGCCATATCACTTCCTATTCTACGACGGTCCGCTCATGACCAGCTCTTCAAAGACCGTGGTAGCCCGCGCGGTGAGGCCGCCAACATCATCGCGAATCAGGAACAGCGCCGCCCACCCCTGCTCGACCGCCAGAGCGTACCCCTGCTCGGGTCCCAGGACCATCAACGCAGTCGCCAGTCCGTCCGCGACAACACATTCGTCGGCGATAACGGTCACAGACGCCAGACGGTGCTCGACCGGCTGCCCGGTGCGGGGATCGATGGTGTGCGAGAACAGCCTGCCGTTCGCTTCCCGCACGTTGTGATGATCGCCGGATGTCGCCATGGCCTTGCCGGTCAACGGCACGACCCGTTCAACCCCACCTTCCTCGCTCGGGCGCTCGATGCCGATCCGCCAGGGTCGCCCTTGCGGGTTCAGCCCCGCGGCGACGATTTCACCGCCCACTTCGACCATGTACCGGGTCACGCCCATTTCGGCGAGCGTCCGCGCTACCTGATCGACGGCGTAGCCTTTGGCCACCGCTGACAAATCGCATTCAAGTTCGGGATCGGTCTTGCGAAGAGTCGACGCGCCCGCATCGAGCACAAGCTTCGAGAATCCGATCCGGCCCCGTATTCGGGATATCAGGTCATCGTCCGGTGGGAACGCGGCAGGCTCGTCCGGACCGAACCCCCACACATCGACCAGCGGTCCGATCGTGACGTCAAGCGCGCCGCCGGTCAATTCACTGATCGCCTGTGCCTGGCGAACGACCTCGAAGGTGGCCGGCGACACCTGAAACGGTTCGGTGGTGCGGGCGTCGTTGAAACGCGACAACTCGGACACCGGCTCGTAGGTGGACATGGCCGACTCCACCGCGTCGAGGGCCGCCTGGATCCTCTCACCGATCCGCTGGCGCCACGCGTGTTCAAGATCATCGGCGGATACCACCCGCACCGTATAGGTGGTACCCATCGTGGCCCCATCGAAGACGGGAACGACAAGTCCCGACTCCGGCGCAACGACAGTCGGACCGCACGCAGCGGTTCCGATCAGCAGCGCGGCCGGAAGGAACATCGGTATCGCGCGGCAGATGGCCATGAGCGGCGTTAACCGAAATCGTCGAACAGGATATTCTCGGGTTCCACTCCGATCGAGTCGAGCATGTTCATGCAGGCCTTGAGCATCATTGGTGGGCCGCACAGGTAATACTCGATGTCTTCAGGCGCCCGGTGCGTCGCGAGATAATTGTCGAACACGACCTGATGGATGAAGCCGGTATAGCCGGACCACTTGTCCTCCGGCAACGGCTCGGACAACGCCAGGTGCCACGCGAAATTCTCGTGCTCATTCGCGATGGTGTCGAAATCGTCGAGGTAGAACGCCTCGCGCAAGCTGCGCGCACCATACCAGTACGACACTTTTCGGGAGGTTCCCAGCCGCCGGAACTGGTCGAAGATGTGAGACCGCATCGGCGCCATGCCGGCGCCGCCGCCAATGAATATCATCTCGGCTTCGCTCTCCTTCGCAAAAAACTCGCCGAACGGCCCTGAGATGGTCACGTCGTCGCCCGGCTTCAGGTCGAAGATGTACGAGCTCATCTTCCCCGGCGGCGTCCCTTCCGGCGCCCGCGGCGGTGGCGAAGCCACCCGTATGTTGAGAATGATGACGCCACGTTCCTCCGGATAGTTCGCCATCGAGAACGCACGGGTCACCGGTTCTTCGATCGTCGACACGTAGCGCCAAAGATTGAATTTATCCCAGTCGGCGCGATACTCGTCGTCGATGTCGAAATCGGCGTAGTTTACGGTACACGGCAGTGCTTCGATCTGGATGTAGCCTCCCGCACGGAACGGCACCGACTCCCCCTCAGGCAGCACGAGTACGAGTTCCTTGATGAAGGTGGCGACGTTGTTGTTCGACCGCACCTTGCAGCGCCACTGCTTGACCGTGAACACCTCGGGCGGCAGCTCGATCTGCATGTCCTGTTTCACCTTGACCTGACAGGACAGGCGCTGTCCGTTGCGCGCCTCGCCGCGCGAGATGTGACTCAGCTCCGTGGGCAGAATCACGCCGCCGCCGTCACGCACCGTGACCGTGCAGACACCGCAACTACCCT
The DNA here is from genome assembly GCA_965262985.1 of Vicinamibacterales bacterium. Taxonomy (GTDB): domain Bacteria; phylum Acidobacteriota; class Vicinamibacteria; order Vicinamibacterales; family UBA8438; genus UBA9620. Next base: position 6,174,706 of record OZ253576.1, on the reverse strand, counting down.
TCCCGCCGCAAGCCGACGGAATGAAGATACGGTTCGACGCCAAGGTGCCGAGCAGGGTCCCGCCGGCACTGGTGCAGAGGGCCTTGTCCGGATCGCCGTTGACGGTGATGGTCACGTCGCCGGTGGCCACGAGCTGCCGCCGGGCAAGCATCAGCAATCCCACCAGCGCCACGACGGTGAACGTGAACATGCCGACACCCAGCAGGACGGTGGTCACAACGGTGAACGTGAACATGCCGACACCCAGCAGGACGGTGGTCACAGTTGCACCCCGGCGAACGCCATGAAACCGATGGCCATCAATCCCACGATGATGAATGTCAACCCGAGACCGCGCAGTCCCGTCGGCGGATTGCTGTAGCGCAACCGCTCGCGGATGCCGGCGAGCGCCACGATGGCGAGCGCCCACCCGACACCTGAACCGAATCCGAAAACGGCGCTCTCGACCAGGTTGTACTTGCGCTCCATCATCCAGAGCGAGGCGCCCAGGATGGCGCAGTTGACCGCGATCAGCGGCAGAAAGATGCCCAGCGCCGCGTAGAGCGCCGGGGCGAATCGATCCAGCGTCATTTCGACAATCTGGGTCATGGCCGCGATCGTGCCGATGTAGGTCAGGAATGCGAGAAACGACAGGTCATAGGCCGCCAGCGATGGCGACACCCAGGCCAGGGCGCCCGGCTTCAGCGCGTAGGTGTAGACCAGGTTGTTCAGCGGCACCGTTACCGTCAGTACGAAGATCACGGCGGCGCCAAGACCGAGGGCGGTCGACACCCGCTTCGACACCGCGAGAAACGAGCACATGCCGAGAAAGAAGGCGAGCGCCATGTTCTCGACGAATATCGCCTTGACCGCCAGATTCAGGTAGTACTCCATCAGTCGGCCTCCACCTGTTCCGGTTTCCAGATCCTGATGGCCCAGATGAAGAACCCGATGATGAAGAACGCGCCGGGCGACAACACCATCAACCCGTTGGGCGTGTACCACCCGCCCTCGCTCACCAGGGTCAGCACCTGCACCCCGAACAAGGACCCCGAACCGAACAGTTCCCGGATGACCGCGGTCCCTGCCAGGATCACGGCATACCCCAGCCCGTTGCCGATGCCGTCGATCATGCTCATGCGAGGCGGGTTCTGCATGGCGTAGGCCTCGGCCCGGCCCATGATGATGCAGTTGGTGATGATGAGCCCGACGAACACCGAGAGCTGCTTCGAAATCTCGAATACATAGGCTTTCAATACCTGGTCGACCACGATCACCAGCGAGGCGATGATGGTCAACTGGACGATGATCCGGATGTTGGTCGGGATCTGATTTCGCAGCAGACTGACGAACAGGTTCGAGAACAGCAGCACGAACACGACCGCCGCGCTCATCACCAGCGCGGTGTCCATCTTGGTCGTGACCGCCAGTGCAGAGCAGACACCGAGTACCTGCAGCGCGATCGGGTTGTTGTTGAAGAGCGGATCGATCAGCGCGTCACGTGACTTGGACATCAGTCGCCGCCTCCCTCATCGCGCAGCCGGGTCAGATACGGTCCGAATCCGTCCGCCCCCAGCCAGAACTTCAGAAGCTGGTCCACCCCCCGGCTCGTGATGGTGGCGCCCGACAGCCCGTCGACCGCATAGGGATCGCTGTCGGCCGGACCAGCGAGCCCCTTCACGACCGCGATTGCGGGCACGAAATCGTCATCGAACGCGAGCCGGCCGGGCCAGAGCGCCTTCCAGCGCGGGTTGTCCACTTCGCCGCCCAGGCCTGGCGTCTCCTTGTGCTCGTAGAAGGTCAGCCCGCGAATCGTGCGCAAATCGCCCTCCAGCGCGACGAACCCATACAGCGTACCCCAAAGCCCCAGCCCCTCGACGGGCAGGACCACCATCTGGAGACGACCGCTCCCATCGCGCACCTCGTAGACGAGCGCCTCGGTCGGCAGACGCATGACCCGCGCCGCGTTGTCGGGGGCCTCCCTGCTGCTTTCCGGGTCGATTGCTGCTGCGCGCTGGTCGAACCCGGCGGGGTCGATGCCTTCGACCGGCGCGCCGCTGACCAGATTCAGCACCACCGGAGTAATCGGTGTGAATCGCGCCGCGACTTCATCGGCATCGATCGACTCACCCTCGGACGCCAGCCCGGCGGCCAGCAGCACGTTACGCTGCTTGTCGAGTCTCGCATTCCGATCCTGCCGATCTGCCAGCGTCACGGCGGCCCCCGACACCACGACCGCACAGACGAGGCAGACCACGGCCGCGAAGCCCAGGTTGTAGCTGACGCTACCCTGCATGGCGGGCCCTCCTGCGCCGGACGTTCGCCCGCACGGCGACATAGTCGATCAGCGGCGCAAACAGGTTCATGAACAAGATGGCCAACATCATCCCTTCGGGATAGGCCGGATTCACCACCCGGATGAGCACGGCGAGCAGACCAATGAGGAACCCGTACACATAGTGCCCACCGGGGATCGACGGTCCCGACACCGGGTCGGTCGCCATGTACACGGCGCCGAAAGCCCACCCACCCGCCAGTATGTGCCAGAGCGGCGTGACATCGAAGAACGGATTGGTCGTCGACCCGACCGCGTTGAGCAACAGGGCGGTCCCGACCGTGCCCGCCGCCACGCTCAGCATGATGCGCCACGACCCGATCCCGGTCACGATGAGTACCGCCGCGCCTGCCAGACAGGCCAGAACCGACGTCTCGCCCATCGACCCGGGCATCAACCCGAGGAACGCCTGCCAGACATCAAGGGCGCCTGTGACGCCGTCCATGCCGCTCTCGGTAGCCAGGGCGAGCACCGTTGCGCCGCTCACTCCGTCGGGTGCGGTACCGGCCGCGATCCAGATCGCGTCGCCCGACATCTGCGCCGGATAGGCGAAGAACAAGAATGCACGCGCGGTCAGCGCCGGATTCAGAACATTCATGCCGGTGCCGCCAAATATCTCCTTGCCGACGACAACTCCGAACGACACCCCGAGCGCCACCTGCCAGAGCGGGATGGTGGCCGGTAACGTCAGCGGGAGCAACATGCCGGTGACCAGGAACCCCTCGTTGATTTCGTGTCCACGGATAGTCGCGAACAACGCTTCCCACAGACCACCCACGGCGAAGGTGACCACGAGCACCGGCACGAAGTAGAGCGCCCCGTGCACCAGACAGGCCCACCAGTCGTCAGGTGCGAACAGCAACCCCATCGACTCCATGGCGTGCGTCTGCCAGACATCGAGCGGCGCCGCGCCTGCGGCGATCGCCAGGTGCGCCTGATAACCGGTGTTATAGAGCGCCATGTAGATGCACCCGAGGAGCGCGATGATGACCGTCGTCATCAGGCGCTTCATGTCGAGCGCGTCGCGTACATGGGGCGCCGACGTGGTCACTTCGCCCGGGGTGTACAGGAAGGTGTCCTGCGCCTCCCACAGTGGATACAACCGCTCGAGACGCCCACCCTTCTCGAAGTGCCGGGCTTGCCTGTCGAGCAGGTCGCGCAGAAACGCCATCAGCCTTCCGTCTCGAGCGTCGTCAGCACATCACGCAGAGACGCACCGTAGTCCAGCTTGCTCGGGCACACGAAAGTGCACAGCGCCAAGTCTTCTTCGTCGAGCTCCAGGCACCCCAGTTCTTCCGCCCGCTCGACATCCCGCATGACCAGCGCCCGCAACAGCGGCGTCGGCAGCAGATCCATCGCCATTACCTTTTCGTAGAGTCCGATCGGGACGATTGCGCGGCGTGAACCGTTGGTGCCGGTGGTCAACGCGAGTTGTCGACGCCGAAACAGCGTTGAGAGGAACGACCGCGACGCCGAGAACTTGCGGAGACCTGGCGCAAGCCAGCCGAGCAATTCCCGGTCGCGGCCTTCGCGCAGCAGGCACACCTGACGGTGGTAGCGGCCGAGAAATCCATCGACGTCGCCGGCAGCGGACCGCCCGGACAGCAGCGACCCGGACACCACACGGATGCCATCCTCCAACGCGTTGTCGACCAGCAGATCGGCAATCGACGCCCCTAGGCGCGTCCGTACCAGCCGGGGACTCGGATGGCCCGGCCCGGCCAGGGACACCACGCGATCGACGTTCAATTCGCCGGTGTCGAACAGCCGGCCAATGGCAACGACATCCTGGTAGCCAACGTGCCACACCAGCGTGTTGCGATCCACCGGGTCGAGGAGGTGGATGTGCAACCCAGGCGTCCCGGCCGGGTGCACGCCGGCAAACTCCTGATGCCGAACCTGTTCGCCCTCCGGCGCGGGCAGGCGACTGCCCGGCGCGGTGCAGATATGAACCGGCCCGTCGGTCAACCGGGTCAGCGCCGCCACTCCCCGCTCGAACGGTCCGTGGACGCGATCGAGCACAACGTCGACGTCGGGCGCGAGTGGATCGGTGTCGATGGCCGTCACGAAAATCGAGCTGGGTCGTGTCGCAGGGTCGGCCACGCGGCTGAACGGTCTCGCGCGGATGGCCGTCCAGAGCCCCGATTCGACCAGTAGCTCGCGCACGGCCTCGCCGCCGAGCCCACTCGGATGTCGTCCACTGAACGCACCGAACGCCACCGCATCGCCCCGCCGCTCGCGTTCGTCGCGACTGAGATCGATAGCGAGGGACAGGAAACGTCTGCGATCGCCCCGGTGAATAGCGGCAACCTGCCCAGACCCGGGTGCCGTGAATCGAACGCCCGGCCGTTTCTTGTCTTCGAACAGTAACTGCCCGCGGCGCACATGGTCGCCCACGGACACATGCATGGTCGGCCGGAGCCCAACGTAGTCGTCACCCAGCAACGCCACCTGTCGGATCATCCGACTTGGCTCGATGGCCTGATCGGGCTCGCCGGTCACAGGTACGCGAAGCCCCTTGCGAATCTTATGGAGCCGCATCAAGGTCTCGAAGGCGGGAACATTACCCTCTGAGATTGTGAATTTTTTCTCAAGGACGATCAAAAAAATGGCCGTCAACAACCACGACGGCTCGCTGGCACAGACGCCAGCATCGACTGCATCGTAACAAGAGGGTGAAGATCAAGTCAATTTGACGTCACAGCATCTTTCACTATCGTCGTAACTCCTGATCGGACAATCTCTTACACTTGACTTCATGGGCCGTCGCGGGATATCCTCAAACTCGGCTTCAGGCTTGTGGAACCAGGATACCCCGTGCGAATCACGCTGAACGGCGAGCCACGCGATCTCGCCGAACCGTTGACCATCAGTCGCCTCCTGACAACGCTTGACATCGATCCCCGCCGAGTCGCCGTCGAGCACAATCTCGTCATCATGAAGCGGGCGACTTTCGACACCACAATCGTCCAATCCGGCGACAAGGTGGAAGTCGTGAACTTCGTTGGCGGAGGATAACCGCCAACCGTCCGTGGCGATGCCGCGCACGCCACCGAGTGTCCGCCGGGTAAACGCCGCGCGCGGCCGCTTCCGGACGGACAACGGCGTATGGCGGGCAGGTTCAACCGAGGATTCACGGCGTCCAGGCAGGATACCTCGCAGGTTCGGGCAACGATGTCATGAGCACTGATCCATTCACCATAGCGGGCAAGACCTTTTCGTCGCGCCTGATCGTCGGCACCGGCAAGTATGAATCGAACGAGATCATGAGGCAGGCGCATGCTGCCTCCGGCGCCGAGATGGTGACGGTGGCAGTGCGGCGCGTGAATGTGAGTGACCGGACCAGGGAGTCGTTGCTCGACTACATCGACCCGAACCAGTATGCATTGCTCCCGAATACTGCCGGATGCTACACCGCCGACGACGCAATCCGTACTGCACGGCTGGGCCGCGAGGTCGGGCTGTCCGAATGGGTCAAGCTGGAGGTGATCGGAGACGAGCGCACGCTCTTTCCGGACAACGACGGCTTGCTCGCCGCGACACGGGTGCTGGTGAAAGAAGGCTTCGTCGTGCTGCCCTATACGAACGACGACCCTGTCGTGTGCAGAAAACTGGAAGACGCCGGCGCCGCCGCGGTGATGCCGCTCGGCGCCCCGATCGGATCGGGACTCGGCCTGCAGAACCTCAACAACATCCGGATCATCAAGGAGTTCGCCGGGGTTCCCGTCATCGTCGACGCCGGGGTCGGCACCGCCTCAGACGCTGCTGTCGCGATGGAACTCGGAGTGGACGGCGTGCTCATCAACACCGCCATCGCCGGCGCAAGGCACCCGGTAGCCATGGCCGAGGCGATGAAGTTGGCTGTGATCGCCGGGCGTCAGGCATTCCTGGCCGGACGTATTCCGAAACGCCGGTACGCCACGGCCAGCAGCCCTGAAGACGGCCTGGTAACCAGTTCCTGACAACGCCCGGCGCGCGGACAACCGGATCACGGGTCGATGAACCGCCAACTCACACCGGGGCCGAGTCGGCGAGCGTCGGGCTGACCCCAGTCGCACGGACACCAGGTCCGGTCCACCTCGGCTTCTACCACCACACGGGTGCGATCTTCCGGGATGCGTACCGCCGCGGTCACCCGGGAGGCGTCGCGCCGGACAGCGTCGATCAAGGGCACGCCGTCAACCCGGACCTCGAGTGAGACGGGACGCTCGGACATGTCGGGGTGATGGGTCCAGGCTGACACTTCGATCCAGCGGTCGCGAAGAGGGACGACCGCCAGGCCGCGCCGGCCAGCCCAGCGGAACTCCTCCCCTGCGGAATCCCGCTCCAGACCGTGGAACCCGTAGCTGTAGTTCCAATCGGCGCGTTGCGCCCGATATGGCACCCGAAGATCGATCCAGGAGACCGCAGCGAGTCCGGCCGCATATCCGAACGCCAACACCCAGACCCCTGCCCACGCCGCAACCGGGGGCACGCGGGAACCGGTTGATCGGCCGGAATCCGGTTCCAGCAGACGGTGGTACCAGAACACCAGTGTCCAGAACAAGAGCGCCAGCGAGGTGTTTTGCGTCGGCATGCCGACCAGGGACACCAGCCCCAACGCGATCAGTGCTCCGCGCACGAGGCCGCCCGCCGCGGCCCGGTCCTCGCGCAGCTTCCCCCGGAACAGCAGGCGCAGGAATAGAAGAACCCAGACGATCCAGCCCAGACTGCCGACGATACCGAACTCGGTAAGTTGATGGCGAAACCAGTTCTGCGCATTGTCCGGCGCGATACGTCCATGGCCCAGCTCGAAGGCGACGTCCGGTGCGAGCAGACGAAAGCTGCCGACACCGACGCCGACCAGCGGCGAATCCGCGAACATCCGAACGGCCGCGGTTCCGTACCAGTTGCGGTCCCACAGTTCCTGGCCGAATGCGCGGAACGATTCGACCGATGCTGACGGCAGCGTCGGAGCCAGCCGCTGCCACGGCCCCACCGATGACCCGCTGGCGACGAGCGCGCCGACGCTCAGGCCGACCACCAGTAGACCGGCCAGCGCGGGCCGGCGTCCGGTGGCCCTGAACGCCACCGGCGCCAACGCGCGCACTATGAAGAAGAACAGAAACCCGCCGGCCAGCAGCGACGACCGCGAGCCCGACACCCAGAGACCGAACCAGGAGGCGGCCAGAATCGCGCAGGCGGCCGCCAGCAGTGGAGTTGGCGCCGCGGCGGCCATTCGGCGCCATGACAGCAATACCGCGATGCCGATGGCGCCCCACAGCGCCGACAGCATCCCGAACGGATTCGCGTCCATCAGCGTGCCGGACGCCCGCCGCAGCATGGACCAGTTCTCCGTGTTGAGAAAGCCGATGTCGAACACCGACTGATACGCCGCCACCAAGATGGCCAACCCGCAACCAAGGGCCAGTGGAACCAGCACCGTTCGGAGGAAGCGAACGTCGTCGCCTCGCGCGAACCTGGCGAACAGCCAGTCGATCCACAGCAGGCCGACGCCGTGAGAGAGCACCACGCTGTAGACCCACACCAGGATGTTGTCGGGCGTCAAGCCCAGGCCGTTGTTGGCTGTGTCGGCGGCTGCGACAATGGCCGGTGCAAAATCGAACTCGCGCAGCCACACCACCGGCCATGACACCGCAACCACCATCCCCCAGGCGACCAGCGGCGTCCGCCAGGGCGCAGGCAGGTGCCAGCGTGTCGGCTCGGACGTGGCCAGCATCATGCCGGTCAGACCTGCGAGCCAGGGCGTCAGATCCCCGTGCTGCAAGTCACCCCGTACGAGGCTCAGCAATGCCGGCGTGACATACGTCAGCCCCATCCACCCCTGCGTAACGACGGTGGGAAATCGCCTTGCCGCCAGGAACGAGGCGACCAGTGCGATGACACTGGCCCATGGCAGCGCCTGCCAGCCGGCAGCGGTCGTCACCGCCAGCGACGCCGCGGCGAACATCGAGAGCAGAATGAAAGGCTTGGTGCCGCGTTCAAGAAACGCCGCGGTCATGGCATCGGGGCATCAGATCGAGGTACGGCGCGGGACACCCGGTCGGGCGGCGGGACGCTGGCGCTCAGCATGAGCGTGCGCAGCGCGAGCAGGATGAGACGAGGTTGCGCCAAACAGAGCTGGAGCAGCACGCGGCCCGGTTCATCGCGGGTATGAGTGCTGAGCACCGCCTTGACGTCGGGAGTGAGGACATCGAGCAGCACGCCATAATCGTCTTCGCTGAAACATCCCAGAGACCGCCGCAGCAGGCGATGCCATTCGAGTTCGCGGCGCAGTCGCCGAAGCCGGCCGCCGGGGCGTCCTTGCAGGATCGACTCGGTGACGCCGAGCGCGCCGCGAAACCCGGTGACAATGCCGCCCACGGTGGTCACCTTGACGTGAGCTGCCGCGTCGCCAACCAGATAGATGTCGGCCACCCCCAGCCGGCGATGCGGCGTCACCCACTCCGAGTAGCACGGGATCCGGGCGGCCTGGAACTCCAGGGGCTCGAGCCCCTGGCGATCGAGGAACCGATCCAGGCTCTGCCGCGATTCCGGCCCGTCTTCGCCGATCAATCCGAGCGCCGCCTTCTCGTCCGACTCGGGAATCAGCCAGTAAAAGTACGGTGTGTCATCAGGTTGGAACCAGACCCGGGTCGTATCCCGAGGCAGGTCGGCCGGCCGCCGTACGATCGCCTGAATCAGCGGCACCGTAGGCAGCGGAGGCCAGCCTGCGTCGAGCGCCACCCGGCTGCGGGCGCCGTCGGCGCCTATCACGATGGTGGCCCTCAATTCCTGCGTCGCACCGTTCGTTCCAATCTCGAGTCGCACTCCCTCGGCCACGCTCCTGAGCGCGCGGACCCGGCACCCCATGCGCAGGTCGACACCGGCCGCCGCCGCTCGCGCGGCGAGCTCCTGCACGAGCACCGACCGTTCGATGACCAGATCGGGCTGCGCAAGTTCGACCGTTGCCACGCGGCTGTCGGTCAGCAACTCGAACCGGTTGATGGTATTGACGATCGCGCGATCGCCAGGTTCGCCCAGCAGGTCGCGCATCCGTCGCGTCACGATCAACGTCCGCGGCTCCGGATCCCAGTGGCCGGCTTTCTCGAGCAGGGTGACCGGCCTCCCTGCGTGCGCCAGGCGCTCGGCCGTGAACAGACCGGTCGCCGATCCTCCGACAATCGTCACTGCCGCCGGCGTATCAGTCCAGGTCATCCGTCGCCGCCAGCGGCTTCCTGTCGTTCGAACGAGACACGCTCGAGCCAGACTATCGCAACCACGGTGGAAAGGCCGGCCAGGAGCGCCACCGGCACCCCGGCCCGAGGGCCGCCCAGGACCACGACCCAGGCTGCAAACCCACCGAGCACCCCAACGCCGTACAACGTGCGAACCGCCCGCCGGTGACTCAGGCCAAGCGCCACCAGACGATGCGCCACGTGGTCCTCGCCCGGGGAGGAGAACGGCACCAATCCGCGACGCAGCCGTGACACCGTAACCAGCGTCGTATCGAAGATCGGGACAATCAATACCAGCACCGGGATCATCCAGCTCACGGTCGGAGACAGCTCGGAGAATCGCAGCTTGATGCCGAGGGTGGCGGCTACGAGGCCGAGCAGCATCGCACCGCCGTCGCCGAGAAAAATCCGCGCGGGTCTGGCGTTCCAGCGCAGGAACCCAAGGGCGGCGCCCAGAACGGCGGCGGCCAGCGTGCCTACCAGCAACTGCCCCCCACCAGCCGCAAACGAGAAGCAAAAGGCGGCCGCGATCGCCGCCACCCCGGCGCACAGACCGTCCATGTGGTCAAGGATACTGAACGCGGCGATGATACCGACGAACCAGACGAACGACACCCCATAGTCGAGCCACACTCCCGGCGCTCCCACCAGGGGCAGAGCAGCGATCGGGTTGAAGATCTCGCTGTGCATCTCGGTAGCGATCAGGATGATCGCTGCGAACGGCATCGCCAGCATCAGCTTGATCTGATGATGCAGCCAACCCCTGTCGTCCAGCGTACCCACTACCATCACCAGCGTCGAGGCCACGACGATGCCGAGCATCTGCGACCACTCTTCATCCGTGACGAAGGCGGCGATCGCGAAGACCATGGCCAGATAGACGGCCAAGCCTCCAAGCAGCGGCATCGGTGCGCTGTGCACCTTCCTCGGACCCGGCTGATCAATGAGCCCGACCTTGAACGCCAGGTCACGCACTGCCGGAGTGAATGTGACCGAGGCGAGAAACGCGGCCGAAAAGGCCAGCAAACCGGACAAGATGACTCCTCTCATGGTGGACCCGTTGCGGTACTATCGCCGAGAGTCCCTGAATGGCGCGTTGAGCGACCACGCACAACGCAGGTGTCAGTCCGTTCGATGTCGTCGCGGCGGACAGGCGACGGTCAGCCCCTTGGCGGCCAGAAGTTCGAGATATAACGACTGCATGTCCTGCACCAACCTCGACGCCATGAAGCGGCGCTCGACATCCACTCTGGCCTCCGCCCGCATCGACGTCGACGCATCGGTATCGGTCAATACGCTGCCGACAGCGGTCGCCATTGCGCCCGGATCATCCGCCGCAACCAGGATGCCTGTACGCCCGTCGTCAATCAGGTCCGGCAACCCGCCGACTCGAGTGGCCACCACCGCACACCCCGCCGCCATAGCCTCGATGGCAGAGACCGGTGTGCCCTCGTTCCTGGACGACACGACGAGCACGTCCAGATCAGCGTAGATCGCGGCGAGGTCGTGACGCCAGCCGGTAAAGAACACGCGGCCCGCGAGTTCCTTCCTACGAGCCAGATCTTCCAGCTCGGACCGCAGCACCCCGTCGCCGACGACGACATATCGGACATCGGGACGGACCGCTGCGAGCCGGGCCGCAGCGTTCAGGAACAAGGCGTGGTTCTTGATCGGAAACAGCCTGCCGACGATACCGACCAAGGGAGACTCCGGGGCGACGCCAAGCTCAGAACGGAGCGCGCCCCGATGGCGCGCGCGAGCGCAAAACATGGGGGCGAGGTCGAGGCCGAGCGGTACCACGCTGAATTTCTCGGACCGGGCCACGCCCAATGCAACCAGATCGTCCCGAACGCGGTCGCTCACGGCAATGAGCCGATCGGACAGCGCGCCCAAACCGCGCTCCATCGTACGCAGCGCGTTTGTCTTGGCTCGACCGAAATACCCGCTCAGCACATGACCGTGGTAGGTGTGCACCACGACCGGCACGCGTGCGGCTCGCGCCGCCACCCGTCCCAGAAAGCCCGCCTTCGCGGTGTGAGTGTGTACGACGTGCGGACGGATCCGGCGAATCAGCGCCACCAGCTTACCCAGTGCGACCGCGTCTCGCGGCGCCAGCGACGACTGTCCAAGCATCTCGGGAACCACCAGCGGTTCGACTCCGCGGTCCACCGCGTAGTCGAGTAACGACCCTTCGCCGGGATTCTCCGTGCCGGTGACGAGCCAGGATCTGAAGCGATCGGGGTCCATGCCAGCGTTGAGCAGCGCGACGTGCCGCGCAGGCCCGCCGACGTTGAGCCGCGCAATGACACGCACTATGCGGACGCGGCCGGACGCGGGGCCCCCCGTACCATTCATGACACCGGCCGGGCAGACTGCGCGGCCGAATCCTCACGTGTCTCGCTCGTCTCGATGAGATCGGCCCGTTGGTCGATGAATTGCCTGTGCCACAGTTCGAGCATCAGTATCGCCCAGATGCGGGCATGATGCTGTGCCCGGCCGGCGGCATGATCGACGAGCCAGCGGCGGACCACCTCCGGCCGGAAGTAGCCACGTGCGGCGGCGGTCGAGTCGAGCAGCAGGTCGTGGGCCATCTCGCGCAGCCCGTTCCGCAGCCAGTGATCGATCGGTACTCCGAATCCCATCTTCCGTCGATCCACGATGTCTGACGGCAGATGACGGCGCATGACCCGCTTGAGCAGATACTTCGGCGTCCGGCCGCGAAGTTTGAGGGCCAGCGGCAACCGGGCGGCGAACTCGACGACATGATGGTCGAGCAGCGGCGACCGCACCTCAAGCGAGTTGGCCATTGAGGCGATGTCCATCTTGACCAGAAGATCGTCCGGCAGGTATGTCCCAACGTCAGTATGCACCAGCTTTTCGACGGGCGTGGTCGCATCCGACAGGGTCCAATGCTGCTCGAGCAGTCCCAGTGATGCGGTCCCTCCCCGGCGGGACGCGAATTCGGAGGTATACAGCTCAGCCTTCTGCTCGTCGAGCATTACGCTGAGCCACCGGCCGTGACGGCGTACCGGGTCGAGCGGCAGCCCGGCCGCGAAGCGACGAATACGGGCGGCGGTCGACCTGGCCGCACTTCCTTGCAGCGGGCGCACGCTCCGCGCCGCCAGTTGGCGGGCCCAGAGCGGGAGCCGGTCGAGCCGGCCCGCGACCATCGCCCCGGCATAGCGGTCGTAGCCGACGAACGACTCGTCGCCGCCGTCACCGCTGAGCGCCACCGTGACCGACTGCCGCGCCATCTCGGAAAGGCACCAGCTCGGCAAGGCTGACGAATCGGCGAATGGCTCATTGAAGTGGTAGACCATGCGGGGCAACAGGGCGGCCGCATCCGGCCGCACGGTCAACTCGTGGTGCTCCGTATCGAGGGCGGTCGCCACGGTCCGCGCGAACCGGCGTTCGTCGTAGTCGGGTTGGTCGAAGCCAATCGAGAAGGTCTGGATGCGACCGGACGTCGCCCGCCGCATGAGCGCCACGACCGCACTCGAATCGAGGCCGCCGCTGAGTAACGCTCCCAACGGCACATCGGACACCAGTCGGCGCTCGACCGCGTGGCCCAGCAGCTCGTCGAGCTCCTCAGCGAGCGCCTCTTCACGTTCCTCACGCTTCGGCTCGTAGCAGAGCGACCAGTAGCGGGTCACGTCGACCCGCCGCTGACGGGCAACGAGATAGTGCGCCGGCGGCAGTTTCCGGATGCCGCGAAACACGCTCCACGGGGCCGGGACATAGCCGTACGTCAGGTAGTGATGAATCGCTTCCTCGTCCGGATTGGCGGGCACGGCGGGGTCTTGCAGTATCGCTTTCGGTTCAGATCCAAATACCAGCATGTCCCCGTGCTGCCAGTAGAACAGCGGCTTCTGTCCGAGTCGGTCGCGCGCCAGGAAGAGCGCGCGGATGCGGGCATCCCACAGCGCAAACGCGAACATGCCGTCCAGCCGGCGCACGCAGTCAAAGCCGTCCTCTTCATAGAGGTGGACAATGACCTCGGTGTCACTGTCTGACCGAAACTGGTGTCCCCGCGCCTCGAGGTCGGCGCGCAGTTCGCGGAAATTGTAGATTTCGCCGTTGAAAACCACACGGACTGCGCCGTCCTCGTTCGCCAACGGCTGCCGGGCACGCTCCGACAGATCGATGACCGCGAGCCGGCGGCTGCCGAGCCCGATACCACCATCGGTCCAGACCCCCTGTGCGTCAGGTCCCCGGTGCCGCAACACGGCGGCCATACGGTGCACGAGTGTCGGGTCCACCACGGCGCCGGCGCCGGTGTTCAGCTTGCCTGCAATACCGCACATGTCACCGGTCTCATCCGCGTCGCGAGCGCGTCGTCGATCAGATTCGACATCTGATCGAGACGCGATGCCCAACTCGTGGTCCTCGTGACCGCCACGCGCCGAGCGGTCTGCGCCTGGACGCGGTCGCTGAGCGCCACTGCGATGGCCAACTCGAAAGCGGCGACGCCGGCGCCTGTCCGCACGACGCCGTCGTATTTCTCATTGAATCGTTCGATCTCAGGCAGCGGGGTCGCTTCCACGCCGAGGCCCCTTGCCAGATAGTGAAGCCACCGTCAGGTCGAAACGATTCGGATCCAACACCCGCATCAGCGTGGCCAACATCTGTTCGGCTCCCCCAATCCCAGAAGGGGCGGTCACGGCGGAGAGTCGGCTGCGTGTCACGAAACGTCTCGAGCGCCTGGTGCCTGATAAGATTACGCCGGTATCGGAACGCCGAGCGCCGCGGCAATCGACACGGTCAACCCCGCCACGTCGAGCCCGTGGTACGCGAGCACTTCGTCGTTGGTTCCGCAGACCGGCAGCGCGCCGATCCCGATGGACGTCACCGGCGTCCCGAGCCCAAGCTGCGCAATGCGGCTGGCCAGCATTTGGCCCTGTCCGCCATCGACATAGTGGTTGTCGAGCGTCACCACACGCTGCGCGCCGGCAATGGTCTCGCGGAGCCAGTCCGAATCCACGCGATTCAACCAGGGCAGCGCCACGACCCGCGCACTCACTCCGTGGTCACCCTCCAGCGCCTCGGCGGCAAGCCACGCGTTCGCCAGCAGCCACGGCCCGGCCCCGAAGATCACGATGTCAGCGCCCGCCCGGACCTCTGTCCCCTCCCCCAGCCGCAGGGTATGGTCGGCGGGGAGCGAAAAGGGCAACGGCCAGCCGACCGACACCAACCGGATGTAGCTGCTTGCAGTCGTGCGGTGCAGACAGAAGTCCAGCACAGCCTTCACTTCGACCTCGGCGCATGGCTCGACGACCAGCAGATTGGGAATCGCCGCGAGTACCGAGATATCACGCACCGCCTGGTGGGAATGCCCCGGACCGCCTGGGAGGAGACCGGCCAGCGACCCGGTATAGATGACCTTGGCGCCCTCGCTGGCGTTGTTGTAGATGTGCTCGTTGGGACGAGCCGAAAGAAAGCAGGCGAAGGAATGGACGATCGGCACAAGCCCCTGCCGCGCCATCGCGCCCGCCTGCGACACCATGTCCTGCTCGGCAATGCCACATTCGATAAAGCGATCCGGAAACCGCTCCCGAAACTCGAGCAGTCCACAGTCCTTCACGAGATCGGCATCCAGCGCAACGATCGCCCGGTTCCGAGACGCCTGATCGACCAGCGCGGTCGAATACGCGGCTATCAGACGCTCTACCGCCAGCGCCGGTTTGCGTGGCGGTCGCCGCCCCCTCTCGAGGACCAACTCGCCCAGCCCCACCTCCCGCAATCTGGCGCGCGCAGCATCGGTCAGCTCCGCCGCGCCACGGGCGTACGCATCCTCATTTGGCGCGCCGCTGTGAAACAGGTACAGGTCATCGACCGCAAGCGCCGCCGGCCCTTCCATGAACGACACCCCCATGCCCTTGACGGTGTCGGCAATCAGTACCGCGGGCACCCCCTGGCCGGTGCCGAGCTGTTCGAACGCAGCATCGATGGCGGCGAAGTCATGACCGTCACATCGGGCGACCCGCCAGCCGAAGCTGGCGAACTTCGCCTCCAGATCGCCGAGCGGCCCCACCTGCTGCACCCACGTGTCGGACTGGATTCTGTTGTGGTCAACGATGACGGTGATCTCGTCGAGCCCGAGGTGCACGGCCGATCCGAGCGACTCCCAGATCTGACCCTCTTGCAGCTCACCATCACCGGTCAACACGAAGATCCGACGCGGCCGTCCGCGTAACCGGTTGGCCGTCGCCATCCCCTTGGCCTTCGAGATCCCCATCCCGAGCGATCCGGTGTTGGCCTGAATGTAAGGGGTTTCCACATGCGGGTGGCCGGGCAGCCCGCCGACCCGGCGCAGACTGTGCATCAGTTCGAAGTCGATCAACCCCAATCCGGCGAGCACGGCATAGAGCGCCGGCGCGTCGTGTCCCTTCGAAGAAAAGAAGATGTCGCACTCCTCCTGGCCCCGATCCAACCCCTGCATTTTCTGCAGAAAAAGCCAGACCATGGTGTCGACGGCACTGAAACAGGTGCCCGGATGCCCGGACCACGCGCGCGCGATCATGTAGAGAATGTTGATACGAGCGTAAGCGGCGAATACCGTCGCGCGCCGCACCGGCGACAGATCGGCATCCTGCAGGATCCTGAACGCCTCGAGCGGCACATAGAACAACTCGTCGGACCCGACCTGTTCGAGCTGCGATTCACCCATCGAAGATTCCCTTCACGATGCCTGCGGCGAAAGATCACCCGGCCGGCGCCAAGCCGGCGCCCGGGGAAGCTGCCTGGATCACCGCGGGCAAGCGGACCTGTTCTCGCCGCACGAGTTCTTCGGCCAACCACCAGTCCGACTGGTCGTTGATGTCAAAACCTTCGTGGCCTTCTGTGACGAACGGCACGATCGTGCTGCCGGCGATGGTGCGCCCGTCGAGAGCCACGCGCGTCCAGCCGATCTCGAGACTGGCGTTCTGCACCCAGACTTCCGGCAGCGAGGGCATCTGGCTGCTGTGCCATGGTTGCGTAGCCGGGCCGAACGGGAGCAGCGGCAGTAGTCGATCAGCCCGAATCACCCACATTTTTCCAGGGTGCTGGCTGACACGCTCGACGGCCCGGAGCGAGTCGACCCCGTGCGCCCCGCGAAACACGGACCACGCCCGGCGGATCGTGTCGGCGGTGCGGAACGGACTGGTTGGTCTGAGAATCGCAAAACAGTCGAACGATCGACCACAGGCCTGCAATCCGGTCAGGGCGTGCTCGACCCATTCGATGTCAGGTGACTGCGGGCCGGCCATCGCGGCCGGCCGCAGGAACGGCGCCTCGGCGCCGTAGTGACGCGCGATCTCGGCAATTGCCTCGTCGTTGGTCGACACGACCACCGCGTCGAACACCTCGGCGTCGCGCGCGGCCGCGATCGTGTATGCGATCAGCGGGTGGCCGGCCAACACGCGCACGTTTTTCCCCCGCACGCGGGTCGATCCGCTCCGCGCCGGCACGAACGCGACGCACGATGGCGCGGCACTCATCGGCCCCCTCCTCGTCATTGTCCGGCGACAACATCAACCATGCGGCATTTCCGCGATGCACGCGCCTCGACATATGCCGAAGCTCAAGCACTGCGACGAGCCGGCATCCCTACACCGCCTGCGGGTCATTGTGGATGTAGATCGTCTTCCAGTCCGAGTACACGTCGAGCGCCTCGGTACCCGCCTCGCGCCAGCCGGTCCCCGACTGCCGCAACCCACCGAACGGCATGTGCGGCTCGCTTCCATAGGTGGCGCCGTTGATCGACGCCACGCCGGACTTGATGCGGCCGATAAACGTCATCGCCCGATTGACGTTCCCCGTGTGAATGGCGGCGGTAAGCCCGAACGGCGATGCGTTGGCCAGCGTCAGCGCCTCCTCGAATCCGGCGACCCGATACAGACAGGCGATCGGACCGAATAGTTCGGCCTGTGAGATTTCCGCGTCGCCGGCCGCGCCTTCGATGAGCGTGGGAGTCATATAGAACCCGTCTCGATGCGCCGTGTCCGACATCCGTCCGCCGCCGATCAGCACCGTGGCCCCGGCCGCCCGGGCTCGATCGACCGACGCCACCATATTGTCGAGCTGGCGCTGGTTGATGACCGGCCCAAGATCGTCGCCGTCGGCCGGACCGAGTCTCAAACCCCGTGTGCGCTCCAGCAACTGCGCCTTGAAGCGATCGTAGATCGTGTCGAAAACGATAATCCGGCTCCCCGACGCACAGCGTTGCCCCGCGTTGCTGAACGCCGACAGCACGGTGGCTTCGACCGCGCGGTCGAGGTCGGCGTCGTCGCAGACGATGAGCGGATTCTTGCCTCCCAATTCCATGCAGACCTTGGCCAGCCGCGCGCCAGCAGTTGCCTGAATCTGCCGGCCGACGCCGCAGGATCCTGTGAAGCTGACGAGATCGACATCCGGATGCTCGACCAGCGGCGCTCCCGCTTCCGGCCCCAGCCCCTGCACGACATTGAACACTCCGGCAGGAATCCCCACGTCATCGAACAGCCTCGCCACCGCCCAGGCCGTGGCGGGCGTATCCTCTGACGCCTTCATCACCGCCGTGTTCCCGCACAGCAGCGCCGGGTACGCCTTCCACGCGACATTGGCGACCGGCGTGTTGGCAGCGATAATCAGTCCGGCGACTCCAAGCGGCTGGCGGACGACAAGCGCAGTCCGACCCGGCACCGCGCTGGTCGTCGTTTTCCCGTAGAATCGGCGCCCCTCTCCGGCCACGAAGAGCCCCATCTCAACTGCTGCGCCGGTTTCTCCGAGTGCGTCGCTGCGTGACTTGCCGGTCTCGAGCGATACGATCTCTGCGAATTGCTCACGGCGCTCGCGCATCAGCAGAGCCGCTTCGCGCAGCAGGTCGCCACGGGCGACAGGCGTCATCCCGGCCCAATCCATCTGCGCACTCCGGGCGGCATCGACCGCGGCGTCGATATCGGCCTTCCCCGATCGCGCGGCGTTGCAAAGCTGGACGCCCGTAGCCGGGTTCAATTTGACCAGCGTACGCCCGTCCTGCGCAGGTCGCTCCCGGCCATCGATGAAGTTGGGAATCTGATCTGGTATTGGCAATGCAGTTTGCATGGGATTCCGTTTCCTCACGTCTCCTTGCATGTTCATCGCCTCGACGTGCCCCGCGGCGGCCAATCCTGCATGAGTTGGCGCCCGCGCCGGCACATCCACTGCATTGCACCAGCGCGCAGGCACCGGTGCCAGCGCCTACCAGGCTGTGAAGCCGCCGTCTACCCGCAATTCGGCACCGGTGACATAGGCCGAGGCATCGGAAGCCAGGAACCGAAGAGGCCCGCTCAGATCCGCGTCAACCGCCATACGGCCGAGCGGCACCCGCTCGTTGAACTTGCGCGTGAACTCGTGGTCCTGTCCTCCCTGCACACCTCCTGGAGAGAGCGTGTTTACACGGACCCCATATGGACCCCAAACGGTTGCCAGATACCTGGTCAGATTCACGACGGCCGCCTTCGACGCACCGTACGCCGGCGGTTTCAGAAACGGTGGATCGAGCGGCACATGGTCATAGAAACGAATATCCGGCGACACACTCGCATACAAGGACCCGATGTTGATGATCGACCCCCGTCGCGCCTTGACCATCTCGCCGCCGAACACCTGAGACACCTGAAAGGTGCCCAACGTGTTGACCTCGAGAATCGCACGACACGCCTCGATCGGAACCTCCTCCATGCGGTGCGAGACGGCTGCAGCGGACGGCGGCTGGTCGATTCCGGCGTTGTTGACCAGCACTGACGCCGTACCCAGCGCACCGGCACAGATATCACGCGCCTGCGTCAGCGCGCTGCGGTCCATGATATCGGCCTGATGCCACATCAGTCGGGTGTCACCATACGCCCCGAGCAGTGTCTCGATCGCCGGACTGACCTGCACGGTCTCGCGATCGAGTGCGAACACCCTCGCTCCGGCGTCCAGCAGCGCTCCCACCCAGACCGGTCCCAGCTTGCCGCCGGCGCCGGTAACGACCGCCACGGCGTCGTCGAGTCGAAACGGGTCGGTCATGGTCAGATCGGCTCAGGCTTGGGGCGCTCAACCGCGGGCGTCTGAGGACGTCTGTGTCGCGTCCTTCAGGTGCTCCAGAAGCAGGTTGTCATCTCTGGACAAGGACACATTGATCACCGACCCGATGACGCGGTCGATCTCAACCGGCGCGAGCCCGTCACCGGGAGACTTCACAGCGACATCATTCGCGGTCAGGCGTTGCCCGGCGGAAATGTCGCGCGCCGCCACCAGCTTCTTTCCCATCTTGGTGACGGGCGCCGCCTCGCTCGCATAGACCCTCTTGCGGCCGTCACCCAGGCTCAACCGGGCACGCTGGAGATCACGGATCATCTTTCGCATGCCGACCGGCTCGAGCGAAAACACGTGATCAGTGCCCTTCATCGCACGGTTCAGCGTAAAGTGCTTCTCGATCATCCGCGCGCCAAGCACATAGGCGATCAACGGCATCGCGATTCCGTTGTCGTGCCCCGAATACCCGATCACGATGTCGGGGAACCGCTGGCGATAGGTGTCGATGACTCGGAGATTGAGTTCCTCGAACTCGGCAGGGTATCCGCAGGTGCACTGCATGATACAGAGTCGAGGATTGATCGGCATGATGGTGTCGTAGGCGCGCTCGACATCTTCCATCGAGCCTCCGCCGGTGCTGACGATCATCGGTTTGCCGAAGGCGGCGATGTGCTGCAGCAGCGGCAGGTTCCGCAGGTCTGCGGACGCCACTTTGTAGGCCGACATGTCGAGCGATTCGAGCAGGTCGGCGCTCGCGTGGTCGAACGCCGTGGCGAAGAAGTCGAGGCCCAGTTCCGTCGCAAACTGCTGCAACTCGACATACTGGCTGCGGTCGAACTCCAGCGCCTCACGATGCTCGCCGTAGGTCGTGCCGAAGCTGTTCTCGTGGTCATACGGCCGGTCGAACGCGGCCTGCGTGAAGAGATTGCGGTTGTCCCGTTTCTGCAACTTCACAGCGCTGGCACCACAGGCTTTCGCCTGGCGGAACATCTCCTTCGCCGTCTCGATATTGCCCTGGTGGTTGTGCCCCACCTCGGCGATGACGTAGCCAGGGTTGTC
Organism: Vicinamibacterales bacterium; assembly: GCA_965262985.1. GTDB lineage: Bacteria > Acidobacteriota > Vicinamibacteria > Vicinamibacterales > UBA8438 > UBA9620. The sequence continues at coordinate 6,154,096 of OZ253576.1, read as the reverse complement.
GTCGGATACCACCTGCCGTCCCAGTTTCAGTTCGCGAACCATCGTTCGGTCCTCCTCGTAGAGGTCGTCATTCGTGCCGCGACGCTACCCGCGCAACCGGGACACCAGGGCGTCCCAGCCCAGGGCGCCGGTCGCGGTCCTCCGGGCGTTGGCGGCCAGCGAATTGAGCACCTCGGGCGCCGTCGGCAGCGCCTCGCAGCGGTGGATGTCGATCACATTGTGCATGTGGTCGAACGTGGCGGGCGAATGGGCATCGAGATTCGTAATGACGACCGACCCGCACTCCATAGCGGCGTTGACAGTCGTGTTGTTGGCGCGCACCCCCTTGTCGAAGAAGGCGGCGAAGAACGTCGTATCGAGCAGATAGTTGTAGACAGCGGTATCCGACATGTAGCCCAGGAAGTAGATGTTTTCGCCGTAGATCTCACGCAACTCGTCGAACACCACCGTGAACCGCTCGTCGAACGCCGTACCTTCGTGCAGCGCCGTCGACAGATACACGGAATACGGCTGCCCGGTCTGTTCGAGCAGCGCACACACCGTCCGGTGCAACTCGGACCGCACCTTGTGGGCCATGCCGAACGCAAATACCGAAAGCCCCCGGGCACGGAATCGCTGCGGTTCCAGCAGAGTGGACGGGCACCACGATTCCTGCACGTCAGGCCGCCGGGCGCGCAATCGTTCGACGATCTCGGCGTTGCCGCAGAACACATTCGCCGCCTGCGAAAGCAGCAGATGCTCGACCTCCGTGTCGGACCAGGCGTGCAGGAACAGACTGAACCGGCTCCGCCACTCCGCGGTCTGCACGAGCGCGGCGAGCGCCGCGATGTCAGCGTCATCGAACTCCGACAGCTTGAGTGAAAGCACCGGCCGGGCCAGCGAAGCAGCCCGGCCGTCGAACAATCCCAACATCGGCACCCGCAGATGCCGTGCCAGCAGCAGATTGAATTTCGCGACGCCGCACGTCAATGGATTCAGATGGTAGCCGAGCACGCCGTCGACGAGCCCTTTCACCTGCGCGGCCGTGTCGCTCACTGTGACGCCACCGGATTCTCGTAGACAAGCACACGGCCCTTCTCCATCCAGTCGATCTGCGACTCCAGATCTGCCCGCCGCCTGAATCCCTCAAGCACGAACATCACCCGCAGGAAGTCCTTGTTCAGCAGGGTGATGTGGGACGGATCAACATCGAACTGCGTAGTCACGTCCAGCAGACCGGTCGGCTCCGGATGGAATCGGGTAGTTACGTAGACATAACGGGAGCTGATCCGGCAGAGATTCCGCACCGTCTCGCGCACCTGCAGCACCGTTAGATGTTCCATCACCTCGCGACAAATCACCAGGTCGTAGGAATCATCGGCACACAGCGCATGGTCGGCGGTGGTTCCGATTCTTATCCGATCCCTCACCTCGGCGGGCGCCAGATCCCGGCAGCTTGCACTGAAATCGACCCCGTCCGCCAAAATGCCCTGCTCCAGCAACAGAAACAGCAACGCACCCGGGCCGCATCCAACATCGAGCACCCGCTGCGGCCGGAACACCTCCCTGATCACCTGCGGATGGCGCCCCTCGATCTTGCGCCGGGCCTCGATGGTGTAATCATTGTCGCCCTCTCGCCAATCGCTGACGAAGTACTCGGCATCATAGTGGGACGATTCGACCGAACGCTGCGACGCCACCAGCGCCTCGAACACCGCCACTTCCCCCGCGCCGCCCGGGGACGGCGGACGATACCGCCGGAGCAAATTGGTCGAAGAGTCGAGCACCGTGTCCAGCAGCACGATCTCGGTCCCCTGCTCGGCGCAGATCCGCTCCTGTTCCGCCGGCAGCCGCCCTTCCCAGTCCTTGCCTTTGATGTAATGGGTCGGTCGGAGCTTCCGGAGCACCGTTCCCGTGTCGGACTCGCTGACATAGGTATAGGCGATGTCAGCGAGGGCGTCGATCACCTCGGCGCGCCGCGAGGCCTCGATCAGCGGCGGGTGCTTGGCCGCCACGTAGGTGTCTGGCGCGATGTTGCAAAGCAGCGGCACGCCAAGCGACCGCGCGCGGCGAAAGTACGCGATGTGCCCGTGATGCAGCGGATCGAACGCACCGTCCACCATGGCGACACGTCCGTGATAATCCTTCAGTTGATCAGTAGTGATAATCATACGAGTTGTACGACTCGGCGGCACTCGTGCGCGGTCGCGCGCCCGCCGACATGTAGGGGTTCATGCGGAACATCATGCAGAAGGAATCGACACGCCGGCAGAGACCGGCGGATTGCCCCCGACGACGGGCCGGTCCAGCCCGTCGACCAGCATCTCGATCATCGCCAGCTCATGCACGTCGAGCGTCACAAGCGGCGAATCCAGCCGGCGGGCCAGCCGACGCGACACGTCCACATGGGTCGGCACCAGTTCTGCTTCGCACGAGAACAGGGCAATTGACGGCACACCGTAGAACGGGCCCAGGTAGGAAAGCCCCCCGTAGGTCCCGACGAATGCCTTGGCTCCGGCAATGACAGCGCTCTGCACTTCCAGGTTGCGGGTGGGGGTCATCAGGTGGTCGACCTTGTGCACCCTCATCCCGGCGCCCGGGTCGAAATCCTCGTGGTCGTCGAGGCTGAGCCCGGTGTTGAGGAGCACGACCGGCGTGCGCCGGGCCAGGGTCCGAATACACTGCGCGACGAGGGCGCGGTTCTCACGCGTGTCGGGAAACGACGGCCTGAAGTAGAACCGCACCGCCACGTATTCCCGAGGGAGGCTGGCCAGCAGCGCCCCGGGGTCGATGGCGGACATCGGACGGTAGACCGCGTGCTTCTGCAGCAGGTTGATCGCGCCTTTCTCGTACCAGTAGTAGCGGAGCAACCGGTACATCACCGACGGATGGAGTACGGTGGCCAACTCCAGCTTCTGGCGGTCCTTCACCAACTGAACGATATGCTCGTCGAATTCGCCGGGCGCCATCTGCTTCTGGTTACCGCCATCCTTCCACCGCGCCTCGTTGCACCGCCGGAACTGCTTGACCGACATCAGGTCGAAGATGTCGACGTAGCGTTCTGCAAGCTTGCGATACCAGGGCTGCGCGCCCCCACGGGACACCACTATCAGACGGTCCCGCGTCAACCCGAACTCCTCGACGGCCCATGTGAGAAACGGAATCCAATAGAGCACCTCGAAACCGACCTCGGACAGCCAGGGACCGACGATGATTGGATGCCGGCTCCGGGATACCCGCCGCAACTCACGCCGCATGAGCCCCACTTCACGGCCCGACGGAACCTCGTCGATCTCCTGCCGGACGAGCCAGGGGATGACCCGACTCTGCATCAACGGTAGCGAGCGCACGGCCTGCAGGACCAACTGGCCGGGCGGCGCGATCACGTTGTCCAACATATTGGCGATACGTCGTGTCGCACGCTGCACGAACTTTCGTCTCCTCTCCACCATGCCGAACTACGCCATTGTGTCCCAATTCCGCCCACACCAGCGCACCGCTTCAATTTCCGATGCAGTCCACGGGACTGCAGACAAATGAGCACAGGGTCGCTGGCCGGTCGCCAAGATCAGGATTTGCCAGAGATGGTAGCGGTCAAGGGAATGCAACACCACCGGTTTCCCCCAGGAAGAGCAACCACCCCAGACTTGGCCGCCGTCCGGTGCGCCGACACCGCACCCGGCTCACGCGCCCACCTCCTTGCGAGGCGTTGAGTCGAGGACGTCGCTGACCCAGCGCGCGAGCCGCACTCCGGTGCGGCCGTCGGTAAAGGTGCAGCACCGCCGCACCAGTTCGCGCCGTGCTTCCGCATCGGTCTCCGGTGCCTCAAGGTACCGCCGGACGGCGCCCACCAGCTCTTCGACGCCTGCCGCGACCGCGGCGGCACCGGTTTGGACCACCGGCTGATAGTGCTCGTAGTCGTAGTAACGCCGAATGGACAGCGGCGGGACGAGGTCGGGCACGTCGTCGAAGCCGATGTTCACCACCGGGGTATTGAAGAGCGCCGCCTCGACGGTGGTCGTGGATGCGAAATTCACGACCACGTCGCTGTGCGCCAGGGTGGCGGCCAGCCGCCGCCGGCCGTCGGCGCCCGGCGTGAACGCATCGAGGTCGGACAGCCCCGGACACCGCTCCAGCCGCTTGAACGGCTTCTCCACGAATACGTGGCGGCCGTCATGGAATCGCGTGTACCGCTCAGCGTGGTCACGCGGATGCACACGCACGAGCAACTGGGCGGCGCGCGAACCGAGCGCACCTCGACCGATTGCCTCGACCAGGGTCTCGACGATGCGTTCGGTCGTCGGATAGACACCCGCGGGAGTCGTCGCCAACGTGATCAGCGGGCGACCGGGATCAGCGCCCACCGACTCGCACAACTCGCGGCGGGTCGGAATCGCGCCGGCGCCGAAGTACGTGTCGAACGGGAGCGCGCCGGTCACCTTGACCCGTTCCGGGTGGAATCGGTGGTACCGGACCGCTTCATCCCGCATCGTCTCGTTCCAGACAGCGAGGTGGTCGACAGGGAGCACCGTGTGGTATTTGGACGACAGGTTGTCCCACCCGAGATCGACCCCCATCTGCGGCACCCCGAATCGTTTCGCCGCGTAGATGAGAGGCACCTCGATCGACAAGAACCCGGCCGTCGCCGTGACGAGTAGCGCAGGGCGATGCGTTTCGAACAACTTGCGATACGCCGAGACATCGCTGACTCGCTGCGCGACGCGAAACCAGCTCCGGCGCGAGAGCGGCACGCGGCACACGGCAGCCTTCACCGCGATCATCGCGCGGCGCCCGCGCCACCCTTCAAGCAACCGCGCCCGGTCACGTTGCAGCCGAACGGCCCGCAGACCGGATTCGATCAAGAATCGTTCGCTCAGGATCGAGTCAACCACCCTGGCAGCCGTACCGATTCGCCCCGCGGGCAACGCCTCGCCGGCGACACCGGCGCAATCGAGATCGCGGGCCAAGCCCCGGTCAGCCGCGAACGGAGAAAGCACGACCACCCGGGGCGCCGACGGCCTGTCGAGCAACGTGTGCAGGAACTGACCATGGATCAGGTCGGTGACGTGGTGGCCGGCCGGCACGGACAACAGGATCGTCCGAGGCGCGGGCGGCGCGTTCATCCGTCCGCCCCCCTGTGCGCCGCCACGATCAGGTCACAGACCTCACGCACGGCGCCCTGTCCGCCCGGTCGTACGGTGACGTAAGTTGCGATTTCCAGAACGTCGGGATACGCGTCCGCCACACAGATCGAGATGCCGACGCGCTGCAGACAGTCGAGATCGTTGACATCGTTTCCTACATACGCCACGTCGCCCGCGTCAAGACCCCGCTCGGCGAGTATCGCCTCCAAGGCCGCCCACTTCGTGTCGCCCAGCCCTTGCACGCATTCGATGCGCAGCTTCGCAGCCCGGGCGGACACCACCGGGTTGGTCTCGGTGGACAGGATCAGAGATCCGACGCCAATCCGCGACAACGCCTGCAGCCCAATGCCGTCGGCGCGCGAACAGAACACCGCTTCCCTGCCATCCTCGTCCACCAGTACACGGTTGTCAGTAAAGACCCCGTCGAAATCGAAGACAATCAGGCGCACGCCCCGAAGATGTTCCGGAGCGAGCCGCCTGCCGTGAACATCAACTGGGTGGGATGACACGTCGATACAGCTCCGCTGTCTCAGTCACGACGCATATGGATAGGATCCACCCGCCGGACCGTCGTGGGGGCACACCAGCCATTCCCAACCCTGGGCGCAAGACCCGCGGTAGTCACACGGCCCCACGCGCAATCTCACCACAGGCTGCTACACGACGACAGTTGCGCCGGCCAAACCACGTATCAGCCGCCACCCCTCTTGGCGCTCATGTCCGGGGTCACCGGCCCACCGGCCACCGTTCCACGACGAACCCTCCTGCGACCGGAAACTACGAACCGGCACTGGTGGAGGATCCCGTTGGAATGCCTGGAAAACAAGTGAAGGACAAATCGAAGTTGCGGGGCTTGCAGCAGCCAAGTACGGCGAAGTGTACAACATGCCAAGGACCGCGATCAACAGACGGGACCCACCGGCTGCGCGCCCTGCCGACCCGCTGATCGTGGTGTGCCACGCGTCTCGAATCCAACCGGGAGACCGTTTCCCCGAGTGGACCGGCACGACGTCGGGCCGCCAGCCACGATAGGCCCGCTGGCACGGTCAGCGGCAGTTGACCGGAGAATCCTCGGCCGCCTGGAGGTCGTACTCGGCCTCCGGGACGAGTTCATCGAGCGGTTCACCACGCAGGAACGCCACCGCGTTCCAGGCCGCGCCCTGCTCCATGCGCCGCCGCGAATCGGCCGCCATTGCACCCATGTGCGGGCTCAGCAGGCAGGTCTCCACATCCAGCAACTCGCCCTGATACGGCTCCTGGCTGAACGTATCTATCGCCGCCCCGCCGAGGCGTCCCTCACGCAACGCCGCAGCCAACGCGGTCTCGTCGATCACCTCGCCCCGGCAGGTATTGATGAGCAGCGCCCCGGGACGCATCATCGCCAGCTCGCTCCTGCCGACGAGATGGCGCGTCTGCCGCGTCAGCGGTACGTGCAGCGACACGACATCCGATTCGCGCAGCAACTCGGGCAGAGCGACCCAATCGACCGGGACGTCGGTCGGCCGAACCACGATGTCGTTGGCAAGCACCCTGGTCCCGAACCCGGCCAGCAGCCGCATGACGCGACTGCCGATGCGTCCGATGCCCACAACCCCGACGGTCACTTGAGCCAGACGTCGTCCCTGAATACGTTGCCAAATCCCTTTCCGGATCGCCGCGTTCGCAAGATGGACTCCGCGTAGCAGCGAGAGCGCAAAGGCAATCGTCAACTCGGCCACCGCATCGGCGGGCGGCACCGGCGTGTAGGCGACCGTCACCCCCCGCCGCCGGGCCGCGCACAGATCGACACTGTCTAGTCCCACGCCAACCCGCGAGATCAGACGCAGGCGGTCACCGGCGGCGATCACCCGATCTGTGATCGGTTCCGTGCCGGCGATGAGTATGTCGAACCCCGGTATGAGTTCGGTGATCTCGTCTTCGGTAAGCTTGCGGCCGATCGGATTGATGCGGAGGTCGATCCCTGCCTCGTCGAGAAATCCCAACACCGACGGGTCCGCCACGCCGAACGGCACGGCGGTGATCAGTGCTCGGGACGGTACCGAGCGCCGTTTCGGCTCAGGGCAGTCCGTGGCGAGAGTACCGCTGCCTTCGACCAGCGCTGCAATCCGCCGATCGGCGTTGTTCATCGGTCGCATACTGCCGGCGTGTCCCTCGTCGCGCCTTGAACTGGCCGAGCGCCGCATTATTACGACCAATTCTCGGTGCGACGCGGGGTTTTGCCACGGGCTGCTAGGAATTCGCGGCGGCGACCGTGGTTGCGGGCAACGGCGCGGCGCTGTAGCGTGCGACATCGGCATCGACCATCATCGTCACCAGTCGCTCGAAGTCGACCTCCGGCTGCCAGCCGAGCTTCGTCCGCGCCTTGCCGGAATTCCCAACCAGGTGGTCAACCTCAGCCGGGCGGAGCAGGCCGGGATCGGTCTTCACGTATTGTCGCCAGTCAAGACCGACATGCCCGAAGGCCGTCTCGACCAGATCCTGCACCGAGTGACTGACGCCGGTGGCGATCACGTAGTCTTCCGGCGCATCCTGCTGCAGCATCATCCACATGGCCCGCACGTAGTCGCCGGCGAAGCCCCAGTCGCGATGCGCACCCAGATTTCCGAGCACCAGTGTCTCGGCCAGCCCGAGCTTGATACGTGCGACGCCGGCGGTGACCTTCCGGGTGACGAACTCGAGACCGCGGCGAGGCGATTCGTGATTAAAGAGGATGCCGGACACCGCGAAGAGGTCGTAGCTCTCCCGATAGTTCACGGTGATGTAGTGCGCGAACACCTTCGATACACCGTACGGACTGCGGGGATAGAACGGGGTGTCTTCGGTCTGCGGCGTCTCACGCACCTTGCCGAACATCTCGCTGGACGACGCTTGATACAGACGCACCGACGTGTCGACGAGCCGAATCGCCTCGAGGACACGGGTCACGCCCTGGGCATTGAACTCGCCCGTGAGCATCGGCTGATCCCAGGACGCGGGCACGAACGACATCGCGGCGAGGTTGTAGAACTCGTGCGGGCGAACTTCGTCGACAACCTTCAGCAATGAGAGCTGATCGAGCAGATCAGCGACGCGCAATTCGATGCGTCCGAGAAGATGCTCGATGCGCCACGTGTTCGGTGCGCTCAGCCGCCGGGTGACGCCGACAACTTCGTAGCCTTTGGCGAGCAGCAGTTCGGCGAGATAGGAACCATCCTGACCTGTAATGCCGGTAATGATTGCGCGTCTGGCCATCGTCGAAGAGAGGATACCCCAGCCGTCGAAAAATCAGAACGTGCAACGGACTCACAGCCGGTGGATGTGAGTCCCGGCAAATCCCCTGAGAGCGTTGCGAGTATCGACCAGACAGCCGGCGCTTCGGGCGATCGCCCCGTAATCGAATTCGGGGTGATCCGTCGTGATGACACCGCAATCGAACCCCAGCTCGAGTGCGCGCTCCCAGGGGACCTCCTCGAGCGCAAGATCCTCATGTGACAGGACCGGCACGTGGGGATCGCTGTACGAAACCACGGCCCCGCCGCGCAGCAGGAGGTGGGCGACGTCAATGGCGGGGGACTCGCGCACGTCGCCCACGCGAGACTTGTAGGCCATCCCGAACAGATGCACCCTGGCATCGCGCAACGGTTTGCCGAGTTCGTTCAAGGCCGACACCACGCGCTCCACGACGAACGGGGGCATCGCCGCGTTTACATGTCCTGCCAGTTCGATGAACCGGCTCTCGAACCCGTGCTGCCGCGCTCTCCAGCTCAGATAGTACGGATCGACCGGAATACAGTGGCCGCCCAGACCAGGGCCGGGATAGAACGGCATGAACCCGAACGGCTTGGTGGCGGCCGCCTCGATCACCTCCCAGACGTCGATGTCCAGCCGATGACTCATCAGGGCGAGCTCGTTGACCAGGCCGATGTTCACCGCCCTGAACGTGTTCTCCAGCAGCTTGACCATCTCGGCAACACGCGGCGACGACACCGGCACCACCGTACTGACGACCTGTTCGTAGAGCGCTTGAGCGACCGCCGTCGAGCTCGGGTCAATTCCGCCCACGACCTTGGGAATATTCGCGGTATTCCAGTCCCTGTTTCCGGGATCGATCCGTTCCGGCGAGAACGCCAGGAAGAAGTCGGCGCCGGCCTGCAACCCGGTCTTTTCCAGCATGGGGCGCACGACCTCCTCCACCGTCCCGGGATAGGTGGTCGACTCGAGGATGACGAGTTGGCCGGCGTGCAGATGCCGGGCGACCTCCCCAACCGCGGACACCACGTGAGACAAATCCGGATCCCTGGTTTTGCGAAGCGGCGTCGGTACGCAGATGTTCACACTGTCGAGGCCGGATAGCTGGGCGAAGTCGGTTGTTGCGACCAGCGTCCCCGACGTGATCGCCGCCTCGAACGCGGCGCGGGACAGATCGCTGCCACAGGGATCGCCGCCCATGATCCGCCGGACCTTGCCCTCGTCGATATCGAGCCCGACGGTTGCAAATCCGGCCGTGGCGAACTCGACCGCCAGTGGCAGACCGACATACCCCAGCCCGACCACGCCCACACGAGCGCGCCGCGTGTGCAAACGATCCATGAACTCCTGACTGGACATTGGTATGAGACCGCCGAGCGCGGTCACTCAAGCCCGCGAATATAGCACGCGAGCCTCGTCTGAAGCGCTGACCCCCGGCGTTCGCCAGCGGCGCTCTCGACAAAGCGGCTACTCAGCGGGCCATCTCGGTAGACGAGCGAGGCCAACCGGTCGTCCGACACGGCATGCAAGCATGGTAGGGTGCCGTCGCGCGCCCAATCGGGCATGACCGCTCAATGGAAGACGTCGATCTGATCATCGTCGGCGGAGGAGTCGTCGGGCTGGCGTGCGCCCGCGCCGCGATGCGGCCGGGCCGCACGGTCTGTCTGCTCGAGCGACAGCCCCGTCCGGGCACCGCCACCAGCACCCACAACAGCGGTGTCATCCATGCCGGAATCTACTACCCCCCTGACTCACTCAAGGCACGCCTCTGCGTCGAGGGGCGCGAAGCGCTGTACCGGTTCTGCGCCGCCCACGACGTGCCCCACAGGCGCTGCGGGAAACTGATCGTGGCGGGCTGCGCGGCGGACGAGCGCCGGCTCGGAGATCTTGTGGCGCTCGGGCGCGCGAACGGCGTCGAGGATCTGCAGGTCATCGACCAGACCTTCGTGCGCAGGCTCGAGCCACACGTAGCCGCACGCGCCGCGATCTGGTCGCCGTCGACCGGGATCGTCGAGGTGGAGGCGCTGGTGCGGGCACTGTATCGCGAGGCGGGCGCCTGCGAGGCCATTCTGCTGCCGTCAATGCCGCTGGTGGGCGCAGAGCCCTGCAACGGTGGCTTCGTGGTGCGCACGCCCGCCGAGCGGATCCGCGCACGGGCAGTGGTCAACGCCGCCGGACTCCATGCCGACGAGGTGTCTGCCACGCTCGGTGGCCGGGTCTTCGAGATCCATCCGTGCCGCGGCGAGTACGCCGAGCTCGGCGGGGCCGGCCGAGGGCTGGTCAGCCGCCCGGTCTACCCGCTGCCGGCGCCGGCGGGCGAGCACCTCGGCGTGCACGTCACTCCGACAACCTGGGGCACGGTCACCATCGGCCCGACCACTCGTTACCAGACGGACAAGCTCGACTACGAACGCGACCGCCTCCCTGTCGGGGCGTTCATCGAGGCCGCTCGCGTCTTGCTTCCGGCCGTCAGACCGGCGGACGTGCGTCTCGGCGGCACCGGCATCCGGCCCAAACTGAGCCCTGACCCATTTGCATTTTCGGATTTCCTGATCGAGCGCGACGCGCGACAGCCCCGGTTGATCCAGGCCGCCGGCATCGACTCGCCAGGGTTGACCGCTTGTCTGGCGATCGCGCGTCTGGTTGCGTCGCTGGTCGATGAAGTGCTTGACTGCTAGCCGGCGAGCCGGCGAGCGAGATAGCGGTCCAGTGCATCCGTCCACGAGGGCATCGCGGCCCCGGCCGCCAGAAGCTTCGCGTTCGACAACGCACAGTACCGGGGGCGGGCGGCGCGCAACTCGATCTCCGCCATCGTGATCGGTGACAGGAGTGGCTCGCAGCCGAGACGAACGGCCGCGGCCCGAGCCACCTCGAACCAGGTCGCCAGACCGCTGTTCACACAGTGATAGAGGCCCGCCGGCGCCCTCGCATCGAGAATCGCGCGGGTGGCGACCGCCACGTCCGGCGCGTAGCTCGGCGACACCGTCCGGTCGGTGAATCCGCGTATCGGACGCCCCTCCAGCAGGGCGTCGACCATGCGGTCGAGCGTGCTGCCTCGCCGGGGCCTCCCGGCGACGACAGCTTCCGCCCCGCCGCCGAAGAGACTCTCCACCCGCAGCACGTAGTGCACGGGCGCGTCGCGCGCGAACCATTCGCCGAGCAGCTTCGACGTGGCATACACGCCCTGCGGGGCCGGGACCGCCGATTCGTCGTAGGGCTGATCCGCCTGACCGTCGAAGACGAAATCGGTGCCGAAGTGCACCAGCGTCGCACCCGTGTCGCGCGCCGCCGTCGCCAGCGACCGCACCGCGAACCCGTTCACCGCCATCGCGCTCACCGGGTCGGTCTCTGCCCCATCAACGTTGTTGTACGCGGCGCAGTTGAGAATCACATCAGGCCGGGTTCGACGACTCGCCTCGATCACCGCCGCGTGGTCGGTGATGTCGAGTTCCGCCCGACCCAGCGCCACGATGTCGCCGGCGTCTCCGAAGACTCGACTGATGGCAAGCCCCAGTTGACCGGCCGCACCGGTAACGAGCACTGTCATTGGTGCTTGATCGCCGCCCGCGCTTCGCGCTCGTCCGCGCGTTGCCGCAACGTCTCACGCTTGTCGTGCACGCGCTTCCCCTTCGCCAGGCTGACCGCCACCTTGACTCGCCCGCGCTTGAAATACATGCGGACCGGCACCAACGTCATCCCACGCTCCACGACTTTGCCGATCAGCTTCCTGATCTCCCGTTTTTGCAGCAGGAGCTTGCGCCGTCGAAGCGGCTCGTGATCCGCGTAGCCCCGGTGGCTGTACGGACTGATGTGCACATTGTAGAGAAACACCTCACCCTGCTCGACCCGGCCATAGCTGTCCCTGAGGTTGACCCGCCCCTCGCGAATTGCCTTCACCTCGGTGCCAAGCAGCACGATGCCGGCGTCGTAGGTGTCGAACAACTGGTAGTCGTGCCGTGCCTTCCGGTTGTCGGCGATCAGCTTTTCGCTGTCTGCGGGATCCGCGGGCATGTTCCGATCTCTGCGAATTGAACACGGCGATCAGGCTGCGCCGACCCCATCGGCCGGCGCCGAACACCCGCTGCGAGAGCGGGCGGCCAACCACGCGGCGAGCCGCACCGCTTCAATCAGGCTCGATGGATCTGCGACCCCCTGCCCGGCGATGTCGAACGCGGTCCCGTGGTCGACCGAGGTCCTGATGATTGGCAGGCCCAGGGTCACGTTGACCGCCTTGCCGAACGCGACCAGCTTCACCGGAATCAACCCCTGATCGTGATAGCAGGCAATGACGGCATCGAATCGGCCGTCGACCGCCTGCCGAAACACGGTATCGGCCGGAAGCGGACCTGACACGTCTATCCCGCGTTGCCGCGCCGCCGCGACCGCCGGCGCCAGCACGTCTCGATCTTCGGTGCCGATCAATCCACCCTCTCCGGCATGCGGATTCAGACCCGCCAGCGCGAGTCGCGGCCGCGGCACGCCAAACCGCGGAAGCTCGGATGCGGCCAGAGCGAGGGTCTTCTCCACCCGCCCCCTGGTCAACAGGCGCGGCACGGCAGACAACGGCACATGAATCGTCGCCAGCACGACTCGAAGCGGCGCGGAGTGGAACATCATCGCCACTTCTCCGGCACCCGTGAGATGCGCGAGCAGCTCGGTGTGTCCCCGCCACTCGAAGCCGGCCAACGCCAGGCCTTCCTTGTGAATCGGTCCGGTAGCGAGCGCGTCGATCCGGCCGGCCAGCGCGTCGGTCACCGCCCGGTCGATCGCCTGAAAGGCGGCGTGGCCCGCCGCCACGGACAGCACCCCCGGTGCGAACCGCTCTTGCCCATCACGCGACGAACCATAGAGCACTGGCTCGCAGACCGCGGTCACGCGCGGGTCGGACGCCGCCTTGCGCGCGATTTCCGGCCCGATACCTGCCGGATCGCCCATGGTGATCCCCACCCGGATGCGCGCGCTCATCGAATCGTCCAACTTGAACGCCCGACTCCCGATCGAAGCATGGAACCCGCGTCGCGCGGAACCGAGGGACCACTGGCTGGCGCCTTCCGTGTCTGCGCTGGAGCGTAGCGAACGCGCGGGACCCGAACCACAGGCTGTCAACGGCACGCGCAATCGCCGCACCCGCCGTCTCCACAGCCATCGCCGCAGCCGCTGCCGCAGCCGCCCGCCGCCTGGTCGCAACTGGTCTCGTGCGCGCAGCCGGCGTGCTGTTCTCCCTTGGCGTTCGGCAGCTCGTAACGGAGGCAGCACTTCAGTCGACCACAGGCTCCCGACAGTCTGGAGGGGTTGAGGCTCAGGTGCTGCCGCTTGGCCATCTTTATCGAGATGGGCTCGAAGGACTGCAGCCAGGTGGTGCAGCACAACGGGCGACCGCAGGTGCCGTACCCGCCAATCAGCTTGGCTTCGTCGCGCGACCCGATCTGGCGCATCTCGATGCGCACCCTGAATTCGCTCGCCAGCTCCCGCACCAGCTCTCGAAAGTCGACGCGTCCCTCGGCAGTAAAGGTGAAGATGAGCTTCGATCCGTCGAACAACTGCTCCACCTTCACCAACTTCATCTGCAGCCCGCGCTCGCGCACCTTGAGCATTCCGATCCGCGCCGCCTCGCGCTCTTTCTGTTCCTGCCTGAGTCGGCGGAGCACATCGTCGCGCGACGCGCGGCGCAGCACCTTCATTGGACGATCACCCTGCGGCGCCGTGCGGGCCGCAATGGGCGGCACTGTCCGGGTCGCGGCCCCATACACGCGGCGCTCGCCCATCTGAACGATCACCGGTTCACCCGGCGCCAGCTTCGGATCGAAGTCGACCTCGGGCAGCAGGAACGTGCGCGCACGCCCCACCGGGTCGAATTTGACACTGATGCAACGGGAAGCCGTGTCCGTGATCGTCTGCTCGTCCACAGGGTCGCGCCTCCGATTCCGGTCTCTACAGTCTCAGCGCCAGCCAGTCCGCCACGATCTTGGGACTGGCGTTCCGGGTCAACGCATGCACCGCCCGATCCACGCTGAAGAATCCGCACCGGGCGCGTTCCGCACCATAGGAACGCGCCAACTCCGTCAGTTCCGGCTCCATATCCCTATTCGAGAGCCAGACAGACTCACCGCGCGACGACAGCACCTGGAGGTCGCGCAACAACGCTCCGAGCACGCGCAACCGTCGTGTCAGTGTCTCACGATCCGTCGTTGCGCTCGACCGGCCGCCGCGCCGAGCGTCCGCGAGGTCCTTACCCACCTCGAGCCGCCGCTTCGGATTCGGCGCCGGCGCAAGCGCGCGCAGCACCGCGGTCACGCTCTCGCGCGCCTGCAGATGGTCACCTGACCCTGCTTCGAGCGCCCGGGCCACGCTGCCGTCGGCCGACCCGGCCGCCGCCTGCGCTTCACCGCGATCGTACGCGTGCTCGCGCACGAGCAGGTCGACGATCTCACCGGCCGGCAACCCTCCGAACCGCAACTCCGGACAGCGAGAACGCACCGTCGGCAGCAGCAGGTGGGGCCTGCTGGTCACAAGCAGAAACACCGACGCGTCGGGTGGCTCCTCCAGGGTCTTGAGCAGCGCATTCTGCGCCTGCGGGACAAGCAGGTCTGCATCGTCGATGATCACCACCCGCCGCCGCCCCTCGAACGGCCTGAACATGGCCTGATCGATGAGTGACCGGATGACGTCCACCCTGATCGTCCCGGTGTCTCCCGGTTCGACGACGACGACGTCGGTGTGGACACCCCGCGCGATGCGACGACACGCCCGACACGTGCCACATGCGTCCGGCGCCGGCGCCGCCGCGTCCGGCTCGTGGTCGCAGTTCAGGACCGCGGCAAGCGCAAGCGCCAGCCGTCGCTTGCCGACACCGACCGGACCGCTGAACACGAGGCAGGGAGGCAACGTATCTCGCATCGCCGCCTGTGCAAGCAGCCGCCGAATCGATTGGTGTCCCCTGATATCGCGCAGCGCCATCGATCGTCTCGAATAGTAGCAACCTGTGGCAACACTCCGCTGAACGAGCGCGAGGTTTTACACGGTGAGCAAAAAAAAGGGCAGCGGTTGCTGCCCTCCAGCGAAACAATGGCGGGGCCGACGGGACTCGAACCCGCGACCTCTGGCGTGACAGGCCAGCATTCTAACCAGCTGAACTACGACCCCGCGGCAACAGGTGCTGCGCTTACGTCTGACGCGCCAGCCGCAACTCGTAGCAACTGCCGAGCGGAGGCTGGTGGGCGGCACAGGACTCGAACCTGCGACAGCCGGCGTGTAAAGCCGATGCTCTACCAACTGAGCTAGCCGCCCGGCACTCGGCTCGCGCCCGGTTCCCACACCAGACGCTCCATTATACGTGCAGCGGCTCGAGTCAGGTCAAACGCCGAAGACGATCTTGCCCGCCAGCAACGCAAGCGCCGCCGCCAGCCCGAGCAGCGCGTGCGTTTCGCGGTTGCCGCGCGCGCGCGCCGTCGAGAATCGACGCGCCTCCCCGGCAACGGCGCCGGCAGCGTACCGATCGTACGCACCGCCGAACCTGGCGCGCATGACCGCTTCCTCGAGACGGACCGCAGCCCACAACGACACGCCCAGGTAGACGGCGACGAGGACCGCCGCTCCCGCATGGCGGGACGCCACGGCGAACCCTGCCCCGAGCAGCAACGACCCGACGTAGAGCGGATGCCGGGTCCAGCGATACGGACCGGAGCTGGTCACCTCGCGCGCCTTCTCGAGATGTCCGGCCGCCCAAAACCGTAGCGCCTCTCCCGCCGCGCCGAGGACCCCGCCCGCGGCGAGCGACAGCCATGTTGGACGGGCCAGCCAGAAAGCAGCGACGGCGACGACAAAGCCGGCGCTGACCCGCAGCCGGGCGACGCGGATCACCCAGCCCGCCACTGGAGCCGGTGACAAACCGCCGGGCGGCAATTTCTTCGATTGCATCTCGGCGCTCATGCCCCTCCCACCCCGATCCGGCGGGTGATCGCGGCCGTCACCTCTTCGATGGCGATCTCCGCCAGACACGCGCGCGCGGCGCGGCACCGTCGCCGATAACGACACCCACAGACCGGGTAACGGGACACCGTCACGTCGTCACTCGACCAGGGTCCGTTGCGCGCTGGATCGGTCGGACCGTATACACCTACAACTGGCGTACCAACTGCAGCGGCCAGGTGCGCCGGCCCCGTGTCGCCAGACACGACCAGCGCTGCGCGCTGGAGCAACGCCGCAAGGTCCACCAGGCTCGTCGGGGGGGCCAACTCGGCGGCGCCTCCTGTCCCGGCGACGACCGACAACGCCAAGGCCTGTTGGCCCGGACCCCACGTCACCACCGACCGCAAACCGCATGTGCGCCGGAGCCACTGGGCGACGGCTGCGAACCGTGCGGGCGGCCAGCGCTTGTTCGCCCATCCCGCGCCCGGATTGAGGACAGCGAACCGCCGGCCGGCGGCCGGTAACCGCTCGCACACCGCGTCCGCGACCGGCGACTCCGCGATGACGAGTGGGAACCTGATCTCCGACACATCGGCCCCGAGCGCGCCGGCCAGCGCGAGATTCTTGTGCACCACGTGTACGGCATCGACGGGATCAGTCTGGTCCGTGTAGAAGAGACCGGCCGCGCGCTCACGCAGGTGCCGGGACGAAAATCCGAGAACCCGCGGGGCACCGCTCAGGCGCGCCACCACCGCCGATTTCAGCAGCCCCTGTACGTCGACGGCGACATCGTACCGCGCGGCGGCGAAGGTGCGGCGGAGTTCGATGATCCGGCGGCGCAACGACGCCGACACGGTAAGGAACGGGATGCGCCGGTCGACGATCGGGACCAGGTCGAGCACGGCGGTATGGCGCTCGTCAACCACCCAGTCGATGTGCGCCTCGGGAAAGCGGGCGCGCAACGCCGCGGCCACCGGAATTGTATGGATGATGTCGCCGAGGGAGCCTAGTCGGACGATGAGGATCGCACGCATCTACACACCGCCGTACGCGCGGATACGGGCGATGATGTCTCGCGTCGAATGATCCTTGTTGTCACCGACGATGACTGTCCGACCGCCGTACGCACGCACGACGCCGCGCTCCGGCGTCGTCTCGACGGTGTAGTCGCACCCCTTGCAATGGACCTCCGGCGTGAGCGTAGTCAACAACCGCTCCACCGTGAGATCGGGGAACACCACGACGTAGTCCACCATCCACAGCGCCGCTATCAATGCGGCGCGCTCGGCGGCCGCCTGCACCGGACGGTTCGGCCCCTTCAGCGCCGTCACCGACGCATCGTCATTGATGGCGACGATCAGGCGATCGGCCTCCGAGGCCGAACCGATCAGATAGTGGAGATGCCCGACGTGCAGGACATCGAAGCAGCCGTTGGCGAACGAGAATGTCAACCCTGCGGCCCGGTCGGCGCACAGGCGTTCCCTCAGTTCCGCTTCAGTCAGGACGACGCCACCCGCACGGGCGCTGGCCGCCGTCATGGCGCCAGATCCGACTCGATGGCGTGCCGCAACTCGTCGGCGGACACGGTCGCGGTTCCCCGCTTCATCACCACCAGACCCCCGGCGTAATTGGCCAGCATTGCCGCCTCGGACGGAGAACCGCCGACGGCGAGGGCCATCGCCATCGTCGCAATGACGGTATCACCCGCCCCCGTGACATCGGCGACCTCATCGGATCCGTAGATGGCGATGTGTTGCGTGGGACGCCCCGGCTCGAACAACGACATTCCACGGCTGCCTCGCGTGATCAGCGTGGCGCCCATCCGGGTGCGGTCCAGAATTTCTCGTCCGGCCCGTTCCAGAGCACTGACGTCGTCGCCGATCGTCACGCCAAGCACCTGCTCCACCTCGGACTCGTTGGGCGTCGCGATCGTGACCTTACCGTAGCGCAACAACCCGCGGCGCGAGTCGAGCAGCACTGGCGCGGCCGGCCGCCGGCCGCGGCGCGGAAGGCACCGCCGAACAGCCGTCACGAGCGCCGGCGTCACCAGTCCCGAGTCGTAGTCGGACACGACGACCGCGTCACACCCATCCGCGGCGGTCACGGCGGCCTCGACCACTGCCTGCCGCATCTCGGGAGTTACGGCCGGACCGCCGCGATCGACCCGCACGACCTGCTGGCGGGCCGAGTGGATGCCTCCGGCCAGAATGCGGGTCTTGGTCGGCGTGCGATACCCTGCCGGCTTGACCAGTCCGCTGCGGACCACCCGTTTCGAGAAACCGCGACCCAATCGCCTCCCCGCTTCATCGCTCCCGACCAAGCCCACGAGCCGGGCCACTCCACCCAACGCGGCCACGTTGTGCGCCGCGTTCCCGGCGCCCCCCGGCGTGAACTCGGTCGAGTCGTACTTGAGGATCAGCACCGGCGCCTCGCGGGAGACGCGATCGATCCGCCCATGAATGAACTCGTCGGCAATCAGGTCGCCGATCACAACGATGCGAGGACGACCGAACGCCTCGAGGAGACGGACCAGTCTCACCATCAGTTCGTGATCGCCTGGACCGGGGTGTACGGACGCGGGAATCATCGAACGCTCTACCGCGCTGCCTGCGCTTCGAGTATCTGCACCGTTGCGGCCATCAGGTGGTCCACGACAACCTCGGTCTGCCGTCCCCGGCGCGCCTCCTGCGTGACGCCATACCCCGTCCGCACCAGGATACCGGTTGCTCCGGCATTGCGCGCCACGCCGACGTCACTCCACTTGTCGCCGATCACATAGGACCGTGACGGATCGAGATCAAGGTCGGCAGCCGCCTGTCGCAGCATGCCGGCCAGCGGCTTCCGACACCCGCATTCCCGGCGGTAGGCCTCGACCGCCGCCTGGGGATCATGCGGACAATGATAGAACCGCTCGATGCACGCGCCGCCGGCCTGGAATTGCCGTGTCAGCAGATCGTGGAGCTCGACCACGAATGACTCCCTCACCAGACCGGCCGCCACTCCGCC
The DNA here is from genome assembly GCA_965262985.1 of Vicinamibacterales bacterium. Classification (GTDB taxonomy): domain Bacteria; phylum Acidobacteriota; class Vicinamibacteria; order Vicinamibacterales; family UBA8438; genus UBA9620. The sequence goes on along the minus strand of OZ253576.1, from coordinate 6,134,831 downwards.
CTGGTTGGTAATCACCACCACCGCGAACCCCGCGTGATTCAGAAGCCGGACCGCATCAATGGCGAAAGGAAACAGCGTCAAGCGGTCGAGTCGATCGAGATGACCGACGTCTTCGTTCAGTGTGCCGTCCCGATCGAGAAAGACAGCCGGTCTCACCGTCGCCCTCCGGTGGACGCAGGCGACAGCCGTTCGATCACGGCGTCGTAAACCTCATTTTCCGAAATACGGGTCATACAGCGGTGATCGATGGGACAGTCACGGAAAAAGCAGGGCCGGCACCGGACATTGCGAGTCAGGACCGCGTGCGGTCCCAGCGGTGCCGTGCGGCGATCATCCGTCGGACCGAACACGGCGGTCACCGGCACACCCAGCGCGGCCGCCAGATGCATGGCGCCCGAGTCGCTGGAGATGAAGGTTCGACATGAAGCCAGGACACCAATCAGCTGCGACAGATCCGTGCGACCGATGAGATTCACGACCTGTGTCTTGCTACGGCCACCCTCGACCGCCGCGAGCGAGGATTCTATCGCATTGCCCGCGTCCCGGTCGTGAGCGCTCCCGAGCAGCGCCACGTCGGCGCCGAGACGTCCGAGCCGCGCGATGATCCCCGCGTATCGCTCGGGGAGCCACCGCTTGGCATGGCCGTACGCGGCGCCCGGAGCGATGCCGACGAGCGAACGAGCGCTGTCCCGGCGCGCGGCGGCAAGCAGACCCGCCGCGCGCTCCACCATCCGCGCCGTCGCCGTCAGCGCGGGTTGCCGCACACTCGGTTCCATGCCGAGGCCCTGCGCGAGCGCCAGGTACTCGTCGACCTGGTGGACGGTGGGGCGCTGACGCGGACGTGGCACGGCGCGTGTGAGCAGCGCGCGGCGCCCGTAACCGGAGAACCCCCATCGTTCCGGAACCCCTGCACGCCTGGCGACCCACGCCGAGCCGAACGAATTGGGAAGCAGCAGGACCACGTCGAACAGGCCTTCCCGGATCAGCGCGGTTTCGGCGTCGTGGGCTCGCCATCCTTTTCCGCTCTGCGGCACCTCCAGCAGTTCGTCGACCTCGGGCACGGCCGACAGCAGCGGCGCGAACGCTCGCGGTACCGCCGCCGCCAACCGCGCGCCAGAGAAGTGCGCGCGTAGCGCGGTCACGACAGGCAAGGCCATGACGATGTCGCCGAGCCAGTTTGGCGTCCGCACGAGCACACGCATGCAATATCCCTGCGCTCAGTGCCCCGCCCCGGAGACATCCCCGGGCCGGGTGACCGCAGTCCCCGCATCATCAGCGGTGCCAGCGCCTTCGTCAGCGGACCGCCAGCGCCGATGCATCCAGAGCCACAGTTCCGGGTGTCGGCGTACGTACGTTTCAAGGACATCGGTGCAGCGCTGCGTCACGATGCGGACCGCATCCGGATGATCCGGGTCTGGCAGGTCGATCGGTGTCTCGTAGACGATGCGGTAGCGGCCGCCGGGCAACGGCAGCGCAAACGTCGGGATGATCGGCACACCGGTGCGTAACGCCAGGGAGGCGATGGCCGACGTCGTCGAGGCAGGTCTATTGAAGAACTCGACGGTAACGGCGCTGCGATCTTCGATGTGCTGGTCGATCATCATGCCGACCGACCGGTGTTCGAGCAGACCCCGCAGCAGGGCACGTACTGCGCCCTTGCGCGGGATGATCCGAGTACCGACTCGGGCCCGTAATCGCGCGATCATCGCTTCGAGCAGCGGATTGTCCAGCGGGCGGGCGATCAGGAGAAACGGTTCGAAGCGGGCTGCATGCGCCATGATCTGCAACTCCCAGAACCCGAAGTGACCAGAAAAATACATCGCGCCGCGACCCGCGGCCCGCGCCTGCTCGACCCGCTCCCCGCCTTCGAACTCGACCGCGTCAATCATCTGCCCCGTGCTCATCGTGTCGAAGCGGAGCAAGTCGAGCACGTGCCGTCCGAGATTCATGAACGCTCCCTGAACGATCGCGCGGCACTCCGCTTCGGAACGTCGGGGAAACGCCGCCCGCACGTTGACCAGGGCGGTGGCCCGGCGCCGCCGGTCGAGTCGATGAAACAACCGGCCCAGCGTATCTCCGGCCAGCGTCACCCCTCGCTGGGGCAACACGCGCACCGCCGCCCGGACCGACCGCACCGCGAGGTACTCCAAGCGATGGCGGATGGGGCGGCGTTTCGTCGCGGTCATACGGAAGAGTCTCGTTCGGCAGCGAGACGTTCCGCCAGAAACTTGCGAAACGGCGCGGCCGGCTCGACTTCGATCGCCAGGGCCAGCACCGCCAGCGGGACACCGAGCGGCTGCAGCGGCTGCAAGCGTACGTAGTCCTTTGCGGTCGTCACGATGGCCTGAGCCCCGGCCGCCGCGGCTGCGGCCCGTATACGCTGGGCATCCCGCGGTGTGAACTGGTGATGATCGCGATAGATCAGGGTATCCGCGATCTCGAAACCGGCGGCGCAAAGATCTTGGACGAACCGCTTCGGCGCGGCGATGCCGGCGACCGCCAGCACCGCTGACCCCGTGTCGAGCTCGGCGGCCTGCGCCCCGGGTTGGCGGACGGTGACAGGTCCAACGCGCCGCCGGGCGCCGAAACTGCGTGAAACACCCAGGCGTTCGGCGATGGCACGCCGCTGTTCATCAACGGTATCGACGACGACGAGCGCATCGGCGAATCGCGCCGTTGCCAGTCGCTCGCGCAATCGTCCGGCGGGCAACACCGCTGCATCATCCAGTTCGGACGACGAGACCAGCAGCAGATCCGTACCGCGATCGAGGGCTAGATGGTGGAAGCCATCATCCAGCAGATGCACCGTGGCGCCCAGGGTTGTCTCCGCAAGCCGCCCCGCCAGATACCGGTCTTCGGCCACCACCACAGCCGAGCACGAGAGCGACTGCGCGAGCATCCAGGGTTCATCTCCCGCGCGGCGCCACGACCCGACCACCTGTTCGGCGTCCCGCACCACCTCGACTCCATCGACCCGCTCGGCCCGTCCGTACCCCCGGCTCAAGACGGCTGGGCGTTCACCCATCGCCACCAGCATTCTCGCCACGTGCGCGGTCAGCGGCGTTTTCCCGCTGCCGCCGACCGTCAGCGCGCCGATGCTGATGACCGGTCGCCGCAATCGGCGGCGCACCTCCGCACGGCGTCTGTACCACTGTCGTCGCCGCCAGGCCACCTCGCCATACACCCGACTGAGCATCGCCAGCATGTCACCGCGCCTCGAACGGAACCACGACGCTGGCCGGCTCATCCGCGGCCGGCGGAACCAGGGACGCAATGGCGGCAAGGGTGCGCTCGGTCGCGCCTCGATTCGTCTCGACCAGCGCTCGCGCCGCCGCACCGAGCGCGGCGCGCCGGACAGGGTCGCCGAGCAGGTCGGTCAGGGCCGGTTCGAGCGCTTCAGGCGATCGGATCTGTCTGGCGGCCTGATTCGACAGGAACAGGTCGGCGATCTCGGCGAAGTTCTGCATGTACGGTCCGAAGATGACCGGCTTGCCCCAGGCCGCGGGCTCGATCACGTTGTGGCCGCCCGCCGGCACCAGGCTGCCCCCCAGAAACACTACCGTGGCAATCTGATACAGCGTTGCAAGCTCGCCTACCGTGTCGAGCACGACGACGGCGGCGCGCGGCTCGCGATCCACCGGCAGCGCGCTGCGCCGGACCGTGTCGAGACCGCGTTCGATGGCCAGCGCCTCGACCGCGGCGGCCCGCTCCGGATGCCGCGGCGCCAGCACCAGCAACGCGTCCGCCGCGCGTTGTCGGATCCGCACGAACGCATCAAGCACCGGCGGCTCCTCGCCCTGATGGGTGCTGGCCGCGATCAGGACGGCGCGCCCCGTCCTGATTCGGAACGCGCGCAGCACCTCGGGGGCCATCCCGGGCACCGCTGACTCAGGCAGGTTGTCGAACTTCAGGTTACCGGTGACGGTGACCCGGTCCCCCACTGCGCCGATGTCCACCAAACGGCGGCCCGACTCTTCGCTCTGCGCACAGCAGCGGTCGACATTGGCCAGCACCCGGCGGAAAAACGGTCGCGCGAGCCGATACCGTGGATAGGAACGGTTCGAAATCCGCCCGTTGACCAGGATGGTCTTCACGTCGCGGCGTGCGCATTGCGCCAGCAGGTTGGGCCACAACTCGGTGTCGACCAGAACGACGAGCGCCGGACGCACACGTTGAAGCACCCGCGCCACAATTGACTGCAGGTCGAGGGGAAAGTAGAAGAGCCCATCGATCTCGCCAACCGATTCCGCCACCACACGTCCGGTCGGAGTGGTCGTCGACAGCAGCAGGCGGTGGTCGGGATACCGCTGGCGCAGGGCCGGGATCAACGCGCGAATCGCCAGCACCTCTCCGACCGACACCGCGTGGATCCAGATGGACGGTGTCCGGTCGGGATTGATGTCTCCAGGCAGCCAACCCCAGCGCTCGGACAGAGTCCCCATGTACTTGCCGTATCGGAGCGCCTGAGTTAGCAGTCGCGGCGCGATCACGATACCGTAGGCGATAATGGTCAGGCTGTACAGGAGATACATCGGTGGGATGCCGAGTTTACGTTGATACGCTGCCCGCCCGGTTTGACCGTGGCCGGCCCTGATCCATAGAATTAAATGTTTGTTGGCGGGCCTGTGGCCCGTGTGATGTGAGTTCCGCCATGTTCGACCGGCGCGCGTCGTCGATGACCGCGCCGCTCCCCGGTTACCTTACCGCCGGTATCCACGCCTGTCGAGCCCGCACCGACCGACCGCGTCGCGCTTCGACCGGATTCCGTGCGATACCAGACTCACTACACGGACGGCACCTGGCGACCCTTGGACACACCGAGAACCGGAGGAGACGCGTGGCAACTCGAGTAGGGATCAACGGATTTGGTCGCATCGGCCGGAACATCTTGCGAGCGGCGCGGGGCGAGAGCCATATCGACATCGTGGCGGTGAACGACATCACAGACGCGGCCACGCTGGCGCATCTGCTGAAATACGACTCGGTGCTGGGCAATCTCAGCGACGACGTCGCTGTAGAAGGTGACGGAATCCGGGTGGGCGATCAGTGCTTCCAGGTGACCGCCGAACGTGATCCGGCCAACCTTCCCTGGGGGCAGCTCGGGGTCGACGTCGTCCTGGAATCGACCGGTATCTTCACCAAACGTGACGACGCCGCCAAGCATCTCGCCGCCGGGGCCAAACGAGTGATCATCACGGCGCCGGCGAAACAGCCGGACCTGACGATCGTGCTTGGCGTCAACGACGAGATGTACGACCCGGCCCGGCACAGGATCATCTCGAATGCTTCCTGCACCACGAACTGCCTGGCGCCGGTCGCCAAGGTTCTGAACGAGCGGTTCGGGTTGAGGCGCGGCTGGATGACCACCGTGCACTCGTACACCAACGACCAGAAGCTGCTCGACCTTCCGCACAAGGATCTGCGCCGGGCGCGGGCCGCCGGCGTATCGATGATTCCGACCACCACAGGCGCCGCCGTCGCGGTTGGAGAGGTGTTGCCCGAGTTGAAAGGCAAGCTCGACGGCATCGCCATGCGAGTGCCGACTCCGAACGTGTCAGTTGTCGACCTCGTCGTGCAGGTCGACAACCCGACCACCGGGGACGCCGTGAACGCCGCATTCACCGAAGCGGCCAACGGCCCTCTTCGCGGCGTGTTGCAGGTGTCGACCGAACAGCTTGTGTCAATCGACTTCAAGGGCAATCCGCACTCGTCGATCGTGGATGCCGCCTACACCAGCGTGATGGACGGCGACTTCGTCAAGGTGCTGTCCTGGTATGACAACGAGTGGGGCTACTCGTCCCGTTGCGTCGACCTGATCAAGTTCCTTGCCGACAAGGGGCTGTAGACGGACCGGCGGCGCATCATCGTGACGAAGAAGACCATTCGCGAGCTCGCTGTCGAGGGCCGGCGTGTGTTCGTCCGTGTCGACTTCAACGTGCCCGTTCGCGACGGAGTCATCCTGGACGACACGAGAATTCGCGCGGCGCTCCCGACGTTGCAGCATGCGCGTGAACGTCACGCCACGCTCATTCTCGGCTCCCACCTCGGCCGCCCGAAGGGCGTGGTCAACCCTGACTGCAGCTTGCGCCCGGTGGCCGACCGGTTGGCCGAATTGCTCGGGCAGCCGGTTGTCTTCGCCAGCGACTGCATCGGCGACGCGGTGACGACGGCGTTGAGTCAAGCGCTGCCGGGTGGGGTTGTGCTGCTCGAGAACCTGCGGTTCCATCCGGGTGAGGAATCGAACGATGGCGAGTTCGCCAAGGCGCTGGCGGCGCCCGCGGACTGCTACGTCAACGACGCGTTCGGGACGGCGCATCGCGCCCACGCTTCGACGGCCGGCATCGTCGCGTCCCTTCCCGATGCGGCGGCCGGGTTCCTGATGGCGGCCGAACTGCGCCACCTGGGCAATCTGCTCGGCTCGCCGGCGCGTCCCTTTGTGGCAATCCTGGGAGGAGCGAAAGTATCGGGCAAGATGGAGGTCATCGAGAACCTCCTCGGGCGGGTCGACGCGCTGCTCATCGGCGGTGCCATGGCGTACACGTTTTTCAAGGCGCGCGGGCTGGCCGTGGGGCGCTCGCTCGTCGAGGATGACCTTATCGCCGCCACCCGCACAATCGAGCGTCACACCAGAGCCAGGGGGATTCAGTTCGCACTGCCCTCGGACCATGTCGTCACTTCGGCGCTCGATGCGGACGCGGCGCACGAGACTCTGGCGGTGGAAGACCCGGCCATCGGCGAACGGCTGGGAGCCGACATCGGCCCCGCCACCGCGCGACGATTCGCAGAGATCATCGCAGGAGCCGGCACCGTCTTCTGGAACGGCCCGATGGGCGTATTCGAGATCGCCCCGTTCGCATCCGGCACCTTGGCCATCGCCGACGCGGTGGCCGCCGGCGAGGCCATTTCGGTGGTGGGGGGCGGCGATTCGGTCGCGGCGATCGGCCGTGCCGGCGTCGGTGACCGCATCACACACATTTCAACCGGGGGCGGCGCCTCGCTCGAACTAATCGGAGGCCGGCGCCTCCCGGGCGTCGAGGCGCTGCCGGACGCCGCCGAGGAACTTTGCTGATGCGCACCCCATTTGTCGCCGCCAACTGGAAGATGAACAAGACGGTCGGAGAGGCTGTCGACTACGCCCGTACCTTCCTTCCCCTGGTCGAGGCGGTCTCCGATGTCGATATCGTGTTGGCGCCTTCCTTCCTCGCCTTGCCGGCGCTGGTCGACGCCACCGCGCACAGCAGCATCGGCGTTGCGGCCCAGAACGTCAATGCCGAGGCCAGTGGCGCGTTCACCGGCGAGGTCAGCCTCGACATGCTGCAGGCCGCCGGCGTGACCCTGGTCATCATCGGGCATTCCGAGCGCCGGCAACTCTATGGCGAGACTGACGCCGGCGTGAACGCCAAGACGCGCGCGACGCTCGACGCCGGTCTGATCCCGATCGTGTGCGTGGGCGAGACATTGAAAGAACGGGAAGCAGATCGGACCGAAGAGGTGATTGACCGTCAGATTCGTGACGGGCTGGCCGGGGTGTCGAGCGACCAGATCGCGGCCCTCGTCCTGGCGTACGAGCCGATCTGGGCGATCGGCACCGGCCGGGTCGCCACACCCGACCAAGCCGGCGCCGCCCATCGGCACATCCGCGGGTTGCTCGCGTCTCGATTTGGAGACGCGGCTGCCGCCGCCTGCCGCGTCATCTATGGCGGCAGCGTGAAACCGGGCAACGCCGGCGATCTGATGGCGCAGGCCGACGTCGACGGCGCGCTGGTGGGCGGGGCCAGCCTCGACCCGTCCGACTTCGCCGCGATCGTGGCGGCCAACCGTACATCCTCGTCATCGAAGGCGCTATAATCACACGATGTTGACCGTTCTCCTCACCGCGTTGCACGTGGGTGTCTGTCTGCTTCTGCTCGTCGCGGTCTTGATGCAGCAGGGTAAGGGCGGCGATATCGCCGCGGCGTTTGGCGGCAGCGGCAGTCAGACCGCTTTCGGCGCGAGGGCCGGCGCCACTGTCCTCACCCGCGCCACCACTGTTCTTGGCGCGCTGTTCATGGTCGGCGCGATGACGCTCGCCATCATGGGTCAGCGCGACACCAGTTCGGTACTCACCGGGGTCGACGGTCCCGGACTACAGCCGGCGGCACCGATCTCGGCACCGGTCGAGATCGACCCTGCGCAGGCGACTCCGGCGACCGACGACACGGCTGACACACCGGCGGACCCTCAGCCAGCGGACCCTCGGTAAGGCGCGGCGCGACACCAACACAGGCGGAAGTGGCGGAACTGGCAGACGCACTAGCTTGAGGGGCTAGCGAGCCAATGGCTCATGGGGGTTCAAATCCCCCCTTCCGCACCATCTACACGGGTGAAGGGCATCGGAGGAACGCACGGCACCGCAATCATCGCGAGCGTTCGCGCAGACCTCATACGGCGCTGGCCAAACCCGAAGGACACAACATGGCACGAGTGACACGACTGACGACAGCAATGAACAAGACCCAGATGCTCTCGGAAATCGCAGAGCAGACTGAGCTGACGAGGACGGATGTTGCCGCCGTTTTCACGGCGCTGAACGGCGTGATCGCGCGTCACGTCAAGAAGGGTGCCGTCGGGCAATTTACCATCCCCGGCCTGCTGAAAATCAAGACCGTCACGAAGCCGGCCCAGCGCGCCAAAAAGGACGTTCCCAACCCGTTCCGACCGGGCGAGTTGATGGACGTACAGGCCAAGCCCGCCAGCACGCGGGTGAAGATCGTACCGCTCAAGGGCCTGAAAGACCTGGTATAGCCAGGACGGGGGCAGATGCGGACACCAGTCAACGGCTGGTTGTCACACTCGACGCAGGTGGCGGCATTGGCGCGTGCGCCGGGTGCGCGCGGAACCCTCGCCCACCTGACCAGCGCTATCGCGCTATTGTCGTGTCTGAGCACGGGACTCGTTGCCGTTTGGGCGGCCATACCCGCCGTGTCTGCACAGGACGACGACGCAGACCCCCTTGGACCGCCCCCGCTCTATGACGCCCTCCGCAACGCCGAGGTCGGTCACGCCGGACAGATCCTCGCTGGCCGGCTCCAAGTGGACCGTTTTGAAATCGAGCTGACCAACGGCCACCTCTATCTGACTCCGGCGACCGACGGAATCCTCACCACGGCCGTGTTCCTGGGCGAGGGACTCGTTCGCGGGTATCCGCCGGACGCGGTTGAACACCACCAACTCGAGAAGCTCTCGGACGAGCATCACGTGGCCGAAGCGTTCGACCGGATGCTCCTGTGGTCGGCAGGCGACGCCATCGCCCGCTTGCAGGCCCTCGCGACACCGGCCGCTGAACGGGACACCGACAAGGCCAACCGCCTCCTTGAGAACCGGCGCAAGGACCGGCTCCAGCAGCAGCTCGACAACCCCGACAGCCGGATCCTGACCGACCTCCTGCGACGTCAGGCACGTACGCTCGAACCGGATCGCACCTATCTGGCGGCCGAGTTCGACAGCAAGGACAACGGCTGGCTGACACTCGAGGTCGAACCGCTGGCGGACGAAGAGGTGCGGCTGTATCGCCATGACAAGAGCCGCCGGGTAACCGATACGTGGCTGAACACCCATCGCCTGGCAGACTTCGGTGCGGACGAACAAGCCGCGGTGCTCGAGGGGTTTGCCGTCGATCCTGACTCGCTCGACGAGGACGACGTGACCGGCGTGGCCCTCGGGCTCGCCATCCGGCCGCTGGCGCCGGGTGGCAACGACCGGACACCGCATGCGACCGTGCCGCGGGTCCAGGTGGACATGTCGTTCGAGAATGACGGCGACACTACGGCAACGGCGGCACTGTTGATCGAAACGATGGAACCCGCCCGGGTCGTGCGACTGCGAATCAGCCCGACGCTCGAGGTAACGGACGTGCGCTGGCGGCAGGGCGGCGCGGCGGACGCCGCCCTGCTGCCGGCGGACGCCCTGCAATCTCCGGATCGGGAACCGGACAGCCCGGTGGCGGTCACCGGCGAGCCGCTCCACTTTGTCCAGGAGCGCCACAAACGGCTGCTGGACGACGATCGCTTCGAACCGTGGGTGACAGTGGCGCTACCCCGCACCGCTCAACCGGGTGAACGCTTCATCCTTGAACTGGCGTACGAAGGCAGCCTGATCGAACGGCAACGGACGACGCTCGATTTCCTGCTTAAGGATTCCATTTTCTGGTACCCGAGACACCCCGACTCGAACGCCAGCCAGTTGGACCTTACGTTCAGGGTGCCAGAACGTTACCGCGTGGCCAGCGCCGGCCGCCTGGCAGACGAGCAGGTCGTGGACGACACCCGTATCCTGCGCTGGGTCATCGACGATCGGGTCCGCAGCATGGCGTTTCACTATGGCGAGTTCGAGGTGACCGAGGTCCAGATGGACGACGGCCCCACCGTCTCGCTCTATGGCAACGACAACCATCTTGGATTCAGACCTGGCGCCCGAGAGAAGACCATCACCGATCTCACCGATTCGATCCGGCTCTATTCCGACTATTTCGGACCCTTTCCCTACGACTCCTTGCTGGTGACGGAGACCGCCACGCTCAGCGGCCAGGCGTTCCCGGGACTGGTGCTGCTGTCATTTCAGGCGTTCGGCGAATTGCATACCGGCGAAGCCGAGCTGTTCCGGGCGCATGAAGTGGCGCATCAGTGGTGGGGAGCCGGCATCGACTGGGCCGGGTATCGCGATCAGTGGATGACGGAAGGGTTCGCGAATTACTCCGCCGCGCTGTATGCGCTCTACGCGCTGGACGACGCCAGCCAGTTCGAGGACATGATCAACGCGTGGCGGCTCGACGTCCTGGGTGAAGGCCAGGTCGGGCAGGGGTTGGGTCTCCGACACTACGGATTCCGGCCGGAGATGCTGCGCCGCAGCGACGGGCACGAATCCGGCGCCTTGGTTGTGGGGTATCGCCTGAACTCCAGCGAGACGCCGTTCGACTACCGGATCCTCGCGTATGAGAAGGGCGCTTATATCCTGCACATGCTGCGGTCGATGTTGCTCGACCCCGAGACCGGCGATGACGAACGGTTCCGCGCGCTGATGCGCAGCTATGCCACCGAGCGAGTGGGTGGCGTGATGTCCACGCGGTCATTCGAAGCGGCGGTGACGCGGGCGTTCGGCGAACCGATGGACTGGTTCTTCGACCAGTGGGTCTACGGAACCGCGGTGCCGACCTATCGCCCGGACCTCGACGTCAGCCCGGTGGTCGACAGCGTGTTCCCGTTCGTACTGCATGGCACAGTCCGGCAGGAGGATGTCCCGGAGGGATTCAAGATGCCGGTGCCGGTCCGGGTCACCTTCGACGACCGACCGCCCCTGACGTTTCAGATCTGGGTGGACGCCGAAGAGGTGCAGGTGGAGATCCCGCTGCCCGAACGGCCCGACAATGTCGTGTTCAACCATCGTCACGCAGTACTGGGCAAGGTCCGGTAACTGCAAGTTGACAACCCGCACGGTCCCGCCGACAATTGAGCTCTCACACGGTTGGTGCGGGATCAGCTCCCCGCCGATCACCACCAACCGTAGCCGCTGCAGGTTCCACGAACATGCGCGATGTACAGGCGGTTCAATCGTTCGTGGAGAAGCATCGGCGCCGCCGCCAAAGCAACAAGGTGCTTCATGGGCACCCGTCACCGGTGCACTGGCTCGACCGGGACATCTCGATCGCCCATGTATTGCGGACCCGTGCACAGGCCAACCGCGAGATCCGCAAGCGGGTCAATCTGTACGTCGGGACTCCGTACTGTTTGCCGACACAACCTGACCGTTGCGGTTTCTGCCTGTTTCCCAGCGAAATCTACACCGGTCATCGGCAGCTCGACGAATACCTGGGCTATCTCGAACGGGAAGGCGACCTGTTCCGCGACCACTTCGCCGGCGCCGAACTGGCAAGCATCTACTTCGGGGGCGGCACCTCGAACCTGTATCAGGCCGACCAGTACGCTCGCTTGATGAATATCGTCCGCGGTGTCTTCGACATCCCGGCCGGCATCGAGGTCACCCTCGAGGGCATTCCGCAGACGTTCAGCCACGACAAGCTGCTCGGTATGAAACAGAGCGGCATGACGCGCATCAGCATGGGGGTGCAGCAGCTCGACGATGAACTGATCAAGGCCAGCGGCCGCAAGCAACGGGCCGACCAGGTGTTCCGCACGCTTGAGTCGTGTGAATCGCTCGGCCTGCCGGCCAGCGTCGATCTCATCTTCGGGTGGCCCAACCAGACGATTGAGCAGATGGTGCGAGACCTCGAGACCATCGCCGCCACCGGAATCGCCCACATCACGCATTACGAGCTGAACGTCGCCGGCCGAACCGATTTCTCGCGCAATCGCCGCCACGAACTACCTTCGACCGAGGACAACCTCGAGATGTACCGCGTTGGCAAGGCGGTGCTCGAGAGCAACGGGTACACGCAGGTCACTCCCTACGATTTCGAACGACGGGAATCCAGCCTGTCCAGCGCATACATGTACGAAGAGCTATTCCGACGACCGTTCCAGGCAGACGCGGATGGACCGATCGGCTTCGACGCATGGGGTTGGGGATACGCCGGCATCTCGTTTTTCTTCGGGACGCCCCGGTCGCCAGGCTGGGCGTTCATGAACCAGGTACGCATCGACGAGTACTTCCGCTGTCTTCGTGAACGCCGGTATCCCGTGATGCGCGGATTCCGCTACACGCCCGCCGACCTGCGCTTGCACCTGCTGTTCCAGGAGCTGCAGGGCATGATGGTGGACCGGCGCGCGTACCAACGGCTGTTCGGACTCGACGTCATCGACGAACATCGCGTCGTCTGGACCGCATTCGAAGAACTGGGATGGGTCACGATCTCAGACGACACGGTGACGGTGCTTGGCGACGGCGTGTTCTATCTGCCGCTGCTGCAGAATGCGCTGGCGCACGACCGCAACGAAGAGATGCGGAAGAAAACGGCGGCCACCAGCGCCGCCGCGCCGGCACGTCCGCCACCGGCACTCGTCGCCGGGGCCGCACGCGCCTGATCCGAACGACCCGCGATGTCACAACTCTGAGAGAGCCGTCCGGCAGCGTCCCGGCACGTGGTACAGCCCGCGCACAGCGCCGTGACACCGTGGCGGACTAGCGTGCCGGCCCTGCCACGCTCTCGACGGCGGCGGCAATCGCCAGCACTCGCTGGGCGGATGCGATGACGGGCCGTTCTATCAGCTTGCCCGCGACGAGCAGGACGCCGCCCTCATTGGCCTCGTAGGCCTCGACGATCCGTCGTGCCCACGCCACCGTTTCCGCGTCCGGCGAGAACGCGTCCTGCACGATCGGCACCTGCGACGGGTGAATCGCTGCTTTTCCGGTGAACCCAAGGCGACGCGCCGCGGCCGACTCCGACTGCAATTGACGCGGCGCCGACACGTCCATGAACGGCGTGTCCATCGCATCGGCCCCGACCAGCGCCGCCGCCGCCACGACACGGGAGCGCGCGTAGAGCAGAGCATCCCATTCGATACTGCACCCCAGCTCGGCCGACAGGTCGACGGCCCCGAAGAACATCACGGCGACGTTCGGGGTGGCCATGGCGATCGCCTCCGCCGCGGCCAGTCCGGCCGCCGTCTCGATCTGCACGATCAACGGCAATCCTGCAAGACCCGGCCCAAGCCGGCGCTCAAGCGCGCACAGCGCCTCAGCCCCAGGAACCTTCGGCACCATCAACGCATCGGGCCGCACCCCGGCCGCCAGCACCGCCGCCAGATCACGTTCGCCGAGATCAGACTCGGGTTCGTTGATTCGCAACATCACCTCTGCACGGCCGGTCCGAGGCTCGGCGAGCAGTGCAACCGCCTGTGCGCGCGCCTCGTCTTTCTTCGCGAAACTGACTCCGTCCTCGAGATCGAGGCAGACAGCGTCAGCGCCGGTGGCCAACGCCTTCGGCAGGCGATCGGGACGGACAGCCGGTACGAACAGCACGGAACGGCGAACCCGGCGCATGGACATGGATGGTCTCGACTGGATTGGATGAACGTGGACTCAGGCCGGGACCCCGGCCAGCAGGTCGGCCAACTCGAACAGACTAGACCGCTGCTCGATGCCCCGCAGCCAGGCCAGGGCCTCGGCGGCCATGGTTGATGACACGACCCGCGCTGCGCAGGCCAGGAATTTCTGATCGAGTTGCGCCGCGCTCGGCGGTTTGGAGGGATACCCCCTGGCCCCACGCACTCGTCGCTCCAACGTGACACCGTTGCGAAGACGCACCGTCACCACCGCCTCGGTCAGGGTCGGCTGACCAACTCCCACCGCGGCATCCGCACGCATACTCACTCGCGGCACCAACGCCCAGGTGAGGGGATCTGCCATCCCGTCCGGCTCGAAAGTCGCGATGTCGACCCGCCCGTGCGCCACCGCCGACGCGGCGCAGTAGTGCATGCTGAACTTGCCCTCCAGACCATTCGCCGGGCGGTCGTGAATGAGCACGGTCGGCGTCACGCTGTCGACGGCCACCGCCACCGCCTCGACATCGGCGGCGCCGAATCGGTGTTCGGCACGTAGATCGAGTAAGGTGTCGATGGTCGGATGGGTCGCTGCGCAGGACGGGTAGAGCTTGACGGTGATTCCGCCGTCGACGATCTCCCAGACACGCCCCAGCGCCGAGATGGACTCATCGATTTCGCGGTCACGCGAGTGCATCGCAACCAGCAGTCCCTGCCCTCCGTCGATCGCGCGTTCGGACGCGCTGAAACCGGTACCGGCGAGCATGGCGGCCAGCACACCGTTCCGCCCGGCCAGACCGGCCTGCAGCGGCTTCACCATCGTACCGAAGCTCTCCTTGAGCCCGGACGCTTCCGACGCCGCGATCGCCATGCTGCGCGCGGCGGCGGGTGCGTCCTGGCCGAGCAGCCGGGCGGCCGTCGCCGCTGCACCAAGCGAGCCGAGGCTGGCGGTCGCGTGCCATCCCTGCTCGTAGTGGGTGGGGTTCATCGTCCGGCCAAGTACCGCCTCGACCTCGAAACCGACGCAATACGCGTCAAGCAGCGCGGCGCCGTCGGCCCCGGCCAGTTCGGCGGCAGCCAGTCCGGCGGCGACTAACGGCGCGCTCGGGTGCGCCATCGACACGAAACACATGTCGTCGAAGTCGAGCGCATGCGCCGCGGCGCCATTCGCGAGCGCCGCCCAGCCGGCGCCGGTGCGCATGGTGCTGCCCAGCACCGAGCAGCGCGGCGCGCCGCCCTCGGCGCGCAGCACGTCCCGCACCAGCCGGGCCGCCGGTTCAATCGATCCGGCCAGCGTGACACCGACGGTGTCGAGGATGGCGTCGCGCGCCGCCGCGCGGGCGGCTGGGGGCACGCTGGCGTTCGCCACGAACTCGCCAAAACGACTCAGGGTTGAAGGAGTCTCTACGTTCACAACGTCACTCCCTGGTGGGGTCATTTCCAATACACCGGCAGCGATGGAAACGCCGGCGCCCCTTGTGAATCCGGCTCACAGACGAATCGCGGTCCAACAGGTCGATTCCGCACCGGCTCAATGCCCGTAGAACGTGGCAATGGCGGTGAGACGCTCCTGAATTTGCGCCTCCGAGATCCACCGACCGTTCACCATTACCCCGGCGCGGCTGGCGATGTTCGCGATATCCTCGATCGGGTTCTTCGTCAAAAGCAACAGGTCGGCGCGCTGTCCGACCTCGACCGACCCGAAATCACCGGCGGCGCCAAAATACTCGGCCGGGCCCCGGGTAGCAGCCTCGAGTACCTCGTAGGGCGTCATCCCCAACTCGACCCACAGCGCCATCTCGCGATGCACGGAGAATCCGGGCACGCTGAACACCTGCGGGGAATCGGTGCCCAGCAGTATCCCGACCCCGCCCTGGTGCAACGCCCGCAGCAGCGTACGCCGAAGCTCGCCCACGCGGCGGTTTAGCGCCGGGTCGTTTCCTTCCAGGCGGGCATCCACCACGCTGTCCCACTGCTCGACCGTCTCGGGCGGCATGTAGCGCACCTCCGGTCGCTCGGCGCGCAGCTCCGCAGAAGTGCGGTCGCCGAACAACACCGTCTCCCAGAGCACCATCGTCGGAACCACCCAGGCCCCTGCATCGCGCGTCGCCTGCACGAGCTCCGGAATCCGGCCCTCGACGACGACCGCCAGTAACGGGCCGATTCCGCGAATCCCGGGAGATGCCTCGACCGGCCGGACATCCTCGGGGACAAGCGCCTGAATGTAGTTGTCGAGATGGTCGATGGAGACCTGCCCGGATTCGAGCGCGTGCAACAACCCGACATCGTCCGGTACGTGTCCGCCGAACGGAATACCAACCTCGTTGGCCGTAGCGGCCACCGCGTCGAACACGTCGCCCGAGAGCCCCTCGTGAATCTTCACGAGGGCGTAGCCCGTCTGGTTGTACTCGCGGACCAACTGCGCGCCCTGCTCCGGCGTTGTCACCCGATCGCCGCTCATCGACGGACTCCCGATGAACAGCCGGGGTCCGATCCTCTCGCCGCGGTCGATCTGGTCCCGCATGGTTAACTGAGACCGTTCGCCTTGCATTCCGCGGACGGTCGTCACGCCGTTGGCGACATACAGGAACAGCAGGTTCCGCGTGTCCGCCGGCAGCAGGGGCCGTCCGGGCACGTGGCCGTGCATCTCGGCCAGCCCCGGCATCAGGTAGCTCCCCTCGACCTCGACGACCTCGACGTCCTCACCGACCTCGACATCATCGGCCGGACTGATTGACGCGATGCGGCGGTCGGCGATGACGACCGTCTGATTCTCGAGCACGACCGCGCCGAGCGGCCCCCGCATGGGCAGGACATCGACTCCGACGAACGCGAACTCGCCCTCGACTACCGGCAGCGGGTCGCCGCACCCGGCAATCAGCATCGCGGTGCAGCACAGAGCCAGCCAGGCTCCCCGAGCCGTCACCCTGCCTTGCGCTGTCATCGGTGTCCTCGTCTCGCCGCCCGCTCGTCGGCGAGCAGATGGCCTGGCGTCCGCGTCTATCCCTCCGGCAGCGACGGTCGGAACCGGGGCGGCACATGGCCCCGCTTGTAGACCATGAACGTCCGCTTGAAGGTGATCACGATCTTACCGTCCTGGTTGAATCCCGTCGATTTCGCGGTCACGATGCCGACCGCCGGACGCGACTGCGACTCACGTTTCGCCAGGACCTCGCTACACGAGTAGATCGTGTCGCCATCGAAGACCGGGTTCGGCAGCCGCACCTCGTCCCATCCGAGATTGGCCATCACGTTCTGCGACAGATCGATCACCGACTGGCCGGTAACGACCGCCAGGGTGAACGTCGAGTCCACCAGCGTCCGTCCGTACGGTGTGTTCGCCGCGAAGGCGTGGTCGAAGTGGATGGGATTGGTGTTCATCGACAGCAACGTGGCCCACGTGTTGTCGGCTGCCAGCACGGTCCGACCGAGCGGATGCTCATAGATGTCACCAACTTCGAAGTCCTCGTAGACCCTTCCGGTCCAGCCCTCTTTCACAGGCATCTCATGCGTTCCTTCCGACTCGTCCGGCCGGCACCTCAGGTCAATGTCGGACGTGAGGCGACAGACGCCACCACCCGGTGGTTGTCATTCCCTGATCCAACCGGCCATGAACCGCAATCGACGGCGCCATCCGATGTTTGTCATGCCCTGACCAACCGGCCATTTACCTAGGTCGATCAGACCATCCCCTCGTCGCGCCATCCGGCAATCGTCGCCGCGTCGAAGCCCAGATCGCCAAGAATGGCGTCGGTGTGAGCACCGAGCGCAGGCACCGGACCCATCACCGGCTCCACCCCCGCGAGCGACGCCGGGGGGGCCGCCGCTCGGATCGGGCCGGCCGGGGTGTCCACCTCGCGCCACCGGCCGCGAGCCGCCAATTGCGGATGGTCGGCCAACTGCTGGACCGTGCGCAGGCGTGCGTTCGCGATATGCGCCTCGTCCAGGCGATCGAGGATATCCGGCGTCGACAGATTCGCGAACACCTTCTCGATCTCGGCATCCAGCGCGCACCTGTGCTCGACCCTGGACGCGTTCGCGGCGAACCGGGGGTCGTACGCCAGCTCCGGCCGATCAAGCACACCTGCGCAGAACGCTTGCCACTCACGCTCGTTCTGAATCCCGAGATAGACCACCTCGCCATCACCACCGGCGAACGGACCGTACGGCGCAATGACCGCGTGCCGCGCCCCCGACCGCTGCGGCGCCGTGCCACCGTAGACGCCGTAGTACATCGGATAGCTCATCCATTCGCCCAGCGCCTCCAACATCGACACTTCAAGCGCAGCCCCCTCTCCCGTGCGATCGCGCATAAGCAGAGCGGTCAGGACACCCGAGTAGGCATACATGCCCGCGGCGATATCGGCGACCGCGATGCCCACTTTCACCTGCTCCTCGGGGGTTCCCGTGATCGACAGCAGACCTGCCTCTGCCTGTACCAGCAGGTCGTAGGCCTTCCGGTTCCGGTATGGACCGCTGGAGCCGTAGCCCGAGATCTCGCATACGACCAGCCGGGGATACTCCCGCCGCAACACCTTGGTCGAGAGCCCGAGCCGTCCGGTCGCACCGGGTGCCAGATTCTGCACGAACACGTCAGCCTGATTGAGCAACCGGCGCAGCACCTCGGCCGCGTCCGGATGCTTGACGTCAAGGGTCAGCGACTCCTTCGACCGGTTCAACCAGACGAAGTGCGACGACTCTCCCATCACCGTGGCATCGTAGCCGCGGGCGAAGTCGCCCATCCCCGGCCGCTCGATCTTGATCACCCGAGCCCCCAGGTCGGCCAACTGCCGGGTCGCAAACGGCGCCGCCACCGCCTGCTCGAGCGACAGCACGGTGATCCCTTCGAGCGGTCGCATCAGAACGAGCGGGGCATGTCCAGCACGTGTTGCCCGATATAGGACAGGATCAGATTGGTAGAGATAGGCGCTATCTGATACAACCGCGTCTCGCGGAACTTGCGCTCCACGTCATACTCCTCGGCAAATCCGAAACCGCCGTATGTTTGCATGGTCACATTGGCCGCTTCCCAGGAGGCATCGGCCGCCAGCAGCTTCGCCATGTTCGCCTCGGCGCCGCACGGACGGCCATCATCAAAAAGATCTGCCGCCCGGATCCGCATCAGATCGGCCGCTTCCACGTTGACATGCGCTCGGGCAATCGGAAACTGGATACCTTGATTCTGACCGATCGGGCGTCCGAAGACGATGCGGTCCCGCGCGTACTTGCAGGCCCGATCGACGAACCAGCGCCCATCACCGACGCACTCGGCCGCAATGAGTATCCGCTCCGCGTTCAACCCGTCGAGCAGGTAGCGGAACCCTTGCCCCTCTTCTCCGATCCGGTTCTCTATCGGCACCTCGAGGTTGTCGAAGAACACCTCGGTCGTCGCGTGGTTGATCATCGCGCGGATCGGCACGACCGTCATCCCGTTGCCTACGGCCTCCTTGAGATCGACCAGCAGCACCGAGAGCCCCTCGGTCTTCTTCCTGACTTCCTCGAGCGGAGTGGTGCGGGCCACGAGCAACATCAAGTCGGAGTGAGAGACCCGCGAGATCCAGACCTTCTGGCCGTTCACCACGTAGCGGTCGCCCTTGCGCACCGCCATCGTCTTCATCTGGGTGGTGTCGGTCCCGGTCGTCGGTTCGGTTACGCCGAATGCCTGCAACCGCAACTCGCCACTCGCGATCATCGGCAGATAGTAGTTCCGCTGCGCCTGGGATCCGTGCTTGAGCAGGGTGCCCATGATGTACATTTGTGCGTGACACGCCGCCGAGTTCCCACCCGACCGATTGACTTCCTCCAGGATGATTGACGCCTCGGCAATGCCGAGCCCGGATCCACCCAGCTCCTCTGGAATGAGTGCGGCCAGATACCCCGCCTCGGTCAACGTCTTGACGAACTCCTCCGGGTAGGCCTCCTGCGCATCGAGCTCCCGCCAGTAGGTGTCCGGAAAGCGTGCGCACAGCTCGCGCACCGCTGTCCTCAAATCGGTGTGCAACTCGTTGTTGGCCACGATTGCTCCGTCAGTTCGGAATCGACGCTCCGGTATCAAACCCGGGATCACATGCCGGAGATGAGATGCCCGGCCGCCAGCCCGCGGGTCGCGCCGCGAGCATCTGTCAGCCCGTGACGGAGGTTCCGCAGGGCTCGACCGGTGCTGCGACCCACCGAGCGGCGTTGAAGCCTGCGGATCGGCCGCGTACCCCCGGCATGCTCACTCTTCTCGCCTTGTGCTGACCGGGTGCGGCATCGTTACGACCAGATCTCGGTGCGACGCGGGGTTCTACCGCGGGCTGCTATGCGACGAGCATGCTCCGACGCACCCACTTGGCGGGAAAATAGCGCGCAGATGATAGCACGGACCAGGAACAGTCCTTCGTCCGATGTGTCCAGAGAACGATCGCCGCGGCCGGCCGCACCGGGAACGAATTCGACAGCGTTCCTATAATACGTGCATGTCGGTTCTTCTCGGGTCCGCCCGTCTCGCGTCGCGTCTCGACGGCGAGCGGATCGGTCTCGTCGCCAATCCGGCGTCGGTGGATGCGAATCTCGTCCACGTGGTCGACGCCGTCGCTGCGCTGCCGGGGGCGACGCTGGCCGCACTCTTCGGCCCGCAGCATGGGTTCCGATCCGACGTCCAGGACAACATGATCGAGACCGATCATGCCCGTCACCCTCGACTCGGAGTGCCGATCTACTCGCTCTACGGCGAGACCCGGGAGCCGACCGCGGAAATGCTGGCCGGATTGGACCTGCTGATCATCGACCTGCAGGACGTGGGCACCCGGGTGTACACGTACATCCACACGATGACCAACTGTCTGCGTGCCTGCGCGCGTCACAGAGTCCCGGTCGTGGTATGCGACCGGCCCAATCCCGTGGGCGGCGTGGCCGTCGAGGGCGGGATGCTGGAACCGGAATTCGAGTCGTTCGTCGGTCTCTCTCCGATTCCGCTCCGACATGGATTGACGATCGGCGAGTTGGCGCATCTTTGCAACGAACAGTTCAGCCTCGGCGTATCGCTCGAGATCCTGCCGCTCGTGGGATGGCGCCGGGAGATGTATCACGACGACACCGGGCTGCCGTGGGTGCTGCCCTCTCCCAACCTGCCGACCCTCGACAGCGCGATCGTCTACCCCGGCATGGTACTGCTGGAGGGCACGAACCTGTCTGAAGGCCGTGGCACGACGCGCCCGTTCGAGCTGGTCGGCGCACCCTGGCTGGAGGCGCACGCTGTCGCGCACGCCATGAACAACCTCAGCCTGTCTGGCGTGTACTTCCGCCCCGCCGAGTTTCAACCGACGTTCCAGAAGCATGCCGGGGAAACCTGCGGCGGATGCCAGGTGCATGTGACTGACCGGGCGACGTTCCAGCCGGTGCTGACAACCGTTGCCTTGCTCGACATCTGTCGGCGTCAGGCCCCCGATCGATTCGCCTGGCGCCGGCCGCCCTACGAATACGAAACGGTCCTCCCACCGATCGACATTCTGTCCGGCTCCGACCATCTGCGCCACAAGTTGAACACAGAGGTTCCGTTCGCCTCGATTGCCGCCGAGTGGGCGGCGGACCTGGAGACGTTCGACGCGCTCCGGACGCGCTATCTCCTGTACTGATCGCGGAACACCATGGCCTTTCACCCGCTCGCCTTCGAGCACTCGGTCCTGATCATCGCCGCTCCCGGTGCGGTGCTGTCAGCGTTTTTCGACCCCGTTGCATTGAACGTCTGGTGGGAGGCAGAGCATTCGGTCACGACCGCCCGGCCTATGGGCGTCTATGCCATCGAATGGCGCGACACCCCCTTCAGCGACCCGCTGCTCGGGACCCTGGGCGGGGTGTTCTACGGCACGGTGATGGAGTATCGGCCGCCACGCGAGTTCGTTCTCGCCGATGCCTATTGGCTGCCGCCGGCATCGGGCGCCCTTGGTCCGATGGCGCTCGAGGTCACCTGCCGGATCGAAGGTCCGGCGACCCGTCTCCAGGTCCGGCAGAGCGGCTCCGACGAAGGAATCGTATGGGAGCGCTACTACGCCTTGATCGCAGCGGGTTGGGAATCGTCGCTCGACGCGCTGAAACGATACCTGGAAAGCGGCGGCGAACGGCCGGCGCATTCCTCGTGACATGCGCGACACCATTCTCATCGTCGGCGGCGGCGTGATTGGGTCGAGCATCGCCTACCACCTCCGCACGGACGGATACGCCGGCAAGGTAGTGGTCATCGAGCGCGATCCGACGTACACCCGTGCATCGTCAGCGCTTGCGATGGGCGGCATCCGGCAGCAGTTCAGCTCGGCGGTCAACATCCGGCTCGCGCAGTACGGCCGGCGCTTCTACGCCGCCTTCGACCGCGAGTTGCGGGTTCCCGGCCACCAACCCCGCGCCAACTTCCGTTCGCGTGGCTACCTCTTTCTCGTCAACAACGCCGCGGCGCCGTACTTCGAGGCTCGGGTCGAACGGCAACGGCGGCTCGGAGCCCGGGTAGAACGTCTCAGCCTCGATGACATGCGCGTGAGACTGCCGGGGATGAAGCTTGACGACCTCAGATTCGGGGTTTTCGGTCCGCACGACGGATATGCCGAACCGAAGGGCGTGCTCATGGGGTTCCGAGCGGCAGCCGCGGCGGCAGGCGTCGACTACGTCGCCGCCGAGGTCGTCGACCTCATAGACCGCGCCGGACGAATCGCCGGCGTCGTGCTCGACGACGGCGCCCGCCTCGAAGGCCAGGCGGTCGTCAACGCCGCGGGGCCGTTCGCCGCCAGACTTGGCGCCATGGCCGGCATCACGCTCCCAGTGCAACCGGTCCGCCAGCAATTGTTCCGCTGCGCCCTCCCCACCCGCTGGCCCTACCGGTTTCCAGTGGTCGTCGATCCGACAGGCGTGCACTGGCGCCACGATGACCCCGCGGGTCCGCGGGACCCCGACTGTCTGATCGTCGCGTCCACCCGGCTCGATGAACCGCCTGGCGAGAACTTCGTGTGCGATCACTCGCGCTGGGATTCCGAATTCCGGCCGCCGCTCGTACGGCGGGTGCCCGCGCTGGCGTCCGTGACCCTGGTCAACGGTTGGGCCGGGCTGTACGCGATGACGCCCGACCACAACCCGCTGCTCGGCGAGCACCCGGCGGCGCCCGGATTCTATCTGGCGAATGGATTCAGCGGCCACGGGCTCATGATTGCCCCCGCCGTGGGCAAGGTCCTGTCCGAGCTGATTCGAACCGGCCGGGCAGACACCGTCGACGCCGGCTGCTTCGACCCGGGCCGCTTCGACCGCAACGAGCTGGTGCACGACGACGCCATGATCTGACCGGTGCCGGCACTCCGCCGCTCGTATAATCCACGTCATGCAGATCGTCGCACCCGAGATCGAGCGTTATCTCGCTTCGTTCGACCCGCGTGACCCGCTGCTCGAGAAGGTGGCGCTGGAGGGCGCTGAACTCGGCCTGCCTCTCATCGATACTACCGTTGGCCATTTCCTGGAAACCCTCGCGCTGTCGATTGGCGCGCGATCCATGCTCGAGATCGGGACCGCCAACGGATATTCTGCCCTGTGGCTGGCCCGTGCCCTGCCCCCGGACGGACACCTGTTCACGATCGAGTGCGATCCGACGCGAGCCGCCATCGCAAGAGAGCACTTCAGCGAGGGGGGGCTGACAGATCGCGTCAGCGTCATCGTGGGCGACGCGGCGCGGATGGTCCACAAAGTGGCCGGTCCCTTTGACCTCATCTTCAACGACGGCGACAAACGACAGTACACGCCGTTGCTCGACCGACTGTTCGCGCTGCTCCGCCCTGGCGGCGTACTCGTCACCGACAACGTATTGTGGGAAGGAGAAGTAGTGCCGGGTCTGGTGCCGGTCCCCCGGCGGGCCGCGGATGACACCGCTGCGATTGCCGCCTACAACCAGCGCCTCGCCGGCGACCCCCGGCTCGTCACGACCTTCCTGCCGGTTCGCGACGGGCTGGCAGTGTCGGTCCGGACACCTACCCGGGACAGGACACCGGCGTGACGCCCGCAGCATGGCTGGCGGCCGCCAAGGCCGATGCGGACCGGCGAGGACTCCCCGAGCTCGGGCCGCTGCTCGACATGCTGGCGGACGCCACCCGGGCGTTGCGCGCCGCCGAGTGGAACCGCCAGACCGGAGAACGCGCCGCTGTTGACCGGAAACACCACGATGAACATGTGGACTGAACAACCGCTCCGGCGGCTGGCTCGGGCCATCGAATCGGGCAACGTCCCGGTGCGTGAGGTGGTCGAGACCGCGCTCGACCGCATCCACACCAGGAACCCGGCACTGAATGCGTTCACCACGGTGTTGGCCGACCGCGCGCGCGGCGACGCGGAACGCGCGGATGCCGAGATAGCGGCCGGCCGCTATCGCGGACCGCTGCATGGCGTGCCGATCTCGATCAAGGATTTGATGGACGTCGCGGGAACACCGACGACGGCGGCATCCAGGGCGACCGACCGTGAGCCCGCCCACAGGGATGCCCCCGTCGTGGCCAGACTGCGGGCCGCCGGCGCCATCGTCATCGGCAAGTGCAATCTCCACGAGTTCGCGTTCGGGACAACCGGCGAGGACTCGGCGTTCGGACCGACTCGGCACCCGCTGGACCCGCGCCGTTCGCCCGGCGGATCGAGCAGCGGATCGGCCGCGTCCGTCGCGGATGGCATGGTCACGGCGTCGGTGGGGACGGACACGGGCGGGTCCATCCGCATTCCGTCCGCCGCGTGCGGACTTGTAGGGCTGAAACCAACGTTCGACGAAGTGTCCTGCGACGGCGTGATCCCCCTGGCGCCGAGTCTTGACCATGTCGGCCCGATGACCCGGTGTGTCGCCGACGCCCGTGTCATGTATCACGCCATGCGGAACGACAGCCCGGGGTCACCTCCACCCCCAGCGGCGCCATTGACGCACCGGCTGGGCTGTCCGCGGCCATATTTCCTGGAGCGCCTCGACGCGGACGTACGCGATGTCTTCGAGCGTGCGTTGAGCCGGTTGGCGGCCGCGAGCTGGAACATCCACACCACCAACGTCCGACACGCTCACGACACGGCGAGTGTCTATCTGCACCTGGTGCTGGCGGAGGGCGCGGCGGTACACGCGTGGGGCCTCGAGCAGCGGGGAGACGCGTACACGCCAGAGGTGCGATCGCGACTCGAACTGGGGCGATATGTGATGGCCGAAGACTACGTTCGGGCCCAACGCGGTCGGGCGGTGCTGGGACAAGCTGTCGACGACGCGCTCAGCGGCTGCGACGCGTTGGTGCTGCCGGCGCTCGCGATTCCTGCGCCGATACTGGGTACGAGCACTGTCGATTTGGCGGGCCGCACGGAGTCACTGCGCAGTGTGACGCTACGCCTGACACAACTCTTCAACGCCACCGGCCACCCGGCTATCTCGATCCCGTGCGGCCGCACACCGGCAAACCTGCCGTGCGGGCTCCAACTCGTGGGTCGCCGCCAGGGCACCGACCAGCTCCTGAACGTCGCGGAAGGGTGCGAGAACGCGCTGCGCGATACCTGAGCGAGGACGTCACCCGCCGGCGCCGGCCGCCTTGCCACGGAGCGCGGCATAGCCGGCGTCCTCCGGGCTCCCGGACGCCACCGGCAGCCCGGCATCCGCCCACCCGGTGTCGATGACCCGCATCGAGGCTGGGTCACGGCGTCCGCCGAATCCGCCTTTGACATTGACCGTGCCCTCGTACCCGGACATCGCAAGCACCTGCGCCGCGTTGGCGGATCGGCCCCCCATCTGGCACCCGATCAGCAGCTTGGCATCCGGCGCATAGTTGGCCTGCATCACCGCCAGAAACTCCGGGTTCGGCTTCATCTGCCCGGTCCGGGTATCGAAATGCAACAACGGCACATTGTGGGCGCCCTCCGGATGCCCCCGCTCATACTCGGGGACCGAGCGGACATCGACGTAGGTGTACCCGTCGTCCGTCTGCAAACGGTGCGCCTCGTGCACATCGACATGTCTCACACTCATCACTGACTCCTTCGCGTCATACTATACCGTCGCGTCCACCGCCCGGATCGTCCGCCGGTGGCGCGAGACCCACCGGCCTTGATGCTCGCCAGATTCTTCCACGCCTGGGAACGCCGCCTCGTCGCCGTCGACACCAACCGCGTGGTCCGCCCGTTCGAGTGGGGGCTCGATTGGATAGACGGCGATGGCGGCGCAGCGCCGGACCCCGAATGCCGAATCGCGCAATGGGCCGACCGTGCCTTGTCGGATCCGGACTGGTTCAGCGTCGCCCCCTGCGACGACTACGTGCTGCGCGACAACCGGCTGACGTTCCCCAGCGCCGTCGAGACCCCGCATCCGGAGAACAGCCTGGTCGGCCTGCGGTACTTCCCGGCCGGACAGAACGCAGCCAGCCGCCGAGCGGTGCTCGTGCTGCCGCAGTGGAACTCCGATCGGGAAAGTCACGTCGGACTGTGCCAACTGCTGGCCCGAGTCGGAATCACGGCGCTACGGCTCAGCCTCCCGTATCACGACGAGCGGATGCCGCCGGAACTGGCGCGCGCAGACTATATCGTGAGCCCGAACATCGCCCGCACACTGCAGGTCAACCGGCAGGCTGTCCTGGACGCGCGCCGGGCCATCGCCTGGCTGGCGGCCCAGGGCCATGACCGCATCGGAATTCTCGGCACCAGTCTCGGTTCGTGTCTCGCAATGCTCACCGCCGCCCATGAACCGCTCATCAGGGCCGCGGCTCTCAATCACATCTCCCCATACTTCGCCGACGTAGTCTGGGAGGGTCTGTCGACGGCGCACGTCAAGGCGGGACTCGAAGGATCGATCGACCTGGATCGACTGCGCCGGCTGTGGCTGCCGATCAGTCCACAGCCATACATCGCCCGCATGGGTGACACTCCCTCGCTGCTGGTCTACGCACGCTACGACCTCTCGTTCCCGGTCCGGCTCTCGCGGCAACTGATCCGCGAATTCGAACGACACGACAATCCCCACGAGGTGGCTGTGCTGCCTTGCGGGCACTACACCACCGGAAAGCCGCCGTTCAAATGGCTGGACGGGTACCTGCTGGTCCAGTTTCTGCGGCGCACACTGTAGCAGCGGGTGATGTCGCAGCCCGTGGCGAGATCGCGGCGGCCGTTCAGAGAAATCTCGCGAGTTGGCGGATGGCCTGGAAAATAACGTCGGCGAGCTGACGGACGAACGGGGTGACGTCTTCTTCCCTGACCGCGTCGGCCACGGTCACCGGATCGGTCAGCAGCAACCAGATCGTCGCGGCCGCCAGGGTAGCGGTCAACAGACCGACGACGCCGGCGACACTCATGCCGATGCGCGCGAGTCTCATGACCGGTCAGTTTCCCTCATGCATCGCCGATCGACGACGGTGCGGAGCATCGATATCTGATCCGGCCGCCAGCGGACCGGCGCAATCACCGATACATAAGACGGACCCGCTGCCGGTCAAGTTTGCCCGGCCGGCTCACACGTCCAGAACGATCTTCCCGAACTGCTCCTTCTCTTCCAGCCGGCGCTGAGCGTCGACCGCCGCCTCGAGCGGAAATGTGCGATCGATCACCGGTGTGAACCGGCCGGCGAAGAACAGCTCCGCCGCCCGTAGCAGTTCCCCCTTCGCCCCCGTGTAGGATCCGAGCAGCGAAATCTGTCGAGAGAACAGATGGCGAATATCCATCGACACGCTCGGTCCGGTCGTAGCGCCGCACGTGACCAGACGGCCGCCCCTTCGCAGGCTCTTCATCGACTGCTCCCATGTCGCCTGACCGACGTGCTCGAAGACGACATCCACACCCCGGCGGTCGGTGAACCGCCGTACTTCCCTGGCGATATCCGCGCGGTAGTGGTCGATCCCTTCGTGGGCGCCCAGCTCCCGAGCCCTGGCCAGCTTTTCGTCCGAACCGGCGGTGACAATCACTCGGGCGCCCTGGGCCAGAGCCACCTGGATCGCCGCCTGCCCAATGCCGCTGCCGGCAGCCAGGATGAGCACCGTCTCACCCGGCCGCAGCGCCGCGCGAGTCACCAGCATGTGCCACGCGGTCAGGAACGTGAGCGGAAACGCCGCCGCCTCGCGGAATCCGATCCGGTCCGGAATCGGGACGATGTTCTCAACCGGCACCGTCACGTATTCGGCATACCCGCCCTCGGACTGATAGCCGATCAGCCCGTAACTGGGGCAGAGATTGTCCTCGCCACTCAAACACGAGACGCATCGCCCGCAACCGATCCCCGGTTGAACGAACACTCGCTGGCCCTCGGCGACCACGCTGCCGGCCGCGCGGACCACCTCGCCGGCGACGTCGGTCCCTGGACAGTGTGGCAGCGGCACGCCGGGAATACCCCGGCGCTGCCACAGATCGAGATGGTTCAGTGCACAGGCCCGGACCCGGATCAGTACTTCACTCAACGCAGGCTCCGGGTCCGGCACCGTCTCGTATCGCAGCACGTCGAGGCCGCCATGTTCATGAAACCGGACCGCTTTCACCCAGCGCCCTCCTTTCTGACCGGTACGAGATCGTCCACACCGATCCGAACCGGCTCGCCCAGACCCAGCGCCTCGAGACCCGGCGCCATCTGGTCGGCCGGACCCACGATCACGACCACCGCACGGTCGGCGTGAAGGTGCGTTGCCGCTGCCGCCGTGACGGCGCCAACGTCCACCGCCTCCACCGCGGGAACGAACTGATCGTAGTACTCCGCGGGCAGATCATGGAGCACCAAATGCCCGACCCCGCGGACGACCTGACCCACGGTCTCGAATCCGCGCGCGAAACCGCGAGTCAGCGCGGCCCTCGCGAGGTCGAGTTCCGAGGGGGTCACCGGTCTGTCGGCGCCGATCGCCGCCAATTGGCTCAACACCTCCCGTATCGCGTCAACCGTGGCGTCAGACTGAACGCTGCCCTGAAGCGCGAACGGACCCGGCGCTCGACGATAGTCGAATGCCGTACGCACACCATAGGTATATCCCTTTTCCTCACGCAAGCTCTGGTTGAGTCGGCTGACGAACTGCCCCCCCAGCACCATGTTCAACACCTGCAGTGCGTGGAAATCAGGAGTCTGGCGAGAGACGGCCACGTGACCGATTCTCAGCTCGGACTGTACAGCGCCAGGCCGATCGACCAGCACGAGCCTGGCCGCCGGCGCACCGGCCGCGGCCAGCGCGTCCGGATTCATGACCACGCTGGGGGCCGGCTGATCTGCGGGTAACTCGCCAAAGCACTGTTCCGCGGCGTCGGCGAGCTGATCGTGCGACAGCACCCCCCCGGCGATCAACGTGGCCGTGCCGAGCGTGAAGGCCTCCTGGTGGAACCTGGCGACATCCGTCCGCTCGAGACACGCCAGCGACTCGTCGGTCCCAATGCCCAAGTGACCGTAGGGATGCCCCGAATAGAGCGTTTCGAGGAACACCCGCTGAGCCACGGCGCCGGACACCGTCCGCATCTGCCGCAGCCGGCTCAGACGCAGGCCGCGCACGCGAGCGACATCGCTGTCGTCGAACCGGGGACGCGCCACGATCTCGGCGAGCAGCGCCAGCCCGGCGACGGCGTGCCTGGTCACGGTCGTGAGCGAGACTACGGTCGCTTCCGGACCCACCTCGGTGCCGAGCCGGGCCCCGATCGCATCGAGTGCGGCATGCAGCTCGAACCCCGTGTACTCAACGCTCCCCTCGTCCAACAGGTCGGCGGTCAACGACGCCAACCCCGCGAGATCTGCCGGGTCCGACGCCGATCCCACGGGAAACGCCGCCTGAAAGGTGACCACCGGTGGTCCGCTGTGCTCGACCGTTCGCACCGCCAGTCCATTCGACAACCGGCCGGCCCGCACCGGAGGAAAGCGGGTCGGGGACGCCGGCCCCGGCCGTGGCAGACGCGAGCGATCGACTTTCACGACACCTCCGCCGGTACGGAACCCGTGAGTGCCCGGTCGGCGGCCCCCGTTGGGACAATGCTCAGCGCAATCCGGCGGTGCTGCGCAAGGAACGTGGCCGCCAATTCGCGTAGCTGATCAACGGTGGTCGCGCCATACCGCGCGCGATCCTGAGGCATGAAACCGGGATCAGAGGCATACACGTTGTAGGCGTTCAGTTGATCGGACCGGCCATTGAATCCCCCGACGGACTGGAGACCATAGACGAACTGCGCCTCGATCTGTGCGCGGCCCCGATCGACCTCCGCCGGCTCTGGCCCATCCCGCGTCAGCGCGGCGAGTTCATCGCTGATGATCCGTTCGAGTTCGGCCAACTCGTGACCGGGCGCAGCAGTGGCGGCAATGCAAAACCACCCTGCGCACTCGCGCGACCCTTGCGACGCGCTGACGTCGGTCGCCACCCGGAGGTCATGGACCAGCGTACGGTACAGCCGCGACGTCTTCCCGCCAGCAAGCACCTCACCGAGCAGATCCATGCCCGCGTCGCCGGCGCTGAAGAGACATGGCGTGCTCCACGCCAGATAGACGCGGGGCAATTCGACACGGTCTTCGAGCATGATGCGCTGCTCGTCGGAGCAGGCCGGGCGCCCCGCGATGGCAACCGGAGAAATCGGCGGACCGGAGGGAATCTCCTCAAAGTATTGTCGCACCAGATCGAGCGCCGACTCGGTGGAGACATCCCCGGCCACCGTCAACGAGGCGTTGCCCGGATGATAGTAGGTCCGGAAGAACTCGTGCGCATCGTCGAGGGTCGCTGCCCGCACGTCCTGCGTCTCACCGATCGTCGTCCAGTGATAGGGATGCCCGTCGGGAAACAGAGACGCCATCAGCGCCATGATCGCCAGACCATACGGCCGGTTCTCATATCGTTCCCGGCGCTCGTTCAACACCACGTCGCGCTGGTTCTCGAACTTGGCGCTCGTCAGCGCCGGCAACAGATACGCGAGGCGGTCCGACTCCAGCCAGAGCGCCAGTTCGAGCGCGCTGACCGGCACGACCTCCCAGTAGTTGGTCCGATCGCAGTTGGTCGATCCGTTGAGCGAGCCGCCAGCCTGCTGCAGCGGTGCGAAGTACCCGCTGTCATGGTGAGCCGACCCTTCGAACATGAGGTGCTCGAACAAGTGTGCGAGACCGGTCCGTCCAGGGCGTTCGTTCTTCGACCCGACGTGATACCAGATGTTCACCGCGGCGATGGGGCAACGATGATCCTCGTGCACGATGACGTCGAGTCCGTTGTCGAGTGTGTGCTTGGTGTAGTCCAGCATGATTCCGGTGCGTCGCACAGGGGGAAGAGTCCACTCGGGCGCCTATTCGCCCATGATCTGGATGACGAACGGCCGGCGGCGGGGCCGCGTATCACACTCGACCAGGATGATCTGCTGCCAGGTGCCGACGAGCAGACGTCGCTCGTCGAACGGGAGCGCCAGTGATGGCCCCAGCAGCGCGGCTCGCACGTGGCTCGACCCGTTGTCGTCTCCCCATCGCTCATGATGTGCGTAGTGTCCGGCGCGGGGGGCCAGCCGCTCCAGTAGCCGGTTGAAATCTGCGACCGCGCCGGGCTCGTACTCGATCGTGGTCACCGCCGCCGTGGACCCGACCACGCTCGTGACGGCGAGCCCGCTCGCGAGTCCGGACTCGGCGACGGCGCGGACGACATGGGCGGTAATGTCATGCACATCGCCCTGGCCGGCGGTCGAGATGTGATGCCGGGTAATCGTCATCATGGCGCCGCGTCATGATACTTCCCTTCCAGCGCCCCGTTCCCGAGTTCCATACGCACGGAGTGCCGTCAGGCCGGGGAGGCGTATACGCGAGGCGGCGCGGGATGGCTACCATCGCTGCTGTGGTACGATCCGCGGACATGTTTCGAGTTTCCCTGGTCATCGTATTGTTGTTCGGCGGTGCGGCTGTGGCGGGCGCCCAATCCCTGCGCTACGACGCGCCAGAGGAGTGGACGGAGCGCGCATCCGCCTCGACGATGCGAGTCACCGAATTCAGGCTCCCGCGGGTCGCAGGAGACGCCGAGGATGCCGAGCTCGTCGTGTTCTATTTCGGCGGAGGGGGAGGCGGCGTCGAGGCCAACCTCCAGCGTTGGGTGAACCAGATGGAACAACCGGATGGCCGCTCCTCGTTCGAGGTGGCGTCCACCACCGGATTCGAAGCCAATGGTCTTTCGGTGACGGTGCTCGACGTGCCCGGCACGTATGTGGCCGCGGTCACACCAGGGTCGACTGGACGTCTCAACAAGCGGGGTTTTCGCCTGTTGGCGGCCGTCGTGGAAACCCCGGTTGGTCCATACTTCTTCAAGTTGACCGGCCCGGCGCGCACGCTGTCCCGCTGGGAACATCCCTTCAATGCGTTCCTGCGGACAGTCCAGGTGGAATAGTACGAGCGCCCCCCACGGCCGATCAGCTCCGATCGTCCTCCGGAACCGGCGGTGTGTCGGCCAACGGCACGTCGGCCGGACCCTGGTTCCCGGCGGCCGGGACAGGCATCGGCGGCGGGGACACGCCGCCGGCCGGGGCCGAGGTTCCGCCGAATCGATTGAGAATGACCGCCCCGACGCCGGTGGTCCAGGCCACGTACTCGACGACGAACCCCACGACACCCAGCGTCACGGCGAAGATGCCGAACGGCCCGTACACCAGCCCCAGCACCTCGCCGAACAGTCCAGGTGTCATCAGTATCGCGAGCCCCAGCCAAAACGGCAGCAGCGCCGACCGGCCGATCTCGCCGGTGCGCCGGGTGGCCAGTTGTCCCACCCTTTGAGCGACTCCCGTGAACCCGAGGACCATGACCGCGAGCGCCGCCACGAACAGGACCGGCAGCAACGCCAGAAGGGGTATGCCGACGAGGGTCACCACCAGCAGAATTGTGCCGATCACCAGCAACGGAACGAACAGCATCTGAGCCAGAAACCCGACGAACCCTGCCTTCACCGGTTCCAGCGCCGCCCGTTGCGCGACACGCTCCGCGCTGCCGGCGGCGACCAGCAGCACGATCGAGCCGAGCAGTCCGAAGAAGGCGAACCGGAAGAGCGTACCCACCAGATCCATTGAACTGAACCACGGTCCCCACGGACGGGGAAACCTGAAGCTCGGAAACCCGCGGAAGCCGGAAAAGTCGAACATTTCAAACCCGACCTCGTTCACGCCGCGGTCGAATCTGGCGCCCGGCGCGCGGGTCAACCGCCCGCCAACGACCGTGACGTCGCGACCGGCAACCGCCTCAGGTCCGAACTGCGCCGACCCGCCGACCACGGTAATGTCACCCTGGACTTCGCCTTCGACGACGAGGCTCCCGCCGATAACCACAACGTCTCCGCGCACCCGCTCGTCCGCTTCGATGCGAACCTCTCCTCCGAAGCGGACGATGTCGCGGCGCATCACTCGACGCTCCCGCACGGGAAACTCCTCAGCGGCGCCGTCAGTCGCTGACGGCTCGACCGCCATCGATTCGGACTCGGTCAGGGGGGGCAATTCGAGCACTGCACGTTGGGTGGCGGCGTCGAGGTACATCAGACGCAGGAGCACCGCCGCATCCGAGCCCAGGCCCGCCGCCAGCTCCTGCGCCGACAGCGCCTCAGCCTGCCCGTTGACGTGCGCCGTCTCGCCGCGCAGCTCGATCAGGGTGATCCCGCCAGGCTCGCTGTCTCTCGGCAGCAGCGCGACACCGCCGCGGACAGGCGACACCTCGTACCGCGACTCCACGTCCTCGCGCAATCCGTCCGTGCCGGCTGGCTGCGCCCGCACCGGCTCCAGCGCCGGCGCCGCAAGACAGACCAGCGCCGTAACCAGACCCACCCGCCACAGCGACGGTCGACTCATTGCGCCGAGTGCCTGTCTGAGGCCAGCATCCGACGCAGCATGTACAACGCCGCCACGCCGGCCAACTCCATGAGGAGCAGGCCGGCGCCCACCTGCGGCGTCATCAGAGCCGCAGACAGCGCCCGGCCCATCTCGACGATCAGGCTCCATGTATCAAGGCCTCCTTCAAGACCGCTAACGATCCAGACGAACCCCTGAACCGACAAGTTCAACAACCGTACGACGAGGCGCACCAGCATCGGTCCCCCGATGACGATGATCGCCAACACCAGACCTGCGGCGCCGCCGGCCCAGGCGAACGTCCGGACCGGACGGCGCCGCCCCTCCCGAACCGACCGGGCCGACACCAGTCCCTCGCCGGCCGCGGCGTCCATCACCCGCGCGACCAGGTCCGCGGGCGGAGCGATAGCCGGCAGCCGCCGCAACAGATCGCCGAGCGCCGCCTCTGACGCCGCCGGGTCCGCCCGGTTCTCAGCGGCGAGCCAGGTCTCGAGCGGGTGCGCGCCAACGTGGTGTCGTGTCATGAGTCGCAACGTGTTTCAATTGGTATTACGCGCTCCGGAGCCGCCGGTTGCAGCGCCCCAACCGGCGCGCCGCATTTCCTCCGCCAGCGTGCGCCGCGCGCGGTGCACGAAACTCTTCGCCGTGCCCTCGGTGACTCCCATCACATACGCGATCTGCTCATAGGAACGACCGTCCTGGACCCGCAGCACGAGGGCCAGACGATGCTCCGGACGCAGGCGCACCATCGCGGACGCCAAGTCATCGAGCAACAACCGGTTCTCCAACTGTCGATCAGGCCCCGGCGCGGGCGAGACCAGGGACCGCGCGTCAGCCGCCCCCTCGGACCACTGATCCATCCGGTGTTCCTTGCGACGCAGGGCGTCGACTGTCGTGTTGTGTGCAATCCTGAGCAGCCAGGCGGACAGGCTCCGTCGCCGGTCGAACGAGTCGAGACGCCGGAAGGCTTTGAGAAAGGTGTCCTGGGCCAGTTCAGCGGCGACCTCCGGCCGGCCCACCAGGCGCACAATGAGGCCGAACACCGGACGCTGATAGCGCTGGACGAGTTCGGCGAACGCCTGCTGGCGGCCCTGAAGCGCAGCACTGACCAGTTGATCGTCACTCTGAGGCACGAGTGCTCAGCTCGAGGGTATTCCGCATGCTGTCCGTAACTGCCGCATCGTTGTCCGATACGCGGACGAGCGGCGCCTATTCAACGTCGTTCCCGGCGGCGTCCGGTCAGGATACGCGGATTCGTCCCAGCGGCGGCCGGGCGCCGGGCGATGCTCCCGTCGTCCCGCGGGGGGTTGGGCAGCAGGTCGAAGTCGTTTATCCTGCTTCCATGGGAAACGTCACGCGTCTGGAGTCCGGTCAACTGATCGCTGCAGCCATGTGGAAGCGGTGTGTGGTCGTCATGTTCTCGGTGGCAATTGCCGCATCGGCCGCCGCGCAGACGCCGGCGGAGATCGAGGCCGAGCCGATTTTGAAACTGCGATCCGGCGAGACCAGGGTGGATGGTCAATGTCTCACGCGAGAGGAACTTGATCTGATCGCAGGCCTGAATGCGCTACGTCGTCCAACCGTCGGCGTCGAGGGGGACGGCGACGACCCGGCGCCGTTCGACCCACACTATTTCGTTGGCGCCTGGGAGGTCGAAGGGGTGCTCCCGGAGTCGCCGCTCGGCGAGTCGGCCGAATTCCTGGGAACCGAAACGGTCCGCCATGTGGGCGGATGCACGTACGAGAGCACCATCGACGCCACCGGGTTGGATTCGCCGGTCACGGTATCGGTGCTCATGGAATATGATCGGCGGGCACGGTACCTGGTCCGGCTCGAAGACGACAGCCGCGGCTATCGACTCTTGAAGGTCGGTGTGGTCGGTGGTGATCCCGGGGGATACTTTTCGCACCACTGGCGCGCTGCACCGGTGACCAGTCAGGGACGCCAGGTACTTCTGGATGGCCGCACGTTCATCACCTCGCCGGACAACTACGAAATGCGGATGCGAATCGCCGTGGACGGTGAAGCTTCCACGAATTTCGGGCGGCTCAGGTGGCGGCGAATCATCGACGGGGCGCCCTAGTGCTGTGCCATCAATAAACATTAGGACTATCGGGGAGCTCGTCTCGAACCGAGAGAGTTTCCATGCCGCAAAAAAGGTACATCGTTCGACTCACAGATCAGGAACGCGAGGTCTGTCGAGAGACGGTCCGCAAGCTCAACGGGAGCAGCGAGAAAGTGCGCCGCGGGCAGATCCTCTTGAAGGCCGATGCGGACGGGCCGGCGTGGACCGACCAGCAGATCGCCGACGCTTTTTCGTGCCGCACCAAGACCGTCGAGAACATCCGCCAACGCTGCGTGCTGCAAGGGTTCGAGCAGGCGCTGGAACGCAAGCGGCGGGAGTCCCCCCCGGTCCCCAAACTGCTCAACGGCGAACAGGAGGTGCAGATCATCGCCCTGCGTCTGGGGCTGCCCCCGAAGGGCTACGCGAACTGGTCGCTGCGTCTGCTGGCGCGCAGGGTCGTCGAGTTGGCGATCGTCGAGTCGGTCAGCCACGAAACCATCCGGCGGACGCTAAAAAAAACGGGCTGACCCAGCGGAAAATCGAGTACTGGGTGATCCCGCCGCAGGCCGATGCCGAGTTCGTGGCGAACATGGAACAGGTCTTGGATCTGTATCAGAAACCCTACGATCCGGATTGTCCCGTCGTGTGCATGGACGAGCAGCCGGTGCAGTTGGTCAAGGAAACTCGCCCGCCGATGGCGGCCACGAAGAACCGTCCCCGGCGTGTCGACTACGAGTACGAACGGGCCGGTACGGCCGCGGTCTTCCTGTTCAGCGAACCGCTGGCGGGTTGGCGGCAGGCGACGGCCCGAGCCCGGCGTACGAAGGCGGACTGGGCACTGGAGGTCGCCAACCTGTTGGAAGGACGCTACGCCGACTGCCCGAAGATCGCCTTGGTGAGCGACAACCTCAACACGCACACGAAGGGAGCCTTCTACGAAGTGTTCGAGCCGACCCGGGCACGCCAATTGGTTCGTCGCATCGAGTTCTGCCACACGCCGAAACACGGGAGCTGGCTGAACATCGCGGAGAACGAACTGAGT
The DNA here is from genome assembly GCA_965262985.1 of Vicinamibacterales bacterium. GTDB lineage: Bacteria > Acidobacteriota > Vicinamibacteria > Vicinamibacterales > UBA8438 > UBA9620. Next base: position 6,098,005 of record OZ253576.1, on the reverse strand, counting down.
TCGATGACGCGCCAATGCCTACGCGAGCGCCGTATCGGCGACCTCGGGACGCTGCACGCTGAAGTGTCGGCGTGGTCCACCGACGTCAACAGCACGCAACGCGGTGTCGACTGGCAGATGAAGGTCGACGATGCGCGCTGTAAACTCAAGTCCGTCTATCCGCAGATTATGACGTGACGGACCACTAGCAGCCCGTGGTAAAAGCCCCGCTGCATTCGATCCCCGCTGAATTCTGCGGTTTCACGCTGCATCCCATCTGGCGGCGCTACAGTGGGCGGATCGGCATGGAAACCTGCCGATCCGCTTAGCTCCTCGGTCACAAATCCCCCAATTTGCTCCCTCGTCGCGCCTTGCGCTGGCCAGACGCGGCATTGTTACGACCAGATCTCGGTGCAACGCGGGGTTCTACCACGGGCTCCTAGTGCTGCGCCACGACTAAAGATTAGGGCACGCGGAACCGATAGAGTTCCCGTGCAGAAAAAGTATATCGTCCGACTCACCGACCAGGAACGCGAGGTCTGTCAACAGACAGTCCGGAAGCTCAACGGCAGCAACGAGAAGGTGCGCCGTGCTCAGATCCTCTTGAAGGCCGATGCGGACGGACCGGCGTGGACCGACCAGCAGATCGCCGACGCCTTGTCGTGCCGCACCAAGACCGTTGAAAACATTCGCCAACGATGCGTACTGGAAGGATTCGAGCGGGCGCTGGAACGCAAACGACGGCCGTCGCCCCCGGTCCCCAAGCTGCTCGACGGCGAGCAGGAGGCGCAGGTCATCGCCCTGCGTCTGGGGCCGCCCCCGAAGGGCTATGCCAACTGGTCGTTGCGGCTACTGGCGCGCCGGGTCGTCGAGCTGGAGGTCGTCGAGTCGGTCAGCCACGAGACCATCCGGCGTACGCTAAAAAAAACGGGATGACCCGGCGGAAAATCGAGTACTGGGTGATCCCGCCGGAGGCCGACGCCGAGTTCGTGGCGCACATGGAGCAGGTCTTGGACACCTATGCGCAACCGTACGACCCGGCTTGCCCGGTCGTGTGCATGGATGAGCAGCCGGTGCAACTGGTCAAGGAAACGCGCCCGCCGATGGCCGCCACGCTGGCGCGGCCCCGCCGCGTCGACTACGAGTACGAACGGGCCGGTACGGCCTCGGTCTTCCTGTTCAGCGAGCCGCTGGCGTGTTGGCGGCGGGCGACGGCGCGGGCCCGGCGGACGAAGGCGGACTGGGCGGTGGAGGTCGCCGACCTGTTGGAGGGCCGCTACGCCGACTGCCCGAAGGTCACCTTGGTGTGCGACAACCTCAACACGCACACGCCCGGCGCCTTCTACGAGGTGTTCGAGCCGGCCCGGGCTCGGGAACTGGTTCGTCGCCTCGAGTTCTGCTACACGCCGAAGCACGGGAGCTGGCTGAACATCGCCGAGAATGAACTGAGTTCGATGACGCGTCAATGCCTGGACGGGCGCCGCATCGGCGACCTCGAGACGCTGCACGGCGAAGTGTCGGCGTGGTCCACCGACGTCACTGCTACGCAACGCGGTGTCGACTGGCAGATGCAGGTCGACGATGCGCGCCGTAAACTCAAGTCCGTCTATCCTAACATTTTGACGTGACGAAGCACTAGCCCAAGTTTACCAAGTTGACCGGCCATTTTGCCGATTTTGGCTGTATTTCGGGATTGCCATGTCTGTAAGTTGTTGATTCTAAAGGAACGGGGTTTGACGGTACGCGATGTAGTGCCATAATCGTATATAATGGGTTGACTCCGGCCGCCGCGCCCGCTATCGTGGGTAGCGTGTTCATTCGGCGCACCCAAACCCGGCGGACCCAGGACGGAAAACCCTACTTCTCCCATCGCCTCGTGCACTCCGAGCGCGTCGGAAACACCGTCCGGCAGCGCACCCTGCTCAATCTCGGGCGCCACTTCGACATCCCCCAGGCCCAATGGCCGCCGTTGTGCGCTCGCATCGACGACATCTTGACCGGCCAGGCGCCCCTGATCGCCGATGGCCCGCCCGCCGTCGAGCACGAGGCGCAGCGCATCGCCGCGCAATTGCTCGCTCGCGGCGCACCGCGGGACGGGACGGCCGCCGAACCGACCGACGTGCAACGGGTCGATGTCGACTCGCTGCGTCTGGTCCGTCCCCGCAGCGTCGGGGTCGAGCAACTCGGCCTGTGGGCGCTGGAGCAATTGGGCCTGCCGGCCCTGCTCGCCGAGTTGGGCGTCAACGGCGCCCTGCGCGCGGCGGCGGCCGGCGTCATCGTCGGGCGTCTCGCCCAGCCCGCCTCGGAGCGCGCGACGCACCGCTGGCTGCAAGCGCGCAGCGGCCTCGGCGAGTTGCTCGGCGTCGACTTCGAGACCGTCGGCGCGATGCAGCTCTACCGCGCCTCGGACGCGCTGGTGAAGCATCGCGAGGCGATCGAGGCGCATCTGTTCGACCGCGCGATGGGGCTGTTCGACCGCCAGCCGACGGTGACCCTCTACGACCTGACCAACACCTACTTCGAGGGCGAGGCGAGCGAGCAGCCCCAGGCGCAGCGCGGGCACTCGAAGGAGAAGCGCAGCGACTGTCCGCTGCTGACCCTGGGCCTGATGCTCGACGCCAGCGGCTTCGTGCGCCGCTCCAAGGTCTTCGCCGGCAACGTCCGCGAACAGCGCACGCTGGCCGACATGCTCGAGGCGCTGGAGGCGCCACCCGGCGCCCTCGTGGTCATGGACCGCGGCGTCGCCACCGAGGCCTGCGTGCAGTGGTTGCGTGAGCACGACTACCGCTATCTGGTCGTCAGCCGCGAACCGCACCGTCAGTTCGACGCCGAGGCCGCCGTATCGCTCCAAACCCAGTCCAACCAGACCGTGCACCTGCACAAGGTGGTCTCGACCGACCCCGACGAGGTGCGCCTGTACTGCTACTCCGAGGCGCGGGCCGAGAAGGAACGAGGCATCGTCGAGCGTTTCGCCACCCGCTTCGAGACCGCCCTGACCCAGCTCCACGAGGGGCTGGCGCGCCCCCGCACCCACAAACGGCTCGACCAGGTGTGGCAGCGCATCGGGCGATTGAAGACGAAGCATTCCCGCGTCGCCGCCCACTACCAGATCGGGGTCACCGCCGACGAGACCGGCGAAAAGGCGGTCGCCGTCACCTGGACCCGCCGTCCCCGGGACGGCTCGATGGCCACCCATCCGGGGGTCTACTGCCTGCGCAGCAGCGAGACCGAGTGGGACGAAGACGCCCTGTGGCGCACCTACACCACCCTCACGGACGTGGAGGCCGTCTTCCGCTCGCTCAAGGCCGAACTCGGCCTGCGCCCCATCTACCACCACAAGCCGCGGCGGGCCGACGGCCACCTGTTCATCACCGTCATCGCCTACCAGCTCGTACAGGTCATCCGCACCCGACTGCGCGGGCACGGCAACCCCGCCAGTTGGACCACGTTGCGCCGCATCCTGGACGGCCAGCAGCGCGTCACCGCCACCTTCCGGCGCCCCGACGGACGCACGCTGCACGTGCGAACGGCCACGCAACCCGAACCCGAGCAGCGGGACATCTACGACGCGCTCGGCGTCGACCCGCACCCCGGGGGCGTCCGCAAAACGCTCATCTGACCAACCCAGCTCACCGGTTTGCAAACGTTTGTAGTGCCACTCGAGTATTTCTGTCGGCGTAAGCTGCTTACTTGCAATAGTTTATGTTTTTGACTGGTAAACTTGGGCTAGGAACCTGGCGCCGGCTGCTGGTCCTGTTCGACGCCGCTCTCGCCTGAAGGTCAGAAGTACCACGTCAGAGAGAGGTAACCGGTGATTCCCGCCAGGCCGTACACAGACGGTACAAGCTGGTCCGGCACGGCGGTGCTCTCGCCGGCGCCGACATACGCTCCGCCTGCCACCGACGCTTCGTCACTCAGCGAGTAGGCGAAGCCGGGGGCGACAATCGCACTCCGGTCGTTGAGGTTCATGAGCGTGAACGCGGAGAGGCTCCAGAGCGGGCTGAGCTGATACGAAACGGAGGCGGCGGCTTCGTCCCGGCCCAGCACCTGGTACTCTCCGCGGCGGAACTCGCGCGATTCGATGAGGTCGTCGATGTCGGCCGGTGTCTCCGCGCCGCGCGGGTTGCGTTGATACTCTACCGCGACGCTGAGATCGCGCCCGCCGACCTGCAGCAGCCGGAACATACCGATGGCGCCCTGCCCGGCGACTGTTCCGCGGTGGTCGCGGACGACCGCTTCGAAATGAACCGCCCACGACCCGATGCCACCGGTCGCGCCGACCGCGCCCGCGGGATCGCCGTAGAGCGTGCCGCCCCACGCTGAGAGTCCCCAATTGCTCACCGTTGTGAGCCCGCGCGCGAGCGCGGTAACCTCGTCGCCCGCGTCGGTGCGGCTCGGCCGGAATACGAAATCAATCTCGCTGAGCGGACCGGGATAGAACCGCAGGCGCGCCGCGTCGATGCCGGCACGGAAGACCTGGAACGGGTCGGTAGGGCTGAAGGCGGGAAACGGGTCGGCCGGCGAAAAGATCTGCGTCGTCCCCCAGGAGATCGCCTGCCGTCCGACACTCAGCTCCATCGCGTCGGTCGGCGACCACGCTACGTTGAGCCGGTCGAAACGGTGCTGCCATTGCACATGCTCCTGGTCGTGGCTCGTGATCGTGCCCTGGAGATCAAACCACTCGCCGCCGCTCTGAATCGCCGACAGCCCGCCGAGGCCAAGGCCCACGGCGGTGGCGCTCTGACGAATCGTCGCGGCATGCTCATACGCCGCCTCGAACACGAGCGGGCCAAGCACCTGCTCGGTGGCCAGCCGAAAACGAGTGAAGCTGCTGACGCTGCTGTCGGCGAGGATCGCCGAACTGCTGAAGAGCGTGTTCGTCAGCACGTAGCCGCTGAGCCAGTCCGACTGCGCCGCCGCCGGTTGCGCACCGATGAAGAGCAGGCTGGCGGCAAGCAGCACGCCACCGGCCGGTCGGGCTGTCACGTGCGCGTCTCGTCCGTGTCGACGCGGCCGTCCACCATTCGTACGAGACGCCGCGCCCGTTCCATGACCCGTGCGTCGTGGGTCGCGAAGACGAACGTGACTCCAAGCTCCCGGTTCAGTTCGGCCATGACGTCGAGCAACGCCTCGCTGGCCGCCGAGTCGAGATTCGCCGTCGGCTCGTCCGCCAGCACGAGCGCCGGCCTGCTCGCCACGGCGCGCACCACCGCGACGCGCTGCTGCTGGCCGCCCGACAGCTTTCCCGGACGCCGGTCCTCGAGGCCGTCCATCCCGGTCCGCTTGAACAGCTCGCGAATGCGCGCGTGCCGTTCCTCGGCGGTGACGCCCTGGAGCAACATCGGGAATTCTGCGTTCTCCAGGGCGGTAAGGACCGGCAGCAGGTTGTAGGCCTGGAAGACGAATCCGACCTGTTCGAGCCGGAGCCGGGCGATCTCCTGGTTCGACATCTCGCTGACCTCGCGCCCGGCCACCCAGACCTGCCCCCGCGTCGGCCGTGTCAAGCCGCCGATCAGGTTGAGGAGGGTGGTCTTGCCCGACCCCGACGGTCCCGCGATCGCGGTGAACTCACCGCGGCCCACCGTCAGGCTGACGTCACGGACGGCCGTCACCTCCTCGGCTTCCTGGTGGAAGATCTTCCAGACGCCGTCGGTCTGGACGGCGGCGGTGTCGGCATGAGTCATGGCGTTTCTTCTGAACGGTCCGGCGGGATCAGCGGTCGAACTTCATCGCCTCGGTCACGTCGATCCTCGCCGCCCTGATCGCTGGGTAGATCGACGCGGCCGACCCCAGGCACAACATGAACGTGAAAATCTGGGCCATACGGGTCACACGGAACAGCGGCACGATCACCGGGTCGATCACGACGCCGGAAAAGGTCATGTCCTCACCCATCAACGCCGTGAAGTCGAGGCCGTCACCGAAGAAGAACCACGTCACGAACAAACCGGCGCCCACGCCCAGCAGCCCGCTGAGGGCGGTGAGCGTGAGCCCCTCGACCAGCACGATGGCGCCGGTCTGTCCCGGCGTCAACCCGAGCGCCTGCAGCACACCGAACTCCCGGTGACGGTGGAGCACCGACATGAGCACGGTGTTCACGACGCCGAACGCGATGATGGTGAAAAGGATCGTATAGACGAGGTAGTTCCCGAAGTCGTCGATCGCGACCGCCGACGCCAGCGCCGGGTTCGCCTCGCGCCATCCCATCACACGTATCTCGCCGCGCGCGACCGGTTCGGCCAGCACCTGCTCCAAGTGATCGGCGACCCCGCCCACCACCGCGCTGTCGCCAAGTATGACGCCGACGTTGGTGACGTCGCTTCCCGAACCGAGCCACTCGCCGGCGGTGGCGAGCGGGATGTGCATCAGCACCTGGTCGAGCTCGGGCACACCGCTCCTGAAGATGCCGACCACGCGCAGCAACTGTGCGGCGATCTCCCGATCGGCGTCTTGCGCCTGCACCACGAGGCGTGACCCGAGCCGCAGATCCAGGCTGTCGGCGAGCCCGCCCGCGACGAAGGCGGCCAGGCGATCGTCAGGAACCAGATACCGGCCGTCGACCACCTGGTCGTCAATCGCGCTGAACGCGGCTTCGGATGCCGGGTCGACCGCGATGATCTGCGCCGGCCGCGCCCCGGCCGCCGAACTCGCAAGGCCGTTGATGGTGAGCTTCGACGAGCGCGCGACGATGTGCGGTGCGATCTCCGGAGACTCGAGCGCCGTCTCGGCCGCGCGGCGCACGTCGGCCGGCAGGCGATCCACAATCCGCCGGCTCACACGAAACTCGGGCCGCTCGACCGTGACGTGACCGGCGCCCGTCCGCACACCCGAATCGATCCACGATTCGTGGGTCCCGTCACCAAGGGCGAACGAGAAGCTAAGCAGCGCGCCGCCGACGATCATCGCCGATGCGGTCAACATCGTCCGCCGCACGTGGCGGCGCAGGTTGCGCATCGCGAGGACAAGGAGCACACGCACGTGCATCGGTTGGCGCGCTCGGGCGCGGTTTGGCGTCATCACAAACCAGAGAGCGTGTCGGCGGGGGGAATGCAGGCCGCCCGAGCCGCTGGATAGAGCGCCGCGAGCAGCGCGGTGACGATCAATGCGACCGCCGTCCAGATCCACATCGGCACGTTGTACTCGACGCGCAGGTCGGGCACCAGCAGCGCGCCCATGAGCGTCACGTCGCCAAAGAGTGGACCAAGGCTTGGCGGCCAGTTGTGCCACCACACCATCAGCGGGAAGGTCATCACGGCGGCCAGCGCGAGGCTCACGACGCCAATGGCCAGCGCTTCGAACATCACGGTCTTCACGATCGACCACGGCGTCGATCCCAGCGCGAGCATGACGGCAAACTCCCGCCGGCGCTCGAATGTCGCCATCAACATCGTGTTCGCCACACCGAACAAGGCAATGGAGAACACGATCAGCAGAATCACCCAATAAAAGGATTCACCCAGCGCGACGTACTCGACCATCGCGGGGTTGAGATCTGTCCAGGACGCGACCGCAACCGGCCGGGCGGTCATATCGAGTGCAGCGGCGAGCCGGGCCGCGGTCGCCTCGGCAATCCATGGATCTTCGGTCGCGACCGCGATCTCGTGGATCCGACCCGGATCGAGCACGATGAGCGCCTGCAGGTCGTCGATCGGCATGACCACGGTCGAGGCATCGAACTCGATCAACCCCGTACTGAAGATTCCCGCGACGGTATAGAGGTCGTTGGCCATCGACCCGTCCGCACCCGAGCCCATGACCACGAGTTCGGCGCCGACGCCGGCCGAAAGCTGGCGGGACATCTCCTCCCCGATGACCAGCTCGTTCCGTCCGGCGACCGGCAAGCGGCCGTCGACCAGCGGTTCGAGAAAGCGGGTCAGCGCCACCTCTCGCCCTGGATCGACCCCCAGGAGCATCCCGGCCGATGTCGCCTGCCCGGAGCTGACGAGCCCGCCAGCGTACACCCGCGGGGCGGCCGCCAGTACCGACGGGTCGGCATCGATGGCGCGCAGCAACGCCTCGACATCAGCGCCCTCGCGACCGCCGATGGTGTCGTACAGGCTCCGTTCCGGACGGTATTCGGCGTCGTGGATCTCGATCTGTCCGCTGACCAGAGAGGTCGCGTTCTCGACCATCTGGGACTGAATGCCGGCCGTCCACCCGACCAGGAACACGCACGCGAAGTAACCGACCGCGAGCCCGAGCGCGGTGAGCACGGTGCGCTTGCGGTTCCGTCCGAGATTACGCCAGCCGATGCGCCGCCAGGGCGACTCGCTCACCGGCAGCTACCTCCCGCGCTGCAGGTTGCGCAGGGAAAAATACGATGGGTCGAGGTCGATGTCGAACTCGAGCTCCTCGTAGTGCACCGTCGTCCGCTCGTCCGGCTTGTCTGCGGGGTACATATCCATCGTGCCAGGCACGAGCCGGCCGCTGAACTCCGTGAACGCCCCGTGCTCCATGGTCCGGGCCAGCTCGCCGTCCTCGTCGTAGAACTTCGTCCAGAGCGGCATGTAGTCGTCCTGCCGCACGCGATACTCGATGCTGCCCCAGACCACGGCGGCCTCGGGCTTCGGCGTCAGCCGGAACTCCCACACGGACACGCCGTCAGGGTCGTCCCCTTCGAACGCGATCTCGACGTCATAGTCGTCGATCAGCCGGCTGTCCTTCACCAGATCGTCGTTGGTGAAGTGCGACCCCATCCACGCGCCGCCCATCATCGACGCCGGAACCTTGATCGTCCGGTCGACCTTCGGGAGGTAGTTCCAGATGTCGTCCTCCGCCTTGAGAGTCGCCGTACCGGCTTCTCTCTGCGGCGCGCGCAGGCGTATGAGCGAGTAGTCCGTCCCGAGCGACCAGATCTCCATCGTCATTCGGCGCTCCCAGTGCTCGGTCACCACTTCCATCGTCGCCACCCCGCGGCTCGAATCGCCCCGCATCATGCGGTCGACGCGGTCGATGATCTCAAGTGGGTCCGTCTGGGCGGACGCGGTGGCCGCGGGCGCCAGCGGGGCTGTCGCGGCAACGACCGCAATGGAAAGCACACGCATCAGAAATCCGGGCATTGTCACCCCCAACCGGGTAGTGTATCGCACCTTTGATGGGACCCAGCACAACCACGGCCAATGCGGATCTGGTCGTCAGCGGTATCGCTCGCCAGCCACGCAGACATATGCGCGCCCGGCCCCGGCAGACGACGGAAGCAACCAGGAAGGGCGGACTGCGTCGCTGGATTGGGGGTCACCGGATGCCCAGACCGAACTCGGCGATCAACTTGCGGTGCAGTTCGCTGGTGCCCTCGCCGACCTCCAGCGTCTTCGCTTCGAGCAACAGGCGGCCGACCTCGTACTCGGACGAGAATCCGTATCCGCCATGAATCTGGATCGCGTCGAGTGCGTTCTGAGTGGCCGCCTCGCTGGCCATCAGCTTCGCCATGGACGCCTCCATCGAGCATCGCTCGACGCCGGCGTCCTTCATGCGTCCCAACCGGTAGACTAGCGCCCGCGCCGCCTCGGTCCGGCAGATCATGTCGGCGACCTTCTGCTGCACCATCTGGAACTCGCCGATCGCCCGCCCGAATGCCCGGCGTTCCATGGCGTAGGGCAGGGTGAGATCCACCGCCCGCTGGGCCTGTCCGACGCAACGCGCCGCCACTGAAAAGCGGCCGGTATCGAGCGCGGCGCCCAGAATCGGGAAGCCGCGCCCCACCTCTCCGAGCAGCGCGTCATCGCCGACCTTCACGTCGTCGAAGTGCACTTCGGCGATGTTGTCCCGTTGCAGCGTCCGCATCGGCAGCGGACTGCTCGTGATGCCGTCCAGCGACGGATCCACCAGGAACATCGTCACCCCCCGGTGCGCCTGCGCGGGGTCGATGGTGGCGGCAATGAGAAAAACGCCCGCCTCGGCCGCATGCGAGATGAAGACCTTGCTACCGCTCAAACGCCAGCCGCCGCCGTGCCGGATGGCGCGGGTCTTCATCGACGCGAGGTCCGTGCCTCCGTCCGGCTCGGTCAGGCAGGCCGACGCGAGCATCTCGCCCGCCGCCAGCGGCGGCAGCCAGCGTTGCCGCTGCGCGGGCGTGCCGAACCGCAGAATCGAGCTGCCGACCAGCGAGTTGGCCACCGACACCGCCGACGCCACGACCCAGTCGACCCGCGCCAGCTCCTCGCAGATGACGCCGTAGGTGACGACGTCACTGAACGACCCGCCATACGATTCCGGAATCAGAGGCGCGAGGAATCCCAGCGGCGCCAATTGCTTGATGATCCCCCGCGGATACACTTTGTCGCGCTCGTGCTCCTCGACCACCGGCAGAATTTCGCGCTCTGCGAACTCGCGCACGGCGGACCGCACCTGCCGCTGCGCATCGCTCAGATCGAAATCGGCCATGCGCCGCAAAGCGTTCGTTCCGGTCACGCTCACACTGCTTCTCCTGCACCGCGCGTCACTGGCGACGTCCGGCATCGTGCGCGCCGGCTCCGTCAGCCGAGCGTGGCGCGCGTCTCGATCGAACCGGAGCCGGCGCCGGGGGCCGCGGGCACCGCCTCTCCGCTGCGCACCAGGGCGAACCGCGTGCTGATCGGTCCGATCATCTCGTGGACGACCACCGCGGCCAGCACGACGGTCGACACCTGCGGGGCCAGATCGGCGTAGCGATCGTCGATGGACAGCGTCAACCCGACCGCCAGACCCGCCTGCGCCATCAGCGCCAGTCCCAGGAACTTCTGCACCGACGGCTGCATGCCGAGCCACTGCGCCCCGATCCGCGCGCCGGCCAGCTTGCCGGTGGCGCGCGCCACTACATAGAGCAGGCCGGCGGCGCCCATGGTCGAGACCAGCGCGACATCCAGGTCGGCCCCGGCGATCACGAAGAAGATCGCGTAGAACGGCGGATCCGTCTCCGCGAGCGCGCCGAACAACCGCCGGCTCTTCGCCGTGAGGTTCACCATCGTGGCGCCGACCGCCAGGCTGGAGACCAGCGGCGACAGGTCCAGCAAACGGGACACCCCCACGCACAGCAGGATCGAGCCAGCCAGCAGGATCAGCATCTCTCCGGTCTCGCGCACCTGCCGGGACCACCCGGCCAGCATGAGCCCCACCAGGAATCCGAGCGCGGCAGACCCGACGAGTTGCCAGACCAGTGGGAACACCGAACGGTAGAGCGTGGACAGGAACGAGCCCCCCAACCCGGTCGTCAGGTCGATGAGCGCCGCCACGAGACTGTAGGCGATGATGCAGAATACGTTGTTGACCGCGATGATACCCATCAGGTTGTCGGTCAGCGGACCAGCGCTGTCGACCTCTCTGATCACCATGAGCGTCGACGCTGGGGCGGTCGCGATCGCAATCGCGCCGAGGAGACCCGCAACCTGCCACGGCTGGCCAAGCAGCAGCATCCCCACCGTCACGAGCACCGCCGCCAGGGTCGATTCGATGGCGGTAAGGTACAGGATGTTCCGACCGATTCGGCGGAACAGCGAAAACTCGAAAACCGAGCCAATCGAGAACAGGATCAGTCCAAGCGCCACCTCGCTGAGCACCTGCAGCGCCGCGAGGTTGTCGTGGCTGACCCACTCCAGCACCGAGGGCCCAAGCGCCACACCCGCCAGGATATAGCCGGTCACCGCCGGCACGCGGAGGTAACGCACGAGGTGGCCCGCCAGCAACGCCAGCAGGAGGATCAACCCGAGTGACGTCAGCTCATCCATTGCGGCGCGCCCGTGGCCACGACGGAGCCGGACCGGCCGCGCCCGCCGATGCCGGGAGCCTGACGCCCACGGCGGTGGTGCCGTCCGGGGTCACGGTAGCAACACGCCCCGGTAACGGCCGGCCCGCGCCAACTCGATGAAGGCCGGCGCCAGCCGATCGTCGGTCAGCACCTGCCGGACCTCGTCCAGGCTGTCCGGCACCTGATGGTCGAGACGAATCAACCTGTCACCCGGCTCGATGCCGGCGTCGGCCGCCCGGCTGCCAGGCAGCACCGACGCGATCGGAAAGCCGCCGGGCGGCTGCTCCCACACCAGACCGGCGCTGGCCTCTCGCGGCGCATCGACACGGGTATCGAGCCCGCGGGCCAGAAGCGCGACGGTTACGGTCTCGCGCCCGCGGCGGGCCAGGATCCAGAACGTTTCCTGGTTTGGCGCTTCATCGCCCTCGAGAATCCTCAGGTCCTCGACCCGTCTGAGTCGAACGCCATCCATTTCCAGCAGGATGTCGCCGGGCCGCAGCCCCGTCTCCTCGATCGGATACCCCTCCCAGATCTCGCGCACCATGAGGCCGCTGCCCACGCCGAAATGAAACGCCTCGGCCGGAGTCAGCAGGTCGACATCGAGCCCCCATCGTGCACGCACCCTGCTGTCATGAGTCTCACCCTCGGCCAGCAACCGGGCGACACTCGACTCGGCAACCGCGATGTCCTGGTCGTCGCATCGCAGCACCACGGCGCCCAGATTGCCGTCCAGATCGAACACCCCGCCGCCGAGCATCACCGGTCTGATCGGCAGGCTCGTCACCAGTTCGGTCACGCGCCACTCGCCGCACGACCGCTCGGTGGCGCCAAGAAAGGTGCCGGGCGCGAACGCGAACCCGGTCTCCGCCTCCCAGGCGACCAGTACCCACTCGCCTGACTGGAATCCGCTGGCGGGCCGGCGCGGCGGTGGAGATCGTTGGGACAATCGAGGCGTCCGCAGACTGGCCAGCGGTAGATCGGGACCGGCCACGATCGTATAGGCGCCCACGTCCCCGCTGGCGGCGGCCACCGTCACCGCGGCGGGGAAGCGGCGAGTCATCCGGGCCGTCACCACGCGTTCGCCGCTCCAGACGACGGCGCTGCGCCGGACACTGCGCAGCCGAACCACTCCGGGCGCGAGATCCGCGGCGACCTCGCCGAAATATTCCGCCATGTCGATGATCGATCGACGCTGGGTGAGGCTGGTCAGCCGGCTCAACTCGACCTGCGATCCGGCCGTGATCGGCTCGGACACACTCTCATCAGGCTTCAGCACCCATCCGATGCTGAGGATCAAGCCTGACGCGATCGCCAGGATGACGATATATCGCGGGTTCCGCGACGCGTCGGTCCCGCCGGGGGTCTCAGTCGTGGTGTCTACTCTTTCACGATCCAACCGTCGCGAAGCTGGATCACACGGCGCCCATAGGAGGCATTCACCTCGGAGTGGGTCACCTGGATAATGGTCGTACCCTGCTCGTTGAGCTGAGTGAACAGCTCCATGATCTCCTGCCCCTGCGCCGAGTGCAGATTTCCGGTTGGCTCGTCGGCCAGAATCAACTTGGGACTGGCGATGACGGCCCGCGCGACCGCGACGAGCTGCTGCTGACCGCCGGAGAGTTGACTGGGATAGAGGTCTTTCTTCCCGACGATACGAAACCGGTCCAGCGCGTCACACACGATGGAATCCCGCTCGGACCGTTTCACGTTGCGATAGGAAAGCGGGATCTCCAGGTTCTCATATACCGTCAGGTCGTCGAGCAGGTGATAGCTCTGAAACACGAATCCGATGTACTGCTTGTGCAGCTTGGCCCTATCCTTCGGCTTCATCGCGTGGACCGCGTACCCATAGAACTCGAACTCGCCGGTCCAGGCGCCGTCGTGCATGCCGAGTATGTGCAGCAACGTCGACTTTCCGGCCCCGGACGGCCCCATGATCGACAGGAATTCCCCTTCCCTGACCTCCAGATCGATCCGGCGGAGGACGAAGGTCTGGCTGACGCCGTGCGAATAGGACTTTTCGAGTTTGCGCAGTGTAATCATCGTTCGCTCTTCCGCATTCTATCGCGTGAAGGATGGTGGCGTGAACGCGATGCAGCGCCGTTCGAATGCAGCGGGGCTTTTGCCACGGGCTGCTAGACTGTCACGCGATGGCTGCCGCATTCGATTCGCATCATCCTCCCGATCCGGCCCTGGTTGCCGACTGCGTGCACTGCGGGTTCTGCCTGCCGGCCTGTCCGACCTACGTGCTGTGGGGACGTGAGACCGACTCACCGCGCGGGCGTATCGCGCTCATCAAGGGCGCGCTAGAGCAGGAGACGGACCTGACGGACCGCGTCGCCCGACACTTCGATACCTGCCTGGGATGCATGGCCTGCGTCACCGCCTGTCCCTCCGGTGTGCAGTACGACAAACTGCTCGAGGCGACCCGGCCGCAGATCGAGCGACGTCTGGACCGGCCCCTCGCCGACCGGATCTTCCGCCGTCTGATCTTCACACTGTTTCCCCACCCCGACCGGTTGCGTGTCGCAGCGGTCCAGCTCTGGGCGTATCAGATGCTCGGCTTGCGCCGTATCGCGCGCGCGACCGGTCTGCTGAACCTGCTGCCGTCCCGGCTGCAGGCGATGGAAGCCGTCCTGCCCAACGTCTCGTTGCGGGACGCGTGGGCCGAAATGCCGGTTCGCGTGCCCGCGTCCGGCACACGCCGCCGCCGGGTTGGCCTGCTGCTGGGATGCGTCCAACGGGTGTTCTTCAATGAGGTGAATGCCGCGACCGTGCGGGTGCTCGCCGCGGAGGGGTGCGAGGTGGTGATCCCGCCATCGCAAGGCTGTTGCGGCGCGCTGACGCTGCACGCGGGTATGGAAGACGAGGCGGCCGGCATGGCGCGACGGTTCATCGACGCGTTCGAGGCCGAGGCGGCCGATGTCGACACCATCGTGATCAACGCGGCCGGATGCGGGTCGACGCTCAAGGAGTACGGGCACCTTCTGCGGGACGACCCGAGATATGCAGACCGTGCGCGCGCGCTGGCGAACAAGTGTCGGGACATCTCCGAGTTGCTGGCCGAGCTGGAACCGCGGACGGTCCGGCACCCGGTACCGATGCGGGTGGCCTATCACGACGCCTGTCACTTGCAGCATGCGCAGGGCATCAACGCCGAACCGCGGCAGGTGCTGAAGACGATTCCCCAACTCGACGTGCTGGAGATCCCTGAAGCCGGCCTCTGTTGCGGGTCGGCCGGTATCTACAACCTGGTCGAACCGGACACCGCAGCCGATCTGGGTGATCGCAAGGCGCACCACATCGCATCGACCGCCGCCGACGCGGTGGTATCGAGCAACCCCGGCTGTCTGCTGCAGATCGCCAGCCGCCTGGACCGGGCCGGCATGCCGAAGCGTACACTGCACCTGATCGAACTGGTGGATGCGTCGATCAGGGGACAGGCGCCCTAGCACTGCCCGTGCCCCATAACTTTTCGCTGGACTTCATGAAGCCACTTCGCTACGGTGGCGAGCATGGAGATTCAGAATCAGGTTGGGCACAGCCTGCGGGGCAACCTCACCCGACTGCGCGATGTGCTGGACGGCGCGGTATCGCAGGGCATTGGCAGCCTCGGGCAGGTCGCCGATCGTGTCTGTGAAGCGTTCGATTTCCGAGATGGACGCGGCCGGTGGCAGCGCGCGAGCTGCTGCGCGGCGTTGGCCGACCTCGAGGCGGCAGGCCACGTCTCGCTGCCTCGGGGTCGGCCCTCTCGCGGCGGTGTGTGGCGCCCGCGTGTGCTCCCGCACCCGGTGGCGCCGGCGGCTGACGTGCCTGACACGGTCGGCGAGGTTCGGGACTTGGCGCTGGTGCGGGTGGAGACCGACGAGCAGCGCCGGGTCTGGAACACGCTGATGGTGCATGAGCACCCGCGCGGCGCCGGGCCCTTTGTGGGCCACCAACTGCGTTATCTGGTAGGCTCCGGGCATGGCTGGCTGGGCGGGGTCGGGTTCGCAGCAAGCGCGCGGCGTCTGCGGGCTCGCGACGCCTGGATCGGCTGGGACGACACGCGTCGGCGCGCCCACCTGCACCGGGTGCTGGGACTGTGCCGGTTGCTGGTGCGCCCCGGCATCTGCTGCCGCAACCTGGCCTCGCACGTCTTGGGCCGGGCCGCACGGGCGGTCGGCGACGACTTCGAGCGTCTCCACGGCTATCGCCCCTGGCTGCTGGAGACGTTCGTCGACGAGACCGCACACGCCGGGGCGAGCGTGCGCGCGGCCAACTGGGTTCGCGTGGGTGAGACCAGCGGGCGCGGGCGCCAGGACCGCACGCACGCGGCGCCGGAAACGCGCAAGGCAGTGTATATGTACGCCTTGGAGCCGGCGTGGCGCGCCCGCCTCGCAGTGCCCGCAGCGGGCATTGCGCCGCTGGCGGCTGGCGACGGGCTCGACGCCGAGTCCTGGGCGGGCCACGAGTTCGGCGTGGCGCCGCTGGGCGACGTGCGCCTGAGCGCGCGCCTGGTCCGGAGCGCGCAACATATGGCACAGTGCCCGCAGCGCGCCATCACCGGCGCCACCAACGGAGCGCGCGCCTTGGTCAAGGGACATTACCGGCTGATCGACCAGCCCGCCGAGAGCGCGGTGACGGTCGAGAACATTCTCGCTCCCCATCGCGAGCGCACGCTGCGACGGATGCGCGGGCACGACACGGTGCTGTGCATCCAGGACGGCACCCGTCTGAACTTCACCCGGCGCAGCCAGACGCAGGGGCTGGGGGCCATCGGCTCGAACCAGACCGGCGCCGTGGCCCGCGGCCTGCACCTGCATACGACGCTGGCGGTCGACCCCGACGGGGTGGCGCTGGGCGTGCTGCGGGCCGCCTTCGACGCGCCCGCGCCCCCGAACCCCGACGAGAAAGACAAGCCGAAGCCGCGCGAGGCGCGGACGTCGTTCCGCTGGGTCGAAGGGCTGCGCGACTTGGCGCAGGCGGCCGAGCGGCTGCCCGAAACCCGCGTGGTGTGCACGATGGACCGCGAGGCCGACTTCCTCGACCTGTTCCTCGAGCGCCGCGCGCACGCCCCGCAGGTCGACCTGCTGGTCCGCGCGAAGGTCGACCGCGTCGTGGGCACGGAGAAGACACCCGACGGGCAGACGGTCTCGCGCCGTCTGTTCGACCAGGTGCGCAACGCGCCGGCCCGCGGCGCCGCCACGGTCGCGGTGCAGCGGCTGAGCGCGCGGGCGAAAGCCAGCAAACAGGCCCGCAAGGACCGCCGGGCGGCGCGCGTCGCCGAGGTGACGCTGCGCTACCAGCCCGTGGCGCTGCCCGCCCCCGGGGCCACGCCGGTCGAGCTGTGGGTCGTCCATGTGCGCGAGCAACAGCCGCCGCCCACGGCCGAGCCGCTGGAGTGGTTCCTGCTGACCACGCTGCGTGTGACCAGCACCGCCGACGCCACGCGCATCCTGCGCTGGTACGCCCTGCGCTGGCGCATCGAAGAGTACTTCCGGGTTCTCAAGTCCGGCTGCAAGGTCGAAGAATTGCAGCACCACGCGGCCGAGCGGCTCGAACGGGCCATGGCCATCAAGATGGTCATCGGGTGGCGCATCCAGTTGATGGTCCAACTCGGGCGCGAGGTGCCTGACCTGCCGGGCGACCTGCTGTTCTCCGATGGCGAGTTGCGCGTGCTCGCCACCTTCGCCCGCTCGCGCACGCTGCCGCCACCCACGCGCCTCGGCGACGCCGTCGGACTGGTCGGGCGTCTCGGCGGGTGGCTCGGGCGCACGCGCGACCCGCCCGGCGCGCAACTCCTGTGGCACGGCTACACCCAGCTCGTCGCCATGGCCTTCGCCTTCGAACTGCGGGACGAATACGGATGACCTCACACTCAATACAAGTCCAGCCGGAAGATCTGGGGCACGGGCAGCCCTAGCAGCCCGTGGTGAAAGCCCCGCGGCATTCGCACAGCGCGCCAACACCGGTGGGCTGTGTCGGATCGGTCGTCAGAGCCCGCCAGGACCACGGCCCGGGTTCACCGTGTTCGTCGGGTCGAAGCGTCGTTTGACTTCCTGCATGACCCGCAGTCCATCGCCGACGGGACCCCACACGTCGAGCAGCTTCTTCACATCGGGATCGGCTCGTCGCAGCACCGCGCTGCCCCGACCGGCCGGAAGCCGGTCGCGGAGCGCGGTCACGAACGCCGCCTGATTCTCCGGCACGCCATGCAGGCGAAGCTGCAAGACACCAAGGCCGGCACATCCCGCAACGTCGTACTCGAGTCGTCGAGACCGCGCCTCGCCGGCGAGCCACGCCAGCGTCGGCGACAGGTCCGCCGGACACAGGCTGAGCTTGACGAGCGTGCCCTCGCCGCCGAACACCTTGGACTCGTGAGCGCGCCACGCTGCGGTCTCGTCAGCACCGCTCAGCACGACCGCCGTGCCCGCCACGGACCTGGCCAGCCCGACCGCCTCCTCCGCCTGGTGCACCGCGACCGTCTCGACCGACTCGAAGCGCGCCAGCACCTGCGCTGGCGGCGCCGACAGCTCGAACGCCGTGGGGATCGACGCGTGCGCGAGGAGGGCGGCCGCGTAGGCGGCGACATCGCCGACGGCGGGAAACGCTGCCGAGACCGTGCGCGACGCGGACGGTAGTGGCGCGAGCTTGAACGTCGCGTTCAGGACGATGCCCAGACAGCCGAACGAGCCGGTCAAGAGACGCGCCAGGTCATACCCCGCCACGTTCTTGACGACAATGCCTCCGCTGCGGGCCACGACGCCGTCGGGCCGGGCAATCGTCATGCCGATGATCAGATCACGCGGCGCGCCATGCCACTGGCGCCGCGGGCCGCTGTCGTTCGTCGCCACGATTCCGCCAATCGTCGCCCGTTCGGCCCAGGGCGGATCGAGCGCCAGCCACTGACGATGCTCCGCCAGAAGGGCGTTGGTCGCCGCCAACGTCGCCCCCGCCTGTATCGTGGCTGTCAGATCGCCGTGGCGATGCGCTTCGACGGCGCACAGCCTCCTGGTGGACAGCAGGACATCGATGTCCGTGACGGCGGGACCCCAGTCCAGCTTCGTGCCGCCGCCGCGCACGAGCACACGCCGCTTCGTTTCCCGCGCCCACGCGAGAGTCCGGGCCACCCCCTCGGGCTCGGCCGGCTCCACGACCACGCCAGGAACGACACCGTCTACGGCGTCGGTCTCCGTCCCGGGGCGGGCGGCCGAGGCCCCGGCGCGCGCAGCCACTTCAGCAACCAGGGCCTCGGGAGACGGCGTGGCGGGCGGCATGAGGCTGTCGATCAGAGGCGCGCGGCGAGCCCCGCGGCCTCGGCAGGATGGACGCGGTACGGTCCCGGCACCTCACCGCACAGACGCGGGGTAGGAAACAGTTTGTGGGGGTTGCAGATCCCGGTCGGGTCGAAGGCGACCCGCACGAGCTGCATCGTCGCCAGGTCGTCCTCGCTGAACATCTTTGGCATGTGACACGCCTTGTCGGCACCGATGCCGTGCTCCCCGGTCAGCGAGCCGCCCACATCGAGACAATAGGACAGGATCTCCGACGCCACCTGTTCGGCAAGCTCGGCCTGCCCCTCGACCGCATCGTCGTAACAGACCAGCGGATGCAGGTTGCCGTCACCGGCATGGAATACGTTGCCGATGGTGAGCCCGGAGCGTTGCTCGAGGTCGCGGATGCGGCGCAGCACCTCCGGCAACGTGCTGCGGGGTATCACTCCGTCCTGCACGTAGTAGCTTGGGGCGACCCGGCCCATGGCGGCGAACGCCGCCTTGCGGCCCATCCAGATCCGGCCGCGCTGGGTATCGTCCCGCGCCACCTGCACTCCCCAACCCCCGTTCCGGTCACACACCGCTTCGATCTGCTCGAACAGCGTCGCCACTTCCTGCTCGTGACCGTCCAGCTCGACAATGAGCACCGCCTCGGCATCAGGAAAACCAGGTTTCACGGCTGCCTCTGCGGCCCGGATCGTGGTCCGGTCCATCATCTCGATGGCGGCGGGAATGATGCCGGCCGCGATAACGTCGGACACTGCGTTCCCCGCCGCGTCCGTCGAGTCGAACGCCGCCAGGAGCGTGCGCACCGACTGGGGGCGCCGCAGCAGACGCAGAATGACCTTCGTGACGACGGCCAGCGTGCCCTCCGATCCGACGATGACCCCGAGCAGGTCGAGCCCCGGCGCATCGAGCGCCTCGCCGCCCAGATGGACCATCTCGCCGTCCGGCAACACCGCTTCGACACCCAGCACGTGATGCACCGTGAAGCCGTACTTGAGGCAATGCGCGCCACCCGAGTTCTCGGCAACGTTGCCGCCGATCGAACAGATCACCTGACTGGAGGGATCCGGTGCGTAGTAATAGCCGGCGGGCGCCACGCGCCGGGTCACTTCCAGATTCATCACTCCCGGTTCGACCGTGATCCGCTGGTTCGGGATGTCGATGTCGAGCACGCGGTTCATGCGCGTCATGACGATCAGCACACCGTCCGGGTGCGGAAGCGCACCACCCGACAGACCGGTTCCCTGCCCCCGCGCGACAAACGGCACCCCGGCGAGATGACACAGCTTCACCACGGCCTGCACCTGCGCGGCCGTCTCCGGAAGCACCGCAGCGCCGGGGCGAGAGCGATGCGAGACGAGTCCGTCCGATTCGTAGGTGATCAACTCACCTTCGTCCCGGACCAGACCGTCCGCGCCGACGATGCGCTCGAGCGCGGCAAGAAAACTGGTCTCGATCATGGCTTGGCGTACTGGTCGATCACGTTCTCGATGGCGCGACGGCACACGCGACAGAACCCGACAGGGTTGCGGGTGAACATGATGCAATCAATCTCGGATCGATACAAACCGGTCGGTTCGTACGAGGCCCCCTCAAACGCGCCGACCTGGCCTGCATGGACCATCTCCCGCAGGAGCGCAGTCTCGCGAGTCATCTGCTCGGTAAACAGGCGGTCCATCACCTCCTCGGCGGCTCCGTCGGCACGCAGGCCCGCGCGCTCCCGCTGGGCCGCGACACTGGCAGACTCGAACGCCGTCTTGTCCCACGGTGTCGGCAGCGGCGTGCCTGGTGCAACCAGATCACCCCACTTGATCCTCGCCGGATCGTGCAGCGCCGTCACGTTCGGCTCCCACGGCTCCGGATGATATGCGCCGCCGGTGTCGTAGGCAACGTCCGACGTGTAGTATTCGTCGGCCAGGCCCGCGAAGTGGTGTCCGAACTCATGGATGAACACATATTCCGCGAACCCGGTGTCGACTGCGGCGGTCGCCTGAAAGTTGAAGATGCCACCGCCGCCGTACTGTTCTTCGTTGACCAGAATCTCGATGAACTCGTACGGCGCCGCCGACGCCGCATCCCGGAGTGTCCGGTTGTCGTAGGTCAGCAGGTATCGCTCGGAATCGAAGATGTTGTATTCGGCCGACAGCGGGGTCCTGCGGAACTGCCCCGCTCTGGGCCGGCTCACGCCGGATTCGGCCGCCGGCAGGTCGAGTCCCCACACGTTGAAGTCGCCTTTTCGGCTCCGGAACGGCTCCTCGTCGAACAACGCGTCCACGAGCCGTGTTGCATCGGCGTGAAACTTGGGGATCTCCGCCGCCGTGTACCCCTCGCCGATCACCAGCAGGTCGACCTGGTCCGAGGACGGTCCGTTCTCGAACACCGGCCAGACCTCGCCCATCGGCTCCCGGTCGAACGAGTTGACAAAGCGCGAGTCAGGATCGATGACGGTGGACCAGATCTCATGAAAACTGTTCTCCACGTCCCGAACCTTCAGCAAAACCTGGACAGGCGCTTTCGGCCAGGGAAACCGGAGCGACTCGTGGAAGCTGCGGTACGTATCGCGCGACTCGGCCGTCGTCTCCCACTCGCCGTAGATCGATGCGAACCCGCGCGAGTACAGCACCCGATTGGTTCTCCGGTCAATGACCTCGAACAGATACTTTCCCAGATTGAGATCGTCGACCAGTCTGGTCCGGCTGCCCGCCCAGGATCCATCAGAGACGATGCGATCGAGCGCGACGATCTCCTGTCCCAGACCGCCCGAGTGGATGTAGTCCACCCGCATGGTCTTGTCGAGGAAGAACAGGTCGAACCCGCCAGGCGCCTGACCCTGCGCCACCGTGACGATCACGGCCGCCACCGCCAACGAATAGACATACGGACGCAGCATGACGGCCATTCTAGCAGCCCGTGGCAAAAGCCCCGCTGCATTCGATCCCCGCTGAATTCTGCGCTTCCCCGCGGAATTCTGCTGTTTCCCGCGGAATTCTGCGCTTCCCCGCTGAATTCTGCGGTTTCACGCTGCATCCCGCTGATCGTCGTTGTTCCGGCTGACGAACAGGGCAACCACAAGGGTTGCCCCTACAGGTATTCTCCCTCTTCTCGCCTTGCTCAGCGGGCGCACCGCCGATCTCGGTGCAACGCGGGGTTTCACCACGGACTGCTAGCGCACCGGTATCCGCTCGGCGTCACGACCAGCCGCGCACTCCATCGAGAATCGACCCGCTGAACACGCTACAATCAGCCCGCCTGCCGTTCATGCGGCCGGCCGCGGCCACCCATGGCGGACACCGGGCGGGACGACGTGAAGTGAGAGGATCCCCGCCGCCGATGACGAATGGACTATCGACCACGAATGAACACACCGCCACCAGCGTCTGATGACGACCCGGTTGCAAACAGGCACACGGCCATCGGCGTCGGTCTTAACCTGCTCTTGCTGTCGATGATCGGCTACGGGTATTGGCAGTCGGGACGATACAAGTGGGCCTGGGTGCTCGTCGGCGTACCGATCGTGGTGGTGACGCTCCAGTACGCCTGGCATCTGCTGCGCTCGCGGTCATGACCCCGCGTGTCGTCGCCAGCACGGTATCCGCCCGCCCTGCCGTTCGACCCCGCACGCATCCCCTCTCGAGCCCACGCGACCATCGCGGCCGCCGGACGTGCCGCCGGCCGGCGGCTCAGTCCGAAACCGCCAGTTCGCCGGGAATGATCGGACGGGTGCGCGGCAATTTGCCGCGATAGGACAGCCAGCCCACGAACGCGAGAATCCCGGTGAACACACAGAGCTTGACCACGTCTCCGACCCGCCCCTCGGGCACCACCGACCAGAGCAACCAGAGCACCGGTTGCGCCAGGCACATCGCCCACACCGACCCGTAGAAGTATCGCCGCTCGTGTCCTTCCCCTTTGGTCGACGACTTGACGCGTGGCAACTGACCCACCAACCCCAGCAGCCACACCGCACCGGCCAGCGGGAAATAGGCCAGGTCGTACATCTCACGCAGACTCCATGCTCCGGTCACCACGGCCACAAGCAAACCCGTGATGTTGAGGACCCCAAACGTGATCACCGCGCTCCACGCCACCGTGTAGCAGATCCGACGGTACAGTGGGTTCGGCAGGTCTTCCGTGAAACGGATGATGTAGGGCCTCGGCTCACATCCCGGCAAACGGCCACGGATACCGGCGACCCCGGTGCCCGCAAGCACCGCACCGAGCCAGAGCGCCATCCGTTGGTCAAATCCGTTCTCGAACAGCTCGGCAGTCAGCGGACCGGGAAGGATGAAGAAGACGAAGATCCAGATGGGCCAGTGATTGAACCGGTAATAGAGCTTGTTCCGGGCGCGAATCGTCCGTTGCTCCGAAAACTCCACTCGAATGCCGTCGGTCGTCTCGGGCGACACCCGGCCGGCGGCCACGTCTGCTGGTTGTCTCATGACCCGGTCAGGACACATGACGCTTCGCCGGCGTGAACCCCACAGGCCAACGTAGGGCGTGCGAGGTCAAGGCGAGAGCGCCGGACAAAGAAAAGCCCGAGATCGTTTCCGCTCTCGGGCTCTCACGACAAATCCCGGCAGTGACCTACTCTCCCACACAGTTACCCGTGCAGTACCATCGGCGGTGGAGGGCTTAACTTCCGTGTTCGGCATGGGAACGGGTGTGACCCCTCTCCTATAGCCACCGGGAAACACCGGGCGGGTCTGCACCCACCCGCATCTGTCAAAGAACACGCCAAAAAAACGCCAGACCCCGGACATACGCCGGGCATCCGGCCAACAACCGAATATCCTGCAAACGGTAGCCAATCTTCGCACAAACTCAGTGAAAATGAGGGAAAAGGTCAAGCCTCACGGCTGATTAGTACCAGTCAGCTCAAGCCCTCGCGGGCCTTACACACCTGGCCTATCACCTGGTCGTCTTCCAGGAGCCTTCAGGAGCCGAAGCTCGGGAGATCTCATCTTGGGGAGGGTTTCACGCTTATATGCTTTCAGCATTTCTCCCTTCCGAACGTAGCTACCCAGCGCTGCCGCTGGCGCGACAACTGGTACACCAGAGGTCCGTCCATCCCGGTCCTCTCGTACTAGGGACAGCCCCCCTCAAATCTCCTGCGCCCATGGCAGATAGGGACCGAACTGTCTCGCGACGTTCTAAACCCAGCTCACGTACCGCTTTAATCGGCGAACAGCCGAACCCTTGGAACCAGCTACAGCTCCAGGATGCGATGAGCCGACATCGAGGTGCCAAACCTTGGCGTCGATATGAACTCTTGGCCAAGATAAGCCTGTTATCCCCGGCGTACCTTTTATCCGTTGAGCGATGGCCCTTCCATGCGGAACCACCGGATCACTAAGGCCTGGTTTCCCACCTGCTCGACTTGTAGGTCTCGCAGTCAAGCTCGCTTCTGCCTTTGCACTCTCCGGCTGATTTCCAAACAGCCTGAGCGAACCTTCGCGCGCCTCCGTTACATTTTGGGAGGCGACCGCCCCAGTCAAACTACCCGCCTAGCAATGTCCCTGATCTGGATAACAGAACGAGGTTAGGGCGCCAGAGTGCTAAGGGTGGTATCTCACCGTTGACTCCCCGGACCCCAAAAGGCCCGGTTCAAAGTCTCCCACCTATCCTGCGCATAACACGCCCGCACTCACTACTAGGTTGTAGTAAAGGTGCACGGGGTCTTTCCGTCTTGCCACGGGCAACCGGCGTCTTCACCGGTACCACAAATTCGCAGTGCCCCTCGTAGAGACAGCGCCCAGATCGTTGCGCCATTCGTGCAGGTCGGAACTTACCCGACAAGGAATTTCGCTACCTTAGGACCGTTATAGTTACGGCCGCCGTTTACCGGGGCTTCAGTTCAGAGCTTCGGGCGAACCCTAACCCCTCCCTTTAACCTTCCGGCACCGGGCAGGCGTCGGACCCTATACGTCGTTTTTGACTTGGCAGAGTCCTGTGTTTTTAGTAAACAGTCGCCTGGGCCTCTTAACTGCAACTCCTTCACGCTCAGCGGGCACGCCGCATCACGCTAATGGAGCACCCCTTCTTCCGAAGTTACGGGGCGAGTTTGCCGAGTTCCTTTACGAGGGTTCACACTCGCGCCTGAGGATATTCTCCTCGCCTACCTGTGTCGGTTTGCGGTACGGGTACCCGAAAGACTCCTTAGAGGCTTTTCTTGGCAGCGTGGCATCACCCACTTTGCGGCCTTGCGGCCTCGCCATGGCACCTCAGGGCGTCACGACCCACCGGATTTTCCTGGCGGATCCCCCTACATGCCTGAACCTGCACATCCAATCGCAGGCTGGGCTGGCCTCCTGCGTCCCCCCATCGTGATAACGTCTTTCAGGTAGTTCAGGAATATTGACCTGATATCCATCCGCTACGCCTTTCGGCCTCACGTTAGGACCCGACTAACCCTGAGCGGACGAACCTTCCTCAGGAAACCTTAGGCTTTCGGCGGAGAGGATTCTCACCTCTCTTATCGCTACTTATGCCGGCAGGGTCACTTCTCTGCGCTCCACCAGTTCTTTCGATCTGACTTCGCTGCA
>OZ253576.1:4800000-6067500 GCA_965262985.1 Vicinamibacterales bacterium | reverse complement strand
AAAGCGGCGACCCTTGATGCGCCACCCCCCGTCGAGCACGATCGCGATCGCCTGCGGATAGATGCGGTGCTCTTCGGTGAGAATCCGTGCGGCCAGCACGTCCGGCGTGTCTGCGTCGTCGAGCGGCACGGCCGCTTGCAGCACGATGGGGCCGGCGTCCAGATCCCTGGTCACGATGTGCACGGTCGCGCCGGCCACCTTGACCCCGTACTCCCAGGCTTGTCGTTGACCATGAAGCCCAGCGAACGCCGGCAGCAACGAGGGGTGTACGTTGAGAATGCGGTTGGGAAACGCATTGATGAACCCTGCGCCGAGCAGACGCATGAACCCGGCCAGGCAGACCAGTCGGACCCTGTAGCGCTGCAGGACCGCCACCAGCGCGTCGTCGTACTTCTCGCGCGATGCATATCGCGTGTGATCGAGGACCACGGTGTCGATGCCGGCCCGGCGCGCACGCACGAGCCCTGCTGCGTCCTCTCTGTTGGAAATCACGACCACGATGGTCGCGTCGAGCCAGCCGGACGCGATCGCGTCGATAATCGCCTGCAGGTTGCTGCCGCGTCCCGATATCAGGACGCCCAACCGCCGGTCGTCAGTCATGGCGCATCACACGTATCTCACCTCGCCGCCGCCGGTCGTGACCTCCCCGATGACGACCGCACCGGTCTCACCCGCCTGCTCGAACGCCGCGAGTAGCGAAGTGGCCTCACCTGGCGCGCACACAACCGCCATGCCGATCCCCATGTTGAACGTCCGGAACGCTTCGTTGGCGGGCAGCGAGCCATGCATCTGCAGAAAACTGAATACCGGCGGCGGCGACCAGGCGCCGCGGTCGATCCTGACCGCCGTGCCCTGCGGCAACACCCGCGGCAGATTGTCGGTCAACCCCCCTCCGGTGATATGAGCCAGACCCTTGATCACGCCCGGGCGTTCCGCCAGCACGGGACCGAGCAACCGCAGGTAGGACCGGTGGGGCCGCAGCAGCACATCGCCGACGGCGCCGTCCAGCCCCTCGGGATACGAGTCGGGCGTCAACCCGAGCTTCTCGAACACGATGTGCCTGGCCAGCGAGTACCCGTTCGTGTGCAAACCGCTCGAGCGCAGTCCCACGATGACGTCGCCCGGCCGGATATGACGACCGTCAACCAACCGCGGCCGATCCACCAGACCGACGACGAAACCAGCCAGGTCGTACTCACCGTCGGCATAGAAGCCCGGCATTTCGGCAGTCTCGCCGCCCAGCAATGCGCACCCGTTGGCCGTGCAGGCCCGGGCCAGTCCCGCCACGACCTCGGCAGTGACGGCCGGCGACAGGCGTCCAATCGCGAAATAGTCCAGAAAGAAGAGCGGCGCCGCACCCTGCACCAGGATATCGTTGACGCAGTGGTTCACCAGATCGATCCCGACCGAATCGTGACGGCCGGTGCGAAAGGCGACTTTCAGCTTCGTCCCGACGCCATCGGCGCTGGACACGAGCAGGGGGTCGCTCATGCCTGTCAGGTTCGGGCGGAACAGCCCGCCGAAGCTGCCGATGTCTGACAGCACCCCGGCGGTGAAGGTGCCGCGGGCGAGTTCGCGAATGCGCCGCACCGCTTCATTGCCGGCGTCGATGTCGACACCGGCCGCCTTGTAGTCGACCGCCGCGTCCGACGCCCGGCGCTCTTCGGCGCCGTCGACCGGGTCGGACTCAGCCATCAGAACTCGAATACCTTGAGCAGTTCATCCATGACCACCCGCGCCTCGGACCCCTCCGCCGCCGCCCAGAAGCCGGTTCGGACGGTCATGAAGAAACGCTCCTCTTCAAGGTCCTCGTCGAGCATGTCGAAGCCATCGCGCAGCACCAGCGCGGCCGCCGACACGTCGGCCGCGGTTTCCAGGTGGCGCAGCACCGTTGCCGGATACCGCATGGCCAGCGTGCCCAGCACGAGCGCCACGGCATCGCGTGCCGCCGGGTCGGCGGCAACCGCCACTTCGAACAACGCCTCCACCGCCTCGGCATCGCCGGTAGACGCGAGCGCTCCCAACCCGGCCGCCGCCGAGCGCAGGAGATCGATCTGGTCGCCGTCGGCTGCCGCGTACCGCAACGAGTCGGACACGAACCTGACATGCTGGTCGCGGTCCGTCCCCAGCGCGGCGACGGCGGCCGACACCATCGGTTCCAGCTCGGGATCGGCGCCCTGCAGCGCCGCGACGGCGCGCAGGGCGCGCGCATCGCCAATCCTGGCGAGCGCGAGCAACGCATCGTCCTGCAGCGGTCCCGCCTCCATGGCAATCCGCATCAGCGGGTCGAGCGCGTATTCGGCGCCGCGATCCCCGAGCGCCTCGATCACCGCACCGCGAAAGAAATCCACCCCGCGATCGATGTCGGAGACGAGTCGCTGGCGAATCCGCGGGTCGTCGTCGTACGCCGCGAGCGCGCGAATCAGGGCCGGTCGCACAAACTCCGAGGTCTCAATCTCGAGGGCCTCGAGCAGGCGGGCCGCCATACCGGACTCGGGGGCATGCTCGAAGTACCCGTAGGCCACCGCCCGCAACCGATCGTTCGGGTCGTCGAGCACCTCGAGCACCGCGGTTCTGGCCTCCGGCCCTCCGAAGCCGACCAGCAGCACGAGGGCACGAAACCGGACATACCCATCGTCGTGGTCCCGTACCGCGGCCGCCAGCGCAGGTCTGGCCTGCTCGGCGGGAGTGCGCCGCACGATGCTGCTGGCCGCGGTGCGGGTGGCATAGTCGAAGTCGCCGAGCTCGTTGATGGCGTTCCGCAGCACCTGCTCGTCCACAGGCGCCGGCTGCACCTCGCCGAACAGCAGCGCCGCGCTCAGCACGCCGATCACCGCGGTCGGCGCTGTCATCCCTGGTCACCCGGCAGCTTCAGCGCCATTTGCATGTACGCCTCGGCGTCCCTGGGCGCTTCGACCGGATACTCCCCGGTGTAGCAGGACGTGCAGTAGTCGCCGCTGCGGGGTCCCACCGCCTGCCGCAGCCCTTCCAGGCTCAGATAGGCGAGCGTGTCCGACTTCACGAACTCGCGGATCTCTTCGATGGTGTGCGTCGAACCGATCAGTTCGGACCGGCGCGGGGTGTCTATCCCGTAGTAACAGGGCGACACCGTCGGAGGACAGCTCACACGCATATGAATCTCACGGGCGCCCGCGGCACGAATCATGCCGATGATCTTGCGGCTTGTCGTTCCGCGCACGAGCGAGTCGTCCACCAGGATCACTCGCTTGTTTTCCAGAATGCTGCGAACCGGATTCAGCTTCACCCGGACCCGGAATCCGCGAATCTCCTGTTGCGGAGCGATGAAGGACCGCCCCACGTAATGATTCCGGATGAGCCCCATCCGAATCGGCAACCCCGATTCTTCGGCGAACCCGACCGCCGCGCACATGCCCGAGTCGGGAATCGGCACGACGACATCGGCGTCGACCGGCGCCTCGCGGGCCAGCAGCCGGCCGAGGTTCGTGCGCACTTCGTTCACGCTCGCTCCGAAGACCACACTGTCCGGCCGCGCAAAATAGACATGTTCGAAGACGCAATGCGACAGTTGCGCCGGCTGAAACGGCCGATACGAGCGGGGGCCGTCGCGTCCGATGACCAGCACCTCGCCCGGCTCCACGTCCCGCGTGTAGGTCGCCCCGATCAGGTCGAGCGCACAGGTCTCCGAGCAGACAACTGTCGCGTTGCCGAGCGTGCCGACGACCAGCGGGCGGAAGCCGTGCGGATCCCGCACCGCGATCAGGTAGTCCTTGGTGAGCAGTACGAGCGAGAAGGCGCCGTGCACCTGCGCCACCGACTCGACGATGGCGTCCTGCGGCGAGGTCTCCCGCGACCGCGCGTAGAGATGCAGCACGACCTCCGTGTCACTGCTGGTCTGGAAGATGTGCCCCTGCCCCACCAGATAGGTCCGTAACTCTGTCGCGTTGATGATGTTGCCGTTGTGGCACAGGGCGATCTCTCCGTGCACGCAGTCGATGAGAATCGGCTGCGCGTTCACGATGCGGCTATCGCCGGCGGTCGAATAGCGGACGTGCCCAATGGCGGAATCGCCGACCATCGACGTCAGGGCGTCTTCATCGAACGCCTCCGACACCTGACCCATGGCGCGGGTCAGGTACATGCGCCCCCCGTCGGTCGTGGCGATCCCGGCGCTCTCCTGCCCCCGATGCTGCAGGGCATACAGTCCGAGCTTCGTCAAGGCCGGCGCCTCGGGGTGCCCGTAGATGCCGAACACGCCGCATTCGTCCTTGAACTTGTCTTCGTCCATGTCGACCGAGGGTCTCACTACCCTCACCTCATGTTGCCGGAAGCCGGCGGACCCGATCGGACCGGTGCATCACCGGTCGCTGTGGACGACCCGACGGCGGCCACGGGCGGCTCGTCGAAGTGCCGTGCGAACCCATTTCCCCACGCCTGTTCAGCAGCATCGAGACCGATGGCGGCGACGGTGACATCGGACACCGCGACACTGATACGGTCGCCCCCTGTCCGTCCCACTACGTGCGCCGGCACCTGCAGCGCCCGCGCGCGAGACAGCAGCCTGTCACGCGCAGCGCTGGCCGCGGACACGACGACGCGTGACGGCGCCTCACCGAACAACGTACGCACGACGCCGAACCTGTCATCCGACCCCGCCGGCCAGGGCAGATTGACCGCGGCCCCGACGCCGCCCGCCTCGATGCAGCATTCGGCCAGGGTCACCGCCAGACCTCCCTCGGCACAGTCGTGCGCCGAACGGATCCACCGTGCCTCCGCGGCCTCCACGAGCAACGCCTGCAGTGCACGTTCGCGGTCCAGATCGACCGGGGCCGGACGACCGCGCACCAGGCCGTGCGCCATTTTCAGGTATTCGCTTCCTCCCAACGCCCCCGCTGCATCGCCGAGCAGCACGATGTCGAGATCGGGTGACGGGAACAGCCGCGTCAGCACCCGGCTCACGTCGTCGAGCAGGCCAACGACGCCCAGCACCGGGGTCGGATAGATCGCCAACCCGTCGGTCTCGTTATAGAGGCTGACGTTGCCACCGGTGATCGGAATCTCGAGCGCCCGGCACGCCTCCGCGATCCCGTCCACCGCCTGGGCGAATTGCCACATGATCTCCGGCCGCTCCGGATTTCCGAAGTTGAGGCAGTTGGTGGCGCCGATGGGGGTGGCCCCGGCGCACGCGACGTTGCGCGCCGCCTCGCTGACGGCCAGCCGGCCGCCCTCGGCGGGATCGAGATGACAATGACGACCGTTTCCATCGACCGAGAATACCAGCGCGCGATCGGTGCCCTTGATCCGCACGACCCCGGCCCCGAGCCCCGGCAGCACCACGGTATTCGTGCGAACCATGTGGTCGTATTGCCGATACACCCAGCGCTTGCTGGCGATCACCGGAGTTGCCAGCAGGTCGAGCCACACCTGGTCCAGATCATCGGGAACAGCAACCTCCGAGAGGTCGAGCCGCTGCGTGGCGTCGAGCGTCGCCGGCCGTTCGACCGGGCGGTCGTAGAGGGGGGCGCCATCGGCAAGCGCCCGATTCGGAATTTCGGCCACCACCTCGCCGTGATTGCGAATCCGCAGCAGACCGTCGCCGGTCACCTCCCCGATACGGACCGCGTGCAGATCCCACTTTTCGAACACCTGCTCCACCTCGGTCTCACGACCGCGCGTCGCGACCAGCAGCATCCGCTCCTGAGATTCAGACAGCATGATCTCGTACGGGGTCATGCCGGTCTCGCGCTGCGGCACGAGCGACACGTCGATGTCGATCCCGGCGTCGCCCCGCGCGCCCATTTCGCAGGTTGAACAGGTCAACCCCGCCGCACCCATGTCCTGGATGCCGATCAGCGCATCACTCTGCAACACCTCCAGACAGGCCTCAAGCAGCAGCTTCTCCATGAACGGATCGCCCACCTGCACCGCTGGCCGCTGATCCGCCGAGTGCTCGTCGAATTCGGCCGAAGCCATCGTGGCGCCGTGAATACCGTCGCGCCCCGTCATCGCGCCGACGTAGTACACCGGGTTCCCGGCGCCGGACGCGAGCCCCTTGGCGAGCCGGTCTGCCCTGGCGACGCCGAGACAGAACACGTTCACCAGCGGATTACCGGCATAGCCCGACTCGAACGCAATCTCGCCGCCCACGGTCGGGATGCCAATGCTGTTGCCGTAACCGGCGATGCCCGCCACGACGCCGTCTACGACGCGTCTGGTGGCGGGGTCTCCGAGTTCGCCGAATCTGAGCGAGTTCAGAAGGGCGATCGGGCGCGCACCCATCGTGAAGATGTCACGGATGATGCCGCCGACGCCGGTCGCCGCGCCTTGATACGGCTCGATGAACGATGGGTGATTGTGCGACTCGATCTTGAAGACAGCGGTCAGGCCGCCGCCGATGTCGACCGCTCCGGCGTTCTCGCCAGGCCCCTGCACGACCCGCGGGCCAGCGGTGGGGAATCGGCGCAGATGCAACCGCGAACTCTTGTAGCTGCAATGCTCGGACCACATGACAGAGAAGATTCCGAGCTCTGTGATCGTCGGCTCACGCCCGAGAATATCGATCAGCCGCCGATACTCGTCAGGACTCAACCCGTGCGCGTCGATGGTCGCTTGTTCGATGGGCATGGAGAATCTGCCAAGCCGTCTTCGTTCGTATGCATGTCACGCGGCGCCGGCAGAGGCCACGGCGCCAACGACCGACTCCAGCACGACGCGGCCATCCGCACTCCCGAGCAGAGACTCGCAGGCACGCTCGGGATGCGGCATCAGACCCACGACGTTCCGTCCCCGGTTGCAGATTCCCGCGATCGCCCGCGCTGACCCGTTGGGGTTGCACTCGTCCGAGAGCGATCCATCCGCGTCGCAATAGCGAAAAATCACCTGCCGGTTCGCTTCGAGCGCCGCGGTCGTCTCGGGTGCGGCGTGGTAGTTGCCCTCTCCGTGCGCAATCGGCAGCGACAACACCTGCCCGAGCCTGGTGCCGGAGGTGAACGGCGTGTCCGTCTGCTCCACCCGGACCAGTACATGCTGGCAGAGAAACTTCAGCCGGCGATTGCGCAGCAACGCACCCTCCAGCAGTCCAGCCTCGACAAGTACCTGAAACCCATTGCAGATGCCGATGACCGGCCCGCCGGCGTCCACGAATTCGCGAATCGGCGCCATGATCGGCGAGAAACGGGCAATCGCGCCCGTGCGCAGGTAGTCACCGTACGAGAAGCCGCCCGGCAGAATGACCGCATCGGCGCATCGCAAGTCGGTGTCCTTGTGCCAGATGAACTCCGCCTGCTGCCCCAGGACGTGCTTCGTGGCGTGATAGGCGTCGTGGTCGCAGTTGGAGCCGGGAAACACGATGATCGCGAACGTCATGGGCGAGCACCCCCCTCGATTACCGCGGCTCCCCGCCGCGGTCTCCGTCGACCTCCACGCGATAGCCCTCGATGACAGGATTGGCCAGCAGCTTGTCGGCGACTTCGGCCACCGTCGCCCGCGCTTCGTCGACCGAGCGGGCATCGACGTCAAGCTCGAAGTACTTGCCCTGCCTGACCTCACGCACCGTGGAATAGCCCATCGATTGCAGCGCATCCACGATCGTCCGCCCCTGCGGATCGAGCACCGACGGCTTCAGGGTCACGAACACTCTGGTTCTCACGCCTCCTCCGTTCACCGGTCACGGCGTCCGCCAAGCTTGCGGGACGCGGTCTCGGGCTGCGGCGCACCGGCCAGCACCCGGTCCACGAGAGGACCGACATGACGCAGTTGCCGGTCGAGGTCGAACGCACGATCGAGATCGTAGCGGGACAACACCGCCATGACCTCTGAATCCTCCGCCAGCAGTTCCTTGAAGTCGAGCCGTTCATCGTGCGACCGCATGGCGGCGCGCTGCACCCACTGATACGCCTGTTCCCGCGACACGCCGCGCTGAGCGAGCTCCAGCAGCACCGTGCCCGAGAAAACGATGCCCCGTGACCGCTCGAGGTTGTTTCGCATCCGGTCTGGGTGCACGACCAGCGCACGAACGATGCGGGTAAACCGCCGCAGCATGTGGTCGAGTACGATGAAACTGTCGGGAATGATCACCCGTTCGACCGACGAGTGCGAGATGTCGCGCTCGTGCCACAACGCCACGTTCTCGAACGCCGCCATCGCGTTCGCGCGCAACAGCCGCGCCAGACCCGTCAACTGCTCGCAGCCGATCGGGTTCCTCTTGTGGGGCATCGCCGACGATCCCTTCTGTCCCTTGGCGAACCCCTCCTCCACCTCGCCGATCTCGGTTTTCTGGAGGCCGCGCACCTCGAGTGCGAATTTCTCCAGCGACGCACCGGTCACCGCCAGCGCCGCCATCAACTCCGCGTGCCGGTCACGCTGAATCACCTGCGACGCGACGGGCGCCGGCGTCAGCCCCAGCGCCTTGCACACTCGCGCCTCGATCTCCGGCTCGAGATGTGCGTAGGTCCCGACGGCGCCAGAAATCTTGCCGACGCTGATCGTGTCGCGCGCCACCTCGATCCGCCGGCGGTTTCGTTGCAACTCGGCGTACCACAACGCCAGTTTCAAACCGAATGTCATCGGCTCGGCGTGCACGCCGTGCGTGCGCCCGATCATCGGCGTGTCGCGATGCTCCCGGGCGCGGTCACCCACCGCCTCGATCAACGCTGCGACGTCGTCGAGAATAAGCCCGCACGCCTCCCGCATCTGAAGCGCCAACGCCGTATCCAGCACGTCCGACGAGGTGAGTCCGAAATGCAGCCAGCGCGCGGACGGCCCCACCTGCTCGGCCACCGCCGTGGTGAACGCGATCACGTCGTGCTGCGTCGTCTGCTCGATCTCGTCGATCCGCTCCGCGCGCACGCCGCCACACGCGGCAATGTCCCGAGCCGCCTCCTCGGGCACCAGACCGGTCGCCGCCATCGCGCGCGCCACCGCCACCTCGACTCGCAGCCACGTGTCGTATTTCCGCTGCTCTGCCCAGATGCGGCCCATCTCCGGGCGGGTGTAGCGGGGAATCATGTGCGGTCCGTCCTCTGCCCCAGCCGTCCGAGATCCACGGTCTCCGCCACGCGATCCTGACGCGACACCACGATACGCACGTTGTCACGCCCCGCGGCCTGCAACGCTTCGCGGCAGGTCATCTCCGCGATCTCCGGCACATTGTTCACGCGGCTCAGATGCGCCAGCACCAGACAGCGCACCTCCGCGCCTAGATCGTCGCGCACGAACATCGCCAACGCCTCGTTCGACAGATGACCGCGCGCGCCGCTGATCCGTAATTTCATCGACTGCGGGTATGGCCCGACACGCAGCAGTTCGACGGCGTGATTCGATTCGATGACTAGCACGCGACAGTCCCGGAACCGCGCCCGCATGCCAGGCGTCACCGCGCCGATGTCGGTCGCGTATCCAATCGTCCCCTCGGAGGTCTCGATGACGAACGCCACGGTGCCAGCCTCCGCGTCGTGCGGCACGTCGAACGGTGTGAAACGGAACCCGCAGATCTCACTTGTGGTCTCACAAACCAGATTGCCCCAGGCTGCGACATCGGACGCCGTCCAGGCCGCACGGGTCACGGCCGTGGCGTGCACTGGCGCCCCGTGCTTCCTCGAAAAGAGCGCCGCACCGCGGGTATGGTCCCCATGCGCGTGAGTGATGACCACGGCCCCGATGTTCCGGGGCGACACGCCGATACCGTCCAGGCGCCGCGTCACCTCGCGACAACTGAGGCCGACATCGATCAGCACGTGCCGGTCGACCCCTTGCAGCAACGTGGCGTTCCCCGCGCTCCCGCTGCCGAGCACCGTCAACCGAATCCCGATGTTCTCCTCCAACCGGCGCCCGCGCACCGCCCGCGATTGCACCGTTCGCCGGCACCCCTCCGGCGGGCCGCCGTCAGACCAGCGCAAGCTGCTCGGCGCGCAGGTCCAGCCCGCCGACCGGCCCGAGCACCGTGGCCGCCACTCCCTCGGGCAGAAACAGGTCGCGTGCGACCCGCAGGATGTCGTCGAGGGTCACGCCCTCGACGCCGCGCAGGGTGTCGTCGAGTGTGAACTGCCGGCCGAAGTACATCTCCTGCCGGGCCAGATGCGACATCCGGCTCGACGTACTCTCGAGATTCAGCACCAGACTGCCCTTGAGATGATCCTTGGCCCGCGCCAACTCCGCCGCTTCGACCGGCGCGTCCCTCAGCGCCTGCAACTCCGCCACGATCAGGTCGACCACCTCGACCACGGCGCCGGCATCGCATCCGGCGTAGATCGTCAGTGCCCCACCGTCGTTGTAGGACAGGAGACCGCTGCTGACAGCGTAGGCCAGTCCTCGCTTCTCGCGGATGTTCTGAAACAGACGGGAGCTCATCGTGCCGCCCAGCACGGTGTTCAGCACGTAGCTGACATACCGGTCGTCGTGCCGTTGCGGGAATCCGCCAACGCCAAGGCAGATGTGGCACTGCTCGAGCGCCTTGTCGCGCACCTGTAATCCGGGTTGCGCCGACGGCGCGCGGGTGTCGACCTGCCCACTGCTGGCTGGAATGCTGCCAAACGCCTCACCCACAAGATCCCGCATCGCCGCATGGTCGATGTTGCCCGCCGCGGCGATCACCAGGTTGCCGGCGGTGTATACCCCTTCGAAGTACTCACGCAAAACGGCGTCGTCGAACGCGGCGACGGTCGCCGGCACGCCGAGAATTGGCCGGCCCAGCGGATGGCCCGACCAGAATCGCTGAGTGAACAACTCGTAGACGAGATCGTCGGGTGTGTCCTCCACCATCTTGATCTCTTCAAGCACTACCCGCTTTTCTTTCTCGATGTCTTCGGCGGCAAACGCGGGATTGCGCAGCAGATCGGCCAGCACGTCGACTGCCCGCGGCAGGTGCTCGTCGAGCACCTTCACGTAATAACTGGCGCATTCCTTGGCGGTGAACGCGTCGAGCTGCCCGCCGAGCGAATCGATCTCCTGGGCAATGTCCTCGGCGCTCCGGCGCGCGGTGCCCTTGAACAGCATGTGCTCGATGAAGTGCGCGATTCCCGAACGCCGGGCGCTCTCGTGCCGTGAGCCACGGGTCAACCAGACCCCGAAGCTGACCGAGCGCACCGCGGGCATCGATTCGGTGAACAGGCGCAATCCGTTGTCGAACTGCTCTCGAAGAATCATTCCGTAAAGCAGCCTGCCTGCCACCCACTGGACGAGGGCCGCGTCTCAGCCATTAACTCACTGTACAAAAAGGATTTAAGAGGTTCAAGCCAGACGGCGATAATACCACGCGAGCCGATGCCGAATCAACCGCCCCGGTGAGCGCTGTACCGCGGGCGCCTGTTACGGGACCGCGTGCTACTGTTAGCCGATGCTTGGCGAGAAACCGGATCTGGCCGAACTCGAGCCGGCCGAACTCGAATCGGTAGTGTCGGCGCTCGGCGCCGAACGCTTTCATGCACGCCAGATCTTCCGCTGGATCCACCGTCGAGGCCTTGAGCGCTTCGACGGCATGACAAACGTGTCGCTCGGCCTGAGGACAGAGCTCGAACGCGCCTGCATCATCACCACGCCGGTGGTCACCTCCCGTGAATGCTCGTCGGACGGCACGCAGAAATTCCTGTTTACGCTGGCCGACGGACGCACGATCGAATCGGTGTTCATTCCGGACACCCCGGCATTGACCTTCTGCGTGTCCACGCAGGTCGGGTGCGCGATGCAATGCGGATTCTGTCTGACCGGACGGATGGGGCTGGCGCGCAATTTGACCGCCGGAGAAATTGCCGGCCAAGTGCGCGTGCTCGCCCGGGAACTCGATCTCCAGGATCGACGGTTCAACATCGTCCTGATGGGCATGGGGGAACCGTTGCACAACTATGACGCCACGATGAAGGCGCTCCGCATGCTGTCCGCCCCTGACGGGCTGGCGCTCACGCAGCGGCGGGTGACGCTGTCGACGGTCGGCATCCTGCCGGCGATGGCCCGGTTGTGCGACGAACCGTGGATCCCGAATCTGGCTGTCTCGCTGCACGCGACAACCGATCGGGTGCGGCACGAACTGATCCCGACCAGTCGCCGGCAGCGCCTGGCAGATCTGGTCGCCGCCTGCCGCCGGTTGCCCCTGAAACACCGGGAGCGGATCACGTTCGAGTACGTCCTGCTGCGCGGCGTCAACGACACCGCGGGCGACGTCGCCCGACTCGTACGGCTGCTGCACGGATTGCGCGCGAAGGTGAACCTGATTCCGCTGAACGAGGCGGCGGGCATCCCCTTCTCACGCCCCTCCGACCGGCAGGTGGACCGCTTTGCCCGCAGCCTGGCCCGCGGCGGCGTGACCGTCTCGGTACGCAAGAGCCGGGGCCGGGATATCCGGGCCGCCTGTGGCCAACTGATCGTGGAGGGCGGGCCGCGGCGCTCGACCGGGCAACAGGCGGCGCACCCGTTGTCGCTGTAGCCGGCCTAATGGAACACCCCGGTAAGCGGCTCGGCGCCGGTGAGGCGCACACGGACGCGCTGGTTGCCGCCTCGGCCCGCCGGCACCGCCACCTTCAGATAGTTGTCGGTCAGCACCACCGTCCCGCCCTCGAGCGTCAGCCCGGGCCGTACCGTGCCGACCTGATCGGCTCGGAACCGCGCCGCGCGTGCAGCCCCGATCTCGCGGAGGGCGCGCGCCCGCTCACGGACGACCGGCCCCGCCACCCGATCCGGCAGCCCCGCCGCCTCGGTGCCCGGACGTGAAGAGTAGGGAAAGACGTGGACGTAGGTCAGGGGACTGGCCGACAGGTACACCCGCGTCTGCTGCGCGTCTGACTCGCGCTCGCCGGGGAAGCCGGCGATCAGGTCCGCGCCGATGCCGGCATGCGGCAGTCGGTCGCGGATCCGGTCCACGACACGCCGATAGGACTCCAGCGTGTAGGGACGCCGCATCCGGCGCAGCATCGTATCGCTGGCGTGCTGCAGCGGCAGGTGGAAATGAGGCGCGAACCGACCGCTGGCGGCCACCAGATCCACCAGCCCGAGCGGGCAATCCATCGGCTCGAGCGAGCTGATCCGGAACGTCACCGCCGAGGGATGCGCGTCGAGCGCGCGAAGCAGGGCGCGCAGACTTGAAGCCGGCTCCAGATCCCGGCCATACGACCCCAGGTGCACCCCGGTCAGCACCACCTCGTTGAACCCACTCTCCGCGGCGTGCCCGACGGCGGTCATGACGTGCGCCAGGTCCAGGCTGCGGCCATGGCCGCGCGTCGACGGGATG
The DNA here is from genome assembly GCA_965262985.1 of Vicinamibacterales bacterium. Lineage (GTDB taxonomy): Bacteria > Acidobacteriota > Vicinamibacteria > Vicinamibacterales > UBA8438 > UBA9620. Next base: position 6,054,305 of record OZ253576.1, on the reverse strand, counting down.
ATGCAATAGGCGCACGGCTGATCGCAGCCCGTCTGCACCCGCAGCATGAAGGCGACGCGCCCCACGACCCCGGGCGACACCAACGCGCCGCAGGCCCCTGGGCCATCACCGAAGCGGTCGGCGGTGGTCTCGACGCCAGCGAGCACCTGGTCCACCACGCGGTGCTTCTCATCATTCGGAACGACCATGGCCGAACCGGGCAGGTCCAGAATCTCCCGCGGGTCCCGCGACGCATAGCAGCCCGTCGCGACGACCTGCGCCTCGGGGTTCAGACGGTGCACCCGCCGCAGCGTCTGACGCGCGCCCTGGTCGGCCGTCGCGGTCACCGAACAGGTGTTGACGACCACCACGTCGGCCACGTCGACCGGGGCCCGGGCGCCGCCCCGCGCCCGGAGCTGCATCTCGATCTGCAACGAGTCGGCCTGGTTGACGCGGCACCCGAACGTGGCAATGGCGTAACGCACTGGCAATCCTGTCTCTGACCCGCCGGACCGTCAGACGCGCAACCGGAACAAGGTCCACACGGCTGAAATGAAATCCCGCCAGTTGATCTTCTTGCCCGCGTCGTACGCGCGGCCCGCATAGGAGATCGGCACCTCGACAATGTCCACCCCCTGCCGCAGCAGTCTGGCCGTCAGTTCCGGTTCGATATCGAACCGGTCACTCTTCAGCGGAAGGGCCGCGACGACGTCCCGCGCGAACAACTTGTAACAGGTCTCCATGTCGGTCAACGAGGCCCCGTAGAGCAGGTTCGTGAGCCGCGTCAGAATGACGTTCCCGACCCGCTGCGTAAAGAACATGCGTGGGTTGTTCCCGAGAAAGCGCGAACCGTAGACCACTTGTACGCCCTGCTCGATCACCGGCGCGAGCAGCTTCGCATAGTCGCGGGGATCGTACTCGAGGTCGCCGTCCTGGATGACGACGCACTCGCCGGCAACATGCTCCAGTCCGGTGCGGACGGCGGCGCCCTTCCCCAGATTCCGTACGTGGCGGTGACACGCCACCTGCTCGGGCCGCCCGCGAATCCACTCCTCGATCACTTCGGCGGTGCCGTCCGTCGACCCGTCGTCGACCACGATCAGTTGCTTGTCGCACTCGACGGCAAGCACCCGGCTGAGCACCTCGGCAATCGTGTCCCTTTCGTTGTAGACAGGAACGATGATGGAGAGTCGCAATGATGTGACACCTGGCAGCCCGTGGCAAAGGCCCGCTGCATTCGATCGGCGGGATGCAGCGGGGCTTTTGCCCCGGGCTGTTATGCCCAATATACTTCATCGCCACGCCCTGCCAGTCGTCCCCGCATGGTGCCCGGAGCCCCGCGGGATCTCGACACGAGCTGCCGGACTCTCCACGCGATGAGGAGGCTGATATGATTCATGGCCTGATGAACAGACTTGGTCCCTGACGCCGGGCCAGTGCCCGTTCCGGAGTCTCACGCCAACCAGCCAATCGAGAACTCTGAACCGTGCCCGCGAGAGCTTGTGCCGCCGCTGCGCTGGACGCCCAACGCGGGTTTTTTGCTCGTGCGCCGAGTCTGTTGCCACGGAAAACCCACGGCAACAGCGTGCCACACCAACAGAAGGTGCCGACTGCCGGGTTGCTTCACCATACCGGCACGACTCGGGCCGCAACAAAGGAAGCCGAAAAGAGTCTCAGTACGGACGACATCCCGAGGGCGCTCACGTCGCGGTGTCTTGTGGTCGTGGGCAATTGCGCCTTGGAGGTGGGAAAACTCGCTCCCGGCATCCAAGCACGCTGGTAGCCGCACTGTCTCGCATGCCGAATCCGCTCTCCACGTCGGTTGTGCGCGCCCCCTCGGTCTGGCAGGCGTTGATCCCGGTCGGGCTGCTGGTGGGCCTGCTCGCGGCGTCGGTCGCCCTGTTCGGCGACGCGTCGTCCAGCGGACCCAACCAGATTGCGCTCATTCTGTCGGCCGGGACCGCCGCACTCGTCGGGGTGCGCAACGGGCATTCGTGGAAAACGATCGAGCGCGGCATCAGCGAGGGCATCTCGGTCTCGGTGGGCGCGCTACTGATCCTCTTGGTGGTCGGTTCGCTCATCGGCGCCTGGATTCTGGCCGGCGCCGTACCCACCATGATCTACTACGGGCTGCAACTGCTGACGCCCTCGGTCTTCTACGCGGCCGCCTGCATCATCTGCGCGCTCGTTTCGCTGGCCATCGGCAGCTCCTGGACGACCGCCGGCACGATCGGTATCGCCCTGGTCGGTATCGCGGCGGCGCAGGGGTTGCACATGGGGTTGGCGGTCGGGGCCATCGTGTCCGGCGCCTATTTCGGCGACAAGATGTCGGTACTGTCCGACACGACCAATCTGGCGCCGGCGGTGGCGGGCACCGACCTGTTCTCGCACATCAGGCACATGGTCTGGACGACCGGACCGAGCTTCGCCATCGCACTGGTGCTTTTCGCCGCCGTCGGGCTGGTCGCGCCGACTCCGGTCAGCGCCGGCGACCTCGCGCTGCTGGTGGACGCACTCGAACGCGAGTTCACAATCGGGCCGCACCTGCTGATTCCGGTCGCGCTGGTCCTGACGCTCGTCGTACGCCGGGTCCCGGCGTTTCCGGCGCTGTTGATCGGCACCCTGGCCGGCGTCGCCTGCGCCATGCTGTTCCAGAGCGACACGGTGGTGGCGTTTGTCGGGGACCCGACCCTCAGCCGCCCGGTCGCCCTGGTCAAGGGCTGCTGGATCGCACTGTTCGACGGGTTCGTGCTTGAATCCGGTGATCGCACGCTCGACCAACTGCTCAGCCGGGGCGGCATGTCAAATATGCTGACGACGGTGTGGCTCATCCTGACCGCCATGATGTTCGGCGCGGTCATGGAGACCACCGGGCTGCTCGAGTCGCTCGCTCGACGCATTCTGGCCACTGTCCACGGCACCGGCAGCCTCATCTCGGCCACGTTGCTGACCTCGTTCGGCACCAATGTGATCACAGCGGATCAGTACATCTCTATCGTGCTGCCGGGAAGGATGTTCCGCGCCGAATACGAGCGCCGGCGGCTCGACCCGAAGAATCTGTCGCGGACGCTGGAAGACGCGGGCACGCTCACGTCGGTGCTCATCCCGTGGAACACGTGCGGGGCTTACATGGCCGGCACCCTCGGCGTCGCGACGCTGACTTACGCCCCGTTCTGCTTCTTCAACCTCATCAACCCGCTGGTCGCCGCCGTCTACGGCTGGAGCAACGTCTCCATCACGCCGCTGCCCAAAAACCAGCCACCACCGTCCACCGCAATCGAAGACTGAGCCGCCGTTCCATGCCGCGGGCATCCGGCTGGTCCATGCGATACTGCGAGGTTTGCAGCCCGGCGGCGGAACCGCCGGTATAGGGCCAGCCAGGCAACCGGAGCGGCATGCGGTTCGAAGCACGCACACGTCCGGCGGGGATGATCTTCATCTTCGTCACGTTGTTCATCGACATTCTCGGACTCGGCATCATCATTCCGATCCTGCCCGAGCTCGTGGCCCAGTTCCTTGATGGAGACATCGCCTCCACCGGCCGCTACTACGGCATCATCATCTCGGTCTACGCCTCCATGCAGTTCCTGTTCGCGCCGGTGCTCGGGGCGCTGTCAGATCGGTTCGGCCGGCGCCCGATCATCCTCGTCTCGCTGTTCGGTCTGGGTGCCGACTATCTCATTCAGGGTTGGGCGCCCTCGATCGGTTGGCTGTTCGCCGGGCGCTGCATCGCCGGCATCATGGGCGCCAGTATCACGACGGCCAACGCCTACGTCGCGGACGTATCGACACCGGACACCCGGGCGCGCAACTACGGACTCGTCGGCGTCGCGTTCGGACTCGGATTCATCTTCGGTCCGGCGCTGGGGGGACTGCTCGGGGGCATCAACCTGCGCCTGCCGTTCTTCGTGGCCGCCGGTCTGGCGCTGGTGAACTGGCTCTACGGTTTCTTCGTGCTGCCCGAATCGCTGGCGCCGGAGCACCGCAGCAGGCTCGCATGGACGAAGATGAACCCGCTGGCCAGTCTCCGGCGACTGCGGGCCTATCCCCTGGTCGCCGGGCTCGCGGTCGTCTATCTCTTCGGCTCGCTGGCGCAGCGCGGTCTCGAGAACGTCTGGGTGCTCCACGCCAGCTTCCGCTACGGGTGGAACATGCAGGCCAACGGGCTGACGCTGGCGCTGGTCGGCGCCATGGCCATCCTGGTGCAGGGATTCATGATCAAACCAACCGTCGCCCGGCTGGGCGAGCGGCGCACCATTTTCCTCGGTCTGACCGTGTCGATGCTCACCTTCCTCGGATACGGTCTGGCCTCTGAAGGCTGGATGGCTCTGGCGATCATCGTGGGCGGGGCGCTGGCGGGCGTGGCGATGCCGGCCATTCAGGGGCTGGTCGCCGGCACGGTGAGCCCGTTCGATCAGGGCAAGATCCAAGGCGCCCTGACGTCGCTGATGAGCCTCACCAGTATCTTCTCGCCACTCATCTTCACCACGGGCCTGTTCAGTTTCTTCACCTCCGCCGCGGCGCCGATGCGTCTTCCCGGCGCCCCGTTCTTCCTCGGGTCGCTGCTGTTTTTCGTGTCGCTGGTCATGCTGGTCCGGCTGTTCCGGCGGATCCCGGCGGCCACGACGGCGGAAGTGTGATCGCGCGGCTGCAGGGCGGCGCGCGGTCGCGCTTCGGGCGTCAGTCTTGCGCCCGGTCGTCTCCACTGTCACCATGGCGTCGTGCGCGTATCCGAGTGGATCGTCTGCGGATTCTTCGCCTACCTGGTGATCCTGGCGCGCGCGTTCCCGCTTTCGGGACGGCGCCGGGTGCGCGTGGTTCTCGTGGCGCTGGTGTGCGTCGGTCTGACGGTGATGCTGTCGCAGCTTCGCCTGCAGGCGCCGATGCGGATCGCGCGCGACTGGGTCCCGGCGCTCTTCCTGCTGCAGGGATACTGGCTCAGCGGACTCTTTTTCTCGCGTCCGATGCTGCATGTCGAGAACCGGCTGCTGCGCCTCGACCGCCGGCTGTTCACTGCCGTCCATCTGTCCGCCGCCATCCGGCGTGCGCCGCGGATTCTGCTCGAACTGCTCGAGCTGGCCTACCTGGGCGCCTATCCGTTCGTACCGCTCACGTTCGGGCTCGTGTATGCCGCCGGCGGCCAGGACGGCATCGACCGCTTCTGGACCGCCACGTTGATCGCATCGTTCGGCTGCTACGGCGTGCTGCCGTGGATACAGACCCGGCCGCCGCGCGCGCTGGAACGGGACAGCGCCATCGACGCCAGGGCGCTCACGATACGAACGGTCAATCTCCAGTTGCTCGCTCGTGCGTCGATCCAGGTCAACACGGTGCCCAGCGGACACGCCGCGACCGCGCTGGCGGCGGCGCTCGTCACCGGAGAGCTCGTCCCGGCAGCGCTGCCGATCCTGCTCGGCACTGCACTCGCCATCGCCGCCGCCACGGTGGTTGGCCGGTATCACTATGCGATCGACACGCTGCTTGGCCTGGGCATGGGCCTCGCCGGCTGGTGGGCGGCGCGGCTCCTGACGTCGTGACCGCGTCGTCGAACAGCGGGAGGCGTGTCCAGACACTCTCTCGGATCACCGGGACGCGCAGCTATCTGATACGCTTTCCGTTTTGCCTCTCAGCGCGGAGCGTCGATGTTCGACAGGTTGTGCACAAGATACGTACCTGATCGCGGCCCAGGGAACACCGGAGCGGTCATGCGGACCGTCGTCCTGGGACTCGTCTGCGCCCTGGGGCTGACCGGCGGCGGCCGCGCCGCGGCGCAGAGCCGCCCCGTGACCGGTGTCGAGCTCGCCGCCCAGGCCCCCGGCAAGATCGCGGACGCCATGCTGGTCGAGCAGGCGCCCGCGCTCGACGGCGACGTGCTGGGCGACCCCGCCTGGGCTGCCGCGGAACCGGTGAGCGGCTTCGTCCAGAGCGCCCCGGACGAAGGCCGTCCCGCCACGGAGCGCACCGAGGTGCGGGTCGTGTTCACGAACGACACGATCTACTTCGGGGTGGTCTGCTACGACGCCGACCCGTCCACCATCATCGTCAGCGACAGCCGCCGCGATTCGTCGATGAACGACGCCGACAGCTTTCAGATCGTGCTCGACACGTTCAGCGACCGGCAGAACGGTTTCGTGTTCGGCACGACCCCGGCCGGCCAGGAATACGACGGTCAGGTGACCGACGAGGGCGGCGGCCGGAGCCTGTTCAGAGGCGGCGGACGCGGCGGGTTCAACCGCGGCAGCGGCGGCGGGTTCAACGTCAACTGGGACGGCGCCTGGCAGGTGCGCACGACGACCACCGAGATCGGCTGGAGCGCCGAGTTCGCCATCCCGTTCCGGACCATCCGTTATCCCGACCGTCAAGATCAGTCCTGGGGCGTGAACTTCCAGCGCAACATTCGCCGCCGCAACGAAACAGCCTACTGGGCGCCGTTGCCGCGGCAATACAACCTCTATCGCGTCTCGATGGCGGGGCAGCTCGACGGCGTGCTGCCACCGATCGGGTTCACCGGCAACCTCCAGCTCACGCCGTACGTGATCGGCGAGATCCTCACCCGCGACAATCGACCCGAACGCGGCCCGGTCGCGCTCGGCACTGGCGGCGCCGACCTCAAGTACAGCGTCACCTCGGGTCTGACGCTCGACGCCACGGTCAACACCGATTTTGCCCAGGTGGAAGTCGACAACCAGCAGATCAACCTGGACCGGTTCAATCTGTTCTTCCCCGAGAAGCGGCCGTTCTTCCTCGAGAACGCCGGGGCGTTCTCGGTCGCCAACCAGGGACCGGCCAGCGGCCGCAACCTGGGCCAGACCGAGCTGTTCTTCAGCCGCAACATCGGAATTGACGACCGCGGCGCTCCGGTGTCGATCCTCGGCGGCGCCAGACTGTCGGGCAAAGTCACCGACTCGACCACGGTCGGATTCCTCAACATGCAGACCGAGTCGGTCGAGAACGTGTCCCCGGCGAACAACTTCTCCGTCGCGCGGGTGCGACGCGACCTCCCGAACCGGTCCAGCATCGGCGGGCTGTTCGTGAACCGCCAGGGCACGGGCGCCATGGCGGAGGCCAACGACTACAACCGCACCTATGCGGTGGATGGTCGCTGGGGCATTGGGCAAAACGGCCTGGTGCAGGGCTTCGTCGGTCGTACTCAGACGCCCGATCGGAACGGACGCGACCATGCCATGAGCCTCTCGACCAGCTACGACTCGGAGTCCTGGCGGCTGATCGGCGGCTATCAGGAGAACGGTGAAGACTTCAACCCCGAGGTGGGCTACCAGCGCAGGACGGGCGGATTCCGCAAGGTGGACTTCGGCCTCAACAACACGACGCGGCCGAACGGTTTTCTCAAGTATCAGGAGCTGACGCCGCACATGAGCTTCACCCGCTTCTGGAATCTCGACGGCGTCATGGAGACGACCCACCTCCACCTGCACTTCGACGGCGAGTTCGAAGACAGCTCGTCGGGCGGTGTCTCGTACGACATCCGCAGCGAGACGGTGTTCAGGGAATTCCCGGTGTCCGGTCTGCCGGTACCGCCCGGCAGCTACGATTTCAACGAGCTCACCTACTCTTACAACTCGAACCGTTCGGCGCCGTTCAGCGCGGGCATCCGCGCCACCACCGCCGGGTTCTTCGACGGCCACATCGTGACGATCCGCCCCACGATCAACGCCCGCTACGGCGAGACGCTCAATCTGTCACTGAGCTACAGCCGCAACGACATCGACCTGCCCAGCGGCAGCACGATCACGAATCTGACCAGTGTGAGCGCCGGCTACAACTTCTCGCCCCGGCTCTACGCGCAGACGCTGGTGCAACACAACGACAGCGACGACCTCTTTTCTCTGCACTTCCGCGTCGGCTGGCTGCAGGATGCCAATACCGGTCTGTTCTTCGTGTACAACGGGACCGGCGGTCTCGACGGGTTCATGCCGCCGGGCGCAGGACGCAGCTTCATCGTCAAGTACAGCTACCTGTTCAACGTGCTCGATTAGGATCCCGTCGTTGAGCCCCGCCGCGCACCGAGACCCTGGCGCGGCCATGCCATGCGTCAGTAGACCTTCCTCAGGTGCAACGGCTCCTGCCGCCTGACGCGCTGGTTGATGAGCTCGACGAACACCGAGAACGCCATCGCGAAATACAGATAGCCTTTCGGCACCTCCTGGTGGAACGCTTCGGCAACGAGCGAGAAGCCGACAAGCAGCAGGAAGCTCAGCGCGAGGATCTTCACGGTCGGCCGCTCGTTGACGAACGCGCTGATCATTTCGGCCGAGAGCAGCATCACGCCGACGGCGATGACGATGGCGGCGACCATCACCCAGATCTGCTCGACCATGCCGACCGCGGTGATCACCGAGTCGAGCGAGAATACGATGTCCAGCACCAGGATCTGCAGGATCACACTGGTGAACGACGCGGCAACCTTCGCCGACTTGCGTCCCTCGCACCCTTCCAGACTCTCGTGAATCTCGTAGGTCGACTTGGCCAGCAGAAACAGACCACCGAGCAGCAGCGTGAGGTCACGGCCGGAGAAGTCGTGCCCCAGCACCGCGAACAACGGCTCGGTCAACCGGATGATCCAACTGATCGACAGAAGCAGCCCGATGCGCGACACCATCGCCAGCGCCAACCCGATTTGGCGGGCGGGCCGCTGCTGCGGGTCGGGCAGCTTGTCGGACAAGATCGAAATGAAGATGACATTGTCCACCCCCAGCACGATCTCGAGGACGGTCAACGTGACCAACGCGATCCAGATCTCGGGATTGAGCAGCCAGTCCATGGGACGGTCTCCGGATTCAGGGGCGATTGACGCGAACCGCGAGATCAGGCCAGCACGACTCGCCGTCGCGCGCCAGGTTCACGCCCCAGGGATCTGGCAGCACGCCGGCCAGATCGACGCTGTACGGGGCCAGACTCGCACGGCCGCCGGCCGCTGCACCGGACGCCGACCCGGGCGGCGCCAGTGTCTGGGCGATGCGGTCCCTCGCATCCTCGAGGTGCAGGCGGGTGGCCCGGTCGTTCGCCCGCGGTAGAGCGGTGGCGATGGTGCGGTCGAGCGCGCGCAACTCTCCCCGCAGGAACGGCCGCGTGTCGCCGTCGGCCGAGGCGTCGCCGGCGAGCTGATCGTCAACCAGGTCGAGATACGCCCGTTGCACGTTGCGGCGGTAGGCATCGGTCCGCACATTCGCCTCGTCGAGTTCGCGCCACAAGCCGCCACGGAGATCGGCCAGGAAATCGGTCGGGGCATAGGCGGCCGGGCCATCGATTGCTTCCTGTTCGGCCAGGCGCCGGATCCGGCTGCCGCTCAAGAGCGTACGCAGCACGCGGGTCTGACTGGTTCGGATCCGCTCCAGCACGCCGACCGGCTCGATGCGGCGAAGAATCTCCGGGTCGACCAGGAACATCGGCGTCCGAAAGGCATGGTCATTCAGGAACGACACGGCGGCGGCCTGCGTCTCGCGTGGAATCATGGTGAACCGCACTCCGTCCTGACCGAAGTGCTTCTGCTGCGAGTTGAAGCCGCCCACGACCACCGCCACATGGTTCATCTCGGTCGCCCACTGTCCGACCAGACGTCCGTACAACTCGTCGAGGTCGTCGTATGGATCCCCTGGCGCGCGCGCGGCATCGAGCAGCATCGCGGCGACCCGTTCGAGATTCTTCACCCCGAGCGCCGTCGCTTGCACAGCGTCGGCATCGCCAACCGCTTCGGTCAATTGTCCCGGGTCGGCGTTCTGCGATCCCGGGGTCGAGAACCGGTACCAGGGCGTATCGTCCTGCTGCCGGGCCCACTCGTCGAGCGTCGCTTTCTCGTCGTCCGGGCTGTTCGCTCCCGGTATCGGCTGGTAACCCCACTTGGTGGCCCAGATGTCGTACGGCCCGATCTTGGGGATCAGGTCCTCGACCGGAATCCCGTCTTCGGGCTGGGCCACATAGTTGAACCGTGAGTAGTCCATCAGCGTGGGGGTGTGACTCATCGTCTTGACCCACTCCGGATCACGGACGTTCTCCACCGGATACATGGAGCTGGCCTTCATGTTGTGCTGGAATCCCAGGGTGTGGCCCACCTCGTGGGTGACCACGTATGCCAGCAGCTCACCCATCAGGTCGTCGGGCAGCGGCAACGTCCGTGCGCGCGGGTCCAGCGGCGCCACCTGGACGAAGTACCAGTCGCGCACCAGTTTCATGACGTTGTGGTGAAACTGGATGTCGGTCTCGAGAATCTCACCCGTCCGCGGGTCGTGCACGTGCGGCCCCGAGGCGTTCTCGGTGGTCGACGGCAGCCAGCGGATCACCGAGTAGCGCGCGTCCTCCGGGTTCCACTCGGGATCCTCCTCCGGCGCCGGCGCCTCGCGTGCGATCACGGCGTTGGAGAATCCCGCGGCCTCGAACGCCGGCTGCCAGGCCTCCACACCTTTCTTCATGTAGGGCACCCACTTGCTCGGGGTCGCCGGATCGATCCAGTAGGTGATCGGTGTGACCGGGTCTGACACCTCGGCCGCCGGATTCTGCTTGTCGAGCCGCCAGCGCGTCACGAAACGCCGGTCGGGCGAGCGGTGCTCGTCGCGGCCGTAGTCGATCTGGCGCACCGAGAAATATCCGACGCGCTCGTCGAAGAGCCGGGGCTGCATCGGTTCTTCCGGAAGCTTCACCATGCTGTAGTGCAGCAGCACCGTGGCGCTGCCCGGGCGCATGCCGCCGCGGCCGGCACGTGACTGCGGTCCGGTCTGCGGACCGGATGGCGCCGGGAGCGTGTAGGTGTGCGTCGTCTTCACCTCGATGTTCTCGGGGAATGCGAGCACCTCTTCCACGAACGACCGGTCGCGCGCAAAACCGCGCGCCCGCAGCCGGGTCCGCGCGCTGAACTCCGGTACCTCGGACTCGAAGAGCGAGGTCACGTCGACGACCGGCGCCCCCTCCTCAGACAGCGCCTCGATGTCGAACGCCTTCAGGATGGCGTCGGTGTTGGCCGCCTCCACCGCCCGCGCGATGGGCAGATCGTCGTCGGCCACGATCGCGTAGGAGACGCTCTTGAGCAGCACCTGGTCGCCCCGCCGCTCCCACGTCACCACCCGGTTCCCGAGCGCCTGGCCGCCATAGCCGACGCCCTCGGTCGTGCGGGCGATCTGACTCACCCAAAGGAACTCGCGCCCCAGCTCCGACTCTGGAATCTCGTAGAAGACCTTGTCGTCGAGCCGGTGCACGGTGAAAACGCCGTCGTCCGACTCGGCCTCGTCCGTGACCACCTCGTCATACGGCTTGATCCCGTCCCGGTCTCGGCCGCGGCCCCGCTCGTCGTCCGCGTCATCCTGCGCCTCCGGCTCGTCCGCCGCCTGGCCGCCGTCCGGCGGCTGATTCTGCGCCGCGGCGGGCGCTGGACCCGCCAACCCCGCCAGCCAGAGCAGAGCGAACACGGACGTCAGCAGCAGTCTGATGAATCTCATGAGGAACCCCCAGGAAGATACGGCCACGACAACTCAGGCCCACGGTATACCACAGCTAGCAGCCCGTGGTAGAACCCCGCGTTGCACCGAGATTGGCGATGCGCCCGCTGAGCAAGGCGAGAAGAGGGAAAATACCTGTAGGGGCAACCCTTGTGGTTGCCCTGTTCGTCAGCCGGAACAACGATGCGCAGCAGAATTCAGCGTGAAACCGCAGAATTCAGCATGGATCAGCAGAATTCAGCGTGAAACCGCAGAATTCAGCATGGATCAGCAGAATTCAGCGTGAAACCGCAGAATTCAGCATGGATCGGCGGGATGCAGCGTGAAACAGCAGAATTCTGCAGGGAAGCGCAGAATTCAGCGGGGATCGAATGCAGCGGGGCTTTTACCACGGGCTGCTAGGCACGGCGACACGCAACGGGAGTCGTTGGGACGCGGGATCGCGGGAGGCGGTCATCGACGCAACACGTCAAAGACCGTCTCTCCAGGACAGGATTCAGGCTTGCAGGAGTCAGGCCCGGTCGAACGCGGGTGAGTTCTCGCTCGGCGCGACGGTCGCCGCCGGTACCTGCAGATCCGGCATCGGCGGGGCGACGAACACCCGCTGCAACGCTTTCAACAGCAGCCGCGCCCACTCGGTCGATCGCGTGACCCTGGCGCTGTCGGTGGCGAGACCGGTGTTGGCGAACATCTGGGGATACAGCTTCGAGATCAACACGAACGCGATACGCGACTTGAGCGATTTCACGACGTTCGACCGCTGCCAGGAAGCCTTCACACTATAGAAATCGTGCCAGACCGCCAGTGTCCGCTGCCGGATCTCCTCGGGCGACATCACCGGATGCGGTGTCAGGAGTTTTGGCCGCTTGGACTGGGGAATGAGCCAATGGCGGGAGACCGGGATACCGTCGACCATCGGCATGTCGTCGGCATTCGCACGCTCCCACTCCGCGAAATCCAGCGTGCCCGGGAACGGCGTCAGCGTCATGAACTGCGCGAACGCGATGTCGGCGCGCTTGGCCAGGTCCGAGGTGGCCTGGAAGGTGCTCGGCCGGTCACTCGGCAGACCGAAGATGAACGACCCGAGAATGTGGACACCGTGCTTCTTGAACATCTTGAGCCGGTCCACCAGATCTTCGCCGGCAAGATTGAAATCCTTGTAGACGTCTTTCAACCCTTCAGGGGTGACCGCTTCGACGCCCACCAGGGCGCCGACGATGTGCGCCTTCTTCATCGCCTTGAGAAACTCGGGATCCTCGGCGGCCTCCATCGTGATCTGCGTGAAGAACACGAGATCGTCGGGCAGCTTCGCCATCTGTCCCATCAACTCGAACCGCTCGTCCCGCAGATCCTTGAGCTCGTGGTAGCGCGTCTTGTCCTCGCGCCGGTTCGCCATTCTGAGATCTTCGAGCGTCACAGGATAGAAGTTGTCGTCGGCCAGCGCGATGAACCGGAACCCCATGCGGCGCAGTTCGACGATCTCTTCTACTACCGGGTTTACGCCGCGTTGCCGTGGCGCCTGCCCGTCGGTACGCCAGACCGAGCAGAACGAACAATGCTTGGGACACCCGCGCACGGTCTGCACCGACGCCCAGAGATGCTTGTCGCGCTGCAGCAGATCCCACCGCGCCTGACGGAATTTGCCGGCGGTGACCTGCCCACCGTCGTAGATCAGCTTCGGTGCACCGTTCGCGCAATCCTCGATGGCCAGCCCCCAGGCGACGTCGCCGTCACCCTTCACGACCGCATGCGCGCCACCCCGTTCGTGGGCCTCCTCCGGATACAACGAGGCGTGGATGCCCCCGTAGACCACCCAGGCGCCGCGCGCACGGGCGCGCTGCCCGAGCGCATAGCCAACCAGTGCGTTACCGGTATGGATACCGATGCCGATGACGTCGCCCGGCTCCAACTGACTGTCGTCGAATGGCTCGAGAATCTCGTCGGTCAGGACGGGGTCACCCCACTTCTCGGGTGTCGCGGCCGCCAGCACATAGAGCCACCGCGTGGTGATCAGACCCATGCCGAACGAAAAATGGCTCGGATTGACGATGTGTACGCGCACGCAATGTCCCCCTCGACAGCGCCGGTCGCCACGTTGTTTCGAAATCGAAAAAATACCGGACCAACAGACAGCCACGAATCGGGCACTGCCGGAACCTGTAATTGTAGCGCTTCGATAGTGCCGCCACAACCCGCCGTATCGCGCCGCGGGTCAGGGTGCGGGATTGACCGTGACGGCGACCAGGGCCGCGGCGGTCAGCTCACCGTCGTTCGCCCACAACTCGAGCTCGTAGGCGCCAGGTGTGTCGAACGAAGCCAGGGTGCGAGGCTCGTCCGGCGCACTGAAGGTGACCGTGCCGGGACCGCTCACCATGCGCCAGCGGGTGACCAGCGTGCTGGCGCGCGGCAATCCCTCGTCACGAACGCTCCCGAACAGTTTCAGCTCTGCGCCCACCACGACGGCCACCGCGGGCGGGGTGCCGCCCCGACCGTTGCGCAGACCCAGGAATCTGATGGTGGGCGAACGGTTCACACAGACGCCGCGCGGCGCTTCGGCCGGTTCGATGTCCCGCAGCGCCCGGCGTACCGAGCCTGCCTCGAACTCCCAGTTGTATTGCAGCATGTCGTCGCTGGTCGTCGTGGCGACACCGGCGTGATCGACCGTCCAGCGCAGATCCCCGGCGAACTCGGGCCCCATCACCATGATGCACTGGAAACGGTGGTGGCCCGGCAAGAACGTCGTGGGTTGCTGGCGGTCCTCGGGGACGGGCCCGAAATGGTTCAGCGGTCCGACCGGCACGGTGACCGGTTCGAAGTTGTGGCTGAAATAGGCGAACGAGAGCACGTGCAGGCCCTCGTCGGTCACGTGAAAACCGTCATAGACCGCATACACCGGGGCCGTTTGTGCGAACGCCGGCGCGGCGAACGGTCCGGTCAGCAGCAGCGACACCGCGAACAGCGACAGCAAGCGCCAACGGTTGACGGTCATCTCTTTCTCCACGGGGCACCCCCACGCGATCCACTCTCTGGTAAAACGGTTTATCATGGGGCGGCGTTACTCTACAACCAACTCCTTCCGGAGGGTACCCCATGCGCGCTGTCTCGACACGCGTTGCCGTCGCCGCTCTCGCCGCCTGCATCGCCGCCCCGGTCGCCGCCGCGGCCGGCCAGTCGGACGACGGCGCCACGTTCACCCGCGACGTGCTGCCGCTGCTGCAGCGCTCGTGTCAGCAATGCCACCGCCCCGGCACCGGCGCGCCGATGTCGCTCCTGACCTACGAAGAGACGCGCCCCTGGGCGCGGGCCATCAGGGAACGGGTTGTGGCGCGGCAGATGCCGCCGTGGCACCTCGACCGCAGCATCGGCGAGTATGTCGCCGACCCCTCGCTGAGCGACGCGGAGATCGCGACCATCGCGGCCTGGGTCGAAGCGGGAGCGCCCCGCGGCAACCCGGCCGATGCGCCGGCGCCGCTGCAGTTCGCCGAGCTGAACGAGTGGACCTACGGGGAACCGGACCTGATCGTACAGATGGAGGAAGGGTTCAAGATTCCGGCCGAAGGCGCCGACTTCTATCCGTCCGAAATCGTCGACCCGGGGCTCACCGAAGACCGCTACGTCAAGTGGGTGCAGATCATCCCGGAGGCCTACTGCTGCGTCCATCACTCGCACGTGTACGTCAGCGTGCCAGAGACAGCCGAAGACCGCGAGGAGTTCCGGCTCGGCATGGGTTCGAACACCCGCGAGATCGACCTGATCGAGTACGCCATGGGCAGCACCGGCCAGTACTATCCGGACGGTACGGGACGCAAGCTGCCTGCCGGCGGACTGTTCCGTTTCGCACCGCATTATCACCCCTGGGGCGAGGACACGATTGACCGCCAGAAGGTCGGCATCAAGTTCTACCCGAAGGAGGTCAAGCCTGAACTCATCGTGACGGCGCACCGTATCCGGACCGGCATCGGGCACGACTGGAAGCTCAACCGCGAGGCGGTCGAAGACCGGCTGCTGCGCGCCGGTGTCGACCTCGACCTGCACGAAGCGCGGATGCCGACCGGACTGCTCATTGACGACAATACGCTCAACGGCGTCGCGTTGATGAGCATTCCTCCCAATACGGTCGCCCGGCACGAACGGTTCTGGCCGCTGCCGCAGGCCGGGATGATTCTCAGCTTCCAGCCGCACATGCACTTCCGCGGCAAGCGGATGCTGCTCGAAGCGATTCATGTCGACGGCCGGCGCGAAGTGCTCACCGACGTCATCAACTACGAGCAGACCTGGCAGATCGTCTACCCCTACAAGGAACCGCACGTGTTCCCGAAGGGCACCGTGCTGCATACCGTGTCGTGGCATGACAACACGGCGAACAACCGCCACAACCCCGATCCGTCGGCCTGGATCGGCTGGGGCTCGCGCACCATGGACGAGATGGGCCACGGCTGGACCGATATCGCGTTCATGTCGGACGAGCAGTACGCGGCCTACCTGGCCGGCACCATGCCACGCAGCGTCTCGACGACCGGGAACGAGGATTAGCAGTCCGTGGCACCTCCGCGACCCCGGCGGCGCCCGGCGCGGCGCCGTCTGGGGGTCACCGCCGCCATGCTCGCAGGGGTGATGCTGGTCCAGCCGCGCACAATGTCACAGCCCAATCAGGGACTCACAGCCGTCGGCGGCATCAAGGTCGGCCATCACACCCTGGCGGAACGTCCGACCGGGTGCACCGTTGTGCTGGTTGAAGACGGCGCGGTGGCCGGTGTCGACGTGCGCGGCGGCGCCCCGGGCACCCGCGAGACCGCGCTGCTGGATCCGACAAAGACGGTCCAGCAGGTGCATGCCATCGTGCTGGCGGGCGGCAGCGCGTTCGGCCTCGACGCCGCGAGCGGCGTCATGCGGTATCTGGCCGAGCGGAATATCGGGTACGACACGCGCGTCGCCCGGGTGCCGATCGTACCGGCCGCCATCCTGTTCGATCTCGGTGTCGGCGACGACCCCACCATCCGCCCCAGCGCCGAGTGCGGCTACCAGGCGGCGATGGCGGCCACCACGGGACCGGTCGCCGAGGGCAACGTCGGCGCCGGGGCCGGCGCCACCATCGGCAAGACCGGCGGACCCGGCCGGGCGATGAAAGGCGGTGTCGGGTCGGCCGCCGCGTCGCTGCCGGACGGTCTGGTCGTGGCGGCGATCGTGGCGGTGAACGCCATCGGTGACGTCATCGACCCCGCCACCGGACAGGTCGTTGCCGGGGTGCGCACCGCGGACGGCCGCGCGCTCGCCGACGCCCGGACCCTGCTGCGCGCCGGTCGCAGCGGCAGCGGGGGCCGCGCGCGGGAAAACACCACCATCGGCGTCGTCGCCACCAATGCGCGGCTCGATCAGGCCCAGGCCACCGTTATGGCGCAGATGGCCCACGACGGCTTCGCCCGGGCGATCTTCCCCTCCCATACACCGAACGACGGCGATGCCATCTTTGCCCTGTCCACCGGCGTCCTCGACGTACCGGTCAGCCTCGCCACGGTGGGCGCGCTCGCGGCGGACGTCATGGCGGACGCGATCGTGCGCGCCGTGCGCGCCGCGACCGGTCTCCCCGGGTATCCCGCGGCCCGGGACCTCCAGGCGGGTCGGTGAACCTGCCGCTGGCCGCGCTGTTGCTCTATGCCTGCCTCCTGATGGGGGTTGGGCTCTGGGTCGGCCGCAGGGTCCGTGCCACGAACGAGTTCTTCGTCGCCGGGCGCCGGCTTGGCCCCGGTCTGATCTGCACCACCCTGTTGGCCGCCAATATCGGCGCCGGCTCGACGATGGGCGCCGCCTCGCTCGGGTATCGCAACGGACTCAGCGCGTGGTGGTGGGTGGGGTCGGCCGGGCTCGGATCGATCGTACTCGCGCTCTGGGTCGGACCGAAGCTGCGCCGCGCCGCGGCCGCGCACGACCTGCAGACCGTGGGCGACTTCCTCGAACATCGCTACGGCCGGCAGGTGCGGGCCACGATCGCGATCCTGCTCTGGGCCGGCGGTCTGGCGCTGCTGGCGGCGCAATTGATGGCGATGGGCTACGTGCTCAACGCCGTCACCGGACTCGACCCGCGGATCGGGTCGGCCCTCGGCGGACTGGTCGTCACCGTCTACTTCACCGCCGGCGGGCTGCTCGCCTCGGTCTGGGTCAACGCCGTGCAGCTCGCGGTCCTGCTGGTCGGTTTCATCATCGCCTTCCCCGTCATCGTGCATTCGGTGGGCGGCCTGTCGGCGGTCTTCGATGCCACCCGCGGCATCGACGATTTCTGGAATCCGTGGCAGGGCGGCGGAACCGGCTGGTGGTTCTACCTGGCGATGCTGGGACCCTCGTTCATCGTCTCGCCCGGCATCCTGCAGCGGGTCTACGCCGCGCGTGACGACCGGGCGGTCCGCATCGGGGTCGGGCTGAACGCCGCGGCGTTGCTTCTGTTCGCGGCGGCCCCCGCCGTGCTCGGCATGATCGCGCGCATGGTGGCGCCCGACCTCGACAACGCGAACCTGGCGCTGCCGGTGCTGCTGCTGGAATCGTTGCCGGCCGTGCTGGGTGCGGTCGCGCTGGCCGCGATCTTCTCGGCTGAAGTGAGCTCGGCCGACGCCATGCTGTTCTGGCTGGCGACATCCCTGTCCAAGGATCTGTACGTACGATTCGTCCATCCGACGGCGAGCGATACGGAGATTCTGCAGGTCGCGCGCCGCGCCGCCGTCGCGGGCGGCGCCGCGGGTGTCGCCATTGCGCTGATGTCCGACTCGATCGTCAGCGCGCTGGGCATCTTCTACAACCTGCTGGCGGTCAGTCTGTTCGTTCCGCTCATCGTGGGGTTGTACGTCGGACGGGTCCGCACCACGGAGGCGATCGCGTCGATCGCAGCCGGCGTCCCGGTAGTGGCGGCGATCCAGATCATCGCGGGACCCGACGGGGTCGGCGGATTCACCCCGGCCATGCTGGGGCTGGGGGCGGCGCTGGCCGCGGCGGGGGGGGCGGCGCTGGTGACCGGGAGAAGGGCCGCCGCATAGTCAGGGTGCACTGAACAGATGCGTGACACGGACACAGCCTCACCCGCGGCTGCGGGCGACCGCCAGGCGGTCTGGATGCTGATCGCGGCCAGCGCCCTGATGCTGACCGTGCACCTGCTGCCGGTCCCGGCGCCGCTCGAACGTAACGGCGAGCTGATCGCCCTCACCGTCGACGGCAAGACCTGCCTCGCCATCCTGCTGTTCGCCGTCACACTCTGGGTCAGCGAGGCGATGCCGTTTCCCGCCACCTCGCTGCTGGTGCTGGTGCTGATTCCCGCCTTCGGCATCACCGACTTCGCGTCGGCGGTGCGCGCCGGATTCGGCAACCCGCTGATCGTGTTCTTCATCGGCGTGTTGTTCCTGTCGACCGGTTTCACGCGCTCGGGGCTGGGGACACGGATGGTGCTGCACGTGTTGCGTCTGTCAGGCACCCGCACGGACCGTGTGCTGCTGGGGTTCATCACCGCCGGCGCCCTGCTGTCGATGTGGATTACCGACATGGCGGTCGCGGCGGTCATGCTGCCGCTGGGCGTCGGGGTGCTGAGAGACGCCGGCCTGAAACCGCTCGAAAGCAATTACGGGCGCGCCCTGATGATCTCGTGCGCCTACGGCCCGCTGATCGGTGGCATCGGGACCCCGGCCGGTACCGCCGCCAACCTGATCGCCCTCAGCTACCTGGAGGAGCTGGCCGGCGTGTCGATCTCGTTCGGCCAGTGGATGCTGCTGGGTGTCCCGGCCGCCGTGTTGATGATTCCGATGGGCTGGTGGCTGCTGCTCCGGATCTTTCCGCCCGAGATCGAACGACTGCCGTTCGACCGCGCCGAGATCGAACAAAAGCTGGCGGCGTTGGGACCCCTCGAACCGGTCGAGCGCAAGACGCTGGCCATCTTCGCCCTGACCATCACCGGTTGGTTGATCACCCCCTGGCTGGCCGACCTGACCGGCGGACGGGTCGACCCGCCGGTGCAGGCGGTCGCGCTGTTCGGCGGCCTGACACTGTTCCTGCCGGCCATCCGGGTGATGACCTGGAAAGAGGCGCAGCAGAACATGGACTGGGGTGGGGTCATGCTCATCGTGGCCGGGCTCTCGCTCGGCCTGATGGTGTTCGAGACCGGAGCCGCACGCTGGCTCGCGCAACTGCTGCTCGGCAATCTGATTCTGATTCCGGAGCTCCTGCGCCCCTTCGTCATCGTGATCGCGGTCGCGCTGCTGCATCTGCTGTTCTCCAGCAACACGGTCACCGGTTCCCTCATCATGCCGATCCTGCTGGCGCTGGCGCTCGACCTCGGGCTGGACGCCTGGACGATCGCCGCCCCGGCCGCCTTCACCTCGACCCTGGCGTTCATTCTCGTCACCGAGAGCCCGACCAACGTCCTGCCGTACTCGGCCGGCTACTTTTCGATCCGCGACATGGCGAAGGTCGGTATCTGGATGACCCTCGCCGCCGCCGTCGCCGTGACCGTGTCGGTCAACGTCATGGGTCTGATCGGCGGCTGAATTCCGCGGTGAGCGCAGCGGGATCCCGGATGTGGACCGTGGTCCGCCGGCGCGCCGGGTGGGGTCAGGACATCGCGGCCGGGACCAGGTCGGCGGCCGCCACCCGGTCCGGGTCGTAGAACGGGCGGTCCCCCTTGATCGTCACCCGGTAGCCGTGGCGGGTCTGTGGAAAGTAGTCCCAGATGGCGTGGTGCTGCGTGCAGCGGTTGTCCCAGAACGCCACCGAGTTCGCGCGCCAGCGGAACCGGCACTGGAACTCGGGCGCGGCGCAGTGTTGCAGCACGAACGCCAGCAACGCGTCGCTCTCGGCCGGCTTCAACTCCTTGAAGCGGGTTGTGAACCCCTGATTCACATACAGCGCCTGACGGCCGGTCACCGGATGCGTCCGCACGGCCGGGTGCTCGGCCGACGGATAGCTCTCGTCCCTGAGATGCCCGGCGCCGTAGCGCCCGACGTAGTACTGCCGCCCGTCGTGCACCGCGGTCAACTGGGCGAGCAGTCGCTGCATCCGGTCGGACAGCCCGTCCCAGGCGGCGTACATGCTGGCGAACAGCGTGTCGCCGCCCGAGTCCGGCACCTGCTCGATACGCAGAATGCTGCCCATCGGCGGCTCGACGTCACAGGAGACGTCCGAGTGCCACACCTCGCCGGCCACGAACTTCACGGTCGCATCACCGTGCACGACGAGAATCTCGGGGTGCGCGCCGTCCTTGGGCGCCGCGGGGTGAATGTGCAGGTCGCCGAATCGGCGGCCGAACGCCTTGTGCTGCTCGAACGACAGCTCCTGATCGCGGAAGAACAGCACCTGGTGTCTCATCAAGGCCGCATGCAGCGTATCGAACGCCTGCGGTGTCAGCGGCGCCGCGAGATCGGCACCGGTCACCTCGGCGCCGATCACGGGAGATACCGGGTCGATGCCGATCGACTGCTCACTCATGTCGTCAACTCCGTCTGCCCTGGCTTCAATTCCGATCCGCCCCCGGCCCGTGATGAGATCTCCGGCACGGTCGCTGGCAGTCCGTGGCGAAACCCCGCGTTGCACCGGGATCGGCGATGCGCCCGCTGAGCAAGACCCGTAGGGGCAACCCTTGTGGTTGCCCTGTTCGTCAGCCGGAACTGCGACACTTGGAACTCATTCGCGCACCCACTGTCGTCCTGAGCGGCGCGGTTGGAGTCAGTTGAGTGTGTGATACTGCGCTGATGAAAAATATCACAGTCAGCGTCGATGACGATGTGCACCGACGCGCGCGCATCAGGGCGGCTGAGCGCGACACATCGGTGTCGGCGGTCGTGCGTGAGTTCCTGAACCGCTGGTCCGGCGAGACGACCGAATTCGAACGCCGCAAGCGTCTCCAGGACGACACGTTGAACGCCATCGGCGCCTTCCACGCGGGCGACCGCCTGCCGCGAGAGGAGATCCACCGTCGTGGCCGTCTTCATTGACACCATTGTGCTCTTGCAAGCGGTCAGCATGACCGCCAACAAAGCGGACAACCGGGCGACCGCCCGCACCATCCTGGACCGGGACGATCTCGTGCTGTCGGCGCAGGTACTCTCGGAGTTCTACCGGTAGGCCACATGAAAGCTATGCTCTCCTCGGCATCTGGTTGCGGAGCAGGCCGGTGTGCGCCAGAAAGCGCCCCGTGTCCGGATTGCGCCGCACCAGATCCATCGCGACGAGAAACTGCACATCCCGCAGGAGGGTCCTGTCGGTCAGCGACGCGTAGGCTCTCGCCAGCCGCGTCGTGAGCACCGGGATTGCATCGAACGGCACTTCCCCGGTCAGCGGAAAGCTGAGCATGAGCGATCGCCGGCGCTTGAAGACGTTCTTCTTCTTGTAACCGACGTCGGCGAACCGCTGGTAGATCAGCATCTGCCACGCCATTTCGAACTGACTCTGCTGGATAGTCCGCAGGCTCTCCTGCAGTCCGTCCCGGTAACCCTGAACCGCGTAGGCGATGAACGCGCCGAGATCTCGCGCCTCGCGCGCCTTGTCGAGTTGGCGATAGTACTCGGGCCGGGTCTGGTTGTAGAAGTTCGAGAGAATGTGCGACGCGATGTCCGGGTTCCCCGCCCGCAGGAGGATGTAGAACTCCAACAACCGGCCGGTCCGGCCGTTCCCGTCACCGAAGGGGTGGATCCATTCGAGGTAGACATGGGTCACGATGGCCTGGACGACGGCCGCTGCGAAGGTCTGGCGTCCCTGGGCGAACTGGAACTCCTCCTGCAGCCAGTCGCACAACCGTGCCGCCAGGGCCGGCACGTCCGCTGCACGGGGACATTTGTACGGCCCGACGATGCGCTCGTCCTTGCGAAACTCCCCCGGCACCGCGTCGAAGTGATCACCCAGTTCGCGCCCGACCGCCTTGTGCAGTTTCCAAATCAACGGTACCGCGATCAGGCCGGTTCTCCCTTCTGCGACCACGTCCTTCAGAATCTGATTCATCGCGTTCAGAACATTCCTGACCTCGCGTTCCTGGTATTCCTTGCTCGGTGCCAGCGATTCGCCGGCCGCCACCTTTTCCACTTCGATATCGGTGAGGGTATTTCCCTCGATGGCTGTTGTTGCCTGCGCCCCCTTCATCAGGGACACTGACAGCAGCTCGCGATACCGTTTCGGCAGCAGCGGCATCTCGCAAATCGCAGAGATGATTGCCTGGCATTGGCCGAGCTGGAAGTGGACCTCTGGCCGGATTTCCCAGTGGCGGCAGAACCGGATGTGAGGGTAACGCGTCGCCAACGCCTGTGCGACAGATGTCATGACAAATAAATATTAGTATTTGTCCATCTGTGTGTCCACCGGCGGCAGCGTGGCATCGATGACGGCGAGCCCGCTATAATGCTTGCCGTCGCGCCGCCGGGCGCGGGCTCGGTGCGTACCGGCGCCAGGGCTGCACCGTCGAGAGTTCGAAACCCCATGATCAAGACGCGTTTTACGGAGATTTTCGGCGTCGACCACCCGATCGTCCAAGGCGGTATGCAGCACGTCGGCCTGGCCGAGCTGGTCTCGGCGGTCGCCAACGCCGGGGCGCTCGGATTCCTGACCGCGCTGACCC
This sequence comes from Vicinamibacterales bacterium, assembly GCA_965262985.1. Lineage (GTDB taxonomy): Bacteria > Acidobacteriota > Vicinamibacteria > Vicinamibacterales > UBA8438 > UBA9620. The sequence continues at coordinate 6,031,304 of OZ253576.1, read as the reverse complement.
AGCCGACCCCGGAAGCGCTCACGAAGGAGATCGCGCGCACCCGTGAGATGACCGACCGGCCGTTCGGCGTGAACCTCACGATTCTGCCGACCCTGAAACCGGTGCCCTACGAGGAATATGCACGGGCGATCATCGAATCAGGCGTGAAGATCGTCGAGACCGCCGGCAACAATCCGCAACGGTTCATCCCGGCGTTCAAGGCGGCCGGCATCAAGCTGGTGCACAAATGCACGTCGGTGCGGCATGCCGTCAAGGCGGAGGCGATCGGCTGCGACGCCATCAGCATCGACGGCTTCGAGTGCGCCGGCCATCCCGGCGAGGACGACATTCCCGGCCTCATCCTGATCCCGTGCGCCGCCGATCGGGTGAACATCCCGATGATCGCCTCGGGCGGGTTCGGCGATGCCCGGGGGCTGGTCGCGGCGCTGGCGCTGGGCGCCGACGGCATGAACATGGGAACCCGGTTCATGGCGACCCGCGAGGCCCCGATCCACGAGAACATCAAGCAGCAACTGGTCGAGGCCAGCGAGCGCGACACCGCGCTGATCTTCCGCACGATGCGCAACACCGCCCGCGTGTTCAGGAACGACGTGGCCGACGAGGTGCGGTCTATCGAAGGTCGCGGCAATGCCACGATCGACGACATCAAGCATCTCGTCGCGGGCGAGCGCGGCAAGCAGGCGCTGAAGGCGGGTGACACCAACGCCGGGATCTGGTCGGCCGGCATGGTCGCCGGACTGATTCGGGACATCCCGACTTGTCAGGAGCTCGTCGAGCGGATCATGTCCGAGGCCGAGGCCATCATCGACGAACGGCTGGCCGGCATGCGGCCCGGGCCACGGGCTGCCAGGGCGCTGGTCTGAATCGGCGGGATGCTCGCGGTCGCCAACGGCAGTCCCTGCAGGCGTCCGTGAGCGAGTGGGGATACAATCTGCAGAGTTGTTGAAGCTTCGCCAACCTGGAGTTCCGAGAGATGAACCCGATCGTCCTGTTTCTGATTACCTGTGTCGCCGCGTTCGCCTTGCACATCCTGATGGTGTTCGCGGTCGTTCCCAAGAAGAAGTAACCGGCCCGCGGCGCCGTGTCTCCGGACGACGGGTCGTCCGGCCGCCGCTGGACAAGCGGTCGACATGATCGTCCGTGTCCGCGCTCGCCATCAGAGGACCGACCCATGAAGACATTCAAGCTCGCACCGATCGCCCTCGCCCCGGTCGTCGCCGTTCTCCTTGTCTTCGCCGCCGCACCGGCTGCCGCCCAGGACGCCGACTACCACCACATGCATCTCACGGCGCCGGACGCCAGGGCCGCTGCGGCCTGGTACATCGAGCACATGGGCTGCGAGGACTTCGGGCGTGAAGGCGCCTGCGCCGTCGGCGACACCCAGTTCATCTGGTTCGAGCGGGAACCGACCGGCGCCAGCGTGGGGTCGGGGGTGAACCACATCGGGTTCTCGTTCCGTGACCTCGGCGCCAAGATGGCCGGGTGGCAGGCGGCCGGGCTCGACATCGAGAACCCGGACGAACCGATCCGCGACATTCCCGGCCTGTTCAAGCTGGCATTCCTGAGCGACCCGTGGGGCGCCCGCATCGAGGTGGTGGAAGACCTCGAGTGGCTCGGGTTTCATCACATTCATCTCAGCTCGCCCGACCCGGATGGCGCGCTGGCCTGGTACAAGAACATCTTCGGCGGTGAGAGCGACAGCCTGAAGGGCCGTATCGACGGACTGCGGTACGGCGGCACCTGGCTGCTAGTGTCGCAGCTTCGCGAGGGGACCGTGGCCGCCACGCAGGGACGCGCAGTCGACCACCTCGGCTGGGGATTCCCCGATCTGGACGCGGCCGCCGCCGAGATCAAGAGCAAGGGTGTGGAATTCACCCTCGAGCCGCGGCCCTACACGAACCCCCTCGGACAGGAAATGAAAATCTCGTTCGTGACGGGGCCCGACGACGTGCGGATAGAGATCGTGCAGCCGGGAAGCTAGCAGTCCGTGGTGACACCCCGCGTCGCACCGAGAATGGCGATGCGCCCTGCCGGCGCTGATTGACGACGGTCGCACGCGCCGTCTTCCGGGTTCACTTGGGTGCCGGCGTGGGGGGCGATTTCGATTCGTCGAGAGCGCCGAGGGCGATGCTGCGTTGATACGCGGCGAGCACCGCCTTCGACAGCACGGTTCGGAATCCACCCTTGTCGAGCTGGTAGATCGCGGCGGCGGTGGTGCCGCCGGGCGAGGTCACCATGTTGCGCATCTCGGCCGGGTGGACGGACGACCGCTCGGCGAATGTGACCGAACCTCGCACCGTCTGAATAACCATCTGGCGCGCATCGGTCCGTGACCACCCCAGGTGCACGGCCGCGTCGATCAGCGCCTCCATCAGCATGAACACATACGCCGGTCCGCTTCCGCTGACCGCGGTGGCCTTGTCGAGAAAGCTCTCGTCACGGACATGCAACTGCTTGCCGAGCGCACCCAGGATGGCGCCCGCCTGCTCGCGCTGCTTCTCCGACACCTCGTCGGTCGCGGTCCAGACCGTCATCCCCTCGCCCACCTGAGCCGGCGTGTTCGGCATGGTGCGAACGATCGCCTTGTGCCGGAGCCCGCCGGCGATCGACGCGATGCGGGCGCCGGCCACGATCGACACCACCAGCGTGGACGGCGACAGCACACCCGCGAGATCGGCGAACACCGGCGCCAGCACCTGCGGCTTGACCGACAGCACGACGATACGCGCCGTGCGCGCGGCGGCCTGGTTGTCAGCGACCGTCCTGACGCCGAACAGGCGTTCCATCGCGACCAGCCGCTCGGGGTGCGGGTCCGACGCCGTGATCGCGTCCGGCTCCACCAGGTCGTGCCGCAGCAGACCGCCGATCATCGCCTCGCCCATCGCCCCCGCGCCGATGAAGGCGATCGGCGCATCGTGCAGAACCGTGGACCGTGTCACGAACCGCTCCTTTCCATCGGGATCAGGTTGTACAGAGTGCACTATGTTATCCGCGAACCCGCGCGCCGCGCGTACTCCGGTATCCTCTCTTGTTCCATGGACCCTGTGACCCACACCCTCGTCGGGGCAAGCCTGGCGGAGACCCGATTCGGCCGGGTACCGCTGGGCGCCGTCACGCTCGTCATCGGCGCCAACCTGCCGGACATCGACGCCGCCGCCTACTTTTTCGACAGCGACCTTGCGCTCGGCGTGCGGCGCGGCTGGACCCACGGCGTGCTGGCGATGGCCCTGCTGCCGGCGCTGCTCGGATGGATCATGCACCGGATCGCCCTGGCGCGGCGCTGGCGTCGCCCGACTGCCGCGCCGCCCTCGCTGAGACGCCTGATGGGACTGTCCTATCTCGGTGTGCTCTCGCATCCCGCCCTCGACTGGCTGAACACGTATGGCGTCCGTTTGTTGATGCCGTTCGACGGACGCTGGTTCTACGGCGACAGCGTGTTCATCATCGACCCCTGGCTCTGGCTGCTGCTCGGCACGGTGGTCGTATTGGCGCACAGCAGCTCACCGTGGCAGGCAGCCGGCTGGATAGCCCTCGGCGCCGTCGCCACCCTGCTCGTGACCGGGTTTCCCGGCACGCCGCTGGCGCTCCGTCTGCTCTGGTGCCTCGGGATCGCCGTCATCGCCGGGGTGCGCTACTGGGGCGGATGGCAAGCGAACCTGCCCAGGGTGGCCGCCGTCTGCGTCACGCTGGCCGGCATCTACGCCGCCGCGATGATCGGCAGCTCGCGCATCGCCGCGGCGCAAACGGCGGCATGGGCGCGGGACCGGGGACTGGAACCGCGCCGCATCATGGCGGGCCCGGCGCCGGCCAACCCGTTCCGGCGCGACATGCTTGTCGAGGACGGCCGGCACTATCATCGAGTGCGGCACGACTGGGGCGCGACCGAGTCGATCGTCCCGCTCGGCCCGCAGACGCCGATCGGCGGCGAGCACGCGGCAACCGCCGCCGCACTGGAGGCGCCCGGCGTGTGGGGCCTGGCCATCTGGACCCGGTTCCCCGTGTTCGAGGTCGAACCGCTCGACGACGATGATGGGGAGTACCAGGGATACCGGGTCACGATCAGCGACATGCGATTCACCCGCAGGGTGGTGGAGCTGGACCGCGACCTGCGGCCCCGTGCGATGGAGCCCTGAGCAGCCCGTGGCGCTCGACCCCGACTCCAACCGGGGCGTTCAAGTTCAATATCTCCGGACCACCGTCGCCGGTAAGGTTGAAGCTCGACCCGCCTCGGTTGTAGGCGGCAATATCTGCGAAGAATCGGGTTCTCCTCGCGCCACGCCGCGAACACGCGCCGCGGCACGACAGCCGCGGTCGATTCCGGCAGGAACTGCGTGATCGATCCAGATTTTCTGTGCGACACGGGACTGCCACCACGGGCTGCTACGCCTCGCGAATGGCGTCCATCGGATTGATCCGGGCGGCGCGGCGCGCCGGGAGCCAGCAGGCCAGCAGCGCGAAGGCGACGAGCATCGCCGTAACGGCCCCGAACGTCAGCGGGTCCGCCGGCGTAATGTCGAACAGCAGGTGTTCGACCACGCGGGTCGTAGCGAAGGCGACCAGCAGGCCGAGGATCACGCCGCCGGCCACCAGAGCCCCGCCTTGCCGGACGATCAGTCCGACGACGTTACGGCGGCCGGCGCCCAGCGCCATGCGGATGCCGATCTCGCGCCGGCGTTGCGCCACGGTATGGCTGAGCACGCCGTAGAGCCCGAACGCGGCAAGCAGCAGCGCCACTGCCCCGAAGATGCCGGCGCACATCGCAAAGAAGCGCGGTTGCGCGACCTGCGACGCCAACATCTGTTCGATCGTTCCCCTCGGGGCGATTTGAGCGTATTCCTCGCGCAGGAAGGCAAGGACGGTGAGCGGCGTGCGATCGCTGCGAACGATAATCATACTAGCGCCGAACGCGAAAGACTGAGTCATGCCAGGCTGGAGCACCGGCACGTAGACGTCGTACGTCCCCCGGTATTGGGCCGGAATAATGGGAGTCGAGATGTCATCCACGACACCGATGACCTCCCACTCCTCAGCGCCATCGCCGGCGACGGCCGGTCGCACGAGGCGTTGCCCCACCGCCTGCGCGTCGCCGAACGCCCGCCGCGCGAACGATTCGCTGACGACCACGATCCGCTGGCTGCCCGCTGCATCCCGATCGGTGAAGAACCGACCGGCCCGCACCCTGAGCTGCAGGACATCGGCGTAGCCAGGGCTGACGGTCCGTATACTGGCTTCCAGTTGCTGCCGTGGATCCACCGGCGGCGGCCGGCCCGCGACGACGATTGGTTCATTCTGACTCGACGGAAAGAACGGAAACACTTTCGCCAGCGCGACGGCGTCGATGCCCGGCAGGTGCTCAATCCGTTCTACCGCCGTCAGGAGCGTCACAGCGTACCGGCGGGCAACAGCATACTTCTCGGCCAATCGGTCGGGGTCATCAAGGACGGGCCCCCCCTGGCTGCGGGGGTCTGTATCTGACGCGATGAATATCTGGATGCTCGCCGGATCGTAGCCGTGATCGAATGTGACGAACGCCATGAAGCTGCGCAGCAGCAGCCCCGCGCCAATCAGCAGGGAAAGCGCCACCGCAACCTGCGCGACGGCCAGCGCCGCCTGGGTCCGATTCACCCGCAGGCGTCCGAAGCCGCCGGCCGCCCCGGCGCTCCCTTCGTTGAGGGTGCGCACCAGATCGACCCGCGACCCGGCCAGCGCCGGCGCCGTGCCGAACACCACGCCCGTCCCCACCGCCAGCGCCGCCGCAAACACGAGCACGGCCCCATCGAGACCGACGCCGGCCAGCCCGGGAACGTACTCCGGAACCAGCCCTGCCGCGGCGCGTACGATGCCGGCCGCCACGGCGACGCCGAGCGCGCCGCCGGCGACGCTGAGCATGACGCTCTCGGCCAGCAGTTGGCGCGCGATCCGGCCGCGTCCGGCGCCGAGCGCGCCACGGATCGCCAGCTCGGGCTGCCGGACGACCCCGCGCACGAGCAGCAACCCGGCCACGTTCGCGCACGTCACCAGCAGCACCAGCCCGGTCGCCCCGCCGAGCATCAGCAGCGACGCCCGGAACGGCCGCGCCAGCTCTTCGCGAACCGGGCTTACGGACACCTCGGACTCGACCTGCCGCGGTTGATCCCCTTCCGGCCGCGCAAGGAGCGTGCGCGCCTCGGTCGCCGCCTGCTCCGGGGATACCTCCGGCCGGAGACGGGCGATCGCGATGAGCGGAACGCCGATTGCGAGTACGCCATCATCGCCAGAGGGTTCGTACGGCGGCACGTGCAGCGGTACCCAGAGCTCCACCTCGCGGGACGGATACGCGAAGGCGTCCGGCAGCACCCCGATCACGGTGTACGGCTCAAGGTTCAGCTCGACCGCCGCGCCGATCACGTCCGGGTCCGAACCGAAGCGGCGCGTCCAGGCGCCGTGACTCAACAGCACCACCCGGTCGGCGCCCTCCGCGGCATCCGCCTCGGTGAAAATCCGCCCGAGCCAGGGAGTCGTTCGCAGCAGCGGAAAGAAGGACGGGGTCACCGCCGTACTCGGAAGCTGGACCAGACCGTTCGGACCGTCCAAGACGAAACTGCCATTCTGGTAGGCGGCGAGTTGCTCGAACGACCGGGCGCCATCCTGAAGCTGCCGCAGTTCGTTCTTCGTTACCGTCGGAAACAATGGACGCGGGACCCCCGCCGCACCACCGGCCGTGGTCCCGCGCCCCACAGCGACGAGCGCGTCCGCATACGGCAGCGGTCGAAGCATCAGGCCGTTGACGAGGCTGAAGGTCGCGGTGTTCGCGCCAATACCGACCGCCAGGATCGCCAGCACCGCCGCGGTGAAGGCCGGGCGCGCGCGGATCTGCCGCACCGCGTCACGCATATCGCAGAGCAGTTCATCCATACGCAGTTGAGTCAGCCGAGCAACCGCAGTACGGCGATCCCGGCCCCGACAAGCACGCCCGTCTGGAGCAACAGGGCGCGGTAGAGGTCGGCGCGGGTGACCAGATCCCGCGCTTCGTGTTCGGCCGCCTGCCGCACGGCGTCGATGATAGCGTCAACCTGGGCCGGCGTGAGATCCGCGTTGGCCAACGCGCGGCCTATCGCGTGAGTGTCGAACACGGATTCACGTTACCACGGGCGGTCAAGTGGCCGCACGGGTTGGCCGGGTTGGGCCGTTGGACACCCACTGGCCGGGGGCATCGCGATCCGCGTCCGTCCGTTCTCAGTGCATCTGGTCCGCTAACGCCAGCGTCGGAACGAGGGATCCAGCGACGGGAACGGAGGCGCTTGAATGCCATAAGGCAAGCAATATCAATAGGCGTGGTGAATCAGCGTCGGGAGCCCTGATCACGTGCGGCGCCGCGATCGGGCAGGCGGTCCCGCACGCGCCGTTGCGCTCGACAGGGTTGCCGCGCCGCCGTCCGGCGCCGGAGTCGATGCGGTGCGGAGCGGTCACCACGGGCTGTAGCTCCCGAAGCTCCACAGATGCCCCTCGATGTCTCGCGCAACGTATTCGCGCGATCCGTACGGGGTCGACTCGAGCGCCACGACAATCTCGGCCCCGGCCGCCCGCGCGCGGTCATGGTGCGCCTCGACGTCGTCGACGTGCACGTAGATCCCCTGCGTGGCGCCACCCGCCTCGACCGGGCTCTTCAACCGCATCTCATCGTCCTGCGACGTGCCGATCATCACGATGCCACCCCCGTATTTGAGCTGGGCGTGGGCGATGGTCCCCTTCGGCCCCGGTACGATCATCTGCTTCTCGAACCCGAAGGCGGTTGCCAGCCACTCGAAGGCGGCCGGCGCATCCTGATAGCGGAGGAACGGGAAGATCCGTGTCACGCGAGTGTCGTTCATGTGCCGATCCTGTCGGGATCTCGCGAAAAAGTCACGCCGGGCGGCACGGCGCCTCAACGGGCGGCGGTTACACTCTACTCGCGGAGGACGCCCATGCTTCAGCCATCGAACTCCCACGCTCGCCGGCGCCGCGTGTACCACGGACTGTGCGCCGCGCTGGCGGCCGTGACGATCGCCGGCCCGGCGGCGGCTCAGAACGGGTCGAGTTTTCTCGACGTTCAGCGGTCGACCATCGACTACACGGCGGGCACGACCCGACCCGCGGTCTCCTGCCGGTCGTTGCTCGGGCTGACGGGGCACGACTACTCGGTGGTTTCGGCAACGATGATCGACGCGACCGCCGATACGCCGGAGCATTGCCGCGTGTATGGGGTCATCCCGCCGGAGATCCGCTTCGGGGTGCACCTGCCCAGCGGCTGGAACGGCCGGTTCTACATGCAGGGCAACGGCGGGTATGCCGGGAACGCGCCCGACGCCGCGGGCACCCTGCGGACCGCCATGCGGGCCGTCGCCCACGGGTTCGCCGCCGCCTCGACCGACACGGGACACGACGGCCGCGTCGAACCGCTGGCCACGTTCGCCCACGACAACCTGCAGAAGGAGATCGACTACGCGTTCAGGGCCGTGCACCTGACCGCGGTCACCGCGAAGGCGGTCATCACCGCGTATTACGGGACCGCGGCGCACCACGCGTACTGGGACGGCTGCTCGACCGGGGGACGCCAGGGCCTGATGTCCGCACAACGGTTTCCCGGCGACTTCGACGGCATCGTCGCCGGTGCGCCGGTGCAGAACTTCACCGATACCCAGATGGCCTACGTCTGGAACAACCAGGCGCTCGCGCGGGCGCCACTGAGCGAGGCCAAGGTGGCGCTGGTGGCCGACGCGGTCTATCGCCGCTGCGATGCGGGCGACGGTCTCGAGGACGGGCTGATCGACGACCCCCGGCGTTGCGACTTCGACCCGCGGGCGCACCTGCCGGTCTGTGACCCATCGGCAAGTGGCGGCGACTGCTTCACCCCCGCCGAGATCGACACGCTGCACGCCATCTACAGCGGCCCGGTGGGCAACGGCCGGCAGCTCTTCCCCGGCCAGCCGCCGGGGGCGGAGGCCGGGGGCGGCTGGAACAACTGGATCGTCTCGGACCGCGGCCCGACCATCGGGTTCCGGTTCTCGGACACCTTCTTCAAGTATCTCGCCTTCACCCCTGACGAGCCCGACTTCGACTGGCGGACGTTCGACTTCGACAGCGACCCCGAGCGGGTCACGATCCGGGAAATCCTGGATGCCGTCGACCCGGACCTGTCCGCGTTCGCGGCGCGGGGCGGCAAGATGATCACGCACTTCGGGTGGGCCGACACGGCGCTGAACCCGATGATGAGCGTGGATTATTACGAAGCGGTGCGGGCGGCCATGGGCGCCGGAACCACGGCCGATTTCTACCGGCTGTACATGGTGCCGGGCATGTTCCACTGCGCCGGCGGGCTCGGAACGGACCGCTTCGATGTGCTGACCCCGTTGATCAACTGGGTCGAGGGCGGCGCGGCGCCGGACACCATTCCCGCGTCTCGGGTCGAGGACGGCCGCGTCACGCGTACCCGGCCGCTCTGTCCCTATCCGCAGGTCGCGAAATACTCCGGCGCAGGAAGCATTGACGACGCGGCGAACTTCGCCTGCGTTGCACCTTGACAGCCCGGGCTGCCGCCTGCGGATCACGCACCGGCGGCCGCGGCGCGGCGTTCGCGGAAAAAGAGCGCGAACAGCGCCATCACGGCGGCCGCCCAGACCGCCGGCACGATCCAGATCCGGTCCCAGGCATGTCCGTCGCCCGCCACGTACATGTCGACCACCAGACCCGACAGCCACGACCCGATGAACATGCCAACGCCGAGCGTCACGAAGGCGATCAGGCCTTGCGCGGCGGCACGCAGGTCGGGTGGCGCCTTCTGGTCAACGTAGATCTGCCCGGTCACGAAGAAGAAGTCATAGCAGATGCCGTGCAGCAGGATGCCCCCATAGAGCATCCAGACCATGGCGCCGTTGTCGCCCCAGGCGAACAGCAGATAGCGGCTGACCCAGGCGGCCATGCCCACCAGCAGCATGCCCTTCACTCCCAGACGGCGGAAGAAGAACGGCATCGCCAGCATGAACCCGATTTCAGACATCTGTCCCAGAGTCATCTTGCCGGCGGCGTTCACGACCCCGATCTCGTTCAGGAACGGATTCGCGAAGGTGTAGTAGAACTGCAACGGGATACAGACCAGCAGCGAGCCGACCACGAACACCGCGAACGACGGTTCGCGCAACAGCTTGAGCGCATCGAGCCCGAGCACGTCCCGCGCCGTGACGCGTGTCGCCGCCGCCGGCGGCGTATGCGGCAGCAGCAGGCAGTAGAGGCCCAGCGCCACCGATGCGGCGGCGCCTATCTGCAACGGTCTGGCCGTATCCTCGAGCTGCAGGAATCCGACCAGCAACCCCGCCGCGATCCAGCCGATGGTGCCCAGCACTCGGATGCGCGGAAACTCGCGGGCCGGCTCGTCCATCTGACGGAACGACAGCGAGTTGGTCAGCGCCAGTGTCGGCATGTAGCACAGCGCGTACAACAGCAGCGCGCCGTAGAACGCCGGAAACGCGGTGCGGGTCGCGACGAAGAACAGGACCACGCCGCCGGCGGTGTGGAGCAGCGCCAACAGCTTCTCGGTGGCGAAGTAGCGGTCGGCCACCATGCCCACGAAGAACGGCGAAATCATCGCCGCCACGGCGGTGGTGCCGAACACCAGCCCGATCTGCTGCCCCTGAAACTGCAGCGCCTCGCCGAGATAGGTCCCGAGCGGGACGGACCACGCGCCCCACACGAAGAACTGCAGGAACATCATCACCGACAGCTTGGCGCGGATGACTGAAGACATCGTCTCGGGGCGGCCGGAACGGCGCTGGACTGCTACGCAAGCGCGCGTCTGCAGAACTCGAAGCAGCGGCGCATCTCTTCGATGGTGTCGCCGCCCCGATACTCGTACTCGATGTTGGCCGGAATATCCCAGCGCTGATCGCGCAGCATCGTCAGCACCTGGACGATGTCGGTATCGCCCTCGCCCCACGGCGTATTCGCGCCCTGGTCGCGCATCCGATCCTTCAGGTGCAGCGTGACGACCTCGTCGTGGTGCGCCCGCAGATACGCCACGGGGTCGTGGTTGGCCGCCGCGAAGTGGCCGATGTCGAGGTTGATGGCGATCGAGCTGCCGTCGCCCTGGGCGATGGCGGCCGCGAACTGCTCGGGACTCGAGAACTCGTTCGGATCGACCCGCGAGTGGTTGTGAATCGCCACGGGAATACCGTGCCGGGCGGCGCGCGGCGCGACGCGCGGTATGACGTTGACGGTAGCCGAGGCGGTGATGGCCGGCACGCCGAGCGCCTTCGCCATCTCGAAGCCGCGCTCGATCTCCGCGTCCGAGAAGTGGTCCTGGAAGCTCAGGTTATAGGCGTTGAGCGTCAGGCCGGCGCGCTCGAAGCGTTCGCGGATGGACGTGAAATGGTCCAGCCCCACGGTCGTCCGCCAGCGCCGCAGCTCCTCCCGTGCGCCGCGTCCCCCGAGCTCGCGCGGTTCGACATGTCCCTGCCACAGCTCGCAACTCGTAATCCCGACCTCGACCATCCCGTCGATGAGGCCCTGCAGGTCCCGGTCGCGGAAGCTGTAGCTCTGGGCGCCGATCAGCACCCCGGCGATGCGGGACTCGGTCCGGCCGGGCTGTGCGCGCGGCGTTCGTCCCGCCACACCGGCCATCAGGCTCGCCGCCATCAGCGTATGCCACTCGCGTCTCGTCAGCAGGGTCATGTCGTCACCTTTTTCGAACTCGGGCTCATTCTACCTGGACGTCAACTGTTGCATATCACACCGGCGGCGCGACCGCGGATACAATCTGCGGACGGAGCTGGTTTTACACGAAGGAGACACCGTCATGATCAGATGGACCGCAGGCCATGTGGTGCTCGCCGTCCTGCTGGCCGCCGCCGGGGCGCCCGCAGGCGCCGGGCAGACCAGTGCGTTGAAGGCGATGGTCCTCACGGGTCAGAACAATCACGGCTGGCAGGTGTTGAGCGCGCACTACCGGGACATCCTCGAAGAAACAGGGCTCTTCGACGTGGATGTCGTGACGACCCCCGCGCGGGGCGCCGACATGAGCCGGTTCGAACCCGACTTCGACAGCTATGACGTGGTCGTGCTCGAGTACAACGGCGACGCCTGGCCGGTGCATGTCCAGGAGTCGTTCGAGCGTTACATCGCGAATGGCGGCGGGATGGTCTACGGCCACGCCGTGAACCACACGTTCACGGACTGGCCGGCGTTCAACGAAATGATGGGCATCGGCGGGTGGGGCGGACGCGACGAGCGGGCCGGCCCGTTCGTGAAGTACCGGGACGGCAAGCTGGTGCTGGACCACCGCCCCGGCCACGCCGGCGAGTGCGTGGACGCGCACGAGTTCGAGGTGGTCACCCGCGCGCCGGAACACCCGATCATGCGCGGACTGCCTCCGGTCTGGCTGCACGGCACCGACGAGCTCTACAGCAACCAGCGCGGACCCGCAAGGAACATGACAATCCTGGCGACCGCCTATTCGGACCCCGCGCGCGAGGCGCATTGGGGCGAACTGACGCACGGCACGGGCGATCACGAACCGATCGCGCATACGGTGCGCTATGGGCAGGGCCGCGTCTTCGGCACCGCGATGGGACACGTGGACGGCGGCGCAGCGGTGGGGTCGGGACCCTGGCCGGCGATGGAATGCGTCGGGTTCACGACGCTGATTCAACGGGCCGCCGAGTGGGCAGCGACCGGCGCCGTGACGCAGCCCGTGCCGGACAACTTTCCAACTGCCGGGGCGATCAGTCTTCGGTAGCGGCCCGTGGTAGAACCCCGCGTTGCACCGAGATCTGGTCGTAACAATCCCGCGTCTGGCCAGCGCAAGGCGCGACGAGGGAGCAAATTGGGGCATTTGTGACCGAGGAGCAACGCCGCCAGACGGGATGCAGCGTGAAACAGCAGAATTCCGCGGGGAAGCGCAGAATTCTGCGGGAATCGAATGCAGCGGGGCTTTTACCACGGGCTGCTAGCGGCGCCCACGCAGCAGCACTGAACGGAGGAACCGAATCGTGCGGTATGGCTGGTTGATCGTCGCACTCTGCGTCGCCGGCGGATTCGGTGGCGCTGACCCGTTGGCGGCCGAAGACCGCGGCCTTGTCACCCTGGACAGTGGCGTGGTTCGCGGCGTGGCGCCCGATGCAGAGGCCGGTGTGTGGGCCTACAAGGGAGTGCCGTTCGCTGCGCCGCCGGTCGGCGACCGCCGCTGGCGGGCGCCCCAGCCGGTTGCGTCGTGGATCGGCGAGCGCGCCGCCGATCAGTTCGGCCCGCGCTGCACGCAGGGCGGCCGCCCCGGCCTGGGCCGCGGCGTTGCGATCCCCCCGATCAGCGAAGACTGCCTCTATCTCAACGTCTGGACCGCGGCCGAGCCGGAGGAACGCCGGCCGGTGATGGTCTGGATTCACGGCGGGGGCCTGACGGGCGGCGCCGGGTCAGGGTCGAGCTACGACGGCGCCGGTCTGGCGCGGCGCGGAGTCGTGCTGGTCACAATCAACTACCGCCTCGGACCGTTCGGCTATCTGGCGCACCCGCTCCTGACAGCCGAATCCGAGCACGGCGTCTCGGGCAACTACGGGGTCCTCGACCAGATCGCGGCGCTCGAGTGGGTGCAGCGCAACATCGCGGCGTTCGGCGGCGACCCCGATCGCGTGACCATCTTCGGCGAATCGGCCGGATCGTGGAGCGTGCAGACGCTCGTAGCCAGCCCGCTCGCCAAGGGACTGTTTCACCGCGCGATCGGTGAGAGCGGCGGCGTGCTGGGGTCATACGGGGCGACGCCCGACCTGCAGACTCTGGAAACGGAAGGAGAGCGATTCGGGATCGCCCTGCTGGGCACCGGCGCCGAGGTGACGTTGCTCGCGCTGCGCGCCGTCTCGGCGGTCGACGTCATGGACACGGTTCGCACCCCGGAAGGGCGCATCCGGACGCGGCCGGTGGTCGACGGACGGGTCTTGCCGGACACGGCGCGAGCCATCTTCGAGACCGGCCGGCAGAACCGGGTGCCCGTCATGGTGGGCTGGAACGCCGACGAGGGCTCGCTGGCCGCCGGCAACGCGCCGGACGATGTGGCTGCCTATCAGACGTGGGCGCGCGAGACCTACGGCGACCTCGCCGAGGCGTTCCTGGACATCTACGACGCCGCCACCCCGGCCGCGGCCAGGACGGAGTTTCTCGAGGCGTATGGCGACCGCAACTTCGGCTGGGAGATGCGCGAGTGGGCCCACCTGACGCAGACGGTTGGCCAGCCGGCGTTCCTGTATCACTTCAGCCGGGTCCCGCCGGGCAGCTCGACCGGGGTGTATCACGCCGCCGAGATCCGCTATGTGTTCGACAATCTGCACGCCCCGGGCGCCCGTCATCAGTACACGCTGCTCGACACCTGGGTGTCCGACCTGATGGCCTCGTACTGGGTCGCGTTCGCCGAGACCGGGAACCCCAACGTCGCCGGCACCCCGCTCTGGCTGGCCTACACGACGGACCGTGACGGGCTGCTGGACTTCGGCGATACGGGAATCCACAGGTTCGGCTTCCGCAAGACCGAACTGGACTTCTTCGACCGCTACTTCGCCCCCGGCGACGGCGGCGACGGCGACGGCCCATGAGGCGTTCCCTGTGTCTCGCGGCCGGTGCGGTCAGCGCCGGGCTCACCGTGCTGGCCGCGTCGTGCAGTTCCGCGCCACCGGCGCCGGCTGCAGAAACCGACAGCGTCAGCCGGCCGCCCAACATCGTCATCATCACCGCCGACGACCTGGGCTACGGCGATCTCGGCTCCTACGGGCACCCCAATATCAGCACGCCGCATCTTGACCGCCTGGCGGACGAGGGCCAGCGCTGGACCAGTTTCTACGCGCAGGCGCCGGTCTGCTCGCCCAGCCGCGCCGCCTTGCTCACCGGTCGTGTGCACCTTCGAAGCGGCATGTTCGGACGCCGCGTCGGTGTGTTCTTCCCCGACTCCCGCGCGGGCCTCCCGGCCGACGAGGTCACCCTGGCGGAGGTGCTGCGCGAACAGGGCTACGCCACCGGCATCGTGGGCAAGTGGCACCTCGGACACCTGCCCGAGTATCTGCCGGTGCGCCATGGATTCGACTCCTGGTTCGGCATTCCCTATTCGAACGACATGGACTGGCAGATCGCGCCCGGGACCGAGCGTCGGAAGGCGATGTTCGATCCCCGGATCGACTACTGGCACGTGCCGCTCATGCGGAACGAGGAGGAGGTCGAACGGCCGGCCGACCAGCGCACCGTCACCAGACGGTATGCCGACGACGCGGTGGCCTTCATCGAATCGCATCAGGACGAGCCGTTCTTCCTCTATCTGGCCCACACGATGCCGCACATGCCGCTGTTCCGGTCCGATGCGTTCGTGGGGCGCAGCGTGGCCGGCGTGTACGGCGACGTCATCGAAGAGATCGACTGGACCGTGGGACAGGTGATCGAGGCGCTGGACCGTCTGGGCCTGTCGTCGAACACCCTCGTGGTCTTCACGAGCGACAACGGCCCCTGGACCAGTTTCGAGACGCACGGCGGTTCCGCCGGTCCCTTGCGGCACGGCAAGGGCACGACGTTTGAGGGCGGCATGCGCGTACCCGGCATCTTCCGGTGGCCGGGCGCCATCGCGCCTGGCGTAACCCGCGAGATCGGATCGGCGATGGACCTCTTCACGACCGCGATCGCGCTCGGAGGCGGCGCGATCCCTGACGACCGTCCGATCGACGGTGTCGATCTGCGCCCGGTGCTGTTCGGCGCCGGTCCGAGCCCACGCACCGTGATGGCCTACTACCGGATGGGTGAACTGTTCGCCTTCCGGCAAGGTCCGCACAAGGTGCACTTCATCACGCAGGGGCGCTACGGACTGCCGCCCGAACGCACCGACCATGACCCGCCGCTGCTGTTCGACCTGCGTGTGGACGTGGGCGAGCGGTATGACCTGGCGGCGGAACGGCCCGACGTGCTTGCCGCCGTCGTGGCGGCGGCCGAGCGCTATCAGATGGAGATGACGGTGGCGGAACCGCTGTTCGACCTGCGCGGTCCGCCCTGATCCCTGCACTCACACACGAGAGCCACTCTGGCGCTGGTCCTCGTCAGAACACGGCAATCGGGTTGAGGGGCGACCCCGTGCCGCCGTCGACCGGAATCGGACCGGCGGTGATCATGAACTCCCAGCGGTTCTCGGCGGCGGCCGTCTCGGCCAGCGCCTCGAGGTCCATGTTGTCGAAAATGTGCACGCCGAGCCCGGCGATCAACATCGTGTGCACCGGCTGCCCGACCCCTTCCACCAGCGACGGCATCACGTCGGTCGCCGCGTCGCTCCCGACGGCCGCGACACCGCGTTCCTTGATCCATGGCAGTACCGACGCATGCAGACCGGCGCTGTTGCCTGACACCTGCCACGGTCCAAGCGCGGCCCGGCGCGCCCAACGCCCGGTGCGCACGAAGATGATGTCGCCTGCCGACACCCGGACGCCCGCCTGCTCTTCCCACGCTTCGATGTCTTCGACGTAGAGGGGCGTCTGCGGCTCCAGATAATCCACGCCCTTCAGACGCGCGAAGTCGAGCAGGATGCCGCGCGTGACGATGCCGCTCTTCAGATTCTGGATGCCCAGCTTGCCGCAGCCCTCCGGGGTGCTCTCGGACGGCGAGACGTCGTTGAAGAGCCGATCGTTCCAGAGAAAGTGGCACAGCGAGTCGATGTGACTGACGCCGTAGCCGTGATACGTGAACTCGTAGGTGTCGCTGCGCAGGCTGCGGCCCATGGTGTGGTTGAACGCCGCGTCCGGATTGTCCGCGTACTCGCCCGGCATCGGGTTGTGGGCGAGCGACACGGTGATGCCCGAACGGACGAGGGCCGCCGCGTCGCGGGTCTTCTGCGGGGTGATCAGGTTCATGGCGCCGAGCTCGTCGTCAGCGCCCCACCGGCCCCAGTTGTTGATCTCCTGAAACATCGCGTCGAACTCTTCGAGATTGCGCGGCTGGCGCGGTTCCTGCGTATCCACGGCGGCGGAGCACCCGGCGGCCAGCGCAGCGAACGCCGCCAGCACCCGATTGCGGTTCTGGATCTCAGTGTCATGTCCCTGCTCTCCGGTTCTGAACTGCGGTGACGTCAGCGCGCATTATGACGGAACATCGGGGCCACGTCACGAGCGGCGGCGCTGCGCGGGCCGGCCGTGACCGCCATTGGCGCGTATAATTCCGCTGAGATCAATTCGACCCCGTGAGAAGCCCCCAGGAGATATTGATGCGCCGCATGTCAGGCCCTATGACCACAACCGCGCTGGCGACTCTGATGATCACGTTCGTCGCGATAACGGCGCTCTCGCGCGAGAACGAGAACTGGCCGTCGTTCCGGGGCGCCGACGCGTTGCCCGTCGCCGAAGACGACGCCCGCCTGCCGCTCACGTGGAGCGCGACGGAGAACGTCGTGTGGAAGACGCCGATCGACGGCTTGGGCTGGTCCTCTCCCGTGGTTTGGGACAACCGGATTTTCCTCACCACCGCGGTCAGCGACGGCGAGACCCAGGAACCGCGCATGGGGCTGTATTTCCCGTTCGGATCGCCCGCGACGACGGACGACGGCAGATTTCCGGACCCGAAGGAAGGCGACCTGATGGAACGCGAGGTCGATGTGCACCACTGGCTGGTCCACGCCCTCGACGTCGACACCGGCCAGATCGTCTGGACCTCGGAGGTCCATGCCGGTGAGCCGCAGTTCGATCGTCACCTCAAGAACACCTTTGCTTCGGCCACGCCGGTAACGGACGGCGAACGGGTCTATGCCTATTTCGGCAACATCGGCGTCTTCGCCCTCGACATGGACGGCGAGCTGGTCTGGGAGCGCAGGTTCGATCCGGCCGAAACGCGGCTGGGCTGGGGCCCTGCGGCCTCGCCGGTCCTGCATGACGGCACGCTCTTCATCGTCAACGACAACGATGATCAGTCGTTCGCGGTCGCGCTGGACGCCGCGACCGGCGCCGAGCGCTGGCGCGTGGACCGCGACGAGGGCACGAACTGGTCGACGCCGTTCGTCTGGCAGCACGACCTGCGCACCGAACTGGTGACCGCGGGCAGCGATCAGGTGCGGTCCTACGACCTCGACGGCAACGAGCTCTGGTCCTTCCGCGGTCTGAACTCGATCTCGATCCCCCAGCCCTTCAGCGCGAACGGCCTCCTGTACGTCACCTCGGGGTACGTCGGCGACGCGATCAGACCGGTGTACGCCATCCGTCCAGGCGCGTCGGGCGACATCAGCCTGCGGGACGGGCAACGGAGCAACGACGCCATCGTCTGGTATCAGAACGCCGCCGGGCCGTATCACCCCACGCCCCTGGTCTACGGCGACTACTACTTCACGCTCCTGGACCAGGGGTTCTATACCGTCCACGACGCCCGCACGGGCGAGGAACAGTACTTCACGGAGCAGCAGGTGCTGACGCAGGAGGTGCGCCGTCGCGTTGCGCGCGGCACCGGGGGCTTCACGGCCTCTCCGTGGGCCTACAACGGCAAGATCTTCGCGATCAGCGAAGATGGGGACACATACGTCTTCGACACCGCGGACGACTTCAACGTCATCGCCACCAACGCCCTCGGCGAGGTCGCCATGTCAAGCCCGGCGATCGCCCAGGGCAGTCTGTTCATTCGCACGCGGTCGCACTTGTGGCGACTGAGCAATCAGAACGACTGACATCCATGGAGACGGCGTGATGCGCACAAGCCCACGGCTTCGGTCTCTCGCCGGCGTATCGCTGGCCGCCCTGCTCACGCTGCTGTACGGGTCAGCGGCGGCCCAATCGACCGTGCCTGACGGCGAATGGCACGCGTTCGGACGGGACGGGGCCAACACCAAGTACTCGCCCCTCGACCAGATCACCGCCGAGAACTTCACCGATCTGGAGATTGCCTGGCGCTGGACGTCGCTCTCGAGAGCGGTCGTCGAGAGCAACGAGCGCATCCGTCCCAGTCAATTCAAGTCGTCGCCGCTCATGGCCGGCGGGCTGGTCTACGTCAGCACCGCGCTGGGACAGGTGGCGGCGCTCGACGCGGGCACCGGCGAGTCGGTCTGGACCTACGACCCACGGATCTACGACGTTCTCGAGCGGCCGCCCAACATGGGCTGGCACCACCGCGGAGTCTCCTACTGGAAGGACCACGAGAGGGATGATGCCCGCATTTACATCGCCAACCACGACCTGAAGCTGGTGGCGCTCAACGCGCGGACCGGAGCGCTGTATCCGGGCTTCGGCGAAAACGGGTATGTCGACCTGACCAAGGGCTACGAGCGCGAGATCGACGCCTCGCGCATGACCTACTCCTCGCCGGTCGCGGTGGCCGGCGACACCATCATCACCGGCAGCATCATTCAGGACACCAACATCAGACTGCGCGAGGCCTCACCCGGACACGTGCGCGCCTACGACGCCCGCACCGGCGCTATGAAGTGGATCTTCCACACCATTCCGCAAGGGGACGAATTCGGCGTCGACTCCTGGCAGAACGAGTCGTGGCGCTACAGCGGACACTCCAACGTGTGGTCCTACATGGCGGTCGATGAAGAACTGGGCCTCGTCTACCTGCCCACCGGCACCCCATCGAACGACTGGTACGGCGGAATGCGGCGCGGGAACAATCTGTTCGCCGAGAGCATCGTGGCGGTCGACATCGAGACCGGCCAGCGAGCCTGGCACTTCCAGGCGATTCACCACGGCCTCTGGGACTGGGACTTCCCGACCGGGCCGAACCTGCTCGACATCACCATCGATGGCCGCGAGATCAAGGCGCTGGCGCAGGTGAGCAAGCAGGCGTTCACCTACGTGTTCGACCGGGTGACCGGCGAACCGGTCTGGCCGATCGAGGAACGGCCGGTGCCGCAGGGCAACGTGCCGGGCGAGTGGTACTCCCCCACCCAGCCGTTCCCGACCAAACCGCCGCCGTTCGACCGGCAGGGCATCAGCATCGACGACGTGGTCGACTTCACGCCGGAACTGCGGGCCGAGGCGCTCGATCTCATTGGCGACCGCGCACAATTCGGACCGCTGTTCTCACCCCCGGTCCTGCGCGGCGACGAGAAACCCTACATCCAGGTGCCGGGCGCCGGGGGAGGCGCGAACTGGCAGGGCGCGGCCGTCGACGTGGAAACCGGCCAACTGTTCGTATCGTCGTCGAGCACGCATATCGTGGTGGATCTGATCAAGTACGACCCGCCCGCGACCATCGGTTACTTCACCGACCCCTGGGGGACCACCGTGCCGGGGCCACAGGGTCTGCCGCTGTTCAAACCGCCCTACAAACGGGTGACCGCGCTCGACCTGAACACCGGCGAGCAGGCCTGGATGCAGCCGCACGGGGATGGCCCGAGAAACCACGAGGCGGTGCGCCACCTGAACCTGCCGCCCCTGGGCGGCGGCGGCGGCGTCAGCTCGGGGCCGCTGGTGACCCCGACGCTGCTCATCATGAATCACGGCGGACGCGGCTACGAGGACCAGGCGGAATCCAGCCGCACCATCAGCGCCTACGCCAAGGACACGGGTGAGCATCTGGGCTCGGTGGATCTGCCGGCGGTGCCGGGGGGCAACCCGGTGACCTATCTGCACGACGGCAAGCAGTACCTGGTGGTCGCGGTCGGCAGCGGCGGCCGCACGGCAGAGCTGCTGGCGTTGACGCTGCCGTGACCTGGCAGTCCGTGGTGAAACCCCGCTGCATTTTTGATCCAAGCTGATCCAAGCTGAATTCTGCGGTTTCAAGACGAACAGGGCAACCACAAGGGTTGCCCCTACAGGGCGCGACCAGGCAACCACAAGGGTTGCCCCTACAGGGCGCGACCAGGGCAACCACAAGGGTTGCCCCTACAGGGCGCGACCAGGTAACCACAAGGGTTGCCCCTACACGGTGCGGCCCGGCCACCACAAGGGTTGCCCCTACACGGGGCGCATCGCCGATCTCGATGCAACGCGGGGGATCCGGCACGGCGGCGCCGGCACTCGGCGGGCAACACGGATATAATCTGCGCACACACCATGCTATTTGTTGCGATTATCGACATCTACTCCCTGATCGTCTTCGTGGCGGTCGTGCTGTCGTGGATACAGCTTCCCCCGACGAACCCGATCGCGCAGTTCGTTCACAACCTGACCGAGCCGGCGCTCGCACCAATACGACGGACGCTGCCGCCCGTCAGCGGGATCGACTTCTCACCGCTGGTGCTGCTGCTCGGACTGCGCCTGCTCAGCAGCTTGCTCGCAACCGCCAGCGGCGGCCAGTGATCGACAATAGTTGACCCGGGACGGGCCGCTATCCGTCTCCCGTCCCGTCGAGGCTCCGGAGAACCAGAGAAACGTGGCTGAACCAGAACAGGCGGTCGCCGTCGCAACGGCGCCGGATCTTCCGGTCCACACGTGCCGCAAGTGCAATCTGGAGGTCGACGAGGCCACCTTTGCTGCCGAGTTGCGGGTGTGCGGCGGATGTGGTCACCACAGTGCGCTCACCGCCCTGGAGTGGATCGACCACCTTTCCGATCAGGGATCGTTCCGTGAAATCGGCAAGCGGTTGTACTCGTCCGATCCGCTCGACTTCAGCGTCAGCGGCCCCTATCGCGATCGGCTGCGCGAGGCCGAGCGGCGGACCGGCATGCAGGAAGCGGCCCTGGCCGGCGAGGCGCAGCTCGACGGACGGCCGGTGGTGCTGGTGTCGCTCGAGTTCGATTTCCTCGGCGGAACGATGGGGTCGGTGGTCGGCGAAAAGGTGGCGCGCGCCTTCGAGGTCGCGACCCGGCGCAAGCGGCCGGTGGTGTCCATCATCGCCAGCGGAGGGGCACGCATCCAGGAAGGCATGCTTGCGCTGATGCAGATGGCGAAGACCGCCATGGCGGTCGCCGCACACCACGAGGCGCGGCTGCCCTACATCTCCGTGCTGACCAACCCGAGTTTTGGGGGCACGTTTGCGAGCTTCGGGTCGCTGGGCGACATCCTGATCGGCGAACCGCGGGCGCAGATCGGCTTCGTCGGTGCACGCGTCGTCGAGGGCACGATCGCCGAGAAGATCCCGAAGGCGCAACGACGGGCGGAAGCCCTGCTTGAACGAGGCATGATCGACATGATCGTCGAGCGGCCGTTCCTGCGAAACCGGCTGGCAGTGCTCGTCTCGCAACTCACCGCACGTCGAACGGACGCCTGGGCGGCGGTGCAACTGGCCCCCACGCCAAAGGCGACCCGGTCGCCATCCGAAGTGATCGAACTGGCCCGCACGCCGTCCCGGCCGCGCGCAACCGCCTATGTCGAACGGATGTTCCAGGCGTTCAGCCCGTTGCACGGCGACCGCTGCTACGGCGACGACCCGGCCATCGTCGGCGGCATCGCCGACCTGCAGGGGCATCCGGTCGTCCTGATTGCGCAGTGGGGCGAGATGATGCCGATGCCGGAGGGCTACCGGAAAGCGCAACGGCTGATGCGGCTGGCGGCGAAATGCAGTCTGCCGGTGGTCACGCTGGTCGATACGCGGGGCGCGTTTCCCGGGCTCGAGGCAGAGCGGCGGGGCATCGCTCAGGCGATCGGCGAGAGTCTCGGCACACTGGCGCGTCTGCCGGTGCCGATCATCAACATCGTCATTGGCGAAGGAGGCTCGGGCGGTGCACTGGCTCTCGGTCTGGCCGACGTCATCCTGATGCAGGAGAACGCGATCTACTCCGTGATCGCCCCGGAAGGCGCCGCGGCGATTCTGCTGCACGATGCCGACCGCAGCGACGAATTGCTGCCCGCTCTGAAGCTCCGTGCGCACGATCTGCTCCAACTCGGGGTCATCGACGACATAGTCCCCGAACCGCCGGGCGGGGCCCATCGCGACCCGGACGCGGCAGCGCGGCAGGTGCTGGAGCGCACGGTCCACCACCTGGCCAAACTGTCGGCCTTGAAACCGAAGCGGCTCATCCGGCGCCGGGCGGAGCGCTTTCGGGCGATCGGGAAATTCGAACGCAGCATCGTGCATCGGGCCCGTGATATCGTCGCGCGAATACGCGAGAATCAACAAGACCGGCGAAACGCACTATGATGCACCGGGAGCGTCGTCACCGGCGCCGCTCCAACGTGACTACTCCATATTCCGGAGGGCAACATGTCGATCCGTAGCCTGTGGGCATTCGTTGCGCCATTGTTCCTGGCGGCGCTGTATCTCGCAATGGCCCCCGCCGCTCCACGCGCCCAGGACACCGAGAACCTGTTCACGACCACGCTCGACATCCGCATGGGTCAACGGGTTTTCCGGCAGCAGTGCGGCCGCTGTCATGGGCGTAACGGCGGCGGCGGCGAGCTGGGTCCGGACCTGACGCAAGGATTCCAGAACACCAGCACCGACGCCGGACTGTTCAATATCATCCGGGAAGGCCTGCCCAACACCCAGATGATCGGAATCAGCCAGCGCTCGACCGATCAGTCGGTCTGGATGATCGTCAGTTACCTGAACTCGCTGAACGACACCGCTGCCGCCGATCTGCCGGGCGACGCGGCCAATGGAGAGCTGGTATTCAACGGAAAAGGCAACTGCAGCAGTTGCCACATGGTGAACGGCGAGGGCGGACGACGCGGCCCGGAATTGACCCGCGTCGGCAATCGGCGCGACGCCGACGAACTGCTCAGCGACCTCCGGACGCCGGACGAGGACCTCGCGCCACGCTGGTGGACGATGCGGGTCACCCGGGCAGACGGTTCGGTGATCTCCGGGTTGCGGATGAACGAGGATACGTTCTCGATCCGCATCATGGACGACAACGAAGATCTCTGGTCCTTCACCAAGGGGTCCCTGCAAGACTACGAACGCATCAAGACGTCGACCATGCCCAGCGTGAACGGCATCTTGACCGACAGTGAAGTCGACGACCTGATCGCATACCTGTACACGCTGCGGCGGGAGGACAGTTGAACATGAAACGGATCGCCCTCGTCATCACATTACTGCTGTCCGGTGCGTCTGCGTTCGCGCAGAACGCACCGTCGCTCTCACCCGTGACCTGGGAACGGCTGCTGAACGCAGCGGACGAACCGCACAACTGGCTGATGTACTCCGGCACCCTCGACAGTCAGCGGTTCAGCGGACTCGAGCAGGTCAACCGGCAGACCGTCGGCAACCTCGAACTGAAGTGGGCGTATCAGATTCCGCAACTCGATCGGGCCGAGACGACGCCGATCGTCGTTGACGGCGTGATGTTCATCACCGAGGCGCCGAGCAACGTCGTGGCCGTCGACGCCGCGACCGGACGTCAATACTGGCGTTACAACCACCCGCTACCCGACGATCTGCGAATCTGTTGCGGCCGGAACAACCGTGGCGTGGCCATCCTGGGCGACACCCTCTACATGAGTACGCTCGACGCCAAGCTGGCGGCCATCGACGCCCGCAGCGGCAATCTTCTCTGGGCCTCGGAGGCGGCGGACTATCGGGCGGGCTACAGCAAGACCGCCGCGCCGCTGATCGTCAAGGATCAGGTCATCACCGGCATCGCGGGAGGCGAGTTCGGGATCAGGGGTTTCCTCGATTCCTACGATCCAGACAGCGGCGAGCGGAACTGGCGGACGGACACGATTCCGGGTCCCGACCATCCGGATAACCAGACCTGGGCCGGCGACTCGTGGCGCACCGGCGGATCGCCCACCTGGATTACCGGGTCGTACGATCCGGACCTCGATCTCATTTACTGGGGCACCGGCAATCCCGGTCCCGACTGGAACGGCGACGTGCGGATGGGCGACAACCTGTACGCCGATTCCGCGCTGGCGCTCAGCGGCGACGGGGGCGGCATGGCGTGGTACTTCCAGTTCACACCGCACGACGTCCACGACTGGGATGCGATCCAGGTGCCGATCCTGGCGGATCTCGACATTGACGGCGAAGCGCGCAAGGTGATGATGTGGGCGAACCGCAACGGGTTCTACTACACGCTCGATCGGGAAACGGGCGAGTTCCTGATAGGGAAGCCGTTCGCCAAGATGACCTGGGCGGAACCGGAACTCGACTCGAACGGCCGGCCGATCCGGATTCCGAACATGGAGCCGACCGCCGAAGGCGTTCTGGTGTCCCCGCCGGTCGGCGGCGGCACCAACTGGTTTTCGCCGGCGTACAGTCCACGCACCGAACTGTTCTACGTCCAGGCGTTCGACGGCGAGGCGATCTACTTCAAGCGTGACGAAGAGTACGTGGAAGGCGACCAATTCACCGGTGGCGGACAGCAGTACAACCAGCCGATCGAGAACTACGCGAGCAGCATCCGGGCCATCGACCCCAAGACCGGCGACATCCGCTGGGATTACTGGATCCAGCCCCGTTCGACCGCCGGTGTGATGACGACCGCGGGCGACCTGGTCTTCAGCGGTACCATCGACGGATACTTCTTCGCGCTCGACGCCGAGACCGGCGATGAACTGTGGCACATGAACGTCGGTTCGCGTGTGCACGCCGCCCCGATGTCGTTCGCCGTCGAAGGACAGCAATACGTGACGGTCGCCGCCGGCAACGTGGTCTACACCTTCGGGTTGAAAGACTGACACCGATGCCGTTTCATTCTTTGACCGATCTGGCGCGCAAGGAACCGATGGCAGGTTTCGTCGGCCGGTTCGCCACCGGGGTCACGATGACCTCGGTAACCTGGACGATCGCCGCGGGCGCCGTGCTTCCGGAGCACGCGCACCCGCACGAGCAGGTCTCGCACGTGCTCGACGGCGAGTTCGAAATGACCATCGCCGGCGCCACCCGTCGGCTGGGTCCGGGCACCGTTGCGTTCGTCCCACCCAACGCGTCACACTCGGGACGGGCGGTGACTGCCTGCCGCATCATCGACGTGTTCCACCCGGTGAGGGACGACTATCGATAGCCGGCGCGCGCCCCCCGGCTTCAGGTTCTTTGGGCGCATCGCGGCGCCGCGCGGGCCATGGCGGCGTCCGCGACCCGTCTGATGCCGATCGTTTCCTCGCTGCGGGACGGACTGCGCAGGGTGCTGCGAGCGCCGGTCATCCTGACTGGCGTCACACTGCTGGCGGCGGCGACGGCCGCACCGCTCAACCTCCTGCTGCAAACGGGGCCGCCGCACCCGGGCGACACCGCGTCATACGGGTGGACGATCGACTGGATGCGGCGGTGCGCCGCGCCGGCGATGCAGGTCGACCGCTCGACCGACACCATTGTCACCGGCTGCGCCGCCGTCGTCGCCCTGGCGCCGGGCGCGCCGAGCGACCGGTCTGCCCCGACCTTCGTGATCGGCTACCTGCTGGCCGCGGGTCTGCTGCTGTGGACCTTCCTCTCGGGCGGCGTCCTTGACCGCTACGCCCGTGACCGCCCAACCCGCACGACGGGCTTTTTTTCAGCGTGCGGATGGAATAGCGCCCGGCTGCTGCGACTGTTGTGCCTGTCGGCGCTCACCCATGGCCTGCTGTTCACCCTTGTCCACCACTGGATCTTCAGTGATTTGTACTCGCTGGCGACGTCAGACGGCGCGGCGGTCACCCAGGCTGTTGTCGTGCGCACCGTGCTGTATCTGGTCTTCGGGTGTCTGGTGGCGGCGGTTGGACTGGTGTTCGACTACGCGCGGGTGCGCGCGGTCGTAGAAGACCGGCGCAGCGCCATCGGGGCGCTCCTGGCCGCCTGGAGATTCGTACGGCGACGGCCGGCAGCTTGCGCCGGTCTGTACGTGGTCAACGGCATCATCTTCGGCGCGGCGCTGTCCGTGACCCGTGTCGCCCCGAGCGGGGCCTCGGTCTGGCTGCTGTCGGTGACTCTGGCCTGTCTGGCTCTGCGAATCGCCGGACGGTTATACTTCTACGCTGTCGAAACCGCCTATTTTCAGAGTCAACTGGCACACGCGGGCTATGTGGCGGCGCCTGCGCCGGTCTGGCCCGAGTCGCCCTCGGCCGAGGCACTCGGCCGTCTCGGTTGAGTCGCGACCCACGGGCACCCGACCTCCATGCTTGGCGCCCTCATCTCCATCGTGTCGCTGGTGCTCCTGGCGGCGCTGCCGTTGCTCCTGCTGGTGCTCCCGCTGCTCGCGTTCTTTCGCGTCTCGGCGGCGCAGGCAGCAGTCGAGCGACTCGAGCGCCGGGTGGCGGAGCTCGAACGGCGGCTGGCGGGCACCGCGTCTGGCGCCGCGCCGGCGGCGGTCGCTTCGCCCGTTCCAGCCAGTCCGCCAGTCTCAGCCAGTCCGCCGGTCTCAGCCAGTCCGCCCGAAGCTACTCCATCGGGACCTGCACCACCCGCCGCGGACGTCGCTGCACCGGCGCCAGCCACGGCGCCGCCGGCGACCGGCGATCTGCACGCCGCACGACCCGCGCGACTCGAAGCCCGCATCGGCCAGCGCTGGATGCTCTACGTCGGGGTAACCACGCTGCTGGTCGGGGTCGGCCTGTTCATTCGCTTCGCATTCGTCAATGCCTGGCTCACCGAACCGGTGCGGGTTGCGGTCGGCGCGCTGGCCGGGGCGCTCGTACTGCGGGCCGGCTGGCGCTTCGCCTCTATCGGGCACACCCGTTTCGGGACGACCCTGGTCGGCGGCGGCCTCGCTATCTGGTATCTCACGGCCTTTGCCGCCTTGAACCTGTATCGACTGGTGGATGTCGCGACCGGATTCGTGCTGCTCGCGGCAGTGACCGCCGCGGCCGCCTGGCAAGCTGACCGCCTGCGTTCGCAACCGCTTGCGATGGTGGCGGTGATCGGCGGCTTCGGCACCCCGTTCATCCTGGGAGAAAGTGGCGACAGTCACCTGTTCCTCTTCTGCTACACGACCCTGCTCGTGTGCGGCGTCGTCTTTCTGGCCCATCGTCGCGACTGGCCGGCGCTGAACCTCGCGAGCTACGTGCTCACCGGCATGACGGTGCTGCTTTGGCATTTCAGGTTCTATCGCTCCAGCGCGTATCTGACGACCGAACTGTTCTTCACGCTCTATGCCGGGTTGTTCCTGTGGGTGCTGTACCGCATGCATCGCTCGACGCACCCCCGGGCCAGGTGGGTCCGTCTGGCGCTCTGGACCACCCCGGCCTGGTATCACCTCGCCTCGCTTGCGGTCCTCTCCAGCCACTGGCTCGAACTGCTGGTGTACTTCATCGCCGCCACCAGTCTGGGTATCGCCGACGCGGTGCGGCGGGAGGCGATGTGGAGCCGCCTGCTGCTGTGGGCGGTGGTGGCCGGTCCGTTGCTGAACCGGACCCTCGATCTGCCCGGCTCGACCTGGGCGGTGCCTGCCGCCGCGACCTGGGTCGCGATCGGGATGGTGCATGCCGGGGCGCAGATCGAGCTGGTCAGACGCGCACGCGCCCAACTGCATGCGGCCGACGTGTTGCTGATTCCCGCCAACGGGCTCTGTCTCTACGTCGGGCTGCAGGCCGCGCTGGCGCCGCGCCCGTCGGCTGGTCTGATCGCGGCGGCGGTGGCGGCGGCCTACGGGGCCGTGACCCTGCTGCTGCGGCGCCTCGACGCGCGCGCGGCGCTGCACATGCAGGTGGTGGCGGTCACCCTGGCGGCCGTGGCGGTCACCGCCCTGTTCGACGGCGCCTGGAGCGTGACGCTCTGTGCGGTCCAGGCCGGGGGCATGATCTGGCTTGGGCGCCGCGAGCAGCGGACCTGGGTTCGCGCCGTCGGCGCCGGCCTGCTGGGTGTGGCGATCGTGCGGCTCCTGGACCTGCAGTTCGCGCCGGTGCCCGCGGCCTACACGGTGATCCTGAACCAGCGGGCGCTGCTCGGCTTCGCCGTCACCGGCGTTCTCGCGTTCATCGCCTGGCTGCACGCGCGCCCCGGACCCGATGACGACCGCAGGAGCGGCACGGTGGTCGGCGGCGCGGTGGTGGCGGCGAATCTCCTGATGCTGGTCACGCTGTCCACCGAGATCAGCGCCATCTGGGATCTGCGGGCCCAGACCCCACAATTCGCGTCGAGCGCCGAGTTGGCCCGGCAGATGATGCTGTCAGCCACCTGGGGCGCCTACGCCGCCGCCCTGACGGCGGCCGGCATCAGGCGGCGGTATCCCCCGATTCGCTATCTGGCGATCGTCGTGTTCTTCGTGACGGTGGTGAAGCTCTTCACGGTCGACTTCGCGCAGCTCGACTCCATTTATCGAATCGCCAGCAGCATCGCGCTGGGTCTGCTGCTCGTCGGCTCATCCTACCTGTATCAGCGGTATGAAAGCCGGCTGGACGTTGCCGGCGCCGCCACGGAAGAACCCCGTCCAGGCCCGCCGGCCGACGGATCCTGACGCGACCGCAACGAGCCGACAGCGTCGGGGGCGACCTTCGCCATCCCGCGACGGCTGTGAACGAGGCGGTCCCGTACACCTGGAAGGTGGGCGGCGTCCAGCGGTTCATTTTCATCGTGGTGCACTTCAGGGGTCTCGTGGTCGGCGTGTTTCGACCGTACGCGTGGCTGGAAGGCACCCCCAAGTATTTTCCGGGGCGGCTACCCGCACCGGGCCGGTGGGGGTCTCACGGCGTGGTCGCCGAACGGGCCATCTACAACGCCAATTTCGGGACACGCGTGCCGGCGCAGTACCGGAAACCGGGGGCGCACAAGACCCGGTGCGGTATTGCGAACCAGTGTGATCACCACTCGGGATCACCGGAGGAAGATGAACATGTGTCTGCGCTTCGGGCCGACAGGGCCGTTTGCGACACATGGGCAAGGGCGCCGTCCGGCGCGCGCCGCCGTGTGTCGTATCCCATGTCTGATTCTATGTCTTGCAGACGTCCAGGATGATGCGCACCGGATCGATCTCGTCGACGATCGTGCGGGTCGCCCGCGCGAGCATCTCGGCGTCGTAGCTCGGCGCGTTGTGCGCCAAGGTGGTGCGCCGCCGTGCCGAGGGGCACGGGATCCGATGCCGTCGCCGGCTCGCCGGTCTGATCCTTCAGCCCACGCTCGAGAGCCGCCAGGGCTCGCTCCTTCCAATCCTCCAGGCGATAGATCTCGACTCCAACCTCCCGCGACAACGCGTCCAACGACTCTCCCCGCAGCAGCCGCAGCACGACCTCCCGCTTCCGGCCCGCGCTCCACCGCTGCCCCGGGCCCAGGGCTCCAACCCCGGCCGCGCCGTCGGCACGGACTCCAGTCGCCCTCCGGGCTCCCTCCGTCCGTGCCGATCCACGTCCCTTCACGCTCCTCGACTGACCCATTCTCCCAACCTCCTTGGACATCGGATTCTCCCTTAATCCGTGTCCAAGAAAACAAGGGGCGCCTCAGCCACGGCACCCGCCGCCGTGTCGCCAAGGTCATCTACAGGGACGGCTCCGGCCTCGCCGTCGTTGTCTCGCAGCCTCCATCAGCGCCAACACCCACCGCGGCTACGCTGGCGCGCTCCGGCGCCATCGCCCGGGCAAGCGTGAGGAGATCCTCGTCGTTCGGCTGCGGCCAGACCGGCCAGTGCGCTCCCGGTCGCCGGGTCTGCCGCTCTTGCGGCCACCGCTTCGCCGGAGCCCCGGTCGAACCGGCCGTTCCGCAGCCCGCATTCCGGAAGTCGCGATAGAGGTTAACCGCGCTCTTCAACGTCGCCGTGCCGTTGTAGCTGTTGCCCTTGATCGGGATTTTGTGCTTCGGGTCACTTGGGTTCAGGCGGTCCGTTAGGAGCCCGTGGTGAAACCGCGCGTAGCACCGAGCGTGGCGAGGCGCCCGGGTGGCAAGGCGTGACGAGGGAGCATATTGGGCATATGTGACCGAGGAAGAACGCTGTCCAGGCGGGATGCATCGCCGCGCGAATGCCGCGGGGCTTTCACCACGGGCTCTGAGGCCGGCCAGCCCGTCCGCATCGTAACGGGCGTCCAGATCGCCCTCATAGCGCTCGACCCGCTTACAGTTGCTGATTCGACTGTTGACGGTCCCGGCGCTCCGTCCTCGCTCCAGCCAGACTTTGAATCGCGCCTCCTGCATCCCGCTCGTCCCTCCTGCATCCGGTTATCGGTTGTGGCCATAGCGGACCCGACAGCAAGGCTTTGTTGATGAGGATTTGGCCGTGACGCCGCACGCGTTCATCACGAAGTGGCGGGCCTCCGCGCTGAAGGAGCACTCGGCATCGCAGGAACACTTCATCGACCTGTGCCGGCTGCTGGGCGAGCCGACGCCGGCCGAGGCCGATCCAGTCGGCGAAACGTACTGCTTCGAGCGGGGCGCTCGGAAGGATACCGGCGGCGACGGCGTGGGCGGACGTCTGGAAGCGGCATTGCTTTGCCTGGGAGTACAAGGGGCGGCGCGCGGACCTCGACGCGGCCTTCAACCAGCTCCGGCAGTAATCGCTGGCACTGGAGAACCCGCCGCTGCTGATCGTCTCCGACATGCTGCGGTTCCCGATCCGCACCAACTGGACGAACAGCGTCAGCAAGACCCACGAGTTCGAGCTGGACGACCTGGCCGACGCGGCGACGCGCGACAGACTCAAGATGCCGGGGTTCGCAGCGGAGCATTCGCTTGCGGGTGGGACTCATTTTGATGTAAGGTTTTCTCAGTTACCCGCCGGCAGCGTGCTGTCGGCTCAAGGGCTGCTCTCTGGAGCGGCCCTTGCTTTTTCCGTGGGCGGACGTGAGAACGCGGGTCTATGTCGACGGGTTCAACCTGTATTACGGCGCGCTGAAGGGAACCCCCTTCAAGTGGCTCGATCCTGTCCGGCTGGCCGCCCTTCTGCTTCCCCGTGAGTACGCGATCGACAGGCTCCGCTACTTCACGGCGCGGGTCTCGGGAAAGCTCGATTCACGGGCGCCGGCGCGCCAGCAGAATTACCTGAAGGCCCTCTCGACCCTTCCGGAAGTCGACATTCACTACGGAAGGTTTCTGGCAAAGACCGCGTGGCGGCCGCTCGCCAACCTGCCGGTCGCCGGGAAGCGGATCGACACGCCGATGCCGGTCACATTGCCCCGAGGCGACCACCGGGTCCTCGGCGAACGCCCCCAGACGCTGCCGGTGGGCGTCTATCCGGATCGTCGCGGCGGGGG
Organism: Vicinamibacterales bacterium; assembly: GCA_965262985.1. GTDB lineage: Bacteria > Acidobacteriota > Vicinamibacteria > Vicinamibacterales > UBA8438 > UBA9620. The sequence continues at coordinate 5,999,391 of OZ253576.1, read as the reverse complement.
TGAGGGCGCGCCACGGGGCGCGAGGACACCGATCCCGGATGCGGTGATCGCCGAGTTCCACACCATGGAAGAGAAGGGTTCAGACGTGAATCTCGCGGCCCATCTGCTGAACGATGCGTGGAAGGACCTGTTCGAGGCGGCGGCGGTGATCTCGAATGACACCGATCTGGTGATGCCAATCCGTATGGTCACGGAGGAACGGAAGCGGCCGGTGTTCGTCGTGTGTCCCGGCCGGTGGCAGATCGCGTCTCAGTTACGGCAGGCTGCAAGCCATGTCCGCCACGCCCGCCCGCACCGCCTCGCGCCGTTCCAGCCGATTATCGCCTACCACGGCTCGTCGCCGCCGTTCGACTTCCGGAACGTTCCATAACGGCCCAGCCGGGCCGACTCTCCGGCCGGAGGCCCTCCAGCGGCACCCAGCTCCCGGAGCGCGGGGCCGACTGTCCCCCACGGACTGCTGATTCAAAGCAGTTCTGCCTCCTCCTCTTTCATCTGTCGGTCATGTACGACGAGCACGACCCACGAATCGTCCGCTTCTAGCCTTCGCTTGTCAGGACGGTAATACACAGCTTCGACGACATAGACCGTCCTGTTGGACCACACCTGGCCTGCTTCGCTTGAATCGCGCAGCCATCTTGAAACGATGAAATCGCCGACACGCGGGACGACTCCGCAGAACTCCGAAATGCAGAAATCATCCTGTGCGTCGTGCAGCGTGCCGTCCGGGTCCTTCTTGTAGATCCGGATGAGATGTTCAGGCGTCTTTGTCATGTTTTCTTCTCCGCTGCCGGCCGAGCCTCGGGCCTGTCTCGGCCGTTCTGAGCGGCCCCAGGAGCCGCCTTTGGGCGCCAGAGCAGAGGGATGGCCCCGGCCAACGCGCGCCCCACGGGGCATCCTCGAGCCCCACACGGGCGATAATTGAGGCCTCGCGGCCCGTGTCGCTGGGCGGCTCGGGACGGTTCCTCATACCGAGCGCCGGTCAGAACGCGACGGCTCTCCGGCCGCAAGTCCATCGAACATCTCGTTGAGCCATTTGCGACGATCCTCAAGCATTGCAACGTACTTGTCGTCATTCGACCGGGTGAGGTGGTCGACCATTGACTCCACGGTCAATACGTCGGCCAGTTTGAATTTTTCTCGAACGCCTGCACACCCCATCGGGGTTGCCGCTCCCCAAACAAGAATTGCGCCATCGACAGCGACGGGGAGCCCCTGAACGGTCACTCTCGCTGCGCTGGGTTCGCGTGCGGCGCGGAGGAATGACCGAAACGCGGGCTTCGTGCGTATGTGATGGTCCAGTTGCTCGGGGGATGTGAGGATGAAATATTTGAATTTCTCGTACTCGATCTCACACTTCATCTCGGCCACGTATGTCTTCTTCGAAGCCTTGTTCCGCAGCGTGAAATCCAACGTTGACCTGGTTGCCTCATCATCAAAACGTACTGTGGGTCGCCCTAGATTCTCGTAGGGTGCGCCAGTCGATGCTGACCATCGGCGCACGATGTTCTCGCTAAAGATTCCGAACACACGAGCCAGAAACTTCCCCCGGGCAGCCTCAGGCGGCACTTGGAATATGTTTCTGAATCGAGTGCACACAACGTGGCGACTATAGCCGGCCGCGAGACGCCGCCGTATCTCGCCGGCCCGCGCCTCGGCCGCATCCAGCAGCCGCAAGGCGTCCCGGAGATCCTCCAGCCCATTGGTGACGCAGACCGCCACGGAAGAACCCCGTCCCGGCCCGCCGGCCAACGGATCCTGACGCGACCGCAACGAGCCGCCGGCGTCGTCGGACCGTCGCTTGCAGTGCAGCGGTGTGATACAAACAGAGCGTCGGCACTACCGAAGGAAGGAGGCCCCATGCACCGTCGTCCAGTTCTCATCGCGCTCGCCCTCCTGACCATGCCATTGCTCTACCTCCAGGCCGTGTCCGCCGCGGCGCAGCCGGCGACCGGGCTTGAACAGGACGTGCGCGAGAAGCTTCGCGGGGAACGGGCCCTGCGGCGGCTCGCAGTTGCGGTTGACGGCGCCGAGGTCACGCTGACGGGGTCCCTCGACACCTTCTGGGACAAACACGAGGCGCTGCGCCGGACGCTGGAGGTCGAAGGGGTCGAGACGATCGTCAGTGAAATCGAACTGCCGCCGCCGGAAAGCGACGAGAAACTCGCCGAGGAAGTGTCCAAGGTGATGCAGCGGTACCCCCACTACACGGTGTTCGATTATCTGGACGGGTCGATCAACTCGGGAATCGTGACGCTGATGGGCCGGGTCACCCCCGATCGCGACAAGTCGGGCGAGCTGTTCGAACGCGTCGCCAAGATTCGCGGGGTGCAGGAGGTGCAGAACGAGATCCGCACGATGAACCCGTCCTCGACGGACCGCCGCCTGCGGGCTGGTCTCGCCAACCGGATCTTCGGGAGCAGCCACTTCGAGCGGTTCGGTATGTCATCCAACCCGCCGTTCCACATCATTGTCGAGCGCTCCGTCGTCACCCTTGTCGGGTGGGTGCAGGGTGAGATCGAGCGCCGCGAGATGGAACAGATCGCCAGGATGACACAGGGTGTGTTGCGGGTCGACAACCTGCTGCAGACAGTGCAATAGCGCGCCTCACCGAGACCGGCCAGACAGGGTTGAGAACGCGGCGGCACCAGGGTAGCGGGCGCGACCCCCCAGCCGGCGCTCGATACGCAGCAGTTGATTGTATTTTGCGGTCCGGTCCGTGCGGCACGGCGACCCCGTCTTGATCTGACCGGCGTTCGTGGCCACCGCCACATCGGCGATGGTCGTGTCTTCCGTCTCGCCCGAGCGATGCGAGATGACCGCCGCGTACGACGCGCGCTGAGCCATCTCGACGGCCGCCAGCGTCTCGGTCAGCGTGCCAATCTGATTCAGCTTCACCAGAATGGCGTTCGCCACCGAGTCGCGGAGGCCACGCTGGAAGATCTCGGTGTTCGTCACGAACAGATCGTCCCCCACGAGCTGGACCCGTTCACCCAGCGCCGCGGTCAGCGCCGCCCAGCCCTCCCAGTCCGTCTCCGCCAGGCCGTCCTCGATGGACAGAATCGGATAGGTGTCGACCAGACGGCGGCACCAGTCGACCATGTCGGCCGAGCTCAGGCCGTCGCCGCTGCCGGTAGACAGACGGTAGCACCCGTCCTGCGGGTCGACCAGCTCGCTGGCCGCCACGTCGAGCGCGAGATAGACATCCTCGCCCGGACAGTATCCCGCCCGCTCGATCGCCTGTAGCAGCATGTCGAGCGCCGCCTCGTTGGAGTCGAGGTTCGGCGCGAATCCGCCTTCATCGCCGACCGCGGTCTGATGGCCCTGCTCCTGCAGCACCGCGCGCAGACAATGAAATATCTCGGCGCCGGCGCGCAGCGCTTCGCTGAACGAGGGAGCGCCCACCGGTATCACCATGAACTCCTGGATGTCCACGTTGTTGTCCGCATGCGCGCCGCCGTTGAGCAGGTTCATCATCGGCACCGGCAGGTCACAGGCGTCGTCACCCCCCAGATATTCGTAGAGCGGCAGCCGCGCCGCCGTGGCGGCCGCCCTCGCGACCGCCAGCGAGACCCCCAGAATGGCGTTCGCGCCCAGACGCCCCTTGTTCCCGGTTCCATCGAGCTCGGTCAGCGCCTGATCGATCTCTCCCTGACTGGTCGGATCCAGCCCCCTGAGCGCGTCCCGAATCTGTCCGTTGACGTGCTGCACCGCCCGGCTCACGCCTTTCCCTGCATAGCGCGCCGCATCGCCGTCACGCAGCTCGACCGCTTCCAACTCGCCCGTCGACGCACCCGACGGCACCGCCGCCCGGCCGACGACGCCGCCGCCCAGCGTCACTTCCACCTCGACCGTCGGGTTCCCCCGACTGTCGAGAATCTCCAGCCCGCACACGTCCGCAATCGCCCGGTCTTCACTCATGTCACCTCTCCGGCGACACGCAACGTCCTCCGGCGCGGGTTCCCTTTTCGCGCGCGCCGACGCCCGCATCAACGGCACAGCATAGCCGAATTCCGGCGCCTTCGTGCTAGGTTCACAGGTGCGTGGCGCTAGCAGCCCGCGGTAGAATCCCGCGTTGCACCGAGATCTGGTCGTAACAACGCCGCGCCCGGCCAGCGCAAGGCGCGACGAGAGAGCAATTTGGGGCATTTGTGACCCCGGCAATCAAAAGCCCAACGCCGCCCGAGACGGGATGCAGCGTGAAACCGCAGAATTCCACGGGGAGCAGGCACCCACAAGGGGTGCCCCTACGGGCTGTTCTGAAAAATTCGTGCACAGGATCGCCAGGATGTTCGGCGCTCTGCATGCCGCCAAGCGCGCACCACTGACCCTCGCGGTATGCGCGGCGGTGTGTGCGACGGTCTGCGCCTGCACGGCGTGGCCCGGCGGGTCCGGCGACTGGCCCAGGCAGGAACGCGGGGTCGACGCATCGGGGGTCGCCTATGTCGACGAAGCGGACTGCGCCGGCTGCCACCAGGACGCCTATACCGCCTGGACCGGCTCGCACCACGACCTCGCCATGCAGCCGGCCACGGCCGAAACGGTTCTGGGCGACTTCGACGACGCGACGTTCACACATCTCGGTGTCACCACGCGGTTCTTTCGCCGCGGCGATCGATTCTTCGTGAACACGGAAGGCCCCGACGGCGAGCCGGCCGACTTCGAGCTGACGTATACCTTCGGCGTCGACCCGCTGCAGCAGTATCTGGCCCCGTTTCCGGGCGGGCGGCTGCAGAGCCTGACCATCGCGTGGGACACGGCGCAGCGGCGCTGGTTCCCTCTGTACCCCGACGAGCGGATCGCACCTGACGACCCGCTGCACTGGACCGGCCGTTATCAGAACTGGAACCTGATGTGCGCCGCCTGCCACTCGACCGACCTGCGGAAGCGCTACGACAGTGAGAGCGATCGCTACGAGACGACTTGGGCCGAGATGGACGTCGGCTGCCAGGCGTGCCACGGCCCAGGCGCGGCGCACGTCGAACTGGCCCGCACCGGCGCGACCGACGCCGGCACCCCGCAGGCCTGGGGACTGGTTGCGCCCTTCTCTCCCGGCGCCCCGGCAGTCGAAGTCGACACCTGCGCCCCCTGCCATTCGCGTCGAGAGCCGTTGACCCCGGTCGCGGCCCACGGCGGCCCGTTGCTCGACGACTACCTGCCCGCGCTCCTGGGCGAGGGGCTGTACCACCCGGACGGGCAGATCCTGGACGAGGTCTACGTCTATGGTTCGTTCGTACAGAGCAGGATGCACGCGGCCGGCGTGCGCTGCTCGAACTGCCACGACCCGCATCGCCTCGATCTGCGGGCCGCTGGCAACGCGTTGTGCACCCAGTGTCATCGCGACACCCCGGTCGAACGCTTCCCGATGTTGGAACCAGGGCGCTACGACACACCGGACCATCACAGGCACGATTCCGGATCGGCCGGCGCCCGATGCGTCGACTGTCACATGCCGGCGCGGACCTACATGGGGGTGGACCCTCGCCGTGACCACAGTTTCCGCGTGCCCCGACCCGACCTCTCGGTCTCGCTGGGCGCTCCCAACGCCTGCACCGGCTGCCATACCGACCGTGACGACGCCTGGGCCGCCGACAGGGTCGCCGGTTGGGCCGCCGACAGGGTCGCCGGTTGGGCCGCCGCGCCGCCGGCGCCGCACGTCGCGGACCTGATCGCCGCCGGGCGGGCCGGGCGGCCCGAGGCGGCAGACGGCCTGGCGGCGCTGGTGAGCGACCCCGCCCAACCCGCCATCGTGCGCGCGACCGGGCTCGATCTGCTGGTCAGGTTCGGACCGCGCGGGCTCGCCGCGGCGCAGGCGGCGCTGCGCGACGACGACCCGCTGGTGCGCCAGACCGCCGTGCGCGGACTCGAGCCGCTGGCGCCGCCAGCCCGGCTGGCGGCGCTCGAACCGCTGCTGGCCGACCCGGTCCGTGGCGTACGTATCGAGGCGGCGCGGGTGCTGGCCGACGTCTGGAGCGGTGCGGCGGAGACGGCGACGCCGGCCCTGGCGACCGCCGCCGCCGAGTATCTGCAGGCGCTGACCGCCGCGGCGGATACTCCAGCGGCGCATCTGAGTCTCGGCGTCACCCGGCAACGGCAGCAGGCGCTCGACCTGGCGGAAAGGGAGTACCGCACCGCGCTCACGCTCGACCCCTGGTTCACACCGGCCCGATTCAACCTGGCCAACCTGTTGAACGGGCGCGGGCGCAATCCAGAAGCGGAGACGGTGCTGCGGGACGGGCTGCAGCACGCGCCCGACGAGGGCGAGCTGCACTATTCGCTCGGTCTCCTCCTGGCCGAAGACGACCGCCTGCAGGAAGCGGCCGACAGCCTCGGCCGTGCCGCCGCGCTGGTGCCGGCCCGCGCCAGAATCAGGTTCAACTATGGCCTCGCCCTGCAGCAGCTCGGACGCCTGGACGAGGCGGAGACCGCGTTCGTGGAAGCACGGAACCTCGATGCCGGCGACCCCGACATCCTGGTGGCGCTGACACGACTGCTCATGGACCAGCAGCGCTGGAGCGCCGCCCGGGACACTGCGACGGAACTGGTGCGACTGCTGCCGACGGCGCCCGGGCCGCAACGGCTGCTCAACGACATCCAGCTTCGCGCCCGCCGCGACCGCCGCTGAGGCTCATGAGACCGCTAGCAGCCCGTCGTGAAACCCCGCGTTGCACCGAGATTGGTGCGGCGCCTGCGTGGCAAGGCGAGAACCTGTAGGGGCAACCCTTGTGGTTGCCCTGTGACGTAGGGGCAACCCTTGTGGTTGCCCTGTTCGTCAGCCGGGTACGGGGGAGCTGGGTGAGGCGAGAAGCTGTCAAGCGGCGGTCTGGTCGCAGCTCGGTGTATTGCAGAGGTGCAAGGGGATGTGCATCATGTAGCCGAGTGCTACGAAGGAAACCTATCGCGGAAAAGGAATCCGGCCACTCTGGGAACCGGACCCGCTGGCTTGAGTCGCCTTGCGGCGACCGATGACGCAAGCCACGACCAGACCACACACCGTTGTGCTCAATTCGTTCAATGTACTGCAGCGCAGCGCAGCGCGCGATTGGACCTTGGTCCAATCCCGGCGTACTCACCGGACGACTGGCTTCCTCGACATGCCGGCATTCGTGAGCCGCCCAGGCCCGGCGCAATCACTGGTCGAACGTCGGGGAGGCGATCCGCAGGCGTTCCGCGTGGCGCACCAGATCGGCCAGCGAGCCGGCCTGCATCTTCGCCATGACCCGGCCGCGGTGCACCTTGACGGTCTTCTCGCGGATACCCATACGGGCGGCCGCCTGCTTGTTCAGGAGCCCGGTCGTGACCAGGGCGAAGACCTGCCGTTCTCGAGGGGTCAGACGTTCGTAGCGGAACTGCAACTGGTCGAGCTCGCGCGTGGCCCGCAGCCACTCCCGGTCGCGTCCAATCGCCCGGTCGATGGCGGCCAGCAACGCCTCGTCATCGAACGGCTTGAGCAGGAAATCGACCGCACCGTCCTTCATCGCCGCCACGCTCATCGGCACGTCTCCGTGCCCGGTGATGAAAACGACCGCCATCGGCCGTCCGGAGTCTCGCAGGCGGCGTTGGAGTTCGAGCCCGTTCATCCCGGACATCCGGACATCCAGGACCGCGCACCCCGGTCCCCGGGGGCGCTCGCGTTCGAGAAACGCCTCGGCGGAGGGGAACCCTTCCACCGTGAACCCCGCCGTCCGCAGCAGCCGCAGCAAACTGCGGCGCACCGAGGGGTCGTCATCGACGACAAAGACCGTCGGCTCCTCCGTCATTGGTCGCCGGTCCGCTCCGTCGGCAGCGCGAAGCGAACCGCCGCACCGCCGCCGGCCAGGTTTTCCGCCTCGATGTCGCCCCCGTGCGCTTCGACGATATTCCGCGAGATCGACAGTCCCATGCCGAGCCCCGCGGCCCGCGAGGTGTTGAACGGCTCGAAGATCGTGTCGAGCATCGAGGCCTGGATGCCGGGTCCGGTGTCGGACACCGACACGACCTGCCACCCGTCGCGCCGTCCGCTGACACGCAAGGTCAGGCGCGGATCCTCCATCCCTTCCATCGCCTGCATCGCGTTGGTCACCAGGTTGACCACCACCTGCTGGATCTGGATCCGGTCGGCAACCACCGGCGGCAGGTCACCCGCGAAGTCGGCGACCACGATCACGCCGCGCCCCGCCAACTCGCCCCGCATGAGCTCTCTGACCTCCTGCACGATCTGCCCCAGATCGACAGGCGCACGCGCCGGCGTATCTCGCCGCATCATCTCCCGCAGGCGTTGAATGATGGCGCCGGCCCGATGGTCGTCCGCCACGATGTCCCGCAGCACCTCGCCGACCTCGCGAACGTCGGGAACCTCGCGGTCCAGCAGTCGAATCGCGGTCTGGGCGTTGCTCAGGATGCCGGCCAGGGGCTGATTGAGTTCGTGGGCCAGCGCGGCCGTCAGCTCTCCGAGAGAGCTGACCCGCGCGACATGCGCCAGGGCGTCGCGATGTCTGATCGCTTCGGCGCGCGCCACGATCTGCTCGGTGACGTCCGAACAGACCGCCACGACTTTTGTCGGCGATCCGGTCTCCTCCAGTCGGGGCGCCGCCCGGACCGTCCAGTGTCGGTACGACCCATCCTTCGCGCGGACCCGCGCGTCGAATGACAACCCGCGCCCCGAACCCAGGAGTTCGCGCTCTATCCGGACCTGGACGCGATCTCGATCTGCGGCGTGGAGCTGGGTGCGCCAGCCGTCGACGGTGCGCGGGAATTCGCCCGGCTGGTAACCCAGGGCGCGATCCACCTGGCCGAACCACACGACGGCGCCGGTCCGAAAGTCGACCTCGGCGATGATGTCGGCGCCCAGGGTCGCGGCGATCCGGAATCGTTCCTCGCTTTGCCGGAGCGCCGCCTCGGCGTCGATCTGGTCCGTAATGTCGCGAACCGTCACGACGAGGACGAGGCCCTCATCGGTCTCGAGGCGGCCGAAGTTGAGCGCGGCGGGGAACGTCCCGCCATCCGCGCGCCGCCCGAGATCGCGACCCACGCCAGCGCCACCTGCCTGGGCGGCGGCGCCCCCTGCAGGAGGCGCCGGGAACCCGTGTCTCCCGAGCTGCCCCGGTAGCAGATCTTCGACCGCGCGCCGCATCAGCTCCGCGGCCTGATATCCGAACAACCGCTCCGCCTGGTGGTTCACGAAGGCAATCTGCCCGTCGGCCCGAACGACGATGATCGCGTCCGGCGCCTGCTCGACCAGTTGCCGGATCCGGGCCTGACCGGCGCGCGCGGTCGCCTCGGCGCGTTTCCGTGCGGTCACGTCGATGAGAAATCCGCGAATCACCGCCGGCGCCCCGTCCACCCACTCGACCGCGACCACGTCGTGCACCCACACGCTGTGACCGCCGGCGGCAATCATGCGGTACTCGAACTCGTAGGCCTCCTTTTCGATCAACGCCTCTTCGCGAAAGCGCAGCACCCGTTCGCGGTCGTCCGGATGCAGATGGCGTTTCCAGAACGATGGTTCGAGCCACCGCGCCAGCGGATAGCCGAGCAACCGTTCCGCCTGCGAGCCGACATAGGTGAAGTCGCGGGTGCGGGCGTCAGCCTCCCACTGCACGATGCGGGTCGCCTCGAGCACCCGGCGGAAGCCCAGGCTGCGGGAGATCCGGTCGGCGTCGGCGTCGGCGCCGGTGGGAGGCAGCTTGTTCGCTGGTGTCGCCATGGGCGAAGGTCGCCGGTCGCATGCCGCCGGCGGCGGTTTGGCGCGTCCGGCCTACGGCCCAACCGGGCAGGAGATGCCGGTCCCACCGAGCCCGCAGTACCCGTGCGGGTTCTTCGCCAGGTACTGTTGGTGGTAGTTCTCAGCGTAGTAGAAGGTCGGAGCCTCGACGATCTCGGTCGTGATGGCGTCGTGCCCGGCGGCGCTGAGCAGCCGGCCATACGCCGCCTGCGACCGGCGGGCCGCGGCCAACTGCAGGTCGCCGTCACAGTGGATGACCGAGCGGTACTGCGTGCCGATGTCGTGGCCCTGGCGCATCCCCTGGGTCGGGTCGTGCCCCTCCCAGAACTGCGCGAGCAGTTCCTCAAAGCTGACCGTCCCCGGATCGAAGACCGCCAGCAGCACCTCGGCATGCCCGGTCATGCCCCCGCAGACCTCACGATAGGTCGGATTCGGGGTCAGCCCGCCGGCGTAGCCGACCGCGGTGGTGTAGACCCCAGACTGCGTCCAGAACTGCCGCTCCGCGCCCCAGAAGCAACCAATCCCGAAGACGGCCCGCTGCAGACCCTCCGGAAACGGGGGGCGCAACGGCGTGCCATGTACGAAGTGCGCCGCGGGCGCCTCCAGCGGTTCGTCACGACCTGCCGGCGCCGTGTCGGCCGCCGACGTGCGTACCGTCCGTCCCGTGAACCACATTAGTCCCTCCCGTCACAGACAATTGTGCAACCCCGCGGGGCCGCGGCCGGGGGCTGCCATTCACCTGTGCCACCATACCGCACCGGTCGCTTCGTTTCACCAGATACCGCCCACGATCGGTCCGCGCCGCGGCGATGTCCCGCACCGCGCCGGAACGGTCCCGAATGCCGTTGGCCAGCGGAGGAAGGCGCCGGCGTCAGGCAGAACCCTCACGTGAGACCGCCCCGACCGCAGCGATCCCGATCTGACAGCGGCAATCTTGGCCACCGTGGTACGCTGAGCGGCGTCGTGACGGTCGACCAGGCACCCACGCTCGCGGCGGAATCCACACCGCTCCCCCTCACCGTGCGGCCGCCGCTCAAGTGGGCCGGCGGCAAGCGCTGGCAATTGCCGCATTTGCAGCCGTACTGGGCCCGCTGTCGAGATCGGCGGCTGGTCGAACCGTTTTGCGGCGGGTTGGCGGTCGCCACTGGACTGTCTCCGGACACCGCCCTGCTGAACGACATCAACCCGCACGTGATCAACTTTTACGAATGGTTGAAACGTGGTCTGACCATCTCGTTCGAATGCAGGAACGACGAGACCTGCTACTACCAGCACCGCGAACGGTTCAATGCACTGCGTCGACAGGGCCAGGGCGATTCGTGCGAGGCCGCCGGGCTGTTCTACTACCTGAACCGCACCGGCTACAACGGTCTCTGCCGCTTCAATCGACGCGGCGAATTCAACGTGCCGTTCGGCCGCTACGCAAACATCAGATATCGAAAGGACTTCAGCGACTACCGGTCCGCTGTCGAACGCTGGGAGTTCACGAGCGTCGATTTCCAGGACCTCCGCGTTCAGGAAAGGGACTTCATCTACGCGGACCCGCCGTACGACGTCGAGTTCACGGCGTATTCCAAGGGTGGCTTCGACTGGGACGACCAGGTGCGCACGGCCGAGTGGCTGTCACGGCACCCGGGCCCGGTCATCCTGGTCAACCAGGCGACAACCAGGATCGTTCGGTTATACCAGTCGCTCGGATTCACCCTGACGTATCTTCAGGCGCCTCGCCGCATCAGTTGTACCGGAGATCGATCGCCGGCAACCGAGGTGATCGCGCTGCGTAACCTCCCATGACCCCGGGAAATTCAGGCATAGGCACGACTGAACCGCGGTCATGCCCCGTGCGTGGACCAGTACTCCCGATGCACGCGCAGCGCCTCCGACTCGAGCACCGGGCCGACCACCTCCACCCGCCGGAGACCACGGGCGAACAGCTCGCGCGACGGCACCACCAGGCTGCCGCCAGCCAGCGCGCCCAGCGCGCCGGCAGAGCACCCGAAGACCACCCGCGGAATCCGGCTCCAGTAGATCGCCCCGCAGCACATCACGCAGGGCTCGGTGCTGGCATACAGCGTCGACCCGGCGAGCACCGCCGCGTCGAGACGGCGGCAGGCGTCGCTCACGAGGGCAAGCTCCGCGTGGCGCGTCGAATCGGACGTCGTGACAACCTCGTTGCACGCGGTCAGCCGCACCTGCCCGTCCGCAACCAGCAGGGCGCCGAACGGCGCGTTCCCGCGTCGGACCGCCTCTTCAGCCAGCGCGACGCAGCGGCGGATGAACGGCTCGTGCTCGACCAGTTCCATCTCGTGAGGCTTGCACAGCCGCTCCGACCGATGCAAGCGCCGCCGGCCGCGCGGGATGTCCCCGGCGCCGGCCGCACGCAGTTTGCCTGACTCGCCGGACTGCGGTACCATCCTGCCGTCATGCGAGTCACCATCAGCTACTGCAAGGTTTGAAACTATCTGCCGAAGGCCTCCAGTCTGGCGGCCTCGATCAAGGCAGCACTCGGCGTCGACGCCCACGTCGTCGCCGGCAGCCGCGGCCAGTTCGACGTCGTCGCCGATGGCGCGCTTCTCTTCTCGAAGCAGGACGAGCAGCGGTTCCCGGAACCCGACGAGATCGTCGGCGCCCTGCGGGCGCGTCTTGCGCCGCCGGTTCGGCCGAGCTGCTGACAGACTCGCCGTCCGACCCGACACCGGGTACCGAGATGTGCGGCGCTGCTCCATCTCCCAACCTTCGACCGTCGTCGATCGCGGCGGCATTGGTTTCGTGCGCCGGTGCGCTGCTGCTCGCGGCAGGGTGCGCCGCCCGTCAACCACCGCCGACCCTCGGTCAGGAGGGCAAGGATGCTCCCTGGGTGCCGACGCCGGACGCGCTGGTCGAGACGATGCTCGATATGGCGGCCGTCACGCCGGCGGATCTCCTGATTGATCTCGGGTCGGGCGACGGCCGCATGGTCATCGCCGCGGCGATGCTCGGCGCGAGGGCGATCGGCGTCGAGCTCGAGCCGAACCTCGTGGCGCTATCGGTGCAACGCGCCGCCGAGGCGGGCGTGTCCGACCGCACCGAGTTCATCGCGACCGATCTCTTCGCGTTCGATCTGTCACCCGCCAGTGTGATCACGATGTTCCTGTTGCCGGACCTGAACTATCAGTTGCGGCCGACGCTGTTCAGCTTGAGACCGGGCACGCGTATCGTGTCGAACACATGGGACCTGCGCGGGTCGGAGGAGGACCCCGACGCCCCCGGCTGGACAGCGGATCGTACGGTCGTGCTAGATCCCTGCCCCGGTTTCTGCACTGCGCTGCTCTGGATCGTCCCCGCCAAGGTGGACGGCGTCTGGCGACTGGAGGACGGCGAACTCGTATTGGAGCAGCAGTTCCAGATGGTGTCCGGACGGATCACGCGAGCGGGCCGCACCGCGGCCATAGAGGACGGTCGGTTGAGCGGCAACGTGCTCACCTTCCGGGCCGGCGGCGCGACGTACCGCGCGCAGGTCGACCCGGACAGCGGGGCGACGATGCAGGGCGTGACCCGGCGCGGCGCCGGCGACGCGCCGTGGCAGGCGGTGCTGATTCGGTGAGATGCCCTACCGGATGCCGCTCGACCAGGTCAGACCGGCAGTCGGTGGCGCAGGCGGTCAGTAGCCTACGGCGACCCCGTCCTTGCGGGGGTCGGTGCCTCCGTGCAGCATGCCGGTCTCGGGGTGGATCATGATCGCCTGATAGCCGCCCATCCCGCCGCCGCCGGCGCGGCGCACCTGGTGTCCCATCCGCTCCAGCTCGGCAATCACGGCGTCGGTGATCCCGGGCTCGACCATGACGGCGCCGCCGTGGCGCACGCGGGCGGCATCGCCCGCCTCCTGCAGGTTCATCCCGAAGTCGATGATGTTCGACAGCACCTGGGTGTGTCCCTGCGGTTGCATGTCGCCCCCCATCACGCCGAACGACAGGAACGGCTTGCCGTCCTTCGTGACGAAGGCCGGCATGTTGGTGTGCAGCGACCGCTTGTGCGGTGCGATCTCGTTGAAGTGCCCCGGCTGCAGCGAGAACCCGGACCCGCGGTTCTGCAGCGCGAACCCCAGATCCGCGGGGACCACCTTCGACCCGAAGCCGCCGAAGATGCTCTCGATCAACGAGATCGCGTTCCGATCCTTGTCGACCACGGTGAGATACACCGTCTCGGTGGGATCGCCGGCGCTCACGGTCCGCGAGGCCCGGGTCGGATCGATGAGCGCCCGGCGCCGCTCGGCGTACTCCTTGGAGATCAGCGCGTCGATCGGGAGGCGGTTGGCGTCGGCATCGGCCACGTAGCGATTGCGGTCGGCGAACGCCAGCTTCTTCGCTTCGACGATGCGGTGGATCGCCGCGGCCGAGTTGTGCCCCATCGCAGCCAGGTCGTAGCCCTCGAGGATGTTCAGCATCATGAGGGCGACGATGCCGGAGCTGTTGGGCGGGATCTCCCAGATGTCGTACCCGCGATAGCTCGACGTGACCGGCTCGACCCAGACCGAGCTGTGGTCTTCGAAATCGCGCATCGTGAAGTAACCGCCGTTCGATTCGCTGAAGGCGACAATCTTGCGGGCGATCTCACCCCGGTAGAACGCGTCGCGCCCCCCCTGCGCGATCGCCTCGTAGGTGCGCATCAACCCGGGATTCCTGAACACCTCCCCAACCTCCGGGGGACGCCCGTTCGGCAGATAGGTGGCCGCCGAGGTGGGCCACGCGGCCAGCGTCGCTTCCGATGCGGCCCACTGGCGCTGGATGATCTCGCTCACCGGGAACCCGTCGAGCGCGTAGGCGATCGCCGGCGCGAGCACGTCGGCGAAGCTCATCGTCCCGAAGCGGGTCAAAAGCTGATCCCAGCCGTCGACGGCCCCCGGCACCGTCCAGGTGAGCGGCCCGTTACCGGGCACCCGCTCGAGATTCTGCCGGGCGAACACGCCGGGATTGATTTCGTACGGCGCCCGGCCGGTCGCGTTCAACCCATGCAGCCGCTCGGTCTCGGCGTCCCAGACAATGGCGAACAGGTCGCCGCCAACGCCGTTCATGTGCGGCTCCACCAGCCCGAGCACCGCGTTGACGGCGACCGCGGCATCGATGGCGTTGCCGCCCGCCTTGAGGATGTCGAGACCGACCTGCGCGGCCAACGGGTGACTGGCGGCCACCATCCCGTGGGGGGCGATGACCTCGGAGCGGCTGCCGTGCGGACTGCGCGCCGGCCGCGAGTATCCATGGCCCAGCGCGTCACCGCCGGCGCCGCGGTCCTGTCCCGTGACCAGGGCGGCGGCAAGCACGACGGCAGACAGGCAGGCGCCGATTGCGAACGTGCGGATGCGACCAGGTGTCATGTGCACGGCATCTCCTTTGCGGCAGCACGCGGCGTGGAACGAGGCTCGATCGTCATGGTGTGGCTATCTGTGCGGTGGGGGCAACCGGCTGCAACGCCGCCGACCCGGACGCGACCTGCGCGGTCACCGCCGCCACGATCCGCCGGGACGAAATGCCGAACCGATCGAGCAACTCGTCCGGCTTGCCGCTGCGCGGCACGGCCCGCACCGCCAGCCGCTGGACCCCGATGCCATACGCGGCCAGCGCATCGCTGACCGCATCACCGAGACCACCGGCGGCATAGTGATCTTCGACCGTGATCAGCCGCTGGCCGGTCGCCCGGCCGGCGCGCACCAGCGTCTCGGTGTCAATCGGCTGCACCGAGTAGGCATCGATGACCCGCACGTTGATGCCCGACGCGCGCAACTCGTCGTGGGCGGCCAGCGCCTGGAACACGGTAATACCGGCGGCGACCACCGTTGCCACGTCATCGGCGCTGGCCCGCAGCACCTTGGAACCGCCTATCGGGAACTCGTCGTCGGGCCCGTAGATGACCGGCGTCTTGGGGCGCGACGTGCGCATGTAGGTCATCCCCTGGTGCGCCGCCGAGGCGATCACCAGACGGGCGGCGCTGACCGCGTCGCACGGATAGAGCACGACGCACTCCGGCACCGCGCGCATCATCGCCAGATCTTCCAGCGCCATCTGGGACGGACCATCCTCGCCGATCGAGATGCCGGCGTGGGACCCGGCGAGCTTCACGTTGACGTTCCCGATGCCGCCCATGCGGATGAAGTCGGCGGCGCGCGCGAGAAAACAGGCGAACGTCGACGGAAAGGGGATGGCGCCCCGGGCGGCGAGCCCAAGCGCGGCGCCGACCATGACCTGCTCGGCGATGAACGTCTGGTAGAACCGTTCCGGATGCTGCTGCTCGAACTTCTCGCTGAAGGTGGAGTTCTTGACGTCGGCGTCGAGCGCCACTACGCGCGGATCGACCGCGCCGAGCGCGGCGAGCGCGGCGCCGTACGCCTCCCGCGTCGCCACCAGACTGCCCGGCGCGTATACCGGCAGCGCCACGGCGCCAAGGTCAGGTGCGGCGGCCTGTCGCGCGCCGGGCGGCGGCGCGGGTATCGCAGGAGCGGGAAGATCGTCGCCGAGCTGACCCTCGAGCTCGGCCAGCGCACGGTCGAGATCGCCGCCCTTCAGCGGCTTCCCGTGCCACCCGTCGCGGCCCTCGATGAACGAGATCCCCTTCCCCTTGAGTGTCCGCGCCAGAATCATCGTGGGCCGGCCGACCGTGCGCGCCGCTTCGTCGAGCGCGTCGAGCAGACCCGTCAGGTCATGGCCGTCGACCACCAGCGCCTGCCAGCCGAACGCGCGCCAGCGCCCGGCGTACGCCTCCATGTCGCGGCCCCACTGGGTCGCCCGGCTCTGCCCCAGCCCGTTGACGTCGGTGACGGCGCACAGATTGTCGAGACCCAGACGCGCCGCCGCCTGCGCCGCCTCCCAGACCGAGCCCTCGGCCGATTCGCCGTCGCCCAGCAGCGCATAGGTGCGATAGCTCGACCCGATGCGCCGGGCATTGAGCGCAATGCCGACCGCGGCGCAAATGCCCTGACCGAGCGACCCGGTGGCGACATCCACCCACGGCAGCCGCGGTGTCGGGTGCCCCTCGAGATCGGAACCGATCTCGCGGAGCGTCGCCAGCGCATCGCGGGAGATGATCCCCGCCTCGGCCCAGGCGGCGTAGAGCACCGGCGCCGCGTGTCCCTTCGACAGCACGAACCGGTCGTTCTGCTCGTTCGCCGGGTCCCGCGGGTCGAACCGCATCTGCCCGAAGAAGAGCGCCGCGATGATCTCGGCGGCCGAGCAACAGCTTGTCGGATGTCCGCTGCCGGCGGCACTGGTGGCGCGCACCGACTCGATGCGGAGCCGGGTCGCAACATTCCGAAGAGCGGAGACTTGATCAGCGCGACCAACTGGCAAGGGAAACCTCCGGGGCACGAAGTGTAGCACGCCGCCCAGACCCGCGAGCGGGCCTGCACGCGTGGTTGCAGCCGGCCTCAGCTCAAGCAACGTCCGCCGACAACACGCGGCTCACACGACGCATCGTCTATTACCATGGCGGCGAGCGATGGCCGTCCGGGTCTCAGGTGACACAAAAAGCGAAATATTTACGAATATCGTTCGAAAACTAACATTTGATAGATCCCTTGAATTCGATCACGATTGTCACTAGTCTGATCGGTGTGGACCGAGTCGCAAAGCCTACTTCACCGTCACACGCGGACGGGCAATCCCTTTCTCGGGTCGGAGAGCGACCTCGTCATCGTGTCGCTCGACACGCTCACTGGCGAGCTGACGTTCGGGGCGCTAAGGGACCCCGCCGTGTCTCCCTACGACCTCGTCGTCTTCGACGAGGCCCACAAGCTGAGCGTCGTCAAGCAGACGCACGGCGTTCGTAAACGCCGGCGGTACGAACTCGCGGAAGCTCTGGCGGGCTGCGCCGGGTCGGCGGGCCGGTACGCCGGTCTCGGATGGTCGGCGCGCCACCTGCTGTTGCTGACCGCGACACCACATATGGGCCGGGACACACCCTACCATTATCTGTGGCGACTGCTCGACCCGCATGTGTTTGCCACCGGCGAGGCGTTCCGGCGCTTCCCGATCCAGGCGCGCGACCGTCACTTCATCCGCCGCACCAAGGAGGAAATGGTGGCCCTGGACGGCACGCCGCTGTACCGGCGGCGGGTGTGCGACACCTTCAGTTATGACTTGAGCCCCGGCTCGGACGGCGAGCAGGCGCTCTACGACGATACCACCGCCTACTTGCGCCACACCTACAACCGCACGCTCAACAACCGTCCGGCAGTGTGCCTCGCCATGGGCGTCTTCCAGCGGCGGCTCGCCAGCTCCACGCTGGCGGTGCTGCGCTCGTTCGAGCGGCACATCGAGAAACTCGAACGCACCATCGCCGACCTGCGGTCGGGGAAAGTCAGCGCCACCGATCTGCATCGCCGGCAGCGTGGACTCGACCGTGAGCACAGCGAGGACTTCTTCGACACGCACAGCGCCGACGAGGACGCCCGCGACGACGGCGCCGGCGAACGGAACGAAGACTACGAAGACGCCGTGCTGGGGGCGGTGGTCGCCGTCACCATCGACGAGCTGACGCTTGAGATCGACACGCTCGCCGGACTGAGCGAGCGGGCGCGCGGACTCGTCGAGTCGGGCCGCGAGTCGAAGTTCGAGACGCTGCGCGACGTCGTGGAGGATCCGCGATACGCTGGCGAGAAGTGGCTCATCTTCACCGAACACCGTGACACGGCGGACTATCTGGTGCGCCGCCTCGAGGGACTCGGATTCTCCGGGCACATCACACAGATTCACGGCGGCTTGGACTGGCGCGAACGAGGAGAACAGGTCGAGCGCTTCCGGCGGCCGGACGGCGCGCGCTTCCTCGTCGCCACCGACGCCGCTGGCGAGGGCATCAACCTCCAATTCTGCCGGCTCATGGTGAACTACGACATCCCCTGGAACCCGGCGCGACTCGAACAGCGGATGGGCCGTATCCACCGCTACGGCCAGACGCAAGATGTTCGCATCGTCAACCTCATTGCCGGCAGCACGCACGAAGGCCGGGTGCTGCAGGTGCTGCTCGACAAGCTCGACACCATTCGCAAGGAGCTGCGGTCCGACAAGGTGTTCGACGTCATCGGACGGCTCTTCGAGAACAGGTCGCTATGGGAATACATGATCGAGGCGCTGACCGAGGAGGGCGAGCAGCACGTGCTCGAACAGGTCACGCGCACGCTCGAAGGCAACCCCATCGGCGCCATCGAAGATGAGGAAGTACGAGTCTACGGCCGGCCGGGGGAGGTGGCGGAGCACCTTTCCGCGCTTCGCGTCGACATGGAACGCGAGCGTTACCTGCAGCTTCTGCCTGGCTACGTGCGACGGTTCGTCGAGAAGAGCGCCGCGCTGCTCGACCTGGAGATCCGCGCCGATATCGACGACGTCTTCTCCCTCGCCCCCCGACGACCGGGCGCTCTCGACGAGCTGTTCCCTGCACTCGAAAGCTACCCGGCGGCGGCGCGCGAGCGCCTGTGCGTCCGGCGGCCCGCCGCGGACGCGCCCTGCATCTGGTTGCACCCCGGCGAGCCGGTTTTCGACGCCCTGTCCGCACAAATCATGAAGCGGTTCGCACGCGACGCCTTGCGCGGCGGTATCTTCACCGACCCGAAGGCGAACGCCCCGTATTTCTTCCACTTGGCGCTGGCCTCGGTGGAGCAGGCGTCCGATGACGACGAACTGCCCGACCCGAATCGCATCTCGACCGGCGTCCCAAAACCTGGCAAACGCCAGGTACTCGAGCGCCGCCTGCTCGGGCTTCGGCAGGGCACAGACGGCGCGCCTGCCGAATACCCCGTCGAGCACCTGCTCCTGCTGCACGGCGCCCCCGGCATCTCCCCCGGCGCGGTTCCGCTGGCCAGCCGGGGCATCGCCATGCGGGCGGACGCTGCGAGCTACGCCGAGCGGCCGGTCGCAATGCAGCTTGCGGAGGATCGCCGGGACGCGCTGCGCCTGGAGCTGCCCGAACGACGCCGCCAGACCGGCGTCGGCCTCGACCTTCGCGCCGCCGATTTGGCCAACCGCCGAGCCAAGCTGTCGAACTCCGCCGCAGACCGCGCCGGCAATCGGGACGACCTCGACGCGATCAAGCGGGAGCAACGCGCGCTTTCCGCAGAACGAACCCAGGCCCTCGCGCGAATCGAGACCGCGCCAGAGCGGATCTCGCCGGGCCCGGTCCGCTTCCTCATCCACGCCCTGGCCGTGCCCGCCCGCGGGTCCGAAGAGCTGGAGCGCTATGATGCC
The DNA here is from genome assembly GCA_965262985.1 of Vicinamibacterales bacterium. Lineage (GTDB taxonomy): Bacteria > Acidobacteriota > Vicinamibacteria > Vicinamibacterales > UBA8438 > UBA9620. The sequence goes on along the minus strand of OZ253576.1, from coordinate 5,979,486 downwards.
CGGGTCGAGGAAATCGCCGTCCGTATCGCCGTCGCGTGGGAACAGGACCGGGGTTCGACGGTGCAGGATGTCTCCAGGCCAGAGGCCGCACGCCTTGCCGGACTCCCGGATTGGCCCGGGTTCGATCTGCTTGCGACTCTGCCGGAGGGAGGCGTGCGAAACATCGAAGTGAAGGGCCGGACCGGACGCACGGCCGTCCAGATGGAGGCCAACGAGTGGAAACAGGCATGCCACCTCCAGGAGCGCTACTGGCTCTACGTCGTGTTCAATTGCGCGACGCCCAACCCGGAGCTCGTTCGGGTGTGCAATCCATTCGCCAGGCTGTTCGCCCGAAGCCGCGAGTCGTCCGCCTACACCATCTCTCCCAAGTCGCTCATAGCGATGGCGGAGCAAACCTGATGGGAATAGCATGGGAATCGTGACCGCAAGCGGCATCAGCAGCAATCCGGCCGACCGCGATCGAAGCTGGGCAGGACACTTCCTGGTCGATACCGCCGCAACCGACAGTCTCGTCCCAAGGCAGCATCTGGAAGCCATCAGCCTTGCACCCGAAGCGCAGCGAACGTACATATTGGCCGACGGCCGAGAAGTCAGGGTGGACGTTGCGGTCGCACGAATTGAACTCCCGGGGGAACTCGTCGGCGGCGCCATTCTGTTTCGCCACGCCGACGCCGAACCGCTGCGCGCCGGCGCGGCCCTGGAGTCGCTGGGTATCGATGTCGACCCGACCCGCCACCGGCTGAAAAAGCTGCCGGCCGTGCGGCTTAAGGGACGTCGGACGTGCATCGATACCCAGAATTTCGCCAGCCATCTCAGGACACGATGACCGGACGGAAGAGGATTCTCATCATCGCCGGCCCGAACGGCGCGGGCAAGACAACGTTCGCGATGGAATTCCTGCCACACGAGGCGGATTGCCAGATCTTCGTCAACGTCGATCTGCTTGCCGCCGGATTGAGTCCGTTCGCACCGCAGCGAACGGCTTTTCGGGCAGGCCGGATGATGTTGAATGAAATCCACGAACACGCGAGACGTGGAGACACATTCGCCTTCGAGTCGACGTTGAGTGGTCGCGGTTACGCTCGTTCCATCCCGGTCTGGCAAGAGCAAGGCTACCAGGTGTCGCTGTTCTTCCTGCAGTTACCGACACCGGAGTTCGCCGTGCATCGCGTCAGACAACGGGTGCTTGAAGGAGGGCATGACGTGCCGACACAGATCGTTCGCCGCCGGTTCCACGCCGGATGGCACAACTTCGAGACACTGTATCGTGACCTCGTAGACGTGTGGGTCCTGTACGACAACTCCGGCGACGTTCCGCTGTTGCTCGCGGAAGGGAATCGGACATGACTGCGCACAATGCGGGCAACGGTCCGCCACGTGACCCGCGCATGAGCGGCGCCGCGGAAGCCATGCAGCGTGCCGCCGCAGCCGCGACACGACGAGCCGCACGCACTAGGGCGGCGGTATCGGCGCCCAGCGGTCCCGGCATCGCTTCAAAGTCACTCGACGAACGGCATCCGTCATTCGATGACGTCATCGGCAGGTCATTGAATGAATCGGAGCGTACGCTGATTTGGGTCGCCGACAATATCAATGGCCTGACAGTACCGGGCATGTCGGACAGCAAGCGCCTCACCTTGGCCGCGAGCTGTCTGCACGTGGCCATCGAGCATGGACAAGCAATCGTCATACTTGTAGAGGAGAAGTGTTTCGGTTCCGCCCTGGCGCTCCAAAGGCCGCTGATCGAAGCATTTTGGAGAGGGCTGTGGCTGCGTTACTCTGCAACGGACGAAGAAGTCGACCGTGCCGCAGAAGACGCATTTCCTGCCATATCGCACATAATTCACGCGGTCGACACCAGCTTCGGTGGTGACGACTTCTCCCGTCTGAAGGAACGATCGTGGACATACTTGTGCAGCTATCTGCACGCAGGCGTTCAGCAAATCGGCGCGCGCCTGTCTGTTGAAGGAATTCGCTCGAACTACCGGCTCGACGAGCTTCATCAGGCATTGGTCTGGTCCAACATGATCCAGCTTGCTTCGGCGGCCCAATTCGCAGATGCGGCCGGCAATGATTCTCTGACACAGAGGATTTTCGAACGCCTGAAGAAGACCGCTGGCGACGACGCCTCGACCTCCCGGCGTGTTCCGACGACGTAATGGCCCCAGAGACCAACACAGGAGTGTTTTGGCGCCATTGAGGCGCCCCCAGTTTTCTTGGACACGGATTAGGGGAGAATCCGATGTCACAGGAGGTAGGGGGCATGGTTCAGTCGAAGAGGGTGAAGGGAGCGGAGTCGGCGCCGACGGCGCGGCGGTGGGGTCGGGCGCCGCCGACCACCATATCTGCGCAACAGGCCGCCAGGCAATGGAACAGCGCGTAATAGGTCGTGCTGACCGCCCGGCGGAGGTTTGTCTCCCGATGCCGCCAAGTCCCTCGCCGTTGCCACGAAATCAAGCGCCTTCACGATTCAGGTTCCGTTCCAGACGCGGCCATTCGGATTTCGTGATGAACGACGGGCTGGGAAACTCCCCTACCCCTGCTTCAATCAGCTTCGGGCGAATTCGCCGAATCAACCCGGATGTCCAGTGGGGATCGAGGCCTTCCTGATCTCCGTCAAAGACGATCATTATGCGCAGGTAGGTCTGGCCGTCGCCGTCGCCGTATTCGTCGACAGTCGGTATGACCCTGATGGGATCGAACACGAATTGGTCGGCAAAGCGCTCCTTAAGGGTATCTCTGACGATTTCCGCGACCTTTGTACGAAGTTCCTGATTCATGGCTTTGCGCCTCCGTAGGCCCGCGTTGGCACTACCATCGATTCTACATCCGGTGCGACGGCTGCAGATCGTGGTCCCGTCGTCGCGCCGCTGCCTTGCGCCGCCGCGAGGCTGTGGCACGCAGCGGGCGTTGATTCACCGAGGCGCTGACGCCGATCTGGAGCCCGGGACCACCTGACCGCCCTCAGTCGGACAACGCGAACACGAACAGGCCGTTGTCCGTGTCGGGACGGCGAATCTGGGGTGTCAGCCGAAGAGGATGCGCCCGATGCGATGCAACGCGACGAACTCGCGCACGTCGCCGGGGCGGCTACGGATCGACGAACTCGAAATCGGCCGGGCCGTCCCGGCGCGCCAGCAGCACCACGTCGGCGCCGGCGTGCGTGAACCACGCATGATGCGCCCTGGCCGGAATGATGACGTAGCTGCCGGCGGTAGCCGTGTACCGGTCGCCGTCCATGACGATGTCGACGGCGCCTTCCAGCACGACCACGGTCTCGGTGAAGCTGTGCCGGTGCATGGCGAATTCGGACCCCGCCGGGAACCGCGCGAGGTAGGTCGGCCCGCCCGTCTCGGGGTCCGTGGCAATCGGCGCGTTTCGAATACCGGCCGGAAATCCGGGGTTGTTGGTCGGCGGCCCCCACTCGGCCGCTTCCCAGTGCAGCACGAGCGGCGAGACCCCGTGCTGCACCTCCTGGGCGGCGACGACCGTCGGCAGCGCCACCATGAGTGCGGCGGCGATCTGGAATGAACGCATTCGGTTCACGTGACTGGCCTCCTGTTCCCGCCCTGCCGCGAGCGCTGCTCGCAGGCGTGGGCGGTCTGGTGCTCGCGCCGAGCCAGTCTCGCACAGTCGGTTGCCGCCGCCAACGCCGTCTTCAACTCGGGGCCGTGTGTGCTGCCGGCGCACGCCCGTGGGAGCTACTGCCACGAGCCCGGCTCCCACGGCGGCGGCCCCGCTTCAGGCGCACGCCCGTGGCAGCTACTCGAGCAACGCGATCTTCTCCAGCGCCAGGGCATAGTCGGCGCCGTCGAGGCCGTGGGCCTGATACCGGGTCGCCTGGCTGGCGAGGGTCTGGCGCGACTGGCGGTGGAAGCGGCGGTCGCCGGTGTGCGCCGCCAGGCGGGCCAGCACCACGGCGGCGCGGCAGTTGAGCGCAAACGGATGGTGCGGCTCACACAGCAGCCCGATCGGAGCGTCGGCATCCGGGAGATCGGCGCGGACCCGATCGCGGAACCCGGCGCCGTCGTCCCACATCTGCTGTGCGCAGTACAGCATCAGCTCCTGAGGCGTGTCCAGATAGACGTCCTGTCCGGCGAGGTCATACAGGTCCAGCAGCGCCTCGCTCGCCGCCACCTGGTCGGTCAGCAACCCCCGCACCGCCGGGGCGCCGGTCACGGCGTGCCCCACCCCGCCCCCGCGTTCGTAGGTCTCCATCACCACGCGGTCGACGGTGGCCGCGGCGAACTCGATCAGCGAGCGGTCGTCGAGCGCCTGTGACGCCGTCGTGTAGACGGACGCCATGAGCGCGCTCGCGTCGGTGTAGATGGTCCGATCGACCGGGGGCGCTCCGTGCTGCAGGCGCGCCTCGGGCGTCGCGAGCGCCGCATACGCGGCGTCGGCGCGCTGGTTGGCGAAGAACCCGCCGTCCGGATCGGCGAACGTCCGGTGGACGAAGCGGATCGTCGCCGCAGCGAGATCGGCGTAGTCGGGCCGTTCGAGCACACCGGCGGCGGCGAGATACAACTCGATGAGCCGCGCATTGACCGACATCAGCTTCTCGGTATGCGGCGCCGACCAGTCCGGCTGGTCGCAGTAGCGAAAGAAGCCTCCCTCGACCGGGTCGGCCAAGCCTCCATTGGCGATGGCGTCCAGGGTGCGAGTGAGGATGTCGGTGAGCAGGGTCGTGCCTGCCGTGGCGGTGCGCCGCAGCGCGGCCAGCAGCGCCGCCGGGTGGATCTGCTTCGCTCCTGAGCCGAACCCGGCCCAGGTCTGGTCGAACCTGGCGGTCAGCAGCGTCTCGAGCCATTGCCCGGCGTCCGTCTCGATCTCGCCGGTGTCCGGCGGCGCCGGATTGCGGGAATCGTGGGCCACGGCGGACCGCGCCTCGATGTCGCCGCGACAGGCGGCGAACGCATCGTCCACCTGCCGCAGTACGCTGACCAACCGTTCCGGTTCAAGATACGTCCCGCCGCCGAGGACGCCTCCCTCCGGGGTGAGGAAGGCGGTCGTCGGCCACCCGCGCACGGTGTACCGCTCGCTGATGTCGGGCCGGCGATCCGCATCGACCCGCACCGGCACGAAGCGGTCATTCACGAGTCGGACGACATCGGGATCGCGGTAGCCGACCCGGTCGATCTCGTCGGTCCACGGACACCAGGCGGGTCCGAGCGCCAGCAGCACCGGTTTCTGTTCGCGAGCGGCGCCCGCGAAGGTGGACGCGCCCCACTCGCGCCAGCGGATGGAATCGGCCTCGGTCGTCGTCACAGGTCAGCGGGGCCCCTAGCAGTCCGTGGCAAAAGCCCCGCTGCATTCGATCCCCGCAGAATTCTGCGCTTCCCCGCGGAATTCTGCTATTTCACGCTGCATCCCGCTGCGCGTCGTTGTTCCGGCTGACGAACAGGGCAACCACAAGGGTTGCCCCTACAGGTATTTTCCCTCTTCTCGCCTTGCTCAGCGGGCGCATCGCCGATCTCGGTGCAACGCGGGGTTTCACCACGGACTGCTAGCGCCAGGGCGCGGTCACTCCTCCGTGATGTCGGCCGACACGTCGATGTCGATGCAGCCGCGGACACTGTTCGCGGCGGGACATTTCGTCGCGTGCGTCGCCACCGCGCGCTCGGCGCGCGCACGGGCGCCGGACGGAATTCGCAACCGATAGTGGACCCGGATGCGCGTGATCCGGAGCACCTTGTCGACCGCTTCGATGTCACCTTCAACGTCCGCCTGCACGTTCTCGCGTGGCGCCGGAATGTCGCGCACCTCCAGTGCGCGTGCCAGGGTGCCGAGCAGTCAACCGCCGACCGCGCCCACCATGTAATCCAGCGTCGCCGGCACATCCTCGTCCGGCTCGACGCCGTAGAACGCCTTGATGCCGCCATGGACCCCGAACCGGATCGGCTCGTCGAACCCTTCCAGATACGCATGCCGCAGCGGGCCGGCGATCCGTTCGAGCCGCAACCGGCTCGTGTGCACCACATCTGCCATCGACATCTCCTTTGTCCCACCGGCCACCCGCCCGGCGCGCCGAGCGCGGCGCCGCTCCGATCGACCGGTACGTTCCGATGCTACAATCAACCGCCTCGCAGACCAAGAACCAAGCCCTCGGCGGCCCGCGACCGGAGGGCCACGCGGCACGCACCCCCGCGACAGATGACCGACCGCTCAAGCGCGGCTCCCGACGATGTCAGCCCCTCCGCGGCGGACGATGCCGGGCAGACGACCGGCGCATCGTGCGCGCCGCCGCTCGGCGACATGGACGCCGCCGAGTTCCGTCAGGCTGGACACGAGTTGGTCGAGTGGATCGCCAGATACCTGGAGGACGTCGAGCGCTACCCGGTCCTGTCCCGGGTCAGGCCGGGCGAGGTCCGCGAGGCGCTGCCGTCGGCCGCGCCGGAGACGGGTGAATCGTTCGACGCGATGCTGGCCGACGTCGAGCGTGTCATCGTCCCCGGCCTGACCCACTGGAACCACCCCGGCTTCTTCGCCTACTTCGCCATCAGCGGCAGCGGCCCCGGCATCCTGGCCGAGTTCCTGAGCGCGGCGTTCAACGCGCAGGGCATGTTGTGGCGCACCTCGCCGGCAGTGACCGAGCTCGAGGAGGTCTCCCTGACCTGGCTGCGGCGTCTGATCGGGCTGCCCGACAGCTTCGAGGGGGTGATCTACGACACCGCCTCGATCGCGACGATGCACGCGCTGGCCGCCGCCCGGCAGGAGGCGGCGCCGGGGGTCCGCGAGCAGGGACTGTGCGGCCGACCGGACCTGCCCGCGCTGCGTGTTTACTGTTCGGAGCATGCGCATTCCTCGGTCGACAAGGCAGTCATCGCGCTCGGACTGGGACAGACGGGGTTGCGCCATATCGAGGCGGACGCCGCGTTCCGCATGCGCCCGGGCGCACTGGCGGAGGCGATCGCCGCGGATCGCAGGGACGGGATACGGCCGATGGCGGTCGTCGCGACCGTCGGTACGACGGCGGTGACAAGCGTCGACCCGGTCGGGCCGATCGCCGACATCTGCGAGCGGGAGCAGCTCTGGCTGCACGTGGACGCCGCCTACGCCGGAGCGGCGGCGATGGTGCCCGGCTGCGAAGCGACGCTGGCCGGCTGCGAGCGAGCCGCGTCGTTCGTGATGAACCCCCACAAGTGGCTTTTCACACCGTTCGATCTGAGCGCGTTCTACTGCCGCCGGATGGATCGGCTGCGCGAGGCGTTTGCACTCACTCCCGACTATCTGCAGAGCCGGGAGCGCGCGCCGGTGCGCAATCTGATGGACACCGGCGTGCAACTCGGGCGCCGGTTCCGTGCGCTGAAGTTGTGGATGGTGCTGCGACACTTCGGCGCCGACGGCCTGCGCCGCCGGCTGGCCGAGCACATGCGGCTGGCGCGGCTGTTCGCCGGGTGGGTGGACGCGGACGACAGGTTCGAGCGTCTCGCCCCGGCACCGTTCTCGGTCGTCTGCTTCCGCGCCTGTCCCGCCGGCCTGGCGTCCGATCAGGCGGCGCTCAATGACCTCAATGCCCGGCTGCTCGACGCGGTGAACGCGACCGGCGACGTCTTCCTGTCGCACACGACGCTCAACGGCCGCTTCGCCCTGCGACTGGCGATCGGGCACATCCGCACGACCGAACACCACGTCGCCCGCGCCTGGGAACTGCTGCAGGGGCAGCTTGCGGCGCTCCTGGACGAGGCATAGGTCCCTGCGCCCACGGTCACACGCCGCGTGGCGTCGGGTGTGGCGCGGCGCCCGGCCGCAGGGCGTCCACCACGGGCGGCTATCCGCCGGGCTCCGGCGCGTCCAGCCGCCAGCGCTCTGCCCACCCGTCGCCGGTGCGTTCCACGGCGACAAAACCGTGCGGCGGAAAGAGCGCGGCCGGCGTCTCGCCCAGCAGATGCCGAAGCAAACGGTCCAGGTGCGGCATGTGACCCGCCAGCAGCACATCCCGCGTCTCGACCGCCAGCAGGTCGGCGATGCGGGGCGGGTCGCCCGGTTGCATCCAGCGGGTGGCCGAGAACCCGGCCAGCGGATTGCAGGCCCGCCAATAGGCTTCAGCCGTCTGCCGCGCCCGCAGCTTGCCGCTGTGCCAGATGACCGACGGCTTCACGCCGCGCTCCGCGGCACGCGTCGCCAGCGCGTCGACCTGCACCCGGCCGAGACTCGACAACGGGCGCTGGGGATCGACCCCGGGACCGACCGCGTCGCCGTGATGCGCGAGATAAAGGAACATCGTCACGTGACCCGCTCCGGCCCACCCGACCGCCAGTTCGCCGACCGCCAGACTTCGAACCCGAGCAGCGCCACCGCCAGCCAGGTGCCGGCCACCACCGCCAGCGCCTCGATGCGGCGCAGGTCCGGCTCCCGTTCCGGGTAGGCGCGCCACATCGTCTGACCCAGTGCGGCCGTGGCCGCCGCGGCGAGGACGAACCCCCCCAGGTCGGCCCATTCCCGGTAGAACGCCGCCACCGCCAGCGGCCAGAGAAACATCAGGCTGAAGCCACGAAGCAGGCCGCCGGTGATCTTGAAGATGATGGAAAGCCGCATACGTCTGTCGCTATCGTATCGGCGTGGTCGCCGCGCCGCGGTATACTCGCCCGCCTATGGACTTGTTTGGCTCGGTTGATCCCGTCGCGGCGATCTCCCTCGGCGCGTTGCTCGTGGCCATCGTCGTCAGTTGCACGATCAGGCTGCACGTTGGATTTCTCGCCATCTCACTGGCCTGGCTGGTGGGCGTCTACGTGGCGGGGATGAGCGCACGCGAGGTGATGGCCGGTTTCCCGGCGCGGCTGTTTCTGACACTGGCCGGCGTCACGCTCCTTTTTTCGCTGGCCCAGAACAACGGCACGCTCGACCGCGTGGCGCACCGGGCCGTACGTTACGCGCGCGGCAACGTCGGCGTCATGCCGATGATGTTCTTCCTCTTGTCGTTCGGTCTGGCGTCGATCGGCCCCGGCAACATCGCGGCGACCGCGATCATCGCACCGATGGCGATGGCGGTTGCCGGACAGGTGGGCGTACCGGCGTTTCTGATGGCGATCATGGTCGGCATGGGCGCCAACGCCGGGTCGCTGTCGCCGATTGCGCCGACCGGCGTAATCGTCAACGACGTGATGGCGGCGAACGGCATGGTCGGGTACGAACTGCATAACTATCTGAACAACATGGTGGCCCACACCGTGGTCGTCTTCACCGCGTACTTCGCGTTCGGTGGATTGAAGCTGCTGGGGCGTCACCACGAAGGGGAGCTGACGGTGCCGTCCAGCGGAGACGCGGATGCCGCCGCCGACACCGATCGATTCACGAGCACGCATCTGAAGACGCTGGCGGTGATCACGTCGTTGATCGCCGGCGTCATCTTGTTCGACGTCGACGTCGGGCTGGGCGCCTTCGCCGGCGCGGTCCTGCTCAGTCTGCTGAAGGCGGGCGATGAAATCGACGCGGTCAAGATCATGCCGTGGCGGGTCATCATGATGGTCTGCGGCGTGACGGTGCTCATCTCGGTGCTGGGGGAGACGGGCGGGCTCGACCTGTTCACCGACATCCTGGCGCGCGCCTCGGCGGTCGCCCCCACCTTCATCATCGCCGCCTCGACCGGGTTCATCTCGCTCTACAGCAGTACGTCCGGCGTCGTGCTGCCCGCGTTCCTCCCGACGGTGACCGATCTCGCCGAGCAACTCTCCGTCGAGCCGCTGGCGCTGGCCTCGGCGATGAACGTCGGCGGGCATCTGGTCGACGTGTCGCCGCTGTCGACCCTCGGCGCGCTCTGCATGGCCGCCGCGCACCCTAGCGTGGACACGCGCGACCTCTTCAACAAGCTGATGGCGTGGGGTCTGTCGATGACGATCGTGGGCGGACTCGTGTGCTACCTGCTGTTCTCGGTCCTGGAGATCGGGATCGGCTAGCAGCCCGTGGTGAAACCCCGCGTTGCACCGAGATCGGCGATGCGCCCGCTGAGCAAGGCGAGAAGAGGGAAAATACCTGTAGGGGCAACCCTTGTGGTTGCCCTGTTCGTCAGCCGGAACAACGCGGATCGGCGGGTTTCAGCGTAAAACCGCAGAATTCAGCGGGGATCGAATGCCGCGCGGTTTCACCACGGGCTCCTAGCCCGGATTATTCATGAAGGCCGCGAGTCGGCACCGCGGACGGCGTGATCGTCGCGCACATGGCGCATCGGATGTCGCTGCGGTCGGGTGCCGGCGGGGAGAAACGCGTCGTCGGTGCGGAGGGCTGGGTGAGGAGCGGCCCGGGGACAGCTCCGCCGCGGGCGGGCGCGGGGCCGCCTGAAAGCCTTGCTCTGGGCGGCGGCATGGGTCGGCTCCGCCGCGGGCGGGCGCGGGGCCGCCCCTGGGGATGGATGGACGCGCGGCGGGCTGGCGCCGGCCGAAGCCTATCCGGGGCGGGCGCCGAGTGCGAGCGCGATGTGCCGCCAGGCGTGGAGGTCCGGCGTGGCGGTGGGCAGGTGCAGGACCACGCGGCGGACCGAGCCGACGACGTGCGCCCCCAATTTGAGGAGCCGGTCGCGCAGCCACGTCACTTGGGCGCGGGCACAGGCGGTGCGCGCCGCGCGCAGCCGGAGTTCTTGCATCAGCACGTAGGCGGCGGCGGTGAGGAGCACGCGCAGTTGATTGGCCCAGAAGCGACAGCAGCTCGTGCGGTCGATCTGTAGCCCATCGAGCAGTTCCTTGATCCGATTCTCGATGTCGCCGCGGGCGCAGTAGACCTTCTCATAGATGAAGCGCGGCGTCTGCCGCAGATTCGTCACGACGAAGCGCGGGTTGTCGCGCGGCTCGCGGTCGCCGTGCCGGACGACCTCGGCCTTGATCACGACGCGGCGCGCGTGGCCCCACGTACCGGCCTGGTACTGAGTGTCGGTATACACGTGCGCGGTCTGGCCGCTGGCCGCGCTCTGGGCCTGCGCCACGATCAGGGCGGGCTCGGCGTGGCGCCGCAACACGGCGTTCTTGGCCATCGCCACCACGTAGTCGAGCCGCGGCTCGGCATCCAGGAAGTCGAAGACCTCCGGCGTCGCAAAGCCCCCGTCGAGCCGCACGAGAAACCGCGCCCGGGGAAAGGCCTGCCGCAGCAGGGGCAGCAGCCGACACAACACGCCGAGGGTCCCGCAGGTGGCCGGCACATTGCCGGGCCGCAGCACCGCCGCGCACAGATACTGTTCGCGTTCCTTGTCGAAGGTCAGAAACGCCAGCAACGGCAAGTAGCACCAGCTATCGTAATGCCCGTTGAAGAAGGTGAGCTGCTGGGCGCCGTGCGTCGCGTCGTCGGTCGGATCCAGGTCGATCGTGATCCGCCGCGCCCGCCCGTCCAGCCGGCGCTGATGCCGCTCGATGACCCGCATCGCCAGCTCGCGCGCCAACTCATAGAGGGCGGAGGGGCCAACGCCGTTCTCGAACCGCGAGATCGTCGGCTGCGAGGCCAACGCCTCGCCAGCGACCGGGTCCCGCCCGAGCAGCAGCTTGTGGATGGGGTCGTCGGCGAGGTGGTCGGCGTCGTTGCCATCGGGATGGCCGCAGGCAATGCCGAAGATCCGCTGGCCGAGCAACTCCGTCAGCGTGTGCCGGATCTTTCCGAGCTCCCGCCGGTCCACCAGACACCGGGCGAAACCCGCCACCAACCCATACACGCGCTCCGCCGCCTTGAGCAGGACGGCGCCGCCATCGGAACTCGCGTGCCGGCGGTCGAACGTGGCAACGAGGGGCTTGTCGAAGAGATCCGGAAAGAGGACAGTCTGTGGTATCTTCTGAGGTGTCACGCAAGGGCCTCCGTGGTGGGTAAATGCCTGTGTATAAAGCACTTATACCACGCGGAGGCTTTTGTGTCTATACCGAAATCGGACCCTTCACGAATAATCCGGGCTAGTGGTCCGTCACGTCATAATCTGCGGATAGACGGACTTGAGTTTACAGCGCGCATCGTCGACCTTCATCTGCCAGTCGACACCGCGTTGCGTGCTGTTGACGTCGGTGGACCACGCCGACACTTCAGCGTGCAGCGTCCCGAGGTCGCCGATACGGCGCTCGCGTAGGCATTGGCGCGTCATCGAACTCAGTTCGTTCTCCGCGATGTTCAGCCAGCTCCCGTGTTTCGGCGTGTGGCAGAACTCGATGCGACGAACCAATTGGCGTGCCCGGGTCGGCTCGAACACTTCGTAGAAGGCTCCCTTCGTGTGCGTGTTGAGGTTGTCGCTCACCAAGGCGATCTTCGGGCAGTCGGCGTAGCGTCCTTCCAACAGGTTGGCGACCTCCAGTGCCCAGTCCGCCTTCGTACGCCGGGCTCGGGCCGTCGCCTGCCGCCAACCCGCCAGCGGTTCGCTGAACAGGAAGACCGCGGCCGTACCGGCCCGTTCGTACTCGTAGTCGACACGCCGGGGACGGTTCTTCGTGGCCGCCATCGGCGGGCGAGTTTCCTTGACCAACTGCACCGGCTGCTCGTCCATGCACACGACGGGACAATCCGGATCGTAGGGTTTCTGATACAGATCCAAGACCTGTTCCATGTTCGCCACGAACTCGGCATCGGCCTGCGGCGGGATCACCCAGTACTCGATTTTCCGCTGGGTCAGCCCGTTTTTTTTAGCGTCCGCCGGATGGTTTCGTGGTTGACCGACTCGACGATCGCCAACTCGACGACCCTGCGCGCCAGCAGACGCAGCGACCAGTTCGCGTAGCCCTTCGGGGGCAGCCCCAGACGCAGGGCGATGATCTGCACCTCCTGTTCGCCGTTGAGCAGTTTGGGGACCGGGGGGGACTCCCGCCGCTTGCGTTCCAGCGCCTGCTCGAACCCTTGCAGCACGCAGCGTTGGCGGATGTTCTCGACGGTCTTGGTGCGGCACGAAAAAGCGTCGGCGATCTGCTGGTCGGTCCACGCCGGCCCGTCCGCATCGGCCTTCAAGAGGATCTGCCCGCGGCGCACTTTCTCGCTGCTCCCGTTGAGCTTGCGGACCGTCTCTCGACAGACCTCGCGTTCCTGATCTGTGAGTCGAACGATGTACCTTTTTTGCGGCATGGAAACTCTCTCGGTTCGAGACGAGCTCCCCGATAGTCCTAATGTTTATTGATGGCACAGCACTAGGACACGCGGCTACGGCCGGCTGAAGGTGGCCGGCAGCACGGACTGCATCTGCAGCCCCCAGTGGCCGTCCTGCTTCGTGATCACGTACAGCCCCGGCATCGTAAGGTACGGCTGGCCGTCGGTGGCGAAGCGGGTGAAGACGATCCGGAAGTGCACCTTGTCGGGAGACACATGCACCGCTTCGGCGAGATCCAATGTCGAGTGGTCCCATCCGGACTGACGCAACACCTCGAAGTCTGTCGCAATCTCCTCGGGGGTCTCGCGCACTACGACCAGGCCGTTCTGCCCGAGGGTCAGCCGGGGGAAGTTGCTGATCGCCGCAACCGCGTCGTTGTCGGTCGCGTTCCAGGCGCGAAAATACTCATCGAGCGCCGCGCGCGCCTCCATCTCGTGCTGGCGCTGATCGTCCTCCTGCGCGAGCGCCGCGCCAGCACCCCAGACGGCGCACGCCAGCGCCAGACCGGCTATGACCGCGGCCCGCACCGGACGCGCGTCGTTTTCGTCTTTCCGTACCAGGATGCCGGTGCGCATGGGCACGCCTCCTCCGTTCGCCGTTGCCGGATGGTGTTCACGGTTCACGATCCCGACAAGTGTAAACCGAAGCGGCGGAGCAGCGGGCGACGAGGGAGCCGCTAGCGGCTCGCGGGGCGCCGGTTCGTGAACGAACGCATGTCCCTGATCTGCCAGCGGTCGCCATCGCGCATCAGGGCCATCCACATGCGGTATTCCTGACGGCGCGGCGGCTCTTCGGTCCACTCGACCACCACCCGCGCGGTAAATATTCTGGCGCCGGTCGCGCCGGTCGGATCAGACCGGGCCTGCAGATCGTCGAAGCCCACACGCGCCGGTGTGTCCGCAGCGAGCAGCCGCTGCTCGAACTCCGACAGCACCGGACGCACTTGCCGTACCGCCGCGGGATCGCGCCGCTCGAGACCGCTGACGTATTCGTCGATGGTCCGCCGGATTTCGCGCATCCCGGCCAACGGGGTCCGGTCGGACCTATCGGCACGCGCGGGGTCTTCGGCCGGCGGCGGTGGAAGCACGTCTTCCAGCAGCAGGACCCCGCGGAAGTAGATCTCCCCCGCTTCGTCCGTATTGCCCGCGGCGTTCAACGCGTCCGCGGCGCTGCGAATCGACGTGAGTTCATCCCGGACGCTCTCATCGAGTTCCTGCTCGTCCACCGCCCGGCTGAGCTGTTCGAAGCGCTGGCGCACGAGCGCCGTCGCGCCGAGTCGCTCCGCGCCGCCCCCCCTCCCTGACCTGGACCCGCCGGGGAACGGGGTTGCCCGCCGGCGAGCGGCGGTCCCGTCTTCACCAGCGGGTCCGACCCGCGCTGGAGTCGCCGGAGCAGCCGGTGGCTCTGCCGGTTCCTGACCCGGACGATCGCTCGCGAACCAGATCGCGAGCGCCAGCAGTCCGATCGCCGCCACCGACGCCGGCGCCAGCCAGCGGCGCCCACCGGGCGGTGCCGACTGCGCGGGCGCGGTCGACCCGCTCAATGCCTGCTCGACGCGTTGCAGCTCCGACAACGCCTCGGCATTGCCCGGGTCGGCCGCGAGTACCGAGCGCAACGCACGCATCGCGCCCCCCAGGTCGCCCTGTTCGCGCAAGGTCCGTCCCTGTTGCAACGCGAAGGTCGTCAATCCGCTCGTCGCCGACGAGGCCGGCGCGCCGTCCAGCGGGGTCGGAGGGCGCGGCGAGAGGGGCCGCCCGTAGTTCGGCGCAATCGTCTCGCGGGCGGTCACGATGCCTCGCACCAGCGCAGACAGCTCAGCCGCCGGGTCGTACGTGCTCGCCTCGTCCAGACCGCGATGCACCACGGCCAGCTCGGCCCGGGCCTCTTCGGCGGTCTGGGGCCGGTCGGCCGGGTCCTTCGCCAGCAGGCGGTCTACCAGGTGCGCCACATCCGGCGGCGCCGCCGGTCCGAGCGGTTCATGGGGCGCCTCGGCGATCAACCCCATCAACCGGCCGATCGAGTCGGCCTGGAACGGCCGCGCACCCTTGAGCAACTCGTACATGACGGCGCCCACGGCGAACAGATCGGCCCGGCGGTCGACGTCCTTTCCGAGCGCCTGTTCCGGCGCCATATAGGCGGGGGTGCCGACCACGCCGAGCGTCCCGGTCATCTCTGCCGAGAGCAACCGGGCGATGCCGAAATCGAGAATCTTCGCGACGCCGGCACTCGTCAGATGGAGGTTGCCCGGCTTGATGTCCCGGTGCACCACTCCCTGCTCGTGGGCATAGTGAAGACCATCGAGCACCTGATCGATGATGGAGAGCTTCGCCTCGAGCGCCAGCGCGGTCGACCCGGACATCAGCGTCGCCAGATCGACCCCGTCCAGCAACTCCATGACGATGTAGATCTCGCCATCGACCTCCGCCAGTTCGTGAATCGTCACGACGTGGCGATGGTTCAGACGCGCGGCGGCGCGGGCCTCCTTGAGAAACCGCTCGCGCCGACGGGGATCGTCGACCATGCCGGCGACCATCATCTTGATGGCCACCGCCCGGTCGAGCACCGAGTCATGGGCGCGGAACACCATCCCCATCGCTCCCTTGCCGAGCAGATCGAGCAGGTGATACCGGTCGGCGATGATTCGCGGTTCCATGGCCAGCGTCCCGATTGTACAGAGCAAGTGCCCCGAGCGTCGCGTGTCACGCGCGGGGTGCAGACTGCGTCCGTCTTCAATGACCTGGTTCAATGACCTGCGAACCGACCGATTTCTTCTAATCGCCGATCATCGGCGGACTGCGTGGCGGAACGCCGGCATGGACCAGGTTTTAACCTGGGCGTTACCCCGGCGTCACCTCAGCGTCACGGCTGCCTTCCATACTGCCTTCGTGATCGGGCCGACGAGCGGGTTCTCACCACCTCCGGGAATCTTCCATCGGCTCCGCTCGTCACCGGTGAGCGGGACACGGTCTCCCACACGAGCGTATGTCCCGGTGGGACTTCCGTCGTCGCGCTTGCCGGTCCGTTTTCGACACGCATTCGCCGTCTCTGCACACCGACGCCCCCAAACTGACGGGGAGAAGACAATCCCTCATGCGACTGCCTCATATCGTCGTCTTCTGTTCACTCTCCCTTGCCGCGCTGGCGCTGCCGGATCCCTGCCGGCCCGCTGCGTAACAGGCTGTTTGACACGCCGGACGGGCGTGAGGTACGGTATCCGTCCTATGCTGCTGTGGGGACGCCACCATCACGCGCACCATTCTGCGACCATCGCGGGACCGGGACTTTGCGTGTGACGTAGCACGACCGCACATCACATCGAACGCACACAACGGCCCCGCCAACCACCGACGGCGGGGCTTTTTTTTTGCGGTCCGCTACCCGGCGCCACGAACGAGGAACGAGGACAGATGGATTTTTCGAAACTGGACGGGCTGATTCCAGCCGTCGTGCAAGACGCGGCGAGCAACGAAGTCCTGATGGTCGGCTTCATGAACGAGGAGGCGCTGGCCCGCACACGCGACTCGGGGTTCGCCACCTTCTTCAGCCGCACCCGCAACACGCTGTGGATGAAGGGTGAAACCTCGGGCAACACGCTCGCCGTGCAGAAACTGCTCGTCGACTGCGACGACGACACGGTGCTGCTGCGGGTCACCCGCAACGGCGACGGCAATGTGTGTCACACCGGCGAACGCACCTGCTTCTATCGAGAGCTCTAGGAGCCTGCGCCGCAGAAAGATTACGGCTGCAAATCCGCTCTCACTCATGGCTTTCACCACGGGCTGCTAGCCGGACGAACGGGGTGGACGATCAACAGAACCATGGCTGACAAGACACTACGACTCGGCATTCCGAAAGGATCGCTGCAGGACTCGACGATCCAGTTGTTCGCGCAGGCGGGATTCAACATCTACACCAGTTCGCGGTCGTACTTTCCGGCGATCGACGACCCGGAAATCGAATGTACACTGATCCGCGCGCAAGAGATGGCGCGGTATGTCGCCGACGAGGCGCTGGACGCCGGACTGACCGGGCAGGACTGGATCGCCGAGCATGAGGCGGCCACGGGCGATACCGTCGTCGACGTCGCCGACCTCGTCTACTCGAAGCAGAGCTTCCGGAAAGTGCGCTGGGTGCTGGCCGCGCCGGAAGACTCGAAGTACCGCGTGCCCCGGGACTTCGCCGGCGCCACCATCGCCACCGAACTGGTGCGCGTGACCGAAGCGTACTTCGCGCGGCTGGAGATTCCGGTCAAGGTCGAGTTCTCGTGGGGCGCGACCGAGGTCAAGCCACCGCTGCTGGCGGACGGCATCGTCGAGGCGACCGAGACCGGGTCGACGCTGCGGGCCAACCGGCTGCGGATCATCGACACGGTCATCGAATCGAACCCGCAGCTCATCGCGAACGCCGCCGCGCAGGCAGACCACTGGAAGCGGACCAAGATCGAGAATCTGGCCTTGCTGCTACGAGCGGCCATCGAGGCCCAGGGCCGGGTGGGCCTGATGCTGAACGTGCGGCGAGCCGATCTCGATCGGATCGTGAACCTGTTGCCGGCGCTGCAGCGCCCCACGGTCGCGCCGCTGAGCAGCGACGAATGGGTGGCGGTCACGACCATCATCGAAGAATCATGCGTTCGCGAACTGATCCCGAAACTGAAAGCGGCGCAGGCCGAAGGGATCGTGGAGTATCCGCTCAACAAGATCGTGCTCTGACGAGAGATGCGGATCATCGACACATCGCACCGGCAGGACGTCGCGCGGTTGATCGACCGGCGGCAGGAGACCGACCCGGCGATCACCCGCGGTGTCGCGCGGATCATCGCCGCCGTGCGGCGCGGCGGCGACACCGTCCTGCTGCGCTACGCGCGGCGGTTCGACCACTTGACCGACCCTGTCGAAGTCTCACCCGGTGACATGCAGCAGGCGCTCCGGTCCCTCGATCCGGAGCTGCGCACCGCGCTGCGCACGGCGGCCGCCCACATCCGCCGTATCGCCCGGCGGCAGATGCCACGCGCCTGGAAGACGACGGTGCTCGACGGGGTCGACATCGAGCAGCGGGTCAGTCCGCTGCAGCGGGTCGGATGCTACGTGCCCGCCGGACGGCACCCGCTGCCATCGTCGCTGTTGATGACGGCGATTCCCGCGCGGGTCGCCGGCGTACCCGAGATCATCATCGCCTGCCCGCGCCCCGACCCCACCGTGCTGGCCGCGGCCGCCGTGGCCGGCGCGACGCGGCTGTTCCGTCTGGGCGGGGCGCACGCCGTGGCGGCGCTGGCCTACGGCACCGCGACCGTGCCGCGGGTGGACAAGATCGTCGGACCGGGGAGCGCCCATGTGGCGGCAGCGAAGGCGCTGGTCGCCGCAGACTGTCCGATCGACTTCTACGCCGGTCCGACCGAGATCGTGATCATCGCCACCGGCGGCAACCCCGTATGGATCGCGGCCGACATGATCGCCCAGTCCGAGCATGACCCGGACGCGCGCGCGATCGCGATCACGACCGACCGCACCCTCGCCGCCCATATCGCCGAGGAGGTGCGCCGGCAGACTCCGGCCGGCGGCGCGGCGCACGCGGCACTGCGGAAACACGGCGTCATCGTGATCGCCGGCTCGGTCGACGAGGCGATCGCCCTGGCGAACCGCATCGCGCCGGAACATCTGGTCTGCGACCGGGAAGAGATCGCCCAACGCACCACGCGGGCCGGCACGGTGTTCATCGGCCCCTACGGCGCGCAGGCGGCCGGCGACTACGCGACCGGGTCGAACCATGTGCTGCCCACCGGCGGGGCGGCCCGCTCTCGGGGCGGCTTGAGCACAGCGGACTTCGTGCACATCCACACTGTCCAGCGGCTCACCCGCGCCGGGCTGAGGGCGCTGGCGCCCACGATTCTGCCCCTGGCCGAGGCCGAGGGTCTCACGGCGCACGCCGAGTCGGTGCGGGTGCGATTGCGGGAACAGACCGGTCACCCGGCGCCTGGCGCCTGACACCATGCGACGCGCGCGAATCGAGCGGCGGACCACCGAGACCAGGATCGAGATCCGCCTGGGTATCGAGGGACAGGGCCGCTACGCCATCCGCACCGGTATCCGATTTCTCGATCACATGCTCGAATTGACGGCGCGTCACGGCGGGTTCGACCTGCAGATCGACGCCACGGGCGACCTCGACGTCGACCAGCACCACACGGTCGAGGATGTCGGCATCACGCTCGGCGAGGCGGTGTCGAAAGCGATCGGCACGCGCCGGGGCATCAACCGGGCCGGATACTTCGTCATGCCGATGGACGAAACGCTCGGCGTGGCGGCCATCGACCTGAGCGGACGGCCGCACGCCGTCGTCGATCTGAAGCTCAGGGCGAGAATGGTCGGCGACCTGCAGTCAGAGCTGGTCCAGGACTTCTTCGAGGGATTCGCTCAGGGCGCCCGCGCCAACGTGCATGTGAAGGTGCTCTACGGACGGTCGAGCCATCATCAGGTCGAGGCGCTCTTCAAGGCGTTCGCCAGGGCGCTGCGCGTCGCGTGCGACAAGGATCCGCGCATGGCGAAGCGGCTGCCCAGCACGAAGGAGTTGCTGTGACATCTCGGCGCAACGCGGAGTGTCACCACGGACTGCCATGATCGCGTTGATCGACTACGGCGCGGGGAACCTGACGTCGGTCCGGAAGGCGCTGGCGCATCTCGACGCCCGGGTGACGACACCGGCGGCGCCCTCCGACCTGGCCTCGGCCGAGGGTGTCATCGTGCCCGGTGTCGGCCACTTCGAAGTCACCGGGTCGCTCGGCCCCGACTGGCACGCCGCAATCCGTGACCACATCTCGCGGCAACGACCGCTGCTCGGAATCTGCGTCGGCATGCAGTGGCTGTTCGAGGGCAGCGCGGAAGCTCCCGACCACCCGGGGCTGGCGCTGCTGCCCGGCGCCTGTCGTCTGATCACAGACGACGCGCTGGTCAGCGCACTTCCACCGCCTGACGGCGCCCGTCGTCTGATCACCGACGACGCGCCAGTCAGCGCACCTCCACCGCCTGACGGCGCTCGCACGCTGAAGGTCCCTCACGTCGGCTGGAACTCTCTGCGCATGACGAAAGCGTCGTGGCTGCTGGACAAGGTCGATGCCGGCGCACAGGTGTATTTCACCCACTCGTTCGCGGCGCCGCTGACCGCCGACTGCGTCGGCGCCACGCGCTACGGCTTCGAGTTCGCGGCCGCCGTCGAGCGGGACCATGTGGGAGGTGTCCAGTTCCATCCGGAGAAGTCGTCCGACGTCGGACTGCGCATCCTCCGGAACTTCCTGCGCAAGGTCTCGTAAGGCTGCCATTGCCATGCTCTCCAAACGGATCATCGCGTGTCTGGACGTTCGTGACGGGTCGGTCGTCAAGGGCATCAACTTCGAAGGTCTCCGGAACGCCGGCGACCCCGCGGCCCTGGCGGCGCGATACAACCGCGAGGGCATCGATGAAGTGGTGATTCTCGACGTCACGGCCACAATCGAGAAGCGCAAGGCGCTGGCCGCAACGATTCGCGCAGTGGCGCAGGAGATCTTTCTGCCGCTCTGCGTCGGGGGCGGCATCCGCGGCGAGGACCACGCCGCGGCGGCCATCGAAGCGGGCGCCGACAAGGTCGGCATCAACACCGCGGCGCTCAAGCAGCCGGCGTTGATCACCACCCTCGCGAAGCGCTACGGGAGTCAGGCGGTCATCGTCGCCATCGACGCCAAGCGTGAGGATGGGCGCTTCAAGATCTACGTGCGAAGCGGACAGGAGGGCACGGAGCGTGACGCAGTGGAGTGGGCGTGCGAGGCCGCCGACCGGGGGGCCGGCGAGATACTGCTGACCTCAATCGATCGCGACGGCACCAAACGGGGTTTCGACTGCGAACTGACCGCCGCGGTCTCGTCCGCCGTGCCGATCCCGGTCATCGCCTCCGGCGGCGCCGGCACCTTCGACCATTTCGTCGAGGTGTTCACCGCGGGACGGGCCGACGCCGCCCTCGCCGCGTCGATCTTTCACTACGCGGAACAGGCCGTCTCCGAGTTGAAGACGCATCTGTCGACCAATGGGATACCGGTCAGAACGATCTGAACGGAGCCGCGCGTGCTGATTCCCTCGATCGACCTGAAGGGGGGACGGGTCGTGCAGCTCGTGCAGGGCGAGCGGTTGGCGATCGAGAGCGACGATCTCGACGGGTGGATCTCTCGCTTCTCCCGGTATTCCAAGGTCCAACTGATCGATCTCGACGCGGCACTGGGCAGCGGGACCAACGACCAGCTTGTCCGACAGGTCGCACCCCGGCTGCCGTGCCGCGTGGGCGGAGGCATCCGTTCGGTCGCACGGGCACGCGAGGTGCTCGGGTACGGCGCGCTGGCGGTCATCGTCAGTTCGGCGCTGTTCCGGAACGGCCGGCCGGACCTGGAATTCGCACGGTCGCTGGCCGCCGCCGTCGGAGTCGATCGCATCATCGCGGCGGTCGACAGCAAGGGGGGCCGGGTCGTCATTCGCGGCTGGACCGAGCCGGTCGAGGTCACGGCGGTCGAGGCGGCGCAGGTGCTCGAACCCTACTGCGGCGAGTTTCTGTATACGCACGTCGACCGCGAAGGGCTGATGACCGGCACCGACATGGCCGCGGTGCACGCGGTCGCCGCCGCCACGCGCCGGCCGGTGACGGCCGCCGGCGGCATCACGACCCGCGCCGAGATCGAGACGCTTGACGCCGCAGGCATCGATGCCGTCGTCGGCATGGCCATCTACACCGGCACGCTGGCGCTCGACGAGGACGCCGAGCACGATTCCCCATGACGCAGCGCTGGGATCCGGAGACCTACGCTGCACACGCCCGGTTCGTCTCGAACCTCGGGGCGCCGGTCGTCGACCTGCTCGATCCGCGGCCGGGCGAGCGAATCCTCGATCTGGGGTGCGGCGACGGCGCCCTGACCGAGCGTCTCCGGCGGGCGGGATGCCGTGTCGTCGCCATCGACAGCAGTCCCGAGCAGGTGTGGGCCGCGCTCCAGCGCGGGTTCGACGCCAGGATCATCGATGCGAACGAGCTGCCGTTCGACGCCGAGTTCGATGCAGTCTTCAGCAACGCCGTGCTGCACTGGATCGTCGACGTCGAGCAGTTGCTGCGAGGTGTGCGGACAGCATTGAAGCCGGGCGGCCGATTCGTGGGCGAGTTCGGGGGGGCCGGCAACGTCGCCTCGATTCGGGATGCGCTCTCGCACGCGCTGGAAGCGCGCAACATCGATGTCACGGCGGTCGACCCCTGGTATTTCCCGACGGCCGATCAGTACCGCCACCGACTGACCCGCTGCGGATTCTCGGTCGATTCGATCCAGCACTTTCCGCGACCGACGCCACTGTCGAGCGACATCGTGCAGTGGATCGAGATCTTCGCGCAGCCGTTTCTGACCGCCGTCCCGGCCACCGAGCGCCCCGCGCTGCTCAACGACGTCCGAGCCAGACTCGCACCCGATCTCCGCAACGGGAACGGCGTCTGGGTCGTCGACTACGTCCGCCTGCGCTTCGCCGCAACCAGACGCGAGTCGACGCAGAAACCCTGACCCCAGCGATCCGACCGCGGGCGGGCCACCTGCCGGCGCCACCGGGCGGAGGGTGTGGCACGAACGGCGGTTGCCTTGCCCCACCCGCTGACAGAGCTTAGAATCTTCACATCGGTTCATTGCCACATACGCCTCAACTCACACGGGAGGAGACGACGCACCCCAACAGTATTGCAGTCGGCCAATCGTTCAAGACCCTCATGCATCGGCTCGCCAAGGCCGGTTTCAGCAAGGAATTTGTACAAAGAGCCATCCTTCCTGAATGGTGGGACGAGCAATGCTCCGACGATCAACGCCTCGTGCGAGACATCGAGATCCGGGTCGCTCGCTTCCTGGGGCGATCAGTCGCGGCGGTGGGTGACCCTCAACGCACCCTGGCACCGTCCCAATATTCGGGGGCTCAGCTTAGACGGGTTCGTGACACCAGTCGCGACCGGCTGGCTCCCGCCATGCACGCCGCGATTCGGGTAACAACGGCTGTCGTGCGCAATCTCCGCGACGCTGTGCCTCCTCCCCATAAACTGCCACCCAGCGGTCTTACATGGCGCGATCAGTGCGCGGACAATGGTATCGCGCCAACGCTGAAGGCCATCGTGGCCAGTTTGTGGGCACACGGTATCCCGGTCGTGACGCTTGATCTTCTGCCGACGCCCAGTTTTCAGGGCATGGCCTGCGTTATTGAAGACCGGCCCGTGATCGTGGTTGGCCACAAGCACGACGAGCCTGGACGCGTGGCTTTCACTATCGCCCATGAGGCCGGACATATCGCGGCAGGCCACTGTATGGTCGACCAGCCGGTCGTGGACGAGGGGGACGAGATCGTAGACGAGACGGAGATGGAACGTGTTGCGGATCGCTACGCAACCGATGTTCTGTTGGGTGAAACCAGCGTGCCGCCCGTGACGGACGCCGGCTCTACGAACTTCAAGGGTTGGGCCCGTCTGGCCGCCGCAGTGGAGCACAAAACGGGCGCAGACGCCAGTTTTGTGATCTACTCGTGGGCGCGCGAAACGGGCGATTATGCAACCGCCGCGATGGCGGTCAAGGCGCTTTATCGAAGCTCCGGTGCACGAAAGCAATTACGAGAACTCTTCTCTCTTCACGTCGACTTCACGGTCGCAACCGAGACCGAAAGAGGTCTGCTTCTGTGCGCCGATGGCGCGTCGGCACTGAATGAAGCTGCTCGTTGACACTGACGCCTTTTGCAAGCTTGGGATAGCGGGGTTGCTCGCGGATGCCGTCGGCGTCCTGGGTGGAAACTTGTCCGACTGCGGTAGGCTGCCAGCTCTTCCGCACATGCTGCGCAGGGGCAAGCTTGTGCGTCACTATGGCTTGGCCGCCTGCAACGGCCTGATTCCACTCGCGCAGACTATGCCATCGATCCCGCAAGCGAACATTGCCTCGCTCGAACCATTCGCGTCGATCGACGCTATCGATCCGGGTGAAGCTCAGTTGTTCGCTGCGGCGACAGAGTTCGACCTCACAATTCTCTCCGGTGATAAGCGTGCCCTGCGAGCGTTGAAGCCCGTGCTGGAGTCTTCCGTCGCGCTTTCCTGGCGTGTCGTGGTGCTTGAGGCGACGCTGCTGGCACTATGCGATCAACTGGGCTCGAACGTTCTCAAACAGCGCGTGGCTCCTTTAATTTCATACGATAGGATGATGTCTGTCTGCTTCTCGCCGGGAAATCCCGATCCCCGTGAATGTCTGCGCTCGTACTTTAAGCGCCTTGCTGCTGAGGTCCATCCCTTGCTCCTGTGGGATCCGTCGATAGGCACTCCGCCATGACGTTCGGGCCAGACCACTACGTCCCGGTAATCAAAATCAAGCGAGGCGAAAAGGCGGCGCTGGGACAGATCTCACCCCCTCTACGGTCGCGAATGACGCCGTTGTTGGAAATCGTCGCACGAAAACCGGAGAAAAATCTTGCGGCGCATATCGACACGGCCTTCACGAATCTCGCAAGATCCGTGCTCGGGTACCCACGGTGCTTTCTCGATGTTCGGGAGATCGAAGCCGACGGCCCAACGGCTGCCGCGACGGTGTTCGAACGAGCGGCAAACAGTGGCATGACGATTACCCCCGTCACGGGGGTTTCTCGGTCTACGGACGCAATGGCCGCCTTGAGCCACCGAAACCGCGGATTAGCTGTACGGCTGACCAAGCTTGAATTCGAGAACGGCGGCCTCACCGCCAAGATGAGGTCATTCTTGGAACACCACCAGCTTGCCGCGAACGATGTCGATCTTATTGTTGACCTCGGTGGGGTCGACGACTTGATCCCGGATGGCATCGGAGCGCTCACGAAAGCGTTCCTGGCCGACGTGCCCCACCATGATCGTTGGCGCACGTTCACAGTGTCAGCGTGTGCATTCCCTGTGAGCATGGGAGGCATAGAACGAGACTCCCATGGTTTCGTTGAGCGGGCAGATTGGATCGCATGGAAGGACAACTTCTATCGCCACCGTGATGACTTCACCCGAGTTCCGACATTCAGCGACTGCGCGGTCCAACATCCGCGCGGTGTCGAAGGGTTTGACCCCAGGACCATGCAAGTGTCTGCAACGATTCGGTATACGACGGATCGGAATTGGCTGCTCGTCAAAGGACAGAGCACGAGATCGATACGGTCCGGCGTTCAGTTTCCGAAACTTGCGACCAGATTGGTCTACGGCCACCTGAAGAGCGATTTTTCAGGGTCTGATCACTGTACCGGGTGTCGATCGATGAAGGCGGCAGCCGACGGTGAACCCAACTACGGATCTGCGGAAGCGTGGCGCCGCCTCGGCACCATTCACCACATCTCTCAGGTCATTCGAGAACTTGGTTCATTGCCCTGGCCTTGAGGCCGGCGCGAACGGCCGCAGCGATTTCATCAACGCCGAAATGATCGCAGACGCGATCCCACACGATTCGTCGGGGTTTGCCGCGGACCCCGCGCGCGGCGTCGCGTTGCTCCAGGAGCTTCATCGCGTGGTCGGCCCACAGGAGCTGGACCAACACACGCGGATCTCGGCCTGGATTCGCCCGGGGACGCCGCAATGTGTTGAATCGAAGCGCCTGATGATCCGCGTGAACGTGCAACACACCCCACCATGACGGGACAACGTTAGCGGCAGTCGTCAGGAAACGGTCCCCAACCACAAGGGTTGACTGATCGAGAACCTGACCGTAAACGCTGACTTGCTTTCGTAACCGGCGCAGGTTGTCTCGATCTGATTTTATTTCGTACCCATGCAGCAGGCCGTTCACCACCGCGATGTCAAGTCTCACCTGGCCGCGACACAGCCCCAGTTCTTCAATGAGAACCGTCTCGGAGTTCTGGCCCTGTTCTTCGATCAGTCGTGGCTTGAGTGCCGAACGAATGGCCGAGTCACTGATGCCGTCCAACTCGCGTCTCATCTCCAATCCGACCAGGACCAGCCGTCAGCATCGAATCAGACTCGACTCAGGCCCGTACTGACATCCGGGATATTACCCCACGATCTCGCGTTTGTTGCCGCCGCGTTCGGTAATTGATCCAGTATCCTCCGGGCCGGCGATGACGTAGTGACAGGCCCCGCTGCGTTCGCCCGGCCGGCGACACCATGCGACATCGTAATAAGATGTCCCCCGTTCAGCGATGACCGAACCAGCGCGCGAGCAGTCCGGCAGCCGTCTTCTGTGGCGCATGGCGAACTTCGCGGTGCGCATCTTCTACCGTATCGAACGGGTGGGTCCGCTCCTGCCGGAGGGAGCGCTGCTACTCGTCGCCAATCACCCGAACACGCTGCTCGATCCGTCCATCATTCAGGCCACGGCCGACCGGCCCCTGAGGTTTCTGGCGAAGTCGACCCTGTTCAAGGGTCAGATCATGAGCCCGCTCATACGCCGGTCCGGTGCAATACCGGTCTACCGAAAAATCGACCCGGGCGTGGATACCTCGCGCAACGTCGAGATGTTCGCCGCGGTGCAGGCGGCGCTGGCCGGCGGACACGCCATCTGCCTGTTCCCTGAGGGCAAGAGCCACGTCAGCGGCCGCCTTGAACCGTTGCGCAGCGGCGCCGCCAGGATGGCGCTGACCAGTGCGGCGGCGGGACATCCGGTCACGATCGTCCCGGTCGGTCTCAACTTCGACCGGATGCCGATATTCCGGTCGCGGGTCGTGGCGATGTTCGGGCAACCGTTCGACGGGGCTGATCTCGTCGACACGTTCACACGCGAGCCCCATACCGCGGCGCGCGCATTGACCGATCGGATCGCCGACAAGCTGCGCCGGCTGCTGGTCGAAGCCGACCCGCGTACGGATTTGCCCCTCGTCGCGAGAGTCGACCGTCTGTATGCCGCCGCGCGTGGGGTGTCGCGCGATCCGGCAGAGCAGGTGCGCCGGAGGCAATCAATCGCCGCTGGCATGGACCGCCTGCGACGGGAGGACCCCGATCGCTATGACGCGATCCGTGAGGAATTCCGACTGTACGACGCGCAGCTCCAGGCGTTCGGCCTGCGTGACCGCGATCTGGATCGCCGCATGCCACCCCGGGACGTCGTGCGGTTCCTGTGCCGCGAAGGCGCGCGCGCGGTGGTGCTTGCCCCGCTGGCCCTGCTGGGCATGGCGTGCTTCACGCCGCCGTACTGGCTGACGTGGGTGTTCAGCACATGGGCGCCCGATCTGCAGAGCCGCGCCACATGGCAGGTGGTGGGAGGCGTGCCGATCTACGGGATCTGGATCGCGGCGCTGGCCACACTGATCGGGACGTGGTTCGGACCAGGCGCCGCGATCGGCGCCGCACTCCTTCTCCCCGTCCTCGCGTTAACCAGTCTGGTCGCGGTGGAACGCGAAACGGCCGCGTTGAAGCTGGTACGTGCGTTCCTGGCCAGCCGCCAGACCCCGCTCCGGGCGCGAGCCAGCCTGCGCCGCCAGCGCGCCGCCCTCGCGGCGGTGCTCGATCACGTCAAAGACTGGCTGGAGACCGGCCGGTCCGGCTAGCCGCCCGCGCCGCACATCGCGCGGCGTTCACAGTGGACCCTACCGGATCCCGAGCTTGTCGGCGAAATCGTTGAAATCGGTTGCGACGACATCGAACGACCCATCCGGGGTGGTGTCGATCTCACGATCGGGACCGTACTCGAGCGGCCGCGGCACGTACCCCGTCTTGAAACCGAGCGCCGCCGCGGCGCGCAGATCACCCTTGTGGGCCGCCACCATCATGACCTCTTCCGGCTCGAGCCCGAGCAGGTCGGCGGCCATGAGATACACCTCGGGGTCCGGCTTGTAGTGCCGCGCGAGCTCTGACGACAGCACCACGTCCCAGGGCAGGCCGCTGTGCTTCGCCATGTTCGCAAGCAATGCCACGTTGCCGTTGGACAGCGTCGCGAGCGTGTAGCGCGTGCGCAAGCGGGTCAGCCCGGACACCGTGTCCGGCCACGGCTGCAGCCGGTGCCAGACCCGGTTGAGCTGGTCGCGTTCCTCTTCGCCGAGCAGGACCAGACCATGCTTCGGAATCAACTCGTCGAGGATTATCCGATGCAGGTCGTCGATGCGGGTCCAGGGCAGCTCGCCGTTTCGCACCCGCCGCATCGCAGGCCCGTATCCGGCCCGCCAGTCGTCGGCGAACTGCGCCCAATCGACCTCGAAGCCGAGCCGCCCGCTCAGCTCCTGGCCTTCCTTGATGATCGACGACCGCCAGTCGACGACGGTGCCGAATACGTCGAACGTCATCGCCTTGACCATCGCCAATCGCTCTGTCGCAGGTTGGGTGCGGCCGGCGGACCCGGACAGGACGACGATCGCGCCGGCAACCGCCGCTGCCGTGACGAGTCTGGAAACGTTTGAGTACGTGGGCATGACTCACTCCAGGATCGAGATGACGGATGTGCCGGCGCGGCGATCAGTCGCCGCCGAGGCTGAGCAGATTGGCGAGTAGCTGATAGGCGCCAGGCGTACCGGCGGGAAGCTGCCGCCACAGACCGAGCCCGACGTAGACCCAGCGTCCGTCGCCGTGGCGGGCCTCGACGAATGCGCCGCGCTTGACGCCGGAATTCGATGGAAACGAATCGCTCAATTCGAGCAGGTCGATGTAGGCGGGATCCTTGTCGCCCAGGAAGTAGAGCCCGCGCTCCTGCACCCAGTTTGCCCAGGTGTCATCCGAGATCTCGTTCGGGAAACCGAACACCTGGTGATCGGACGCGAGAATGCGCACCGGCGCCTGCTCGTCCGTGACCCGGTTCCGGCCGACCTGCGCCGGATACGGTCCGTACTGCGCGTCGTTGAACTCGAACTTGTTGTACTGCACGATCAGCGTCCCGCCCGCCTCGACGTACCGCAGCAGCCGATCGTTGTTGGCCCGCAGGTCGCCGTTGCGCTCATACGCGCGGACCCCGGTCACAATGGTGTCGAACCTGGACAGATCGTCGAACGCGAGCTGGTCGGCAGAGATGTGTTCGAGCGTGGCCCCGAGCTGTTCGATCGCCGGCGGCACTTCGTCGCCGACGCCATCGACGTAGCCGACCCGGAGTCCCGGCTCGATCCTGACGTCGATCACGTTCATCACGGTGTCGGCGTCCTGCGAGAGATGACGGCGTCCGGTGTGCGGATACTCGACCACCTGGTACCCGCGATCGAAGGTCTGCCCCTCGGACGTGACGCTGGCCCCGATCCGGTATTCCCCGATGGCGACCCCGCCGGCGGGCCGGACCATGAACCGCACGGTTCTGGTTTCGTCCTCACGCGTGAAGGCGACGGTCTCGCGCTCGGGCGACGACCGCCAGCCGGACGGCAACTGCAGCGCGACCGTCCCGGCGGCCGAGCCCTGGCCTCCGTGCCGCACAGAGACGCGCACCTCGCGCGCCTCGGCGGCGCCGAGCGGAAGAATCGAGATACTCGGCGAGACGTCGACCGCGAATCGCGGCACCACCTGCAGCTCCATCCGTTTCTCGCCGGCGAAGATGTCGCTGCCGTGGCGATACGTAATCGGCCGCTCGACGGCGATCCGGCCGGCGGCAAAGTCTATTTCGAACGTCGCCACGAAGGGGGTCGGCCGAAACGGCAAACCGAACGGCACATCCGGGTCGAAGCGATAGCGCGCCGCATCGGGCAAACGCTCCCAGTGAATGTCGGTCTCCGCGACGGCCGCGGGCAGACGCAGCACCGACTCGCACTCGTAGACCCCGCCCCCGGCGACGATGTCGGCGCCACACGTCTGGTCCGCCTGCGCGAACCCGGCGAAACGCACCTGTCTGATGGCCACCGCGGCCTCGCCATGATTGGCGACCTGTGTCGACACCGTCAGCGGCTGATTCGCCGTGACCACGCCGTCACTCGCGAGCGCTTCGAGCCGAAGATCGTGCGCGAGCAGCACCGCCTGCGCGTACTGCCGTTCCTTCCGGGCGAGACGGAAATCGATCTCGAATGCGGCGTCCTCGGACAGGCCGAATGAGGCGAGCCGCTGGCGCAGGGCGCGCACCGCGGTCAGCCCGTCGAGTAGCGCCGTCCGCTGCGCGGCCCCAGCGCCGCGCTCGAACGCCTGCAGCGCCGACGCGCCGTACTCGGACAGTGCGGCGAGGTCGGTCACGAGCGCTGGCGGCGGCTGCGCGCCGGCGAAGCGGGCCAGCCCCCCAATCGAGGTGTCCACCCCGTCGAACAGCGTGCGCTCCGGGCGTTCGGCCTGTCCGTCGATCGTGGTCTCCGCCAAGCGGTAGCGGGAGGAAGCAGGCCCGGGCAGGGTCACCAGCGCCGACATGCCCTGGCACTTGTGCATGCTGCGGGCATGACTCCCGATCTCGACGTAGGTCCGCCCCAGCAGCGGGTCGAAACGGCCTGTGTCGATCGTGGTCATGCGGGCCGCCGCGGCGCCGCCGGCAGGGGTGGGAGGAGCACCGCCACCAGCGCGTCCGCCGCGCCCGCCACGACCCCCGCGACCGAAGCCGAATCCCGCCCTGAAATAGAACTTGCTCGCCTGCCAGGGGCGCAGACCTTCAGCGATCTGCCCCGGAAACCGTGTCGGATCGGCCGCGGCCGCGTACGCTTCGCGGGCCAGTACGGCTGACGCCTGGTGATGCTGGCCGCCGCCGTTCCCGTCCGGGCTCAGACCGGCGATCACATCCGGACGGAGCGTCCTGATCATGCGCACGAAATCGCCCAGTATCTCGTCGCGCCCCCAGTTCTCGAAAGTCTCTTCGCGGCTGAACGAGTAGCCGAAGTCGACGGCCCGGGTGAAATATTGTTCGGCGCCGTCGAGCCGGTGCGCCGCCAGCAGTTCCTCGGTCCGCAACGCGGCCAGCGCGTCGAACAGCTCGGGACCGATCTCGTTCTGACCACCGTCCCCGCGGGTGGCGGTGACGAGCGTGGTGCGCACGCCCTCTCCCTTGCTCAACAACGCCAGAAGACCGTTGTTCTCGTCGTCAGGGTGCGCGGTCGCCATCATGAACGTCCCGGCATTGTTCAACTGACGCAGCACGAGCCCCAGCTCGGTGCGTCCGACGAGACGCTCCGCCGGCTGCGCC
The DNA here is from genome assembly GCA_965262985.1 of Vicinamibacterales bacterium. GTDB lineage: Bacteria > Acidobacteriota > Vicinamibacteria > Vicinamibacterales > UBA8438 > UBA9620. The sequence goes on along the minus strand of OZ253576.1, from coordinate 5,948,422 downwards.
GACAGCGTCATCCCGACAGTCAGGCTCAGACCCGCTCCGGCCAGCAGCATCGCGCGACTTTTCATCATGATAAATCGAGTATACCCGCGTCCCGCCATCGCAACGACACGCGGACCGACGAAATCGAACCGTGGAATGCCATTGCAGCCTGCGAGCCACCCCGGCCGCCGCCCCGGCAGCGTGACCTCGTCGGCTCGATCCTGCTAAACTGGATTTCCCTCTATTCCGAGCAGGATCTGCTGCCATCCTGCCGTGGGGAATGGTCATGAAGCCGATCGTGCGCATCTCCGCCGCCGCCGCACTACTGGTTTTGGGAAGCTCGGCCGCCACGGCGCAGCCATTGGCCGAGGTCGCCCGTCAGGAGTCGCTGCGGCGGGCGGCGCTGGCCCGATCCGGCGTGACCGCCACGGAGTACACCAACGCCGACCTCCGCGGCGGCGGCCGGCTCACCACGGCCGCGGGCCGCCCACAGGCGGCTGGTGGACAGACCACCGCGCCGACACCGGGCGCGCAAGACCCCGGAACGGCGACGCCCGACGGCGAAGACCAGTGGCGCAACCGGATCGCCGCGGTCCGGCAAGCCCTGGAACGGGCGCAACTGACGGCCGCCGCGCTCCAGAACCGCATCGACAGTCTCGGGGCCGATTTCGCGGCCAGAGACGACCCGGCCCAACGCTCGGTCATCGAGCGGTCCCGTCAGGCGGCGCTTGGCGAGCTCGAGAACACCCGGGTCGAGATCGAGGACCTGACCGGGCAGATCGAGGACATCCGGGAAGAGGCCAGACGGGCCAACGTGCCGCCCGGCTGGTTGCGCTAGGAGTCTGCGGTCAAAACCCTCTGCATCCCGCCGATCTGCGTTGTTCCGGCTGACGAACAGGGCAACCACAAGGGTTGCCCCTACGGGCGAACAGGGCAACCACAAGGGTTGCCCCTACGGGCGAACAGGGCAACCACAAGGGTTGCCCCTACAGGTCTTGCTCGGCGGCCGTCGTCGTCGTCGTCAGGGCATGCGCTTGCCGGAGTATTCGAGCATCTGGGCCGTGAAGTCCCGCGGATACGAAATCGTGACGTCGGTGATCGCACCCGACGCGTCACGCTGCGGTTCGAGACGCGGCTGCACGAATCCGCTGTAGGACGGCAAACCGACCGAGTCGACGCGCGCCACGACCTCGTCGCGCAGCGCCGGATCGAAGTGAATGCCGTAGGTCTCGAACAGCGTCCGGGCGGCCTCGTAGTCGCCCTCGGACTTGATGCGCTGCACCTCCGCCAGCAGCGTCGCGACGCCGTCGCGGAACGCCCGCGGGTCAACCATCACGTAGAACGTCTTCCCGTCGCGCGTGCGCCGCTCGATCGCCTCCGTGTTGGCCATCAGCCAGTGCACGATCATCTGCCGGTTCCGCATATGGTCCTGTTCGATCTGGGTGCCCTCGCGGATGCGGCGAAGCTGCAGCAGCGCGTTCCGTGTGTAGCCTTCGTACTCGGCGCGCACGATCTCGTCATGCGCATCGGCGGGCAGCACACCCAACTCGACCAGCTTCGGGTCCGGCAGGAAGTACAGGCCGATCAGATCGGCCCGGGCCTCTTCCAGCGCCGAGTACTGCTCCCGCAGATCGGGCTGCGCCGAGCCGCCGAGCCGCTCGGCCAGCTTGCCCGAGGCATGCCCGATGACCTCGTGCATGTTGGTGGTCATCTCGCCGGCCAGCCCGCCCCACTGGCGCGACCGTTCCGCCTCCTCCTCGCTCCAGGTAAACTCCTGGCGGTAGTTGGCGGGGCGCGAGAGATCGTAGGCTTCGTTCACGTTCGAAAGTGACACCGACTTGCTGCCGTGCTGCTCGCGCACCGTCTGGTCATTCGGCAGATTGATGCCGATCGGCGTGACGGGACCTGAGTCGCCGGTCTCAATCACCACGTCGATGGCGTTGGCGGTAATGCCGGTCACGTTCTCCTTGCGATATTTCGGGTCCCACGGCATGCGGTCCTCGAACCACTGCGCGTTCGCGGCGAGTGTCTTGATGGCGCCGGTCTTCTCTGGATTGACGTAGAACACGAGCGCCTCCCAGGCCCCCTTCGCGCCACGCGCGTCCATGTACACCTCGGTGAACCCGTTGATGGTGTCGACCGACGAGTTGCGGTCCGCGACCCAGGCGATGTCATACGTGCGCTGGTCAACTGGCGAGCCGGTGCGGTAGTAGACGATGTTGGCGCGCAGAGCGGCCGCCATCGGCTCGCTCGCAAACGGCACGGCCGCCTCCAGATGCTGGATGATCTCGCTGATCTCGTCGCTGTATCTGCCGCCGATCTTGTAGACCTCCTCGACCAGCCGGCCGTCCACCTTCGTCAGCCGGGAGGTCAGCGGGTATTGCTCGTCGAACCGCTCGAGGTCGGTCATCGACACGTCCTTGTAGAGATTGTTGGCGCTCGACAACAACAGGTCCTCGCCCGGGCCAGGCGTCTTGTTCGTGACGATGGGATCGAACTCGGGGTCGAAGAACAACGGCCCCATCCGCGCCGCCATCTGCGCCACCGTCTCGCCCTCCCGCGTTGGGAAGACCGCCCCGCCGCGCGCCGCCGCCGCCAGTGCTTCGCTGAAGGCGGCGGGCGTCGTTTCGAGCGTGAACTTGCGGGCCGTCAGGTTGTTGAACGGACCGGTGTTCAGCCAGAACAGCTTCGTATAGGTATGGATCGCGTCCAGGGTCGCGGGATCGATCCCGGCTGGATGGGTGATGACTTCTTCGAGGACCTCGCGCATCTCGAGATTGTGCTCGTAGCGCTGGTCGTAGTAGATGTCGCGACCGGCAAGCGCCGCCTGAGACAGGTGCCAGATAAGGGTTTTCTCGCGCAGACTCAACGACTCGAACCCGTCGGCGTAGAGCTGAACGATGGCGGCGTCCTCGACCCGCTCGAGCAGATACGGCCGCTCCGAGACCGCCTGACCGCCCCACGCCGTCCGAGCCGCGCCCGAAGCCACCCCGCACGCGATGGCCAGCATCATCACCCCTTGTGCACGCATTGCATCCTCCCCCGAACGCTTCAACCGTTTCCTGGTAAGCTGACCTCATCTTAGTGCGATTTCGGCCGAGGGAGCCCGCCATGTACAGACTCCGCGCCATTCTGGTGACGATCGCGGCCACGCTGCTGGCGTCGAACGCCGCCGATGCGCAGCAACGCACGCTGACGATCGACGACATCTACGATGCCGAACGGCGGGTCAACTTCAGCGGCCGGACCCCGACCGGACTGACCTGGCTCGGCGACACGCACTACCTCCAGCGCGAACGGGACAGCTCCGGCCGAACCCGGCTGCTGTCGGTCGAGGCGGACACCGGCGCCACCACACCGCTGCTCGACATGGGCGCACTCGAACAGGCCCTGGCCGACCTGCCGGGGATGACGGCAGAAACCGCGCGGCGCGCGGCAGCCGGCCGCCTGGTCTGGAACCGGGACCACAGCGCGGTCCTCATGGACATTTCGAACGACCTGTATCACTTCAGCCTGACGGCCGTCGGCGACCGCCTGGTGCAGCGGCTTACACGCGATCCGGCTGAGGAATCGATGCCGTCCTTCAGCCCGGACGGCACGATGGTCGCCTTCGTGCGCGACCACAACCTGACCGTGGTCGATCTGGATCATCGTCGCGAATGGGCGTTGACCCGCGACGGCCACGCCGACCTGCTGAACGGAGAACTGGACTGGGTGTATCAGGAGGAGATCTACGGCCGGGGCAACTTCAAGGGGTTCTGGTGGAGTCCCGACTCGTCCCTCATCGCCTATCTGCAGACCGACGAGAGCCCGGTCCAGGAGTTCACGGTCGTCGACCATCTGCCGTATCGTCTCGGCGTCGAGACCACCGACTACCCGAAAGCGGGCGACCTGAATCCGCTCGTCCGGCTCGGGATCATTCCGGCGGTCGGCGGCGAGACCGTCTGGATCGATCTGGATCGGTACACCCCCACCGACATGCTGCTGGTCTCGGTCGGCTGGGCCCCTGACAGCGAGCACCTGCTGTTCCAGGTGCAGAACCGTGAACAGACCTGGCTCGATCTGAACCGGGCCGACGCCGCGCGCGGCGGAACGACCCGCCTGTTCCAGGAAACGACGCAGGCCTGGGTCGATGTTCACGGAGACCCGCTCTGGCTCGAGGACGGCACGTTTCTCTGGCTCAGCGAACGGTCGGGGTGGAAACACCTGTATCACTACGACTCAGACGGCGCCCTGATCGATCAGGTGACCAGCGGCGAGTGGGAGCTCCGCACGCTGCACGGCATCGATGAAGACACGGGGTGGGTTTATTTTTCCGGCACCGAACGGAGTCCAATCGGCGGCGACGTGTATCGCATCCAGCTTGATGGGAGTCGGATGACACGGCTCTCCGAGCGGGAGGGCACGCATCGAGCAAGCTTCAGCACAGGTTTCACGCGCTATCTCGACACCTGGAGCGACATCGACACCCCGCCGCAGATACGGGTACATGCCGCCAACGGCAGGGAAACCCGCGTCGTCTCAGAGAACCAGGTCACGACGCTGGCCGACTACCGGTTGTCGACCCCCGAGTTCCTGCAGGTGACGGCGCGCGACGGTTTCGTGATGGAAGCGATGCTGATCAAGCCGCCCGACTTCGACCCGGCGCGGCGCTACCCCGTGTTCCAACACACCTACGGGGGCCCCCACGCGCAACAGGTCAGGAACTCCTGGGGCGGCAGCACCATGATGTTCCATCACCTGCTCGCCCAGCGCGGGATCATCGTCTGGGTCATGGACAACCGCACCGCCAGCGGCAAAGGCGCGGTGTCGGCCTGGCCGGTCTATCAGCGCTTCGGCGAGCTGGAGCTGCGCGACATCGAGGATGGGGTCGCCTGGCTCACGCAGCAGCCGTGGGTGGACGCGGCGCGCATCGGCATCGAGGGCTGGAGCTATGGCGGGTTCATGACCAGCTTTGCGCTGACCCACAGTGAGAGCTTTGCGATGGGCATCGCGGGCGGCACGGTCAGCGACTGGCGCGACTATGACACCATCTACACCGAGCGCTTCATGCGGACCCCCCAGAACAACCCGGAGGGCTATCGCACGAGTTCGCCGCGGTTCAGCGCCGCCGACCTGCATGGAGCGCTGCTGCTGGTGCACGGCACCATGGATGACAACGTCCACCTGCAGAACACGCTGCAGTTCGCCTACGAGTTGCAGAAAGCGGGCAAGCAGTTCGACCTGATGCTGTATCCGCGCTCGCGCCACGGCATCACCGACCCCGCTCTGAACGAGCATCTCAGGCACCGGATGCTCGACTTCATCCTGGAGCACCTGCAGCCGGAGCACACGGCGCCGGCGCACCCGTCCGGGCAGTAACGCCAGTCAGTACAAATGCCGCCCGCCGTCAACGCGCAGGGTCTCACCGGTCATGAAATCGGTGGTGACCAGCGCGAGGACCGCCTTGACCACCTCTTCGGCGCCGCCCCAGCGCCCAAGCGGGGTCGCCTGTTCCACCTGAGCCACCGCGGACGCATCCAGGTGATCGGGCGGAATCATGGGGCCCGGCGCCACGGCGTTGACGAGAATTCCGTCGCTGGCGAGTTCAAGGGCCAGCGCCTCTGTCAGCGCGATCACCCCCGATTTGGCGACGTAGTAGGGCAGGAATCCGAGGTGTCGCGGGCGGCCGCTCGCGGCGGTCCAGTCTGCGAAGTTCACGATCCGGCCGCCGCCCTGCGCCCGCATGTGCGGCACCGCCGCCCTGGCGCACAGGAACGCGGCCTTGAGATCGACCGCCAGGGCGGCGTCCCACTCGTCCTCGGTCAGTGCGTCGAACCGCTGGCGCACATAGACGGACGCCATATTGACAAGGATGTCGAGCCGCCCGAGCGCCTCGACCGCACGGTCGGTCAGCGTTTCGCACGCCGACGGCTGCGTCAAGTCCGCGCAGATCGCCAAGCCGCGCCGTCCGGCGGACCGGACCGCCGCCGCCGCGCGCTCGGCATCGGCCGCCGACTGGCGGTACGACAACGCCACATCGGCGCCGCCGGCGGCGAAGGCGGTCGCCAGCGCTTCGCCGATCCGCTTGCCACCGGTGATGAGGACCGCCCTGCCCGAGAGGGTCACGTCGAGGAGCCCGTGGTGAAAGCCCCGCGGCATTCGAACGCCGCTGCATTCCGCCCGGACCGCGTTGCTGCTCGGTTGCAGATGCCCAATCTGCGCCCTCGTCGCGCCTTGCCGGTCGAGCGCATCACCACGCGCGGTTCCACCACGGGCTCCTACGGTGGTGGTTCTTCGCCGGCCAGCGCCGCCGCCGGAATCGCCTCGGACGCGCGGGGACGAAGGATTTCGTCAATCAGGAAGAGATCGGTCAACACCGCACGCAGGTGGATCGAGCCGTTCAGGTTGTCGATGACCTGACTGCTGATATCGGGCAGCGCCAGCACGAGCTGCAGCGCCCTCCGGGCGCGTGCCGCATCGCCTTCGAGGACCTCGAAGAACCCGTCGTAGCGATCGAGCGGCTCCAGGCCGCGTTCGCGAACGAGTACCGAAAGGAAATCGCCAATCGACCCGAGCGCCGCGTCCATCTCTTCGATGACGCGCCGCAACTCGCCGCCGGTCTGCGGATCGCCGCCCCGGTAGCCCTTGGCGGCGTAGCTCAGAAAGTACTCGTAGCCGCCCTCGATCGCGTCGACCCGTGTCTTCAGCACCGTCGTCGCCGTATCGGACACGCCTAGCCCTTCACCTTCCACTTGCCCGGATCATGGTGCGAGAGATAGTCCGACCGGCTCACCCAGCCGAAGATCATCGACTTCGTCATCCAGAGCTTGTCCGGACGCATGGCGAAATAGATGTGCGTAATGGTGAGGGTCACGAACAGCACCGCCGCAAACCCATGCAGCGAATAGACAACGCCCCAGGAGCCCTCGCTGAAGAACATGTCGTTGCGCGGCACGATCGGTGTGTCGATGCGCAGCATCATCACCAGCCCGGTCGCCGACACGAGCAGGCCGAAGACCGAGACGGCCAGGTGATAGAGCTTGTGGTCGAGCGGATACTTGCCGTGCTTGCCCACGTCGGCGCTCTGGCCAAGCTGCCGCTTCGTCCGCTGCACCGCCTCGCCCAGGTCGCTTGGCAGAATCCAGATCGACCAGAAATCGAGAAAGAAGGATGCGTGCACGATGTGATAGAGGATGCAGAGGATCAGAATCAGCCCGAAGATCCAGTGGAGGTTCAGCCAGTCGAACTCGAGACCCAGGATCGGCAGGAACCCGGTCGCCAGCAGGACCAGCATCGACGTGGCCATCACCCAGTGGAACGCGCGGGCGGCGCCGGTGTGGCGTACGATCTTGTCGGGAATCCCTTCGACCTCCGCCGTGGCGGCCGCCGCGACCTCCACCTTCGGCTTCCAGACGACCACATAGACCGCATGGAACAGGATGAATGCAATCCCCGCCCAGAACGCCATGGTCAGGAGAACCCAGGAGATGCGAATGAGAATCTCCTGTCCCCACGGGTCAGTTCCTACTTGAAACAAATCCATTTACGCCCCCGTACCTCGAATGGCTCGCCGGTCGGAATGCTGCGGCGACGAACGCATCCATTCGTGTGTCGATGCCTGCACGATACCCACCGAGCATGGGACAGCTCACGCCACCCTGCTCCCCGGCGTCACAGACACTAGGCGGGAAGAATACCGGGGACGCCCCCAGGATTCAACTGATACTTCGCACCAACCGCTTCCGAATTGAACTTTGCAGGCTATCAAACGTATGATTCAAATGATCGTTTGAATCTCGTAAATCGCCTGGATTGCCAAAAATGGCCACAGACACCAAGGTACGAATACTCGATGCGGCCGAAGAACTGTTCGCGGACCATGGGTTTCCAGCGACCTCGATGCGGGACATCACCCAGGAAGCCGGCGTCAACCTCGCCGCGATCAATTACCACTTCGGCTCGAAGGAAGCACTGCTGGTGTCGGTGCTCGAACGCAAGATTGCGCCCGTCAACCAGTCCCGCCTGGCCCGGCTGCACGATCTCGAGGCCGCCGCCGGCGATCGTCCGATCGCCACCGAGGATCTGGTCCGGGCGTTCCTGACCCCGCTGTTCGAGAAGTGGCGAAAGCGGGATGCGAATATCCCGAAATTCCTGAAACTGGCCGGACGCATCCACGCCGAGCTCGATAGGGAAATGCGCACGAAGTTCATCAAACAGTTCGACACGGTGTTCCTGCGGTTCTCCGACGCATTCCAGCGCGGCTTGCCCGAGCTGGACCCGGTCGAAGTGCACTGGCGGGTGCTGTTCCTGATCGGGTCGATGGCGTACACGATGACGTGGGGCGGATCGCTCATCGATCTCGACAACGAGACGCACCGCGACCCGGAAGAGATCTTCGAAGCGCTCATCCAGTACTCGACGGCCGGCATAGCCGCACCGGCGCTGCAGCCGGTCGCCGTCGCCGCCGGGAGTGGCGCTCGATGAGGCGCGCCGCCACCATTGCGCTGTTGGCGCTGGTCGCCGGGTGCGCGACGGCGCCGCCCGTCGAGCTGCCGGCGCTCGACGTGGACGTGCCGGCGGCCTGGACGGCCCGTGCCGACACTGGCGCGTCGCCGGACCTGACGTGGTGGACCGACTTCGGGGTACCGGAACTCGACGAGCTGGTCAGGACCGCGCTGGCCCGCAACTACGACCTGCAGGCGGCCGCGGCGCGGCTCGATCTGGCCGCGGCCGACGCCCGCATCGCCGCCGCCGACCTGCAGCCGGCGTTGCAGGCCGGTCTGAACGGGTCGACGCGGAAACAGAACTTCATCGGCTTTCCGATTCCGGGCAGTGAAGACCGGGTGCTCAGCTCGATCTTCTCGAACTTTGGCGTCTCGCTCGACGTCACGTGGGAGGTCGATCTCTGGGACCGGCTGCGGTCCGGTGCGCGGGCGGCGTTGGCCGATCTGCAATCGAGCGCCGCCGACCTGCGCGGGGCGCAGCTTTCGCTCGCCGGACAGACCGTCAAGGCCTGGTTCGCGGCAGCGGAGGCGGAACGTCAGCTCAGGCTCGCCGAAGATACGGTCGCGAGTTTCCGCACATCCGCCGAACAAACCCGTGCACGGTTCGAACTGGGACTGCGACCGTCGCTCGACGTGCGGCTGGCGCTGTCGAGTCTGTCGAACGCCGAGGCGTTGCGTGCGCAGCGGCGCCAGCAGTTGGACGCCGCCGTGCGTCAGATCGAGGTGCTGCTGGGCCGCTATGCCGCAGGTACCCTGGCCACCCCCTCGGTCCTGCCGGACACACCACCCGCCATTCCCGGAGGGCTGCCCGCCGATCTCGTGAGCCGGCGCCCTGACCTCGTGGCCGCCGAGCGCCGGGTCGCCGCGGTCGGGCAGCGCCTGCGGGTCGCCCAATCCGAGTTGTACCCCCGCATCAGCCTCACCGGCAATACCGGTACCTCAACCAGCGCGTTGAGAGACCTGATCGCCGGCGATTTCGGTATCTGGAGTCTGCTCGGCAATCTGGTCCAACCGCTGTTCCAGGGCGGACGGCTGCGGGCGGGGGTCGACCGCGCGGAAGCCCGCGCCGCGGAAGAACTGGCGATCTATGCCAACACCGCGTTGCAGGCGTTCTCCGAAGTGGAGACGGCGCTGGCCGCCGAAGAGCTGCTGGCCGAGCGTCTGGACCACCTGGAATCGTCGGTAGAACAGTCGCGCGCGGCCGAGCAACTCGCCGACGACCGCTACCGCGCCGGTCTCGGCGACTACATCGCGGTGCTCGAATCGCAGCGGCTCGCGCTGCAGGCGGAAGGCGATCTGATCGCCGGCCGACGCCAGCGGCTCGAAAACCGTGTCGATCTCTATCTGGCCCTCGGCGGCGGGTTCGATCCACCGCCGCCGACGATCGGGTCGCAGCCATGACCCGGAACTGAGAGTACATTGATGTCACGAATTCCAATCCGAATCCTGCGGGTGGTCTTGCCGATCGTCGTCGTGGGTGGCGCCGGCGGCGCGGCCTACCTCATGTATCTGAACCGTCCGCCGGTCGAAACGCAGGTGCCGGTTGTGGAACCGCCCAGCGTCCGTATCCAGCGCGTCACCTTCGAATCTGTGCCGCTTACGGTCAGCAGTCAGGGCACCGTGCAGCCGCGGACGTCGAGCCAGCTCGTCCCCGAGATTTCCGGACCGGTCATCGAGGTCGCCCAATCATTCGCGGTCGGCGGCTTTTTCGAGGCCGGAGACGTATTGCTGAGAATCGACCCCTACGATTACCAGCAGGCAGTGATCACCGGGCGGGCGCAACTGGCGCAGGCGCAGCTCCGCGTCGCGCAGGAAGAGGCTGAGGCCGAAGTCGCCCGGCGCGAGTGGCAAGAGCTCGGCCGCGGCGACGCCAGCGCCCTGACGCTGCGGCAACCGCAGGTCGACGACGCCCTTGCCGCTGTCGCCTCGGCTGAAGCGGCGCTGGATCGCGCGGCGCGAGACCTCGAACGCGCCGAGATCAAGGCGCCCTACGCCGGTCGCGTGCAGAGCAAGGACGTCGACATCGGCCAGTTCGTGAACAAGGGCACCGCCGTCGCGCGGATCTACGCCGTGGACTCGGCCGAGATCCGGCTCCCGCTTCCCGATGAGGAACTGGCCTATCTGAACGTCCCGATGTCGTATCGGAACGCCGAGCAGCAGTCTGGTTCACCGGTCACGATCCTGGCCGCCTTCGGTGGCCGCGAACACACTTGGCAGGGCCGCATCGTGCGGACAGAGAGTGAGATCGATCCGGTCAGCCGCATGGTGCACGTGGTGGCGGAGGTGCGCGATCCCTACGCCGCGAGCAGCGACCCCTCCCGTCCCCCGCTGGCGTCCGGCATGTTCGTGGAAGCGGAAATCGAGGGTCGCACGGTGGATGACGTGGTGATCCTGCCGTGGTCGGCGCTGCGCGGCCGCGACCAGGTGCTGGTGGTCGACGACAGCAACCAACTGCGGTTCCGTCAGGTGGAGATCCTGCGTTCCACAAGCGAAGAGGTGTTGATCCGCAGTGGCCTCGCGGAAGGGGAAGCGGTGTGCATCTCGGCGCTGGATACCGTCACCGACGGCATGCTGGTGCAGGTGACCGACGATGATCCCGAAATTGCCGCCCGTAATTCGGCCCGTCCAGCGCCGGCGGCGTCCTCCCCCTCGAACCGGAATGTGACCGCGGTCCGGCCTGACCCCGCCCCGAATCGAAACCCCACCGCGGGCGCGGGTACATCGGCCCCGAACCGCAACGTCACCGCGGGCTCCGGCGACCCGGCCCCGACCCGCACCCGCCCCGCGGGCGCAGTCAACCCCGCCGCGGTCCAGACCCGCACCGCCGGCGCAGGTAGTTCGTCCGCGGTCCAGACCCGCCCCGCAGGGGCAGGTATCCCGGCCGCAGCCCGTACCAGCGCCGCAGGCGCAGGTATCCCAGCCACAGCCCGGACCCGCCCCACAGGGGCAGGTATCCCGGCCGCAGCCCGGACCCGCACCGCGGGCGCAGGCAACCCGGCCGCAGCCCAGGCCCGCGCCGCAAGCACAGGAATCCCGGCCGCAGCCCGGACCCGCACCGCGGGCGCAGGCAACCCGGCTGCGGCCCAGGCCCGCACCGCGGGCGCAGGCAACCCCGCCCCAGCCCAAACCCGTCCCGCAGGCGCAGGCAACCCCGCCCCGGGTCAAACCCGTCCCGCAGGCGCAGGTAACCCCGCCGCGGCGAACGCGGCGAGTCCGCAGGACAGCAGCGACAATCGCGTCTTCGAGGTGGACCCGACACTGAGCCGCGAAGAACAGTTGGCCGCTATCCAGCGCGAAGTCGCGCGACTGCTCCGCGCCCAAGGGGCGGCGGCAGCGCGAGCGGGCCGGCCAGCCGCCGGCGCCGGACGAGCCGACCCAACCGCAGGCCGTGGACGCGGCGCCCGTGCGCCCGGATCGGCGCCCGCGGGTGAGCCGACCGCTGCGGCGCCCAGATCGGCGCCGGCCGCAGAACCGGCGCCCACCGCGCCACCAGCGCCAGATCCGGTCACGCCGGCGCCTGACTCACCGCCAGCCGCTGATCCAGCCCCGGCGGCGCCTATCGTCCCCGCCGTGCCGCGCGTCGCGATGCTGCCCTTCTCGAACCTCTCACGGAACCCCGCTGACAACCCGATCAGCGACGCCCTGACCTCGGCGTTACGCACCGCGCTGATGAACACGGGCATGATCGGTGTCATCCCGCTGACCGCCGACGACGACACCGAAGCACTGGACGCGGCCGGCGCGCAGGATGCCCGGTGGCTCGTCGGGGGCGCCTTCCAGCGAGTGGGCGACCAGCTTCGAATCACCGCGCGAGTCATCGAGGTCGCGGACCGCTCGGTGGTGGGGTCGATCAAGGTCGACGGCGCCGTGGACACCATCGAGGACCTGACCGGCGAGATGGTGGCTGCCCTGCGGACCGAGCTCGGCGGCCGCCTCTCTGTCCCGACGCTGCCCGTTGTCGCCGACCGCGACCCATCTACGCCCGCTGTCGCTGCACCGTCGCCGCCCGTCGTCGCCGACCGCGACCCGCCGGCGCCGCGGACCCCGGGCACGGGCGTGGCGCTTGCGCCATTCGTCAACATTTCCCGCGACCCCAACGACGCGCGTCTCGCCAATGTGCTGACCGCCGCCCTGACCCTCGGACTGCGGGGGCAAGGACAAGCGCCGGTCGTGACGCTCGATATCTCCGACGCCGCCACCGCCCTCGAGGCGGCCGTGAGCCGGAATGCCACCTGGCTCATCGAAGGCGGTTATCAGCGTGTCGGCGAACAGTTGCGGGTCACGGCCCAGATACACGATGTCGCCACTGGTGAGCTGGTGCACTCGGTCAAGGCCGACGGCCGTTTCGCGGACCTGCGCGGGTTGCTGGACGAGGTGGTGGCAGCGGTGCGCGCCGCCCTCGACGAACGCACGGCGCTGCGGCTGGCGCCGCGCGCACCGGGGACCGCCGCTGGTCCCGGCACTGACGGAGCTTCGGCATGACGCGAGTCATCGACTGGTTTGCGCGCAACTCGGTCGCCGCCAACCTGCTGATGGCGTTCATCGTCGTCAGCGGCGCGCTCTCGGCGTTCTCGATCAAGCAGGAGGTGTTCCCCGAGTTTTCGCTCGACATGATCACGATCCAGGTGCCGTATCTGGGCGCCGCGCCCGAGGAGGTCGAGGAGGCGGTCAACATCCGCATCGAGGAAGCGATCCAGGGTATCGACGGCATCAAGCAGATCACCTCGACCGCGTCGGAGGGGTCCGGCTCGGTGATGATCGAGTTGGAGCTGGGAGCCGACGCTCGCAAGGTCGTCGACGACATCAAGAGCAACGTCGACGCCATCACGACGTTCCCGGACGAAACCGAAAAGCCGGTCATCCGCGAGCTCATGTCGCGGCGGCGCGTGATCGACATCGCCGTCTCGGGCCGGGCCGACGATCTGACGCTGAAGACGATCGCCGAGCGGGTGCGGGACGACCTGTCGGCGATGCCGGACATCACGCAGGTCGACATCGCCAACGCGCGGCCATACGAGATTGCCATCGAGGTATCCGAGGCGGCGCTGCGCCGTCACGGACTGACGTTCGACCAGGTCGCCGACGCTGTCCGGCGGTCGTCCCTCGACCTGCCGGGCGGGTCGGTGCGCACGGATGGCGGCGAGATCCTGCTGCGCACGATCGGCCAGGCGTATCGCGGGCGAGAGTACGAAGACCTCGTCGTTTGGACCCGCGCCGATGGCACCCGGCTGCATCTCCGTGACGTCGCCACGGTCATCGACGGTTTCGCGGAAACGGATCAGATGGCCCGCTTCGACATCGAGCCGACGGTGCTGGTGTCGGTGTTCCGCACCGGCAACCAGAGCGCGCTCGACATCGCCGACGCGGTACATGCCTACGTGGCCGCCGGCAATGCGCGGATGCCGGCCGGGATCCAATTGACGACCTGGCAGGACGAGGCACAGATTCTCGACAGTCGGCTCTCACTGATGCTCCGGAACGGCGCGACCGGGTTCGTGCTGGTCTTCGTCGTGCTGGCGTTGTTCCTCGAGCTGCGCCTCGCCATGTGGACCAGTCTCGGGATTCCGATCTCGTTCTTCGGCGCGCTGTGGTTGATGCCGGGGTTCGAGGTCTCGATCAACGAGATTTCGCTGTTCGCCTTCATCCTGGTGCTGGGAATCGTCGTCGACGACGCGATCGTCGTCGGCGAGAACATCCACACCCATCAGGAACGGCATGGCGAAGGTCTGCGCGGCGCCATCGAAGGCGCGCAGGAGATCTCGACTCCGGTCATCTTCGCGGTGTTGACCACGGTGGCCGCATTCGTCCCGCTGATGCTGGTGCCTGGGATGATGGGCAAGATCTTCCGGGTCATCCCGCTGGTCGTCATTCCCTGCCTGCTCTTCTCGCTTGTCGAATCGTTGCAGATCCTGCCGGCCCACCTCTCCCACCTGCCGAAAAAGAAAGAACGTCCGGGCCTGTGGGCGCGTTTCCAGGGCATGTTCGCCAACGGCTTGAAGCGTGTTGTCCGCGTCGTCTATCGCCCCGGTCTCGATCTGGCCCTGCGCTGGCGGTACTCGACGGCGGCCGTCGGCGCCGCCATCCTGATCCTGACGTTGGGCATGGTGATGGGCGGCTGGGCGAATTTCCACTTCTTCCCCTCGATCGAGGCCGATTTCATCTCGGTGGCGGTGACGATGCCCCAGGGCACACCGGCCACCGGCACTTCGCGTGCGCTCGAGCGTCTGGAATCCGGCGCCGAAGCACTGCGACAGGAAATCATCGCCAAAGACGGCGTCGACCCGTTCCGCCACGTCTATTCGTCGGTCGGCGACCAGCCACTTGCAGCCCAGGGCGGTGGCCCGTTCGGTGCGGTCTTCAGCATGACCCAGGCGAATCTCGGCGAGATCACCGTCGAACTGGCGCCCACCCAGCAGCGCAGCATCTCGAGCGAGGCGCTCGGCAACCGCTGGCGGGAGCTGACTGGTCCGGTGCCGGAAGCCACCGAGATCAAGTACACGGCGACGATGATGAGTCCGGGCGACGACGTCGACGTGCAGTTGAGCGGTAATGACATCGACACGTTGCGGACCGCCGCCGACGCGATCAAGGCGCGTCTGACCGGCTACACGGGCGTGTATGAAATCTCGGACTCGTTCCGTGAGGGCAAGCAGGAGTTGAAGCTGGGCATCAAGCCGTCGGCCGAAATGCTGGGGCTGACCCTGCAGGACCTTGGCCGGCAGGTGCGCCAGGCGTTCTACGGTGAGGAGGCGCAGCGGATCCAGCGTGGACGGGACGATATCCGGGTCATGGTCCGCTACCCGGAGGAAGAACGACGGTCGCTCGGCAATCTGGACAACATGCGCATCCGCACCCCGGAGGGCGGGGAGGTCCCGTTCCGTCAGGTCGCCGTCGTCGAACGCGGCCGTGGGTTCGCGTCGATCAAACGGGTCGATCGGCAGCGCGCGATCAACGTCACCGCCGCCGTCGACGCGTCGGCAACCTCGGCGCAATCGGTCATCCTGGACCTCGAATCCCGCATCCTCCCCGAGGTGCTCGCAGACTATCCCGGCGTGCACTTCTCATTCGAGGGCGCGCAGGCGGAACAACGCGACGCGGTTGGCGGCCTGCAGCAGGGGTTCGGCCTCGCCGTGCTGATGATCTTCGCGCTGCTCGCGATTCCGCTGAGATCCTACGTTCAGCCGCTCATCATCATGGCCGCCATTCCCTTCGGGCTGGTCGGCGCGGTGTGGGGGCACATCCTGCTCGGCCTGGATGTGACGATGATGTCGATGTTCGGACTCGTCGCGCTGACCGGCGTCGTGGTGAACGACAGCCTGGTGATGGTCCATTTCATCAACCGCAAACGCCGGCGCCACCCGGACCTGCATGTCGCCGTCCGCGAAGCGGGCGCCGCCCGATTCCGGCCGATCATGCTGACGTCGCTGACCACGTTCGTCGGTCTCGCGCCGTTGATCGTGGAAAAGAGCTTTCAGGCCCAGTTCATGGTGCCGATGGCGGTGTCACTGGCGTTCGGCGTCGTCTTCGCCACCTTCATCACCCTCATTCTGGTGCCGACCGCGTATCTGATTCTGGAGGACGTGCAGCGGGCGATGCGCTGGTTGCGCGGCCAGGATCCGGGCGACCAGGAATTGGACGCCGTCGAACCGGCCCTCGGCGCCCTGCCACCGACTTCCGCGACCGCGGTCGCAGGCGCGAGTCTGCTGGAAGATTCCCGGGGACCGGCCTGACACTCTGAACCCTGCGGACGTTCGCTTCCCGCTGCCCGACGGTGTCGGGCGGCTGAGCCGCCGCCTACCCGGCGCCGACGATTTCCGCCACCACCTGCTCCGCCAGCGGCAGACTGAACCCGCACGACGAATCGTTGATGCGACACTGCGCCAGGGTCAGGTTGCACCCGCAACTGCACGATTCCTCGTTCAGCCGCTGCAACGCCGTCACCCGCTGCTCCGGCGTGAGCACGGTGAGATCGAGACCGGGGATTTCGGTCGCGTGCGCCGCGTTCACGAGACGTCCGTGAGGATCCTCGTCGACGAGATCGGCGGTTATGTCAGGGTCGAGCGCGGCGAGAAACCTGGTTTCCTGCTCGAGCACGCCCGGATTGATCAAGCCGATATGCGTTTGCACAACCCGTCCGTCGGCGTCCACGATGAACGACGTCGGCAGCGCCATGACCCCGGGGAATGCCTGATGCAGCTCGGGCGTGGCCATCACGATCGGATAGTTGATGCCGTACTCGGTGGCGAAGTCCTTGACCATCTGCTGCGGACCCTCGTCGGTCGACACTCCGATGACCTGGAGATGGTCCGGGTATCGCTGCTGCAGCTTGATCAAGTCGGGTATCTCCGCCTTGCAGGGACCGCACCAGGTGGCCCAGAAGTTCACGAGCGTGACCTTGCCCCGCAGATCCTCCGTGGTGAAGGTCCGGCCGTCGAGATCCTCCATGGAGACCGTCAGCACCGGCGTCGGATTGGCGACGAGCTGAATCGTCGCGGGCCGCGCATCCTCGGCAAACACCGCAGGCGGCGCATCGGACCCGCTCCCGCCGCCCGCGCCACAGCCCGCGGCTGCACCGACCGCCAGCACCAGCACCGCCGCGAGCGACCACATGCGACTCGTCATGCTTTCTCCCCGGGCCGCAACGGCCCAACGCGGTTCATTGTAATGTGAATCCGAAGACGGGGACGGGTGCCGGGGGGTGTGTTGCGCAATAATTGCCACGTTCAATCCCACCGTGGGTGGCAAATTGATCACGATGGACAAGAAGAACCTCACCGAACGCGACATCTGCACCAAGTTCATCACGCCCGCCCTGCGCAGGGCCGGGTGGGACGAGATGACGCAAATCCGCGAGGAGGTGAGCTTCACCAGGGGCCGCATCATCGTGCGCGGCAACCTGGTTCGCCGGGGCAGGGGCAAGCGGGCCGACTACATCCTCGAGTACAAGCCGAACATTCCGATCGCCCTGATCGAAGCCAAGGACAACAACCACGCCATCGGCGACGGCATGCAGCAGGCGCTGGGCTATGCCGAAACGCTGAACATTCCGTTCGTGTTTTCGTCCAACGGCGACGGCTTCGTGTTCCACGACCGAACGGGTGCGAGCGCCGAAAAGGAAATCACCCTCGGCCTTGACGCCTTCCCGCCGCCCGGCGACCTGTGGTCGCGCTATCGCGTCTGGAAGGGGCTGACACCCGAGTCCAAAGAGGAAAAGATCGTCCTCCAGGACTATTTCGACGGCGGTACCGGCAAGGCCCCGCGCTACTACCAGGTCAATGCCATCAACGCCGCCATCGAGGCGATCGCCAGGAACCGCAACCGCATCCTGCTGGTCATGGCGACGGGCACCGGCAAGACCTACACCGCGTTCCAGATCATCTGGCGGCTCTGGAAGGCCGGCCGCAAGAAGCGCATCCTGTTCCTGGCCGACCGCAACGTGTTGATCGACCAGACCATGGTCAACGACTTCCGGCCATTCGGCGCGGCGATGGCCAGGCTGTCGACGAAAGCCGGGACCATCGAACGCGCGGACGGTTCTTTCGAGAACCTGACCAGCGCCATCGATGGAAAACGGCGCATCGACACCGCCTACGAAATCTATCTCGGCCTCTATCAGGCGATCACCGGGCCGGAAGAACACCAGAAGGTGTTTCGCGAGTTGTCGCCCGGCTTCTTCGATCTCATCGTGATCGACGAGTGCCATCGCGGCAGCGCCGCCGACGACTCCGCCTGGCGCGAGATTCTGGAGTATTTCTCGTCGGCCACGCAGATCGGCCTGACCGCCACACCCAGGGAAACCCGCTATGTTTCCAATATCCACTACTTCGGCACACCGGTTTACACCTATTCCCTGAAGCAGGGCATCAACGATGGATTCCTGGCGCCCTACAAGGTCATCAAGGTCCATATCGATCGCGACGTGGCGGGCTACCGGCCCGAGCAGGGACAGCTCGACCGCGACGGCAACGAGGTCGAGGACCGCATCTACAACATCAAGGACTTCGACCGCACGCTGGTCCTGGACGAGCGCACCAGGCTGGTGGCCCGAAAGGTCACGGCGTTCCTGAAAGAAAGCGGCGACCGCTTCCAGAAAGCGATCGTCTTTTGCGTCGACCAGGAACACGCTGGCCGCATGCGTCAGGCGCTCGTCAACGAGAACGCCGATCTGGTAGACCGGAACCAGCGCTACGTGATGCGCATCACCGGCAACGACCAAGAGGGGCAGGCGGAACTCGGCAATTTCATCGACCCGGAATCGGAGTATCCGACGCTGGTCAGCACATCGCGTCTGCTGTCGACCGGCGTCGATGTGCAGACCTGCCGGCTCATCGTGCTTGACCGCGAAGTCGGCTCCATGACCGAGTTCAAGCAGATCGTCGGGCGTGGGACCCGGGTGCACGAGGACACCGGAAAGCGCTATTTCACGTTGATCGACTTTCGCCGCGCGACCAGCCATTTCGCCGATCCGGATTTCGATGGCGAGCCGGTGCAGATCTACGAGCCCGGCGAGGACGATCCGATGACCCCGCCCGCCGACGACGGGATCCAAGAACGACTGGACGGTGATGACGTCGGTGATACAACCCTCCCCGACTGGCCCAACCCGTACTACCCGCCTGGTGCGGGAGGCCGAACGCTCAAAATCTATGTCGACGGCGTGGCCGCAACCGTCGTCGCCGAGCGGGTGGAATACCTGGACGAGACCGGCGGTCTCGTCACCGAATCGTTGCGCGACTTCACGAAGCGGGCGCTGCGGAAGCGCTTCGCCAGCCTCGACGACTTCCTGAAGCGCTGGAACGCGGCCGAACGCAAGCAGGCCATTCTCGACGAGCTCGACAACGTGGGTCTGCCGCTTGAACTGGTGGGCGCCGAGTTGAACAAGGATCTCGATCCGTTCGACCTCATCTGCCATGTCGCCTTCGACGCCAAACCGCTGACCCGGCGCGAACGGGCCGACAACCTCAAGAAGCGCGACGTGTTCAACAAGTACGGTGACCGGGCGCGCGCCGTGCTCAACGCATTGCTGGCCAAATATGCGGACGAGGGCGTATTTCGCCTCGATGACACCGCCGTGCTGCGCATCCCGCCCTTGGACCGGCTCGGCACGCCGGTGCAGTTGATCGCGGCCTTCGGTGGGCGGGAAGACTTCGTCAAGGCCGTCCACGAGCTGCAATCCGCCCTCTATCGGGAGACCGCGTAGCCCATGTCCGTCCGCACTCTCGTCAAATCGATCCAGAACATCATGCGTCAGGACACTGGCGTCGACGGCGACGCCCAGCGCATCAGCCAGTTGTGCTGGATGTTCTTCCTCAAGATCATCGACGACCAGGATCAGGAACTCGAATTGATGTCGGCGGACTATTCGTCGCCGATCCCAGAGGCATACCAGTGGCGCGCGTGGGCGGCGGACCCCGAAGGCATGACCGGTGAAGAACTGCTCGCCTTCGTCAACGACGAACTGTTTCCGGTCCTGAAGGACCTCGCGGCATCCAGCCGGTCCGGAGACCGCCGCCGCGTCGTGCGCGACGTGTTCGAGGATGCCTACAACTACATGAAATCCGGCCAGTTGATGCGCCAGGTCGTCAACAAGATCAACGGCGTCGACTTCAACAACCTGACCGAACGCCAGCATTTCGGCGACATCTACGAACAGATCCTCAACGACCTGCAATCGGCCGGCAACGCCGGCGAATACTACACGCCCCGTGCCGTCACCGCCTTCATGGTCGACCGCATCGACCCCAAGCCCGGCGAGATCCTGTTCGACCCCGCCTGCGGCACCGGCGGCTTCCTGACCTGTGCGCTGCGCCACATGCGCGACCGCTACGTGAAGCGGCCCGAGCACGAGCGGGTCATGCAGACAGCCCTGCGCGCCGTGGAGAAAAAGCAGCTTCCCCACATGCTCTGCGTCACCAACATGCTGCTGCACAACATCGAGGACCCCAGCTTCGTGCGTCACGACAACACCCTGGCCCGCCCCTATATCGGCTGGGAGAAGAAGGACCGGGTCGACATCGTGCTCACCAACCCGCCCTTCGGCGGCAAGGAGGAAGACGGTATCGAGAGCAACTTTCCGCAACATTTCCGCACGCGGGAGACCGCGGACCTGTTTCTCGCCCTCATCATCCGCCTGCTCAAGCCGCGCGGGCGCGCCGCCGTCGTCCTGCCCGACGGATCGCTTTTCGGCGAGGGCGTCAAGACCCGTCTCAAGGAACACCTGATGGAGGAGTGCAACCTCCACACCATCGTCCGCCTGCCCAATTCCGTGTTCCGGCCCTACGCCTCCATCGGCACCAATCTGCTCTTCTTCGAGAAGGGCGGGCCGACCGGCGACATCTGGTTCTACGAGCACCCAGTGCCCCAGGGCCAGAAGGCCTACTCCATGACCCGGCCCATCCGGTTCGAGCACTTGCAAGGCTGCATCGACTGGTGGGGCGGGACGGACCGCGAGGGCCGCAAGGAGACCGAGCGCGCCTGGAAGGTGACAGCCGGCGAGGTCAAGGCGCGCGGCTACAACCTCGACATCAAGAACCCGCACACGCAAGCCGACGACCACGGCGACCCCGAGGAACTGCTCGCCAAGCTTGCCGCCGCCGAGGCCGAGACCACCGCCTTGCGCGACCGGTTAAAGGCGATCCTGGCCGAGGCGCTCATGCGATGAACGCCGACCGACTGTTGGCAAATTTCGAACGGATCGCCGACGCGCCCGACGCCGTACCCCGCCTGCGCCGTTTCATTCTTGACTTGGCGGTGCGCGGCAAACTGGTTGAGCAGGACCCGAACGACGAACCGGCGTCGGAGCTGTTGAAGCAAATCGCTGCGGAAAAGGCGCGGCTGGTGACGGCGGGGCAGATCAAGAAGAGTCCGCCCGCAGATCCAATCTCACCGAAGAATGCTCCATTCAGCCTCCCTATCGGTTGGGCATGGAGCACAATTGGCGGGATCTGCTCAAAAACTGGCTCTGGCAGTACACCCAGGGGAGGCAAGGCGGCTTATAAGCCACGGGGCATTGTGTTCCTCCGGTCGCAAAACGTTCATGATGACGGGTTGCGGCTGAATGATGTTGCATTTATCGACTCGACAATTCACGAACGCATGTCAGGGACGACCGTAGAATCGTCAGACCTCTTGTTGAACATCACTGGTGGTTCCATCGGCCGGTGCTGTCTGATTCCAGAGGATTTGGGAGAGGCGAACATCAGCCAACATGTCGCCATAATTCGAATTGCAATCGATGGGACGCAGCGCTTTCTACACTGGTTGGTCCTATCACCCTATTTTCAAGCTTTCGTATTCGATGAGCAAACAGGGGCAGGCCGCGGCGGCCTGCCGAAATACAAAATGGACCGGATACCGGTTGCCCTCCCACCCCTCGCCGAGCAACACCGGATCGTCGCCAAGGTCGATGAACTCATGGCGCTCTGCGACCGATTGGAAGCGAGCCTCGCCACTGCCGATTACACCCGCCGCCGCCTGCTCGACGCCCTACTGTACGAGGCGTTGGAGCCGACCTCGGTTCGCGAGACCACTGCGTGACACCTCGGCTGGGTCGCCTAGAATAGAGCCGTTCTTTCCAAAGGATTTGACCACGTTTATGACATGCACGTTTCGCTACGAGTTCGATCCAGCCCAGGAGGACCCAATCGGTGGACAGGACGACGTGGAACTCACCGTTCAGGAAATCGAAGACGCGGGTCTGCGCGAGGTGCTGCAAACGCCCGGGGCGCCATTGGGCTCGTGGGCAATACTCGAAACTCTTCTTGAACCGACAGGTGACGGTACACCATTTGTTTTTCACCAGTCTCTCGGCGAAGCGCGCGAGGTAAAGGTCGCACTATCCGGGCTGTTTGGCCGATTCGTCGCGCGCGTCTCGATCTGCGTCCGGTCTTTGTCGGCATCGAACGCGACCTCGTGCATGCCGCGACCGCTGGCGATCCTTCAACCATCCGGAGAGCACTCACTGATGTGCCGGCGGTTGAGCCCGTGGCAAGACGGGGCAACCGGGCAAGTGGCTGGATAATCCCGCTTGAAGGCTAGAATCCGTCCAAGAATCGCCTCGGAGTGCGGTGTGAAATCTCCTCCATCGGAGTCTCGGTTTGATCGCCCAGCACCCGGCTCCATGCGTGATATGCTTGCCGCATGCGGCATCTGCGCGACACGTGGCCTGTCATCGTAATCGTCGCGACCGTCGCCGGTGCAGCGTGGATGGCTGCGTGGAACATCCAGGGCTTCATAGCGACCCAGATTGCCGCCAGCGAGACTCGTCTCACGACGCAGATTACCGAGACCAGAGAGCAGATCGCCGAGATCCGCCAGTATATCGTGGACCATCTGGGCGACCACGACGACTGAGCTCGCCGGCCGCCGGATACCGCAACTCCCCACCGACCGGGCCTCCCTGTCCGGCCTCGATCGACGTGCTTGCTTCGAGATATACAGATGTCTTTCGACACCAAAAAATTTAGATGAGTCGAAGGTTGGTCGTCGGTGACCTTTCGCTCCACGTCAAGACTCCGTTTCGAACTTCTTGGCTCTTCGGCGGGTGGGCACGGATGTATTCAATGGCCACTTCAAGATCATCGTTGGTCGGATTGTCGAAGGTATTGCGCACTGACTCCGACTCTGCGAACGCCTGCCAGTTCGGTTTGGCACGGCCGTCCCCGCAATGGAATCCTGCGGTCTTCAAGGCATATTCGAAACGAGCGAAGGTTCGGAACAATTCAATCGCCAGGTAGTCGAGCGCCTCGTTCACGTCAAATCCCTTTCGATCAGCAGACACATTGCTTCCATCGCGGGCTCGGCCTGGTTCAGTCCCCGAGGACATGCGGGCGCACGCGCTCGACGACGAGGCGGGCAGTGTTGCGGGCCGCAGCGGCATCCTGCTCTCGATAGAACTCGGACGGCGTCAGATCGTCGGCGCCGTCGAACGCCAGTTCGCGGTCGCGACGCAGGCCGCGGGAGGCGGCGGCGAGCCGCTCGAGGTCGCCCGCCAGCGCCGCCGGCAACCGGTGGCGTTCCGCCTCCAGCACATCCGCAACGTCGTGCACCCGCGGCGGGTCGACCCCGGCGGCGCGCAGTAGTCCCTTGAGGGCGAGCTCGACGACCTCCTGCGATTCGCGCACGACGTCGGCCCAACTTTCGGCCTCGTACAGCACGTCGAGCCCCAGGAGACGCGCATTGCCCGCCGCCGTCATTTCACTCCGGCGCCGGAACGGCCATAATCGGATCATGCGTCCAGCCATCTCGCAGTCACTGGCCGTCGCCGCTGCAGCCTGCCTGATCCTCGCGCCGGCGGCGGCAGCGCAGGATCGCTCGGCGGCGCAGACCCTCGAGGCGCTGAACCAGGAGACGCGGCAGCAGCTCAACGCGGCCGGGGTGGCCGATTTCGTGTGGTGGTTGCCGACCGATTGGTGGCGGCTGTCACTCGGTGGGAACGAGACGGTGCCGGTCTCGTTTCTGCAGCGCGCCGAAGCGGCGCTTGCCGAATACACGCTCGTGCTCGTGGCCCACAGCGAGGCGGGTCCAGGCACCCTGACGTGGGTGGACGAGGCCGATCTGCGCTCGCAGATCACACTCCGGGATGGAGCGGGAACGGAATATCCTCCGATTCCTACCGAGCAGGTCGCGGCGGACGCCCGCGGCGCCGTCGATGCCATCCGGCCAAGTTTCGAGAGCATGCTCGGACCGGTGGGCCGGAATTTCCACTTCTTCTTCTTTCCGGCCGCCGCCGAGTCGGGGAGACCGATCGCCGATCCCCGGATGCCCGGGGAGATCGCCGTGCGAGTCGCGGACGAGGTCTACCGCTGGCGGCTGCCGCTCGGGTCCCTGCTGCCCGAGAAGGTCTGCCCCACCGATGGCGAGCGCCTGAACGGCGCCTGGCTGTTCTGCCCCTGGCACGGCGACCGGCTGACCGTGGCTCGCTGAGTGGCGCCCACGTCGGCCTGTCTGCAGCGCGGCCACCGATCGTGCGCAGACCGCCCCTAGCAGTCCGTGGTGAAACCTCGCGTTGCACCGAGATCGGCCGTGCGCCCGCTGAGCAAGGCGAGAAGAGGGAGCATACCTGTAGGGGCAACCCTTGTGGTTGCCCTGTTCGTCAGCCGGAGCAACGAAGCGCAGCAGGATGCAACGTCGATCCGCGGATGTCCACGCGGATCGGCGGGTTTCAGCGTGAAACCGCAGAATTCAGCGGGGATCGAATGCAGCGGGGCTTTTGCCACCCGCCGCTACTCGTACTGGAACTGGACCGCGAGCGCGAGCGCGACCACCGCGACGGCGTAGAGCTTGAGCAGGAGCGGCCCCACGAACCGCAGCCAGCGCTGATACGGGATCCGCGCCAGCGCCAGCATGCCCATCAGCACCGAGTTGGTCGGGACCACCATGTTCGTGAACCCGTCGCCGAACTGGTAGGCCAGCACGGCGGTCTGGCGGGTCAGCCCGGTCAGGTCGGCGATGGGCGCCATCAGCGGCATGGTCACGTATGCCTGCCCCGACCCGGAGGGGATGAACAGGTTGCACACGGTCTGCACGGCGAGCATGCCGACCGCCGCCACCTGTCCGGGCAGCGTCTCGAGCGGCGTCGCCAGCGCGTGAATGATGGTGTCGATCACCTGCCCCTCGGACAGCACGACCTGGATGGTGCGGGCGAAGCCGACGATGATGGCGGTGGTGGTCAGCTCGGCGGCGCCGGTGTAGAAGGCGCCGGCCACCCGATTCGGCGAGATCCGCGCCGCGGCCGCGGCCGCCAGCCCGATGCCCAGGAACACGGCGGTCAACTCGGTGAGATACCACTCGTGCGCGCTGACCCCATACACGAACAACCCGATCCCGGCGGCGAAGACCGCCATCACCGCCAGACGCGCCGGGGTCAGGCGCACGTCCTCCGGCAACTGGAAGCCTTCGGCATACGACACGTCCTGCACGAGGCTGCGCTCCCGGTCGGCCTGCACGCGCCGCATGTACCGCAGGATGTGGTGCGCGCCGACGATCAGTCAGACCGCCAGCAGCACCCAGCGGACACTCTGTCCCGACGTCAGCTCGACGCCGGCGATGCGCTGCCCGATGACGACGGTGAACGGGTTCAACGCCGCGCAGGCGTAACCGACACCCGCCCCCACGTAGACGATACCGAGCGCCACCACGGCGTCAGCCTTGATCGCCAGACACATCGCCACCAGCAGCGGCACGAACGGCACGTATTCTTCGGCCATGCCGATCGTGGAGGACCCCAGGGCGAACAGCGTCACCATGCCGCCGACCAGCCACACCGACCGGCCGCCCAGCCGTCGAATCGCCAGGCCGATCAGCGCATCGATCGCCCCGGTCGCACGCAACACCCCGAACACCCCGCCCACGATGAAGATGAAGAAGATGACGTCGGCCGCCTCGAGGAGCCCGGCCGGCACCGCCGTGAGGAAGGTCAGGGCCGGCAGCGGCTCCGTGTCGACGGTGTGGTAGGTGCCTTGCACCACCCGGTTGTCCTGGCGCTCGTACTCCCCGGCCGGCAACACGTAGGTCGCGACCTGGGCCAGGAGGATCAGTCCGCAGATCAGGACCAGCGAATCGGGAAAGCGCGGCGGCCTCGCCTCGGTCATCTCGTCAGTCATCTGGTTGGGTCGTCGGATACGCGCACCAGCAGCTTGCCGAAGTTCTCGCCCCGCAGCAGGCCCAGGAACGCGCCGACCGCCTTGTCGATGCCTTCGACGATATCCTCGCGATATTTCAGCTCGCCCGAACGGATCCAGCCGCTGACGTCCCGCAGGAAGTCGTTCTGTCTGGCCGCGTGATCGAACACGATGAACCCGCGGATCATCAGACGCCGCACCAGCGTGAGACCCATCAACCGGGGCACCTCGTTCGGCCCGTCGGGCAGGCGGGTCATGTTGTAGTTGGCGATCCGCCCGCACACCGGTACGCGGGCAAAGTCGTTGAGCAGCGGCAGCACCGCGTCGAACACCTTGCCGCCGACGTTCTCGAAATAGAGGTCGATGCCGTCGGGGCAGGCGGCCTTCAGGTCTGCGGCGAAGCTGTCGCTGCGATGGCTGACGCAGGCGTCGAACCGCAGCTCGCTGGTCACGTAGTCGCACTTCTTCCGGACGCCCGCCACACCGACGACCCGGCAGCCCTTGATGCGCGCGATCTGTCCGACGACGCCGCCCACCGCGCCCGACGCCGCCGACACCACGACGTTGTCGCCTGTCTTGAGCTCGCCGACATCCAGCAACCCAACATAGGCGGTCATGCCGGGCATGCCCAGCACGCCGAGGGCGGTCGAGATGGGGGCGGCGGCCGGGTCCAGCTTGCGGACACCCCGCGCATCGGCCACGGCATACTCCTGCCAACCGTTGCCGGACAACACGATGTCTCCCTCGGCGAACCGGTCATTTCTGGACGCGACCACCTGGCCGACGGTCTGGGCGGTCATCACGTCGCCGATCTCGACGTTCCTGGCGTACGAGGCGCCCGGATTCATGCGGCCCCGCATGTAGGGATCGAGCGAGAGGTAGATGGTGCGGATGAGCACTTCGCCGGCGGCCGGGTCCGGGATCGGGGTTTCAACCAGCTTGAAATCGGTGTCGGCCGGGAAACCGGCCGGATGGGCGTTGAGCAGTACGCGGGAATTGGTTCGAGTCATGGGCGGCGATTGTACCCGAGGTATGATCGGGACCGCTCCGGGGCATCCCCCGCGATGCAGGTCGAGAGATCGCACCATGGCAGAACCGGACCATGCGGCCGGACGTCGCCCCTCGCTGCCCGGGTGGGGTCGGCTCGTGACGCTGCGTCTCGTCATTCTGACCTCGCTGCTGTTCACGGGCGCGACCGTCGGGTGTGACGACGGCCTGCCCGACACCGACTGGCCGCTCTATCTCGGATCCGGCAGCAGCCAATATTCCCGGATCGGGCAGATTACCCGGGAGAACGTCGCACAGCTCGAGGTCGCCTGGACCTATCACTCGGGTGACGCGGACGTCGACACCAACCGATCCCAGATGCAGACGAGCCCGATCGTCGTCGACGGCGTGCTCTACGGGGTGTCGCCGGTCACGAAGATCTTTGCGCTCGACGCCGCGACCGGCGCAGGTCTCTGGGAGTTCGACCCGTTCGCCGCCGGCGCCGAAGTGCGCGGCGGCGGCACCAGCCGCGGCGTGACGTACTGGGCCGACGGCGACGACCGGCGCATCTTCGCCACCGGCGGGTCGACGCTGTTCGCGCTCGATGCGGGGACCGGGGCGCCCATCGAATCGTTCGGACGCGGGGGCGCGGTCGACCTGCACGACGGTCTCGATGCCGGCCGCGACGTCTCGGACCTGTTCGTCATCTCCAACACGCCGGGCGTGATCTACCGGGACCTGCTCATCCTGCCGACCCGCCACGCCGAGAGCGATCCGGCGGCGCCCGGCAACATTCGCGCCTTCGACGCGCGCACGGGCGAGGTGGCCTGGGTGTTTCACACGATTCCGCACCCCGGCGAGCTCGGCTACGACACCTGGCCGCGCGATGCGTGGCAACGGGTCGGCGCCGCGAACAACTGGTCCGGCATGTCGGTCGACGAGCCGCGCGGGCTGGTCTTCGTGCCGACCGGGTCGGCAACGCCCGACTTCAACGGCAGCGACCGGCACGGCGCAAACCTGTTCGCGAACACGCTGCTGGCGCTGGACGCCGCCAGCGGCGAACGCCGCTGGCACTTCCAGGCGGTGCATCACGACATCTGGGACCGCGACTTCCCCGCCCCGCCCAACCTGCTGACGATCGAGCAGGACGGCGTGCGCCGCGACGTCGTGGCGCAGATCACCAAGTCGGCGCACATCTTCATGTTCGATCGCGACAGCGGCGACCCGATCTTTCCGATCGAGGAGCTGCCGTTTCCGCCGTCCGACATCCCAGGGGAAGCGGCGTGGCCGACGCAACCGCTGCCGACGCGCCCGCCGCCGTTCACGCGCCAGCGCCTGACCGAGGCCGAGGCGACCGACATCTCGCCCGAAGCGAACCGCTATGTCGTCGACCGGCTGCGCCGGATGCGCAGCGACGGACAGTTCGTCCCGACCAGCCGCGAGGGCACCATCATCCTGCCCGGTCTCGATGGCGGCGGCGAATGGGGCGGCGCCGCGGTCGACTCGGACACCGGCATCATGTACGTCAACGGGAATGACATGCCCTGGATCGGCGCGATGGTCGAGATTCCGCCGGGGGCGCGCGGGCGGGTGGCCAGCGCCGGGCATCGGGTCTACGCCCTGCACTGCCTGCAGTGCCACGGCGTGAACCGGGCCGGCGACGAGCTGGGACAGTACCCCCGGCTCGACGACCTGGCGGGGCGTCTCACGGAAGCGGAGGCGCGGACGATCATCAATGACGGCCAGGGCTACATGCCCGCGCACGCCCACCTCTCCACCCGCGACCGCGACACCTTGATCGCGTATCTCTACGACTCGGACGAGCCGGACCCGACCGCGCGCCCCGGCGCTGCCTCCGCCGAGCCGGAGTGGGTGTTTGCCGGTTACCGCCGGTTCCTCGACCAGGAGCAGCGCCCCGCCATCAAGCCGCCCTGGGCGACGTTGAACGCCATCGATCTCAACGCCGGCGAGATTCTCTGGAAGGTGACGCTCGGCGACTGGCCCGAGCTGTCGGCCGCGGGACGACCGCCGACGGGGGCCGAAGCCTACGGCGGGCCGATCGTCACGTCGAGCGGTCTGATCTTCATCGGCGCCACCAGCGACGAACGCTTCCGCGTGTTCGACACCGAGGACGGTGCGCTGCTGTACGAAACGAGCCTGCCGGCCGCCGGGTACGCCACCCCCATCACCTACGCCGTCGACGGCAGGCAATACGTCGTGATCGCCGCGGGCGGCGGCAAGGTCGGCACCAGGTCGGGCGACGCCTACGTCGCGTTCGCGCTGCCTTAACGCTGGCGCTGGTCCGTCGCGGTCCGTATCTGTCCAAACATGCGGATTTACAAGCGTAGTTCTGGGAAAACTTCGATCTTTGTGGTCCGTGCCGGTCCGGGGCGGTCCGCCCCAATCCGAGGCTTGACTGTGGGCGTACCGTGGGTTTACAAATTCGGTCGACAGGGGGCTGATTCGATGGAAAGACTGACAGCCAAGCGGGCCGAGACGCTGCGGAAGCCGGGCCGGTATCAGGCGGGCGACACGGTGTACCTGGTCGTGGCCAAGGGCCGGACGGGCAGGGTAAACAAGCGATGGGTGCAACGGCTTCACGTCCAAGGGAAGCGGCGCGATATCAGCGTCGGCACGTACCCGGCCGTCACGCTGTACGAGGCTCGGGAGCGGGCGCACGACAACCGCCTGACGGCGAAGCGGGGCGGCGACCCGTCCGGGCGTGCGTCGACCGTGCCGACGTTCGCGGACGTGTCCGCCAAGGTCGACCAAGGGGGCCAGTGGCGCGGCCGGACCCGAGAGACGCGGCGGCGGACCCTGGCGCGGTACGCGGCGCGTCTCATGGGTCGACCCGTCGACCAGATCGACCGGGCGGCCGTGCTCTCGGTGCTCGGGCCGGTCTACCGCGACAAGCCAGCGACCGGAAAGCTCTTGCGCGGTTGGGTCCGGGGCGTGCTCGCCGCGGCGCAAGCTCTCGGACATGTCGACGTGAACGCGGCGGGCGAAGTGATCGACGCGGCATTGCCGAAGACCCCGAAGACCCGAGAGCATCGGCGGGCGTTGCCGTACGCGGACGTTCGCGCGGCGCTGGAGGCGGTCGAGGCGTCCGGGGCCGGTCCGGTCGTCAAGGCGGCGATTAGCTTCACGGCGCTGACGGCGGTACGGTCCGGCGAGGCTCGCGGGGCGACGTGGGGCGAGGTCGACCTTGAGATGCGGGAGTGGCGCGTACCGGCATGGCGGATGAAGGCCGGGGCGGGGAACATCGGGTACCGTTGTCGGATGCGGCTGTGGGCGTGCTGGAGGGCATGAAGGCGCATTCTGACGGCGCGGCCGATTCGCTGATCTTCCCTGGCGTGGGCGGGCGGCCGCTCAACGGCAACACCTTGATCAAGGCGCTGCGGAGAGCGACCGGGACGGATGCGGACGTTCACGGCTTCCGGTCGAGTTTCCGCACGTGGGCCGCGGAGCGGTCCGGGGCGACAAGGGACGTGGCGGAGATGGCCCTTGCACACGTGGTCGGCGGGGCTGTCGAGCGGAGTTACGCGCGAAGCGATCTGTTCGACCAGCGGCGCGGGCTGATGGACCGATGGGCCGCGTTCGTGACCGGCCCCGTGCTTACCCGCTGACACGCTCCCCCGGTCGCCGCAAACGAACGCTCCCGCTGGTCGCCCAGGGCCGGCGGGGGCGTTCAGCCGTACGGCGCAGAAAACCCGAGTCGCCGCTAAGGTGCTACCGCAAAGTCAAACCTTACGCACGCCCCGCGGCTTTGGTAGTCTGGTATCATGATCGGATGGTCGACCCTCGTTCTCTCGTTCGGCCACCCACGGGCTCCGAGGTTACGTCCGCACAGATCAGCGCCATCACGGATGTCGGTCGGCGGACCGCGCGATACGGCCTGTATGGTGGCGCTCCTCCCGTTGCTCGGTCGAGACGAGAGCTCCAGCGTCAACACGAAGACTACTGGGGAATGCACTGGGCTATCCCACTCGGACAGCATCTCAACGCGCCAGTTCGGTGGCGCCGGCCCGATGAAGACCCTCCCGACACGTATTTTTGTGTCCGAGGACGCGATGGGACCGAAGTGCTGGTTTGGGGCGAGCTGACGGGTGTTTACCTCGATGATGAGGCCAAATGGTTGTGGGGTGAAGACAATCGAGGATGCGGTGGTTGGTGGGAACCCGATGTCGCTCTGGCGATTAAGGCGCGAGAACAGGTCGAACGGAAACGCAGGAAATACCTGAAACTGGCACGGCGGCGGGGACCAGGGCACCTGCTCGTTCTGCTACTCAGTCCCTTGACGGCTCGCAGCACCAGGATCAAAGTCGAACAACTCGTAAGAGAACTGCTGGAGAGTGCTCCCGGTGTGCCCTCTGATCCGTTCGAAACCGTCTGGCTCGGATACCGCTTGCCACACACGACGCCCGACGAACAGGAAGATCCACGGTTTGCGTTCCGAGACCGAACAGACTGGAAACGGTTCAACTTCATGAAGTGCATCTGGATTAGGCCACATTTGCCAGGCGGAGTCAGCCTGCGACCCCGTGCTGGCGAACCCGAAGGGGAATCCCCTTCCGGTGGTTGACTCTCGACGCCCGTTTCCCCGCTGGTCGCGAAGGTCAGCGTGCGGTCGCCAGGACGCCGCCGCCCAATCCAGTCTGCTCGTCGGAAGTCGGCCACCGCGGTGGCCAATCGTCGCCCGGGCCGTCGCCGCGGCTGTGGGCGCCCCTCGTCGCCCAGATCCGCGAGGGAGTCGCCGCGGCTACCGGGGCGACTCCAAGACCGCCATCGCCAACCTCACGAGCGTCTCCCGGACCGCGCTCTATAGCTTCATGATTCCTCGCTGTCGGGCGATCGCGGCCGGGGGCCAAGCGCGGCCGTTCGGGGCCACCGTTCTCGCCACTTGCGACCTGGCCACGACGTCGCGGCCTCGGAGGTCCGCCCGCGACCGTCACTTTGACAATTTGCGGCGCCGGCGAAGACATCCCTTTCCCTTTGCACCCACGACTAGATCACGCAGCGCCTGTTCCCATTCTTGACCAGACACCACGTGAATGTTTCCACCTGGCTTTATGCTTATAGTTCTCAATTCACGTGGTATTTTGGACCCCAATATCGCTTGAAAAAACAGTCCTGGGATTTGGAATTGGTAGTGACGATATGTATCACCGCGCGTCAGTTCTTGTGATGGGTACAGCGCGGCGGAAGCGTCCGTGATATCCCTGTTCAAGAGTATCAAAAGACCGTATTTGTTTAGCGGGGTGGTTTCTTGATGCGCGAGATCCAATATTTCGGACTTGTACTTTTCTAGGGGATCTGGCATAACTGTGGGGTGCCACGGCAACGTCCCCGGACGGAACAGGATCCCCGCGATAGCCGCATTGAGGAACAAGAGCGAGAGATCGCACGGCTGCGGGAGGAGTTGACGCGGGTCGAGGGCGACCGGGATCAGTGGAAGCGCGACCGGGATCGGTGGAAGCGCCGCAGTGAACACCTCAAGCAGCAACTCGACGCGGCGCGGCGGGCAGGATTCCGGCAGGCCGCGCCCTTCGCCAAGGACCGGCCCCAAGGTCGCGGCGGGCGACCCGGCCGGCGCGCTGGTGCGCACTACGGCCGGCAGGCGTGCCGCCCGCGTCCGGCGCAGGTTGACGAGACCTGCCGAGCACCGGCGCCTGCCGCGTGTCCGGACTGCGGCGGCGCCGTCGAGCTGTCCCGCGTGGCGACGCAATATCAGGAAGATCTCCCGGTGGTGCGCCCCATCGTGCGGCGCTTCGACATCGAGGTCGGCCACTGCTCGCAGTGTCGGCGTCGCGTCCAGGGCCGCCATCGGCTGCAAAGCTCCGACGCGCTGGGAGCGGCCGGCGTGCAACTGGGTCCCGAAGTCGTCGCGCTGGTCGTGCGGATGCACACGCACCTGGGCGTGCCGCTGGCGAAGGTCACCACCTGCTCCGGACCCAGTTCGGCCTGACCGTCACACCGGGAGGCCTCGCGCAGGTGCTGCATCGCACGGCTCGCCACGCCGCGCCGACCTACACCGCACTGTGCCAGCAGGTGCGGGAATCTCCCGTGGTCACGCCGGATGAAACCGGCTGGCGCGTCGGCGCCATGCGCCACTGGCTGTGGGTCTTCGCCACGCCCCAGACGACGGTCTACGCGATTCGCGCCGGCCGCGGTTCGACGACGCCGCAACGGTCCTGGGAACCGACTACGACGGCGTGCTCGTGCGCGACGGGTGGGCGCCGTATCGCCGCTTCACCCACGCGCTGCACCAGACCTGTCTGTCTCACCTGATCCGGCGAGCGCGGCAACTCCGAACCGATCATCCGCGCAGCCCGTGGGCCGCCCGGGTGCAAGCCGTCCTGCAGGCCGCTCTCAAGCTGCGCGACCGCCGCGACGCCGGGCTTCTGAGCGACCACGGCCTGGCAACCGCTCGCGGTCGACTGCTCGCCCAACTCGGTCGGCTGATCGACAAAGCGCCGACGCTGGACGCCGCCGACCGCTTCGCCGCCCATCTGGACCGCGAATTCCCCGCCGCGTTCACCTTCCTGTGGGACCCGTCGGTCGACGCCACCAACTGGCGCGCCGAACAGGCCATCCGACCCGCCGTGGTCACCCGCAAAGTCTGTGGCGGTAATCGTACCCGCCACGGCGCCGACACCCAGCAGGTGCTCGCCAGCGTCGTGCGGACCGCCTACCAGCGTCAGCTCGAGCTCGCCCCGCTGATCATCACGATGCTCCGCTCTCCCAGCCCCGTCGTTCCCGACACGCTCCAACGGTCGCCCCCGTAGATCAACGCGCGCTCGTTCCGATCCGAAACCACGTCAGTAGAACAGCGCCGCTGTCAGTATGCCTCCGCGTGGCTGTTGAGGAAAAACTCGGCACCTACCTCCGCGCTCGTAGAATCACCCCGGTAAACAAAGACGTGGGGGGATGCCATGCAATGTTGTCGCGTTGTGCCCATCGTCGCCGTCGTTACCGCTTCATTCTTGCCAGCCTGGGCTGCCGCCCAATTGCCTGTTCCCGTCGAGCTGATCGAGGCTGAGACGGTCTACGTCGAAGGCTTAGACGTGGAGCGGACGTGGCTCAACCACGCTGGCGAGGAGTTCGTCCGTCAGCAGCGGTTCACCCTGATTGCCGATCGTGATCAGGCAGATCTCATCGTGGCGTTGCGTTACGGCGCGCCCGCGAACCAGAACGCCGCCATTGTGCCATTGCCCGGGGTCGGGGCCGTCTTCGTCGAGAGCACTGCCTTCACCTTGACGGTCGTGCATCGGGCAAGTGAAAAGACCGTGTGGCAGGACACGCGGTCGATCACGTGGGCAGCGCGCGGGGCCGTGCTCGATCTCGTGAAGGACCTGCATGCGGCATTGCTGGAAGCGCGGCCTGGCAGTCGATGAGGGGGGGGGCGTTACTCGTCCGCGTCGAGGCTGATCTGTTCGATGAACAGGACCTGCGCCTTTGGAATCACCGCGACCACGCGAGCACCAGCGGAGAACGTGTATGAATCTCCCTTGTCCGTCTCGCGATTGCCGCGGATACCCATTGCCTTCACAATCAGCTCGCGCTTTTCGCCGTTCACGAAGACGACTCGGTAGGTGTTCATGCCCACGAGTATGCCACAGTGGTTTGTCGCTGCGATCGTCGTCTGTGTCCTGACGGGATGCGACGACGCTGGTCGTTCCTTCCCGCGGCTGCCGACGTCGCCGACGTCTGTCACGACGTCGACGTGGCCGGTCAAGCCGGTGGATCGGCGGTTCGATGACGCGTTCTGGCTCCAGCTCGTCTACAACGACCAACCCAGTTTCCGGTATCCCGCCTCGCGCGTCCTGGTTGACCCTGGGCGGCTGAACGTCTACGTCGACGTCTCACGCTGGCCCGCCGCGCTCCCGCAGGCCGAGTGGCTGCCGTGGATTAAGCGGCAGTGGTCCGGGTGGATTCGCTCGATGACGGGCGAGACGTGGACCGGCAGTTTCGAGTCCGGCACCGACTACGACTACTTCAACCCGCCGGCAGGGGTGATCGGGATTCTGTGGGCGGAAGACCGTAGCGCCGTTTGCGGCGCGTCTCCCGTCGGTGACTGGCCAGACCGGGGATACATCAGACTTTTCTTGAATCGCAGCAACTGCAGTTATATGCGGTCCACGCTGCAGCACGAGCTCGGCCACGTGTTGGGGTTCTCGCACGTCAGAGAGCCGTGGACGGTCATGAACGGCGACTACCCCTACGACACGGCGCTCAGCCCGCGCGAGCAGTACCACATGCGATTGGCGTACGAGGTCGGTCGAGGCCGGCCCTACTGTGGATGGCCGTACAGCGCTGCCTGCTAGGTGGGCAAGCCGAGCCGTATCAACTGGCCTTGGAGGGCGCGAACCTTCTCGCGCAGGTCCTCACGGCCTTGCACGTGCCGGACAAGGGTGTATTCCTCGGGAACCTGGAGCGCGATGGACTCTGCCTTATTGTAGAGCTGACCGTCCTTGATGGTGAGCGAGTCCTGCGCCTGCGCCTCGACCACGTCGCGGAAGACCGCGACGTCCCGTTCCACCAGCAAGACGTGTTTTTCGAGGGCCAGTTTGGCCCGGGAGTGCTCCAGGAGCGCGGCCCCCTCGAGCTGGTCGCGTTCGTGTTCGGTCATGTCGACATTATAGCGGAGTGACCGGCATCGGCCCGGTGCTCAGGATTCAACGTCCACTGTCTCCCTGTGTAAAATTGATTTTCAATTCCATTGATGGCACCGTACAATGCTGTCTTGGGTCAGGCGGTGCCGGAGTGAAAGGGACAACCTCGATGAAACCGACAATCGATTCGAAGACGCGCGAGAGCGTGCCCGTGGTCCGCGGGAAGCCCACCACCTACCAGCCGAGCAAGGCGGAGTTGGACGAGGACCTGAGTATTCCCAACGTCACGGCGGAGGATCTCGCCCGCGCGTGTCTCCGATCCGTCACGATCGTCGAAGAGAGGTAGTCGTTCTGGTCTGGTGGGATTGCTCCCCCCGGACCTAATTGTGACTCTCGTATATAACCCCCTTTCGGAGCCTCCCCTTCCCGCGCCCTGCCCGTTGTGCTGAGAATGAGCCCTGGCGAATCGCAGTCAAGGTAATCGACCCACGTGGCAACGAAGGTTTGCGGGTGTTGGTGGAAGGCGGAACGCGCGAGTGAATGGGCACGTCCGAAATGCGAAGCACTTCCAGGAACGCGCGAGTGAAAACGGAGACATGACGATGTCTAGGCAAGGAGAACTGAAACAGGCCCACGAGTTCGGATGCCTTAGGGCAGCGCAAGAGTGCTTGCTGGGTTTTCCACAGGGCGAGATTCAACCGGGAGACGATCCTCCGGATTGCTACGTTGTGACAACGGATTCCGGCCGCATTGCGTTCGAGTTGACGGAGCAGGTAGATCGAGTCGCTTCCCGCGCAGCAGCTCTTGCCAAGCGTTTTATCGAGGACGCTCGGGAAGCGTTCTTCCACAGACACCCAGAACACCGCACGGGGTGGATGATATCGGCGTCTCCCGGTGATGTGTTTGAGATCATCGCCGCACAGCGGAGCTATCGGCGGGCATGGAAAGCTAGAAAGGATGAACTGATCGATAGGTTCATATCGGCCGTCGCTGGGGAGATTGCTAGGCGATATAGTTATCCGTGGCGGGTGTCAGGCGAACCCATATGGACATTCAGTGTATGTAGAAGGATCCAACCTCAGAAGCTCACAGTAATCACCATTCGGGGCGTATATGGGTATTCATGGAAGAGTCGGGATCGCCTGGAGAACGACTTCGGCAGAGATGTGACATTCAGACCCGAGGAGATCCAGAAGAGGATTTCCAAGAAGGTCTCGGGGCTGGAACGATATGAATGCCGACCGGCACATTTGCTTGTATCGGCGTCGTTGTTTCCACGGTCAGTACGCAGCACCATGTCGTTTGCAGTGCTGAAGACTCCGGAGTCCGTGGTCGATCACGTTTTCGACATTGGCGGATTGACGAATGTTTTTCTCCATGACCCCGATGGTCGTAGCTACCAAGTAGGACGCGACGGCCGCGCCGTGCAGATGCAGGAACGACTAGTTCGCACCCCGAGCACACCGGCAGTTCTGACAAGTGACGTGAGCCGGTTCTCGGATACGTTGAAGCGACAGCTCGCATACTTCAAGGCGCACCAGGAACGACTGGCGGAGGAACACCACGGAAAGACCGTGCTCATCCGCGATGAGAACGTGATCGGATTTTTCGACTCGGATGCTGAAGCGTACGCTGCCGCCGCGCGGAATGACGACCTCGGCAAGGTACTCATTCGGAAGTGTCTCCGGCTGGACGAAGAGAAACCGCAGGAGTTTCATTCGCGGATTCGAGTCTAGGCGGGGGGGAAGATGCGATCATTATCAACGCCACTGGTCGGTGATGACCGCCGGGGATTCACGCTGCATTGTGACCTCCCGGCCAGGGAACTCATTACACCAGTCGGAATCTCGGAACCGTACGGCCCGGGTCTGGCCGATTCGGCGTCGGTGCGGATGAAAACATTCGAGGGAGTGTGGGATACGGGCGCGACCTGTTCGGTTATTTCGAGACGAATCGTTGAAGAGCTTATGCTGACGCCGATAGACACGAGCTTCGTAGAAACGGCGAGCGGAGCGTACGACGCCTGTGACTACTTGGTGGCGGTGTATTTACCGGGCGGAGTTGTTATACCGACGATGCGTGTTATTGACTCACCGGGTATTGGAGGAGCGGATGCCCTGATAGGAATGGACATCATCGGCATTGGCGATTTGGCAATCACGAATATGGACGACAGGACCTGCATGAGCTTTCAGATGCCGTCAAGCCGGCGCATCGACTTCATGGAAAGGTCCTCCAGTCCTGACAGATGAAGGTATGCCAGACGATCAGATTCCCGTTTAACCTGTTGAGGATCCGATCCTTTGCTCTCCGTATGAAGAGCCGGGCCATCATTGGCGCTACTACAGGAGCACGGGGATGCCATCGAAGGAACCGGGGCGTCGGGAGGCGGCCTACTGGTACAAGAGCGGACGTACCGGCAGCGCGCAGAGGTCGCTGCTTACGGAGGAAGATCAGGATGATCTCCCGCTCGTGAACGCGCTGCGCACGGACGTGAAACGGTGGCGCGATTCCCGCTGGGAGGGCCCGTCGGAGACGACAAAGCGCCTTCTGCGCCACTGGTGGCGACCAGACCAGGCCCGTCGCCTGTTCTTCTGCCAGATTGAGGCCGTCGAAACCATCATCTATCTGCGCGAGCTACTGGCTCGCGGGCGAAGGCCGCGCTGGAATCCGCAGCTCGGGCTCGAGGAGTTCAAGTTGCTGGACAAGGGGAAGAATCCTCGGCCGCAAACATGGGTGGGGGAAGTGGCGCATCCGCCGAAGCTGGCGGACGTGCCGGCCCGGAACGGAGGGGAGCCGATCCCGCGTTATGCGTGCAAGATGGCGACAGGCAGCGGCAAGACCGTCGTCATGGCGATGCTGATCGCGTGGGCGTTCTGCAACCGCGGTACCAAATCGGGCGATCCCGGCTTTCCTCGGCGCGCGCTGGTGGTGTGCCCCAACCTAACCCGGATTATTCATGAAGGCCGCGAGTCGGCACCGCGGACGGCGTGATCGTCGCGCACATGGCGCATCGGATGTCGCTGCGGTCGGGTGCCGGCGGGGAGAAACGCGTCGTCGGTGCGGAGGGCTGGGTGAGGAGCGGCCCGGGGACAGCTCCGCCGCGGGCGGGCGCGGGGCCGCCCCTGGGGATGGATGGACGCGCGGCGGGCTGGCGCCGGCCGAAGCCTATCCGGGGCGGGCGCCGAGTGCGAGCGCGATGTGCCGCCAGGCGTGGAGGTCCGGCGTGGCGGTGGGCAGGTGCAGGACCACGCGGCGGACCGAGCCGACGACGTGCGCCCCCAATTTGAGGAGCCGGTCGCGCAGCCACGTCACTTGGGCGCGGGCACAGGCGGTGCGCGCCGCGCGCAGGCGGAGTTCTTGCATCAGTACGTAAGCGGCGGCGGTGAGCAGCACGCGCAGTTGATTGGCCCAGAAGCGACAGCAGCTCGTGCGGTCGATCTGCAAGCCATCGAGCAACTCCTTGATCCGGTTCTCGATGTCGCCGCGGGCGCAGTAGATCCGTTCATAGACGAAACGCGGCGTCTGGCGCAGGTTGGTCACGACGAAGCGCGGGTTGTCGCGCGGCTCGCGGTCGCCGTGCCGGACGACCTCGGCCTTGATCACGACGCGGCGCGCGTGGCCCCACGTACCGGCCTGGTACTGAGTGTCGGTATACACGTGCGCGGTCTGGCCGCTGGCCGCGCTCTGGGCCTGCGCCACGAGCAGGGCGGGCTCGGCGTGGCGCCGCAACACGGCGTTCTTGGCCATCGCCACCACGTAGTCGAGCCGCGGCTCGGCATCCAGGAAGTCGAAGATCTCCGGCGTCGCAAAGCCCCCGTCGAGCCGCACGAGAAACCGCGCCCGGGGAAAGGCCTGCCGCAGCAGGGGCAGCAGCCGACACAACACGCCGAGGGTCCCGCAGGTGGCCGGCACATTGCCGGGCCGCAGCACCGCCGCGCACAGATACTGTTCGCGTTCCTTGTCGAAGGTCAGAAACGCCAGCAACGGCAAGTAGCACCAGCTATCGTAATGCCCGTTGAAGAAGGTGAGCTGCTGGGCGCCGTGCGTCGCGTCGTCGGTCGGATCCAGGTCGATCGTGATCCGCCGCGCCCGCCCGTCCAGCCGGCGCTGATGCCGCTCGATGACCCGCATCGCCAGCTCGCGCGCCAGCTCATAGAGGGCGGAGGGGCCAACGCCGTTCTCGAACCGCGAGATCGTCGGCTGCGAGGCCAACGCCTCGCCAGCGACCGGGTCCCGCCCGAGCAGCAGCTTGTGGATGGGGTCGTCGGCGAGGTGGTCGGCGTC
Source organism: Vicinamibacterales bacterium (assembly GCA_965262985.1). Lineage (GTDB taxonomy): Bacteria > Acidobacteriota > Vicinamibacteria > Vicinamibacterales > UBA8438 > UBA9620. The sequence continues at coordinate 5,908,450 of OZ253576.1, read as the reverse complement.
GTTGCCATCGGGATGGCCGCAGGCAATGCCGAAGATCCGCTGGCCGAGCAACTCCGTCAGCGTGTGCCGGATCTTTCCGAGCTCCCGCCGGTCCACCAGACACCGGGCGAAACCCGCCACCAACCCATACACGCGCTCCGCCGCCTTGAGCAGGACGGCGCCGCCATCGGAACTCGCGTGCCGGCGGTCGAACGTGGCAACGAGGGGCTTGTCGAAGAGATCCGGAAAGAGGACAGTCTGTGGTATCTTCTGAGGTGTCACGCAAGGGCCTCCGTGGTGGGTAAATGCCTGTGGACAAAGCACTTATACCACGCGGAGGCTTTTGTGTCTATACCGAAATCGGACCCTTCAGTAGAGTCGAGGGGAGGCGCGTAACCGGTAGGGAGTCGGTGGCTCATCCGGCGCTTTCGTACCGGGCCGCAGTCCGAGTCCCATGGGCACGTTTCCTCCCCCCGCTCTCCGAACCCGGCGTGCCGATTTCCGGCACCGGGCTCTCCAGTGGAGTCATGCGGCTCGCACACGGGCTTTCCGGTTGCGACCAGCGGGCGGGTCTTGCGAGCCGTCGCACCCGGCTCACACCCTGCCGTTGGCCGGCCGGTGCGTCGTCAGACCTGTTGATGCCCTGACGACGGCGACCGCGCGGGTCGTCCCCTTCGCTTGTGCATGTGATGACGTCTGGCATTCCTGCTCATTTGTCGGGGTGATAGGCCGTTCGGCCACTCCCGGAGCCTGTTCCCGTTCGCCATCCCTTCCACCTGAAGCCCCTTCCCTCGGCCGGCATTGCCCGGCTTCAACGGTAATACGGGCTTCTCCGCCACCCTGGCCGGCCCGACCTTGCCCTCACGGGTCGTCGGTTGGCGCGTGCTACGCCACCGGCAGGGCTTCCCGTGTTGCGTCCATTCCCCTCTTCCACACGTGCCGCCGCCATTACCCCGGCGGAACCGGTCGGTGCTCCCGTCGCTCGCTTCCCGACCGCTGGCAGCCTTCCCCGATATTCGGGCGGGTCGGCTTCCGCATTGCCCGTTTCGAGGCCTGCTCGGCGTTCATGCGCATTGCGGTTGCGGTAGGGAACCGGGTTGCCCCGGTCCCCCCGCTCAGATCCGTACGTGCGCGCTAACGCATACGGCTCCTACCTTGGGTGCTTGACGGCAAAGCGTGCGGTTGGCCAAGGGTGCCGAATTCTTACGGAGGGCCAATACACGGCCGCAAGGCGCGCGATACTGGCGATCGCCGTCCGATCCTTCTGGGACCGCCCGCGCAAGATGTGTAGCCAGATCCACATGAGGCGCCTCACGAATCCGCGAAGGGTCGGGCCGCTAGTCGGCACGGCGTAGTAGTTCAGCCAGCCGTTGACCACCTTCCCCAACCATTGCGCCGTCGCGTGGACATCCTCGTGCATCCGCTCGCGGAGTTTCTCCTTGAGCCGTGTCAAGGTGCGCATGACCCGTGTCGCTATCGGCTTGCGCCCCAGGCCGAATTGTCCGTTCCTCTTCTTCTTGCAGTAGTGCGTGAAACCGAGGAAATCGAAGGTCTCCGGTCGCCGTGCCCCTCGCGCCCGGCGGTCCACCAGCGCAAACCGGCCGAACTCGATGAGGCGGGTCTTGTCGGGGTGCAGTTCAAGCGCGAATTGACCCAGGCGCTCCTTGAGGTCGCGGAGAAACTGTACCGCATCCTCCTTGCGTTGGCAGCCAACGACGAAGTCATCGGCGTAGCGCACGATGATAGTGTCCCCCGTAGCCGTTCGGGCGCGCCACTTCTTCTGGAACCAGAGGTCGAGGACATAGTGCAGGTAAACGTTGGCGAGGATGGGCGAAACCACCGCGCCTTGCGGGGTCCCCTGCAGGTCGTCCTTCCACTCGTCGTCTTCCATGACGCCGGCGTTCAGCCACTTGGTAATCAGCCGGAGTACCCGTTTGTCCCCGATTCGGTGCTCGAGAAACCGCAACAGGTGGTCTCGTGAGAGCCGGTCGAAGAACGCACGGATGTCGGCATCGATTACCCAGTTGACCTTGCGCCGTTCTATCCCGAACGCCAGAGCGTCAAGCGCATCATGCGCCCCGCGCCCCGGTCGGAACCCGTAGCTGAACCCGAGAAATTCCGGCTCGTAAATCGGCGTCAGGATGACAGCCACTACCGCTTTCTGGACAATTTTGTCCTCCAGGGCGGCAATGCCGAGCGGTCGCGTCCCGCCGGCCGGTTTGGGTATTGCTACCCGCCGCGACGGCAGCGCCCGATACGCTCCTGAATGTACGCGGCCGTGCAGGTCGAGCAGCCGCTCTTCCAGCCGGTCCTCGTACTCGCTCCATACCAGTCCGTCCACGCCAGCCGATGCGGTCTTCTTCAGGTCGAAGAAGGCGCACAGCAGCGCGTCCGTCGTGATGTGGTGCAGGAGCGCAGTCAGTTTCTCCTGCGGATTTCTCGTTGCAGCTTGCCGTATCCGCTCGACCGCTTGGGACACGCTCTCCCGACACTGCGTCCGGCACGTGCTTTGGTCTTGCGGATTCCCCTTGGTTGAGACCCTTCCCTCCAGCGGCTCCGCAGGCGCTTTCGCGCCCTTGTTCGCCGCCTGCATCGGTACTACGGCCTCATCCGACTTCTTCATTCCGTACACCATCGGATACGGATTGCCTCCTTCCCTCTGCGGCCCCGGTCCGACTGCCGGGGCAGAATGAAGACCTCCCAGGTCCCGACGAAGGACGTACGAACGTGCATGGGTTCTACGACACCGTGGAGCCCTCCATCCCCTCACCATCGCGGTGATGTCGGTGTTGCCTTCGACCGCGGACACGGTCTCGGCGCTCCAGACAGGCGACCTTTCGATGCTCGATAGCCCTGCCCGTTCGCACCCCTGTCAACGCTTCGCCTGCCGCCTCACAGCGACCGGCGCATGACTCGGGGCGAAAGTGGTTGGTTATTCCTTCCTTTCCGCCGGACTTCCACCGGCCGTCCTTCGCCAGTTAGCCTGGCGCACGCCCGCGTGGTCGCTGAGCCGCCCGAGGCGGCCCTTTTGCATCGGAGTGCTTCAGACGGATGTCGTTACCTCCACCATCCGCTCCGACTGCTACCGGCTGGAGCGACAGTTGCCGGGCGGGGTTCGCATCCGCTGAGGAATGGCGCCTTTCGCGGCGCACGGTAAACTTGGGCTAGGGCCGGTCCCGGCCCTGGTCGGCGCGGAGCTAGAGCGGGTCGGGCTGTCGGGTCGGCTTGATTTCCGGGCGTTGATGGCGTCCGATCTACAGGGCCGGGCACGGGCATTCCGGCAGCTTCGGTACGGCGGGATGGACGAGTCAGAGGCGCGGGCCGTGTGCGGATTCGACTAGTCCGGCCGGGCCATCGATCTCGCGGTAGAATCCCCCGTCATGCAGAACATCAACCGTCACGTGTGGAAGCTGCTTGCGGCCGTGGGCGTCGCCTTGATGGTTTACGCATGGGCGGACGAAAAGCGTTTCAACCAAGCGGAGTTGTTTGGCTTGGGGGCTGGTGTCGCAACGGCGGAGCGTTCTGTTCTGGCGTGACCCGCCCGGCCCGCACGCCCCCCCGGTGACAACGACCCCCGGCCGTGGGCGGCGCTCGCGCGTGGGTGGAATCGTGGGCGGACCCGGCGCGTCCTGACAGAAACCCCAATGAATCCAGGGGTTTTGCGCTGTATTCGTGCTATCGCTGCGGAGGAACGACGTGGGCCGGCCGTCGGCCAGGGTGATCACGCCCGCCTTCCCGTGGATCAGGCCGAAGACCTCGTCGGGGAGCACGCGGGCCGAGAGCTTGCTCGACCGCAGGCCGTCGTAGAGCCGCCGGAAGCGGGGCTTGGCCGCATCGCCGAGCGCCTCCGGCCGCGACTCGCACCACTCGCGCCGCATGGCCGCCTGGGCCGCCTTCGCGATCTCGACGTCGGCGCGCGACAGGTGCGAGTTGCAGACGATGCGGGCGCCGCCATGCACCTGCTCGAACGCCTCACCCGCGACTTCGAGGATGGACGACGAGAAGTAGCCGACGATGCGATCGTAGCTCCTGGCGCCCGCCAGACGGGACGTCAGGAAGCTCGCGTCGAGCGGCCGGCGGCGCGACGAGTGGCGTTGGAGCGTCACGATGGTCTCACGACGGAGCGGACCGCAGGCCGAAGAAGGCGTGATGAAGAGCGATGGGATCAGCCGGCGCGGGGCGCGCATGACAACTGCTTCTCGCCCACGGCCGGTGGGCAATGCCGCAGGGTCCAAGATGTTCGGACTGACGCCGCTTGCGCGTCAGGTGCGCATTGATGCACGCGGCTGCCGACGCGGCGTCGCCGGAAAGCAAGTAGCCGACCATAAAGCCGACTGCGTGATTCCGCGCGTACTTGCCGGTCGCGAAACGGTCCATGCCCTCCTGGACGTACTCGCGACAGAGACCGGTGCGACTCCCGGCGACCCGTTTGCACTCGACGATGGCGTGCGGATCGTGTTCGTTGTACTCCTCTCGGATGTCGCTGAAGAAGACGGGTACGTCCGTGCGCCCGTCCGGTCTCCGAACGTCCGTACTCGAACGCGATTCCGTCCCCGGCAGCACCGTCATCTTTCTCGACCAGTCAGCGGCGCTCTCTGCCAGCACCGCCCGCATCCCGTCTCGAAGACACTCTGTGATCTCCACCTCACCGGCGCCCGCATGCGCTCTCGGAGATGTCGACGCCAACTTCCAGCCCGCGTCGACAACCTGCAGAATCGCCTCGCTGCGTTCACGGTGGATGTCGATGAGCTGCCGGCCGAGCACTCCCCGACCCGAAGACGTAGCGAGCATCACGTCCACCCACCACGGTGCGCGCTGTCCCTCACCACCGCGTCGGCGTCCTCCAGGCCGCACACGCCCAACCAGTGTCGGCGGGCCGCGGGCTTGATGATGGAGACCTCGTCCCGCGCGTGCACGCGCAGCTCGCGAAGTCCCACCAACTCCTCCGCAATCCGAATCTTGGTACGCTCACCGATCCGCGCCAGCACCGCACGTAGCGGGCCGTCCGGTTCAACGACCTTCACCACCGACGGACCGCGCCGATCTTCGAGCACGAATCGAATGACCCTGTGCGGCGCATCAGGGGCTACATCGTAGATCTCGGCGCGCATTCGCCGGCGATTGGAAGCGGACAGCCACGCATCCATCGTGCTCAAAAACGCCTGCGCATAGCTGCGGAGCTCGTCCACAACGGCCGGAGCCACGGCTCCCTCACGTCCCGCCTTCCACTGCCAACCGGCCCGAAAAAGGCCATCCCGGACGACGATGCGATCTGCGTCGCCCAGCCCATAAAGATCGAATACGGCGTCGTCCAAGGACTCCCAATCATCGTCCGTGGGTGATTGCTGATGAAATCTGCGCGCAAGTTCCACCACCCGCCGACCAGAGTTCGATTTCATGCTCTCCTTGAGAGAAGGTGCCGGCAGACAAGATATGTCTTTCAGCTCGAGTAATCGCATCCATAGACCGAAGGACGAACCCGTCATAAGGAAGTACCACGAAGCGAGCGCAGACCCGACTATACCGGCAACGAGATAAGCAGCGTCAGACGTCGCATTGACGAACGATGCACCGTAGTATGCGTTCGTGAAGACCATATCCTGCTCGGATACAGCCACATGGGCACCGGCTCGTGGTTTACCGGCCATGAACCTCGTCACAAGAAGTAGGGGCGCGCGGTAGGTCTCCAGTTCGCGCGGACGCTGCGCACGATCATGATCGAAAGTGAGCAAATCGTTGTCGACCAGAGAAAACGGCTGCATTAGTCTCCGGTCTATGAATGGCAATCCCCGCAGCAGGCTCGCGTCACGACTTCGATCACCGAATGTCAGCCCGAGTCTCAGTCGCGTATGCAATTCCGCAAGACGCGCTTCCAGCGGTTCATGTTTCTGCCACAATTCGTCAAGCAACAGCACGTCTGGCCGCTGGCCGACGAAAGCCGTCTTTAACAAATCGTTGTTGCGTTCCCAGCTAGCAATCGGCAGCGTGGCAATATCGCTCGGTGCAATTTCTATCGTGTGGCTCTGTGCACCGAACGGCGACCAGCGCGCCTGAACAAGAGTCATCCGGTCGGCGCGCTGGTCGTGATGGCGGGCCACGAGCGCAACCGCAGGCATGTCGGCTTTCGGAAACAACCAAGCGGACAGCTCAGACAGATTAATCAAGGTGACGGGACCCAATGCCCTAACGGCGTCGCGGGCCGCGTTCATGGCGGTGCCGCTCCGCCCGAAAAACGGCGTCGCGCTCAGAATCATGCCAAACCTAGTCCGCTCATGTGCGAAATCCCTTGCCCGCGAGACGAAGTCGAGACTCTGGCCCCGCGGCTGAAGAGGCGCCTTTGACCCGGCTGCCCGGCGCGCCGCGGTTCCGGTTCTTCCTCTGTAGTTCCACGGCGGGTTACCGACGATGACGTCGAATCGCTTCAACGCCGACCCATTGGCCAAGCTCGCCCTTCCGTCGGAAGTCTCTTCGATGGTCCGGGCGTCTCCAGCGAGCAAGGTCCTCCCCTGCAGCGGCCTGAACCGGAGGGCTCGCGGCGGCTGTGGGTCAGGATCGAGCTCCAGCGCCGCCAAGTAGAGGCTGAACGCCGCGATGCGCACGGCCGCTTCGCTGATGTCGACGCCATAGATTTGGTTGTACAAGGCTTCTCGGATAGTCGCCCGGCTCGGTATTCCGCCGCCACTCTTCAGATACACCAGCCGTCGCAGGGCCTCCACGAGGAAAACGCCGGACCCGCAGGTAAGATCCAGAACCGTTTCTTCACCAGTCAGGCCGTCGAACACCTCGTCCAGCACCAGGGAGACGGCGGCCAGCGGCGTGTAGTACACGCCTTGCCTGCGAGCAGGGTTCGGGCCAGCCGATTCCGTGGCCGACGAATGCACGAACTGCTCATAGATGGCGCTGACGAGTTCGACCGGGATCACGTCGAACCGGTAGGGGAAGAAAGAAAGCTGACCGGTTTCCAGATCCTGGCCACTCAGGAAACGGGCCACGTGGTCAAGATGCCCGGGGGCGGGCGCCGGCTCCGAGGAGGACGGGAACATGTCCCCGTTGAAGGTGTCTCGCAACCACGCGAACAGACGGCCGGCGGCAGCAGGGTCGCGCAGTGCGTCCGCGAGGTCGCCGTGGCCGCACAGCCTCACCAAGCGGCGACGGGTCACGATGCCACGGTCCGTCAGATACTTCGCGAAGATGCACCGGCCGATGAGGGCCTGTGCCTCGCCCCGGTCCACGTCGGCGCCGACCAGTTGGTGTTCAAGGCGGCTCAGGTCGCGCAACAGGCGGCGGTCTACGCTCGTCTTCCGGTTGACGCGCGACTCCAGGCGCCAGAATTGGCCCGTTTCCATCGCGAGACGGCCGGCGAGCGTGTCGAGCTGCGTCAGCTCGGCGTCCACAAGGCGGAAGGTACGGAGCCGGTTCGCCTCAACCTCGTCCGGTGTACGGGGAGCGCCAAAACCGTTGTAGAGATCGATTCGCTCCGGAGACACGAGCCAGAGCAGGGGCGAGAATCCACGGTTCCAGATCTCCCGCTGCCATTCGGCGACCAGGACGTCCCGGGGTTCGTCCACGTACTTGAAGTACACGCTGAGCCCCACGCCGCCGGCACCCCGCCGGTCGGCATCGGCGCCGCTGCGCCACCAGACATCGGGGTCGAACGAAGGCGAAGGTCGCCAGTCGTGTGGGTCCGAGCCGGCCAGCGTTACGCTCGGCGCGGCGCTGGCGCCGTTCGCCAGGTAGCCCGTGGCTTCGAGCACGCGTCCGAGCGGTTCGGCAATCATCTTGCGCTCCTGTCGCGCCCCGGGAGTCCACGTCCCCGAGCGGTGCAGACTCCCGCCGCGGTTGATTCCGGGGCAATCGGAGCTACAGGCGCCGACTTCCCGGGCAACCGAAGAGCGCCGACGCCCCTTGTGTCTATCGGTTCCCGAAGCGGCGAGCCGTCACACATGGTCGTTCTCCACCGCCCCCGCCACGATCCGCGCGGCGGCGGCATCCGCGCGCCAGTGGTCGTCGATGCGGTCCGTGTTGGGCCGGCCGATCACCGTCCGGCCGTCGCGGTCATATCAGCGCAGCGTCGAGTCTTCGGTTTTCCGCCTCTCCCCTCTATCCGCCACGTCGAGTCTCCACCTCCACCATCCGGACAGAGCAACCGGCATGAGGAGGAGCACGAAGACCCAGCGGTAGGGCCAAAAGTCCGCGCGCCACCAACCCGACAAGATCCAGAGGCCCCAAACCACGTGGAAGCTAACGATCTACCCTGGTCCCCATCTGTAGCGGGGCCACATCCGCTTCGGCATACGCCCCTGGGAATCCTCAGTCCAGCGGTCCACGCTCTTCCACCGCATCATCGACATCCGCCCGCTCCCTGCCCGTGAAGGCAGTGTCAAAATTGCCGATCCCGGGAATCCTAGCATCCCGGCCATATCGAGCACCCTTGCGGCAGCGTCGTTCACGACGCCGTACGCCTCATTGCGCAGCGCCAGACCGTGACTCGGACGATGGACTTGAATCACAGCCGGAATCACACCGTGGCCGCAACGCCGTCACCTCGGCTCACGTGCCGCCCCTTCAGGCTCATTTCCCGATTGGAAAAGACTCTCTCCACACAACCACCCTCCAGTCCGGCAGCTTGTCCTTGACAACATCGCGGCCTGCACGTACTAATGCGCTGGTAGCTATGCCAAAACAACCTCCGCCGCTCGCCGACCAGGAATTCGCGATCATGCAGATCGTCTGGGACCTCGGCGAGGTGACGGTGCGCGACGTCTACGAGGCGTTTCGCGCGCGCCGGCCGATCGCCTACACCACGGTGCTGACGACGATGCGCATTCTCGAACAGAAAGGCCACCTGCACGTCAGCCGTGCGGCCCGGGCGCATCTCTACCACGCGCGGTCCACCCGGCAGGGCGTGCTGCAGGCGATGGTGCGCCACTTCGTCGATCGCGTATTTTGCGGCGCGGCCGTGCCGCTCGTGCAGCACCTCATCCTCGACAAACGGCTCAGCGCGGACGACCTGCGCGATATCGCCAGCCGGTTGAACGGGCCGGAGACGGACGATGACCGCTGACCTGCTGGCCCACAACGTCGTGGCGCACTGGTTGCAGGCCGGGCTGGTGGCCGGGGTCGCCGGGCTCGGGGTCGCCGTGCTGCGTCTGCGTCGTCCCGGCTTCCTGCTGCGCTATTGGCAGGCGGTCCTCCTGCTCCTGCTGGTGGCGCCATGGATCCAGCCCTGGCAGCCGGTCGCGGCGGCGCCCGCCGGAGGATTGGCACCCATATCCGGCATGGAACAGGCGGTCGAAAGCGGCGACGGTGTGTCGGTGGCCGGCCGTGTCATCGCCCTGCCGGCCGCACGCTGGCGTGTCGACCCCTGGACATGGGTGCTGGGGCTCTTGGCCGCGGGGGTGATCGTCCGCTTGGGGTGGATCGGACTGGGCCTGCTGCGGCTCGCCCGCCTCGTCCGCGCGGCGGACCGGATCGTGCCCCCGGCGGTCGCCCGGGAGCTCCTCGCACAGTTCCGCGTGTCGGCCGTCTTCGTGCAGCATCCGGAGGTCCGGATGCCCTGCAGTTTCGGCCTGTTCCGGCCGACGGTCATGTTGCCGGCCGCCTTCGACCGCCTCGAACCGGCGTTTCAACGCGCCATCGTCTGCCACGAGCTGCTGCACATCGAGCGGCGCGACTTCGCGCGAGTCGTGGTCGAGGACGCGGCGGCGGCGCTGTTGTGGTTTCACCCCTGGGTGTGGCTGCTGCGCCGGCGCATCCGGTTGCACCGCGAGCAGGTGGTCGATGCCACGGTGGTGCGCTGCACGGGCGACCGGCGCGCCTACGTGCGGTGCCTCGTCGAGTTGGCGGGGCACCCGCTGACGTTGCGGCTCGCGTCGCCGATGCTGCGGTCGACCGAGCTGCGGATCCGGACTGATGCCTTATTTGAGAAGGAGGGAGCGATGTCGACACGACGATTGGCCGTAGCCACGACGGGGTTGTGCGTGGCGCTGGGCGCGACGGTCTGGACGGCCTGCGCGACGGTGCCGCTGGGCGGCACCGCGCCCGGAGGAGCGCAGCAGACGACGAGCGTCGATCAGCCGGCGCCGGAGTTGGAGCAACGAGCTGTGGAGGCTGCCCTCCAGCGTCAAGTGGAGGAGCAGCAGACGACGAGCGTCGGTCAGCCGGCGCAGGAGTTGAAGCAACGAGCTGTGGAGGCTACCCTCCAGCGTCTTATGGAGGAGCAGCAGGGGGCAATCACGGAGGAGCAGCAGGGGGCAATCACGACGGAACAGACCGCGGCGGTTTTGGAAGAGCTCATGCAAGCGATTGCATCCAATTCCGACCTGTTGGAGGGCGGCGACACGACGGCGGACGAAACGCAGGTACGGCTCATGCTGACTGCACGGGTTGCCCAGCTGCAAGCGGCGGTGCGCCGCTTGCAGACCGAGCTCCAGGAGGCCGCCGTCCCGGAACGATGAATCGGGTCAGGCCGACTCCCGTCGGCCCCGCCAGGCGATCAGGCAGAACCGCAGCAGCGTGAACACGCCCGCGGCCAGTCCGGCCGGGATGTCCAGGGACGCCGCCCATTCGGGAACGATCCCTCTCGTCGAGCCGGAGAAGGCGAGGAGGGCGATGGCAAAGACGGTGAACCCTGCCGTCTCCCAGCGGTCGAGTTCGAGGGTCCGAACGTCGTCGTGCGCGTCGAGCGGGCGCGTCGTGAAGAGACTCCAGAAGCGGTCATAGTCCCACAGGCACAGGTAGAGCGCGGCCAGCAGCATTAGGGCGGTGATGACGGTCGTGAGTCCAAAGCCCAACGCGACGTTGATGACGTTGATGCTCGCAATGACGGGCAGGAACAGCAGGTGGGGATGTGCCGGCCGCTGTTGGAATTGGGCGGCGGCCCAGATGAGACTCTACCGCGTTGCCGCGCTCAGGGCGGTTTTCGGGGGATCGGCGGCGGTCCTGACGGCCGCGATGTCCGCAGCTTGCTGGCCGGCCGGCCGGCTCACCACGGACCCCGCGGACCCCGACGACGAGTTGAACCGGCAAAAATTGCTGTCGCGAACCGGCAAGAATAGTTGACGCTGAACAAGCGTGCCGCGATCAGGCTACTGACGAGCGTTCACGATGACCGGATTCGGTGTTCAACATCCCGGATCTGGTGTTCAACTTCGCCGGATTCTGCGTTCAAGATCCCCCGGATTACGCACCACAGGAGGTGCCACGGCAATAGCGCTCATCGCGACAACTCAACAACGGGGGTCCCTTTTCAGGCTACCATTTCCACCGGTGACAACGGCCCCCGGCCGTGGGCGGCGGTCGCGCGTGGGTGGATTCGTGGGCGTACCCGGCGCATCCTGACAGAAGCCCCAATGAATACGGGGATTTATCGCTGTATTCGTGCTATCGCTGCCCTGACGCCCTGTCCGGCGACCGCCCGGCGTGACGCTGGCCGAGGCCGAGGGGGACATGAACCGAACTCCTCGCGCTTACACGCCCTGCGTGGACAGGTATTCCTCGAGCGCTTCCACCACCACGACGTTCAGGCTCTGGTCCTTGATTCGAGCCAGGGTACTGGCCCGCCGGTGAGTGTTCGGCGACAGGCGCACGACGAACTTGCCGGAGAATGGCTTCTCCGGTTCTTCGCCGTCCTTCCGGCAGCCGTCGAGGTAGAAGTCGACAGAATGCTGGAAGGCTTGACGAACGTCATCGATCGTCCGGCCGCGGAAGTCCACGTGGTCACGGTGCAAGTTGACGACGGTGCCGTAGAACTCGTCACCGTCGACGTCCACCTTCCCCAGATAGCCTTTGTACTCCATCATGGCTCGACTCCCATTCTCTTGAGCACGGCGCCGAGGTCGCTGATCAGGAATTGCGCCAGATCTGGCAGAACACCACGCAACGCCGTCCCGGAGCGCCGAGCGAACAGCCGACCACCGCGGACGTTCCTCGCGTGACGATGCAGGCCGGCGAAATCGTACCAATTCCGCGCGACGAGTGGCGCGCGCTGCCGATGGAAGAACAGTTCGACGCCGTGCTCCATCTCGGCCCGCCGTCCGCGATGACCCGGTAGTCGCTGCCGCGACTATCGGCGTGCTTCCGTGGGCGGCCACGTCAGTCGTCCGTGATCTCGGTGACCGCCTCCTCCAGGCGCGGGAGCAGATCCGACTGTCCGAGGGCGTTCTCCAACTGACCCAGGAGGTCGCGTGCCTCCGCCAGGTCCACGTCGCCGCTCGCCAGGAGCGAGCGGAGATCCTCCAGGTCCTTCCCACGACCGGCGAGCACCTTCATCACCGCAAGGTCGGTGGCGTGCGCCACCGGCACCTCGACACCGTCAATGGCGACGCGGCTGGCGCGACCGAGCGCAAGCGTTTCCAGTCCGGACGCGGCGAGCACGAGATCGACCTCCATTCCAGAGCCGTGCAGCAGTGGAAGGACCGCCCCCCTGGCGAGCAGCTCATCCGCCATATCGGGGTAACGGTGGTGTAGTCCCTCGGCCTCCAGCGCGTCGACGAGCGCCCGCAAGCGCGTCCGTTCCACCTGCACGGTCACGTCGATGTCCTGTGTCGCGCGCGCCGCACCGCGTACCGCGACGGCCTGGGCGCCGAAGACGAACCAGGCGAGCCCTTGCCCGTCGAGCACCCGACGGAGGACGCCGAGGGCGTCAGCGACGGCCGACATGGGCAGCACGATCGAGCAGCGCACGGACGCGCTGGTGGGTGGCAAGGTCGGCGCGGCGCAGCGCGTCATCGGGCCACTCGGGCCGCGTGGCGCGCGCCGCTTCGTAGAGATCGATGGCGAGCCGGACCTTCTGCCCGACCGGCAGGTTCGCCCGGCGTCTGCGAGCCAGCCGTTCCGCCAGCCCCCAGTCGCGACCGGCGTAGTTTCGCAGCTCCGTGACATCAAGCGGCCGCGCCATGTGCCTCCAATCCCGTCGACCGCACCTGCCCGAACACGAACGTGAGTACCAGCATGCCGGCCCCCGGAAGCAGCCTCGCCCACGAGTCCAGGACCATGGCGAATGATACCTTGACGGCCTGTATCGGGCAGGCTCCGATACTGCCATGTGTGTCAGAATGGGACGTCAGCGTTCAATGGAGGTGACGATGCGGCTTGTCCTCGGTCTCCTTGCCGTCCTGTTCGTTCCGTCCGTTCTGTCCGCTCAGGAACCCAGTGTCGTTCGGGGGTGCGTCAGCGTGGACACGGGTGTGATGCTGCGACCGGTCAGCCCCGAATTCCAGCACTTCGACAGCAACAATCGCTATGACTCGGACGGGGTCTTTATTCTGTTCGCCGACAATGACCTGTTGGACGAGATCGCCCTCCACGAGGGGGACGAAATCGAGGTGACCGGCCACATCAACCCGCCGGGGCCTGAACCGAGTGTGCAGCCGCCCATTCTGCAGCCACCGGGCGGCAACCTTCCCGGCGTGGGGCGGCCGGGCAATCCTCGAGGGTCGATTGAATTGAGATCGAACGTCTTGCCTATCGAGAATGTGATTGTGGTCGAGAAGTTCAAGGCAGTCCGTCCGGGGTGTCGCGTGCGCAGTCGTTTCTGACCTGGACACCTGCCTGGTCCCGGACGATGTCGTACTAGAGACTGAGCGTGCCGGTTTTCTCGTAGACCCGGTGCGCTCGAAGCTGCAGCGCCGCCCGCCCGGCCGGGGATGGGAGCAGCGGAATCCCCTCGCCGAGGAGGACCGGAATCACGGTCACCTCGACACCGCCCTGCGGCCGTATGTTCGGCGGTAGTACCGCCCGCGACACCGCCGCGACCTGCTCGATCCGGGACCGCACGGCCAGTGTCGGGCAGGTTCCAATATCTGCTATCGTCCACCCTGCGCTTTCATGTGCGAGCCGCTCATGGCACGTGGCCACCATGCGCGAACACACCCTCTACCCGCCGGTCAAGGCGTTCCTCGAAGCACAGGGCTATGCCGTGAAAGGTGAGGTCAACGACTGCGACCTCGTCGCGGTCCGCGGCGACGAGCCGCCCGTCATCGTCGAACTGAAGACCGGCTTTTCCCTGCCGCTGGTCTTCCAGGGCATCGCGCGGCAGGGCCTCTCCGACACCGTCTATCTCGCGGTTCCACCGTTTTCCGGCCGCACGACCCGCCGAAAGGACGCGCTGGCGCTCTGCCGACGGCTCGGACTCGGGCTGCTGATGGTCAAGCTCGAGCCCGCGCCGTTCGTAGAGGCGCTGCTCGACCCGGCGCCGTTCCGGCCGCGCCGGCGCAACCGCGGCATCGGACGGTTGCTGCGGGAGTTCCAGCGCCGGGTGGGCGACCCGAACCAGGGTGGGTCGACCCGCCGCGAGATCATGACCGCCTACCGGCAGGACGCCCTGCGCTGCGCCGCCCATCTCCGCCGCAACGGCCCGACCAAGGCGTCCATCGCCGCCAGGGCGGCCTGGATCCCCCGGGCCAGGGCGATCATGTACGCCGATCACTATGGCTGGTTCGAACGCCCGGCCGATTCACCCAGCGGAGTTTACGGCCTGACGCCGAAGGGCCATGCGGCACTCGAGCACTATGCCGACGTTGTGGCGGCGCTGGAGCGCAGCGACGGGTAGGGGACGGCGCCGGCCCGCGAAACAGGGAGGCGGGCGCCCACAAGGGGCGCCCCTACGACCCGCCGGGCACGCAATCGCCAGACGCAGGCATCCGGACACCTGCCGGGCGCACACATGGGGCGCCCCTACGACCCGGCCGGGCACCCCGCCTTCCGCGTGGACCACCGACATCACGGCCTGGCGCAAGACGTGCCTTGATGCCTGCTATACTGGCGTCAGGCGCGCCTGCGCCGGAGCGAGGTGCATCATGCATTCCCATCACGTGCGGTTGTTGATCGCCGGACTCGTGTTGCACCTGGGGGCCGTTGCGGCGCTCGCGCAGCACGACGAGATCGAGCGGCTCGAAGCGGCGACGACCGTGTTCGAAGAGATCATGGACGCGCCGGACAGCTCCATCCCCCGCTCCATTTTCGAGAAGGCCGAGGCGGTGGCGATCATCCCCAACACGGTGAAGGCCGGGTTCATCTTCGGCGGCCACCGCGGCAAAGGGGTCATCAGCGCACGGAACGAACAGGGTGAATGGTCGCAGCCGGCGTTCCTGATAATGACCGGCGGCAGCTTCGGGTTGCAGTTCGGCGGGCAGGCGGTGGATCACGTGCTGGTGATCATGAACCGCCGGGGGCTCGAGAGATTGCTGCAGAATCAGTTCAAGTTCGGCGCCGATGCCTCGGCGGTGGTGGGACCGGTCGGGCGCGACACCGAAGCGTCCACCGACCTGTCGATGCGCGCCGAGATCCTCAGCTATTCACGCACGCGCGGTCTGTTCGCGGGCGTGACGCTCAAGGGGTCGACGATTCGCGCCGATCGGGACGCCAACGAACGCTTCTACGGATACCCGTTCGGGTCCGGCCAATTGGTGCTGGAAGAAGAGGCGGCAACGCCGCACAACCCCGGCGCGGTCATGGACTGGCAGGCCGCCCTCGCCAAGCCACGGGACTGACCGGACACAGGGCGGCGCCGCTCCCGGCCTGGACGTCCTACCCGACCTTCTTCGCGCTCCAGGTGCCGGCCTGGACGTCCTACCTGACCTTCTTCGCGCTCCAGGTGCCGGCTCCGATATCGCCGTAGTCGCAACTGCCGTCCATGGTCATGTCCGCCGGACCTTGCGTGATGCGGCCGGTGTAGGACGCTTCGGCCTCCTCTGCCTGGAAGGTGAACTGGATCCGCCGGCCGCGGACCGTGCCGGTGATTCCGGCGCTGCCGAACGCGCCTCGATACGTACCGGTCAGCGTCTCGCCGGTCTGTTGCAAGACGAACTCCACTTCCCCCGACCCGGTGCCCAGGTCCACAACCGCATTCCAGGTGCCGGTCACCTCGCTCTGCGCCGCTGGCAACCCATGGCGCATGCCCCGTGCCGGTCGCTCGATCCCACCCGCGGTTTCGCCACGGTCCGCGAGCCCCGCGCCGGCGACTACGGCGGCCGCCACCAGGACGAGCGCGGTGCGTGTCGTCAGTGCTGACATGACTACTCCCGCTTCCTGGCGGTCCACGTGCCGGACGCCTGGCCGCCGTAGTCGCAGGTGCCTTCCATGGTGTCGCCCATGATCTTGCCGGTGTAGGACGCCGTTCCGAGAGCCTCGACACCGAACGTGAACTCGATCATGTCACCGGTCACCGTGCCGGTAAGATCGGCGGCGCCCAACGTCCCGTCGTAGGTGCCGGTCAACGTCTCGCCGTCCTGCGTGAACGTGAACGTCGGCTCACCTGCCCCGGCGTCGAGTTCGACCACGGCGTTCCAGGTGCCGCTGACGTCGGTCTGCGCCGACACGGCCAGTCCCAGCACGGCGACCAGTGCGAAGACTCCAACCACGATCTGCTTCATCATTCGTCGTCTCCTTTGTCCTGTGTCCTGTGTCCCGTGAATGGCAGTCCGCCGCCGCCGCGCCGCACCCGCTCACCGCCCGCCCGCCTGCGCCTTCTCGATCCGCGCCCAGGTGTCGCGCAGGGTCACGGTTCGGTTCAACACCAGACGATCGGCGCGCGCATCGGCATCCACGCAGAAATACCCGGTCCGCTCGAGCTGATACCGGCTCCCGGCCTGCGCGCCCCGCAGACCCGGCTCCACCTTGCAGCCGGTCAGCGTCTCGATCGAGTCGGGGTTCAACGCGTCCTTGTAGTCGCCGCCCTCCTCCACGTCCTCGGGATTGATCCGATCGAACAGATGGTCATAGAGACGCACCTCAGCCTCGACGGCGTGCCGGGCCGACACCCAGTGAATCGTGCCGCGCACCTTCCGTCCGTCCGGGGCATAGCCGCCGCGCGTTTCCGGGTCGTACGTGCAGCGCAGCTCGACGACCTCGCCGGTCTGCGGGTCGGTGACTGTCTCCCGGCAGGTGAGGAAATACGCATAGCGCAGCCGCACTTCGCGCCCCGGCGCGAGTCGGAAATATTTCTTCGGCGGGTCTTGCCGGAAGTCGGCCCGCTCGACGTACAACTCGCGGCAGAACGGCACCTGCCGCGACCCCATGCTCTCGTCTTCCGGGTTGTTGATCGCGTCGAGTTGTTCGACCTGCCCCTCGGGATAGTTCTCGATGACTACCTTCAGGGGACGCAGCACGCCCATGACCCGCAACGCGCGCCGGTTGAGGTCCTGGCGCACGGCATCCTGCAACTGGGCGATCGACACGATGCTGTTGGCCTTGGCGATGCCGATGCGTTCGCAAAAGTCGCGCACCGCCTCGGGCGTGTAGCCGCGGCGCCGGAACCCGACGATGGTCGGCATCCGGGGGTCGTCCCAGCCCGCCACATGTCCTTCGTCGACAAGCTCGAGCAGCTTGCGCTTGCTCAGCACGGTGTAGCTCAGGTTGAGCCGCGCGAACTCGATCTGCCGCGGCCGGCTGGGCACGTCGATGTTCTCGAGAAACCAGTCGTAGAGCGGCCGGTGATCCTCGAACTCGAGCGTGCAGAGGGAATGCGTGATCCCTTCCAGCGCATCGGAGAGCGGGTGGGTGAAGTCGTACATCGGATAGATGCACCACGCGTCGCCGGTGCGGTAGTGCGGCATGCGCCTGATGCGGTAGATCGCGGGGTCGCGCATGTTCATGTTCGGCGACGCCATGTCGATCTTCGCGCGCAGGGTGCGCGACCCGTCCTCGAATTCGCCGGCCCGCATGCGGGCGAACAGGTCGAGGTTCTCGGCGACCGACCGGTCCCGATACGGGCTGTTCCGCCCCGGCTCGTTCCACAGACCGCGATACTGGCTGACCGCCGTGCCCTGCAGGTCGCACACATACGCCTTGCCGGCTTCAATCAACTGCAGCGCGAAGCCATACAGCGGCTCGAAGTAGTCGGCGGCGTGGAAGAATCGGTCGACCCAGTCGAACCCCAGCCAGCGCACGTCGTCCTCGATCGCTCTGACATACTCTTCGCTCTCGGTCGTCGGGTTGGTGTCGTCCATGCGCAGGTTGCACAATCCGCCGTGCTCGGCGGCCAGTCCGAAATTGAGACAGATCGACTTGGCGTGACCGATGTGCAGATAGCCGTTCGGCTCGGGCGGAAACCGCGTGTGCACGCGCCCGCCGTAGCGTCCGGCCTGACGGTCTTCGACGACGATCTGCCGGATGAAATCGAGCCCGGCGGTCGAAACCGCGGTGGGGGCCGTCTCAGACGGCGTGTCGGTGGTCATCGTGGCCTTGCGCTTCCGGCGGCGTGTCGGATGTCAGGCGTTCGAGGGCGCGGTCGATGCGTGCGAGACACGACGCGCGGCCCAGGATCGCCAGTCCTTCGAACAGGCCGAATCCGACCGCCTTGCCGGTCACCGCCACACGGACGCCATGGATGATGCGGCCGATGCCGATCCCCTCGGATTCGACGAAGTCATGCATGTTCCGGTCGAGACCCGCCGTGTCGAACCGATCACCCGCGATGCGTTCAAGCTGGTCGCGGAAGCGGCGCAGGAGCGGCTCGACGCCGGCCTTGCGGACCCGCTTGGTGAACGCCTGTTCATCGTACGCGAGGTCGCAGTCTGCATGAAAGAACTCCGGGTAGCCCAGAATGTCGCCGGCCACCTTGATGCGCTCACCCGCCGCCTCCACGACCTGCCGGATCCTGATTCGCTGCGCCGCCGTGGGCGGGCTGTCTACCCACCCGGCCCGCGCCAGGAAGGGAGTCACGCGGGCGGCGCGCTCGTCGACCGCCAGCGCCCGCATGCGCCGTTCCTCGAAGGCCAGCAGCTTCTGCGGATCGAAACTGGCCGCCGAGCGGTTCACGCGCTCCAGCGAGAACTGCTCGATCATCTCGCGGCGCGTGAAGGTCTCCGTGTGATCGTCGAGCGACCAGCCGAGCAGCAGCAGATAGTTCAGGAGCGCGTCCGGGTCGTAGCCCACCACGCGATAGAACTCGACCATGACCGGGCTGAAGGTCTCGGGCGCGGCGGCGTGGCCCAGCATGGCGGCGATCGCTGCCCCATGATCGTGGACCTGCTTGAACTCGTGGTGTTTCAGGTACTTCGTGAGCTTCCGTTTGCTGAGCTTCTCGGCGCGGCCCGGCGCGGCCACGTACGGCAGATGCGCGAAGACCGGCAACGCATAGCCCAGCGCCGTGGCGATGAACATCTGGCGCGGGGTGTTCGACAGGTGCTCCACTGCCCGGATCACGTGGGTAATCTCGAAATCATGGTCGTCGACGGCGCTTGCCAGATGGTAGAGACACGAACCGTCGGCGCGCTGCACGACATGGTCCTGTTCCAGCGCCCACTCGAACGCGACGTCGCCCCGCACCAGATCGCGAAACCTGCAGACCCCCTCGCGGGGCATCTTCAGACGCACCGCCGGCCGGCGCCCCGCGGCCACGAACGCCGCCGCCTGGGCGTCGGTCGCCGCCATCCAGCGCCGGCTGTAGAGAAAGCGCCGCTTCTCACGCTGCGCCGTCTCGCGTTCGGCCTGGATCTCGTCCGGGGTCGCGTAGTCCCGATACGCGGCGCCGGCCGCCAGCAACTGCTCGACCGCCGCCCCGTAGCGCCCGGCGCGCTGCGACTGGTAATACGGCGCATGCGGCCCGCCGACCTCGGGCCCCTCATCCCAGTCGATGCCCAACCACCGAAACCCGTCCAGAATCGGCTGCAGCGCCGCGGACACGTTGCGTTGGGCGTCGGTGTCGTCAATCCGCAACAGGAACTGTCCTTCGTGCCGGCGGGCGAACAGCCAGTTGAACAGCGCCGTGCGCACGCCGCCGATGTGGAGGTATCCGGTGGGACTGGGCGCAAAGCGCGTACGGACCTGAGACACTATCAAGGATTATAATGATCGTCTGTGCGACAACGAGCAACCGGCGAGCCAACCTGCACCGACCGGCAGGGAGCGCAGGGAGCCATTCGACGGCGGCCGCCTGCCCCACGGGCGACCGGGAGGTGACCATGCGCTGGCTGCTCGCCGCGGCGTTGTTCGGCACGTTGGGCCAAACCCCGCCGGGCCCGGGATTGCACAGCGCCACACTTGATGTCGACGATGTCGGCGCCGTTACCTTCGGCCTCTGGGTTCCCAGGGACTACGACCCGGCCGAGCCCCGCCCGCTCGTCCTGGCGCTGCATCCCGGCGGGTCGCCCGGCCCCGGGTACGGCATGCAATTCCTGCGCGGCGTGGTCGCACCGGCGCTCCAGTCCTGGGGCGCCATCATCGTCTCGCCGGACGCACCGGACCGTCGCTGGGACAACGAGACGAGCGAGCGAGGCGTCCTGGCGCTGCTTGATGACGTCATGTCGCAATACACCATCGATCCGGACCGGATCCTCGTCACCGGTTTCAGCATGGGCGGACGCGGCACGTGGTACATGGCCTCCCGGCACCCTGACCTGTTCAGCGCGGCGATTCCGATGGCGGCGCGATCGAACAGCGACGATGCGGCCAAGGTCGGCGACATGCCGGTCTTCATCATTCACGCCCGCGATGACGAGGTGGTGCCGTTCGCGCCCGCCGAGCAACTGGCGCGCGAAATGGAATCGCGCGGCCAGACGGTGTCGTTCCTGCCGCTCGAGGGCGTCGGCCATTTCCGGATGGGCGCCCCGCCGCTGCGGGAAGGGGGCGACTGGGTGCTTGAGCGCTGGAGCGAACGGTGAGGACACCACGCCAATGTAATACCGCAAGCGCGCAAGACGCCGGGCCGCGCCGATCGGGTCCAGCCGCCAGCGACTCGCTCCGGAACAGTTCGAGGACGTTCGAGTCGAATCGAACACCCCTGGACTCCGTAGTACCAGCCGCCGGACAATTCGGCGGCACGTCCGCCCGTAGGGACCAGATCGCGTGCATCAGATAGGCTTGTCTCGGAACGAATATCTCGGAAGGAGATGTTATGGAAGACAACTTTCGCGTCGTTGACGTGGGCAAGATCAAGATGCCCCAGATTCCCTGGCGCGTCGGAGCAATCATCGCCGCGGTGATCGTCGGCCTGTTGCTGGTGAACGGGGCGTTGTACCAGGTCCAGCCCGAGGAGGTCGGCGTCGTGCTGCGGTTCGGCAAGTACGTGCGCACGACCGAACCGGGACTGCACGCGAAGATGCCGTTCGTCGAGCAGGTGGAACGGGTGCCGGTTCAACGTCAGCTCAAGCACGAGTTCGGATTCCGGACCGTCGAGGCCAACATCCGTACCGAGTTCGCGGGTCAGGACCGGCAGTTCGCCGACGAGGCGGTGATGCTGACCGGCGATCTGAACGTGGCCGTCGTCGAGTGGATCGTGCAGTACCGGGTCGACGACCCGTACGAGTATCTGTTCAAGGTGCGCAACCTCGACGACACGTTCCGCGCCATGAACGAGGCGATCATGCGAGAAACGGTCGGCGACCGGACGGTAACCGAGGTGGTGACGGTCGGACGCCAGGAAATAGAGACCGCCGTCGAGGCGAGACTGCAGGCGATGGTCGACCAATATCAGATGGGTATCGCCATCGATAATGTGGTGTTGCAGGACGTCAACCCACCCGACCCGGTCAAGCCTTCGTGGGATGAGGTCAGTCAGGCGCAGCAGCAGCGCGACCGGTTGATCAACGAGGCGCTGGCCGAGTACAACGCCGTCATCCCGCGCGCACGCGGCGAAGCGGAGCAGACCGTACTCCAGGCCGAAGGGTACGCCCTAGACCGCGTCAACCGGGCGCAGGGCGAGGCGTCGCGGTTCTCCGCCGTCGAGGCAGCCTACCGCGCTGCGCCGAACGTGACCCGCCAACGCATGTATCTGGAAACGATGCAACGGATCCTGCCGGCGGTCGGCCAGAAGGTGTTCGTGGCCGAGGGCGCGACCGGCGTGTTGCCGCTGCTCTCGCTCAACGGCGGGGCGCGTGCGGCGACCGCCGCCCTGACCAACCCGGCGCCGCGCACGGGAGGTGACCAGTGAACCGCAATAAACCGATGCTATTGGCGCTTCTGCTGATCGGACTGTTCCTGTTGTCGCAATCGGTCTACATGGTCAGTGAGTTCAATCAGGCGATCATCACGCAGTTCGGCGAACCGGTGGGCGAACCGGTTATTGACCCGGGACTGCACTTCCTGGTGCCGTTCGTCCAGCGGGCCAACATGTTCGAAAAACGGTTCCTCGAGTGGGACGGATTCCCGAACCAGGTGCCCACGCGGGACCGGCGGTTCATCTGGGTCGACACCTACGCACGCTGGCGCATCACCGACCCGCTGTTGTTCTTCCAGCGGCTGCGCGACGAGCGCGGAGCGCAGTCACGGCTCGACGACATCCTGGACGGCGAAACGCGCAACGCGGTGGCCCGCCACGACCTGATCGAGATTGTGCGCACCAGCAACCGCGACCCGGTCGACACCGCCATCACCGGCGTGGAGGAGCCGGAAGTGCTCGTACCGATCGACATCGGCCGGGAGCAGATCACAAAGGAGATCCTCAACGCGGCCACCGCGGCGGTGGGAGAGCTGGGCATCGAGCTGTTGGATCTGCAGTTCAAGCGGATCAACTACATTGAAGACGTGCAGCAGGATGTCTTCGCCCGCATGATCGCGGAGCGGCAGCGGATTGCCGAGGAGTTCCGGTCAGAAGGCCAGGGCGAATCGGCGCGGATCCAGGGTGAGCGGGAACGGGATCTCGCGCGCATACAGTCCGAAGCGTATCGATCGGCGGAGGAGCTGCGCGGGAGCGCGGACGCCGAGGCGACCGCCATCTATGCCGACTCGTACGGCAGCGATGCGTCGTTCTATGCGTTCACGAAATCGATGGAGACCTACGAACGCACCATGGACCCGAACACCGTCTTCATCCTGAACACCGACAGCGAGTTTCTCCGGTTCCTCGAAACGCCCAGATAGTCTGGGCGCTGACATGCTGGACCTGTTCGTTGTCGTGGGGCTCGTCGTGCTGACGTCGAGCGCCTGCTCGCTCTTCGAGGCGGTGCTGTACTCGGTGCCGCTCTCGGAGATCGACGCGCTCGAGCGGGCGGGACGTGCCAGCGGGCCGATCCTGCGATCCCTGCGGGCCCAGGTCGATCGGCCGATCGCAGCGATTCTCTCGCTGAACACGGTCGCCAACACCGGCGGCGCCGCGCTGGCCGGGGCGATCGCCTCCAACGTCCTCGGCTCGGTCTGGATCGGCTATTTCTCGGCCCTCTTCACACTGGCGATCCTGCTGGTGTCGGAAATCATCCCCAAGACCATCGGCGTCATCTACGCACGGCGTCTGGCAGGGCCGATCGCGAAACCGCTCGACCTGCTCGTGCGGATCTTCGCGCCGATCATCTGGCTGAGCCGTGGCGTGACGCGGCTGTTGGCCTCGGGGCGCGAGACTGAACGCGTGTCGGACGAAGATCTGCTGCTGATGGTCCGCCAGGGACTGCGGTCGGGCGATTTCAAGCCGCACGAGGCGGATGTCATCAGCAACGTGCTGGCGCTCGAGGAGAAGACCGCGTCGCAGATCATGACGCCGCGCACCGTGCTCTTTTCCCTGCCCGCGAGCACGGACCTGGCGGACGCGGCGGCCAACGAACGGTTACTGCGGCACAGCCGCATTCCGGTGTACGACGAGGTCCCCGAGGACATCGTCGGTATCATCTACCGGCGGGACATCCTGCGGGCCGCGGCGAAGGACCAGTTCGAGAAGACGCTCGAGCAGCTCATGCGGCCGGTGCATTTTGTCGTCGGCAGCGCGAAGCTGGACCAGCTTCTGCGGACGTTTCTCGAACAACGGCAGCACTTGATGATCGTCACCGACGAGTTTGGCAGCGTGAGCGGCATCGTGACGCTGGAAGACGTGCTCGAGGAGATTCTCGGCCGGGAGATCGTCGACGAGTTCGACCAGGTGGCCGATCTGCGCGCATTCGCCCGGCAACAGCGGACCGACGCGCTGCCGCCGCGCCGCGACGGGTGATCGGCCGGCGGCCGCTGCCGCGGGTCCGCGCCGTACCTGAACCGGACCATGTGTCACGCCGGGAGAGACACATGAACGCTACACCCATCTGTCCTGGTGTCCCCCCTGGCGGACAGGCGCCAGTCCGAAACCGCGCCAGCGGTTGGAACACGTTTTGCTTATTCAGGGAATGCGCGCGCGGGGAGGTCAACTCTGCCGCGACGGATGCCGCGAGTTCACCCCGGCATGCCGGGCCACGTGCCACCGGACTAACCCGGCATGCCCGCGTCTGCAAGGAGGTCAGCGTGGTGTCTGTTCTGAAGCGATCGACAGCATGGCAGCCCGTGGTCTGGATGTGCATCGTCGGCGCCCTCGTGCTGCTCGTCTGGCCGGCGACGGCCGACGCGCAGCGCCGCCGGGCCGTCCGGCGCGCGCGCCCGGTTCTTCAAACGCGCGTGTGGTATGGCCCCGGGTACGGGTACTTCAACCCGTACTTATACCGTCCATACGCCTACGGTCCGTACGGCTATGGTGCGTATCAATACGGCGCGTGGGGACCCTTTCCCTATTACGGAGCACACGGATCGCTCCGCATTCAGGTCAAACCTGAAGCCACCGAGGTCTATGTCGACGGCTACTATGCCGGTGTCGCCGACAGCTTCGACGGCATCTTCCAGCGGCTGCATCTGGAGCCCGGTGCGCACGACATCGAGCTCAGACTGGACGGCTTCCGGAGCATCCAGGAACAGGTGTATCTGACCGTGGGAACGACCTGGCGCATCCGGCACGAGATGGAACCGCTCGGTCCGGGAGAAACCACGTCGCCCCCACCAGTGCCGGCGACGGCCCCGGCCGGCGCCCCGGCGCCGCCCAGCGCCCGCGGGGGTCCGGCGCTTCCCATTACCCGCGGGGGTCCGGGGCTGCCCCCGTCGGCCGCCGCGACGAGTTTCGGGCGGCTGGCGATCCGGGTCCAGCCCCAGGACGCCGTGATCATGGTGGACGGCGAGGAATGGCGGACCCCTGACGCCGCCCGTCTCGAACTCGACCTGGGGGCCGGCCGGCATCGTATCGAGGTGCACGCCGACGGTTACGAGGGGTATCTCACCGATGTCCAGGTGCGACCGGGCGAGACGACGGCGATCAACGTGAGCCTCCCCCGCGACGAAGGCAGTCCACCTCCGGACCGCTGATGCTGACGGCGGCTCTTGCTATACTGCCCTGGCGTCCACCCATTTGCGAGGTGCTCCACATGACCGCATTCCGTGTCCGTTCCCTCGGTCTGTTGTTCGCACTGACCGTCCTCGTCACGCCGCTGCACTCGGCCGAGGACCTCCCGCGCGCCCAGCCGGAAGCGGTTGGCATGTCCGCCCCGCGTCTTGAGCGGTTGACCGAGGCGCTGCAGACCTATGTCGATGACGGGCGCCTCGCCGGCGGCGTCGTGCTCGTGGCCCGACGGGGCCGCGTCGCCTATCTGAACCCGTTCGGCCAGCGGGACATGGAGTCGAACGCTGCGATGGAAGCGAACGCCATCTTCCGCATTGCCTCGCAGACCAAGGCGCTTGTCAGCACCGGTGTCATGCTGTTGCAGGAAGAGGGCAAGCTGCTCATTTCTGATCCGGTGGGCCGCCATCTGCCGGCGTTCGCAAGGACGCAGGTCGCGGTGGCCAGCGAGAGCGGTGGCTATGACGTGGTGGACGCCCGGGGTCGCGTGACGATCCGTCAGTTGCTGACCCATACATCCGGTGTGAGCTACGGCAACGGCCCGGCCAGCGACCGCTGGGAAGCCGCCGGCATCCAGGGCTGGTACTTCGCGGACCGGGACGAACCGGTCGGCGCCACCATCGAACGACTCGCCGCACTGCCGTTCGACGCCCACCCCGGCGAGCAGTGGATCTACGGGTACAACACCGACATCCTCGGGGCGCTGATCGAGGCGGTGAGCGGGCAGCCGCTCGACCAGTTCCTGCACAACCGCATCTTCGAGCCGCTCGGCATGGAGGACACCCAGTTCTACCTCTCGCCGGAGAAGCTGAATCGGCTCGCCACCGTGTACTCGGCCGCCGGCGGCGGCCTGGAACGGGCGCCTGACCCCGGACACATGGTCGGTCAGGGCGCCTACGTCAACGGTCCGCGAACCAGCTTTTCCGGGGGCGCCGGTCTGCTCTCGACCGCCACCGACTACGCGCGCTTCCTGCAGACGATGCTGAACGGCGGCGAGCTGGAGGGCACGCGCCTGCTGAGCCGCAAGACCGTCGAGCTGATGACGACCAGTCATCTGACCGACCAGCCGTTCCGCGCCGGTCAGGGGTTCGGCCTCGGGTTTTCTATCGTCGAAGACGTGGGCGCCCGCGGACTCCCCGGCTCGCTGGGCGAATTCGGCTGGGGCGGGGCCTATCACTCGACTTATTGGGTCGACCCGGTCGAGGAACTGGTCGTGGTGTATATGACCCAGGTGATTCCCGCCGGGGGTCTGGACGACCACGGGCGTCTGCGGGCGCTCATCTACCAGGCCATCGACGACTGAGCGGACGATAACCGCGGGCGGGCACGTCGGCCTACCACGCTTCGCGCTCGAACTTGAGTTCGCGGCGGGCCGCGGTTGTCGCGAGGTCGACCATCGACGCCGGATTGCCGCACGCCAGCGCCACCGTGTCGGCGGGATCGACGCGCGCGCGCAGCGTGGCCGCGGCGAGGTGGCGCGGCAGGACCGGATACACCAGACGCGCGACCGCGAGGTCGGCCGCCACCCGCGACACATCGTTCTTCGCCGCGGTCTGTTTATCCTCCTCCGTGGTCGGGAGTTCGTAGATGTGCCGGACGACGTTGCTGGCCCGCCCCTGGCCGATGCGGGCATCGAGCGCCGCGCTCCCCGCGGGCCGGCTGACGGTCGGCACGTACATGAAGTCCATCCGTCCCGCCGCTTCCATCTCGAACAACACGTCACGATACGCGAGCTCCGGCTCCGTGCGGCTCGTGTGGATCAGCGTGTAGCGGCGCCCGTCATCGCCATCCACCGTCCCGTGCAACTGCTTGAGCATCGAGACGAACGGTGCGACGCCGGTGCCGGTACCCACCATCAGCACGCTCTCCGCAGACCCCACCCGGGCGGCCAGCGTGAAGACGCCGGCGATGCGGTCGAAATAGGACACCTGGCATCCAGTCTCCCTGTTCATCCCGAAGAGCGCCTCGCTCAGCCGCCCCGGGAGCCCGTGCACGCCGTGCTCGAGCGCCACGAGAAACTCGAGCCATCCGTGTTCGGCGGTCTCGGCCGGTGACGAGGCAATCGAATAGGAGTGCGTGACCGGACCGACCGTCTGCCGTCCCCACGGGTCGTATTCCGGCTCGAAGATCGGTTTCCCGTCCTGTCCGACACCGATCTTTCTCGTCAACTTGCAGTCGTCGCGGCGAAGCGCGATATACTGCCCCGCCTCGTACGCGGGAAATGCACTGCCGCCCTCCGGCATCAACCGGAACCGCAGGAGGGCCGGCGTGACCAGCTCCTTGTCGACCACCGTCCCTGTTCTACCCGCCGCCATCTCTCACCCTCCGTCGTGCGCCGCACCGCGCTCGAAGCCACGCGCGGTTCTACCACAGGCCGGTACGATACCGGTCCCCCGCCCGTCCGGCAACCGGGGCGGCGGCCTGGGTCGCCTCCAGGATGTCGTCAACGTCTGGCGACCGCCGCACCTGTCCTTGTCGGCGAGCCGACCGGTAAGGCGTGCGTGCGTGATTGTGCGGCGCAGATCAAGCCGCAACCCGTTCATCACGCGGGCGCCCCTGGATCCTGCTGCCGCAGCCCCTCAGTGGTCACCATCTCGCCCAACCGGATTGCCTTCAGTCCGCGACGAGGTGGATCTCCACCTTCATGCCGACAGCCTCGGCATAGCGTTCCAAGGTCTTCAGAGACGGTTTGTGCCCGCTTTCCAGACGGGCCACCGCGGGCTGACTCGTCCCCATCCGCGCTGCAACCTCGCTCTGGCTCAGTCTGGCCCTGATGCGGGCCTCGATTAGTTCCCGCGCCAGTTTGAACTCGGGCCTGAGAGCTTCGACCTCCTTCCTGAACTCGGGGTCCTTTTCCCACCTGCTCCGAAGATCGGCATAGGGAATGGTCATTGTTCCAACTCCTTCATTCTGGACAAGGCAACCTCGATTGCCGTCTTCGGCGTCTTCCGGGTCTTCTTGCGGAATGTGTGCAAGATGACGACACGGCGGTCATTTGCGGTCACATGGATGGCGCGGGCAATCCCATCACGGCCCCTGACTCGCATCTCCCAAAGCTTGTCCCGAATCGGCTTGACGTAAGGTTCGCGAATTTGATGCAGGCCGAGCTCTTCGATCAAACGGACGATGTGGTCGAGCTTCGCTCGCATGTCCGGCGGGAGAGAATCAAGCTCTTCCACGACCGTCTGGTTCAGGATCTCGACGCTCCAGTCCATCGCTCGATCATACCAATTTCGATATAATACAAGGCGCAGGCCGCAGGAGGCGCCTGTTGAGGCACAATGCAGCGCTGGCGCGGCAGGCGGCGGTTGCGCTGATCGGCCCCCGCCAGGTCGGCAAGACCACGCTGGCGCACCAGATCGCCGAGACGACGAACGCCCTCTATCTCGACCTCGAATTGCGGGCCGACCGCGCCAAGCTCGCCGACCCCGCCTTGTTCCTGAAGCGGTACGCAGACCGCCTCGTCATCCTTGACGAAATCCATCGGGCGCCGGAGTTGTTCCAGGACCTGCGCGGCCTCATCGACGCCGGCCGCCGGCGGGGATGACCGCGTATGACGACTTGACGCCGGCGCCTGCCGCGCAACTCAATCGGGCAGCCGGCGGGCCGGCAGATCGCGGCCGGCCTGGTGGAGGGTCAGTCCGACGACCTGGTCACCCTCCACACGGAAGGTGATCTGCGCGTCCACGACCCGGTAGAAGAACTCGCTGGGCGACGAGGCGAAGATCTCGACCGCCGGCTGCCCGGTCACCTGGGCCGACAGTTGCCCGCCGTCGCGCGTGACGCTGATGAAGGCCCCGGGCTGCAGCTCGTACCGCCCGACGTAGCGTTCCAGCACCTGGTCATCCACCGCCACCGACTCGGCGGGGCCGAAGTCAACCGCGTCCACCCCGTCGGGCAACCGGGGGGCGCGCTGGTCCACGCCGTTCTGATGCAGCACCAGATGGTCGACGGCGCCTGCGTCGCTGCGTCCGAAGGTAATCTGGGCGTCGACGACACGCATGAAGAAGTCGGTCTCGGATTCCGGGAACACCTCGATCTTCTGTTGTCCCGTGAGCTGGACGAACAACGCGTCCCCTTCTCGCGTGACCGTGATGATCACGCCCCGAACGAGCTGATACCGGCCGGCGTACTCGTCGTAGACGTCGGGAGCCAACTCGATTTCTGTTCGCGGTTGCGGCGCCTCGGCCAGGGCGAACCGCCGATCCAGAAGATGAAAACCGAGGTCGTCGACCGCGCGCGCCGTATTGGACAGCACGACCACCCCGGCACCGGCGTTCCGGTCGAACCCGATGAACGACGCGTAGCCTCCGGTGCCTCCGTTGTGCCAGTGGATCTCCCGCTCGTGCTCGGTCCGGATCAGCCAGCCGAGACCGATGTCCATGCCTCCCGGTCCGAACGGTCGCCGGGACCGGTGGGTCGCGTCCATCGCCGCCCGCAGCGGCGACTCGCGGATACCCAGATTCGCTTCGAGGAACGTCAGCAGGTCGTTTACCGAGGAGCGGAGTGCGCCCGCACCCGCCAGGGCTGGAATGTCCCAGCCCGACACCGGCTCGAGCGCGGCGTCATGGCCGTGAGCGAGCCGTTTTCGGGTGGACGGTGTCATACTGATTGACGTGTCGATCATCGACAGGGGATCGAGCACCCGACTGGTGACGAGGGTCTCGTAGTCGGCGCCGGCGCGTGTCGCCAGCGCATGACCCAGCAGTCCCGCACCGAGATTCGAGTACTCGACCAACTCGCCGATCGGCCGCGTCAGGGCGTATGACGACAGGAAGGACAGCAGGTCGGCGGTGGTGTAGTCGGCGTACGGATTCGCCGGGTCGGCAGGGTCGAGGTTGTCCGGTAGCCGCGGCAGTCCCGAGCTGTGGGTAGCCAGATGGAGCGGCGTGATCTCGACGCCGTCGCGGCTTGGCACGCGAGCGTCCGGACCCAGCAGATCCCGCACGGGCGCATCGAGCCGGGCGTGGCCCCGCTCGACCAGGTCGGCCAGCACGAGGGCGGTGAACACCTTGGTGATCGAGCCGATCTCGAAGACGGTGTCGGCATCCGGCGCACGGGAGTCATCGGAGGCCAGCCGCCCATGGCCCACCACCCGCCGGCCGTCAGCGTCCACCACGCCGACGACGAGGCCGACGGCGCGGCGTTCGTTATCGACCAACCGGGTCAGAATCTGCCGGATCACGTCGTCGGCGGGGACGGACGCAGGTTGGGCCAGGGTGATGTCCGGCGCCAGCAACACGGCGACGGCGGCGATGAGCATGCGATACATGACCGACTCCCCCCAACAGAGGCTGACCGCTCGTGGCAGGAGCCCCGCTGCATTCGGCGCCCCCCTTCCGCGCGGAAGCGCTGTCCATCCAATACGCCGCGGCACCGAGTCTAGCAGCCCGTGGCACAAGCTCCGCTGCATTCGATCGGCGCTGCATCCGGCCGAGCCGCGTTCTTCATCGGTCAAATACTACCGGTATTCTCCCTCTTCTCGCCTTGCTCAGCGGGCGCATCGCCAATCTCGGTGCAACGCGGGGCTTGTGCCACGGGCTGCTATTCCCCGGGCGGTGAAATTATAATGACCCTTTTTCACTGAGCATCAAACGAGACCCTCATGACTGGAAAGCAACTGTCATCCATCTGTCTGCTACTTGCACTGGGCGCCGGCGGCGCGACGGGCCAGCCACTCGAGCAACCGGCCGGCGGCGGCGGCGACGCCAGCATCAGCGGTCGCGTGCTGACCGGCGCCCCGCCCGCGCCGTTGGCCGGCGCCGTCGTCAACGCACGCGCGACGGAGGGCGAGTTCAGGACATCGGCGATCACCGACCGTGACGGTCGATACTCGCTGACCGACCTGCCGGACGGGCGGTACACCGTGACGGCCTATCGCGGAGGCTACTTCACCCCCGACGATGAGCAGGCCGCCACCGTGCAGGTCGGCGCCGGCGAGGCCCTGACGCCGATCGACCTGCATCTCGCACGGGGCGCCGTCGTGACCGGAATTGTGACGGACCGGAACGGCCAGCCGGCCGTGGGGGCCAGGGTGGAGGCGCTGCGGTATCGCTTCCGGGGAGGACGCCGGGAAATGCGTAGCGCCGGCTTAGGCGACTCCGCCGATGACCGCGGGATGTATCGGCTGTACGGTCTGTTTCCCGGCGAATACTATGTCGTAGCTACGACGGGATTCTCCCGGGCGTTGATGGCGGCGGGGGCGGTAGCTGGCTCGTCCAGTCCCACGTACTATCCGAACACGACGGACCTTCGCACGGCGCAACGCCTCTCGCTGGGCATCGGGGCTGAGCGTGTCGGCGTCGACATCACGCTGGCGACGGCCCACACGGGTCGCGTGTCCGGGCAGGTGGTCGACTCGCAGGGACGCCCGTTGATTCGCGGTTCAGTCAGACTGATCGGTCGCAACCCGCCGGGCCTCAGCTCGCACGCCGGCGCGGTCGAGCCTGATGGATCGTTCGTGGTGGAGGGGGTGCCTCCGGGCGAGTACGTGCTGTATACCGTCACAGCGGCCCTCAACGGACCAATCGAGTTCGCCACGATGGACCTGGAAACCACGGTCGGGGACGTAGACCAGGTCGTGCTGCGCATGACGACCGGCGCGACCGCGGCCGGCAGGATCGCCATTGACGGCAGCACGGCGGTACCGTTTCGGCCGCAGGATCTCCAGCTCTACACCGTGCCGGTCGGGTTCGTCGATGTGCCTGTCGGTCTTGGCGTCGGTCAGGTGAGTCAGGACTGGAGTTTCGCGATTCACGGGATCGGCGAGGGACAACTCATCCGGCTGCTCGGTCTCCCGCAGGAGTGGACACTGCGGGCCGTGCTGCTCGATGGGCGGGACGTCACCGACCAGCCCCTGGACCTGCCGGCCGGCGAAACCACCGCGGGGTTCACGATTGAGGTCACCAACCGCACGACGCGGTTCCGCGCCACGATCGTGGACGACACCGGTCAGCCCGTGACCGGCGCCCGCGTGGTCATCTTCTCGGCCGATCCGGCCCGCTGGCAGTACCCGTCACGTTTTGTCCGTACGGTCCGGTCCGACCAGAACGGGATCATCGACGTCCGGGGGCTCCCTGCCGAGGACTATCTGACCTTCGCCGCCAACGGCATCGCCAGCGGCGCGGAAACTGACACGCAGTTCCTGGAACGGCTGCGGCCCGCCGCGACCGCGGTCACTCTGGGCGCCGGCGAGATGCGCGAACTGTCCATCCCCCTGAGCGAGATTCCCTGATCGCCGCCCGGACCGCATCCAGGCGCCGGGGTTCCAGCTACTCCGGCAACCTGAGCGCGACGAACGAACCGGGGAACTGGCCGCCGCCGCGACCGCCGCCGCCGGCCCGACCGCCGACGGGCGCCGCGATGTACTGCACGCCGTCGTGCATGTAGGTCATGATGGCGGTATTGGTCGGCGCCGGGATCTCCACGGTCCCGATGCGCTCGCCGGTGGCCTTGTCGTGGGCATGGAGCACGGCGGCCCCGCCGCGGCCTTCACCATAGATCAGCAACGATTTCGTGGTGACCTGCGTCGGGTGCGTCGGGGAACCGGTATTGCCGATGTCGACTCCCTCAAGCGCCTGGTGGTTCTTGATGCGGTCGGGCGTATCACCGTTGGGTATCCACCACAACGTCTCGCCGGTGTTCAGGTCGATCGCCGTGATGCGCGCATACGGCGGCTTGAACAGTGGCAGCCCCTGGGGACCGCGAACGCCGCCCGGACCGGCGACCCACTCGGAGACCGTGCGGCCGATCGGATTCGGATCTTCCTGGTCGGCCACGAGCCCCGGTGTCAGCATCGGCGCCGAACAGGCCTTGGTCGACGCCACATAGAGGATGCCGGTCTCGGGATCGACCGACGCACCGCCCATGATGTTCGTCCCGCCGTTCGAACCGGGGCAGTGGATGGCCGCGCGCTTGCCGAGGTCGTTGCCCCGATGGAGAGGCGGCGTGAACAGCGGTCCATATTCGTAGCGCTCGAGGATCTCGGTCGCTTCCGCCCGCAACTCGGGCGTGAAGTCGATGAGCTCGTCGATGGTCACGTGCTGCAACTCGTAGGCGGCCGGCTTCGTCGGGTGCGGCTGGGTCGGCGAGTAGTATTCGCCGGGCACGTGTCCGCGCGGCACCGGACGCTCTTCGATCGGCCAGACCGGCTCGCCCGTGGCCCGGTTCAGCACATAGGCGAACGACTGTTTCGTGGTCTGCACCAGCGCCGGAATCTGCTGCCCGTTCACGGTGACGTCGATCAGATTCGGCGCGGTGGGATTGTCGTAGTTCCAGATGTCGTGGTGCACGGTCTGGAAATGCCAGCGCCGTTCGCCGGTGCGCGCATCCAGCGCCAGAATCGTGGTGGCGAACAGGTTGTCGCCGGGGTGGAACCCGCCCCAGAAATCGTTGGTCGGCGGGTCGGTCGCCACATACACCAGGCCGAGCTCTTCGTCGGCTGACATGGGCGCCCATGCCGAAACGTTGCCGGTGTAGGACCAGGCGTCGTTTTGCCAGGTGTCGAAGCCGAACTCGCTCTCGGACTGCGGGATGACGTTGAACTTCCAGAGGAAGTCGCCGGTGACGGCGTCGTACCCCAGAATGTGCCCCGGCACGTTCTCGTGCCGCGTCTGCCGGTACCCCTGCTCATGGCTGTTGCCGACGACCACCACGCCGTTGGTGACCATCGGGGGCGACGAGTTGGTGATGTACCCCACCTCTGCCGGCAGCCCGTCGGTCGGGTGATAGTCGTAGCCGAAATTCGCCAGCAGATCGATGGTACCGCCGTCGCCGAAGTTCTCGATCGGGACCCCGGTGTCGGCGTCGAGCGCGTGGAGAAAGAACCCTGGCGTGACGATGTAGATGCGCCCTTCGCCGTTCACCTCTCCGTAGGCCACACCCTTGCCGTAGTTCTTCCGCATCGAATCTTCCCACCGTTTGGTGGACGGCTCGCGGAAGGTCCACAGCGTCTCGCCGGTCGCCGGGTCCAGCGCGACGACCGTGCGCCGCGCACCCGCCACGCTGAACAGCTTGCCACCAGCATAGATCGGGGTCGAGCGCATGATGTTGTCGACGCTCGGCCCGAAGTTGTCTCCGCGCCAGACCCAGGCCACCTCGAGATCTTCGAAGTTGTTGGCATCGATCTGGTCGAATGGAGCGTACCGGGCGCTCGATGCGTCGGCGCCCCAGTGGGTCCAGCCGCCGTCCTGCGCAACGGCCGGCGGCGCCAGCAGCGCCAGCATCACGAGACCGGCCGACACCACGACACCGATGCGATCGATGATCTTCACGTTGAGTTCTCCTTGGATTTGCGTAGTCGAGCGCCCCTGCAGCGACGCGGCCGGCGCTCAGGCTCACCGAGACGAACGTACCATGTTACCCATCGGCGCGGCAAAGGTCAGAGGGAAGGACTCTACCGAGCCGGCGGGGCGGGACCATTGCGCGGCCCGCGTTGGGAGTCCGGGCCGCGCGGACGGCTGGATTCGCCGCGCTCGGCGCGAGAACGCCGCTCGCGGCCAATTCTGACGATCTCCTGGTCGAATTGCTCCTTCTGCTCCAGGGTCAGGATGGCGGCGATCTCCGCGTTCATCTGCTCGCGCTCGGTCTCGAACAGACGGCGCATATCTTCGCTGGCCTCGCGGATACGCTGCCGGCGGGTCTCGAACACCTCGCGCAGTTGCCGATCCTGCTCGGCGGTCAGGTCGATGTCGGTGGCGATGCGGTCCAGCAGACGTCCGGTCGTTGGCGCCCGGCGAGCACCGCGACCTCCGCCGCGGAGGTCGCGTTGACCCGCAACAGACGGCGACTCGGACACGATCCAGGGCCGTACCGCCACCCCGCCCGCCATGCCGGCGACGAAGACGACCAG
This sequence comes from Vicinamibacterales bacterium, assembly GCA_965262985.1. Lineage (GTDB taxonomy): Bacteria > Acidobacteriota > Vicinamibacteria > Vicinamibacterales > UBA8438 > UBA9620. The sequence continues at coordinate 5,873,567 of OZ253576.1, read as the reverse complement.
CACGAAGAGACCCGCCCACCGGCGCATGCTTGCGCTATTCATCGTGGCTCTCCCGCACAACTCTACGCTGCATGGCTACTCGCCGGCGGTCGCGGTCAACACCGCTTCCAGCAAGATGTCGTCGCCCGCCTCCTCCAGCCAGAGCACACTGATCGACGGTAACGCGCCGCTGTCCTCGTCCGCGACCCAGTCCTCCACGAGATCGGTGAACTCCAACGGCTCGGCCGCCTCGGTGGGTCCGAACCCCAACGCGGCCGCGAGCACCAGCGCCGCTGCGACCGGGGCCAGCCGATAGGTCCAGACACGCCAGTTCAACATGTCCAGCCAGTTCGGCGCGGGATCGAGCTCGGCCATGACCCGGCCGGCGAAGCCCCGCGGCGCCTCGGCCAGAGGGCGCGACGCCAGTATCGCCGCCACCGCTGCCTGAGACTCCAGTTCCTGGCGGCACCCCTCGCACTGCGCAAGATGCCGCGCCACGCGGTCCTGATCGGCGGCGTCGAGCCGTCCTTCCAGACGGTGGAGCAGCAACGGTCCGACATCATCGCACTGCATGGTTCGTCTCCTTCAACGGCAGCAACATGGTCCGCAACTTGCGTCTGGCCCTGAAGATCCGCGACTCGACCGTGCCGATCGGGACGCTGGTGACCTCGGCGATCTCGCTGTAGTCGAGTCCTTCGACGTCGCGCAAGACCACCGCCACGCGCAACTCGTCGGACAGCGTGGCGAGCGCACGATCGATCGCCTCGCGGGTGATGAGCGCGGTCTCGGCGTCTGGTCCACGCGCCCGCACCCGGTCGGCGCCGAGCGCCTGCGCGTCGTCGTCGAGACTCTGGTCCCCGACCCGCTCGCGCCGTCCTCGCCGCTCGATCGCCGTACGCGCGGTGTTGGTCGCGATGGTGTACAGCCAGGTCTTGAACGAGCTGTCTCCCCGAAAGCGCTTCAACGATCGGTAGACCCGGATGAACGTCTCCTGGGCCACGTCCTCTGCCTCGCCGGTATCGTGCACGATGGCCAGCGCGTAGTTCACGAGTCTGGTCTGATACCGTCGCACCAACGTGTCGAACGCGTCGAGACTCCCGGCGCTGGCCTCGTTGACCAGCGTCCGATCCGGATCCACCTCGTATCCCACTCGCGCCGGCGGCGGCTCGGTGTCACTCGTCACGGCGGTCGACCAGCCGGTCGCGGATATCGTGAACTGACCGGCACCCAGGTTCGGCATTCGGCGCCTCAACGGTGGCAGTCTACTCCCCTTCGCGCCGCGCCGACCCCATCTTCGCAGCCAGCGGACTGCTTCGCGCGCACGCGTCCGGGACGTGGAACCGCTTCTCTTGAGTGTGACTTGGATTGAGCGGGGAATATTCCCTCGGCCTGAGGGAAAGTAAGACAGGCGGGTCGTTACTCGGATACGGTGACCTGCACGACGGCCGAGGTCCAGCAGCACTGGAACCCGCTGCCGCCATCGCCCGTTTCATCGAGCGCCTCGGCGCGCAGCCAATACTCGCCCGCCGCGCTGAAGGTCATCGTTGTCGTCGGATTCTGGTCGGCAGACTCCTCGAACTCGTGCACCGGCTGGTCGAATTCGATATCTCCCGGTCCGCGGAGTTTATGCCAGCGCAGCGTCAGCGAGGGGCGCGGCGCGCGGCGGGGATTCTCGCGCACGTGCCTGTCCGGCTTGACGTCCGAGGTCCACACGGGCAGCGCGACCGGGCTGCCGACCGACGCGGTCAGCGAGTGGGCGATGCCGGCAGGCGGACCGGTCGACGGCGGGCCGCCTGCCGAGAATCGCAGCGTCGGGGGTTCGTTGTTGTTCGACTGGTCCTTGAGCGGCTCGATGAAATAGGCCGGTCTCAGATGAAACGGCACCGTCACCGGCTGGTCGTTGCCGACCAGCGTCCACGACAGCTCGCCCTCGAAGGCACCGGGCACCTCGATGGTGAACACGCCCCACGACCGACCGGGAGGAAAGTGCGTGGGTTGCCCCTGGTCGGCTGGACCGGGCGCAAAGTGGTTCAGCTCGCCGATGGGAATGTCGAGCGTCTCGGACTGGTTGGAATTGAAGAAACCGATCAGCAGCGTCGCCGTCCCGTCGGGGTTCTGGTACCACCCCTCGAAGGCCGGATACACGGGCGCCCCGAACTCCTGCAAGGTGCGGGGAATCTGCGCCGCCGCCGGGGAGACTCCGAGCAATAGCAGGGCGACGACCGCCATCGGCCACACCGAACGAAACGAACGATACACCCGCACCGGTTGATTCGTCCTTCCTATTCGTCGTCGGTGAGCCGGGCCTCGCGTGCGGCCACCGCGGCCGCGAAGTCCTCATCATCCATGTAGGTGACGTTCACCCAGGCGTGCCCCATCTCGTCGACGGTGCGGTCACCGTAGCCGACCCACTGGTTCGGATCGGGGTTGGCACGATTGGCCGGGGTGTTGTCGTACCAGGACTTCACGGCAATCACCGTGCCCTTGGGCAGCAGGGGCGCGGCATCGTCGTCGTAGACGTAGTTGTTGTGCCAGTTGAAATTGAAGTCGCTCACCCGACTGAGCACGCGATTGGTGCCGTCCGGCAGAACGGCGGTCATCTGCATCCCCTTGCCGCGCAGATGCATGTGGGGCTGGAAGTTCTCGACCCGCCCGTTCTGCCGCAGCACGTGGAACCGCTCGGTCGTGGTCACCGTGTTCGGCGGAATCGACAGGTTTTCACTGCCGCCCTCGAGCGAACTCCAGGCGGAGAGCACCTGACGGTGCTTCGGTTCCTCACCCTTGGGATAGAAGTAGAGCCCGAGCTCGGCCGAATCGGTCACTTTCTCGCCCGCCGACGAATAATGGATGTCCCACACGATGCTCGAACCGGCCTTGATCAGCTTGCCGCTGCCTTCGCGCATGATCTCGCCCTGCTTGCCGACCGCCCATTCCATCAGCAGGCCGGCGCCGATGTCGGAGGCGGCCCCCAGGTCTTCGGCGTCCTCCTCCTGCTGCAACCGCGCCAGCGCGTGGTGCGTAATCTTGCGGCCGGCGACCGTGGACGGACGGATCTCGATGGCGCGGATCCAGCGGTCCTCGGTCAGCCCGGTCGGCACTTCGGGCTTCCACCAGTGGTCCTGCGAGAGGGCCTCCAACGTATACGGCGTCGAGTGGATGATCAGGTCCGGCGGGCCGCCGAACAGGTCGGCGAAATTCCAGACGTCGTCGTCCGCGAACACCGCCGGTTGAGGCGTGTCGGCCGGGTTGCCGCGCGGCGCCCCGCCGTCGACCCAGCGCACGATGGTGTCGATCTGCTCCCGGCTCAGCGACCGGTCGTTCTGGAACGACTGGATGCCGACCGAGTCGTCGATGTGCCAGGGCGGCATCTGGCGGGTCTCGACACGGTTCTTGATCGAGCGGGCCCAGGGCCGCGACTCGGCGTAGGTCTGCAACGACATCGGCGCGATGTAGCCGGGCCGATGGCACGCTTCGCATTTCTCGCGGAAGATCGGCGCCACATCCTGCGCGTAGGTCGGCGTGGCGTCCTGCGCCATCGCCGCACCCGACGCTGCGAGCACCGCGCCGAGCATGATGACGCCGAACGTCGAACAGCTCTGCACTCTACCCATCCATGTCATCGATCAGGTCTCCTAGCCCTGCCCGTGCCCCATAACTTTTCGCTGGACTTCATGAAGCCACTTCGCTACGGTGGCGAGCATGGAGATTCAGAATCAGGTTGGGCACAGCCTGCGGGGCAACCTCACCCGACTGCGCGATGTGCTGGACGGCGCGGTATCGCAGGGCATTGGCAGCCTCGGGCAGGTCGCCGATCGTGTCTGTGAAGCGTTCGATTTCCGCGATGGACGCGGCCGGTGGCAGCGCGCGAGCTGCTGCGCGGCGTTGGCCGACCTCGAGGCGGCAGGCCACGTCTCGCTGCCTCGGGGTCGGCCCTCTCGCGGCGGTGTGTGGCGCCCGCGTGTGCTCCCGCACCCGGTGGCGCCGGCGGCTGACGTGCCTGACACGGTCGGCGAGGTTCGGGACTTGGCGCTGGTGCGGGTGGAGACCGACGAGCAGCGCCGGGTCTGGAACACGCTGATGGTGCATGAGCACCCGCGCGGCGCCGGGCCCTTTGTCGGCCACCAACTGCGTTATCTGGTAGGCTCCGGGCATGGCTGGCTGGGCGGGGTCGGGTTCGCAGCAAGCGCGCGGCGTCTGCGGGCTCGCGACGCCTGGATCGGCTGGGACGACACGCGTCGGCGCGCCCACCTGCACCGGGTGCTGGGACTGTGCCGGTTGCTGGTGCGCCCCGGCATCTGCTGCCGCAACCTGGCCTCGCACGTCTTGGGCCGGGCCGCACGGGCGGTCGGCGACGACTTCGAGCGTCTCCACGGCTATCGCCCCTGGCTGCTGGAGACGTTCGTCGACGAGACCGCACACGCCGGGGCGAGCGTGCGCGCGGCCAACTGGGTTCGGGTGGGTGAGACCAGCGGGCGCGGGCGTCAGGACCGCACGCACGCGGCGCCGGAAACGCGCAAGGCAGTGTATATGTACGCCTTGGAGCCGGCGTGGCGCGCCCGCCTCGCAGTGCCCGCAGCGGGCATTGCGCCGCTGGCGGCTGGCGACGGGCTCGACGCCGAGTCCTGGGCGGGCCACGAGTTCGGCGTGGCGCCGCTGGGCGACGTGCGCCTGAGCGCGCGCCTGGTCCGGAGCGCGCAACATATGGCACAGTGCCCGCAGCGCGCCATCACCGGCGCCACCAACGGAGCGCGCGCCTTGGTCAAGGGACATACCGGCTGATCGACCAGCCCGCCGAGAGCGCGGTGACGGTCGAGAACATTCTCGCTCCCCATCGCGAGCGCACGCTGCGACGGATGCGCGGGCACGACACGGTGCTGTGCATCCAGGACGGCACCCGTCTGAACTTCACCCGGCGCAGCCAGACGCAGGGGCTGGGGGCCATCGGGTCGAACCAGACCGGCGCCGTGGCCCGCGGCCTGCACCTGCATACGACGCTGGCGGTCGACCCCGACGGGGTGGCGCTGGGCGTGCTGCGGGCCGCCTTCGACGCGCCCGCGCCCCCCAACCCCGACGAGAAAGACAAGCCGAAGCCGCGCGAGGCGCGGACGTCGTTCCGCTGGGTCGAAGGGCTGCGCGACTTGGCGCAGGCGGCCGAGCGGCTGCCCGAAACCCGCGTGGTGTGCACGATGGACCGCGAGGCCGACTTCCTCGACCTGTTCCTCGAGCGCCGCGCGCACGCCCCGCAGGTCGACCTGCTGGTCCGCGCGAAGGTCGACCGCGTCGTGGGCACGGAGAAGACGCCCGACGGGCAGACGGTCTCGCGCCGTCTGTTCGACGAGGTGCGCAACGCGCCGGCCCGCGGCGCCGCCACGGTCGCGGTGCAGCGGCTGAGCGCGCGGGCGAAGGCCAGCAAACAGGCCCGCAAGGACCGCCGGGCGGCGCGCGTCGCCGAGGTGACGCTGCGCTACCAGCCCGTGGCGCTGCCCGCCCCCGGGGCCACGCCGGTCGAGCTGTGGGTCGTCCATGTGCGCGAGCAACAGCCGCCGCCCACGGCCGAGCCGCTGGAGTGGTTCCTGCTGACCACGCTGCGTGTGACCAGCACCGCCGACGCCACGCGCATCCTGCGCTGGTACGCCCTGCGCTGGCGCATCGAAGAGTACTTCCGGGTTCTCAAGTCCGGCTGCAAGGTCGAAGAATTGCAGCACCACGCGGCCGAGCGGCTCGAACGGGCCATGGCCATCAAGATGGTCATCGGGTGGCGCATCCAGTTGATGGTCCAACTCGGGCGCGAGGTGCCTGACCTGCCGGGCGACCTGCTGTTCTCCGATGGCGAGTTGCGCGTGCTCGCCACCTTCGCCCGCTCGCGCACGCTGCCGCCACCCACGCGCCTCGGCGACGCCGTCGGTCTGGTCGGGCGTCTCGGCGGGTGGCTCGGGCGCACGCGCGACCCGCCCGGCGCGCAACTCCTGTGGCACGGCTACACCCAGCTCGTCGCCATGGCCTTCGCCTTCGAACTGCGGGACGAATACGGATGACCTCACACTCAATACAAGTCCAGCCGGAAGATCTGGGGCACGGGCAGTCCTAGCCGCCCGTGGTGAAACCCCGCGTTGCACCGAGATTGGCGCTGCGCCCGCGTGGCAAGGCGCGACGAGGGAGCACATTGGTGCATGTGTGACCGAGAAGCAACGCCGCCACGCGGGACAGGGAGCAAATTGGGAAATTTGCGACCGCAGCGCCAATCGAATGCAGTGGGGCTTTCACCATGGGCTGCTAAGCGCGGCGCACCGGCAGCGGACGGCCCGCGTCACGACGCGGAATGCGCATCGTCTGAATTATAGCCGGTCGACTCGATTACAGTGCAATCCGAAACGGATTGCGGATGCGCACTCCCTGCAACACCTGTCCATCGTTCAAGTCTTCCGTCCAAAGCACGTCACAACTCGACTCTGCCGCGGCGTGGATGACCAGGGCATCCCAGAAACTCAATTTGGCTTTCTTCTGCAGCGCGATCGCGCTCAGGACATCATCTGCCGTCGGCGCGAACACTTTCCACACTGCGAACTCGCGAATCCGATCAGCCGCTTCGTCGAGCGAGAGCGGCCGCGGAACCTTGCGGGTCACGGTGACGAAGAACTCCTGCAGAATCTGGACACTGAGACAGCCTGTCCCGCGTTCCCACAGTTCTTCAAGAAGCCGTTGCGCCACGGCGTGCTTGGCCTCCGCTGACGGATCGAAGGCGTAGACGAGCACGTTGGCATCGACGAATGCTCGCGCTGACTCAACGCTCATGAAGTTCGTCGCGTGTCCACGTGGGGCGTCCGCCCGTCCCGAGCGATCGAGGGGACCGCAGGGCGGCAAGCGCGCGCTTGCGCGCCGCCGAGTAGCGGCGGTCGTCGTCCGCCAGTTTGGTGAGCGTCTCGGTCATGAGCGAAGAGACCGACGTGTCGCGGTCAACGGCGATCCGCTTGACCTGCTTCAGCAGATCGCGGCGCAGGCTGATGGTGATGTTCTGATTCGGATGCACGAAAAAAAGTGTAGCACGTATTATCGTGGAGATCGGTACGAGCGGCGCAAGCGCGATTGCGTGCCGCGGGCGCCTACGACGAGCGAGCGGCTGCCGCAACCACGGCAAGTGGCGCAGACGAATCAGATGCGGCGAAGAGTGGGATATGGCTGGGAGGCAGGGATTCGAACCCCGATTACACGGTCCAGAGCCGCGTGTCCTACCATTGAACGACCTCCCAGCAGCGGCACGAACCTCCAATTATAGCGAAGCATGGAGCGCGCGGGCAACGACGTGCGCAGGGGCGCACACCGCGCACCGTTGCCGCACGGACTGACCTCGATACGCGGCAGGTCCGCCCGCTGAGGACGGACCTGCCGTTTCGGCTTGTCCTGCATCCACCTTCCTGATACGGTCAGCGGATATGCACGGCAGCCGTCGCCGCCAGTGATGCGCACGTTCGGTGTGTGCAGCATGGGTCTTCGGTGCGGGGCTCACCCCACGCTTCGATGTGAGCATGCACCAGGTATTTTCCCATGGCGGTTCAGGGGGTTGGCGGCGGCACACCGTTGGAGAACCTGCCACGCTGGCGTCCGAGCCAGCGACATCGCGGAGGATACTCACCATGCGTACACTGGCCGGCACGACCGGAACGTGGCTGCTGGCGGGAATCGTACTGGTTGCTGCCGACTTCTGGGAGGAACGGGACTTCACCGCGTGGTCCGACAAGGACGTCGAAAAGATGCTCACCGACTCCCCGTGGGCCCAGCAGGTCAGGATTGCGGTGGGCAGTCTCTCCGAAGCGGCGGGTCCAACCTCCATTCCGGCGCCTTCGAACCCGGACGAGTGCGGCAACGCACAGTTCGGCACCATCCAGCGCCACAAGATCACGATTGCCTGGACCAGCGCCCTGCCGATCAAGCAGGCGCTCGTCAGACAGGCGATCGGTCTCGACGCGCCGGCACCCCCCGAGAGCCAGCAGTTCCTGGACCAGCCCGAGCCGTTCTACGCGGTGACCCTGTCCGGACTGCCGCCGTCGTTTGCCGTGCTGGCGTCGATGCGCGACGCCCTGCAGAACGGGACGATGCTGAAGCGCAAGGACAGCGAGCCGATCGTGCCGGAGGAGGTGCGGCTCTTCCAGAATGCCGGCGATCGGTCGCTCAGCGTCATCTTTCTGTTCCCGAAGACCAACATCATCACCCTGGATGATCGAGAAGTCGAGCTGATCACCCGGCTGATCGACAGCGAGGTCAAGAAGAAGTTCAAGCTCGCCGACATGGTGTTCCGCGACCAGTTGGAACTGTAGGAGCCCGTGATGATGCGTGTATTCGCGTCGATGACGCTGGTTCTGACGCTCCTGCCGGCGCTGGCCGGCCCCTCCCCGCTGCAGGCCCAGTCCGCACGAGATTTTGTTCCCGTCACCGACGCCATGCTGCAGGACCCGGCGCCGGGCGACTGGCTCATGTGGCGCCGTACCCTGAACGGATGGGGCTACAGCCCGCTGGACGAGATCGACCGCGGCAACGTGCACGAGTTGCGGCTGGTCTGGACCCGCGCGCTGAGCGAGGGCAGCCAGCAGGGGACGCCGATCGCCTACGGCGGCGTCCTCTACATGCCGAACCCGAAGGACGTCATCCAGGCGATCGACGCCGTGACCGGCGATCTGATCTGGGAGCACCGCCGGGACAACCCGGAAGACGTCTACTCGAAGGTCGGCGGCTTTCTGTCCGAGAACAACCGGAACCTGGCCATCTACGGCAGGCTGATCATCGACACCAGTGTCGACGATCACGTCTTCGCCCTCGACGCCGCCACGGGCGATCTGGCGTGGGACACCGAGATTCTCGACTACACGACCCACCCGGCGCTGCAGGGGTCGGGACCGATCATCGCCGGCGGCAAGGTGATCTCCGGGCGCAGTTGCATGGAGCTGGGCGGGCCGGACGCCTGCGTCATCACCGCCCACGACGCCGCGACCGGCGCCGAGCTGTGGCGACGGCGGACGATTCCGGCGCCGGGCGAGCCGGGTGACGAGACCTGGGGGGACGTGCCGTTCGAGGACCGGAAGCATGTCGGCACCTGGATGGTGCCGAGCTACGACCCCGAGCTGAACCTGATCTATATCGGGACCTCGGTGACCTCGCCGGCTCCGAAGTTCATGCTGGGCGGCGCCGACCTCAGTCACCTCTACCACAACTCCACGCTCGCGCTCGACGCCGACACCGGCGAGATCGCCTGGTATTACCAGCACCTGAACGACCACTGGGACCTCGACCATCCGTTCGAGCGGTTGCTGGTGGATACCGTCGTCGCGCCGGACCCCGCCGCCGTCGACTGGATCAACCCGCGGCTGCGCCCCGGCGAGACGCGGAAGGTCATCACCGGCATTCCGGGCAAGACGGGGCTGGTCTACACCCTCGACCGCGAGACGGGGGAGTTCCTGTGGGCCACACCGACGGTCGCCCAGAATGTCATCAGCCACATCGACGGCGCCACCGGCGCGGTGACCGAGAACTCGGAGGTGGTCTTCAGCGGGCTCGGGCAGGAGGTTCTGGCCTGCCCCTCCTGGATCGGCGGCAAGGACTGGGAAGCGGGCGCCTACAGCCCGCTGACCAACACGATGTACTACCCGCTGCGCAATACCTGCGCGCGGGTGCTGTCGACGATGGACGGCGGGCTCGCCATCTACCGGCTCGCGGCCCGCTTCCAGCTTGCGCCCGGTACCGACCAGCTCGGCACCGTGCGCGCCATCTCCGCGGAAACGGGCCGCACGGCCTGGGTGCATGAACAGCGCGCCGCCACCATGTCGCTCGTGACCACCGGGGGCGGGCTGGTCTTCGGCGGCGACGTCAACGGCCGCTTCCGCGCCCTCGACCAGGAGACTGGCGACGTCCTGTGGGAGATCAACATCGGCTCCCCGGTCACCGGTTTCCCAATCAGCTTCGCGGTCGACGGCCGGCAGTACGTAGCCGTCAGCACCGGCAGCGCCGCGACCGCGTCGGGGTTCATCGGCCTGACGCCGGAGATACGCCCGAGCGCCGGCAACAACCTGTTCGTGTTCGCGCTTCCGTAACACTCCACGATATTCCACGCGAGCACCGGGTCCCGCTGTGCCGGCGGGCGCTGGTGATTCTCGACGGGCGCGGGAGCTCGGCAACGGAAAGTCGCTCGTGTTCCACATGCGGAGCGGGAGGCCGATATCCATGTCGACGCTACCGAAAATGCTCCAGTACCAAGGGATCGCGGCCGTGGCGCACGGCTTCCGTTCGAGTTCTCGAGACTGGGCGGCCGAAGAGATCGACCACCCGCGGGCGGTGATCGAGGCGGCGCTGGCGCACGTGATTCAGAACAAGGTCGAGGCCGCCTCTGCCCGCTCCGACCTGTTCGAGCGCCGCCAGCGGCTGATGGACGACTGGTCGGAGTACCTCGACAACGAGCGCCGCAGGTGATCCCGCTACAACCGCGTCGTCCGCAACTGGCAAGTTGTGCGAGGATGCGCGTTGCCAAAGCTGAGACGTGTAGCATACAACACGAACCCGCCCCGGCCTGACGGTGCTACCGCGCCGCAGACTGACCGCAGACCGTTGGTTGGGCAGGCGAACGACCATGTCCATCTATTCGTTAGTTCCCGACGCGAAGGCCCTGCTCAATCTTGAGCCCGAGGAGCTTGCAGGCGTCCTGATGGAGCACCTCAATTCTCTTCCTCCCTCCGAACAGCGAGGGCTAAACCGGTACAACTTCGGCCTCGTGCACACGGTTCAAGAGTATCCGCAGGACCAACGGGAAGAACTGAGTCAGGCCCTGATGGAAGCGTGGGTCTGGCTTGAGCGTGAGGGGCTGTTGGTACCGAGGCCTGGGTCAGAAGGTGGGTGGATGGTGATCTCTCGCCGCGGTCGACAGCTGCGGACGCGCGATCAGGTGGATTCGTACCGGCGGGCGAACTGTCTTCCGCGTCAACTGCTTCATCCAAGAATTGCCCAAAAGGTGTGGGCGTCTTTTCTCAGGGGCGATTACGATACGGCAGTGTTTCAGGCATTCAAAGAGGTCGAAGTTCGGGTCCGGGACGCGGCAGCGTGTGCCGACACAGACCTTGGAGTCGGCTTGATGCGGAAGGCGTTCGGGGAACGCGGTCCGGGGATGTCCCACTGACTGTTGAAATTTGAAGCGGCGGCTCCTCACTGCTCGTGATACACGAGTGGTGCGCAACCCGAGGCGAAACGCCTCACAGCAAAGGAGCCGCCATGAAGAAGTCTCGCACAGTCCGTCCGCCCGCCGGTGTTGAATCTCAGACCACGCGTCGGCTGCCGCTCGTCGAGTTGCTGATTGACACCGAAGCGGAGTTGTTCGACCTTGCGGTGCGGTCGGGATTGCAGGTCCTGGACGCCATGCTCGAGGAGGATCGGACGGCGATCTGCGGGCCGCGCTACGCGCACCAGGCCGACCGCACGGCGTCGCGGGCCGGGACGGTGGCCAGTACCGTCGTCCTCGGGGGGCGGAAGGTATCGGTCCGCCGCCCGCGGGTCCGCTCGGGGCGCCAGGAGGTGCCGCTGCCGACCTTCCAGGCGATGGCCCAGACCGATCCACTGCGGCGGCGCACCGTCGAGCAGCTGTTGGTCGGCGTGAGCACGCGAGGCTATGCCCGGAGTCTGGAGCCGCTCCCGGCCGACATTCCCAGCCGCAGCGTGAGTAAGAGCGCCGTCAGCCGCCGGTTTGTCGCCAAGACCGCCTCGCAGCTGGCCGCGTGGCAGGCGACGCCCCTCGACGAGCTGGATCTGGTCGGTCTCCTGCTCGACGGTGTCCACATCGGCGAGCACTGTGTGGTCGTTGCGTTGGGGATCGGCGTCGACGGCACGAAGCACGCCCTCGGGCTCTGGGAAGGTTCGACGGAGAACGCGACCGTCTGTCAGAGCCTGCTCGCCAACCTCCAGAGTCGTGGCCTGCGCACCGATCGGAGCATCCTCGTGATGCTCGATGGGTCGAAGGCGCTGCGGGCGGCGGTCACGGCGGTGTTCGGTCGTGCCGCGCTGGTGCAGCGCTGCCAAATCCACAAGACCCGCAACATCCTCGACCATCTGCCGGAGCGTCAGCGGCCCTGGGTACTGGCGACCCTCAAGCGCGCCTATCAGAGCGAGGACGTCAAGACCGCGACGCGGTTGCTGCGACACCTCGCCCGCCGTCTCGACCAGGAGCATCCCTGCGCGGCGGCCAGTGTGCGCGAAGGGCTCGAGGAGACGGTGACCGTGCTGACGCTTGGCCTCTCGCCGCGTCTCCAGCGCTCGCTGGCCACGACCAACGCCGTCGAGAGCCTCATCAGCAGGACCCGCCACGTCAAACGCAACGTGAAGCGCTGGCGAGGCGGCCAGATGATGCTGCGCTGGGTCGCCGCCGGCGTCCTCGAAGCGGCCAAGGGGTTCCGGCGCCTGAAGGGACATGCTGATATGCCGCAGCTGGTCGCGGCCCTCCGCGCCCGAGATCAGCGCCTCGGCCTCGGAGACACTACGGAGGTGGAGCAGGTCGCGTAGAATGTCACCCGAGCCGCCGCCGAATTCCAACAGCGGCCGGGACATCCCCCGCGGTCCTCTGACAGACGTTGCGGCACCTAAAGCGGAGCAGCAGGCGCTCTCCGATCTTTTTGCGGGCGTAATCGGGTCTTACAAGAACCCCCACAGTCATCGCAGCGTTACCATCGACTCCGCTGAAGCGGCCGAGATGATCGTGCTTGCCAGTCATCTACTTGGCATTGTCGACAAGCGCTCGTGCAATGATTCGGTTGGCTAAAACCACAGTCCCTATCGGCACTGAGCTCCGTGCTCGCACGCGCCCCTCGCGTGCAGTGCAACTTAGACCCGCGGTCCTGGACAGCGCGACGGCACGGCTACGCCGGTGCCAGATTTTCGTAGTGGGCGACCAAGGCACGCACCTCGTCACGATGCGCACCGAGCGCGCGGCGGGCGGCGGCGGTAAGCGCCGAACCCGGCCGGACGCAGGCGGTCTCGCCGCCAAACCGCAAGGCGAAGCCCCGGCGTTCCAGGTTCCACAGCATGTGGACCGCGGCCATCGACACCGTCAGGCCGCCATGTAGCGTGACGCGGTCACACGTGGTACCTGTCGTCGCCGTCGCCATCGTCGTCTCTAGGCACCGCTATGGTCGCCTCCTTGGACGGAGCGTTACCGTTACCGTTTCCGCTCCCCCCCCGGGGGTGAAAACGCGGAAACGGTAACGCACTGGGTCTCCGCGTTGCGCTTCCCGTGCGTTTCCGTCCCGGTTCCATTGCCGGAAACGCCGGAAGCACAGTCCTGACGGAGGGATTCGGCTCGGACGCGGCCGTTGCGGGTGAGCCCGTATCCACGGTCGCGCTCTTCTCATCCTGTTTGTCGCGCTACAATGACGTCAACCGGAGAATCTGAGTTCTCGTATGCTGCCAGCTCAACTCAACTCGATCGACGCAAACCACCTGAACGGCCTCGTGACCAACAGCGTCCGGGAATCCCGGTCTCTCGAGTTCAAGGCTGAGTTCGCGTCGGAAAATGACTCGCAGAAGAAGGAATTTCTAGCCGATGTCAGTGCATTTGCGAACGACGGCGGCGGCGATCTCGTTCTCGGGATCAAGGAAGGGGACGGTGCGGCGTCGGAGGTCGTTGGGCTGGACTCCTTCGATCCGGACAAAGGCATCCTCAGGATCGAGAGCATTGTCCGAGAAGGCATCGAACCTCATGTGATCGGGATCCGAGTCCGGCCCGTCGCCTTGAAGAACGATCGATGGGCAGTAGTCATTCGCGTCCCGAGTAGTCTGAACCGACCGCACATGGTGGTCTTCAAGAAGTGGTCCCGATTCTATTCGCGGAACGCAGCCAGAAAGTACCAATTGGACGTTCACGAGCTGAGGTCGGCATTCGTAGCGTCGGAGAGCCTCGCCGAACGGGTTCGTCAATTCCGCATCGAGAGAGTTGATGCTATCTTGCAAGGCAGTGCGCCGGTGCCACTGTCGGCGCGGACCTGCGTGTGCATCCACATGATCCCGCTCTCAGCCTTTGGACCGTCGTTCTCGTTTGACGTGGTAACCGTACGGGAGCGCGGGGAAACCCTGCCGCCGATTGGCCAGAGAGGATGGAACCGGCGTGTGAATTTTGACGGGCTGGTTTTCTTGACCCCCTCCCGTGCCGGTGATGCAGTTGCATATGCTCAGCTGTTCCGAAACGGTGTCATCGAGGCTGTGGATTGTAAACGCTTGGCACCACTGGAGCCGGGTCCGGGAAGGCCCGACAAGTATATGCCTAGCGTTGCGTACGAAAGAGACATCATTTGCGCCGTCAGTGAGTATACGAAGTTCTACAGGAAGTACGAGGTCCCACCGCCGCTTCTGGTGGCCCTCAGCATCCTGAATGTGAAGGGGTTTCGCATGGGCCTAAGTGGTGTCTATGACGTCGGAAGCCTGATCGATCGAGATCACTTGATTCTTCCGGACCGCTTCACAGAATCCCTAGACTTCGACGCGGCGTCGTTTCTTCGCCCATGCTTCGATCAGATCTGGAACGCGTGCGGTTACGATCGCAGCCTGAACTACGACGAGAAGGGTAACTGGAATCCAGACCGGTAGGGCATACCGCTGGCGCTGGAACAAAGGGCCCACCAGCGGATTGACACGGTCCCCGCCGACACCGGTGGGGCCGGCCACGACCGAGACGAGATGGACCTCGCCGCCGGGCTCGGGGTCGCTATGCACGAGTTGACGATGGTCTCCGGCCAGGGGTTCGTCGACTACATGCTGTTCGTTGACGGGCGGACCGTCGGAGTGCTTGAAACGAATCCGGTCGGATACGCCCTGTTCAGCGTCGAGTTGCACGCGGACACGTATGAGATCGGATTCCTAACACCTAAAGGGGTTGATCGGCCGGTCAATCCGTTGCCATTCCTGTACGTCAGCACCGGCGTCGGAACCAAATTCACCTACGGTCTAGCTAGTGTCCGCCAGAAAACAATAAGGGTTTATTTCACAGGATGTTAGCGCTATTTTGGGTGGCGAAGCTGCTCGGAATATTGTATTTTTGTGGGGAGATTCTCGGTTTTCGACTCCTTCTGCGGAAATCTTCGCGACATCGCCACCATGAGAGAAGTTCACAGACGGCAGTTCCAGATCGGTCAGATTCCGATCAACAAGATCTGGATCAACCCGAAGTCCCGGGACGATATCCCGGCGGTGCTGAAAGGGCTTCAGCACATCTGGAGCGAGGAGGGGCTGCGGGCGCGGTTGTTTGCGCTGCTGGACGAGCATATTCTGCCGGAAGCGGACCGGACGGTCGGGCGTCCGGGAATGGATTTGTGGCAGATCCTGGTGCTGGGGGTTCTGAAGCAGGGTTTGGGTTGCGACTTCGACCGTCTCCACGACCTTTCGAACCATCACGAAACGATACGCGCATTCCTGGGCCACAGCGATTTCGGTGACAAGACGCGCTACGAGTACCAGACGGTGGTCGACAACGTGTCGTTGCTGACGCCCGAGCTGTTGTCGGCGGTCGGGCGTCTGGTGGTGGAGAGCGGTCACAAGGTCGCAAAAAAAAAGCTTGGCGAGCCATTGCGCGGGCGGTGTGACTCGTTCGTGGTGGAAACCGACGTGCATTACCCGACCGACGTCAACCTGTTGTGGGACGCGATGCGTTGCCTGCTGCGAGAGACGGGGCGAGCAGCGGTGCGACACGCGGTTGGCGGTTGGCGTCAGTGGCGGCATCTGTCGAGGGAGGTCCAGAAACTGTTCAACCAGGTGCGCTCGACGCGGCGGGCGAAGCGCCGTCCGGAGCGGGTGGAAGCGTATCTGGAGCGCTGCCGTGCACTGGTCGAGCGGGCGGCGGAAACGGCCGGCGCGCTTCGGGACAAGGGCGTCGAGGAAAACACCTGTCAATCCATCCAGGGCTTTATCGCGCATGCCCGGCGGCAGATCGACCAGGTCGAGCGCCGGCTGTTGCGGGATGAGACGATTCCTCACAAGGAGAAGGTCTTCTCGATTTTCGAGGAATACACGCGCTGGGTCTCGAAGGGCAAGGCGGGGACGCCGGTTGAACTCGGGGTCCCTGTCGCCCTCATCGAGGACCAGTATCAGTTCATCCTTCACCACCGGATTCTGTGGAAGGGCGAGGACGTGGACGTGGCGGTGCCGATGGTGGAGGAAGCGCAGGGACTGTATCCGGCGCTGCGGGCATGCAGCTTCGACCGAGGGTTTCACAGCCCCGCCAACCGGGTGAGGCTCGACGCGTTGCTCGATGTCAACGCACTGCCGGGAAGCGGCTATCTTTCGAAAGCGAACCGGGAGCGGGAAGCGGAGGAGCCCTTTGTGTCGGCGCGGCGTGCGCATCCGGCGATCGAGTCGGCCATCAACGGGTTGGAGCATCGGGGACTCGACCGTGTCCGCAGCCAGGGTGCTGACGGCTTTGCACGTGCGGTTGCGCTGTCGGTGCTGGCCGCCAACCTGCATCGCATCGGATTGCTCCTGCAGAAGCGGGAGCGCAAACGACGACGACGCGTCGCCTGACCGACCGTTTCCGTGTAGGTGATACCGGATTCCCGCACTGTCGAAAGCCGGCAGGGCTTCCTGTCCCTGAACAACGGGAACCGGACTGATTCATGACCGATTGTTCCCCCGCGGGACCGACCGTCGCGATCGCTGCGGCCTGAATATGGCGAAATCACGTCACGAGCGTGTCGGCTCGCTTCAAATTTCCACCCGCCAAAGGGGGTTTTCTGGCCGACACTAGCTAGTGTCCAGTCCCAATGGTTCGTGACATATGTTCGGGCGCCTGTGTGAGGTTGAGCGTGCGCCGAGCGAAGCGAGCGATGCTCGCCAGGATCTCGTCGGCGGTCTTGGTCCAGACGAAGGGGGTGCCGCCGGCGTTGTGCGCGGCGATGAACTCGTCAATGGCGGCCTCGAGGGCGCGGACGCTCCGGTGCACGCCGCGTCGTAGTTGTGTCGTGGTCAGCTCGGCGAACCAGCGCTCAATGCGGTTGAGCCAGGATGCGTAGGTCGGGGTGAAGTGAACGTGGAACCGCGGCCGCCGGGTCGGTCGCGCCCACGTTGGAGAAGGCGGGGTGCAGCCTGCGTCAGCACCAGCCTGTCCTCGGCGGGGTCGTCGTCGAGCCACTCGTGATGGATCACGCCGCCGTTGGGCGTTACGCGCTAGAGGACGAAATCCACACCGTAGGCTGCGCGTGGGCCGCCCCCGGCCACGCATGGCCGGGTAGTGGGTCAGTTTTGACTTTTTCGGGGTGTTTTCGAGGGGGGGGGGGTGGATCGGGATCAGGCGGCGATTCGTCGTCGCCGCGCGGTCAGGCGTGTAGAGGCTGGGCGAGACGGTTCATCCCCGCGCGTGCGGGGAACACAACCGTGTGTGTCCTTTTCGTTTCTGTAGAGAGGGTCCATCCCCGCGCGGGCGGGGAACGCCGCTGGCGAATACTCGCCGACGTCAGCCGTACGTACGTCGGGCCACCCCGGGAGAGGGTGGCCCGAAGTGCGATCGCCTATGATTCTTCCTCGTAGAACCCGATGAGGTCGTTTTCGTACTCCACCAATAGCTCGTTCAAGTCCGGGTCTTCAAGACGCACGTAGAAAACTGAGATTAGATCGTCGTTCACAGGGCGCCAGAAGATCAGCCGTCCGCTGAATAGAACACCTGCACCCGCAGGAAACAGGCGGAACCCCGCAGCTCAACAGTGCGACGTGTGTGTGGCAACCGGGCCGACGACCAATCTCGGTCGCCGACGAAGGGAGGTTGCCATGAGGCTCCTGATCGTCGTCGCCACCGCCAGCCTGCTCGTGCCCGCTCCCGCGAGCGCCCAGGCCAACCCCTTGAACGGCCGCGTTGACTTTCTCGTGGCCATGCATTCCGCGTGCGTCTCCATGAGGCTCAACGCCTCCGAAGAAATCGTCGCCAACGGGATGTTCAACAACGGGATCAACGTCTCGCACTACGCGAGCCAGGGCGACACGATGGCGCAGATCCTCTTGGGCATGTGGCATTTGAGCGCGTCGCGGCCAATCGGCAACCTGACGCCAGAACCATATCTCGGCAGATTCTGGTTGAACAAAGCTGTGAACTCCGGGGACGCCTTCGCGCAATTCTCGCTGGGGATGTTCCACCTTGGAGGCTGCGGCGTCGAGCAAGACCCCGCGATCTCCCAGTTGCTTCTCCGCGCCGCGCGGCAGCGCCGCGTCGACAACGTGTCTGTCGGTGTGCAATCCCAGCTGATGCTGGCCATGTTGTACGCCGTAGGAGTCGGCGTCCCGCACGACCGCGTGGAAGCGTACATGTGGGCGCTTATCGCCATGGACGACGGCGACGGCGATCGCGTGCCTGCCGAACTGCAAGAGCAAATCACGGACGTGGAATCCGAAATCTACAACATGCTCACCAGGGGTGAGGTGGACTTGACCAGAAACCGGGCGAAGATCTGGGATCAACGTCACCCGCACATCCACCCCTCGCGGTAGCCCTCTGCTGCTCGAACACCGGCTCGCGGTCCGGTCTGCGCCGGGACCGCCGAGACGGACGTATGCTCAGGCGCGGAAGGGGCGAAACATGCGAACGACAGACGAATCAGAATTTGAGGGGCAGCACTTCGCGAGCGTCTTCGCCGTGCGCACCATCCTGCACGCAATCAGCACCCACGTCGGGTGCCCGAAAGCAGAACTGGCCCAGGTCGCCCTGGAGACGATCATCGAGACCGATCGGGAAATTGTGGAAGAAGACCTGACCCCGAGCTTTCTGTGCGGCCTGCGATCCCAACTCAATCTCATACGCGAGGATCTGCTGAAACAGACCCCGAACGGTGGGTTCCGAGTCCACGAGAGAGCGGGCAGATATGATGCTCAAGGCGCACCGGCGCAGGCGCTGGAGAGAGAGAAGCGATGAACGAACATCGTTCCCGTGGTGGATTCTCAGTGGCTGATCGGCCCGCGCCACCCGCGTTGGCGCCACCCAGTAGCCAAGACTCGAGCCCCGGCGCTGCCGGGGTCAAGTAGGTCGCAGAGGTCGTGTTTTCGCCGGCCCGGTCCGGACCGCGCCGGCGGGGACGGACGTTCATTCAGGCGCGGGAGAGGGAGAAACGATCAATGTCCACCAACGAAGGTCCAACATTCGAGATTCGGTTGAAGTCGTTCGACTTCCCTGAAAAACTCGATGCCAGCAAGGCGAACTTTCGATTCATCGTCGACCTGCGGTACACAGACCATGACGGCAAGTTCTCGACCGAGCACGCGGTGATGCCCAGTCTCGATACGTACTGGGAATGCGACCCAGGGAAAAAGGATGCCCCCAACTTTGTGCGGCTTGAAGGACAAGAATCGTGGAAACCGTCCTTCGACATGGTTCAGATTGACGAATGGGATCGCTTGGTGCTCCGCATCGAGGCCACGGAGCTTCACTCGATTCAGGTCAAGGTGATCGACGTAGACCGGAAGGATATCTTCGACAAACTGAAGGGGGCGTTCCAGGGCATCCTCGAGGGGGTTCTGGGCATGATCAGAACACGAATATCGGCGCGTCTGCCGCAAGGCATCAGCCAGAATGCGCCACAGGTGCATCAGGCACTCGGGGGCGCCGCCGACGACATTGAAGCGTTCCTGTTGAAGAAACTGGCCGGAGGCGACGACGTGCTGTTTCGAGGATCGAAGCCGATACCGACAGGTGCAAAAAATGGCGTCGACGTCGAGATTTCCGGGAAAGGCACGAAGGGCGCCTACAAGGTGGTATTCACCTTGTAGACTATCCCAACGTGTTCAACGTCAACTACTTTGGCGTCAAAATAATTGTCGTTGATCACGGAGGGAACCGTTGGCGAGGCGCGCGTCAGCTCGACGGCGCCCCCGGTGTCCTCCCCCTGCACGTCCGGTTCGGGGTACGGCAACGCAACCGCACCGCACGCTCCCACCTCCGCGGAGACGGGCGGAGCACGATCGGCGAAATACGTGCGACACTGAGACCAACGCCGGGGCGGACATGCAGGCGAGCAAAGCGAGGCAAGCAGGCACGAGCAGACGCGAGAAAATCGCCGCAGCCAAGCTGAGCGAGCTGGCGGCCGAGGCGCGGGCGGGCCGGGACGCCACCACCCTCGAGCGGCTCATCGTCAAGGGCCTTACCCGCTACTACCACGGCATCGACAACGAGGCGCGCGGAGCGCTGGCCGCGGCCGAGCCGCCGCTGACCGGCACCGTCTGGGACGCCGTGATCGCCGCGACCGTCGAGCACGCGTGCACGACGCACGGCGCCGAAGTGCCGGCGTGGACCCAGGCCCCCGAGCGCTTCCTGAAACGGCCCTGGGTGTACCGACGCGGACCGATCGAGCGCGGCACGGCGCTGGCCAACGCGCCGGCGGCCTTCATTCGGCACAACGCGTTCATCGAACCGCGAAACCTCGACGAGCGAGGAGGAGAGCGACATGTCTGGGCCGCTCACGAGAGCGCGGCTCCTCGAGTTGTTCGACCGGCTGAACGAGAAGCTGAAGCAGGCTGACCAGCAGGGCGAGTTGTACATCGTCGGCGGCGCGATGATGGCGCTGGCCCACGATGCGAAACGGGTGACCGAGGACGTCGACTCGCACATCCGCAGGGGCCGCGCCGCGGTGACGCGGGCGGTCGCCGAGCTCGCGGACGAAGAGGGCCTGAGCAAGTACTGGCTGAACGAGGCAGTGACCATGCGCTACCTACCCGAAGATCCCGACCGGGGCGAGCGGCGCGTCTACGGCAACTCGCACCTGACAATCGCGGGTGCCTCGACCAACCGGATGATCGTGATGAAGCTGCACGCGGGTCGTCCGCCGGACCTGGCCGACCTCGACATCCTCCTGAAGGAGGCCGGCGTAGAGACACGGCGGGAGGCCGTACGGTTGCACGAGCTGACGTACGGCACCGAGCCGATGGCGGCCGAAGCAGACCTGTACCTGATCGAACAGTACGGACGGCGGCGGGACTGGGACACCGGGCCGACACGATGAGCAGTCACGACACCGCCGCGCTGGACGCCGACCAAGAGGAACGGTCGGCGGACGTGGTAACCGGAGGACGACACGAACCGGCCGACCTCGTACTGGGCCGGCTCGAGGCGCGCATGGCCGAGAGCGGGCTGCGCGCCCACATCTACCTCACCGAACGCACCGTGGTCGAGTTCGCGACGCGCCGGAAGCGGACCGACAGGCCGCTGGAGCGCAACGTCGGGCCGGAGCCTGTGAGGCGCGTTCTCGCGGCACTACTGCGTCCCGAGACAGAACCGCAGAGCTGGCTCACGCGACTGCACGCCGTCGCGGCGGGACGGAGTCGAGTGCCGGCGCCGACGCTGTGGAACAGCCCGGCCCTCGTGGTGACCGGGGCCATGGCCAGCCGGGCTCTGTGCGCGGCGCTGGAGCACGAACCGGCCTATCCGGCCGAGACCATCGACTGCCTGATGCAGGAGGCCGACGTGGACGAGGACGAGGCGGCTTCGATGTTTGAGGACGTGACCGGCAAGCCGCTGAGGCCGAGGACGGCCTGTTGAAGAGACCGTTTTTGAGCACACGGATCGATAATCAACTGTCGTGGACGTCTCTACGGGAGGTACTTGGGGAGTAATTGGTTACCGTGTGTGAATTCTATGGTGCCGGGCCTTGCAGGTCAGGTGCGACGGTGGGGACGGGGGTGCGCAGGAGGTCGGCGATCACGGCGTTGGGGGTCAAGCTGGCGCTGTGTGGCGGTGCGGATGAGGGAGGTGAGGATGTGCTGTGCGTCTGCGCCTCGCCAGGAGCGATTGCCGCCGCAGATTTTGCGGGTGACGACCGCGGGACGGATGGCCTGTTCAGCGCGCCAGTTGGTGGCGTCGATGGCAGGGTTGCGCAGAAAGCTGAACAGTGCGGTCCATTCGGTGCGGAGGTGATTGGCGAAACGTTGGACGTCGGCGAGCGGCCCCGGGTGGAGCACGCGTTCGGCGAGGCGGGCGCCCAAGGCGTCGAGGGCGTGGTCGAGGCGGGCGGGCGAACAGGTGCCGGCGCGGACCGCGTCGCGCAGGCGGAGGGCCTGTTGCAAGGCGGTCTGGATCTGGACGACGATCAGGCTGTGCGGATGATCGGTTCGCAGCGTCTTTGCCCGGCGTAAGAGATGCGCCAGACAGCTCTGATGGGTAGCGGCGGTGAACCGGCGATACGGGGCCCAGCCGTCGCGGACGATCACGCCGGCGAAGTCCTTGCCGAGCAGATTGGCGGCCTCCGCATAGCCGCGTCCGGGTTGGATCTGGTAGACGGTCGTTTGGGGGGTTGCCACGACCCACAGCCAGTTGAGCCGGCCGGCGACCTTCCAGCCGGTTTCGTCGGGCGTGACGACGGGACTGTTACGGACCTGGTGCTGCAGGGCCGCATAGGTCGGCTGCGCGTGCCGGCTGGCCCGGTCCACGGCGCGGACCAGTCCGCTGCGGCTGACCGTGATGCCGTAGGGCTGTCGCAGCAAGGTCGCCACCTTGCCGAACGACAACCCCAATTGCTTGTTGAGGATGACCGCCCAGGCCACCAGTTGCGGGCCGAGTTGCACCTTGACAAGCAGTTGGCGCCGTTTTGTGTTCAACCGCTTCCGCTCGGCGGCATCGCCGCCGGAGCGTTCTAGCGTCTGTCGCACCGACAGCACGCCCGAATCGAGATCGACCGACTCCCACCGCAACCCGAGCGCTTCCCCGAGACGTAACCCGAGCCCTAGGCCCACGCAGATGAGCGCTTGGCGCCGATGCCCGGCGACCGCGGCGAGCAGGATCTTTGCCTGATCGGGCGAGAGCGGCTGGATCTCACGGGCGCGGTAACAAGGCGGGTCCGTCAGCGCGGCGTCGTTGCGCGAGACCAGTTCCCACCGGAGCGCCTGATTCAGCGCGGCACGCAGCACCGCCCGCGCGTATCGGATGGTGCGGGCGCTCGCACCGTTCGCTCGATGCACCCCCTGTGCCAATAATCTGTGAGACAACCTCCCTGTTGAGTTTAGTGTAGGGGCGGGGAGGGTTTGATGGATGAATCGCATGCCACCAGCCGTGGAGATACAAGGCGGTGCCCGATTTCGGTCTGCAACGGGATCATGACGTTCAAACACGTTGTGGAAATGTCCGCCTGTTTCGTGGGCGAGGGCGCGTTGAGAGCAGAGCCCATTCCGGCCCATGATGTCTGGGTGTGCGACGAGTGCGGTCACGAAATCAGGGCTGATTGAACTTTCCGACGTTCAACGCCAGGGTGCAGATCGAGGTCACGTCACCGCGTGAACTGCTGAAGCCGTTGCCACATTTCGAACAGGTTGATGAACTGGTCCACGATCAAGGCCATGAAGATGGC
This sequence comes from Vicinamibacterales bacterium, assembly GCA_965262985.1. GTDB lineage: Bacteria > Acidobacteriota > Vicinamibacteria > Vicinamibacterales > UBA8438 > UBA9620. The sequence continues at coordinate 5,850,267 of OZ253576.1, read as the reverse complement.
CATGCCGACGGCGACGATGACGTAGAGGAGTTTTCTAAACACGGCCGGACGATACCACGCCGGCTGATCGATTGTTGCGGGGGGGTCGGCGCGAGCACGCAGGTCCTCCCTCGCCCCCGCGGTTGGCGGTTGTTGCGACTCCTGCTGGCCGTGGGGGCACCTTTGCTCGGTCACGTCGATGGTGGGCGTGTGGGCGGGCCGCCGGATGCGAAGCCGGTGGCCCGCCGTCTGTACGGCCCGCCCAGGATCTGCAAAACAGCCCGCCACCAGCAGGTTGGTGATGGACCTGACCACGCCTCCGGGGGCTGTCGGGCTCTACCCCGCGCCCGTGCTCGACGCGTGGCACTTCCTGGACGAAACGGATCAGCAGTGAACGACTTCACGGCGGGGACGCCGCAGCGCGGGCCAGGATGCGCCCGCGGGCGATCTGCGGCGCGCGAGCGGTCCGTACTCGAGCGGGATCGCGGGCAGATCGGGCGTGAAACAGGTCGACGGGATTGGGCAGTCTGGTCGGTAATTGGTTACCGTGTGTGAATTCTATGGTGCCGGGCCTTGCAGGTCAGGTGCGACGGTGGGGACGGGGGTGCGGCGGACGAAGAGCGTTTCAACCACGCGGAGTTTTTCTGCTTGGGGGCTGGTGTCGCAACGGCGGGCGTCGTGTTCTGGCGTGACCCGCCCGGCCCGCACGCCCCCCGGTGACAACGACGGCGCCCGGCCGGGGGCGGCGGTCGCGCGTGGGTGGAATCGTGGGCGTACCCGGCGCGTCCGGACAGAAACCCCAATGAATCCGGGGATTTCTAGCTGTATTCGTGCTTTCGCTACCTGTAGCAGCGGGGCTTTCACCACGGGTTGCTGACAGCCTCAGCGTCTCCCGTTATCTGGCGCTGGCCTCGTCGTACATCAACTGTACGAAGTTGTTCGCAAACGGCTGGGTGAACGAAAAATCCTCCAGGTGCGCCGGCGGCGCGTATGCGGCGGCCACCTCCTCCGCGGTCTTGCCGTCCCGCAGCCCGGCGAGCACGTACGCCTCCAGGTGCTGGTGGAACTCGGCATACCGGACGAGATCGTTCCAGGGATAGGCGTCGACGTGCCCGGAGATCACCGTGTCGATCTCCGTTAGGCCGGCCACCGCGTTGGCGATCGTGTCGTCGTAGCCGAGCGCGGTGCCGCCGTTGGCGGTGTCGATGTACGGCACCCCCTTGGCTCCGAACAGATCGCCTCCCACCGCGACGCGCAGGTCGGGAAACACGACCCAGGCATCGCCGTCGGTATGGCCGGGTCCGAAGTAGCGGAGATCGATCCGGCCGTTACCGACCGTGAGCGTGCGCGTGTCCTCGAAGGTGACGTTGGGGAGAAACCGGGCGTTCTCGCCCTTGAACGCGTCGCAGTTGGTCACCGCGGGGCAACTCGGCTTCATGAGACTGGCCTTGGCGTTCTCGTGCGTCACGATGCGCTCGACGGCGCCGAACTCGGCGTTGCTGCCCGTGTGGTCGAAATGCGTGTGGGTATTGATGATCATCGCGACCGGCTTGTCGGTGACCGTGCGAAGCTGCTCCAGAATCGCGTCGCCCTGCCCCGCCACCTTGGTGTCGACCAGAACGACGCCGATGTCGGTGACATAGATCGTCGTGTTGCCGCACATGCAGCCGCCCTGCAGGATGTAGAGGTTGTCCTTGAGTTGCTCGAGCCTGAGCGGTGGCGACGCGGGCGCCTGACCACGTTGCGCGGACACGACGATCGACAGGGCGCCACCGATCAGTAGCGCCAGCAAGAGACAGGTTCTGCGCATGCAAAGTCCTCCTGGCAGCCCGAGTTATCACGGGAGATGCGAGGCGCGCACGACTATACTGGACGATACGACGCCGGACAAGTCGATCGTCGCCGGCCGGGTCGGGGCGGACCACATCGCGTGCGCCCTGCACGCTCGCGACCGAATCGAGCCTGCAGGGTGCGGCGGGCGGAAACCGGGCCAGACTACCGGCTTCTGAAGAGATCGCTGTCCACGACCTCGTGGATCATGGTCCTGATGGGATATCCGCGGTCACCGAGCCCGGCCACAAGGCGCTCCACTCCGTCGCGGTCCGCGAACTCTATCTCCGCGCCGGTCGCGTAGACGATCAACTGCGAGACGAGGTGTCGGGTCACCTGCTCGAGGTCGTGCTGCAGCAGCAGACGCTTGTACTCCTCGAACCCGGCGAAGGCGTGTCCCGCCGGCGTGACGCCGCTGGCGTCGACCGGGGGACCCTCACGATACGGCAACGGAACCGTGAAACCATTGAACGTACCCTCGCCGCCCGAGACCCGGTAGCTCGTCCGGAAACCGCCGATCGGGTCGAACGACTCGAGCGCGAACCCGGGCGGATCGATCGTGCGGTGGCAAGTGGCGCAGGTAGGGTTGGCGCGATGCGCGGTCAACTGCTCGCGGATCGTCGTCGTGCCGCGGGTGTCGGGCTCCAGCCCGCCCACGTTGGCCGGCGGCGGCGGCGCCGGCTGCCCGAGCAGATTGGCCAGCACGAAGTTGCCGCGCGGCACCGGTGAGGTCGTCGTCCCGTTCGCCGTCACCTTCAGCACGCTCGCCTGCGTCAGTAATCCACCGCGGGGACTGTCCGCGGGCAGCGTGACCTTGCGCATCTGCTGTCCCTCGACCCCCGGCACGCCGTAGTGTTCCGCCAGACGGCGGTTCAGGAACGTGAAGTCGGCATCGATCAGACTGCCCACGCCATGGTTCCCGGCAATGAGCTCGGCCAGGAACAGCTCGGTCTCCCGCGCCATCGCCTGCCCCAGCCGGTCGTCGTACTCGGGATAGAGCCCGGCGTCGGGGCTGGTCGCCTTCAACTCGTAGAGCCGGAACGCCTGCCCCGCGAAGTCCTTGACGAACCGCTCGCTCCTGACGTCGTCCAGCATCCGCTCGACCTGCGCGGCGAGCACCGCCGGGTCGGACAGACGCCCCGCACGGGCCGCGTCGAAGAGCGCGGTGTCCGGCATGCTGCGCCACAGGAAGTAGGAGAGCCGCGTCGCCAGCGCAAAGTCATCCAGCGCCTCGGGCGCCCCGGCCTGATACAGGAACGGCAGCGCGCTGAGAATGGCCCGCAGCGGCACGCGGACCGCCTCGACGAACGGGCGCCCCTCGGCCAGCAGCGGCTCGGCCAGACTGGCGTAGTACTCCAGTTCGCCCTCGTCCAGCGGCCGGCGGAACGCCAGCGGCGCGAAACGCGCGACGATGTCGACGACGTGCGCGTAGGGCGCCCTGGTGAGCCGGATGCCGCCATCCTCGTCGAACTCGACGCCCGCCAACAACTGCCGGGTGCTCTGCGGAGGCCACGTGTCGAGCAGCGGCCCGTCAATCGTCATCGACTTGAGTGCGATGCCCTCACCCGTGTAGTCCCGCACGTTCCTGTCCGGAACGAAGTAGGCATCAGGGGAATCGCCGGGCGGAAAGTCGTGATCGGCCAACGCGGGGCTGATAAGGTCGCCAGGACGCAGAAACGGTGTCACCTCGACCGTCCGGGCGGTATCGTCCACCAGATCGAAGCTGCCGATCAGCTCGTTCAGCGATGCGGTCACTCCCTGTTTGGCTCCGTGATACAGGGTCAGCGTCACCGGCGTGTCCGCCTGGTACGGATAGGCCTCCACGGTGACCCGATAGCGGCCCGGATAGGGCACCCCGAATCCTTCGGAGTCGCTGTGCAGCAGGAATGTCGAGGAAATCTCGGAGAACGTCGCATAGCCGTCGTCCAGCCTCTTGACGGCGCCGCCGCCCAGGATCTCCGCATTACTCATGAAAAAGAGCGACTGGGACTTCGCGTAGTCGATTTCGTAGCGCTCGGTGGGTGGCGGCGGCCCGTACGCGATGGCCGCGTCGAGCGCTCTGTCGGCCGCCTCGAGATAGCTCCGCACATGCAGGGACGACAGGCCCTGCTTGGCGGCCACCGTGTCGAACCCGCCGGAGTCCGCTTCCGCCGGCAGCATGTTGCCCAGCGCCGCGGCCTGCGCTTCGTCGAGCAGCAGCAGGTCCTGGATGGTGTACTGGTATTCGAGCCGGGTAAGCCGGCGCAACGGGGTCCGCTGTCCGCCGCGCACCGCGAGGTTGGCGTCGACGAGCGCGCGCTTCAGCGACCCGAGCGCCGTTTCGACCACCGCCGGCTCCGGCCGGGGGGCGCCGCGGGGCGGCATCTCACCACGCTCGACCCGTTCGAAGACCCGCTCCCACGCGCGAAACGTCTGGTGGTCGCCGAGGTCGAACGTCAGCCGCTCGAAGTTGAGCGGCGTCTGCGTCCGCGCGTCATGGCATTGGAGGCACGAGGTCTCGAGCAACGGCGCGACGTCGGCCTCGAACGACTGCGCCGAGGCAGCGCCGGACACCAGCCCCGACACAAGAGTTGCGATCACCGCCGAACGGGTTCGATACATGACCAACCTTCTTCCGTGTGCGTACCGCTGTGTGTGCCGCGCGCGCGGACTACGGCATACGAAACGTGTCGTCGAACGTGAACTCGACGTCGACCGTCTGACCGTCCCCCACCGCGATGGCGGTGGGCGCCCCGAACTCATCCGTGCTGTAGACGCCGGCCGGCGTCCCCGAAGGCACCGCCGTGACCCCCGTCCAGCCGCCCTGGGCGTCATAGAGCGCCGTCAGGTAGACGGTGGCCGAGGACAGGTTTTCGAGCGACACCGTCGCGCCGTTCTCCTGCACGACCTGATTCGCGATGGGAAGTGCGCCCGCTTCGAAATCCGGCGAGTCCCAGGCCGACAGGAAGATGGCGTTGCTCGCGCTGACCTCTCCGCTGCCCTGATAGGTCACCGTGACGTTCAAGCTGCGCCCCTGGGCGGCCCAGACGAGACCGGCCATCGACAATCCCGAAATCACCGCGAGTGTTGCAACACGTCTGTTCGACATCAGGTTCATCTCTGCTTTTTTCTCCCTGGCTGTAAGGCGCAGGCTGCTAGGACCAGGTCAGCGTCCCGGTGCTTTGACCGAACGACTCGGTCTCCATCCCCATCGACTGCAGCATCGTGACGAACAGATTGCACAGCGGCGCATTCTGTTCTCCGTCGTGCACGATGTGCTGCCCGTGGCGGAAGCCCCCTCCGGCGACGAGAATCGGCAAGTTCGTCGCGACGTGCGAGTTGGCGTTGCCGAGGTTGCTGCCAAAGAGCACCGTCGTCGTGTCGAGCAGACTGCCCTCGGCGTCGCTGCGCTCGGTGAGCTCGGTCAGCAGGCCGTCGAAGCGCTCGACGATCTGCGTTTCGACCCTCTTGAGCTGCGCAATCTTGGTCTCGTCCTGCCCGTGGTGCGACAGGCTGTGTTGATCGCCCGTCACCCCCTCGACCTGCGGCACCACCCCGTGGTCCTGGATCATCAGGCTGACGACCCGCGACGAATCGGTTTCGAGAATCAGGGGAATCAGGCGGAACATGATTGTGATGCGGCCGATGAGGTCGGCGGGATCCGGAATGTCGCTGAACGGCGCCTCGTCGACGACCGGCTTGGGCTTGTCCTCCCACGCCCGCACCTCGTTGAGTTCCTGCTCGGCGGTGCGCAGCGCGTCGAAGTAGGCGTCCAGCTTCTGCTGGTCCGCCGTGCTCACGCGCTGACCCAGCGACACCCGCTGTGCTTTCAGCCGATCGAGAATGCTGCCCCCATCGTTGAGACTGCGCCGCTGGCGCTCGACCTCTTCGGCGTCGCCCTGCAGGAACATGTTCGTGAACAGACCGGCCGGGCTGGTCTCGGCCGGCACCATGACGCCGCCGCGGGTGTACGACTGGCTCTGCGGAGTCGCGGTCCCCAGGACCAGCGACGGAAACCGCGTGACATACCCGAGGTGGTTGGCGGCCGCCTGGTCGAGCGAGATGGTGTTCTGGAAGCCGTCGAGTCCCGGATGCCGGGCCGACGTCAACCAGGTGATCTCCGAGTTGTGGGCCTGACGGCCTGTCTGTTCCTCGTGCGACAGCCCCGAGAAGAGGGAATACCGCTCCCGGTGCTTGTCGAGGAGCGCCAGATACTCGGTCGTCTCATAGTCGGGGCCCGCCGTCGTGGGCGACCATGATTGGGGATAGAGCCCAAGCGTGTTGCAGATGTTCAGCATGCGGCGCGGCGCGGCGGCGGCGGCACGGGCCAGCGCCGGGTGCATCGTCTCGAGCAGCGGCAGGGCCAGCGCAACGCCGGAGGCGCGGAGGAACGTGCGGCGGTCGATCGGCGTGAACATGGTTATCGGCTCCTGCAGAAGTCGCTCTGCACGACCTCCCGAATCATGGTCCTGATGAAATAGTCGCGTCCGCCAAGCGGCGCCACGAGGCGCATGAGTTTCGATTGTCCCGGCCCGGTGCAGCACGGCGCAACGGTAATTCGATCGGCGGTCACCGGCAGCGCGCCAGTGGTCGGGAACCGCCGCTGGCCGGTGGTCACCACCTCCCGGTACAACGCGGGGTGTTCACCACGGGCCGGTACCGCCGCCGGGCCCTGGTCCCCTTTCCAACACTACGATCGTAGAGGTTCTGATTCCTGCATCCTGTGGTGAGCAGTGACTTACAATACCACGGTCAGAGCGGAGGACGAGTTCCATGAAACTGCACCGTATGATCGCGGCCCTGGTGGCCGCCGCCGCGCTGGCGGGACTCGCCGCGTGCGCCGGCGAGACCGAGACGGCGGCGTCCGAGGCTGATCCGCCGCGCGCGATCGTGAAGGGTGGAGACGGCCGCGCCGGCGAGTACGAGGCGGTGGCAGGCTGGTGGAAGCCGGCGCCGGACCACGACGACGTGTGGACCTGGGGAGAGGTGTCGGGCGTCGCGGTGGACACCCCGGACCGCATCATCGTGGCGGTGTGGGGTGATCGGAACGCGGACGGAGACGAGCGGGACGGCGGCTCGAACTACCTTGTGGCGGTCGACCGGAACGGCAACGTCATCGAGAACTGGTCGCAGTGGGACGCGACACTGAACAAGCCCCACCAGGTCTATATCAGCCCCTACGATCCGGAGCGCCACGTGTGGGTCGTCGAGCGCGGCGGCGGCCGGGGGGTGCACATGCAGGTCCTGAAGTTCACCAACGACGGCAGCGAGCTGGTGATGCGGCTGGTCGACCCCGACCACCCGACGACCCGGGAGGCGGCGCGGGCCAATCCGAATCCGGGCCCCTACGCCTACGGTGAGCCGGCGGTGCTGGCGTTCCTGCCGGACGGCAGCTTCCTGCTCGGCGATGGCTACTGGAACACGCGCGTCGTCAAGTACGACGCCGGCGGCGAGTACGTGATGGAGTGGGGGCAGGCCGGGAGCGGACCCGGACAGTTCGACCTCGTCCACGGTCTCGCCGTGGACCGCGAGCACCGCGTCTACGTCGGCGACCGCCGCAACAACCGCATCCAGGTCTTCACCGAAGCGGGCGAGTTCATCGAGGAATGGCCAGACATCACCGATCCGGTCGGGGTGTTCATCGACGAGCACGACGCGGTCTGGGTAATCTCGGCAAGTCTGCACCGCATTCTCAAGTACAGCCGCGACGGCGAACTGCTGCACTCGTGGGGCGCCTATGGCGGTCCGGGCGGCCTTCCCGGCGGCCTGTCGCGCCCGCACCAGATTGACGTGGACCAGGAGGGCAACGTCTATGTCGCAAGCTGGTCCGGAGGCTGGCTGAACAAGTTCGTGCCGACGCCTGACGCCGACCCGAGCAAGCTCGTCGGGAAAGGGCTCGTCCTCGAGCGCTGACCCGAGACTCAACCAGGAGCGCAGTCCGCGCCAAAAGATCCGTCCGCGGTCATAACTGTCCGCGACACCCTCCGCTGCGATTGCGCTGTATGATGCGCGTCGGGGTGTTCAGCCATCGGATAGCTCTTGCCGCCCTCCCGCGATCATCTGCGCTGCTCGCGGTCGTTACGCTGTGTCTGGTTCCCGTGCCGGCGGCGCGCGCGCAAAACGTGCCGAACGGCGGGGGCCAGCCGGTCGCGCCCGGTCCACGCGTGATCGCCGTCGCGCCGTTCGTGAACATCTCGGGCCGCCCGGCGGACGACTGGATCGGCACCGGTATCGCCGAAACCGTCAGCGGAGATCTGGCGCGGCTCGACGCGGTCTCGATCATCGGCCATGTGGCGTTCGTCTCGCTGGCGCCCCCGAACACCGCTCCCGACGAGGCACAGCGGTTGGTGGGTGAACGCGGCCGCCAACTGGGCGCGGCGTGGCTCGTCACCGGCGCCTACCAGCGGGTCGGCGATCAACTGCGTATCACGGCGCGGATCATCGACATCGAATCTGGGGCGGTGAGCGCGCAAACCGCGATCGACGGCGCGGTCAACGACCTCTTCACACTGCAGGATCGAATCGTGGGCGAGCTGGCGGCCGAGTTCGCCGGCGCCGCGGGCACGGGTCTCGATCGCGCGCGTTCGGCCGCGGCGGCCCCGGTGCAGACGTTGCCGCCCCCACCGGGTGCGGTCGCCGGCGACCCCGACGCACGGGCGGCGCCCGCGGTCGGGTCACCCCGCCCGGACGCAACTGGCGCGGCGCCCGGGGTGATCGATGGCCCTCCCCCGCCGACCCCGCCGGCCGTCGTCTCCCGGGACGCGCAGGGTGGGGCCACCCTCCGCGCCGTCAGGCTCACCGAGACGATTCGTCTCGATGGGCGGCTCGACGAGCAGGTCTACGCTTCGGTGCCCGCCATCACCGGATTCATCCAGCAGGTTCCCGACGAGGGCGCCCCGGCGACCGAGAAGACCGAAGCCTGGATCATGTTCGACGAGCGCAACCTCTACGTCACGGGACGTGTATGGGATTCTGCGCCGTCCAGTGCGTGGGTCGCGAACGAAATGCGCCGCGATGCCAACCAGCTTCGCCAGAACGACAACTTCCTGGTGTTGTTCGACACGTTCTACGACCGCCGCAACGGGGTGGCGTTCCAGACGACCCCGCTGGGCGCGTTGTCCGACTTCGCCATCACCAACGAGGGCAACTACAACGGCGACTGGAACCCGGTCTGGGACGTCCGTACCGGGCGCTTCGAGGGCGGCTGGACGGTTGAAATGGAGATTCCGTTCAAGTCGCTCCGCTATCGCCCCGGACCGAACCAGGTGTGGGGGGTCCAGCTTCGTCGCGGCATCCGGCGCAAGAGCGAGTATGCCTATATCACGCCGCTCCCGATCTCGGCCGCCGGCGCCGGCGGGGGCACCATGGGCGTCTTCCGGGTCTCCGCGGCCGCGACCCTGGTCGGCGTGGAAGTGCCTGACAGCGGACGGAACCTGGAGATCAAGCCGTATGGCATCGGCGGGGTGACGACCGACGTCGGCGCCGACCCTCAGACCGCCAGGAATGGAGACTATGGCGTCGACGTCAAGTACGGGATTACGCGGAATCTGACGGCCGATTTCACCTACAACACCGACTTCGCCCAGGTCGAGGTGGACGAGCAGCAGGTGAACCTCACGCGGTTCAGCCTGTTCTTTCCCGAGAAGCGCGAGTTCTTTCTCGAAGGCCGCGGCATCTTCGACTTCGCCCGCGGCGGCATCGCCGGGGGCGGGAGCGGCGCCCTGCGCCGCATCGGCGGAGGCGGCGTCTTCAGCCCCGGTAACGCACCGACGCTGTTCTACACCCGTCGCATCGGTCTGACGCGCGACGAGACCGGCGACAAGATCGTGCCGATTCTCGGCGGCGGACGGGTCACGGGCAAGATCGGTGCGTTCGACGTCGGGGCGCTGAGCATTCAGACCGACGACGCGGCGGTCGCGACCCCCGCGATGCCGGGCATGCAGACCGGAGACGAGGCAGTCGCGGACCTCGAGATGACCAACTTCACGGTCGTGCGCGTGAAACGCGACATCATGCGCAGGAGCAGCATCGGCGGTCTGTTCACGAACCGCGCGCTGTTCACGAACCAGTCCGCGTCACTCACGGGCGACGGTTCCAGTCAGGCCTACGGTGTGGACGCGACCTTCTCGTTCTTCGAGAACGTCAGTCTCCTGGGGTATGTGGCGCAGACGCGGACCCCGGCCGTCGAGACGGCCGATCGGACGCCTGACCTCGATGCGAAGAACCTGAGTTACCAGAGCCGGTTCGACTACTCGGGAGACCGCTACGGCTTCCAGGCCGACCACCTCGTCGTCGAAGACAACTTCACGCCGGAAGTCGGATTCGTGCGACGCGACAATTTTCGCCGCACCTACGCGTCCGGACGGTTCAGTCCCCGGCCTGCCTCGATCGACGCGATCCGGCAGTTTCGCTTCGAAGGGAGTTTCGATTACATCCTGACTGCCGACACGGGACTGCTGGAGACCCGGCAATCCCAGTTGGCGTTTGCGACGGAGTTCGAAAGCAGTGACACCGTGGGTGTCTCGGTGGCCGACAACTACGAGTTTCTCGTCAAACCGTTTCCCGCCCACCCCGATGTCATCCTGCCGGTCGGCGGGTATCGATTTCGCGACGTCGAAGCCACGTTTACCCGCGGCTCGCAGCATCGATTCAACGGGACGGTCACGGTGCGCGCCGGCGAGTACTACAGCGGCGACATCCGGTCCATTGGTTTCAGCCGTGGGAGGGTCGAGCTGACCGAGCAGTTCACGATCGAACCGAGCGTCTCGGTCAACTGGGTCGATACGCCCCTGGGGTCGTTCCGAACCGATCTGCTCGTCTCGCGCGTCAACTTCACCGTCTCGCCCCGCATGTTCATGAGCGCGCTGGTCCAATACAACTCGAGCCGCAACACCATCAGCAACAACTTCCGATTCCGATGGGAGTATTCGCCGGGAAGCGAACTGTTCGTCGTCTACAGCGACGACCGGAACACGAACCCGCTGATGCCCGACCGTTTCTCGGAGCTCCGCAACAGAGGGTTCGTCGTCAAGGTGAACCGCCTCTTCCGGTTCTGAGGAGGCCCCGGCATGTTCCGCACCCCGATGAAGTCGGTGCGCACGAGTTGAAATCGTCGGTAGGAATTCCTACACTGACAGTATGAAATCAAAGCTCACCGAGAAGGGCCAGGTGACGATTCCGAAGCCACTGCGCGAGAGCCTCGGCCTCGAGCCAGGACAGGAACTCGAATTCGAAGAGCAGGCGGGCACCGTCGTGGTTCGGCGCAAAGTCCCATCGGACGGGCTTCGTCAGCTCGTTGGACTGGTCACGGAACGCGTCGACGTTGACGCCTGCCTCGCAGAGACGCGTGGGCCGGCCTGGCGTTCCGGACAGGACGGAGATCGGGAGGAGTAGCGCACGATGGTCACCGCCGTCGACAGCTCCGTGCTGCTGGACGTGTTGACAAACGACCCGGCGCATGGAGCGGCGTCGCTGCGCGCACTGGATACGGCTCGCGGGCTGGGACGGCTTGTCGTGTGCCCAATCGTCTGGGCGGAGGTCGGCGCGTTCTTCGACGATCCTGACCGCATGCGCCTGGCACTCCAGGCGGCCGGTGTTACCTTCGACCCGTTCGACGAACGCTCGGCCAGCCAGGCGGCGCGAACCTGGCGACGGTATCGCAGGCAGGGCGGGCAACGTACTCGCATGGTGGCCGCCTTCCTGGTCGCGGCGCATGCTCAGACACGAGCCGCCGCGCTGCTGACCCGCGACAGGGGGTTCTATCGACGGTACTTCGAGCCGCTCCTGATCGTGGAGCCGTGACGCCGATGCCGCGGGGTGGCGCTGTGGCTACCTGCCCTGCGCTGCCAGACCCAGATATCCGCGGCCGGACAGGACCATGGCGCCCAGACCCAGCCATGTCGCGATGAGCCAGATCAACCACCCGAGATACGGGATCGCGAACAGCGCGTAGAGCACCGGGATGCCGATCGCCATCGCCGCATACGGCGACGCCTGCGGGCGGCCCGCCAGGGCAAGCAGCCGTCCTCCCGCCCAGACGGCGATCGGCAGCTTGGCCGCATACAGGGCCACGCCGAACAACAGGATGGCGACCACGCCGACCGGAATCCCGACCAGCGTCACCAGCGCGACGCCCGCCGTGGCGGGGACAATCAGGAACGCGGCGAATCCGAGCAACGTGCCGGCGGTGGTCTCTCCCGCGATCGCCGTGACCAGGTGCTGCACGACGCGCCGGAACAGTGCGACCGCCAGCAGACCCGTGAGCAGCGCCGCGCCCACCTGCCAGACCCGGAAGAGGAGTCTCCACGTCAAGATGCCGGCGGACCCGTCCTCATCGGCCGCATCCTCCTCGACCGCGTCGTCGTAGCGCACGGTCCCGGCCACCCGAGCGGTCGCCTCGGGGCTCAGGGGTGTCCGCGCCCGGTAGTCGAGGTCGCCCTCGATACGCGCGCCGGGCGCCAGATCGACACGGTCGGCAACGAGATTGGCATCGCCGCGCAGCGTACCGCTGATGACGATCTCTCCCGCCGCCACCCTGGTGATGCCCTCAACGGTCCCCTCGACTTCCACGGCACTGGCGGCGGTGACGAGGTCGCCGCTGATCCGGGCGCCGTCGGACAGGTGCAGCCGGCTCGCCGTCACGATCAGATCGCCGTCGATAGTTGAGTCCACGGTTAGACGTTCCGCGACTATCCTGGTGGAATCGCCGACGGGGCCTCGCAGGTCGACCTCGCGGGCAGCCGCGAACAGATCCCCGTCGATCTGCCCGTCCACGAAAAGGCGTTGCGCTACAACCGCCAGGTCCCCGGTCAGCCGCCCGTCAATCCGGATCGCCTCGCCCGCCAAATATTGGTCTCCCTGCCGGGTCTCACCGCTCGGGACATTCACCGTAGCGCCCCAGTCGACTGCCTGCGCGCGCACGGACTCCGGCGCACTCACGAACGCTACCGCGACCGTCAACGAAATCAAGAGCGTGCGGACCATGTGTAGTCCTCCTAGGAGTCTGCGCCGTAGAAGATTGCGAAAGCGAAAATTCGATATCGCCATGGATTTCTTCACGCATTTGAGGAGCATAGCGGCACCATGTGACGAGAAGGCGTGGTGAAAGCCATGAGTGAGAGCGAATTTGCAGCCGTAATCTTTCTGCGACGCAGGCTTCTGGCGTAGATTGTCCCGACCCGCTATAGCACGGCGCAACGGCAATTCGATCGGCGGTCAGCGGAGGCGCGCCAGCGGTCGGAAACGGCCGGTGGCCGGCGCGCTCACCACGGGAAGATCTCGCGCAACCGGCGGGCCTGCCGGCGCGAGAGCGGCACCGTGCCCACGCCGGTACACACAATGTTGCAGGCGCCGGCATCGGCCGGCCGGATCTCGGCGATCCGTGCGAGGTTGACCAGACAGCTCCGGTGCGCGCGGAAGAACTGCCGTTCGAGCTGCCGTTCGAGGTCGGACAACGTGCGGTCGACGAGGAACCGCCCCGTGGAGGTTCTGGCGAAGACCAGCGTATCGTCCGCCTCGAACCAGACAATGTCGTCGGGGTCGATCAGGATGATCCGCGACCCATCCCTGACACTGACCCTGTCGGGCCGGGACGGCGCCGCATCCGGTTCCCGGCCAAGCGCTCGCCGCAGCTCGTCGATCTCGACGAGCTGCCGCCGGGCCGCGCCGGCGTCGTCGAGCCGCTCCCGGGCCCGCGTGAGCGCCCGGGCGAACCGCTGCCGGCCGACCGGCTTCAAGAGGTAGTCGATCGACCGCACCTCGAATGCCGGCACCGCGTAGCGGTCGTAGGCCGTGACGAAGATGACGTGCGGAACGTGCCGCACCCGTTGCAGCACGTCGAAGCCGGTGCCCTCGGGCATCTGCACGTCGAGGAAGCACAGTTCGGGCATGGTCTCGTCGATCACCCGAACCGCCGTGTCGGCATCGGCGGCCTCGCCCGCAAGCTCGAACTCCGGATACGCGGCGAGCAGGCGTTTCACACGGTCGCGCGCCGGCTGCTCATCGTCGATGACGACACAGCGATACGTCATGCCTCGGTCTCCGCGTGACCGGGCGGGACCGGCGCCGCGGGCAGCGTCAGCCGGGCGCGGGCGCCCACACCACCGGGTGCGGGGGACAGCGCGAGGCTCGCGCGGCCGCCATAGCAGGCGTCGAGCCGGCGCGCGATGTTGCCCAACCCATGCCCGTCTCGAATCAGGCGCTCCCCGGCGTCGGAAAGACCGACCCCGTCGTCGACGACGTCGATGCGCAGACGCGATCCGTCAACGGCGGTCGAGACGTCGATGCGTCCGCCGCGCGCCCGGGGCGCGAGCCCGTGTCCCACGCTGTTCTCGATCAGGGGTTGCAGGATCAGACCGGGCAGCCGCACAGTCAGCGATGCCGGGTCGACGTCCCAGGCCACGCGCAACCGGTCGCCGAAACGGGCGTGCTCGATGCGCAGATAGCCCCGGGTGAAGGCGATCTCGTCGCGCAGCGGGACCGGAGCGGCGTCGGCGGCGTCGAACGCATAGCGGAACAGATCGGCAAATGTCTCCAACAGCTCCTCGGCCGCATGCACGTCCTCGTCGAGCAGCGAGCTGATCGTGTTGAGCGTGTTGAAGAAGAAGTGCGGGTTGATGCGCGCCTGCAGCGCCGCCAGCTCGGCGCGCGCCGCCTCTTCGCGCAGCCGCGCCTCCACGAGCCGGACCTCTTCCATCTCGCGTAGCGTGTCCTGCAGCCGCAGCCGCATTTCTTCGTAGCCAAGCACGATGCCGCCGACGACCAGCGCCAGCACGCCGTTGATGATGATGACGACGACCGCCAGACGCAGCTCGCGGAAGACGAACAGGGGATACGCGCCGAGCACCGCCAGACTGCCGAAGACCGCGCCCGAGAGGAGCGTCATGACGAGCAGCGGGAACCGCAGCAGGCCCGAGCGCCCCCGCAGCCGCGGAAACAGCCAGACCGAGCCGGCCATCGCGGTGAGCCCGACCACGTTGCCGAACAGCACGGAGATCACGAGGATGGGACGCTCGACACCGTCGCCCTGGAAAACGCTCACGGCCAGCCCGATCGCCAGACCCGCGAGGCTGCTGACCGCGGTCCACAGCGCGACCTGGCGCCCGATGCTGCCGGCAGCATCTGACCGGCTCACTGCACCCTCGCCAGGATGAGGGTGACGTCGTCGTGGGGATCGACGGGGCCGCTCCAGTGCAGCAGCGCGTCGAGCACGGATTGGATCACCTCGTCGAGCGGGCGATCGCGCTGGACTCGCAGCAGGTCGGCCAGCCTCTCCGAACCGAACTCCTCTCCGCCGGGCGCCGGCGCCTCGGTCACGCCGTCGGTGAACAGCGCCAGCATGTCGCCCGGCGCCAGCGTCCGGGTCCCGGTATCGTAGGCCGCGTCCTCGAACAACCCGATCGGTATGCCGCCTTCGTGGCAGCGGATCGTCTCCTTCTGCCCGACGAGGATCGGCGGCAGGTGCCCGGCGTTGCAGTACGCCAGCCGGCGGGTGTGCGGATCGTAGGTGGCGACGAATGCCGTCGCGTAGCGCGCGGGGGACGAAGAACGGACCAGCGCGTCGTTCAGGCTGGCCATGAGGCCGCCCGTGACCGCAGCGTCGTGGAAGCGGCTGCGCACCGAGGCCTGCAGGCTGGCCATGAGCAGGGCGGCCGGGACGCCCTTGCCGGAGACGTCGGCGATGACCAGCCCCAGACACCCGTCACGACGCTGCAGATAGTCATAGTAGTCGCCGCCCACGCCGATCGCCTGCCGGCAGACGCTGGCCAGCTCGAGCCCCGCGATCCTGGGCGCCGCGCCCGGCAGCAGCTCGTGCTGCACGTCGCGCGCGACACCCAGCTCGCGTTCGAGCGCGTCCCGTTCCCGGAGGACGCGGAAGGACGCCTCGATCTGACGGCGCATCCGGTCGTAGGTGCCGAGGGCCACGGCGACCACCGCCGCCAGCACGGCGTTGAACGCGAGGATCAGGAGACCGATCCCTGGCTGCGCCACCACGTACAACGGATCGGTCAGGATGACGACGACCGACCCGAAGATCGTCCCCGCCAGTACGATCAGCGAATCGAGCACCAGACGCAGCGCACCGGGCAGCCGCTCGAACAGCGGGAACACCAGCCGCGCCGACGTGTACGCGCTGTACCCCACCACCTGGGCGAACAGCACGCTCAGCCGCAGGACCGGACCGAATGGTTCGCCGGTCCCGAACGAAAGCCCGGCCGCGACCGCGACACCGACCACGATCCACGCGGCCGTCCACCCGACCAGGAAATGCCACCCCGGCGCGGCGACCGTCTCGACCGGGCGCCGGGCGGCCTCGTCCTGATTCCCGCTGGTCGCTGAGGTCATGGCAGATGACGGAATGAAGGCAGACCCTTACCGGGGCGGTGGACGCCATACCCGTAGCGGAGTATGACGCGCGGCGTGGTGAAAGTCTCCTGCAGTTGGAGTGCGCCTCTTGAACTGGACCGCGTCAGGCCGGGTCACCCGTCGTTCACCGCGCATTCGGCAGATCCCGTTCGATCTCGGCGACAAGGTCTTGCAGGTCGTATTCGAGGGCGAGCTGATGCGCCCGTCCGAGCCACCGCTGCGCCTGTTCGCCGTTGCCGAGCCGCGCGTGGAAGCCCGCGAGTTCGTACATGAACGCCGGTGTCTCTGGTGATTGGGGCGTCAGGCTGGCCTCGATGCTTGCGAGGCCTCGCGCCACCTCGCCTTGTTGCACGAGCTGCCTCCCGAGGACGAAACGTGCGCCCGCGCGGTTCGGGTGATGGCTGAGCGCCAGCTCGTACTGCCGGATGGCGTCTCGCGACCGTCCCTGAGTCTCGAACAACGTCCCCAGGCTGACGCGGGCGGGGTAATGAGCCGGGTTGATTTCGAGCGCCCGCGAGAGCGCCGCCTCCGACTGCGCATGCTGCCCCTGCTGGAACTTGAGCACGGCGAAGCTGTAGTGGGCGTCCGCGATATTTGGATTCAGGCGCAACACCTGGCGGTAATGCTGTTCGGCTTGCTCGGGGCGTCCTGTCCGGGTATAGAGACCGATGAGGTTCACGTGCGCCTGCACGAGGTCGTGGTCGCTGGCCAGGGCCTGTTCGTATTGCTCGATTGATTCAAGCAACCTGCCCTCGATCTGCAAGCGAGACCCTCGCAGCGCGCGCGAGCGCGGGTCGCTGCGCAGGGCGTGGACGCCACGCATCAGTGGGTCGTCGACAGGCGGCTGCCGCCCCGCGGTGCGTTCCGACTCGGCCACGTGGCGGAGCGCAGCCGCCTCATCACCCAGGTCGCGGTAGGCGAGCCCGAGCGCGTAGTGCGCCGATCCGAATTCGGGGGCCAGTTCGATCGCCCTGGCGAGCTGTTCCACCGCAGCGGCGTGCTGGCGCAGCTCCGACAGGGAGCGCCCCAAACCGTACACCGCATGCACCAGGTCGGGATCCTCGCGCGCGAGTGCGGCGTACAACGCGCGGCTCTGCTCGACCTCGCCTGTTGCAAGCAGTTCGTCAGCGAGCCTCAGGCGGGCCGGCGCATACGTAGCGTCGATTCGGACAGCCTGACGCAGCGCATCGAGCGCCTCGTCGTTGCGACCGAGCTCCGCCCTGGCCGACCCGAGATAGTAGAGCCACGCGGACTGACCCGGTTGCAGGTCGAGGGCGCGTTCATAGCACATCGCCGCCCCCTCGAACTTGTCGTAGGCATGCAGCACCATCCCGAAACGGGCGAGGTTCGACGGTTCGGTCGGCGCGGCCCGTGCCGCTGCGAAGGCGCGCTCCACGACGCCGCGGACGTGAGGACCGAACTCAGTGGGACTCGCGACGAGCGCTGCCAGGTCGGACCACGGATCCAGAGGCGGGGCCTCTCCGGCAGGTGGGAACCCCCCGGTGCACGAACCGAGCAGCAGCGTGGCCGCAAGAGGCAATGTGATGGTGAGGCGACGATCCATCGGTGCTCAGGGCCGATTATACGTTGCACGGCGCCAGCTCGAGATCATGCGGGGTGCGGCGCTTCTTTGACCGGTCCCGGCGTGGTTCGTACAATGCGGGGGTTCAGGCGATGCAGGCGGTCTCGGCCATCTCCACACGGGCCGCCACGGAGTGTTCTTTGCTGTTCTCGGCCAACAACGGTGACCGGAAGGACGCTCGATCCCGGCTGGCGGCCGGACTCGGGGCCATGGCCATCGCGGCGTGCGCTTGCGCGACACCGGAGTCGCCTCTGCCCGAGGCGGAACCAAGGCCTCCGATCTTTCGGGATGTCGCAATCGAAACCGGTCTCGACTTCCAGCACGTCACAGGTACGTCCGGCGCCTACTACCTGCCCGAGATCATGGGGGCTGGCGTTGCGCTCATCGACTACGACACCGACGGTGATCTGGACATCTACCTGTTGCAAGGGACGATGCTTGACCCGACCGCGGCTGGAGAGACGGCCGGCGCGGACACTGGCGACAGGCACGGGCATCGGCTCTTCCGTAACGAGTTGTCTCGGTCCGGACGCCTCGGATTCGTCGATGTCACCGACCAGGCGGCCGTCGGACTGCGGGCCTACGGCATGGGTGCGGCGACCGGCGATATCGACAACGATGGCAACCCCGATCTCTACGTCACGGCGTTCGGGCGGAACGTGCTCTATCGAAACAACGGAGACGGGTCATTCAGCGACATCACCGATGACGCGGGGGTCGATGACGGGCGCTGGAGCACCAGCGCCTCGTTTCTCGACTATGACCGAGACGGGGATCTCGACCTTTTCGTGACGAACTATGTCGATTTCACGGTCCTCAACCACAAGGAATGTTTCGGTGTCGAAGGCATGCGCGACTTCTGCAACCCGACGCAGTATCAACCGGTTCCGGACCGGCTGTTCCGCAACACCGGGGACGGCGCGTTCGAGGACGTCTCCGAACGCGCCGGCATCCAACGGGCGTTCGGCAGCGGCCTCGGCGTCATCGCCGCCGACTTCAACGGCGATTCGTGGCCCGATATCTACGTCGCCAATGACGGCAACGCGAACCAACTGTGGCAGAACAACCGGGACGGCACGTTCAGCAACGTCGCGCTGCTGGCCGGCACGGCCTACAACGCGAATGGCGTAGCGGAAGGGGGAATGGGGGTCGCCGCGGGCGATGCCGACGGCGACGGCGATGAGGACCTTCTCGTCTCGCACCTGACCCAGGAAACCAACACGCTCTACCTGAACGGAAGTACGGGGGCGTTCCGTGACGGCACCCTCGGTTCGGGTCTCGGTGGAGCAAGCATTGCCTACACCGGATTCGGATGCCAGTGGTTCGACTACGACCACGACGGCTGGCTGGATCTGTTCGTTGCCAATGGCGCAGTAAGCAACATCGAGTCCCTCCGCGATGCGCCCTATCCGTTCAGCCAACGCAACCAGCTCTTTCGCGGCCTCGGCGACGGTGGTTTCGTCGAGGTCCGCGACCAGGCCGGGCCGGCGCTCGAGCTCGTGGAAGTCTCCCGCGGGGCCGCCTTCGGGGACATCGACAACGATGGCGACATCGACGTCGTCGTCTCCAACAACAACGGTCCGGTCCGGCTGCTCCTCAACGAGGTCGGCACGGCGACGCCCTCGCTGAGCATCCGCCTCGAGGGCGTCGAAAACAATCGCGACGGCATCGGCGCCCGGGTTGCACTACTCCGGGCCGGCCGCGATCCCGTGTGGCGCCGCGTACACCGAGACGGCAGCTACCTGAGTGCAAGCGATGCCCGGGTCCATTTCGGATTGGGCGACGCGGGTGCTGATGCCGTCGAGGGAGTCGGTGTTATTTGGCCGAACGGGCGCCGCGAGCGCTGGACGCGGGTAGACCTCGACGCCGGCACCCGCTTGCGCGAGGGATCCGGGCAACCCTGGCCCGCCGGGTCCTGAAACCCACACGTGATTCCCCCCGGCACCGAGGCGAAGGGTCCGTTTGGGCCCGCGAACTGTCAGAACGGGGGCGGCGAATCGAGGAGTCCCGGTTCCACTGTCGGCCCGGGCCTGAATTCCGGGGCATCGTTTCGCCAGGGCGTACGGCAGGGCGTGTCGAGTCTGTACAGCGCCAGGTTGGCGGCCATCCGCTGCGCGACCTCCGTGTGCCCCGCCGTGGTCTCGCCCGACATCGCCACGCGCTGCCACTCGACTGCCTCGGCGAACCGACCCTGTTCGGCGAGGGCCATGGCCATCGTTTCGGCCACGGCCGTGGTCTTGTGCTCGTCCACCAACGCCTGCGCCAGGTCCAGTGCCGCTTGGCCATCACGCACCTGAGGGTCGGGAGAGGCAGCCAGGAGGCGCGCGACCGCGATGGCGAACGCCGGCTCCTCGGGATGCAGGTCAATCGCCGCGCGCAGGCGCTCCAGCGCCTCCCGGTGGCGGGTCAGACGCACCAGGGCCATGGCCTCGCCGAAGCGCGCCTCTATCCAATCCGGTTCGAGCTCGAGCACCCTGTGATACGACGTCAGCGACGCCTCGAGCCGGTCGGTGCGGCGCAGCGCGTCGGCCAGCCTCAGGTGCGCCTCGCCCAGGGTGGGGTCGTTGGATACGGCCCTGGTGTAGCGGTCGATCGCCTCCTGGTCGCGCCCACTACGATCGAAGAGCGTGCCCATCGCGAAGTGCGCCTGGGCAAGCCGGGGATCCAGACGGACCGCCTCCTCGAGGTGGCCCAGCGCGGCGCGCGCGTCACCCACGCGGTTCAACGCCAGGGCAAGGTTCAACCGCACGACCGGAGAGTCGGGCGCCAGTTGCACCGCGGTCCGGAACTGCGCTACCGCCTCTGGCCAGTCGCCGTTCGCGCCCGCGTACAACCCCAGATCCCAGTGGACCTGCGGGCTCCGCAGCACCGTATTGATCTCCGCCATCAGGGGATCGGGCAGAGTGACTCCTACCCCGTCGCCCGCGCGACCCCCACCCTGGTCCAGGTAGGACTGCGCCGTCTCGAGATCGCCGAGACGGCGGTAGGCCATGGCGAGGGGGTAGAGGATCGTCGTGGCGGCGGGGTTCAACTGCAACGCGCCTTCCAGATGCTCGACGGCGCTCGCGTAGTCCTGCTTCGCGGCGGCAGCTCTGCCCAACTGGAACAGCACGGCCTGCGAATCTGGATGGAGCGAACCGGCCCTGGCGAGGACCGGCTCTGCCGCCTCAGGCTGCCCCGCGTCGATATGGACCTGACCGAGCCAGGCGAGCGCCGCGAGATCGTCGGGTCGCAGGCGCAGCGCCTGCTCGAAGTGCTCGACCGCCGTCGTCAGCCGGCCTGTGCTCCTGAAGATGTGCCCCAGGTAGTAGGGCCAGCGGAAATCGGCAGGTGCGAGCACTTGAGCATTCCGAAAGCAGCGCTCCGCTGCGTCCAGGAACTCGCTCGCCATCAAGAGCTGGCCCAACCGGCCGTAGGCCGTGCTCCGCTCCCCGGACTCTGACGCCATCAGCAACGCGTGCGCCTCGCGAAGCTGCTCCTGGACCGATGCGTGGACGCGACTGAGGTCCGGCAGCACGACCGGCAGGAGGGTCGGCTCTGCCACGCCTACCTGCGACGAGGCAGCCGTTAACGCAATGGGATTGCCAGCCGCGCGGCCGCTACCAACCCCCAGCAGCAGGTACACCGCCACGAGACTGCTCACCAGCCCGCGTGCCGCAGTCATTCCGGGCTCTGGCCGGCGCCCTCTTCAAGCGTCAGCCATTGGTCCACCGGCAGGTTCGTCCAGTCTTCCTCGCGGCCGCTCGGCCAGGTGACCCGAACGCGCGGCACCGTGGCCGCGTCGCCGAGGCCCACCAGCACTCGCGGGTCGTTGGCCGAGGCATAGCTGCCGTCGGATCGCGCGCGGCGCCACAACGTGGGACCGTCGTCGCGGAAGACGCCGACTCTGGCGCCCAGCATGTCCCGCGGCCCGGCGCCGCCGACCAACCGCAGCCCGATCCATCGGTTGCGGTGGCCGACGTTGTTGATCAGCAGTCGCGCCCGGCCATTGTTGTTGGTGATCAACACGTCCTGGTCGCCGTCGTTGTCCACGTCGCCGAAGGCTGCGCCGCGGCTCACCTCCGACAGCTCGAATACGGCGCCGGCCCGCTCGGTGACCTCCTCGAACCGCCCGCTCCCCAGGTTGCGGAACAACTGGTTCGGCTGGTGCAACGGAAGCGGTTCCCCCGCCTGCGCGGACACGTCCAGGGTCCTGATCGCGAACCGCTGATGGCTGGCCTGGACGGCCCCGTTGACGACCAGCAGGTCCAACCAGGCGTCGTTGTCGAAGTCGAACCACGCGGTCCCGAAACCGGTATAGGCCATGCTGGGGCCGCCGAGTCCGGTCATCGCGGTCCGGTCCTCGAAGAGCCCCGAGCCGTCATTGACGTAGAGGGTGTTGGTTTCCTTCGTGAGGTGGGTCATGAACAGGTCGTCGTCGCCATCGGCGTCGAAGTCGCCGGCATCGACGCCCATGCTGCCCTCGATCCTGCCATTGTCATTGAGCGCCGCACCCGCCAGCAGCGCGCCGTTGCTGAAGGTCCCGTCCTGCCGGTTGATCCACAACTGGTTCGGCTCGCCATCGTTGGCGACGTAGATGTCCACCCACCCGTCCCCGTCGACATCGGCGGCCACGACGCCGAGCGCCGGACCATATTCACTCGCCACCCCCGCCTCGGCCGTAACGTCGATGAACGTCCCGTCCCCACGGTTGCGATACAGACGGTCTGGAACCGACGCGAAGGCTGTCGGTCCGCAATAGTCACGTTCCCCGCTGCGTGTGAAGCACTCGGGCTGTGGTGTATCGACGCGGTGGTCGAGGTAGTTGCCGACATACAGGTCAAGCCAGCCATCGCGGTCGACGTCGACGAACGACGCCGACACGCTCCACCCGGGGTCTCCCGTGCCCGTCGTCCGTGAAACATCGGTAAAGGTTCCGTCGCCGTTGTTGCGAAACAACTGGTTTGGCCCGAGGCTGGTGCGATACAGGTCGACCCGGCCGTCGTTGTCGATGTCACCCGCTGCGACGCCCATGCCGTACGCGCCCGTGCCCGTGTCCAGGCCGCTCTCTGCGGTGACGTCCGTAAAGCGCAAGGTGCGGGTCCCATCAGCGTGGACCTCGAGATCGTTCCGATACAGGCGATCCGTCAGCGGAGGGACCTGCGGCGGGTCGGTGGCGTGGTCCGGCGTCTGGCCCGGGCCGAGCATCCGGCCCTGCAGGAGGTAGATGTCGAGGTCGCCATCGTTGTCGAAGTCGAACATCGCCGCGCCCGGGTTCAAGATCTCGCTCATGTAGAACTCGCCTGACATCCCGTTGATGTGCACGAAGTCGATCCCCACCGCTTCGGCCCGATCGGAAAACCAGGCCTCGTCCGTGGGCAGCGTTGAGGTCTGCGGCGCCGCGTGGGCGCCGCCCGCCGTGGTGCCGGTCCCTGCGGCGCCAAGCACCGCAAGCAGCAACCCGGCAGATGCGCAACGGACGATGTACCGCCATCTCACCCTGGCAGGCTGCTGAAGCGGTAGGGCCATGGACGATAGAAGGCGCATGCGGGCGAATCCTGTTGAACGCTGGCGCGTCGGCGCATCTGGTTCGCGCACGCGTGATCCGCTACGGAACGTTCCCGTTGTCTGTCGGGAACGCCGGGAAACCGAGGCGAATGGTTCCCCACCGGGCCTGGGCCGACGCCACCTGGCTCGTGCCCCACGGCGCACTGCCCGTGACGAGGCCGGCCGCGATAATCGAAGCGACAAGCAATCGACGGGACGTCCGTGTAGTCATGTCACGATTTTCCAGCAACATGAGTCGTATTGTCTATCGTCACTGCGAGCCGAGCGCGAGCGTCCGTAGCGCG
Organism: Vicinamibacterales bacterium; assembly: GCA_965262985.1. Lineage (GTDB taxonomy): Bacteria > Acidobacteriota > Vicinamibacteria > Vicinamibacterales > UBA8438 > UBA9620. The sequence continues at coordinate 5,826,702 of OZ253576.1, read as the reverse complement.
AGGGTCGAGTAGGACTCCTCGCCCTCGACGATGTGGATCACCCGATCGAGCGGGAGATCGGCGAACGTCTGCGTGATGCCGGTGGCGGGCCAGAAGACGTCGAGCCGCTCGAGGCGCGACGCCGTGCCGAGTCCGATGGTCTGACGGAGCGGATTGCCGCCGAAGCTACCGCCGCTGTTCACATGGCGGTAGATGGAACGCCGAACGCTCTCGTCATCGTCAACGACGACGGCGTGGAGGCGGGCCCCGATCGCCGATCGGTTTGACCGGACACCCTCGAGCTTGACCGTGATCCAGTGGTTCCCGAAGCCCGGGTTCTCGTACAGGGCGTTACCGAATCGGTCTCCGGGGAAGGCTCCACCCATCTGCTCGAAGACATCCTGGTCGCCGTCGTTGTCGAGATCCGCGAAGACCACGCCGTGACCCTTCTGGAGATGGCCGAAACCGCCCGCGTAGGTCACGTTCGAGAATCCGCGCCCGTCCCGATTGCGATACATCACGTTCGGCATCAGGCTGTGATAGTGCGGATAGCCCGTCCCGAGGTAGAAATCCAGGTAGCCATCGTTGTCGAGGTCCCCGAAATTGGAACCCATGGCGGCCGTCGGCTCCGTCAGGCCGTAGAGCCCGGAGACGTTCTCGAAGCCGCCTCCGGTGCCCCGGTAGAGCCGCGACATCTCGATGTTCACGGGCAGGCCAAGCGCGCTGGCCGCCAGGTGCTCGATGCGGGCGCTATAGGCGGACACGAACAGATCCAGGAGACCGTCGTTGTCGACGTCCCAGAACCATGCGGGAAAGCTCCCGATCGGGGCCGCGACGCCCAACGCCGGCGCCTCGTCGATGAAGCTCCCTCTCCCCGTGTTCCGATAGAGACGGTTTCCCGCGCCCAGGTTCGACACGTAGAGGTCCAGCAGGCCATCGCCGTCATAGTCGCCCCAGACCACGGCCTTGGCAAACCGAGTGTTCAACACGCCGGCCGCCTCGGCCACGTCTGCGAACGTGCCGTCGCCGTTGTTGCGAAAGAGCTGGCTGGGGGCGGCCAGCGTCGGGGTCGTTTCATTGCCGACATACAGATCGAGATCGCCGTCGTTGTCGTAGTCGCCCCAGGATGCCGTTTGACTCGGGTAGTGCACCGCGCCGAGCCCGGCCTCGAACGTCGTATCGGTAAACGTGCCGTCGCCGTTGTTTCGCAGCAGCGAGTTCGGATGCCGGCCGTGCTCGCGCAGCCACGCGCCACGCAGCACCAGGAGGTCCACGTGGCCATCGTTGTCGTAGTCGGCCTGGATGATGTTCAAACCGCCGTACAACCCGAGCAGGCCTGCCTCCTCCGTACGTTCCGAGAAGGTCCCGTCCCGATTGTTCCTGAAGAGACGGAGTTGTCCCTGCGTGTCCCACGTCGACACGACGATGTCCAGATAGCCGTCGTTGTCGAAGTCGTCGGCGATCGCACCGCCGGACAGATCGAACGTGTCCAGGCCGAGCGCTGGTGCGATGTTGGCGAACCGGGGAATCGTGTCGGCCGACTCGAACGTCTCGGGAGGTAGCAGGTACTGCTCGGGCACTTGATCCGGATAGCCGCCCACCGTCATGTAGGCGATGTTGAGCAGCCACCGTGCCGCGAGGAACTGCCGCGCCGCCTCGTTCAGGGAGGTTCGCGGCGACACGTCCGCGGTCCGGCTCCGACCGCTCGCCCCGGCCGGCAGGTCCTTCGACACGGCCCCCTCCATATTCTCGAGCACGTCGGTGAAGGCGGCAATCGCCTGCCGGGACGGGGTCTGCAGGCTGTGAATCCCGCGCCCGCGCAGCGGCAGGATGCAGGCCTCCGCGTTCGAATGCAGCGCGCAGTTCTGGGTCTCGGCCAGCCGCATGTAGGCCACGCCGAGGCGATAGGTGTTGTAGTCGAGAATCGTTCTGTTGGCGTCGACGTCGGGCGCCATGTCGCGGGCGCCGGTGAAGAGACGGATCGCCTCGTCTTCATTCCCGAGACGCAGTTCCTCCTCGGCCAGTTGGACCATCAGGCGCAATCGGTTGGTGCCGACGTCCGTCGCCGGAAGCGCGCTCAGCCCCTCTCGGAACTGCGGGGCCAAGCCCTCTCCAAGGTAGGAGTTGGTAGCAGGGGTCTCGTCCGCCAACTGTTGCAGCAGCGCCAGCATGCGCTGGTGGCCGGCGGACGGTGGCCCGGGGCGCGCTCCGGACGGGGCCGCGTCCTGCGCCGAGACGGAGGAAACCGCCCAGAATGCGGCCAGCACAGCGCCGAGCACAGCGTGGACACGTCCCAAGCGGCTACTCCCTTCTACTTCTTGGTGAGCGTCGTTTCGCCCCAGACGAGGCTCTGAAACTGATTGGTCGGTGCGCTCACGATGACCGGCGCGGTGATGGTGTAGGTATCGTCCGGTCCATCGTAGTCACGCACGGTCAGGATCACGCTCAGATCCTGGATGGAGTAGTTGCCTTCGCCTTCACCCTCCGCGTCCTCGAACTCGAACATCCCGTCGGATTTCAGCGTGAGGCTGGGCGTCCCGCCCTCCGCTTCGAAGGCGAATTCCTCCTGCAGGACCTGGCCGACGGCCAGCACCTCGAGCTCGATCGGCGCCGGGCGGCGCCGCATCCGACCGGGGGCGCTCTGCGACCGAAGCTCCCGAAGCTGGCGGACACCCTGATATCCAGCGAGGGTGTACGTGAAATCGTAGGTCGTCGTCTCGAGACCGATCAACTGGTACTCGCCGTCCTCGTCCGTGACCGTCGAGAATGAGCTGCCACCGCCATCCTCTTGCCTGGCGTCGACCTGCACGCCTTCGAGAGGATTGCCCCAGGTGTCGGTGATCGTCCCGGTGGCCTGCACCATTTGCGCAGACGCGCCGGGCACAACCAGCGTGGTGCACACCGTCGTGACCACGACCGCCGCGAGTGTGCGAAACCCCATCGTTCTCTCCCTGGTCAACAGCCGCCACGGCCGCGCACGGCCCGACGGCAGGTTCCCCTGCCCAATGACAGGTCCCCCTGCCCTACGGCACGTTCCCGTCACGTGTCAGTGTCATCATCATTCCGGCCCGCGTGGTCAGCAGTCTGATGACCGACTGATCTGTCGCGCCCTCCGGCGGCTCGTAGGTCAGGCGATACTGGTTGCTCACCAGCCTGTGCTTGCGGGCGATGTCCTCGGCCAGCTGCGGCAGCAGCGTACGGAATCCGTTGGGGGAACTCAGCCCTTCATAGCTCCCCTGCGTCGCCTCGCCGATGTCGATGCCCCACCGTATCTGGTCGCCACCCTGCTTGACCCCCGAGATCGAACTGATGGTGTACATCCGGGTGTGGACGACGGCGCGGTTCGCGAACAGGCGCTCCATCATCTCTCGAAAGGGTCTCTCCCGCACCCGGCTGCTCCCCTCCGGGCCGTTGGTCGCAACCATGACGATGACCGGAAAGTACTCGCCCTCCTCATCCTCGTGCAGGCGCTCCGCTTCTTCGTACAGCGCATCGAGAAAGCTGGCCGCGCCGTCCATTTCCGGCACGACCACGCCGATGGCGTCCATGAGTTCTTCCCTGTCGCTGGTGTGCCGCGCCCAGAACTGCGGTCGTCCACCGATGGTCGCGATCGCCACCTCGACCTCTTGCGGGAGCGCATCCACGAAGAGCCTCAGTCCCTCGCGCATGTGGTCGAGCGCGGGTGGGCTCGCCAACCCGTTATCGACGAACACGGTCACCCGCACCGGCCAGTCGATTGGTTCAAGATTGAGCGTCTCACGTTGCTCGCCGTCAGACTCCACGATCACCTCTTCAGGCCTCAAGTCGGTGATCGGGACACCGTCGGTGTCGGTGACGCTAAGGAACAACGACTGGCTCTGCGCCGACGCGACCTGGCTCGTCCAGGGTGCGCCGCACGCGATCAGCACGAGGGCCGCGAGTACGGCGGCGAACGGGAAACGACGTGTGGTTGCGGTGGCCATGTCAGGCATCTCCAGTCGGGAACTCCAATGCAGGTCAATGCTCGAATCGGGTGTCAGGGCAACGCCGCGAGCATCGCCCCGGCCTGCGTCCCCTCCTCCGAGTCGGGGGCCAGGTCGACGACCCTCTGGAACAACATCTTGGCGCCTTCGATATCACCCCGGTTCAGCGCCAGGAGGCCGAGCTTGAATACGGGCGCCGGCCACTCGGGATCGGCGGCGGCGGACTTTTCGTACCAGCCGGCGGCGGTGTCGACGTCTCCCCCGTTGAACGCCACTTCGCCCAGGTTGTAGAGGTCTTCGCGCGACGCGGACCCGTCCGCGGCGGCAAGCTCCCCGGCCGCGCCGAGGTCGCCCATCAGCAGCCTGGTCCGGGCGATCTTTCTCTCGATGACATCGTCGTCGGGTTCAGCGGTCCGATAACGCTCGTAGGCCGCAACCGCCGCCTCGAATTCCGCCAGCGCCCGGTGGGCGTCTCCGATGTCCCGGTGGAGCGCCGTCATCTGCGGCCAGCTCGACACCAGCTTGTCGTAACCGTCGATGGCGGTCCGGTAGTCGCGGCTGTTGTAAGCGGCGTCGGCCGCGGTGAGGTCGGCCTTGACCTGCTCCAGCACGGGATTCGCGAGATCCGCGTCACCCAGGACCTGCTCCACCTCCAGTACCGCGTCCGACTTGTCCGGGGCCATGTAGAACTCGATCGGCTGTATGCACCGCTGCATCTTGGTCGCCGTGCACGCGTTCGTCTCTCCCTGTGTCACCTCGATCCGCAGCACCGCATCCTCGAAGCCTTCGGCCGCGGCGGTCGCGGTCCAGATACCGCTGCGCATCCAATTCAGCGCAAAGCGACCGTTGCCGTCCGTCACGGTCTCAACCGGCTCGGCGAGCGTTACCGGCGACCCGTCGGGCGCGCGACGCGGAGGGACCGCCCGCACCGCAACACCGGCGACGGGCTCCCTGGTGCCTTCGAGAAACACCCGGCCCTGCATGGAACCGGTATCACCCTGTGCGAATGCCTGCGGTGCACCGAGCGACACGACCGCGGCGACCGGCAGCACGCGACAGAGCAGGCGGGAGACACTCATGGCCACCTCGACAACACGCGAGCAAAAAGAGGAACGCCGGGGAGCCGCGCGGCTCCCCGGCGTCGCAAGGAATGCTCGCAAAGAGCGGTTCCACCACGGACTGCTAGAAGTACATCTGCATGCCGAACGACAGCCTTCGGCCCGGCTCGATATTGATGATGCGCAGGAAGTCGTCGTTCCTGACTCCGCCACCCCCGAGAAACCGGTTCCGGGACGTGACACGGGCCCGGTTGAAGATGTTGTTCGCGTCCATGTAGCCCCGAATCCGGAAATCGCCGAGCGTGAACACCTTCGAGAACCGCAGTCGCATTTCCAACGTGTAGTCCTCGAACTCGGTGTTCGGCTCGATCAGATTGACGCTGAGGGTCGGGTCCACGCCCTCGCCGGAGTAGAGGCTGGGAAAATCGGAGGCGTCGATGGTATAGCTGGCGCTGATGGCCTGCCCCGGGACCCACTGGATCAGCCCGGAGATCATCGTGTCGAACGGCAGCGGCAACGCCCCGGACAGCTTGCTGAAGGGGCGGTACGGCTCCTGCGTCTCGCAATGCCGGAGCCCCCTGGGGTTCGCATGTATGGCGGCATGGCAGAAGTGGCGTGTGCTCGTGCCCATCGTGATGCTGCCCGTCATGAACCCGCCACGTGGGAGCTCGCCGTCAACGATCACCTCGAACCCGTTCCACGTCCGCCAGTTCTCCGTCGCCTGCGTCAGGCGGTCGTTGCCGGTCTGTATTGTGACGCCATCCCTCAGGTTGTAGATCGGGACCTTAACGCCCCGGGCGCTCTCCGGCAGAACGTCGTCGGTCGGCCCGGTCCACGTCCCCGCGAGCACGTAGTCGTCCGCGGTGTGGTTCAGGTTGTCGGTCCACCGGAAGTTCCCGTAGCTGCGCCGGTGCCACATCGCGCTCAGCGCCCAGCCGGCGCCCAGTTGGCGCTCGATGCCGGCAGAGTATTCCCAGTTGGTGCCGCGCCGCAGATTCTCGTCGTACTGCGTCTGAATGACCGACGTCCCGTAGTTCGGGTTGTTCGAGGGCCCGATCTCGTCGAGCTGCGGCGTGCCGTCGGGGTTGACCGCCGTGTCGTCCCCGTTCAGATCGCTCCACGACCGCCAGTCCAGAGCATCGTAGGGGTAGATCGGGTTGAACCCCTGGGTGACGCCGGTCCCTTCGTTCGCCACGTAGCGGCCGATCGACGCCTTCACGGCCGTCGAACCGTCGCCGAACAGGTCGAACGCGCCGCCGAACCGCCCGTTGTAGTTCTTCCAGTTCGGGATGTTTTCCACCAAGGGGTCGGGCAGCGTCAGCTCTGGCGCGAAGAAGCCCGCTTCCCGGGTGCCCCCCGGCACCGAGTTCTGGAACCAGTCGAAGCGGAAGCCTCCGTTCAGGGTCAGCCGGTCCATGGTCCAGGCGTCCTGCAGATAGATGCCGCAGTCGCAGTCCATGATGATGCCCTGCCGCTGATTCGCGTTGCCCGCCACCAGGACCCCGATTGGGTACCCGTTGGAAAAATAGCCCTTGAAAATCTCGCCCGGCGGCGAGTACGCGAGGGCCGTCCGGTTGTTCGCGAAATTCAAACCGGCCTTGAAGTTGTGCGAACCAGTGACATAGGACATCGACGCGTTCAGGCGGCGGTGGAAGTCGTGGTTGTGGTGGTTCTGGAAAGAGCTGTGGTACTCGGTGCCCTGTGCGAGATCCTGCTTCGACATTCGAGGCTCGCCATGATCCGCGGGGAAGGTGTTGACGTCGGCCTGCTGGAACGAACCGTGCACCTCCAGGAGCAGCCGGTTCGTCACCGGCGCCGTCCAGCGGCCGGTGAACATGTACGTCGGTTTCCCGTTGAAGCGATACCAGGCTTCGGGCCCAATCTTCAGGCCCGCGGTGTTGAACGCGGCAATCGACGATTTGGGCTCCTGGAAGTAACTCCACGTCAGCTTGTTGCGCTGGGTGAGCTGATGCGTGATGCGCACGTTGTAGTTGCCGGTCTTGGACCAATTGAACGCCCGCAGGTCGTCAGCGGTGACGGTGTCCGGCGTAGACGGTTCGTCCAGGTCCCAGAACTGGTCGAGGATGAACGACCTCTGCCGGTTCTCGATCATCGAGGAGAAGAACCAGAGCTTGTCTTCAATGATCGGCCCGCCCGCGGCGGGGTTGAAGCTGTACCGATAGTCGAGCGGCGCGAACTCGAAGCCCTGGTCCTTCAACTCCTGGCTCTGGTTGTCCGACTGAAATCTCCCTTGGGTGCCGCTCGTGAAGAAGTTGAAGGAGAAGGTGTTGCCGCCCGCCTTGGGCACGACGTTGGTCCGCACCCCGCTCTGGGCGAATTCGGCCGACGGTGAGGACGTGTCGAAGACCACCTCGGTGACCATCGCCTCATTCGTGACGCCGCCGACGCCGGCCGCCCACTCGTTCCGCCCCTGGAGCTGCCCCCCGGTCTTGACGCCGTCGATGGCGGGCTGGCCGTCGAGCGGGTCGGACCCGTGCAGGCTCGGCAGGTTGTTGAAACCGCCGCCGAGGACCGCCCCCGGCACGTACGCGGCGGCGCTCGTGATGCCCGCCGCCCCCGGCAACACGTTGACCCGCTCGGCGGGCATTACCGACTGCTGCCGCGTGGTCCTGACGTCGACCAGCGGGGCCACACCCGTCACCGTCAGCGTCTCCGCGACTGCGCCTACGGCCAGCGTGGCGTCGACCTCCGCCACGAACGCGCCCTGCAGCACGACCCCCTCGCGCGCCACGGAGCGGAAACCCGGGAGCGAGAAGGTCACCGTGTAGGTGCCCGATGGCAGGTTGGTCACGCGGTAGTTCCCCGACCCGTCGGTGAAGACCGTGCGGACCTGCTCGATCAGGGCGGGGCTGCGCGCCTCGACCGTCACACCCGGCAGGAAGCCGCCGGTGTCATCCTGGGCGCTCCCCGCGAGACCGGCCTCGTCTTGCGCCAAGGCCACGGCAGGCGCCAGCATCAGGCTGGCCAGACAGACAAGAACCACCGAACGTATCGTCATCGTCGCGCGCGTATCCATCGTCGATCTCCCCGCTGTTGTCGTGAACCGACACGCCGACGCCGGTTCAACACATACCCAGAACATCCCTAGTTTAGTGAGTGCACACTACGCCTTCCATTTCCAGATGTCAACCGTTCGGGCGTGTCCGGAATTCGCGCGGGACCGCGGGTCGGCGGGGCCCCTCTGGTCCTGTCGGGTTGACAGCCCATGGTACACGTCCGGCGTCGATCCGGGACCGTGCCCGGGCTCCTGGTCTACGCACGGCCATGAATGATACGCCACAACTTCTCTGGGCGCAGCAGCATATCTATGTGGCGCACGCCGAACCCGCTCAGGGCGTCGACCGCGGCAGCGACGATGCAGGGCGTCGATCCGATCGTCCCCGCTTCGCCGACGCCCTTGGCGCCGAGCGGGTTCACCGGCGTCGGCGTGACGGTGTTCGCGAGCTCGAACCGCGGAAAGTCGCTCGCACGCGGCAGCGCGTAGTCCATGAACGATGCGGTGAGCGGCTGTCCGTCGGCGCCGTACACGACCTCCTCGATCAGCGCCTGGCCGATGCCCTGCGCGAGACCGCCGTGGATCTGTCCCTCGACGATGAGCGGATTGATGAGGTGACCGGCGTCGTCGACCGCGACCATCTTCAGCAACCGCGGCTCGCCGGTCTCACGGTCGATCTCCAGCATCGCAATGTGGCAGCCGAACGGATAAGTGTTGTTCGTCGGCTCGAAGAACGCTTCGTCGCTCAACCCGGGATCGAGTCCCTCGGGAAGCTGCAGCGGCTTGTACGCATAGGCGGCGACCTCGGCGAACGGTCTGGCCGATGCCGGCGCGCCCGTGACCGCGATCATCCCGTTCTCGAACACGAGATCGCGCTCGTGCGCTTCGAGCAGGGCCGCGGCGAACCTCGCCATCTTCACCTTCACCTTCCTGCCCGCCTTGTGCAGCGCCGCCCCGCCGACCGCCTGCGAGCGGCTGCCGAAGGTGCCGATGCCCTGCTTCACCACGGCCGTGTCGCCGTGCTGAATCGTGACGTGGTCGATCGGCACGCCGAATTGATCGGCGAGCATCTGCGCGAAGGTGGTCTCGTTGCCCTGCCCATGCGGCGAGACACCGGTCGTCGCGCTGATCCGTCCGTCGCGCTCGACGGTGACCTGCGAGTATTCCCAGCCGCCGGGCGACACCGAGGATGACGGTCCCATGCCGCAGATCTCGACATACATCGACAGCCCGAGGCCGACGAGCCGGCGGTCGGCTCTGGCCGCGTCGCGTGCGGTCTTGAGCTGCTGCCACCCGGCGACCTGCAGCGCCCGGTCGAGCGCCTTCTCGTAGTCGCCCGAGTCGTAGACCGCCCCCATTTCCGTCTTGTAGGGAAACCGGTCAGGCTGGATGAAGTTCTTCCTGCGCACCTCGGCCGGGTCCATGCCGATCTCGCGCGCGAGCAGGTCCATCGCCCGCTCGACGAAGTACGCCGCCTCGGGGCGTCCCGCGCCGCGATAGGCGTCGGTCGGCGTCTTGTTGGTGAAGACCTCCGTCAGGGTCGCACGGATGGCGGGAAACGCGTACGTGCCGCTGGCCATCGTCATGCTGTTGGTCGGTATGCCGGCGGTCAGCAGCATGTTGTAGGCGCCGATGTCGGCGATGATCCGCAGCTTCAGGCCGAGCACCGAACCGTCGCGTCTGGCCGCCAGGTCGACGTAGCCGATCAGATCGCGCCCATGCACCGTGGCGAGGAACGCCTCTGACCGATCCTCCACCCACTTGATCGGCAAACCGAGCCGCTTCGACAGCGCCGCCGCGACGTACTCCTCGCCGTAGATGTTGATCTTCGCGCCGAACCCGCCGCCCACCTCGGGGGCGATGGCCCGCACGCGGTCCTGACCGAGACCGATCATCCGCGCCACGAAGGTCCGCAGAATGTGTGGATTCTGCGTCGACGACCAGATGGTCAGCGCCGCCTTGCCCAGTTCGTAGTGCGCGACCACGCCGCGCGCTTCGATCGAACTGGGCGCCAACCGCTGATTCACCATCCGCTGCGAGATCACGACCTCGGCGGCGGCGAACGCCGCATCGATGGCAGTGTCGTCGGACACGCCCCGGCGGCGGGCGCCGGTCCCGCCCGGCAGCGGTCCCAGGGCGATGTTGTCCGCATAGTCGGCGTGGAGCACCGCCGGCCGTCCGGTCATCGCCATCTCAGGGTCGACCACCGCCGGCAACGGTTCGTAGTCGACGGCGATCGCATCGGCAGCGTCGGCCGCCGTGTAGCGGTCGCGCGCCACGACGACCGCGACCGGATCGCCGACGAAGCGGACGGTGTCGACCGCCACCGCGCGATGATCAGGTGACGGAAAGGGGGTGCCGATCGGCATGGGGCCAAGCATCTCGGCGATCTGCGGCCCGCTGAAGACCGCCTCCACGCCGTCGAGCGACTCGGCGGCGCGCGTGTCGATGGACCGGATCCGGCCATGCGCGACATCGCTCCGCTTGAACGCGAGGTGCTGCATGCCGGCGATCTTCACGTCGTCGACGTACGTGCCGCGGCCCTGGATCAGACGCGGGTCCTCGCGCCGCTTGATGCGCTGACCTACGAGCTTCGGCAGGACGGGGATTGTCTGTTCTCTTCCGGACACAGGCGGATAGCGTAGCGGGGCAGACCCGGAGGCACAAGTGACCGCGGTCGGACACGATGATGTCGCGGCCGGGCGTTCGGCCCTGCCGCGTCTCCATAACGTTCGCGCGCGCGGGATTGCCGGCACGGACGATCTTGCACTTGCAATATTTAATGTTCAATTGTTAATGTCGTGGATCTCCGGTACTGGAGAGGATCCAAACCATGATGCAGGATAGCAAGGCAGAATCGACCCGGAAGCAGGTGCTCGCCGTGGCACAGCGCTTGTGCGCGACACGGGCGGACTGGACGTTCAAGCCTTCCGAGATCGTACGAGCCCTGCCTCACCTGAACGAGCAGACCGTGCGGACGCATATCTGCAGCCGGTGCTGCGTGAACGCAAAACCCAATCACCCGCACCGCTGGCCGTACTTCCGCCGCGTGAGCCATGGTGTCTACCGGATCGAGCCGATATTTCGCCGTCCGTCCTCTGCCCGGGAATCCCCTCCGGAACGCTCCGCCGCGATTCGTGTCGCTGAAGCCACGCCTGCGTACGCCAGCGATACTTCCACTGTTCAATCGACAATTCACGCCGTGGTTACCCGGAGCGAGGAGTGCTACATCGCCGAGTGTCTTGAAGTGGCGGTCCTCACCCAGGGCCGGTCGCTGGACGAAGTGGTCGCGAATCTCCATGAAGCGCTGGAACTGCACATGGAAGGCGAAGACCCCGCCGAGTTGGGTTTGTCTCCCGACCCGCGCCTGGTCGTGAACTACGAAACGGCGGCCGTCAGATCCTGATGGCCCGCCTGCGAAGACTCACGCCCCGCGAGATCCTGCGTATCCTGGCGGGCTTCGGGTTTCAGGTAGCCAGAACCCGGGGAAGCCATGCCACGCTTGTCAGGATCGCGAATTCCGGTGAGCGACAGTTGCTGACCGTGCCGGTTCATCGGCGAATGGGCCTCGGCATGGTGCATGCAATCTACCGGCGGGCCAGACGATTCATTCCGGACGCCGAACTGCGGCCCCGGTTCTTCGCTGACTGAACGACGGCGTGCGGCGCGCATTTCGGAGGCTCGCGACCGGATTCGGCGCGCTCTCCGATCTCTCGAACGAGAATCGCGGCGTCCTCGGAGAATACCATGCAGGAGGATCTGAACGATGGCTATCGCCCACCTTCGCGTCTACACCATCAACGTCGGCCAGATGGACGCCTGGCTGACGCTGTTCAACGAGCACTTGATCCCGCTGCTGCGTGAACACGGCATCCGGGTCGACGGCACCTGGGTGAACGACGCGCGGACCCAGTTCATCTGGGTGCGCAGTTACGGCGACACCAGGGCCGATCTCGAGGCCAAGGAAGCGGCCTTCTACGGGTCGGCGTGGTGGCAGGCCAACGTCGACCACGTGCGCAGTCACCTGGCGCACCGCGAGATCACCGTTATCCGATCTATATAGGCAGTCGATCGGGCGGCGTCGGCGACAGCAGGCCGCGTTGCGGTGCCCGATCGACTTAGGCTGCCGATCGGACGGCGGCGGCGGAAGCAGACCGGGTGCGGCGCTTCGCGCTCCTCTTGCCTTGCCGCGGCGAAGCTACTAGAGTGAGCGGACGCCTTTTTCGCGGGACGGACGCGCGCACAGCCCGCGCGTCCGTCCCGCCGGTTCGCCGTTGGAAACTGGGAGCAGGACCATGCAGACACGCATCACCTCGCGCTGGCTCGCCGTTGCCGCGCTCGCCCTCACCGTTGCGTTGACCGGCGCCCTGCCGGCCGCGGCGCAGATCGAGCGGGTCGCCGACCCGAACTGGACAACGATGCGGACGCCTGACGGTCAGCCGGACCTCCAGGGCCTCTGGGGCAACAAGACGATCACGCCGATCGAGCGGCCTGCCCGCGAAGGACGCGCCTACCTGACCGATGAGGAGATGGCGACCCTCAACCAGCGGCGGGCCGAGAACGAAGCGGCGGCGGACGCCGCACCGGCCCGCCGATACGAACCCGGCGGCAACGTGGGGGGCTATGGCAGCTATTGGCTCGACGCGGGCGACACGGTGCTCTCGACCGGGCAGACTTCGTTCGTCGTCGACCCGCCGGACGGCCGGGCGCCGATCAAGCAGTGGGCGCTCGACGCCAAGGCCTACAACCTGGCGAACGAGGGTGACCACTATCAGCACATGAGCGTATGGGACCGATGCCTGTCACGGGGCGTCCCCGGCTCGATGCTCCCGGCCGGTTACAACAACGCGTACCGCATCGTGCAGACACCGGATCACGTCGTGATCTTCCACGAGATGATCCACGACGCGCGGATCATCCCGCTGTCCGACCAACCCTTCGTCGACGACCGGATCCGCCAGTGGATGGGTGACTCCCGCGCCCATTGGGAGGGCGACGTGCTGGTGGTCGAGACGAGGAACTTCCACAACCGCGGCTGGATCGCGTCGAGCTCCGCCGGCCGCCGCCTGAAGGGCATCCCGACCAGCAAGGCGCTTCACGTGATGGAACGGTTCCAGCGTGTCTCGGAATCCACCATCATGTGGACGGTCACCGTCGACGACCCGAACGTCTACGACTCGTCGTGGACGATTCAGATGCCGCTGACCGCCGAACCCGACTACCAGATATTCGAGTACGCCTGCCACGAAGGCAACTACGCGGTGCCCAACGCGCTCAGCGGAGAGCGGGTCCTCGACGCCGCCGCAGCGGAAACGGACGGGCAGTAGGGGGTAGGTGGACCGTACCGGCGCCTGGCGACCGGCGCGGCTGGTCGGACGGCAGAGGCGTCGCTACTGCGGCTGAAGTTGGGGGTACTCGACCCCGAGTTGCTCGAGATACGTGTCGTAGCGTGAGGGGTCGTAGTAGAGCTTCTCGAGTTCGGGCTTGAACCGCTCCATGATGTCGCGGTTGAGCCAGATCGCCGGTTCGTCCTCCGGCCGCAGCAGCGTGGTGTACTCCCGGTCCCTCGTCTGGACGTTCTCGAAGTAATCTCGCGCCCGATCTACGAGCCCCGGCTGCAGCAGGAGGTCGAGCAGCGTCAGCGCCTGGACCTTGGCGCCGGCGGTCGAACCCTTGTGGGCGATTGGCGTCGCCATGGCGATCGCCTTGTTCCAGTTGTGCCCCCGCCCGCCGCCGATATTCGACGGAAACCGCAGCGACGCGGTCGGCGTCACCCAGGAGATGTCGCCAATGTCGTCCGAGCCGCCCCCACGACGCTGGCTGTCGGGTACGCGTTCGGCGCCGCCGAGGGTCTCGGCCACCGACGTCGACAGCCCCCGCTCCGCGACCCCCAGCATGCGCTGGACGGCGCGGGCGAACCGCTGATCGTCGTCCGACCAGTCGGGCATGCCGACACGCTGGATGTTCGCGAACATCGTCTCGGCGACGACCCGGTTCATGTGCTGCGGCCAGGCGGCGCCGAGCACGCGTGATTGCATCGCGGTGTCGGTCATCATTGCGGCGCCCGCGGCGATGGCGTCCCCGATGCGCCACATCCGCACGATGTTGTCGTAGTCGGTTTCGCGGAAGAAATACCAGACGCTCGCCGTCGGCGGGACGACGTTCGGCTGATCGCCGCCGTCGGTGATGACATAGTGCGACCGCTGCTGTATCCGCAGGTGCTCGCGGCGGTAGTTCCACGCGATGTTCATCAGCTCGACCGCGTCGAGCGCGCTGCGGCCGCTCCACGGATCGACGGCGCCATGCGCCGACTCGCCCTCGAAGAGATACTCGACCGACACCAGACCGTTGCCGCGGCTGTCGCCCCAGCCAGTCGACAGACCGCTGCTGACATGGCTGTACAGAACGACATCGACATCGTCGAACACCCCCGCCCGAACGTAGTGCGCCTTGCCGCCGAGTTGCTCCTCGGCAATGCCGGGCCAGATCAGCAGGGTGCCCGCGATGCCCTCCCGTTCCATGATGTCCTTCACCGCGAGCGCCGCGGCGACGTTCACCGCCTGACCCGAGTTGTGGCCCTCACCGTGTCCAGGTCCACCCTCGATCAACGGCTGGCGATACGCGACCCCCGGCATCTGCGACGCCTGCGGGATGCCATCGACGTCGCTGCCGAGCGCGATCACCGGGCTGCCCGATCCCCACCTCGCGACCCAGCCGCTCGGGATGCCCGCCACCCCCAACTCGATCTCGAATCCCTCGCGTTCGAGGATGCCGGTGATGTAGCGCTGGGTTTCGAACTCCTGGAACCCGAGCTCGCTGAAGCTGAACAGGCTGTCGACCATCTGCTGGATGAGGACGCGGCGGCCGTCGATGTCGCGGCTCACCTCGTCCTTGAGACGCTCGAGCCGCGGGTCGACCTCGGCCTGCGCCGCCGCCCCGTGCCGTGGCGCGGCCCCTATCGCAGCGACGACGAATGCGGTGACGATGGCGGCGGCCGACTTCAAGAGAGTGGATCGCACGGGGGTCCTCCTCCAGCCGCGGTCAGTTGTTCCGGCAGACGAACAGGGCAACCACAAGGGTTGCCCCTACCCGCCTTGCTCAGAACCGGGCAACCACAAGGGTTGCCCCTACGGAATTCAGCGGGCGCATCGCCGATCTCGGTGCAACGCGGGGTTTCACCACGGACTGCTACCGGAGCACGCGGATGACGACCCGCCGGTTCTGCGCCCGCCCCTCGGCAGTGTTGTTGGGCGCCATCGGCTGATCCTCACCATAGCTGATGATGCTCATCATTTGCAGAGGAATCTCGTGCTCCTCGTGGAGGTAGCGTCTGACGTTGCTGGCACGCTCCTTCCCGAGACGTGCATTGAAGGCGGGCGAGCCGGTCGCGTCCGTGTGCCCCTCGATCTCCAGATGTGACGCCGCCGGCAGACCCCGGAGCATCTCTACGAACTCACTCAGGGTGGCGCGGGCGCCGCCGGGCAACTGCGCGTCGGCGCTCGCGAACTGGTCGTGGCTGTCTGCAATCACCACCTCGACACCCAGACCCCGGTTCGAAGACATGAGCGTGTCGCTCAGCTCCGTGGCGGCGGTCTGCGCCGCCGTGGCCACGGTGAACGCGTTCTGCGCCGCCAGGTCCACTTCAGCCAGTTGAATCCACTGTTGCCGCACCGTCGCACTGGATTCGTCCACGTCCCTCCGAAGTTCACGAATCTGTACGCCGACCTGCGTCTCGATCTGATCGCTGACTCGCGCCTCGACCTGACCGACACGATCGTCCACGAATCCCCGCGAGGCACAGCCGCCGAGCACGGTGATACTCATCACCACCACCGCTGTCGTCAGTCGCATGACTTTACCTCCCTCACTCCGGTCCGACAATCGCCGTTTGCCTTCCCCGACAGGCACGCACGCCGTGCAGTGAATGCGCTGCACACGCCCGCTCTGGGGCGCGCCCCGCCAGAGAATCAATGACTGTATCGGCGGAACCGCCGCGGAACATCACACCCGGGACGGAGTTTTTCGACGTGTGGGGATTTCGACAAGGAGGTGCAGGCGCTCGGCGGGCGAAACACCATGTCGACGGCGGTGCCCGCCGGCAGCGCCGGGAACAGGTGTCACGCACCCGGATCGGCGCCTGAGCAGCCCGTGGTAGAACCCCGCGTTGCACCGAGATCTGGTCGTAACAATGCCGCGCCCGGCCAGCGCAAGGCGCGACGAGGGAGCAAATTGGGGCATTTGTGACCGAGGAGCTAAGCGGATCGGCAGGCTTCCGTGCCGATCCGCCGGCCTTAACGCTGCCAGACGGGATGCAGCGTGAAACCGCAGAATTCCGCGGGGAAGCGCAGAATTCAGCGTGGATCGAATGCAGCGGGGCTTTTACCACGGGCTGCTGAGGTCCGCAGTAACGTGCGCCGGTCGAATGGGGGGTTAGCGGCTCTTGAAGAGGTCGCTCTGCACGACCTCGTGGATCATGGTCCGCATGGGATAGCCGTCGTCACGGAGCCGGGTCACGATGCGCTCCACCGCATCGCGGTCCGCGAACTCGATCTCGGCGCCGGTCGAATAGACCAATAGCTGCGAGCTCAGGTGGCGGGCGACCTGCTCGACATCATTCCGCAGCATGAGCCGCTTGTACTCTTCGATCCCCGCGAAGGTGTCGCCCGTCGGCGTGACGCCGCTCGGGTCGACCGGGGGGCCATCGGAAAACCGCGCGCGAAATCTGAAGTCGCCACCAACGTCGTTCTCGCCACCGGTGGTCCGGTAGTGGGTACGGAAGCCGCCGATCGGGTCGAACGACTCGAGGGCGAAGCCGGGCGGGTCGATCACCTTGTGGCAGCTCGCGCAGACCGGGTTAGCGCGATGCGCCGTCAACTGCTCGCGGATCGTCGTCGTCCCGCGCGTGTCCGGCTCCAGCCCCTCCACCCCGGCCGGGGGCGGCGGCGCCGGCTGCCCCAACAGGTTCGCCAGCACGAAGTTGCCGCGCGGCACCGGCGACGTCGTCGTCCCGTTCGCCGTCACCTTCAGCACGCTCGCCTGCGTCAGCAGCCCGCCGCGCGGGCTGTCCGCCGGCAGCGTCACCTTGCGCATGGCCTGCCCCTCGATACCCGGCTGGCCGTAGTGTTCCGCAAGGCGGCGGTTCAGGAACGTGAAGTCGGCATCGATCAGGCTGCCCACGCCATGGTCCGATGCGATCAGCTCGGCCAGGAACAGCTCCGTCTCGCGCGCCATCGCCTGCCCCAGCCGGTCGTCGTACTCTGGATAGAGTTCCCCGTCGGGGGCAGTCGCCTTCAGTTCGTAGAGCCGGAACGCCTGGCCCACGAAGTCCCGGACGAACCGCTGGTTCTTCACGTCGTCGAGCATGCGGTCGACCTGCTGCGCCAGCACCGCCGGCTCCGACAGCCGGCCCTCTCGCGCCGCCTCGAAGAGCTCGGGGTCCGGCATGCTGCGCCACAGGAAGTATGACAGCCGCGTCGCCAGCCCGAAGTCGTCCAGCGCCCCCTGTTCGCCCCCGTGATACAGGAACGGCGGCGCGCTGAGAATCGCGCGCAGCGGCACCCGGACCGCCTCGAGGAACGGCCGCCCGTCCGCCAGCAACGGCGCGGCGAGGCTGGCATAGGCCTCCAGCTCGCCGTCCTCGAGCGGCCGGCGGAACGCGCGCGGCGCGAACGCCGCGACGACGTCGACGACGTGCTCGTAGGGATCCTTCGTGAGCCGGACCTCGCCGGCGTCGTCGAACGCGACGCCCGCCATGAGCTGGCGGGTGCGTGCAGGGGGCCAGTCGTCGTTGTCGAGGAGCGGCCCCTCGATGGTCATGGACTTGATCGCGATGCCTTCGCCCGGATAGTCCTTCATACCGCCGTATCCGACGGAGGGATCGGCCGGACGATAGGCAGCGGCGTTCGGCGGTACGACCAGATCGGCCACCGACAAACCGATCAGCTCGCCCGGGCGCAGGTACTGCGTGACCTCGACGGCCCGCGGGCCCGTGAAGTCGAACGAGCCGATCAACTCGTCCAGCGACGCGGCCACGCCCGCCTTGAGACCGCGGTACATGGTCATTGTCACCGGCGTCTCTGCCTGGTACGGATAGGCGTCCACGGTGACGCGATAGCGGCCCGGCCGGGGCACGCCGAAGCCCTCCGACATGCTGTGGAAGGTATACGTCGAACCGAAATCGAAGAACATCACGTAGGCGTCGTCGAGCTGCTTGACGATTCCCAGGCCGAGGGCCTTGGCCACGCTGATGCCGTAGAGATACTGCGACTGCGCGTAGTTGATTGTGTAGGTCTCCGGTGTCGGTCGCGGTCCGAGCGGCATGGCGGCATCGAGCGCCCGGTCGGCGGCATCGAGATAGCTCCGCACGTGCAGCGGCGACATGCTCTGGTTGGCCGCCACCGTGTCGAACCCTCCGGAGTCGGCCTCGGCCGGCAGCATCAGGCCCAGTTCCCTACCGACGGCTTCATCGACCTGCAGCAGATCCTGGATGGTGTGCGCGTACTCGAGACGCGTGAGACGACGGAGCGGAGTGCGCTGGTCCCCGCGGGCCGCGAGATTCGCGTCGACCAGCGCACGCTTCAACGACCCGAGCGCGCTCTCGGCCACTGCCGGGTCCGGTCGCCGGACGGCGGCGGGCGGCATCTCGCCGCCCTCGACGCGCTCGTAGACCCGCTCCCACGCGCGGAACGTCTCGCGGTCGGTCAGATCGAACCCCAACTGCGCAAGGTTGAGCGGCGTCACCGTCCGTTCGCCGTGGCACGCGATGCACGACGTCTCGATCAGCGGCGTGACGTCTGCACTGAATGACTGGGCCGACGCGACGCCGGACACGAGTCCCAGACACGCCGCCAGGACCGCACATGTTCTGGCCATCATCGAGCTTCTCCCTTGCGGCGGAACCCCGCCTGATCTAGCAGCCCGTGGTGAAAGTCCCCGCTGCATTCGAGCCCCGCTGAATTCTGCTGTTTCACGCTGCATCCCGCTGATCCCCGCAGAATTCTGCGGTTTCAAGCTGAATTCTGCTGATCTGCGTTGTTCCGGCAGACGAACAGGGCAACCACAAGGGTTGCCCCTACTTCTCGCCTTGTCAGGCGGGCGCCTCGCCGCTCTCGGTGCAACGCGGGGTTCCACCACGGGCTGCTAGGCCCACGTGAGCGTGCCGCTGCTCTGCGCGAACGCGTCCGTCTCCACCCCCATGTTCTGGAGCAGCGTCACGAACAGGTTGCACAACGGGGCATTGTGCTCTCCGTCGTGCACGATGTGTTGTCCGTGGGAGAAGCCGCCGCCGGCGACCAGAATCGGCAGGTCGACCGGCGTGTGCGCGTTGGCATTGCCGAGGTTGCTGCCGAACAGAACCGACGTCTGGTCGAGGAGCGAGCCGTGGGCATCGCTGCGCCCGCCAAGTTCCGTCATCAAGCCGGCGAAGGCCTCGACGATCTGGTGTTCGACCTTCTTCAATTGCGCGATCTTGGCCTCGTCCTGCCCGTGGTGCGACAGGCTGTGCTGATCGCCGGACACCCCGGGCACCTGCGGCACCACGCCGTGGTCGTGAATCATCAGGCTGACGACCCGCGACGAATCGGTTTCCAGAATCAGCGGAATCATGCGGAACATGAGCCTGATGCGGCCGATGAGATCGGCGGGGTTCGGGAGGTCGGTGGGCGGCGCCTCGTCGACGACCGGCTTCGGCTTGTACTGCCAGGCCTTGACTTCGGCGAGATCCTGCTCGGCGGTTCGCACGGCGTCGTAATAGGCGTCCAGCTTGCGCTGGTCCGTTGCGCTGACCCGTCCGCGGAGCACCGAGGTCTGCGACTTCAAACGGTCGAGTATGCTGCCGCCGTCGTTGAGGCTCTGCGCCTCGCGCTCGACCTCCTCGGGCGTGCCTTGCAGGAACAGCTTTCTGAAGAGATTGGCGGGGCTGGTCTCGGCCGGCACCATCGCGCCGCTCGTGGTGTAGGACTGGCTTGCCGGGGTCGCCGTTCCCAGGACCACAGACGGAAACCGCGTCACGTATCCGAGGTGATTCGCCGCCACCTGGTCGACCGAGATGCTATTCCGGAAGCCGTCGAGTCCGGGCCGCCGCGCCGCGGTCAGCCAGGTGATCTCGGAGTTGTGGGGCTGCCGGCCGCTCTGCTCCTCGTGCGAGAACCCCGAGAACAACGTATACCGCGACCGGTGCTGGTCGAGCAGTTTCAGATACTCGGTCGCCTCGTAGTCGGCGCCGGCCGTCCTGGGGAACCACGACGACGAGTAGAGCCCGAGCGTGCTGCAAACCGTCACCAGCCGCTTCGGCGCGCCAGCGGCGGCACGGGCCAGCACCGGCGCCATCGATTCGAGCAGCGGCAACGCCAGCGCCACGCCGGAGGCCCGCAGAAACGTGCGGCGGTCGAGTGGTCGTACGAGGGTCATCGTCATCGTCTCCTGAACTGCACGTTCGGCGTGTCTAGAGCAGCCCGTGGCAAAAGCCCCACTGCATTCGATCGGCGCTGCGGTCGCAAATTTCCCAATTTGCTCCCTGTCCCACGTGGCGGCGTTGCTCCTCGGTCACAAATGCCCCAATTTGCTCCCTCGTCGCGCCTTGCCACGCGGGCGCAACGCCAATCTCGGTGCAACGCGGGGTTTCACCACGGGCTGCTAGGCCGCCAAGTAGACTCCGCGTGGGTCGCGTTCCCGCCGCCGCCCTGACCGGTTCAGGGCGTGTAAGCAGGCGCTCACCATATCACGCCCGACCGTTGACGATCCAACGCGCCGGGCTCGAAAGAGGCCGCCGACTCGGGCGACGACCCGCCGGCTGACGTGCTCGAAGATCCCGGTGATGTGAGATTCACCGGAATCCGCGGCGGCACCGGCGGCGTCTACCGCTCCTGCGTGTGCGGCACGGTGTAGGTGATGCCGGTGTACTGCATCTCCTCCCAGGTCTGCTCACCCCAGCGCACCGGGACCGTCGCGTCCGGATTCGACTTGTTCGCGGCCGAGTTGTCATACCAGGCCGAGGCCGAGACCCTGGTACCCTTCGGCACCTTCACCGGTTCCTGGAACGCGTAGTAGGTCTGCCAGTTGAAATCATAGTTCGGCACCGAGAGCAGCGGCTCGGTCCGCCCGTCCGGATAGGTGATCTCGTACTCCCACGCCTTGCCCCGAAGATGCGTGTGCGGAAACAGCGCGTGGATCTCGGCGTCGTCGGTGAACTCGATCAGCGAGTCGACGCGCTCGTTGGCGCCGCCGGCCGCCAGCTCGAAGAACACGTTGAGGAACGCGTCCGCGCGGACCTCGCGCTGCGGCGGACCGTCGGCGAAGAAGAGACCGACCTTCGACTGGTCCTTCATCACC
Organism: Vicinamibacterales bacterium; assembly: GCA_965262985.1. Taxonomy (GTDB): domain Bacteria; phylum Acidobacteriota; class Vicinamibacteria; order Vicinamibacterales; family UBA8438; genus UBA9620. The sequence goes on along the minus strand of OZ253576.1, from coordinate 5,805,358 downwards.
GTCCCGACCGCCGTATAGTGCACGTTGAACAGCAGCGTGGCCCCTTTCGGAATGCGCATCGCGGTGCCCGGTTCGAACACGACCGGATTGGTGCCGGGCGCCAGCGTGGCGATGACCCGGGACCCGCCCTGTCCCCGTTGCCCGCCGTTGCCGCTCGTCCGCGAGAACCGCTCTTCGGTCCCCGGGGGCGGGAGCTGCTCGAACGCCCTCGTCGGCGCAGCGCCGGGCTCGTCCGGCACAAGCATGTACAGGACGATGTGATGCACGGCCGGCCGCACGCCGGCCCGCAGCTCGAGCGCCCGCACCCACTTGTCCTCGGTGAAATTGCTCGCGACCCGGATGTACTGGTAATCGACCGTGCCTTCGGCCGGCACCTCGAACGCTTCCTGCATCTCGAGCACCACGTCGGGCGTGCCGATCTGCCACCCGTCCGCGAAAAGGGGCGCCGCCGGCAGTTTCGCGCGGTCGCCTTCCGGCGCGCCGGCATCCACCCAGCGGGCAATCGTCTCCTTCTCGGCGTCGGTCAGCCCGCGCGCATTCGAGAAGGCGCCGACGTCCGGCCTGGCGTGCCAGGGCGGCATGTCGCCGCTCATGACCTTGTTCCTGATCGACCGGCTCCAGGGACGCGTCTCGGCGTAGGTGACCAGCGACATCGGCGCCGCTTCGCCGGCCCGGTGGCAGGTCACGCAGTTTTCATAGAGAATCGGCGCCACGTGCTCGCTGAAGGTCGGCGTCGTCTCTTCCGCGCCCGCCGCCGTCACCGCCGCACCCATCACCAGGACCATCACTCCGATCGCAAACCGTTTCTGTCGCAACATGTTGGGTCTCTCCAAGGTTTTGTCGTACCGTTCTTCTTTCATACGTGACGCTGCGAGAGCAGGTTCACTGGACCTGCCGTGCGCGGTGAGCGTGTCGTCGGCGGCGATGCGATGCATGGAGTGTGTCCCTTCGGCTGGCGGCCCGCGGCACGAACGCGGCTGCGTTCACCCGGCGGCCTGGATTGCTACGGCTTGGGATGCCCCAACAGCCACTCGACGACAAGCGGCGTGAATTGATCGGACAGCTCGGGCAAATGGGCTCCGCCGGCGATGGTCCACAGTTCGGCCGACCCGCCGGGCCGGCAGCCGGCCGTGTAGCGCGTGACCGTCGACTCGGCGCCGGCCAGACCGCGATCGAGGTCGAGCGTCGCCGCGTCAAGTCCGGCGCCAGCGCAGCCGTTGCGTGCGGCCCAGTTCTCGACCGATGTCCGGGCGCCCGGGTAGGCGCTGCCCTGAATCTCCCCGCCGTCATAGGCGATCGCGGTGTCGGCGGTGCCGTGGATCTGCAGTACGTGCACCGCATGGGCCGGCTGCGGGCGTTCCACCGTTTGATCCGCTCCGGCCAGACTCGCGATGGCCGCGACCGTGCCCGAGTGGTCGTGCGCCAGCCGGTGCGCCATGAAGGCGCCGTTGGAGTGCCCGAGGATGAAGACGCGCTTCTCGTCGATCCGATACTGCGCCTTGACCTTGTCGATGAGGCCGGCCAGATAGGCCGAGTCGTCGAGCTCCTGCCCCTCCCAGTTGCAGCAGGCGGCCGACGCGTTCCAGAACCGCGGATTTCCCGGACCAGCCGACGGTGTGCCGTCCGGGGCCACCATGATGAACCCGTAGGCGTCAGCCAGTGCACTGAGGCCCATGTACTCGTTCTGCCCTGCGCCGGTGTTGCTGTAGGTGTGCAGCAGCACGATGAGCGGCGCCGCCGTGTCGCCGGTATAGCCGGACGGCACGGTCACGGGCAGCGCACCGCGGCCGGCATCGATCGATTGGGCGTCCGCGGTTCCGCCGCCGGCGAGCAGCGCGGCGGCGAGGAAGACGTACGATAACTTGCGCATGGACAGGCTCCTGTTCCGTTCGATGACAAACATCAAGAAGTATCACAAGCGTGACACCTGATCCAGCGACACGCCCCTCACCTTACCTTGTGCCGTCCTCCGCCTTTCCTGTAGAGTGAGCAGCCACTCAAAACCGGCGCCGGATCGACACAGGTCAATCTGTGTCTCGTGATTCGCGGGTGCCGGCAGGTGGAATCTGGCGCCCGGACCGTCGATGATCCTGCGCCCGGTGGGAGCCATCCGCACATGTGTCGACGCACCACACTACATCGTTCCACGGGTCGCGCCCGCGGGAGTCTCACCCTGATCGGATGCCTGCTGACGCTGCTCGGTGCCGGCGGGGCCGGCGCGCAGACCGAGTCGTCGAACGGCCCGTGGCAGACCTACGGGACCGCGAACGGCGAATGGCGCAGCTATGCCGGCGACATCGCCGGCACGAAGTACTCGCCGCTCGACCAGGTCGACGCCGGCAACTTCAACCGGCTCGAGATTGCCTGGGAGTGGACGTCGGTCGACACCGTGCTCAGCCGCTCGACCCCGGACGGCGGAGAGTGGCGTGCGCCGCTCGACGCCATCGTCGAGTCGCTCGTGGCGGACACGCCGAACCTGTATCGCGACGGCCAGTCGCCGAACCCGTCGCGCATGCAGGCGACGCCCTTGATGGTGGGCGGCGTCCTGTACTTCAACACGCCCCTCTCGCAGGGGGTCGCGGTCGACGCGGCGACCGGCGAGACCCTCTGGGTGTTCAACCCGAAGACCTACGAAGAAGGCACCCCGCCGATGAGCGGCCCCTGGACGCAGCGCGGGGTCGCCTATTGGACCGACGGCGAGGGTGACGAGCGGATCTTCTGGGGCACCGGCAACGGCCACCTTGTCTGCGTGCGGGCCCTGACCGGGCGGCCCTGTCCCGACTTCGGACCGGACGGCAGCGGCATGGTGGACGCGACGGCCGGTATCCCGCGGGTCGATCGCGGCGCGCGCGACTATCTCAACGCCATGCTCTACTCGATCAACTCGCCGCCGATCGTGGTGCGCGACCGGGTGATCCACGGCTCGCACATCGCCGATGTGCGGGTCACGAAAGAGGCCCCGCCGGGGTGGGTGCGGGCCTGGAACGTGCGGACCGGCGCGCACGAGTGGGACTTCCACACCGTCCCGAACAGCCCCGACGAGTTCGGCGCCGACACGTGGCTGAACGAGTCGTGGCGCTACTCGGGCAATGCCAACGTCTGGTCGATGCTGGCGGGCGACAACGAATTGGGCTACGTGTATCTGCCGACCGGCACCACGACCAACGACTACTACGGCGCCGACCGGCACGGCGACAACCTGTTCTCGGAATCGATCATCGCGGTCGACATCAAGACCGGGCAGCGGGTCTGGCACTTCCAGGCGGTCCACCACGGGCTGTGGGACTACGACTTCCCGACCCACCCCAACCTGATCGACGTCACGGTCGACGGCCGCAGCATCAAGGCGTTGGCGCAGGTGAGCAAGCAGGGGTTCATCTACGCCTTCGACCGCGTGACGGGCGAGTCGATCTGGCCGATCGAGGAACGGCCGGTCCCGCAGGAGACGAACCTGCCGGACGAGGCGCCGGCGCGGACGCAGCCATTTCCCACCAGGCCGCCGCCATTCGAATATCAGGGGGTCACGATTGACGACCTGGTCGACTTCACGCCGGAGATCCGGGCGATGGCGCTGGAGGCGGTGAAGGACTTCCAGCTCGGTCCACTGTTCACGCCGCCGCTGCGCACCATCGACGGCGGAGTCCAGGGCACCATTCAGCGTCCGGCGATCGACGGCGGCGCCAACTGGGGCGGGGCCGGCGTCGACCCCGAGACCGGGCTGCTCTACGTGCCGTCGAACAACCGGTTCTCGGTGTTGCATTTCTACACGCCGGACCCTGCCGTCGGCGGCACCATGCGCTATACCCAGGGCGCGTTCGGCGGCGGCCGGCAGCCGACGATGCCGCAGGGGCTGCCGTTGTTCAAGCCGCCCTACTCGCGCATGACGGCGGTCAACCTGAACACCGGGGACACCGCCTGGATGCAGCCCAACGGCGACGGCGACCGTTTCCGCAACCACCCGCTGTTGCGCGATCTCGACCTGCCGCCGCTGGGCGGCGACGGCCGCGGCGGGCCGCTGGTCACGAAGACGCTGCTCGTCAGCGCCCTCACCGCCGGCGGCAACGGGGGCGGGCCGCGGCTCATCGCGCGCGACAAGGCCAGCGGCCGGATCGTCGGCTCGGTCGACCTCCCTACGGGCGCCGTCGGCACCCCGATGACCTATCTGGTCGGCGACCGGCAGTACATCGCCCTGACCATCGGCGGCGGGCCGCGACTGGTCGCGTTCGCGCTGCCCGAGGATGGACGCTGATTCCGTGGCTCCGCCGGAGCCGGGAGCGGCGCAGAAGCAGGAGAGGATCATGAAACGACATATCAGTGCGGGCATGCTCACCATGGCGCTCGTCGCCGCTGCGGGTATGACCATTGGTGAAGCGGCCATCCGGATCACCGGATATCACAACATCCACATCGCTGCACCGGACCCCGAAGCGGCGGTTGCCTGGTATGTCGAGCACCTGGGCGCGGTCAGGACCAACAGCGGCGCCCCACACGTCATGATCGGGGAGACGCTCATCGCCTTTCAGGAAACCGACGAGGTCCGGCCCAGCGCCGGGAGCGCGCTCGATCACTTCGGGCTGTCGGTGCCCGATCTGGACGCGGCGATGCGGGCGCTCGAGGGGTCCGGGGCCACCGTCACCTCACCGATCCGGGATGTGCCGGGGTTGTTCAAGCTGGCCTTCATCGAGGATCCCTTCGGGGCCAAGATCGAGTTGGTGCAGGACGCCGAATGGCCCGGGTTCCACCATGTCCACCTGCGGGTGCCGGACCCGACGGCAACGCTCGCCTGGTACGAGACGATGCTCGGGGGGACGCGCGACCAGTTGAAGGGACGCATCGAGGGGCTGCGTTACGGCGGCGTCTGGCTGCTGGCGGCCGACAGCGGGGGCGAGACCCTGGCCCCGAGCGCCGAGCGCGCGATCCGCAACGTCGCCTGGGGCATCGCCGACATGGACGAAGCGGTTGCCGCGTTCGCAGCGGCGGGGGCGAAGACCCTGGTCGAACCGTTCGTGGTCAACGACGTGGTCCGCGTGGCGTTCTTCGAGGACCCCAACGGCGTGAGCGTCGAACTGCTGCAACTGCCCTGACCCGCTGGAGTCCAGGAGAACCAGGGTGAGACTGGTGCGCCCGGCGGTCGGCGGCGGCGCCGCGCTGCTGTTGTCGGCGAGCGTGACGCCGGCGGCCGAGTTGAAGCCTGAGACCGTGCAGGCGTTCGACCGCGGCTTCGCCTAGCGGCTCAACAACTACTGCTCGTTCGAGGAACGCGCCGAGGGCACCCTCATGCAGTGTGAATCGATCACCCTCACGCGCGGCATCCCTTTCCTGTTCGGTGTCGTCGTGCCGCCGTTCGTGACGAGCGTGCCCCGGGAAAAGCTGACGGTCACCCTGCAGGCGGCGCGCACTCACCTCACCGCGGCCTCGTAGCGCCGGATCGGCGGTATATGCGGTATATGATGTCGCGGCAGTCGAACCTGCCTGCGCCGCGGCGTGACCGCGCGCGCGGCTGGCGCCACACGGTGGCGGAATACCAACGATGCTCACAGGTGCAGACCGGTTGATCGTGGCCCTTGACGTCTCGACGCACGATGAAGCGGTGTCGCTCGTCGACCGGCTCCCTCAGGTGTCGTTCTTCAAGATCGGCCTGCGACTGTTCCTGGCCGGTGATCTGTACGGCCTGCTGTCTCGCCTGCAGGCCCGCCGGCGGGGGACTGGCGGCGTGTTCGTCGACCTCAAGCTGGCGGGCGATATCGGCAACACGATCAGCGACCTCGTGCTTGAATCGCACCGGCTCGGCATCCGGTTCATGACGTTCGTTGAATCAGTGCCGGAGGCGATTACCCGCCAGACGCTCAGGACCGTGCGCGAGACACGCCGTGACGACATGCCGCTCGCCCTCATGGTGCCGTATCTCTCCAGCCTCGGATCGCAGCAGTTGCAGGAGTCGGGGCAGGGAGCGTCGGTCGAGGACTTCATTCTTGAGCGCGGCGGCCGGTTGCTGGCGGCCGGCTGTGACGGGCTGATCGTATCGGGCGAGGCGATCGGCGCCTGTCGCGAGCGTTTCCCGGACGCACTGCTGGTGAGCCCCGGCATCCGCCCGGCCGGCGCGGCGCTGGACGACCACGCCCGCAGCACGACGCCCGGCCGCGCGCTGCGCCTCGGCGCCGACTACCTCGTCGTCGGGCGGCCCATCACGGCGGCCCCGACCCCTGCAGAGGCGGCGCAACGGATCATCGACGAGATGGAGGAGGCGCTGGCGGCGGCGTCCGGGTCGGCCGAGCGTTCCGCGTAACCGCCCGAGGCGCACGTCCCGCGTTGCGCCGTCGTCCCGTGCCGGCCCGCGGCGCGTCGTCAACCGGCGCCGTCGCCGCCGCGCTGGAACGCGGCGCGGGTGGTCGCCGGTTCGATGATGAGAAACGCAAGACAACTGATGATTCCGACGGCGGCGATCACGCTCGCCCAGGCGGCGTGATCGCTGCTGATCAGCGCCGCCGACGCCACCAGCAGAATAACCAACAGCCAATCCGCCGCGCGAATCCAGGTCGCCACGTGCGCCTGCTGGGTGTCGAGCTGCGCGGGATTGAACCGTTGCGTGAACGACAGGTGGAACCGCAGGGTGCCCGCGACCAGCACCGCGGCCAGCGCCGCGAAGAACACGGCCGTGCCCCAAGGCGGCGGCGCCCACTGGCGCACGTTCCACAGGGGATACAACATCGCGTAGTAGACGAGTCCGGTGACGCGCTGATGGAACTGCCACCACCACACCGGGCCCGGATCGGGTCTGTGCGTCGTCCGGGCGCGGTCGCGCCCCCGCCCGCCGGCCGCGGGCCGCACGCTACGGTCCGCCTGGTCCCGCCGGACCTGTTCGAGCTCGTCAAGCAGCTCCCGCGTCGCGCCGTAACGCCGGTCCGCAGCCTTCTGCAGGCAGCGGAGAATGATTCGCTCCAGGTCGGGTGAGCAGGCGGGGACGAGTTCGGTGAGTTCGGGCGGGTCAGCCTCGAGGACGCGCGCGACCGTCGACGCCTGCCCGCCGCCGCTGAACGGATGGAGACCCGACGTCAGCTCGAACAGGAGCACACCGAACGCGAACATGTCCGAGCGGAAGTCCACCTCCTGGCCGCGTATCTGCTCGGGAGACATGTAGCCCGGGGTGCCCAGGGCGGACCCCGGTTCGGTCAGCCGCGTGGCAGAGGCGGCGGCGCCCATCTCGACGTCGCTGAAGCGGGCCAATCCGAAGTCCAGAATCTTGATACCGGCATCCTGGGTGCGAATCACGTTCTCCGGTTTCAGATCACGATGGATGACGTGGCGCTCGTGCGCGGCGGTCAGCGCGCGGGCAATTTCGACCGCCGTGTTCAGCACGGCCGAGAGCGGCAACGGACCGTCGGCCAGCTCCTGCCGCAACGTCGCGCCGCGCACGTACTCGCTGACAAGATACAGGGTGTCGTCGAACTCCTCGAGCGCATGGACCGTGGCGATGCCGGGATGCGTCAGGCTGGCGAGCGCCCGCGCTTCGCGGCGCAGGCGCCGCCGCCGCGGCTCGTCGCGCGTGAACCGCGCGGGCAGCGCCTTGATCGCCACGAAGCGGCCGAGCCGGGTGTCCCTGGCGAGATGGACCACCCCCATCCCGCCTTCGCCCAGCTTGCGTGTGACCTGGTATTGTCCGAACTGGCGACCGACCAGCGCCGCCTGCGCGCCCGCGTCGTCCACACCGCGGTCCGCGGGGGTCAGGACCACCGCGTCCGAGCTGTCGTCGTGGTGCGCGAGAAGCGACTCGACCTCGGCCTGCAACGCGGGATCGTCACGGCAGGCGTCGTCGAGAAACCGCGCGCGCTCACCGGCGCCGCACGCCAGCGCGTCATGAAACAGATCGCCGATGCGCTGCCAGCGCTCAGGATCGACCACCGTGGCCAGTTTCCATCTCCCGTTTGAGCCAGGCCTTGGCCAGGGTCCAGCCGCGCTTGACCGTCGCGGGCGACACCCCGACCGCCGCGGCCGTTTCCTCGACCGTCAAACCTCCGAAGAAGCGCAGTTCGACGATGCGCGCCTGGCGGGCGTCGAGCTGCGCAAGCGCGGACAGCGCGTCGTCGAGCGCGACCAGATCGAGCGCGACGCCGGGGTCGGCGACCAGCCCCTCGTCCAGGGTGACACGGACCTGCGCGCCGCCTCGCTTCGATGCGCCGCGCGCCCGCGCCCGTTCCACCAGCACGCGCCGCATCCCGATCGCCGCGATGGCGAGGAAATGCGTGCGGCCCTGCCAGTCCTGGCGCTTGTCCCGGGCCAGCTTCAGATACGCCTCGTGCACGAGATCCGTGGCCTGAATGCTCTGCGCGCGTTCCTGTCGGACATACCGGCGGGCCAGCCGGCGGAGCTCGTCATAGACGACCGGCATGAGATCGGCCGCGACCTTGCGGTCACCGGACCCCAGGCGCTCGACGAGTTGTTCGACGGTGGCCGGAGCGACCGGCGCGGTGGGACGATATGTCTGCATGAATGCCGCCCGCGGAGCCGAGCCCCCGACCTTCCGCGACAGTGTACACCGCGTGCGAACCCGCGCGAGGGCGGTGGACGCGGCCATCGCAGCGCGTGATCGTGCGACGGAACGCGCCGTTCGGGACGCAGGCGCGGAGGATCCCATGGCGAGCGAGAGAACGCTGATCGGGGCGGCGCCTCAGACTGCCGCGTCGTGGCCGGCGCCGAAGGCCGGCAGGGCGCCGTAGCAGACCCGGCGGCTCTTGTGGACCGTGGTGAACCCGAGGCGCTCGAGTTCACGGCCGGGCCGGCGGTCCTTCATGACCACGCGGCGCCGGGCGACGCGGCGGGCCTGCTGCAGGTCGGCGAGTGACGGCCCGCCCGGGCGGGCCAGACAGCGGACCAGATCGAGGCCCCGGGCGGCGGCGATGGTCTCGGTGAACATGGGGTCGAAATACACGACATCCCAGGCGTTGTCAGCCTCCCGGCGCAGGTAGCGGGCGAAGTCGGCGCAGCAGATGTCGACCCGGCGCATGGCCGGGGCGAGGTCTGGCGGTGCGTCGCGCGCACAGGAGGCGATGCCGCGCTCGACCAGCAGCGCCAGGAGCGGCGAGGCCTCGAGGGCGCGTACGCGGCCAGCGCGGCCGGCCGCGTACGACGCGACGATGGCGTCAGCGCCAAGTCCACAGGTGCAGTCGAGGACGCGTCCCCCCGGCGCAATCCCCAGGGCGGCCACCAGGGCGTCCTGCCGGCCTCGCTGCAAGGCCAGCACCCGCAGTCTGGCCATGCTGGTGTGGTAGCGGAAACGCCGACCGGCGATCCAGACGGACAGGTGGGTGCGTTCGACGATGATCAGGCCGCTACGGCCGGCGCGGGCAGCGGTGTGGACGAGCGTCTCCTGGCCACGTTGCACGTAGGGATAGCCGCTGTCGGCCGCGAGGCGGCGTGCGGTCTCGTGCTCCAGGGATCGGGGACGCGCGGCGGTCGTGACGGCGAACGCGAGATCGGCGCGCGGCGCACTCGAGTCGGCCGTCCGGTCGTCGCCGGCCGCCGCGCCAAGCACGGCACACGCGGAGTCCGTCATGGCAATGTCAGCGCGATCAGCCCCGGCACCTCGCCGCCAATCGTCAGCGCGATGTACTGCGCGCCCTCGTGCATGTAGGTCATGGGCGTCCCGATCGCGCCGCCCGGGAGATCGATCGAGCCGACGATCTCGCCGCTCGCCTTGTCGCGTGCCACCAGCCGCGGTCCGCCGTCAGAGCCGCCGGCCGACAGCGCGCTCACGAGCAGCGTCTTCGTCAGCAGCGGACCGGCGTGTCCCTCGCCGCCAAGCGGCGGCAGGTCGAGGTCGCGCAGCAACGGGTGGTTGCGATAGCGGTCCCCGTCACCGTTCGGCTGCATCCACGCGTGTTCGCCCTCGTTGAGGTCGATGGCGGTCATCCGCGAATAGGGCGGCTTGAGCAGCGGCAGGCCCTGCGGCATCGTCGGCTGCGTCCCGCTGTCGAAATCGGCCTGGGTGTAGCGGAGATTGCCACCCTCCGCGGGGTCGGGTGTGTAGTACTTGAGGACCGAGAAGCGGTTCTCGGACGGCACGTAGAGCAGGCCGGTCTCGGGATCGGCGGCCGACCCGCTCCAGCTTGCTCCACCGGCGATATGCGGGCGTTGAATCGTCCCCTGCAACCCGCCCTCCACGCTCAACATCGGCGGCGTAAACAGCGGCCCGAGGCGGAAATTCCGGACCGCCTCCACCGCCATCGCCCGGATCTCGGGGGTGAAGTCGACGAGATCGTCGATGCTGAGACCCTGATACTCGAACGGCGGCGGTTTCGTCGGGAACGGCTGCGTTGGCGACAGCACCTCACCCTCGAGGTCGCTGTCGGTCTCGACCGGCCGCTCCTCGATCGGCCACACGGGGTCGCCCGTGGCGCGGTCGAAGACGTAGGTGAAACCCTGCTTGCTGACCTGCGCAATCGCCTTGATCGGACGTCCGTCGACGGTGATGTCAATCAGCGTCGGTGCGGCGGGAAAATCGTAGTCCCACACTCCGTGGTGGACCGCCTGGAAATGCCAGGCCCGCTGTCCCGTCTCGGCATCGACGGCGACCAGACTCTCGGCGAACAGGTTGTCGCCGAGCCGGTGACCGCCGTAGTAGTCGCTGGTGGCGGTGCCAATCGGAAGGTACACGTAGCCGAGTTCGTCATCGGCGCTGAGCGGCGGCCAGATGTTGGCGTTGCCGGAATATCGCCAGGACTCGTTGAGCCACGTGTTGGCGCCGAAGTCGTCGCCGCGCGGCACTGTACGGAACATCCAGCGGGTGTCGCCGGTGCGCGCATCGACCCCCTTGACCCAGCCTGGAGGAGCTTCCTTGCGGATGACGAAGTCAGAGATGATCGTCGGCGTGACGACGACGTCGCGCGTGATGACCGGCGGGGAGGCGACGCCCACGAGGTTGCGGCCCTGGTAATTTTTCGCGCCGCGATCGGCCCGCGGCACGCCTTCCGTCAGATCGACCCGGCCGTTGTCGCCGAAGTCGCGCACCGGTTCGCCGGTGCGCGCATCGACCGCGATCAGATATGCCTCGCTCGTGCCCCAGAAGATGCGGGCGTCGTTGCCGTCGGACCAGTAGGCGAGACCGCGCGACCGGAATGCGTGCGTCGGATCGCCGCCCCCATAGGCCTGCGGGTCGTGCACCCAGAGGGTCTCGCCGCTGCCGGCATCAACGGCCGCCGCCTGATAGAGCGCGGTCGTGAGGTAGAGCACGCCATCAACCATCAGCGGCGTCGCCTGCAGGCCGCGGATCGAGATCGGCCGGTCCTCCTCACTCTCGCGCAACGCCTCGACGTCGATTGACGCGTCGGCGGTCTGCCAGCGCCAGGCGACGCGGAGATCGTCGAAGTTGCCGGCGTCAATCTGGTCCAGCGGCGAGTACTTGGTGCCGCCGTTGTCACCGCCGTAGCTGCGCCACTCGCCGTTGGCGGCGCCGTACTGCGCCGCGGCGGGCTGGGCCGACAGCGCGACAGTGGCGGCGACGGCAATGAAACCTGCGTATCGAATGTGCATGGGTTACCTCCCTGACCGCGGCGACGAGGACGCGTACGTCGCAGACTCAACGCTGGTTGGTGGGCCGTGACCGCGGGACGCGTGACTTCTTCATTTCCGCGCGGGTGGAGAAGCATCGAGCGGGACGCGCTCTCCCGGATATATCGCGGTGACCCGCCCATCGAGCAACTCCAGCGCCGAGTCCCGGCCCTGGTACACGCCCTCCAGCATGCCGGTGTCGATGAGAAAGACCTTCTCTCCGAAGCGTCCGGTGATTCGTCGGGACGCGGTGACCGAATGTCCGACGACCGCTCGTGTCACACCGAAACGTTTCAGCAGGTCGCCAATTATCGCGGCGCCCTCTTCTTCTGACCATTGTGCGAATCCCCGGAACCAGAGCGGGCCCGTGGTGTCGATGATCGACCAGCTCCTGATGGTGAGCAGGTCCGTCAGGACGTCGAGATGCGCTCGCTCCTCGGGCGTCACGGACGGTGGTGGCTGGTCCGGCGCGGGCCGATCCGGAACCAGCCGGTCGTTCCACGCATGCACTTCGAGCGCCACGGCCGCGAAGATCTCCTCGAACGTCGAGAACGGCAGGATGATGCCGGTGTCGATCAAATGGCGCCGGTGCCGGTCGAAGCGCTCGATCTCCTTCCGCGCGGCGTCGTTCAAGCCCTCGACACTCGCCGCCTCCAGGCCCGGGCTCAGGCCGCCGTGCAGAAAGACCGTATCCCCGACCACGGTGGCGATCGGTTTGTCCCGCAGCCATCGGCCATACCGTCCGTCGGGTCCCAGCGCCTCCATGTACTCGATGAATCCGACGGGATGTGTGCGCATCCATTCGTCGCGCAACAGCAGGCCCGGCAGAGGGCGGCCCAGGTCTGCGCGGCGCCGTGCCGCATACTCGACGTACCGTCGATAGGCGTCTTCGCGCATCTGGTCTGCCCCGGGCGACGCGAAGCTGGCGAAGATGGCGGCGGTGACGTCCCGGACATCGGCCGTCAGGTTCATCGTTTCGTGATTGCCCAGCAACACCCTGACCTGGCCGCCCCCGTCCGGGGCGCTGTCCTCGAGCCGCATCAGGAGGTCCATGACCTCGCGCACCTGGGCGCCGCGGTCAGTGAAGTCGCCTGTCTGCACCAGCGTGGCGGTACCGCCGGTCCAGCGGCGTTCGCGGTCCATCACGCGGCTCTGCCGCAGAATTCTGTGCAGCCGATCGCTGGCGCCGTGGATGTCCCCGATGGCGACCACGCGGCCGCTCGGTTGCGCTTCAGCCGGCGCGCTCGTGCCGGCGCCGGTCAGCACCAGCAGCATCGCGGCAGCGTTGGCAACCCGGGCAATCACTTTGCGCATCTCCATTGAATATCGGCCGGCGCCGTGTGACGCGGATGGAAGCCTCACTCGTCCATGACCACCAGGCTCTCGCCGAGCTGGGCGATTCGAGCGTCGAAATGCTGCACCAACAAGTCACGCCGTTTTATCACATTCGATCGCTCGCGACCGGTGAGGCTGCCATCGAGCGCCTCCTCGAGCGATTCCGCAGTCAAACCACGCAGATTGTCGAGCAGCGCCCGATCGATGCGAACCATCCGCTCCGGTTTGTCCAGTTCGACGTCGGCGCGAAATGCGCGGGTATGGTCGATGAGCCACAGTTTCCAGTCGGTCGTCCAGAGCATGTTGCCCTGATTCCGGTCCGAATTCCGGATGAGCTCGTCGAACACGTACATGGCGTAAAACTCCCGGCTCGTCTCGGCCGGGTTCGGTCCGAGTGTGTTCTGCGCAATCCGTTCCTTCTCGGTCATGGCCACGTCGTCGACCCACCACGTGACGGAAGACCGAACGGCGGCGATGGTCCGCGACACCGACACGGGTACGTTGTCCAGCCCCAGAAGCGCGGCCAGGCGATACGCGGCCACGTTGTAGATGTAGGTGTCCCTGAAGTTGATTTGCGGCTCGGCGCCGGGGACGATGAATCTGTCCCGGCTAATGTCGACGTTCTGGACGTGAACGTCATGCGTCATCTGATCGTCCGACGCGGTCGCACGCTGCGACCCGGTGACGCCGCCGCCCGCGTCTCGAAAATCAGACAAGTCGGCGTTGCGCAGGAACGCCTCCAGCGCCTCCCGGGAGAGCTCCGGGGCGGCCGTGTCCTGCGCGTAGGCAACTGTCAGGCAGAGCACCGCTGCCAGCGCCGGTAACCAGTGAGATTTGCGCATGAACGACCTCCATGTTCGCTGCAAGCGGGTCAGTCCGCATGCCGTGGCTGCGTGGCCATGCCCGCCGCGCCCGCGTACGCTGCCTCTGCCTCCAGCGCCATGGATGCTCCGATGACGCCGCTGAAGAGATCCTGCAGCAAGTCCACCCGATCGGACAACACCAGAAACAGGTCGTCTCGTTCCACTCGCAGGATGCGGCACGGCCGCGTTGCCGTGGCGCGCCACCCGGTCAGCGCGCCCGCGAGCGTCTCGGCAACCAGCAGCGTCCCACCCGGTTCCACGACCAGTGGGGCGGCGCCCTCCGATTCGAGCCGAACGGCGCCATCGACGACCAGATACAGCGCGGCGGGGTCATCGTCGAGGAACAGCCGCTCACCTGATTCCAACGACAGCTCCCGCGCGGCGCTCACGAGCGCAAGCAGATCTGCGGCCGTTGCGCGCGTCAACAAGGGATGATGCCGCAGCAGCATCGCCATGTCGAACGGCTGCAGCTCCGAGTTCGGCATGATCACCGCCGGCAGATGCGCGGGGCTGCGGTTGGATCGTCTGGCGGCGGGGGCCAGCAACAACCGGAACAATCCCTGCGCCAGCGAAATATCGGCGGAAACCATCGCCATGAACTCGGCCGCCTCGATACGGAGGCACATGGACGGTTCATGCGCCCAGGTGGGGCGGGTGGTGGGCGCTCCCCGCAGCACATCCTCCAGACCGAGGACGCCGGGCGCCCGCAGGTCTCCGTGGCCGTCAGCCCCCGGCGCGTATCCCACGGAACCTTCGATAAGGAGTTCGACCGCCTCGGTGGCGCCTTTCCTCCCCACGGCGTGTCCTGCCGCGTAGCGCACCTCCTGGGCCGATTCGATGGCTCGGAACAGGTTGTCGACCGACACGAACTCGAAGATCGGAATGCGACTCAGCCGATCGGCGAGTTCCGCGTCCGGGAGCCCGTTGCCGGACAGGCGGCTGTCTCTGCCGCGCGTTCGTCGCGCCAGCGCCCAGGATGCCGTGTCGCGGACCCGTGGAGCGGTGCTGGACCGGTGCATGTCGAGCCACTCGAGATCGTCGGTCAGTGCGCCCGGAACGTGGGTGGCCACGAAGTGAATGGCTGTCGAGGCGATCACCGGATCGGCGTCGTGAATCAGTTGCGCCAGCGTGTCATCGAGGTCGCGCGGCCTCGTCCTGAGCACGAGATTGGCGTGGCCGATCCTGGCCGACATCGGCGTCTCGTCGATGAGTGGCATGATCCGTTTGCGCACGTTACCCCGCAGCAGGTTGTCGAGGTACTCAAGGGCGCTGGCGCGGTGCTTGGCGCCGCCGCGCTCGATCGCGTGTCGAGCCGCGGTCACGTCACCGACGTCGTACAACAGACCCGCCAGCCGGTAGATACGATCCAGCCTGCGCTCGAGACACTCTTCGAGCGCTCGCTCCAGCAGGGTGTCGTGGAGGTCGGGCGCGTGCTGCAGCAGGTTGTGCCTGAGCGTCAGGACGTTGCAGTAGCGTGTCGATTCCCTCATGAGGAACGCCTCGATGACGGGGCCTGGCACGACCAGGGAGGCGTGCTGGCGGCTGATCGATTCGAGGGCGGCGATGACCTTGTACCGCAGGAAGCCGTCGGCGGCGTCGAGAGAGCTCACGAGCGCGTCCACGGCCGCCTGGGTCGGCAGGAGGGCCAGGGTGGACGGAATGTGCCGCTTCACCCAGATGTGCTCGTGCGGATTCTCGAGCATGAAACGCAACGCGGGGATGATTTCGTTGCCGTAGGCGACGAGCGTCTCGCGGGCCGCATGCTTCAAGGTGCGGTGACCGAGTCGCGAGATCAACCCCGGCAGAAACAGGCCGTCCGTGGCGCCGAGCTCACCCGCGCTTCTGATGGCTTCGAGGACGACATCGATATGGTGGTCATACAACAGGGGCACCAACAGGGCTCGGAAACGGGGGGCCTTTGTCTTGGCGAGGGCCCGCGCCGCCTCTATCCGTCCGCCAACGGCCGCGTCTCGCGTGTCTTCGATCAACCTGCGGAAGGTCGCTTCGGCGAGGCTCGCGTCGGTCTCATCGTCTGAGCGCGCCAGGACGGCGGCCGCGGCCACCGCCACACGCGGCTCGGGGTCGTCGGCATGGCTGCGCATCATGGCTGCCGCGTCGCGGCCGGCCAGGCTGGCCAGGGCGGCGAGCGCCGCGGCGCGCACGTCGACGTCGTCGTCACGGGTCATCCGCTCGACGGCGCCTTTCCAGCGCTCAGCCACGCGTGAGCGGCCCGACGCAAGGGCATGCAGGGTCCGCATCCGGACAGGCGCCGACTCGTGACGCAGCAGCAGCGGCGTGATGAGATGCGGCTTATCCATCGCCTCGAGCATCTCGATGGCGTAGAGCACCCCGCTCGCGTCAGGGTTGGACAGTTCCTCCACCAGTGTTTCGACCGTGGCGGCCTCTCCGCCGCTGGTCGCGACCACGTCAGCCGTCATCGCCCGGGCATCGATGCTGGCCCGGAACGCCCGCAGGTACTCGCGCTGCGCCCTGAGCGCGACCGCGATCCAGAGCCCGGTGATGGCGAGACTGGCATAGCTCAACTGGCGCCAGTCCAGCCCGAGCCCCCAGGGTTGGATGCAGGCCAGCAGCAGCAGCGCCGTCACCGCTTTCGCGCCGCGGTCCATCGTGACGTCGATGAACGGTTTGACACGGTGCCGCACCTCGGCCGCCAACGGCAGGAAGAGCACTTCGCGCGTCGTCTTGTCGAGCGTGTAGCGCATCGTCGAGCTCAGCACCCTGGCCCCCGCGACCGCCCAGAGCGCACCGCTGAAGAGGATGATCGCGGCGCTGGCGCTGAAGCCGATCGGCAGCAGGAGCAGGGCGACACCGATCCCGGCGGACCGATAGATGCGGCTGACGAACGCAACCTGGACGACGAAGCCGCCGATCGAGAGGTAGGCGGTGATCTGGGCCAGGAAGGCCGCAATGCTGTCGCCGCCGCCGTCACCACGCAGCGCTTCGGCCGCCATGTTGAGTTGCTGGTCGACGACGGCCGCGCCGGCGGCGGCGCATGCCACCGTCAGGGCCAGCACCTGCAGCGGGCGTGACGTGGAGAGCAGCCGGAGGCCTTCCCGGCCGCCTGCGCCGCGCTCGGATACGTCGAACCCGGCCTGTTCACCGATGTGGTGATGACGCAGCAGGAGTATCACGATTCCGGTACAGCCGGCCAAAGCGACCGCGCTGACCAGCAGGAGCTGTTCCGAGCCCACCTCCTCGACGATGGCCGCGGTGATGCCGGCCCCCAGGGCGCCGCCGAGACTGGCGCCGCCGCCTATGAACCCGAACAGACGCTTCGCCTGACGCGCGTCGAAGATATCGTTCGCCAGCGTCCAGAACTGGCTGATCAGGAGGATGCCCAGAATCAGACCGAAGAAATAGAAGGCGACCGTCACCCACACCGCGCCGGTCCGCAGCAGCGCCCAGAAGACGACAAGCAATCCGACGATGGCTGTCTGCGTGATCGGGATGACGTGTTGGCGCGGCACGTGGCGAATGGCGTTGCCATACAGGTGCATGACGACACCAATCAGTATCCCGGCGGCGAACAGCACGTAGGGCAGATTGTCGGCCCCGAGCGCGGTGATGAACTGCGACCGCGTGATCGGCTTCAGGATGTTGTACGACGTCATGGCGAGGAACGAGTAGGCGAACATCAACACCGCCGGTCTCGTTTCCTCGGCGCGGATGGACGCGACGGCGCCAAGCATCCGGTAGAGTAGGGTGCGCATCGCAGAGGATCGTATGGGACGCTGCAGGAATCCTGAAGCTGATGCCTGACGTTACTGCGGTTCTTCCCTTGCCGCAACCGCGCCGTTGCCGTACGCGCCGATTGGTGGAGAGGACCATGAGACGAGTGTGGATCGCGGCGTGGGTCGTCTACGCGGCGGCGGCGGCGCAGGTGCAGGCGCAGGAACCGGTCGACCTGCTGCTGCACAACGGCAAGATCTTCACCGCCGACGCGTTGCTTTCGACGTACTCGGCGGTGGCGGTGCGTGACGGCCGCATCGCGGCGCTCGGCTGGGACGATCTCGCTGAGCGGTACCGCGCCGCGCGCACGATCGACCTCGGGGGGCGGCTCGTGCTGCCCGGGTTCATCGACACCCATATCCACATCAGCGGCAACGCCGCACGCTGGGTCGATCTGTCGGGGCTCGAGAATCTGGCCGAGCTGAAGGCCCGCGTCACGCGCAAGGCGGAGCAGCTCGGGTCGGGCGAGTGGATCACGGGTTACGGCTGGTCGGAAGACGAACTGAGCGAGCAGCGCCGGCCGCTGCGGTGGGACCTGGATGACGCGGCGCCGGCCAACCCGGTGGTGCTGACGCGCGCCGGCAGCCACAGTTCGGTCGCCAGCACGCTGGCGTTGGACGCGGCCGGGCTGACGCCGGACACCGCCACCCCGCCGGGCGGCATCATCGAGATCGATGACCAGGGCCGCATGAACGGCATCCTCCGCGAGGGGGCGCAGGGGCTGGTCAGTCGGCTCGTACCGGACCCGACGAGGGCAGAGCTGCGGGCGAGCTTCATCGAAAACCTGCGCGGTCTGCTCGCCCTCGGGATCACGAGCATCATCCAGGCCGGCGTCGGCATCAATGGCTTCGCCGATTGGGAGTCGGTCTACGCCGATCGTGCCGGCGAGCTGCCCCGGGCGGCGGTGCAGTTGCGGATGCCGTCCAATCCGGAGCGGGCCATCGCCATGCTGAACCGGTTCGGCCGTACGACCGGCGACGGCAACGACTGGCTGCGGGTCGGGGCGCTGAAGTTCTTCGTCGACGGCGGATATACCGGCGCCGCCGCCTGGACCCTTGCGCCCTACAAGGGGCAGCCGGGGTACTTCGGCAGCGGCCCGCTGATCGACGAGGCAGGCCTGTTCGAGATCTCCAGCGCCGCCCACCGGATGGGCTGGCAGTTGGGGTTCCACACCATCGGCGACGCGGCCATCGCGATGACGGTCGACGTCTGGGCGCGCATGCTCGAAGCGTCGCCGCGCGCCGACCACCGCCACTATCTGAATCACTTCACCGTCAGGCCGCCAGACGAGACGATGCAGCGCATGGCGGACTGGAACATCCACATCGCGCAGCAGCCCAACTTCACCTACACGCTCGAGGGCCGCTACGCCGAGCACCTCGACGGCGAGCGCTACACGACGAACAACCCGTTGCGGTCGCCGATGCGGCACGGCGTGGTCGTGGCGCTGGGCAGCGACATCCTGCCGATCGGACCGCTGGTCGGGCTGCAGGCCGCCGTCACGCGTCAGGGGATGAGCGGCGCCGTGGTCGGCGCCGGCGAAGCACTGACGATGCCCGAGGCGATCGTCGGCTATACCCGGCTGGCGGCGTATCTGACCTTCGAGGAGGACAGCAAGGGCAGTCTCGAGGTCGGGAAGCTGGCCGACCTGGTGGTCCTGTCACTGGACCTGCTGACGATCGATCCGGCGCGCACGATGGACACCGAGGTCGATCTGACGGTGCTCGGCGGCCGGGTGGTCTACGAACGCTGACGCGCTGCCCTGTCCACCGGCATGCCTGACGCTCCGGTTCACCTTCGCAAGCTGCTCGGTCGCGGCGACGTGCTGGCCATCGCCTTCGGTGCGATGGTCGGCTGGAGCTGGGTCGTGCTGGCGGGCGAGATGATCGTGCGGGCGGGCGCGGTGGGGTCGATCCTGGCGTTCGGCGCCGGCGCCGTCATGGTCTGGCTCGTGGGACTGACCTATGCCGAGCTGTCCGCCGCCCTGTCGCGCGCCGGCGGTGAGTTCAGCTTCACCTTCGTCGGGCTGGGGCCCGCGGGGGCGTTCGTCTGCGGATGGACGCTGGTGCTCGCCTATGTGGCGGTCTGCGCCTTCGAGGCGGTCGCCCTGCCCACCGTCGTCAGCTATCTCGTCCCCGGCTTCGAAGCCGGTCGGCTCTACACCGTGGCGGGATGGGACGTGCACCTGAGCTGGGTGCTCGCCGGCGTGACCGGCGCGCTGGTAATTGGCGCGGTCAACTATTGCGGCATACGGTTCGCCGCCGTCGCGCAGCGTTTTGCCGTCTGCTGTCTGCTGCTGGTTGGAGTGGCGTTCTTCCTGCCAGGGACGCTGCGCGGCGACACCGCCAATCTGATCCCCTACATCACGGGTTGGGAGGGGGTGCTGCGGGTCATGATCATGACGCCGTTCCTGTATGTCGGGTTCGACGTCATCCCGCAACTCGCCGAGGAGATCGACATCCCGTTGCGGACCATCGGCCGCATCATCGTGCTTTCGATCGTGATGGCGCTCGGGTGGTACGGTCTCGTGCAGTGGACCGTCGGACTCTCGTTGGCCCCCGGTACGCTTGCAGGCCGGGCGCTGCCGACCGCCGACGCCATGAGCGCCGTGTATGGCAGCCCGTGGGCCGGGCGCGTGCTGGTGGTCGGCGGCGCCTTCGGCATCCTGACGAGCTGGAACGCGTTCTTCCTCGGCGCGTCCCGGCTGCTGTTCGCCATGGCCCGGGGCGGGATGCTGCCGGCCGTGTTCGCCCGCCTGCATCCGCGCTACGGGTCGCCGGTGGCGGTCGTGGCCGTGCTGACCGCGATCACGGCGCTCGCCCCGTTCTTCGGGCGGCCGGCGCTGGTGTGGCTGGTCGATGCCGGGTCGCTGGCGACGGTGGTGGCCTATCTGCTGGTGGCGGCGTCATTCCTCATCATCCGGCGCCGGTATCCGGACCTGCCCCGCCCCTATCGCGTCGCCGCCCCGGCGCTGGTCGGCTGGCTGGCGGTCGCCGCCACGCTGTTCTTCATCCTGCTCTATCTGCCCGGCAGCCCGTCGGCGCTCGTCTGGCCGGAAGAGTGGGCGATCGTCCTGCTCTGGCTCGGGCTGGGCGTCATGCTGGCCGCCGGCATGCGCCGCCGCACGGCCGCCCTGGGCGCAGCGCGGCAGGCGCGGCTGATCCTCGGCGACCACGCCCGCCTGCTCGCCTCCAGCCACCGCGGGTCCGGCATCGAATAGCGCACGTCCGACGAAGTCCGTTTACGGTTTCACCGGACGAAGTCGGGCAACCCGCGCGTCGGTCCCCTTCCGTACCACCGATCGGCGACACCTCGTCTTGCCCCACCGAGCGGTACACGATATCCCTGTGTACAACCCCAACGGTCCCTTTAGCGCATGTTACGATCGGACCGCTGAGAAACGACTATTACTGTCGAGGAGCTTGCAATGTTGCAGGAGTTTCGCGTCGATAATTTCAAGTCTTTGATCAATATTGTGTTCAAACCGCAGGAAGCCAACCTCCTGATTGGCACAAACAATGCTGGAAAGACCAATCTCTGTCAGGCGATGCGATTCGTGTCAGCCAGCTCGGCCTTGAAACTTGATGTATGCGCGGACCAGACCGTAAATGGGCGGTTCGCCATGACCACTTTCGCGCTCGACAAATCAACCATCGATTTCTTCGTCCGGGCCAATATTCCCTATGAAGGAGAACAATTGACGTTCGAGTACACGCTGACCATTTCACCCCCAAAGAACAGACTCGGAGAAGTAGCAGTAACAATCGATCGCGAGATTCTAAGTGTGAGTGGTGGAGATTTTGACAAGACCTTGCTGTTGAACAATAAGTTCGGTCAGATTCGGCTAATGCGTGAGAACGATTTCTTGGATGGAGCGGCGCACTATGTCGCGATGACCGCGCCCAGGGATACAACGATGTTGCAGCGTCTCTACGACACGAACACAAATCCACGAGCCAATCGTTTTAAACAATATCTAACTGCGTGGACTTATTACGACCTGTCGCCCGGTGCGATGCGAGGATCGGCCCACAAACCACGTGAGTACGTTATCGCATCGGATGGGAGTAATCTCGCATCTGTGCTCTACTCATTGAAGACCGGTAACGAACGAGCGTATCGCAAACTTCTGAAAGTCATTCAACGAATCGAACCAAGACTTGACCTGATTAACTTTTTCGCCGGCTCGGAGAACAACGTGTTCATGCTCTTCGAAGACCAGGACGCTCATACATTACCCGCCGTGAACGCATCAAGTGGAACGCTGAGGTTTCTGGCGCTGGCATATGTTCTGTTGGTTCAACCAGGGCTGGGCTTGTCTCCTATGTGCATAATCGAGGAACCGGAAAACGGCATCTACGTCGGTTTCCTGAAGACCCTGTTCGAGATGATCGAAGGGTATCCGGACCGTCCGCAGGTCATTTTCACTTCTCACTCCCCGTACTTCATCGATCTGTTCGATAAACATTTGGGCGGGATTTTTGTACTCGATCGAGACAAAGGGCACACGGCGATTTCGCAGCCGGATGTCGCCAAGGTTAAGGCGCGACTCGAACAATTCCCGTTGGGAGAACAGCATTATCGGGAGATGTTGGGATGAAGATCGGGTATTACGTACAGGGCGATACGGACGAAGCCGTTGTCCGCGGCCTTGCACAACGGTGGTGTCCGGACGCGGAATTGGCGGAGGGGCGATTCCGAGGAAGCTCGGGCGAATCTTTCAGGCGGGAAATTCGCAAATCGTTAGTGGATTTGAGAGACCACAAGGAGTGTGACATCCTGGTTGTCTTGACGGATGCCGATGCAAATCGCTGGCAGGAGGTCAAGAGACGCGAGTCGGACAGGATCCCCGAGGACTACAGAGACATGACGCTATTTGGCGTGGCTGATCGAAACATCGAGTCCTGGCTGGCGATCGTCCGGGACGCGCTTGCTGCTGAACTCGGATGTCCGGTGGACGATATCCCGATCGATGATCCGTCACATTTTGTCAAACGGCGTTTCGGGCTGAGCAATCGAGACACAAGAGAGGACGCAAGGACGCGCATTTGTGACTACGTGGCACAGGCATCCCTGGGATCGTGGATCGAACGCTCGGCGTCCTTTGATGATTTCTATGATCAAGCGCGCGGATTATCCCTCCGAACCGGGTGTCCATTCCCCAATGAACGGGAAACTGAACGACGTCCGTAACCCGCACTCCTGTACCCAACTCCGGTATCCGGACCTGCCCCGCCCCTAGCAGCCCGTGGCAAAAGCCCCGCTGCATTCGATCGACGCTGCATCCCGCTGATCGTCGTTGTTCATCGGTCGAATACTACCAGTATTCTCCCTCTTCTCGCCTTGCTCAACGGGCGCATCGCCGATCTCGGTGCAACGCGGGGTTCTACCACGGGCTGCTAGCAGCCCCGGCGCTGGTCGGCTGGCTGGCGGTCGCCGCCACGCTGTTCTTCATCGTGCTCTATCTGCCCGGCAGCCCGTCGGCGCTCGTCTGGCCGGAAGAGTGGGCGATCGTCCTGCTCTGGCTCGGGCTGGGCGTCGCGCTGGCCGCCGGCATGCGCCGCCGCACGGCCGCCCTGGGCGCCGGACGGCAGGCGCGGCTGATCCTCGGCGACCACGCCCGCCTGCTCGCCTCCAGCCACCGCGGGTCCGGCATCGAATAGCGCACGTCCGACGAAGTCCGTTTACGGTTTCACCGGACGAAGTCGGATTGTGGTTCACCGGACGAAGTCGGTCAGCCCGCCGCTCGCGGCGATCTCGCGAATCCGCGCTGCCTGAGCGGGGTTCACTCCCATGATCTCGCGGAGCCGGCGACCCACCTGCGCCTGTTCGGCTGCCGACATCGAGCTGGCGGCCGTTGCCGCGCTCTCCACGGCGGCGTAACAATCGGCCTCGTATGTGATGGTGCCGCACTCGGCGGTCAGGTTGGCGAGGAGCGCGGAAACGCCCGAGCCCGTCACCGGCGAGCCGCCCGCGCCGCTGCTCCCGAAGCGATCTGCCGCCTGCTGTATCTCGGCCGCGGCGCCGCGGCGAATGTTGGCCGCTTCCGTGCCGGCCTGAAAGCAGGTGAAGGACGGGCGATTGGCCCAGCGCAGCGGCGCGCAGGCATGGATGCCGGCCTCTCTGGCGGCGGTCGCGACTTCGGTGATCAGCGCCTCGTACTCCGCATCGCCCTCGCCAAAGCCGGAGAAGTTCCCGAGGTCGCCGCTCGCCGCGAAGAGTCCCGTGACACCCGGCAACCTTGCGATCTCGCGTGCGCTCTCGACACCCTCGAGCGTCTCGATCATCAGAATCAGCACGACGTTGTCGTTCCAGGTCTGCCGGTAACCGCCGGGCACACGGTTCCACAGCGTGCCGGGGCCCTGACCGCCTCCGGAGGAGCGTCTGCCGATCGGTGGAAAGTATGTCCAGTCGACCGCCGCCTGCGCCTCTTCCACGGAATCGACGGTCGGCACCACGATGACGGCGGCGCCCATGTCGGTGGCGTGCTGAATCTCACGTTCATTGGCATACGCGACGCGGACGCCGGGCGCGGCCGGGCCCGGGCAGGTCCGCCACATGCGGGCGACCTGTTCCCAGGAGATCGCTTCGTGCTGCATTTCCACCCAGATGAAGTCGTAGCCGGCGGCGGCCATCGCGCAGTAGGTGCGCGGGTCGGTGGCGCGCACCGTACCGCCGATCATCGGGCCACCCTCGACCAGCTTGCGCTTGGCCGGATTCCAGATCTCGGCCGGCTCTCCGTCGGGCAGTTCGAAACGTGACCCGAACTCGAAATCCCCGGCTCTGAACGGCTGCTCGGCCTGACCCTGCCCGGCCGCGGCCGGCGGCGCCATCGCGGCCAGCAGGATGCCGGCGGCGACCGTGACGAACGTCAATGTCTGTTTCGTGTGCATGGCATCCTCGTTTCCTGGCAACCGTCGCGGCCGCTTGATCTGCAAGCTGACACCGCTCGCGTCGAAGTGTATTATGCAATCCCTGCCCGGCGGAAACGCAACCCCTCATGGCCACGCAGATGCCCGTTCGGCACGCCGTCACGCTCCACACCGTCTCAGCGGCGCACAAGCTCGAAGCGCACGCGGTCGAGCTGCCCGATTACGACCGCGCACGGTTCGACGACGTCGCCTTCATGACCGCGATGAACCTGTGTCTCATGGGGAATTACGCGCAGACGGGCCACTTCGGCGGGCCGCTGGCCTATACGCCCTACAACGTCGCCTGTCACTTGGCCGGGCCTGACCTGGGAGGGCTGCGCTACGACCTGCGCGAACCCAAGTTCGCGTTCTCGGACAAGTTCATGCTCGCGGGCGGTCACTGTATTCCGACCTGCTACTCACTGTGGATGATCCTGTACGAAGCGCTGCGGCGCCAGCATGCGGCGACCGGCGACGAGCGTTTCGCCTGCGACCCCCACATCGCGATCCTGCCGATCGACGCGTTGGGGTTCCGCCGCGGGGCCGGCGCGCTCGAGACGCTGCTCGAGCAGAACCGCCTCACCGACCACCCGCTGTTCGCGCAAGCGAAGATCCGCGGCATCCGTGCGCTGTCGGGCCACGCCGAGTCGGTCGACGCCACGAACGACGTCAACGGCGGTCCCTCGGGCATCGGCATCGCCACGGCCGCCGGCAAGGCGCTGTTCTGGGACTACGTCGGCGCCCCGGAGACGCTGAAGGTGGTCGCGCTCGAAGGGGAATTCGCGTTGACCGAAGGGCATGCTCAGGAACTCAAGAACATCGCCCTCGCGCAGCAGGTCGGGAAACGGCTGCGCGTGCTCCTTTCACTCAACAACGCGGGCATCGACGACGCCCTGATCGGCGGCGTGGTCAAACCCCGCTACCAGGACTATGACATCGCGCAACAGTGGGTGTCGTGGGGCTGGAACGTATTTACCGTCGACGACGGGAACGACTTCGACCAGATCATCGCGGCGTTCACGGCGATGGAACGGTGGCCGGCCGACGATCGCCGGCCGATGATCCTCGTCGGCCCGACGACCAAGGGCTGGTGGCCGACCGCGCGTGACGGGAAGGTCAATGGACGCAACCAGTTGATCGGGTATCCGTCCCACCCCTATGCGTTCAAGATGAACAGCGCGTACTTCGTCGCGCTGGCCGAGTCGTTCGAGCAGACCTACGGGGTCGAGTTCGACGGTCTGCGCGACGGCGTCCCCAAGACCGACGCGGAACGTCTGATCCAGTTCAAGACGAACGTCGACATGCTGATGTCGGTGATGGACCGCCGCGACGGACTGCGCGAGTGGATCGCCGAACGGGTGATCGACGTCGCCGGGACGGTCGACCGCGCGCCGGCGCTGCGCATCGACCCGACGACCAACCCGTTCCTCGATGATCGCCTGAAAACCGAGAACCTGCCGATCGACCCGCAGGACGTGAGCGTGAAAAACGAGCACACCGGCGAGGAGGTCGAGCGGCGCATCGCCCTGTTCCTCGAGCCGGGATTGAAGAAGGGACCGCGACGGGCGATCAGCGAGATCGGCGCGTGGCTGAACTACGTCACCGGCGGGCGCTTCATGACGATGGCCGCCGATCTCTCCGGGTCGATCAACATCGAGAACGCCAACCTCCTCGGCCACTACGACCCGGTCGACAATCCGTACGGCACGCGGCTCAAGGCGGCGATTCAGGAAGCGGGCAATGCGTCGACCATCATCGGGCTGGTCAGTCAGAACGCGTCGCCCGACCCCGCACGATACGCCGGGGTGTGGGGCATCTCGGGCACCTACGGCGCGTTCACGCCGTTGATGTACACCCCCGCCCGCGTGTTCTCGCAGATGAACCAGGACAGCCCCTTCGAGCTCGGGGTCCTGCACGTGTTGGCCGGACACTCGGGTCCCGAGACCGCGGCCGATGCGCGCACGCACTTCGGTATCTTCGCGCCGCAAGCCTGGACGCTCCTGCCGCGAGGCCAGGTCATCAACCTCTACTTCTGGGACTACAACGACGTGGCCCCCGGCTATTTCGCGGCGGTCCAGAAGGCGCTCGCGATCAAGGAGATCGGCATCATCGTCATCCACGTCGCACGCCCGGACTTCGTCGTCGCCGATCGGTCGACCTTCGCCGACACCGACCTGAAAGCGGCCTCGAAGGGGCTCTATCTGATTCGGGACCACGACCGCGCCACGCCCCGGATGGGCACCGTGGTCGTGCAGGGCTCCAGTTCGACGAAGAACCTCGTCAACGTCATTCCACGGCTCGAGGACGCGGGCGTCAACGTGCGCATCGTGTCCGTGATCAGCACCGAGCTGTTCGCGTTCCAGTCGGACGAGTATCGCGAGACGCTGCTGCCCGACTCGTCGCGCTATGACTGCATGGTCGTCAGCACGATGACCAAACGCGTGCCCCCGATACCCAATCTCGGCCCCCTCACCGAGGAGTACTCGCTCTACGCCGACTTCGACGACCGCTGGCGAAGCGGAGGACTGGAACCGGACGTGATCGCCGAGGCCCGACTCGACGAAGAGTCGATCTACGAGGGCATCGTCCGCTTCGCCAGAGAGCGCGCATCCCGCCTGGAGCGCCAACTCGGCGCGCTGGCGGGGCTCTGACGGTCCCGCTCGAACGTTCGACGCCGCCAGCGGGCGGACGGGTCGCCGCCGGTCTGGCCCGTCACGATGCGCGTGTGTTTCTGCGCTTTACACGGGCATGCAGTGCCCGTACCGTGGGGGTGATGAGAGCATTACTGGCGGCATGCGTACTGGCGGTCGCCGGCACCGCGGTGCCGGTGGGCCGTGCGGCGTTCGACGGACCGATCGAGGTCAGCGCCAACGGCCGTTACCTCACCTGGGCGGACGGCACGCCCTTCTACTACGTCGCCGACACACCCTGGCAACTGCTGGCGTCCCTGACGCTGGCCGACGCGCAGGCCTATATCGACATCCGCGCCGCGCAGGGCTTTACGGGCCTGCAACTGGTCGCAACGCCCTGGTCGTTCGATGACGGCGCGGCGAGCTGGGATTTCGAAGGCGAGCAGGGCCAGGCGCACACCAACGCCAACGGCGACGTGCCCTTCTTCGCGGCCGACGGCAGCGTCCCGGAACGGACCGGCGACGTCCGCTTCGACCGTCCCAACGACGCCTATTGGCGGCACGTGGACGCCGTGCTGGACTACCTGGCCGGGCAGGGCATGGCCGCCTACTTCATCCCGCTCTGGGCCAGCAACTTCAGCCGGCACTTTTCCGAGGAGGCGCATTACGCCATCGGCAGGACCCTGGGCGCGCGCTACCGCGAGCAGGCGAACCTCATCTGGGTCCTGGGCGGCGACGAGGCGCGGGTAAGCGTCGCCAAGTACCGCCGGCTCTATCAGGGCCTGCGCGGCGCCGGCGTGACGCAGCTCGTCACCATGCACCCGCGCGCCGGACGCAGCAGCGCCGACCACCTGCGCGACGAGCTCGACTTCCACTCGGTCCAGGCCCGCGGCACCGTCGCCGGCATGCTGCGCCAGGTGCAGGCCGACTACCGCCGGACCCCGGTCAAACCGACGTTCCTGTGCGAGACCTGGTACGAGCACGAGCAGGACGGCGGCGTCTTCCGGATACACAAGACCGGCACGACCCCGGCCTTCCGCGCCCACTACTGGGCCGCGCGCCTGCACGGCGGCTTCGGCGAAGGCTACGGCGGCTGGACGACGTGGCTCAATCTCGAACACTGGCGAACGGACGTGGAGCGTCCCGGGGCCAAGGCCGTCGCGACCCATATGCAGGCCATCCTGAAGACCGTGGACTGGCACGACCTCGTACCCGACGACGCGCACGCCGCGCTCGACCGCAGCGAAAGAGTCCATGTCGCGCGGTCCGACGCCGGCCGGCACGCAGTCGCCTACTTCGAGTCCCACGTACCCGTGACCGTCAACACCGGGTGGTTCGGCGGCCGCGCGGCCATCACCTGGTACGACCCCGCCAGCGGCGCAGTGCTCGGTAACGAGACTATCGATGGCAACCGGGCCGGCGTCGACCCCCCGCAGGCGGGCGACAGCGTGGCGGTGATTCGCGGCGGCTGACGGCGCGGAAGCCGCCGCCGGAGACTCCGACGATATGCCACCCTCTGAGCCATCCCAACCACCCCAACCGCCAAGCCCTGTCGAAGCACAGCCCGTGGTGGCCGTCGACGGTCTGACTTTCAGCTACGGGGCCGGCGAGGTTCTGCACGGGATCTCGTTCACGCTCCGGCGCGGCGAGGTGGTCGGGCTGCTGGGACCGAACGGCGCCGGGAAGAGCACGACCATCAAGGTCCTGACGGGCATTCTCCCGCCCGGCGGCGGGTCGGTGCGGGTCGCCGGGTATTCGATGCCCGAAGAGGCGGTCGAGGCCAAGAAACGCCTCGGGTATGTGCCGGAGTCCGCCGCGCTCTTCGAGAGCCTGACGGGACAGGAGTTCCTGGAGCTGATGGGCCGCCTGCAGGAGGTGCCCGAAGAGCGCCTGCAGTCGCGCATCGGCCGGTTCCTCGAGCAGTTCGACCTGACCGACGACCGCCTGCGCCCCCTGGACGGGTACTCCAAGGGCATGCGTCAGAAAGTGCTCCTGAGCGCGGCCCTCCTGCACAATCCGGATGTCGTGTTGCTCGATGAACCGCTCTCGGGCCTGGACGTCAACAGCGGGCTCATGGTCCGGGACCTGGTCGCCGCCCTGGCGGCGGACGGCAAGGCCATTCTCTACAGCTCGCACGTGCTCGATATCGTCGAGCGCGTGTGCGACCGCGCCCTGATCATCCATGAAGGCCGTCTCATCGCCGACGGCTCACTCGAGGCGTTGAAAGCGTCTACCGAGCGGGGCAGTCTCGAAGACGTCTTCCGGCAACTGACCCATACCGAAGGCGCGGTGAGCGGCATTTCCGAACTCATCGAAAGCCTCCGGTCATGACGGCCCTGCGCGCCATCATCCGGCGGGTGTTCCGCGGCCGGGCGTTCACCGGGTTGCTCGAACGCTGCGGCATCGAGCCCCGCCGCTACTGGGTCCTCGTCGAACTGTTCGACACGCTCAGCGACCGGCAGGAAATCTCCATGATGGGCAACGCCTATTCCATGAGCAGACTTGTGATCTTCTGGTTCATCCTTTCCGGGCTGATGAGCCTCGTGGTGGTCTTTGCCGCCCCTTCGCCCTTGGATTTCCTCCTGTTGTTCGTCATGATCACCGTGTTCCAACTCAGCATGATCCTGGTCGCCGATATCGCCGAGAGTCTCTTGAACCCGGTCGCGGGACTGATTCTGGCGCACCAACCGGTGAACGGCGCCACCTGGTCGGGCGCCAAGCTGACGCATCTGCTGAAGGTGGTCGTCTACGTCGTCACGGGGATGAACGGCATACCGGCGCTCGTCGGCCTGTTTCTTTCTCACACCGGCGCCTATCCGGCCCTCGTCTATCCAGCGCTGCACTTTCTGGTCGCGCTCGGCGTCGGGGTGGTCGTCGCGCTACTCTGGTGCAGCCTGTTCGGGTGGCTGGTGCGCTTCATACCCATCCGGCGTCTCAAGGCGGCGGCGGTTACGGTCCAGGCCGTCCCCATGGCGCTCATTTTCGGGTTCATCTACCTGGACGAGCCGGCGGCCGAGCTGGTGACCTGGGCAACCTCGATCGCGCCGCCCGACGCATGGCTCACCGCCGGCGAGGCGATACCGGGGGGATTCCCGGCGTTGCTGGGAGTTGGGGGCGTCGCCCTCGCGACCGCCGGCGGCGTCTTCGGACTGCGGGCCCTGTCGCGCGATCACCTGATCCGTGTCTCAGGTCTGATGCGCTCGGGCGCCGGGATACGGCGACGGCAATGGAAACGATCGAAGGTCCTGCCGTGGGTGGCGAGGTTGACCGGCGGTCAGGCCGGCCGCGCCGGTTTCGAGTATCTGCGCGCCATGATGGTCCGCGACTGGCAGTTCCGGCGCAACATGGCTCTGAATGCGGCGGCGCCCGTCGTGTTCTTCATCCTGCTCATCGTCGGGCGCGAGCTGTCTCCGTTCGATCCGGGCTTTGCCCCGATGCACTTCCTCCCCCACCTTCTCGGCGCGACGATCATCATCACGTGCGCGTTCCTGGCGTTCGGCAATGACTACAAGGGCATCTGGTCGTTCGGCGTCGTGCCCGATGCTTCCCTCCGTCCGTTCGTGCGGGGGATCCACGCGGCGCTCTGGCTCATGCTGGTCGCCCTGCCGAACATCTTCTGGCTGCTCGTGCTGGCGTGGTCCTGGGACGTCACGGATGCCGTCTTCTTCACCGTATACAACACGGTCGTTGCCAGCCTGTATCTGGGCGTGGGCCTGAGGCTGATCGACGGGGTCCCGTTCGGCAGGCAGACGCCGCCGGACCGAACCGCCCTGACGCAGGGTTTCGAGCTTATTCTCGCTGTCGTCGTCGTAATCGCGGTCGGGATCCAGTTCGTGATCTTCCGATCGGTCGCGGCGGTCGCCGTCCTGACGTGCGTTGTCGGACTTGGGGCGTACGTGCTGACACGGCTGACGCTCGCCGACTTGGCCGCCCGCATACGGTCCCATCTCAATCCCGCGGCGCCGGGACCGCTGTCCCGCCGTGCGCATGCGCGGCCTACGCGTCAGGCTTCTTCCGGCGGCCCAGCACATAGGTAAGCGCCCCCAGGAGCAATTCGTCGAGCAGCGGAATCGGATCGCGAATCGCCAGATCCACGCCGAACAGCGCGGCCACCAGCACGAAGAGCGGCCACGATTGGAGGCCTTCCAGGAACTTGAGCATCGGATCGATCCTCCACGGGAGGTTCGCCGCCGCGCGAAACAACATACGTGATCCCGGCGCCGCCACGCGTGCGAGCCGTTGGCGTCATCGCATCCGTGACCGCGTCACGTGCAGGTACGCGTAGCATACCGCTACGGTGCGTCGTGCGGGTGGGCGTGCGCCGAGTCGTCCCGTCAGTCCCGCGCCGCAACGGCAAACCTGAGAGGCCGGCCGGCGGGCGGGCGCCGCGCGGGTGCTGTTACAGTTGACCCATCGTGCAGCCGTCGACAACCAAGTGGATCGCGCCGTCGTACAGCCGCAGCGACGTTGACCGCGCCGGCAGGCTCCTGGCCCAAAACGGCGTCTTCGCCGACGCGCTGTCAATCGGTCAGGCCCTTGACGTGATCAACAACTGGCGCTCGTCGCACAGCTTTCCACTGAACACGTTCCAAATGACGCTGAGGCAACGCTCGGTGTCGATTTGCGAGAAACCGATTGTCGCGCAACGACTGAAGCGGGTGCCGTCCATTTTCGGCAAGCTGCGGCGTTTTCCGACGATGAAACTCTCACGGATGCAGGACATCGGCGGAGCTCGAGCCGTGTTGCCCACCATCTCGGATGTCGACCGGCTGAGAGAGATTTATCGGCAGAGGGGTCGGCGAGCCAAGCACCAGTTCGTGGGTGAGAAGGACTATGTGAGACAGCCGAAGGCGTCGGGCTATCGGGGCATCCATCTCGTCTATCGCTATCGCAGCGATCAAAAGCAGATGTACAACGGGCTGCAAATCGAGCTTCAACTGCGCACGCGCCGGCAGCACGCGTGGGCGACCGCAGTTGAGACCGTGGGAACGTTTCTGGGGCAATCGTTGAAATCCAGCGAGGGTCGCCAGGACTGGCTGCGGTTCTTCGAGCTGGTTGGTTCAGGATTCGCGCTGACCGAGGGTGTTCCAGCGGGCGCCAACGTGCCTGAGGATAGCGGCGCCCTCGTTGCCGAAATTCGGGACGCCGCCCAACGCCTGCAGGTCAAGGACAAGCTGGAAGCGTTCCGGCGCGCCTTGCGTGTCATCGAGGAACATGAAGGAATGCATGGGATCAAGTACTTCTTGCTCGTGCTTCGGCCGGAGCGGAAATCACTCTCGATTCAAGCCTACGGTGACGGCGGGCTCGTGAGGGCAACAGACGAATATCTGATAAAGGAAAAACTCCTCGCGAATACAGCCGGAGAAACGGTGCTCGTCGCGTCAGACTCGCTGGAGTCCCTGCGGCGCGCGTATCCGAACTACTTCCTGGATACCCGACGGTTCATCGAGGAGATGGATCAACTACTGTCGTGAATGGCGCCGGAGTCGCGCTTCCAACCTGACGACGGTATCCCACTTGTCAGCGGCACGGTCCGGGACCGTATCGGTGCTTGTCGACCGCGACGCCGGCGCCGCTTGCCACCTGCCCGATGGTCACGTCGATCGACCGGAATGTGGAAAACGGGCCGCCAGTCAGACCGCCGGTGCAACAAACGCGCGGCTTTGCGCCGGGAATATTCAGGCGGCATCGGGATTGGCAATCGCGGCGTCCTGTCCGCCAAGCTGTTGCAGACCGAAGCTTTCCTGCGGGACACGCTCGCGTCCCGACCATAGATCAACGAGCGCGCTCACAACGTCGGCCGGGAATGCCTCCCCCAGCCTGCGAACCAGCTCGGTTCTTGGCGCCGCGTCCAATGGGCGCCGACAGCCATGCGCGAGCAACCATTTGTACAGACCGCGATGCGGGCGCAATGGCGCCTGTCCCTCGAGCTGCCGGTGAGCGTTGACGCCGATCAATATCTGCACCCCGGCGGGATCGAGATCGCCCAGATACAGGGCGTCATCGGCGCACGTAAGGGCGATCAGGTCGTCAAGATTGCCGGCCCCCTGCCGAAAAGCATTGCCGCCACCGTAGGCCACCGCGGCGTAGAGTGCTGCCTTCCGATTCCACCGGCGGAAGCTGTCGAAAGAATGATAGTTCTCCAGCACGAGGATCGCCCTTCCCGGCGCGGGTCGTTCCGGCGTCTCGTATGGAAGCGGAGGCGCAACCGGATAGCACCTGAGATCATCGAGTGAGATGCGCCCCTCGAACAGGGCCAAACCACCCTTGCGGAGCTGGTCAAGCCGCTTCTCGTCACCGAAAACCTGCAGTGAGCGCTCCCTCGTCGGCACTGGAAGGACGCTCCCCTCACGCATGAACAGGAGGAAGGCGTTGATGGCCTGCAGATCCGCCCGCCGCACGGGATGACGTTCGTCGGCTGCGAAGGCCAACGCCGGTAGCCAAGCATAGGGCCTGCGGGCTCGCCGGGCGCTCGCGGCAACGCGCAGCCTCGCGGTTCGAGGCAACGGAGGGCTCCCGGACTCGTCCCAACCCTGTTTCGGGAGCGCCGTCACCCCGTCGCGCTCAAGCGCTTGCAGCGCGTCGAGAAGAAGCCGTCGCAGGTCCGGCGCATCCCGGGCTTCCGGATGCGCGCGGAGATAGGCGGCGCGCAGCTCCGGCAATCCGATCCGGCGCTTGCCGAGCGCGCGCAGTTCGTCCTCGAAGCCGGACATGCTATTCCGCCGTCTCCGTAGCGGCCGCTGGCCCTGCCCTCTCGCCGTCTTTCAGTTTGTCTATGTGGGCACGCATCGCCTCTACCTCTACGTGGATCCGACCCGTACCGCGTGACTGGCCGTTGCGACGCAAGCGAACGATGTTCTCGAACTCGGCGAGTGCGCTCGTGTC
Source organism: Vicinamibacterales bacterium (assembly GCA_965262985.1). Taxonomy (GTDB): domain Bacteria; phylum Acidobacteriota; class Vicinamibacteria; order Vicinamibacterales; family UBA8438; genus UBA9620. The sequence continues at coordinate 5,771,440 of OZ253576.1, read as the reverse complement.
CTGAACACCGGTCGTGTAGAAGAGTTGAATCCCCATGGCGTCCGCGAGGCCGATCTGCGTCTTGAGGAGCAGGGCCTTGTTCGCCTTGCCCAACGGGTTGTCCATGATGAGGATGCCGGATTCGCCCACGCCCCCATGCATCGACTCTGCCCGCAGCCGCGCGAGGACGAGATAGATCATCATCGCTGCCGTCAGAAGCTCGCCACCCGAGACGGTCACCTGGTCGATCGGCATATGTTCGGTGTCGCCCTCACCCTTCGGCTTCAGGAGCCGGATGCCGAGCGTCCTGCGGCCCAGCGCCGCGGTCATGCGGTCCATCAGCTCAGCGGCGATGTCCTGTCCCGTCTCGGGGACCCGGTCGGCCTCGGCCAGATCGCTCACGTAGCTCCGCAGAATCTCCTTGCGCTGCGTCGCCGCGACGCGCGACAGGTCGGCGCTCATCCGAAATACCGGCTGGCCGCCGAAACGCGGAACATCCTGCGGAATGCGCCCATCGATCATCCTTCGAAGCTTGTGCCTGGCTGTGCTCAGCAGGCGCTCCAACTCGGCGACGCAGGCTTGAAGATCGTCGTCGAGCCGCGAGAGGTCATGCTCGATGGTCTTCAGACGGTCCTCGATGAGCCCCGCCGTCTTGTGAGCGTTGTCCGCGGCGGCCAAGGCATCGTTTGCGCGCAGGTACGCAGCGACCTCGGCCTCGCTCTCGAGCTGCCTGAACGCGTCGGAGCTCGTGAACTTTCGGATCTCCTCATAGCTTGCGTAAACGCTGTGACGCGCCTCGGTCAACGCATCTTGCGCCTTTCCGAGACCTGCAACCGCGGCGCTGACGAGCCTCGGCAACTCCTCTGCGCGGGGAAGCTCCATGCCTTCCGGCTGCGTGGAATCATCACCCGGAACGCCGCCGAGGGTGTCATCCCAGTTCTTGCAATCCTCCGCCAGACGTTTGTGCCGTGCAGCCTCCGCACGCGCACGTTGTGCGGCTCCCGTCTCTCGCTTCTCAAGAGCCTCTTGCGCCACGATAGTCTGCTCCGCCCGCTGCATGGTTCCGCCAATCTGCTCCGAGTCGAGAGCCCGCAGGTCGACAAGCGGTTCCGGGTCGACCTCCTTGGTTCGTCGCTCCTTCTCCGAACGGTATTCCCTGCCGGCGCTCTCCACGCCGCTACGTGCTTCGGCCGCGTTCGTCCGCGCCGTCTCGAGCGCCGTTTCGGCAACCTTCGCAGCCTGCCGCAGGCCGTCCCGCGCGGCCTCAGCTTCAAGTTCGACGCGGTCGAGATCGCTGAACCCCTCGGCAAGGCGGTCCTCCTTCTCCGCCAGCGTCCGGTCGATCTCGGCCTTTTGGCCGCGCAGGTGATCGACCCGCTCTCCCTCCAGGCTCGACAGGTTCTCCGAACGCTGCTGGTAGTCGCGACGCAGTGCATCCAGATCGTCACGCTCTCGACCGCCGGGCTTCGTATGGGTGACCTCCGCCGCCTCGCGTTCCATGCCCGCGGCCAGCTCGCCCGCTTCTGTCGCCTGTCCTTCCCGATCGCGCGCCTTCTGGTTGTGCGCAATCCGCTGTGCTTCCTGCTCCTCTGCCAACTGCTCGGAGGCCCGGGCTGCGTGCTCGTGGCGAAGCTGCACGGAGCGCCAGCCCTCGACCCGCGATTCCCAGTGCTCGTGGTGCTCACGAGCCCGTCGCTCATGTTCCGCGCATGCGTGGGCTCGCCCTTGGGTCTCGCCCGCCCGTGCGCGGCATGCACGGGCGTCTCGCTCATCGGCTTCGACCTGCTCCGCCAGAGCTTCGATCTCGCCACCGATCTCCAGCACCCGCGCTTCTTTACGGTCGATGCGGCGCCGGAGCTCTTCGAGACGGCCGCCGCCGAATCGTTCGCGCCACGCACCGAGGTCTCGAAGCGTGGACTCCAGGTGATCGATGCGGTCCTGCTCCGCTCGGATCGACTCCGCAATCTCTGCCAGGGTCTCGTCGATCCGGCGTTGCAGCTCTCGGGCGGCGCTGCGGTCGTAGGCGGCGGCCTCGTCGACAGGTAGCACGAACCGGTCACGCGGCGCATCCCCGGGGATGTCGCCGGCTATCGCAACGACCACCGGTCTGCTCAAGGACGGGAGGGGCTTCAGTATTTCACGTGCGCGCTCCAAGGAGTCCCGATTGGGCACGGCGACCCCCACGAAGCGGGCGGGATCGAGCTCGGCGAATCGGCGGACCTCACCTGGCGACCGGAGAATCTCCGACAAGTAGACGGCATAGGGCTGAGGGTCCGGGATGCCGGATTCGCGCAGCCGGTCGGCGACGGCGCGGACATCCCTGTCGATGGAAGCGAGACCGGCGCTTTCGAGAGACTCGCGGTCGGCTTCTGACACCTCTCGCCGCCGCTCGGTATCGCGCAGCGTGACAGTGCTCTCGCTCTTGGCGTGCGACAGCACACGGGCGACGCCGTCGGCATCCGGGTCGACCTCGCTCTCGCCGGTCAGCTTGAGGATGGTCGAATGAAAGGCCAGGGTCCTGCGTTGCGCCTCTCCCTCCAGAACGTCTTCACGTGCGGACCGGATTTCGACTTCGAGACTGGATCGCTCCGCCTTCGATGTGCCTTGGGATCGCAGGCCCTCCTTCGCTTCGCGGTCCTTTGCATCGGCTTGCCGCCCGAGCTCACGCGCCTCATCGGCGGCGGACCGCGCGGCCTGCGCATGCCGCTCGGATGCCGCCTCGGCGCTCTCGCCGGGTTCCAGCACCTCCTCGTGCTCCAACTGGGTACGGAACTTCCGCGCGTGCCGGATGTCGCTCTCGATTCGATCCACCGCCCGATGATCGGCGCTGGCGCTCTCTTTGGCGGCCGCTCGTGCCTCGTCCGCCTCATGGGCCGCCGACTTCAGGTCCCCGGCCTCGATAGACCGGGCACGCTGGCGTTGTCGCAGATCCTCGGCGCGTTGGCCGAGAGTGGTCGCGAGATCTGCACCGACCGCACACAACTCGTCGCGCAACGGCTGCAGGTCGGCGTGTTGCGCGTCGATCGCACGCTGGAGCTTGTCGCTTCGTGCCCGGTCGTCGAGGATTGCCCGCAGCACCACCGCGCCCGCAAGAAGGCGCCAGCGCTTCCTGGCTTGCGCAAGCTCCCGCTCGCGGGTCTCGACGAGCGCCTTGGCCCCCTCGTGCTTGCGGCGCACCGACTCGACCCTCCCCGAGGCGTGCAGAACCCTGGCCTCCCGGCACTTCGCGTCGGCCGCCCTGGCAGCGGCCTCGTGCTCGACGGCCTGCTCCGCCAGCCTGCCGGCGCGACGCGACGCGGCCCCGCCATGCTGAGCCAGAGCCGCTCTGAGACTCGAGGCGTGACGGACCCGGCGGGCGAACTCCTGCCGTGCAGCCTGTTCCTCGTCGGCGATCTCGACGAATGGGGCGAACCGTTCCTCGAGTCGGCGCATCGCATCGCGACGCCGTTCGAGCTGAGGCAGGTCCGAGAGCCTGCGGACGTGCTCGGCGAGAACCGCTCGTACCGCGACGGCCTCCGAGTCGGGCACGGTCAGGGAGAGGAACTTCCGCACGAACTGCGATTCGTTCCGGAAATTCAGGAAATCCTCGATGCCGCCCTCGCTGCGGTTGAAATCAACCTGAGCGGCGAGCAGTTCGGTGTCAATTTTCTCCTCGGCGAGCTTGCGCTTCCACTCCTTGTGTCTGACGAAGTGCTGGAAGTTCCCGGGGTAGCTCGAGCGCATCTCATGAAACCAACGCTGCACGTCGCGATGTCCGTTCAACCGACCGAACTCGTCGAAACCTTCCAGGCCGGGCGCGGGTACGCGTTCGAAGGCGAGGCCCGGCGCGGTTCGAAACGTGAAGAAGTGGCGATCCAGTTCCCGCTCCCGACCCTCCGCCCGCGGCACGACGACCTGGCCGGTGACAAGGCGCAACGGCTCCAGGAAGCTCTCCTGGCCGCCGGAGAGATCCCACTCGACCAGGACGAAGGCGGGCACGCTTCCGAAGTAGTCGCCGAATCGCTGGTTCGGACGGATCAGCGTCTTCAGGAACCGCTTCTCGTGAGTGTCGAAGCAGCTCAACACGAGCGACAGAAAGGAGGTCTTGCCCCCGGTGTTCTCCAGGCTGAACACGGTGTGCTTGGGCTGTCCGGTCCGGGGATCGCGAAGATCGATCGTCGTACCCGGGAAGTACGCCTCATGCCAGCCGCAGTCGGAAAGATGGATGCGCGTGACGTACCGCATTTACCGTCCCTCGGAATCGAGGAATCCAGGTAGAGCCGCGGAGCAACGTTCGAACAGCTCGTTCGCCGCGAGCTCGCGCGCCTGCAACCGGTAGCGCGGCGTGGCCATGTAGACCTCGCCCTCTGCGGTGTCGAGGGTCTGCACCATTCCGTGCTCGTACAACTGGTTGAGAACGAGCTTGACCATGCCGGCGAGCGAGCTCATCGCCGCGCGCTGGCTGCCGTCGGGAGTGGTGTCCGGCATGCGAGCAAGCTCGCGCCAGGCTTCCACGAGCCCCGCCTCTCCCAGGTCCGGGTCATCACTCGCTTGCGCCTCCAGACGCTGACAGTGCTCTCGCAGCAGAGCCGCGATGCGCGCCGGCGAGGCGGATACATTGGCATTGTCGGCTTGCGTGCCGGTCAGGGCCGCGGCGGTGGGAAAGAAGGTCGCCGCGATCGCGATATGGATGAGCGCGAGGGCGCCGCGCGGTATTTCGCCGATCCCCCGACGCACATCCGTGAGCGTGGCGGCGAATACGCTGTCGGGGCCGAGCGGCGAAAGGATGATCGCATTCTCGAGCGCATCGATCACCCTGAGATCGAGCATCGGAGCGAGCTCGTGCACGAGCCTCCGAAACTCCGGATCGGCGCGCCACAGCGCCAGCAATTGCTGGTACTCGATGTCGCCGCGCAGTGCCGAGGCTCGCGGCGACAGACCTTTCTTGAGCAGAAGAACCGCCTTCTGTGCCGTGCTCAGGTGCCTCATATCTGCCATCGCGAGGCGTCCTTCGCGAGCACGAGGTTGTCGCCCGCGGCGCGTTCGTGGGCGATTGCTCCATCGATCGAGGCAGTGACGCCCAGCGGATCATCCTCCGGACACCACGACCGCAGCATCAGAAACAGCACGCAACGCAGGGTGGACTCCGCGAGTCCCTGATCGTCGGCCTCGCGGATCGCCGATTTCATGTCCAGACGCGTACGGGCCGATATCGCCCGGATCAGCCAGTCCTGTGCCGCCCGGATCTCGCTGGCCTCGAACTCCGGCGGCACCCGCTGAAGCCGCACGAGATCGTCCGCATCGTCCACGGCGACGGGGTCGCGGCGCAATCTCGGGCGCGTGCAGCTCGCGAACAGCAACGCCAAATCGTACAGGGGCGGCGGGGAAGGGGCAGCGAAGACTACACCGATCTCGTCGCTCATACCGGAGGTCACGCTCATCGGCGCGGCAAGCAACGGAACCAGAATGCGATCCTCGAGATCGGGGACGTCCTGCTTTTCGTCTGCCTGGAACGCACGTGCCTGTAGTCGGCGAAACTCCTCCGAGGCGGTCACAACCCGTCTGAACAGGGCGGCGTGGCGCTCGTGGCAATCCTCCATCGTTCTCATGATGTCGACGAGATGGTCCCGGGTTTCGTCACGCGCGCGTGGGATATGCTCGCGGATGGAATCGATGATCGCCGTTTCATGCTTCCGCCGATCGCGCAGGTGCGTGCGGGCTTCGTCGAGCTCGGGCAGGACGTCCTTGCTCCACATGATGCGATCGGCGGCGCGGCGAGCCTGGAACAGCCGATCGTCGATGAACTGCTGGTAGTGGATGGAGCGCATGCGCGAACGCCGGGCAAGCGTGTGCGCATCCCGAAAGTGGCCGCGTTCGACCGCTTTGCGAATCATGATCGCCTCGGCCTCCTGGGCGAACTCGGGATCAATGTCGAGCATGGCGAGCGTCAGGATTTGGGCGCCGCTGCCCAACTTCAACCTGACCGACCCGTCAGAGGCGGTGAACAGGACAAGCAGCCGGAAGTCGTAGAACGAGAAGCTGCCTCGTTCCGCGTCGTAGTACTCGGTGCGGAACGCTTTGTGGCCGTCACGGGCATTGGCGAGATGGTCCAGGACCACCTGACCAACCTTGCGGCTTTGTTCCTCCGTGAGGGTCGGCATGATGCGTGTCGCTTCGCTGCCGACATGGTCCACGATCTCGGCCGGCGGTGCGCCCGATTCGATCGCTGAGCGCTCCATGACAAAGTCCATCGCGCTCAGCGCCAGGTACTGGACATCGAGATCGGCCATCGCGGGGTCGTCCCGGAAAATTACGCGGCGATCGAGCGACAGCCGTGCGATCGGTTCCGCCAGCAGCAGGTTTCGCTGCTGGCGTGTCAGGTACTCGCGGGTTTCGTCCTCGAACCGCCCCATACTCCAAAAGCCCTCTCCGAACTTCCGACGATAGATGATATTGGAGCTTGCCCACCCGGTCACGGTGCACAGCCGCCGGCAGCCGTGCGCTGCGACCCGCGGGCTGGCCCACCGTGTGCGGTGTCTTGCGCCACAGGTTGCTCCGTTGCGGTTTGGATCGTGCGTTTCATCCAGTCCGTGACACGCCGCTTCTCGGCGTCATGCCGCGGGATGCTACGCCTCAGGTTGGGCGAGAGGGTCCGCGGATCTGAATCATCATATTATCCATTGATATTTTGATATACTGTCGCCGGCAATCGACTGACAACCGGGAGAGGGCGAGCAGGACATGGCCATGAACGACACGCTGCGCGTCGCGGACGAAGCTTGGATCGCCACGGCGCTGTTGCACCGCGAGCATCCCGATCGGCAGGATTTCACGGTGGCGGAGATCATCGGGCGGGCAGAACGGCTTGCAGGTCCGGGATCGCTACGCCCGGGAGTCAAGATGCACGTCTCCTATCACGCGGTCGCCAACAAGCGGCCGAATCCAGGGCGGCGCTGCCTGCTGTTCGAGACCGCGCGCGGGCGCCGGCGCCTCTTCAGACCCGGCGATCAGCACCACCCGGATCGCCGGGGCAACGACGTTCCGCGGAAGGACCAGCTCCCGCCCGCGTACCGCCCGCTGATCGACTGGTACCGCACGGAGTACGTTGGTGACGCCCCCGGTACGCCGACTGACCCCATCCTGTCGCTGCACGGACTGGGCAGGACGCTCTGGGCCGGCGAAGAGGCCGACGCCTATGTCCGGCGGCTGCGGGAGGGCTGGTCGTGAGCCGTGTGTTCTGGGATACCAACCTGTTTGTGTACCTGATGGAAGGGACGGGCACGCGCGCCGAGTCGGTCGTGGCACTCCGGCGGCGGATGATTGAACGGGACGACGAACTGCTGACGTCGGCGCTGACGCTCGGGGAACTGCTCGTCAAGCCGGTCGAAATGGGCGACGACGCACTGCGGGACCGCTACCTGCGGGCGATGGAAGCGGGCGTCACCGTGCTGCCGTTCGATGCGCGCGCCGCGCCCAGGTTCGCCGCGATCCGCGGAGATCGATCGATCCGGGCGCCCGACGCGATACAACTGGCGTGCGCGGCGGCGGCCGGCACGGAACTGTTCATCACGAACGACGATCGGCTGAGTCGCAAGAACGTGCCCGGCATCGCGTTCATCCAGTCTCTGCAGCGGACATTCCTCTGACAGCGGAGAAGTCGAGACCGTTTGACACTCCTGCGAAACCGCAGATACGCTTGGGCCGTTCGGCCGTTCAACAACAACGAGGGTGGCGGTGAATCATGAAAGACCTTCTCAAGTCGACCCTGGTGCGCAAAGCGCTGATGGTCGTCGGCATTCTGATCCTCATCCCGGTCGTCGCGATCGGCACCCTGGCCGTCGTCTCGGGGAGCGCCGACGGACCGTCGGCGTTCTTTGGCGGCGGGCCGCTCGTGGCCGGCGATCTCGTCACGGGTGCGGAGCCGGACTGGAGCTTCGTGCGCGACATCAGGACCATCGAGCTGCAGCTCCTCGACCCTCCGCGGTCCCGAGTGATCTGGATCGCCGACTATGACGGCAAGGCCTACGTGGTGTCCGGCTACATGAGCAGCACCGTCGGCCGGTTGTGGAAGCGGTGGCCGGCGCAGGCGGAGCGGGATGGTCGGGCGGTGGTACGCATCGAGGGCAAGCGCTACGAGCGCACGCTCGTGCGCATCAGGTCGGAGACGGACGTCGTGGAGGGGGTCAGCGCCGAACTGGGCCGCAAGTATGGATCCGGCGACGCCGCCGCCATCGAGTCCGGCGCCCGGTGGCTCTTCGAGCTGGCTCCCCGCGACTCGGGCACGACCGGAGGGTCGCGGTGAAACCGCCCTACTGGATCGTCGGAATCGCGATCGTCGTGGTCCTCACCGTCCTCACCGTACTGTTCGTACCGGGAGTGGCGGAGTCCATCGAAGGGACGTTGTTACGTTGGGTGGGCAGGTGGGCCCGCTGAACACGCAACGAAGCCAGACGGCATGCCCCGCCCGACAACCGCCAACGACATGGTAGGTGCGCGGCCGCGCGTCAGCGCCGGATGGTTGGCGTTGCTGGTCCCGGCGGTCATCGCGGGCGCGGGCGGAGCGTGGACGACCGCGCCCGTGACGCCCGCGGCGCGTGTCGAAGCGGCCGCGGCGCAGGATGGGCCGGTGTTCCGGCGCGAAGACGTCAGGCCGTCCTTGACGAATCCCAGCGCCGACGCCCGCGAGTTCTTCTTCACACGGGCCATCTACAGCGGCGGCCGTGGCTGGCGCGGCGGGTCATGGGCCACCGACTTCCCGAAGGCCGACCGGCAGTTCCTGACCATCATCGACCGGCTTGTCGACCTCGACGCCTACGAGCGGGAGAACGCCGTCCGGCTCGACGACCCCGACCTCCGGCGGTTCCCCTTCCTCTACGCGCTCGAAGTCGGCTACATGTACATGACCGAGCCCGAGGTGAATGGGCTGCGCGACTACTTGCTGGCCGGTGGGTTCCTGATGCTCGACGACTTCTGGGGCTCGGCCGAGTGGGCGAACTTCGAGGCGGAGATCCGGCGGGTGCTGCCCGAGTACCCGATCGTCGAGATCCCGCTCGACCATCCGGTGTTCACGACCTTCTACAACATCGACGAAATCGTGCAGGTGCCGAACCTGTACAACGCCCAGGGCGGGCCGACCTGGCAGCGGGACGGCATCACTCCGCACGTCCGCGGCATCTTCGACGAGCAGGGCCGCCTGATGGTGATGATCAACTGGAATACGGACATCGGCGACGCCTGGGAGTGGGCCGAGCACCCGTACTATCCGTTGTACTATTCGACCTACGCCATCGAGATCACGGTCAACGCGATCGTCTACGCCATGAGCCACTAGCGGCCCGTGGCGACCTCCCGTCGCACCGAGATTGGCGCTGCGCCCGTGTGGCAATGCGAGTAGGGGCAACCCTTGTGGTTGCCCTGTTCTGAGCAAGACGGGTAGGGGCAACCCTTGTGGTTGCCCTGTTCGTCTGCCGAAACAACGTAAATCAGCAGGATGCAGCGTGAAGCCGCAGAATTCCGCGGGAGCATACCTGTAGGGGCAACCCTTGTGGTTGCCCTGTTCGTCTGCCGAAACAACGTAAATCAGCAGGATGCAGTGTGAAGCCGCAGAATTCCGCGGGAGCATACCTGTAGGGGCAACCCTTGTGGTTGCCCTGTTCGTCAGCCGGAACAACGCACATCAGGCGGATGCGGCGGGGTTCGTGCCACGAGGTGCTACACCCGTGGAGCCCGCCGGCCGCCGATGACGGTCTCGCTCGGGAACAAGCGCTGGCGCCCGGCGCGGACGTTCCCGTAGTTGTCGACGAACTCGAACTCATCCTCGCGCAGCTCGAGCACCGCCACGTCGGCCGGGGCGCCCACATTGAGCGTGCCCCGGTCGCGGAAGAACGGATAGACGCGCGAGGCGTTCACCGTCGCACACGCGATCACCTGCTGCAGCGTCATCCCGAAGTTCAGGAACTTCGACATCACGTTGGGAAAGTCGATGACGCTGGCCGCCTCGCGGCTGGTCGTGCTGCCGTCTGTGGAGATGGTGTCGGGCCAGAAGCCGGCCTCCATGATCGCGTCGAACGTCTCCCAGAGCAGATGCCCGGTGCGGCCGTTGGCCACGTCGAACCAGACGCCGCGCCGCCGCGCGGCCAGCACCCCCGGCCAGATCCGTCCGTCGTCGTCCACGATGCTGTTCGGCGGGGGCGCGAACATGTGCGTGACGATGTCGCCCGGCTTGAGCTGCGCGAGCAGCGTGGACATCGGCGTGGCTGTCTGTCCCATGTGGATCATCACGGGCAGGTCGAACGTGCTGGCCACCTCCTGCGCGCGGCGCAGCACCTCGACGTCGTCGGCGGCGACCCCTGCGGTCAACCTCGCCTTGACCCCGATCACATAGTCCCGGTTGCGGGCGATGGCCGCCTTCGCCGCGTCAACGTCGGCCAGGCTCAGGTTGCTCGTGTCGCCCTCGGGGAGAATTCCGGCGCGCCCGATGTTGATCAGCAGGCGGGCCGGCTGGGGCGCCGCCCTGGCGATCGCCACCATCTCGCCAATCTGATCGGCGCCTTCGGACCCGGCATCGACCCAGCCGGTCACACCGTCGGACAAGCAGATGGCCGGGCCGTTCGGGTCCCTCGCGTAGTGCGTGTGCACGTCGAGCAGACCCGGGACCACCAGCTTGCCGGTGGCGTCGATGACCTCGCCTGCAACGCCCTCGAGGCTGGCGCCGACCGCCGCGATCAGACCGCCGGCGATACCCACGTCCCCAACGGCATCCACCCGCAGCGACGGGTCGACGATGCGCCCGCCCCTGATGATCAGGTCGTATTCATCCTGGAACGCCTGCGATCCGCGAGCGAGCGTCGCGACCCCTGCCGCGGCCGCGTAGACGAACTGGCGCCGGTTCATCATCAGCGTTGCCTCCTGCTATCGATACCGAGAAAGATGCTGTGCCCGGAGGGCGGGGATGTCAACCTGACCCCTGCCAGCAGTCCGTGGTGAAACCGCGCGTAATACCGAAACCTGACAGGTATAATCAACGGCATCTCGTCAGGTCACGCCTCTCGAACCGGAGGTTGCAGATGCGCAGGACATGCTTCGCGGCGTTTATCGCTCCGGCGGTCGTATTCACGCTCGCAGCCCAGCCGGTCATGGCCCAGTCGACCGGCGGCGACATGCCGCTGCGAACGCCCGATGGACAACCGCACATCTCCGGCGTCTTCACCTTCCGGACGTTGACACCGATGCAACGGCCGACCCGGTTCGAGGGACAAGAGACGCTGAGCCCCGAAGAGGCCGCGGCGTTCGAGGCATCGGAACGGACGCGCCAGAACCGTGACCTCTTCGACCCCGAAACCGGGGCGCCGAACGCCGGATACCAGGCGCGCGCCGCCGGGGGCGTGCTCTCCTACAACGAGTTCTGGTATGAACGGGGCATCGAGCTGACCTCGGACAAGCGGACGTCGCTCATCATCGATCCACCCAACGGGCGGTACCCGCCGCAGACCGAGGCTGCCCGGCAGGCCGGCCGCGAGCGGTCTGCCTACCGGCGGGAGCACAGGTACGACTCCTACGAAAACCGCAGCCTGGGCGACCGCTGCATCATGTTCGGCAAATCGGGCCCGCCGATCCGGTCCGGGGCGTACAACAACAATTTGATGATCTTTCAGACGCCCGACCACGTCGTGATTCTCACCGAACAGGCGCGGCAGGCGCGGATCATCCCGCTCGAGGACACGAAGAAGCCGGGGTTCGAACAGCTCACCGGTGTCTCACGCGGGCGCTGGGAGGGGGAGACGCTGGTCATCGAGACCACGCAGTTCCGCGATTGGGGGAACGGCAGGACCGGCCCGAACCTGCACCTGGTCGAACGACTGACGCGGCTCGATCCCGACACCGTCTCGTACGAGTACACCGTGACCGACCCCTCGACATACACCGCACCCTATACAGTCATGATGCCGTTCCGGCGTACTGATGGCCCGATCTTCGAGTACGCCTGCCATGAGGGCAACATCGGGCTGCACGGCATCCTGGCCGGCGCGCGCAACCTCGAGCGTGAGGGGCGCGAGCTGCGTCCCTGACCCTTCGTCCCCCGCGTAGTGCCTCGAAATCAGGTAGACGGCGTGCCAGCGGTCAGTGTCGGCCCTGTCGCGGCAACAGAGCGCATCCAGTCGCTGGATGTGCTGCGCGGGTTCGCGCTGCTCGGCATCCTGCTGCTCAACATCCTCGGTTTCGGGCTCCACACCGCGGGATATTTCAACCCCCTCATCGGGGTCGGCGAGACCGAGACGAGCCGTCTGCTCAACCTCGGGACCTGGGCGGCGGTGAGCGTCCTGTTCGAAGGCGCCATGCGCTGCCTCTTCTCGATGCTCTTCGGCGCCGGCGTGGTGCTCTTCACCACGGGACGCGCCAGAGCGGGTGCGCTGCACTACAGACGCAATTTCTGGCTACTGGTATTCGGTGTCCTGGATGCCTTCATCCTGCTATGGCCCGGGGATATCCTGATCGCCTACGCCGTGTGCGGGGTGATCCTGTATGGCCTGCGCAATCGGCCGCCGCGCACGCTGATCGCCATCAGCGCGGTTCTCGTTACGCTGATCGCGGGGACGTATGGCGGGTTGGCCTACGGCCTGGGTCAGGCGAGAACGGCCGGCGATGTCGCCTGGACCGACTTCGAGACCCAGAACAACCCGCCGGTCGAAGAGTACGACGCAGAGCTGGCGGCGCGGCGCGGCAGCTATCCGCGCGCCTTCATCTGGACGGCGGAGCACATGGTCGAGATCCTCGTCGTCGTCATTCCGTTCATGCTCGTCCCGGATGCGCTGGCGATGATGATTCTCGGCATGGCGCTGTTCAAGGCCGGCGTCCTCGATGCATCCCGGTCGATCCGCTGGTACGCCACCCTGGCCGCGGCCGGCTTTGGCGGTGGTCTGCTGACCAACCTCTGGGAGTTGCGCGTCGCGTTCGGCGCCGAACTCGACACGCTGTCGACAATGCCCATACTGCTGCCCACCTATCAGATCGGCCGCCTGGGAATGGCGCTCGGCTACCTCGGTCTGGTCATGATCGTGTGCAAGTGTGGAGCGCTGCCGCGAGTACGTGGTGCGCTGGCCGCCGTTGGCCGTATGGCTCTCACCAACTATCTGATGCACTCGTTGATCTGCCTGGTGCTCTTCACCGGGCTCGGCTTCGCCCTCGTCGGGGTGCTCGAACGCTGGCAGCTCTATCCGATTGTCGTCGCCATCTGGGCATTCCAACTCTGGTTCAGCACGTGGTGGCTCGCACGCCATCGCTTCGGACCGGTGGAGTGGATGTGGCGGACGCTGACCTACGGGAGCCGACCGTAATGACGGTCGACGCGCCTGGCAGTCCGTGGTGAAACCCCGCGTTGCACCGAGATCGGCGATGCGCCCGCTCAGCAAGGCGTGTAGGGGCAACCCTTGTGGTTGCCCTTTTAATTCCGTAGGGGCAACCCTTGTGGTTGCCCTGTTCGTCAGCCGGAACAACGCGGCTCAGCAGAATTCAGCGGGAAACAGCAGAATTCAGCGGGAGAATACCTGTAGGGGCAACCCTTGTGGTTGCCCTGTTCGTAAGCCGGAACAACGACGCTCGGCAGAGGGCAAGAAGAGGGAAATACCGGCGGGATGCAGCGCCGGTCGAATAGAGTGGGACTTGCACCACGGACTGCAATGCGAAGGAGTCAGAGATGAACCGTTTTTCTGGTATGCACGTTGGGGCCGGAGCCCTGGTGCTGGCTATGAGTGTCACCCTGGCGCCAGCGGCGGCGTGGGCTCAGCCTGCGTCCCCGGATGGGTCCGAATCGCCGCGGACCGCCTGGGGCGACCCTGACATCGGGGGCGTCTGGAACAGCTCCACTGTGACGCCGCTCGAACGTCCGCAGGCGCAGGCCGGCAAGGAGTTCCTGACCGAAGAGGAAGCGGCGGCCATCGAGCAGAGAGTCGTCGACGGCAACGCCCGCGCGAACGCGCCCAGCGTCGTCCGCACCGAGCCGCTGCCGGTGGGTGGCAACGTCGGCGGCTACAACAGCTTCTGGCTGGATCGCGGGACGACCGTCGTCCCGACGCGGCGCACCTCGCTCGTCGTCGACCCGCCGAACGGACGTCTACCCGCACTCACGCCCGAGGCCGCAGGGTACGTCGCGTCGCCTGAGCGGCAGCGGTTGAAAGCCGTGCGGGAGGGGCTGGTTCCGGCCGACTCCTACGAGCAGTTCGACTATGGCGACCGGTGCATCTGGTATCGCGGCGTCCCGTCGTTGCCCACCGCCTACAACAACAACTATCACATCGTGCAGACGCCGGATGTCATCGCGATCGTGCAAGAGCACATCCACGACGTGCGCTTCATCCACCTCGACGGCCGTCCGCAAATCGACCCGCGCATCAGTCAGTTCGGCGGCCACTCGCGGGGGCACTGGGAGGGCGACACGCTCGTGGTCGAGACGACCAATTTCGGCGATCGGGCCTACCTGTTCTCGTCCGGCGCGGGACCACAGGGCGGGACCAACTGGGATCTCAGCCCGGCTCTGCGGGTCGTGGAGCGGTTCACCCGAGTGGGCCCACAGACGCTCGACTACGAGTTCACGGTGACCGATCCCAACGTCTGGACCAGCCCGTGGACCGGCTCGTCGCCCTGGGCCCGCGGTGAGGGACCGATGTTCGAGTACGCCTGCCATGAGGGCAACTACGGGATGATGAACATCCTCGCCGGCTCACGGGCGCAGGAGACGAGCGCCCCGGACCGGTAGGACCGCGACAGGCGCGGCGGGGCTGCGTCCGGGTCGCATGAACCGCCCCTCCCCCACCCGGAGTTCAGGCGGAGTACAGCAGGTTCGACCAAGGAGTCACGAGATGATCAGGCCATGCATCGCGGCGTGCGGAACGATGGTCGCAGTCCTGGCGGGAGTACCCGTGTCGGCGCAGCACCCCCAGTCCGTCACCGTCGTCTCGACCGAGGCGCCGGACGGCTGGCAGGTGCCGCGCCTGCCTGATGGCCGGCCCGATCTGCAGGGCATCTGGGCCAATGACACGGCAACGCCGCTTCAGCGCCCGGCAGCGCTGGGTGACCGAGCCACGCTCACCGACGAGGAAGTGGCGGCGCTGCAGGTGCACGCGGCGGGCGTCCTCGGCGACGCGGACGACGCGGTCTTCGGCGACGACCTGTTTCTCAAGGCGCTGGCCTCGCTCGAGGGTCAGCCGCCGGCCGCGCCCTATCCGTTCTACAGCTACGGCCAGCAGTGGCTGGGCAACCGCTGGTTGGACAACCGCACGTCCCTGATCGTCGATCCTCCGGACGGGCGTTTGCCGGCGCGGAGCGCCGAGGCAGAGGAGCGGGCGAGCCGGCAGCAGGCGGCCCGGCGCGCGGGACCGCCCGACGGACCGGAAACGGTCTCCCAAGAGCTGGACCGTCTGGACCCCGGGGTCCGCTGTCGAGGCGGCCGGCCCCTGCTGAGCGGCCGTGGCTACAACAGCAACTACCAGATCTTCCAGACCGCCGACTACGTCGCGATTCGGCTGGAGATGCATCATGAAACGCGGTTGATTCCGATCGGCGACGCAGCGCCGGGCCAGGTCGGAGCGCCGAGTGTGATGGGCAGCTCGCGCGGACACTGGGAGGGAGACACGCTGGTCGCGGAAACCACGAACCTGTCACGCGGCGTGGAGGGTTCGACGCCCGGCGCGCGGGTGACCGAGCGCTTCAGCCGCGCCGGGCCCGAGCTGCTGCAGTACGAATACACGGTGGATGACCCGTCCACCTGGACGCGACCCTGGACCGCACGCATCTTCTTGCGGCCGAGCCCCGGCACCGGCGTCATCTACGAGTATGCCTGCCACGAGGGGAACTACGCGGCCGAGCTCTCGCTGCGCTCGACCCGAGCGGCCGAGGCGGGGCAGGAATAGGAAGCGGTTCATCGCCGGGAGGGTCGAGGCGGCGGTCGCGAGTATCCGCGATCAGATCGGACGCTGATCCAGGCCCCGCGGCGCAGCGACGCCCTCTTGCCGCCGGGTGGTTTGGCGGCGAGCGCCAGCGCCGAATACGAGGCGCGGTTCGGGCAACTCTGCCTCGGTCCGAATCCGCCCGGTGAGAGCACTCAGGCCCAGAGTTGGGAGATGGGAAGCGCGTGAAGATCCCGTCCGAACGGAACCACCGTCGCGCCGGTGTGGAGAATGGCGCCCCTGACGAACCGCCGGCCCGACAGTTCCGCCAGGGCTTCGAGGCCTCGGAAGTCGCGCTTCTGCAATGAGGCGGCGCACTTCACGTCTATTCCGACGAGGCGGCCGGCCCGGTCTTCCAGCACCAGATCGACTTCGGCGCCGGTCTCGGTGCGAAAGTGAAACAGCTTGCACCGGTGTTCAGACCACCCGATCTGCTTGATCAGCTCCATCGCCACGAAATTCTCGAGCACGTGCCCGAGCAGTGTTCGATCGCGCCGAAGCCTGTCCGCATTGACCTCGATCAGGTGCGTCAGCAAACCGGTGTCGACAAGCAGCAGCTTTGGCGCCTTCGCCAGTCGCTTCCCGACATTGGAGAACCAGGCCGGAAGAAGCCGCACGAGAAACGTCATCTCCATCAACGCCATGTAGCGTTTCAGGGTCGTTGGCGGAATCGCGAGCGTCCTGGCCAGATCCGCGACATTGACCAGTTGGCCGGCCCGCGACGCCAGCAACGCGAGCAGCCGCGGGATTTCGGACAGCCGTTCGATGTTCGCCAGGTCGCGGACGTCACGCTGCAGAATGGCGTCGATGTAGGAGTCGAACCACGCCTGCCGGCGGGCGTCGTTCTGCCGTGCGTGAATCTCGGGATAGCCTCCCTTGCAGATCCGATCGAGCAGGGAGCTGTCCGTCGCGGGCGCGGTTTCGAACGTTGCACGTTTCGCGGCGAACAGCCGGTCGACGAACGTTTCCCGAGTGCCGGACAGCTCTCCCTGTGAAAACGGCCAGAGCGTGTGCAGCTCCATGCGCCCCGCGAGCGAGTCGGACATCTTTGGAATGGACATGACGCTTGCCGAACCGCTCAGCAGGAACTGCCCGGGGCGGCGGTCGGCATCGACCGCGGCCTTGATCGCCAGCGCCAGCCCGGGCGCTCGTTGCGCTTCGTCGATAACCACCGGCCGATCCAGCGCTGCGACGAAACCCTCGGGGTCGTGTACCGCCGCGGCAAGGACAGCCGCCGAGTCAAGCGTCAGGTAGGACGCCGGATGTTGCAGTCGGGCAACGGCGCGCACGAGCGTGCTCTTGCCGGTCTGACGAGCGCCCTGCAGGTAGACGACCGGTGTGTCGCGCAGCCCGACCAGTAGGGGTCCCATCGCATGTCGATCAAGCATCCGGTGTCAACATTAACCGTTGAATGGCCGAATATCAACCATGTCATGGACGTATTTCGTCCACTGGCACCGCCGTCGTCCCTGCGCGCCGTGAGCGCGAGGGGCTGCCAGGGCAGTCCCCTGGAGCATGGGTCCCCGTGCCCATGGCGCCGTTGCCGCGCCGCTGCGGTCTGGACGCAAGATCCGGCCATGGATGCGGCGCGACGCAATATCGGGAGACGGGTCGGCCGGGTGTACACGTTCACCCTGGACCGCACGCATCTTCTTGCGGCCGAGCCTCGGCACCGGCGTCATCTACGAGTATGCCTGCCACGAGGGGAACTACGCGGCCGAGCTCTCGCTGCGCTCGACCCGAGCGGCAGAGGCGAGGACGCAATAGCGGACTCGGCTCCCGGTCAACCCGTCCGGCAACTCCGTCCTTCACGAACAGCGTCCGGCCATCGCCGCCGGCTGACCCACCAGTTCGCCTGCCAGGGACCGGCCCGGAATCGTGGCGTCTCAACGATCCAGGGATCTGGCGAGTATTACCTGGTACGAGACACGGATTCATGGAACTGAGACCAGACGGGGCGTTGCGGGTCGACGGGGCGCTGGCGATGTCACGCCTCGCGTCCGAGGCGGTGTCGCCCGATGAGGCGGAGGTCGCGCGGCTGGTCCAGTTGACGTTGGGGGGAGACTCCGGCGCCTTCGAACAGATCGTCATGCGCTACGAGACCCGCGTCATGGGCATGGCGACCCGGCTGCTCGGCACCCTGCTGATCCTGGCGACGATCTTCGCCACTATCGAAGAGACGCTGACGCGGACTCGCTCTCGACGGTAGAATCCCGCGGTCGCAGGGAGCGACCACGCCGCGCGACGCGCCTTCCGGTCGTGATCCCGTCCACGAAACCGATCATCGCCGTCTTGGCGCAAGACCCGATGTTCGGTCCGCCGCAGCGGACCGACCACCGCGCCCGGGTAGGCGCCTGACGCTGCACCAGCGGACATGACTCGTTGAGCCCGCGCGTTCATCGTGGCAGCAGGGCAACGAACTCCTCGATGGAAGCACGTCGACGCCGTCGATCTGCTGGCGGCGCGGCCCGAGGAACACGAGGATCCGCCGCTCGAGACGACTGGTCCGCGCCGCGAGAGACGCCAGTCCGCGCAGCATGCTCCGGTCCGCCATCCGACTCGCCTTGACTTCGATGCCCCACAGTTCGCGTCCGATCGCCAGCACGAAGTCCACCTCGGCCCCATGGCGGGTCCGGTAGTGGAAGAGCGCCGCCTCGGGCCAGCGCGCACCGAGCCGCCGGTGCAGTTCGTATGCGACGAGATGCTCGAGCAGCAGACCGCGCTCATCGTCGAGCGGCCTGTCGAGCGGGCGCCGCAAGAGCGCGTTGCGCACGCCGAGATCGAACAGGAACAGCTTGCCGTGGCGCACGAGGCTCGTCCGGTCGGATCCGCTCCACGCCGGCACACGGAAGGCGACGAGGGTGTCCTCCAGGATCTCGACGTAGCGGCGCACGGTCTCGTACCCCAGGGCCGCGTCCTTGCAGAGGGCGTGCAGATTGAGAATGCGTCCGGACGACGCAGCCACGAGATCGAGCAGCCGCGCAAAGCCGCCGACGTTACGGACCAGCGCTTCGGCCTGCACTTCTTCGCGCAGGTAGATGTCGGCGTAGCTGCGCAGGTCGGCCGCACGGGCCGCGTCATCAGGCTCCGCGTATATGCCGGGCAGCGTGCCGTGCGCGAGCGCGCGGCGCAGGTCGAAATCCTGCCCCAACTCGCTCGCGAGCAGCGGATGCAGGTGGTGAACGTGAAGCCGCCCCGGCAGCAGGTTGGCCTGGCCCCGCCGCAGCTTGCGCGCGCTCGATCCCGACAGCAGAAAGCGGAAGCGGGGCGGCCGCCGGTCAAGGTATACCTGCACCGCGTCGAGTAGCGCCGGCACGCGCTGCACCTCGTCGATGAACACCGTCGTCGTGGCCGGCGGCACGCCATCGAGGCGGGCGCTTAGCGCCGGCGGCTACCGCGGCGGCCATTGCGCGCTATACTGAGACCGGTCGGGAATCGACGTCGAACTCGAGAGTGAGGATGCGCATGATGACGACTGCAAAGATGGTTGGCCTGCTCGGCCTTGCCGCGCTCATCGCGGCCGCGGCGCCGCCGCCGGCATTCGCCGGCGCGGTTCCCGAGGAACCGACATTCAGCAAGGACATCGCGCCTATCCTGCAGCGCAGTTGCCAGAAGTGCCATCGGCCGAACTCGCTCGCGCCGATGTCGCTGATCGCGTACGAGGAGGTCCGGCCGTGGGCGCGCGCCATCAAGTTGCGGACCGGGCTGCGGGACAAGGCGGGCGTCATGCCGCCCTGGTACATCGAGAAGAACATCGGCATTCAGCGGTTCAAGGACGACTGGTCGCTGAGCGACGACGAGATCGAGACGATCGCCCGCTGGGCCGACACCGGCGCGCCACAGGGCGACCCGGCCGACATGCCCGTGCCGCCGCCGTTCATCGATGTCGACGAGTGGGAGATCGGCGAGCCCGACCTGGTCGTGTCATCGCCCTCCGTCGAAGTCAGTGGCGATGCGCCGGACTGGTGGGGCAGTCTCGGCCAGACCGAGACTGGGTTGAGCGAGGACCGCTACGTGGCGGCCATCGAGTACAAGGAGCGCAACGACCTGCAACGCGGCGTGCGGTCCGACACCGTCGGCGGTCTGTTCGTCGTGCACCATGCGGCGCTCTATTCCGCGACCGAGGATGGCGAACCGGCGGATGCGCGGGTGTGGCCGGTGCACGAGGTCGGGCGCAACGCGGACGTCTTCGACCAGGCCGCCGGCCGTCTCCTCAAGGCCGGATCCCTGCTGCTGTTCCCGTCGACGCACGTCCATTCGAACGGGACCGATACGCGCGCCCAGCTCGACGTCGGCTTCAAGTTCCACCCGCCGGGATACGAGCCGGAGAAGGAGATGGAGTTTCTCTTCTTCGGTAACGGTCCGGATCTTGACATCCGCCCGATGGAAGCCGACCAGCGGGCCGAGGCCTTCTTCACGCTGCCCCGGAACGCGAAGATAAGCGTTTTCGAGCCGCACATGCACGCCCCGGGCGTGCGGATGTGTCTGGAGGCGGTCTGGGGCACGTCGGTGCAGACCCTCAACTGCGCCGGCTACGACCACAACTGGGTGCGCGTCTACAAGTACGAGGACGACGCCGCGCCGCTGCTGCCGAGAGGCACGATCCTGCAGTTGACCGGCTACTTCAACAACTCGCCGACCAACCCGAACGTGGCCGATCCCCGGAACTGGTCCGGCTCGGGGCACCGCTCGGTCGACAACATGTTCATCAACCTGATGCAGGCGGTCTACATGGACGACGAGGAGTTCGCGGCCGCGATCGCCGAGCGGGAAGCCAGGCTCGAGGCTGAGGGCGGCGACGACATCGGTTGTCTGCTGTGCGGGACCGCCGGCCAGTCGGCCCGCCCAGCCGGCGGCGGCGGCAACTGAGGCAGCGGCATGCACGGCGCCCTTCGTTCGCGGTCGGGGTTCTGGCCGGCGGTGATGCTGGCGGCGGTCACGTCGCTCGCCATTCCCCCGGCCGGGTTCGCCCAGCGGTCATACGCAACGGGCCAGACCATCGCGCCGGCCTACGAAGGCTGGGAGCAGAACGACGACGGTTCCTTCACCCTGGTGTTCGGTTACATGAATCGGAACTGGGAAGAAGAGATCGACGTGCCGGTCGGTGCGGGCAACAGCATCGAGCCCGGCGGTCCCGATCAGGGACAGCCGACCCATTTCTACCCGCGGCGGAACCGGTTCGTCTTCCGCGTGCGGGTACCGGCCGACTTCGGCGACCAGGAGCTCGTCTGGACGCTCACGGCACACGGGCAGACCGAACGGGCCTACGGGACGCTGAGGCGCGACTACTTCATCAACGACCTGGTGATCCAGGCCAACTACGGGGCCGGCGGCGCCGCCGGCACGACGCCGGAGCTCCCGGACAACCAGGCGCCGACGCTCGAGGTAGAGGGTGCGGCCGAGCGCACGGCGCGCGTCGGCGAGCCGCTGACGCTGGCGGCGGTCTCGACCGACGACGGCAGGCCGCGCGCGCGGTCGATGCGTCTGTCGAGTCCGCGGCTGCCCGGCCGCATCACCACCGACACGGCGACCGGCCACCGCCTGTCGTGGTTCGTCTACCGCGGCGCCGGCGCCGTGGCGTTCGACCCGCCGCAGACCAAGGTCTGGGAAGACACGCGCGACACCGGCGAGTCTCCCTGGTCGCCAGGGTGGACGACTCCCGAGGCGCCGCCAGGGGGCCGCTGGGTCGCCGAGGCCACGTTCAGCGAGCCCGGCAGATACGTGCTGCGCGCCATTGCCCACGACGGCGGCATGGCCACGACGGCCGACGTCACCGTCACCGTCGCACCATGACCCCGCGCGCGTCGGCGCCACTGCCGGCGTCCGGGCTGCGACGCCCGCCGGCAGCGGCCGGCCGCGCATGACACACGACTCGCCGCACTCCGTGCGCCGGCATCTGCGCCTCGAGATCCGCGCCTACGACGAGATGATCCGCCGGTTCATTCCAGGCTACGAGACGATGCTCGGTGTGGCGGCCCGCGAGCTGGCCGGCGTCGGTGCGGGTCTGGTGCTCGACCTGGGCGCCGGGACCGGGGCACTGGCCCAGGCGATCCTCTCGGCCGGCGGAAGCGGGACCATCGAGCTGATCGACGTCGACCCGGAGATGCTCGCGCAGGCCCGGACGCGGCTCGCGCCGTTCGCAGGGCGCGCCCGCTTCACCGAACGGTCGTTCCTGGCGGCGCTGCCCCGCTGCGACGGCGCGGCGTCGTCGCTGGCGTTCCACCACGTGCCGGCCATGGACACGAAGTACGCACTTTACCGGCAGATCCACGACGCCCTCGGACCGGGCGGCCTCTTCGTCAACGCCGATGCGACGATGCCGGCAGAGCCCGATGCCCGCGCCGCGACCCGGCGCGCCTGGGCCGACCACCTGGTGTCGCACGGTATCGACGAGGGACGCGCGTTTCAGCACTTCGAGGAGTGGGCGGAGGAAGACACCTACTTCCCGCTCGAGGAGGAGCTGGCGGCCGTCGCGGCGGGCGGCTTCGATGCCGAGTGTGTCTGGCGCGACGGGCCGATCGCGGTCGTGGTGGGGCGAAAGGTCGACTGACGCACGGGGGGGCCGCGTACGGCCGGAACCTGATTGACCCGGCGGTCCGGTCGGCGCATAGTGGGTCTGGCGTCGTCGCGACGGAGGAGCCCGCCCATGGCATCCACTCACCGTTTCCGCCCTGTCGAGCCGGGCACCCCGACCGGGGTCTCGCGCCGGCGCTTTCTGCACACGGTTGCCGCCGGGTCGGCCGGTGCGCTCGCCGCGGGGCGAATCGCGCATGCCGAGGCCGTGGCCGGCGGCGCCATCGAGGCCATCCGGGCCGCGCAGGCCCCTGACGTGTCCGCTGCCGAATTCTGGGCGACGGTCCGGCGCGAGTTCCTGATCTCGGACGAGCTCGCCTACATGAACGCCGGGACGCTGGGACCGATGCCCAAGCCGGTGTACTACGCCGTCGTCGACAGCTACCGTGCGCTGGCGGCCGATCCGGGGCGTGAGAACACGCGGCACAACGGCGCGCAGGGGGACGTCCGGGCGAAGATGGCGGCGTTCGTCAACGCCGACCCCACCGAAATCGCCCTCACCCGCAACACCACGGAGGGCATGAGCTTCATCGTCAACGGTCTCGATCTCGCGGCCGGCGACGAAGTGCTGCTGTCGTTCCACGAGCACCCCGGCGGTCTGCAGCCCTGGAAGCTGAAGGCGAAGCGGACCGGCGTCGTCGTCAAGGAGCTGCCGTTTCCGATTCCCACGCGCGACCCGTCCGACATCGTGAACCTGTTCGCGGAGGCCATCACGCCGCGCACGAGAGTGATCAGCGTCAGCCACGTGACCTTCCCCACCGGCTGCATGCTGCCGGTGCGCGAGTTGGCCGACCTGGCCCGTTCGCGCGGCATCCTCACCCTGATCGACGGCGCCCACGCCATCGGGATGATGCGGCTCGACATGCACGACCTGGGCGTCGACTTCTATGCGTCGAGCCCCTACAAGTGGCTCGGCGCGCCGGTCGGGACGGGGTTTCTCTACCTGCGGCGCGTGTCGCAGGCGCAGGTCTGGCCGACCGTCGTCAGCACCGGGTGGGACAACGATGAGAGCGGCGCCCGCCGCTACGACCGCCTGAGTCAGCGTGCCGGTCCGCTCTTGATGGCGACCTCCGCGGCGCTCGATTTCCAGAGCGCGATCGGTGCAGATCGGATCGAGCAGCGGGTGCGGGCGCTCGCCGGCATGCTGCGCGAGCAGCTCGCCGACATCCCGCAGGTGTCGCTGCGCACGTCGACCCACCCGGCGCTCGGCTGCGGGATCACGGGCTTCGCGCTGGAGGGCTTCGACCGGCGAGAGGTCGTCGACACGTTGTGGCGCCGGCACCACGTGTGGGTGCGTCACACGGACTTCGACCTGAACACCGTGCGGGTGTCTACGCACCACTACAACACCGAAGATCAGGTGACGCGCCTCGTGGACGGCGTCCGCGACATCCTGGCGAACGGCGTCGCGCCGGACGCGTAGGCGGCGGTCTGCCCGGCCGGCGGCCCGGGGTTAAGTCCCCCGGCGGTCCCGGTGCGAACGACACGCCCCGTTCCGGATCCTGACGCCTCGACTGC
Organism: Vicinamibacterales bacterium; assembly: GCA_965262985.1. Lineage (GTDB taxonomy): Bacteria > Acidobacteriota > Vicinamibacteria > Vicinamibacterales > UBA8438 > UBA9620. The sequence goes on along the minus strand of OZ253576.1, from coordinate 5,747,450 downwards.
CGGCCCGATGTATCAGCGTGGCGCCTCGGCCCGCTCGGGGAAATCAGGAATGCGAAACATCGAGCTCTGGCAACAACGCCTGGACCGGGGCGAGATCCTGCTGCTCGACGGCGCCACCGGCACCGAGCTCGAGCGCCGGGGGGTGCCGATGGACTCGGCGGCATGGTGCGGCGCCGCGGCGCTCGACCATCAGGACACGATCCGCGACGTCCACGAGGACTACATCCGCGCCGGCGCCGACGCGATCATCACGAACACGTTCGCCACGCACCGGCCCCTGCTCGAAGCGGCGGGACTCGGCGACCAGGTGGCGGCCATCGTGCGCGGCGCCGTCGCGGCGGCCCTGGCCGCCCGCGACCGCGCCGGCCGCCCGGAGGTGCTCGTCGCCGGGTCGCTGTCGACGATGGCGCCGGGCGCGGACCGTAGCGACTATCCGCCGCTGCAGGTGCAGTCGGCCGCGTTCCGGGAACAGTGCGAACTGCTGGCCGAAGCGGGGGTCGATGCGATTGCGCTGGAGATGATGCAGGACACAGAGAGCGCGCCGCGCGGCTTCGAGGCGGCCAAGGCGACCGGTTTGCCGGTGTGGCTCGGCGTGAGCGCCCGCAAGGATCCGGACAGCGGTGCAATCACCCCCTTCAACTGGCCGCGCGAGTCGTTCGAGGCGGTGCTCGACGCCCTGATCCCGCTCGGGCCGGCCCTCGTCAACGTCATGCACACCGAGACCGCCGCCGTACCCGAGTCGGTGGCGATGGTATGCGATCGGTGGCGCGGCCCGATCGGCGTCTATCCGGAATCGGGCCACTTCACCATGCCGAATTGGAACTTCGTCGAAGTGATCGCACCGGCCGACCTGCTGCGCGAGGCGCGGCACTGGGTCGACGCCGGCGTCAGCGTCGTCGGCGGCTGTTGCGGCCTCGGTCCGGCGCACATCCGCGCCCTGGGCGCACTGCGCGCCGGGTGATGCCGGACGCGCTCGCGTACGGACGCGCCGCGGCGGTCGCGAGAAATCCGAATCAGCAGATCGTGCCGAACGCGTAGCCGTTGGCGCGAAGCCGGGGAATCAGCAACGCGGCGGCCTCGACGGTGTACTGACGGTCGGCGCGCGGGTTCTCGTGATGTCCGTCGTGCATCACGACGATGTCCCCGGCCGAGACGCGGCGGGCGAGCCGCTCGGCCAGCCCGGCCGGATCCGGCGTGCGATACCAGTTGAAGTCCCACAGGCTCCAGCCCCAACCGACCAGCGCGAAGTCGATCTCGGCCAGCCCGGCATACATCTGCCCGCTGCGCCAACCCGCGTGCGGCCGGAACGCGCGGCAGGGCGGGCTGCCGGCGAGACGCTCGATGCGGGCGGCGGCCGCGGTCAACGTGTCCGCCACCTCGGCCGGCGTCATGACCATCAGCGCGCGCGTGTGCGTGTGCAGGGCGACCGCGTGGCCGTCGTCGAACATGCGCCGGACGATCGGTGCGGTCTCGTCGGTCAGGTGCCGGTCGATGATGAAGAACGTCGCGGTGGCCGCCTGCTCTGCGAGCAGGTCGAGCAGTTGCGGCGTGGCCGCAGGGTTCGGACCATCGTCGAACGTCAGATACACCGTCGGCGAGTCGGTATCGGCCGGCATGCTCCAGAGCGCGGGGGCGGGCGCCACCGCGTCGAGCAGGAACGGGAAGGGCGCGATGTGCGCCAGCGACATCAATCCGAACCCGGCGACGATCAGCAACCAGAACATCGTGTGTCCGTCAGGGTAACAAGCTTCGCCGCGATCGCGCCATGCAGGACAGGCTACAATACGGGTCGTGTTCCCGCGTCATGCCGTTGCCGTCCTGTTGAGCGCCGCCGCACTGGCGGCCACTTCCGTGTCCGCCGTGGCGCAAGACCATCCGGGCGTTGCGCCGTACCGACAAGTCTGCCAGCTTTGCCACGGGACCGCGGGCAGCGGCGACATCGCCCCGCCGCTCGTGCCGCTGGGCTTCGACGCCGATTACGTGCTGGCGGTCGTCCGCGAGGGGTACGGCCAGATGCCGCCGATCTCGACGCGCGAGTTGAGCGACGACGAGGTGCGGCAGGCGGCGGCGTATCTGGGGTCGTTGACGCCGGGGCAGCCAGGGAGTGCGGCCTCCGCCAGCAGTTATGACGGCCCGCGCACGCCTGGGGGCCAGCCCGATCTGAACGGCATCTGGCAGGCCGTCAACTCGGCGTCATGGAACATCCGCCCGCACAACGCGCAGGACGGCGTCCCGGCCGGGCTCGGCGTCGTCGATGGCAACGAGATCCCGTACCAGCCGTGGGCGGCGGCACAGCAGGAAGAGAACTACGCGAATCGGCTCACCGAGGATCCAGTGCGCCAGTGCTACCTGCCGGGGGTCCCGCGCATTACCTACATGCCGTTTCCGTTCCGCATTCTGCAGACGCCCGGCCATGTCGTCCTGACCTACGAGTACGCCCACGTCGTGCGCATCATCTATACCGATGGCAGCCCGCACCCGCTGCCGAACGACTTCTGGATGGGCGACTCGCGCGGTCATTGGGAGGGGGACACGCTGGTCGTCGACACGACGCACTTCAACGGCCTGACCTGGTTCGATGCGGCGGGCAACTTCCACAGCGACGCGCTGCATGTCGTCGAACGCTACACGCCGACCAGCTCGTATCACGTCGACTACGAGGTGACGATCGAGGATCCGGCGGTCTTCACCCGCCCGTGGACGATGCGCATGCCGCTGTATCGCCGGGTGGAGGAGGGGCTGCAGCTTCTCGACTACGACTGCGTCGACTTCATCCTGCAATCGCTGACCACCCCGGAAGGAGGTGCGCGGTGAGACATCGTGAAACCGGTCCATGCGCGGTCATGGTGATCGCCGCGTTTGGCATGTTCGGCGTGGCGGCGTCACCATTGGCGGTCCACGCCCAGGGCGGCCAGGACGCGAGCTTCGAGCCGCCGCGCACCGAGTGGGGCGACCCCGATCTCCGCGGATACTTCCTGCCCGGCGCGTCGCAACCGCTCGAGACGCGGGCCGGCGACGCCTGGCGCCCGGAAGAGGGCGCCAATCGCGGACAGGGCGCCGCGTTCTCGCGGTTCTTCGAACCCGACCCCGACGCGCCGCGGGGGCCCGGGCGGGTGACCGAACCGATGATCATCGACCCGCCCGACGGGAGGGTGCCGCTGCAGCCCTGGGCCGCCGAGCAGCGCGGCGAGATCATGGCGCGGCAGGACCAGTTGGAACACCTCGATCCGCGGGTCAAGTGCCTGCCGTCGGCGCTTCCGCGCGCGCATCTCCCGGTCGGCTACAACACCTATCAGATTCTGCAGATCCCCGGCTACGTGATCATGCTGTACGAGTGGAATCACCTGTATCGATACATCCCGCTCGACGGGCGGCCGCACCTGCCGGCCGACATCCGCCTCGGCATGGGTGATTCGCGCGGCCGCTGGGAGGGCAACACGCTCGTGGTCGACGTCACCAACTTCACCGACAACACCTGGCCGGTCGGTCATGGCGCGCCGCCGGAAGGGGCGCCGGCCAGCGCGTTGACGACCGGCCACGGCGTGTTCCACAGCGGTGACCTGCACGTCGTCGAGCGCTTCACGTTCGTCGATGCCGACACCATCCGCTATCGGGTGACCATCGAGGATCCGAACGTGTTCACGCAGCCGTGGACCATCGAGTTCGACGCCCTGCGACGGGCGCCCGAGGGCCACATGCTGTTCGAGTACGCCTGTCACGAAGGCAACGGCCGCAACCTCGAGTTGATGACCGGCGTCGACGTCGATGCCGCCCGGGTCGAGGCGAGGTAGCCTAACTACGTCGAGGGAAGACGATGCCAACAATACTCTCTACGACACGGATCCGTGCGATGGGGATGGGCGCGGCGATGCTGGCACTGCTCGCGGGCGCGGCGCCGGCGGTGGCGCATCATGCGTTCTCGGCCGAGTTCGACGCGAACCGTCCGCTGCGACTCGAAGGCACCATCTCGAAGACCGAGTGGATCAACCCGCACTCGTGGATTCACATCGACGTCGAGGGCGAGGACGGACAGGTCGTGACCTGGGCGGTCGAATGCGGCGCGCCGAACTCGCTGATGCGCCGCGGGCTGAACAAGAACTCGGTGCCGACCGGCACCGCGCTGGTCATCGACGGGTTCGGCGCCAAGAACGGATCGAACACCGCGAACGCGCGGGACATCACGTTCCCCGACGGCTCGAGGTTCTTCGTTGGGTCGTCGGGCACCGGTGCGCCGTACGATCGCCCGCGGTAGCCCCTCCGGCTGACGCGTGCAGTCGCGCTCGACGGCGGTCGCCGGCCGGTCGAGGGCGCGGCCTCGCGAATCCCCATCCACGTTGAAGGAGTCCTTGCCGCGCAGCGCCCGGCGGCGCAGGAGGCATGCCGCCATGATAGGCGGCCGGCCACCGGCCGCGTCAAGCGGGATAGTGCATGACATCTCCGTTCGATCCCGCCATGATCATCAGCAGTCCGATCGACGGACACCTGGAGGCGACATGCGACGACGTGCACGAGTGTGGGCCGGCGGCATCGGCCTCGGACTGCTGGTCCTGGCGTTTCAGCCCGCGCGGACAGCGGCCCAGGAAGCGATTCCGGGTTTCATCGGCGAGCGGGCAGCCGCGCAGCGAGCGCTCGAGGCGCGCTTCGACGCCGCGCTCAACGCCGACAACCTGCGGGACTGGCTGCGGCACCTCAGCTCGCGGCCCCATCATGTCGGGTCGCCCTTCGGGAAGGAGGTGGCCGAGTTCGTCGCCGAGCGGTTCCGGTCCTGGGGGTATGACACGGAGATCGAGACCTTCCAGGTGCTCTTCCCGACGCCGCGTCTGCGCCGCCTGGAGATGACGGCGCCGACCCGCTATTCCGCGTCGCTGGCGGAGCCCGTGCTGGCCGAGGACAGCACGTCCGGGCAAATCGACGAGCAGCTTCCGAGCTACAACGCGTACTCGATCGACGGTCACGTGTCCGGCGAGCTGGTATACGTCAACTACGGGGTGCCGGACGACTACGATGAGCTGGCGCGCCGCGGCATCGACGTCACCGGCAAGATCGTCCTCGCGCGCTACGGCGGCTCCTGGCGCGGCATCAAGCCGAAGGTCGCGGCCGAGCGCGGCGCCATCGGCTGTCTGATCTACTCCGACCCGCGGGACGACGGCTATGTGCAGGGCGACGTCTATCCCGCCGGCGCCTACCGCATGGACCGCGGTGTCCAGCGCGGTTCGGTGGCCGACATGCCGCTCTTCCCCGGCGATCCCCTGACCCCGAACGTCGGGGCGACGGACACGGCCGAGCGCCTCGATCTCGACGACGCCCCCACGCTCACCACGATTCCGGTCCTGCCGATCTCCCATGCCGACGCCGAGCCCCTGCTGCGGGCGCTGGCCGGACCGGTGGCCCCGCCGTCGTGGCGCGGCGGTCTCCCGCTCACGTATCACCTTGGGCCGGGACCGACCGCGGTGGAGCTCGAAGTGGCGTTCAACTGGGAGTTGGAACCGGCCTACAACGTGATCGGCAAGCTCGAGGGCGCAGAAACCCCCGACCAGTGGATCCTGCGCGGCAATCACCACGATGCGTGGGTGAACGGGGCGCGCGACCCGATCAGCGGACTCGTGTCGTTGATGGAGGAGGCCCGCGTCATCGGCGAACTGGCCGCCGCCGGCTGGCGGCCGAAGCGGACCCTCGTCTTTGCGGCATGGGACGCCGAGGAGCCGGGCCTCATCGGATCGACCGAATGGGCGGAACTGCACGCGGATACGCTACGGGCCAACGCCGTGGCCTACATCAACACCGACGGCAACAGCCGCGGGTTCCTGAACATGGCCGGCTCCCACACGCTGGAACGATTCATCAACGACATCGCCCGTGACGTGACCGACCCGCAGACCGGGCTCAGCGTATTCGAGCGCCTGCACGCCCGGCGCCTGACGCGCAACGCGAGCGACGACCTCGCCGCCGCGTCGGATCACCGCATCGCGGCGCTGGGGTCAGGTTCGGATTACACCCCGTTTCTCCAGCACCTCGGCATCGCCTCGCTGAACCTGTCCTACAGCGGCGAAAGCGGCGGGGGCTCGTACCATTCGATCTACGACTCGTACGACCACTACGTCCGCTTCGGCGACCCGACCTTCGAGTACGGCATCGCGCTCGCCCGCACTGCCGGCCGCGCCATCCTGCGCCTGGCCGACGCCGACGTGCTGCCGTTCGTGTTCGCGCCGTTCGGCGCCACGGTCGGGCGCTACGTGGACGACGTGGTCGAGCTCACCGACCGCCTGCGCGACGAGACCGCGCGGACAAATCGCCTGCTGGCCGACGGACGCTACGACGCGGCGGCCGACCCCACGCTCACGTTCGTGCCGCCGGCCCGCGAAGACCCGGTCCCCTACCTGAACTTCGCCCCGCTCCGGAACGCGACCCGCCGCCTGACCGAGACCGCCGCCGCGTACGACGCCGCGCTGCGCAGCGCGGTGCAGGACGACGCGATCTCGAACGAGACCCGCCGCGCGCTCAATCGCCTGCTGCTGCTGACGGAACGGACGCTGACCCGCGACGACGGCCTGCCCCGGCGTCCCTGGTTCCGACATCAGGTCTACGCACCGGGCTTCTACACGGGTTACGGCGTGAAGACGCTACCGGGTGTGCGCGAGGCGATCGAGCAGCGCGCCTGGGAGGAGGCGTCGGCACAGATCGGCCATGCCGCGGAATCGCTCGAGACGCTCGCGGGCGAGCTCGACCGGGCCGCCGCCCTGCTGGGCACGCCCTGATCGCACCCCGACTACGCCGCGTCGAAACGTCGTACCGTGATGTTGTCGGCGCGCTGCAGTGTCGCCAGCCGGCGCCACCGCCGGCTATCACGATGAAGTTATGTCATAACCATTTGTTATGTTTTGTGACTATTTATAATGTTGACTTTCCATTGTTACGTGCCTGAGACTGGCATCCATGTGCGAGACGCCTGTCAATCGGTGGACATCGCCGGCCCATGCGCTTGAGTACCTGGAGCGGGCGGATTCGATTCCGCACCGAGCTGACGGAGACACCGAGCTGCTCGCATGGTTGCCCAGCCGCATGGCGCGTGTCCTGGACCTAGCAGCCCGTGGTGAAACCCCGCGTCGCACCGAGAATGGCGGTGCGCCCGGCTGACAAGGCGCGACGAGGGAGCAAATTGGGGCATTTGTGACCGAGGAGCAACGCCGGCAGCCGGGATGCAGCGCCATTCGAATGCAGCGGGGCTTTTGCCACGGGCTGCTAGGCAGCGGTGACGGGCGCCTCCTTCGCATGGTGAAGCGCGCGCGGCCGGACGTGTCGGCTTTGGCTCTCGATTTCTCCGAGACCCTGCTCAGTCGACTCCGGACGCGTTTCGCGGCTGATGTCTCGGTCCGTGTGCTGGCACACGACCTCGAACAGCCGCTGCCCGCGTCGTTGGGCACGTTCGACGCGGTCGTCTCGAGCTTCGCGATCCACCACCTCCCGCACGAGCGCAAGCGAGCACTTTATCAAGAGGTGCACGGGCTCCTGCGGCCAGACGGCGTGTTCTGCAATCTCGAGCATGCCGCGTCTCCCACGGCACGCCTGCACGAGCGTTTCCTCGCCTGTCTGGACATCGACCCGGACGACGAAGATCCCTCGAACAGGTTGCTGGACGTCGAGACGCAACTTGTCTGGCTCAGAGCGATCGGCTATGCGGACGTCGACTGCCATTGGAAATGGCGTGAACTCGCCCTGCTGGCGGGTACGAAGCCTGGCGGGTGATCCCGGATCCATGACGCCTTGACGCGCCGAGGGATGTTCCTTGCGCGAGAAGTGGTGGCAGACGACGATCCCTTCGTGGCGGATTGGCACTACCGATTCTGGCGAGAGTTCATGGCGGAACATGGCGAAGACGGCGACCACTGGTTCCAGAAGCACTTGTCCAAGGACCATCCAGCCTCGGTCGAGAAGCAACTGGAATGGCTGGGGGAGATCGGGTTCTCACACGCCGCGTGTCATTGGCGACATATGAACTTCGCTGTGCTGAGTGCCCACAAGAACAACTGACGACCTGGCAGCCCGTGGTGAAAGCCCCACTGCATTCGATTGGCGCTGCGGTCGCAAATTTCCCAATTTGCTCCCTGTCCCGCGTGCCGGCGTTGCTCCTCGGTCACAAATGCCCCAATTTGCTCCCTCGTCGCGCCGTGCCACGCGGGCGCCGCGCCAATCTCGGTGCAACGCGGGGTTTCACCACGGGCTGCTACGACCGCCGCGCCGGATTACGGCGCGTCACGACTCTGCGGCGTCACGCGCGCGGTCCCGGAATCTACCGAAGATCGAGTGTCCTCCAGCGCGCGTGGACCCGAAGCGCGGCGGATACCAGACCCAGGCGGCGACCACCAATGCGCCGAACAGGGTGTACGCGACCGCGAACGCCCACAAGGGCGCGTCAACATACAGCAGCCGCTGCAACCAGTGCTGGATGAAGCTGCCCTGGTAAGAGGTCTCGCCGGTCTGACTCCTGAGCCACATCTCCAGAGTGGTCAGCGGGCAGATCAGGCCCGCCCACGCCTGGGCCGCGACCACGCCGATGCCCACCAGATGGGCAATGCGAAACCAGGGGTTCCTGACCCAGACCCACCCGCGCCGGCCGCCGATGACCGTGAGCAGCAGACCCGCGACGACACTTGCGGCAAACAGCGTATGCGACAGCAGCACCGCGTCGGCCAGGAGTTGATACGGGAAGTGCATCGCGGGTCCACCGAACCTCACCGCGTCGACGATTCTTCCAGACGCGCGCCGCGCAGCAGGAGCGGCACATCCCGGTTCCCTTCGTGGCAGGCGTATTCGAACATCACATAGTCCGGGTCCCGCGTCAGCGGCATGGAGACCGTCCACGGCCGGTCATACACATCGGGATCGTCAACGGTGACCTCCCACAGGAGCTCGTCCTCGGAAATGCGCGTGAAGCGTTCGACGACATGCAGGGCGGCACTGACCGGGATGCCCTTCAGGCGCCCGCCGCCGCCGCTCGACGCAATCATCCCCTTGTCGTTGAAGTTGGTCGTGTCCACGACCAGCGTGTCGCCCTCCCAGTGCGCGCGGGCATCACCCATCCATTGACGCACGCCGTCATCGATGTGCGGCCGGCCGCTGAGCGGAATGACCCGAACGTCATGGATCATCTCGTAGAGGATCACGACGGCGTCGGGCGTCTGCACGAACCGATACGCGTTGTTGTACCCGGCCGGGAACATCGAACCGGGCACCCCGCGCGTGAGACACCGGTCCCACACGCTCATATGGCGGTAGTCCTCTCGTTCACTTGCGCGGTTGCGGTCCCGAGACGACTCGGCCCACGCCTGCACCGGCACCCGTCCATCCGCCGGATCGACCACCAGGGAGGTCTGCAGCGTGGACAGCAGCCGTGTCCCGGCGTCAAGCGACCGGTTGACGTATCCGAGGCTGGCCTCACGGTCCGCGGCGGTCAGCGCCGCGAAGCGGGCTTCCTCCTCCGCCGTGAAGAACGCCCGCCCGGCGGCCGACTCGGGTACGGCCACGCCCGAGTACGAAAAGTTGGTTCCGCGCTCGAAGGGAGTGATTGTCGGGTTCGTCCAGACCCCCGAAATATCCGGCTGGCCATCGGCGGTGCGGGGCGCCGTCCACGACGCCCCCGCGTCCTGACCGGCCGCACCGCCTCCGCTCAGTAGTGCCGCCGCCACGCACATCGCCAACGCCAACGCCAACAGCAGGGATCGCTTCACCACCCGACCTCCTTGTGAACGATGCTTCCAGGGTTCTACCACACACCGATAGCAACCCGTGGTGAAACCCCGCGTTGCACCGAGATTGGTGCTGCGCCCGCTGAGCAAGACCTGTAGGGGCAACCCTTGTGGTTGCCCGGTTCACCTGTCGGGGCAACCCGTGTGGTTGCCCTGTTCGTCAGCCGGAACAACGCAGAATTCCGCGCCAATCGAATGCAGTGGGGCTTTCACCACACACCGCTAGAAGAAGCGCACCGAGTAGCCCACCATCACCCCGCGGCCCATCTCGGGCGCCAGGTCCTTGATGAACGAGGTGTGGTTCCGGTAGAGCGCGTTCGTCAGGTTGTACCCCGAAAACGTCAGGACATGCGCCGCGTGTTGCCGGGGCCAGACATACGATGCCCGCAGGTTCACGACGGAGTAGCCGGAGGTCGTGGTCTCGCCTCGGAACACGTCGCCCTGGCGCGCCGCAAACTCCAGTTCCGGGCTGATCGTGAACCCGCCGTAGGGTATCTCCAAGCTCAACGTACCGCGCAGCGGAGGAATACGCGGCAGCGGGCTGTTCGTCGACGCCAACCTCGCATCGACAAGACCGATGCCAAGCGTCGCCCAGGCCCGGCCACCCAGCCGCGCGCTCCCCTTCGCGTCGAACCCGACGAACCGGCTGTCGCCCTGGATGAAATTCAGGACCGGCAGGTTGTCCTCCACCTCGTCGGTCCGGTCGCCGAAAATGAAGTTGTCGATGTCGTAGACATAGACGTTGAACTCGCTTTGCAGGCGAGACGTCTGGTGCCGGAGGCTCAGATCGAGACCGAGGGTCGTCTCGCCGACGAGATCCGGATTGCCGACCTCGAAGGCCAGATTGCCCACGTGCGGTCCGAAGTTGTACAGCTCCTCGAGCGCCGGCGCACGATGGGACTGGGTGAGGTTGGCGACGAAGGCGCTGTCGGCGCCAAGCGCGGCGTGCAGACCGACGGACGCCGACGCCCCGCGGAACTGCCGATCTCGCGGATCGGGCGCCTCGAACTCCGGCTCTTCTTCGTCGCCGTGGTGGTCTTCGTCGCCGTGGTCGTCCTCGTCCTCGTCGCCGTGGCCATGCCCCCCGGTGCGTTCGGCGGTCTGGTAGTGGTTCTGCTCGAGACGGCCACCGAACTGCAGACGAATGCGCCCGATGTTCAGTTCCTCGTAGGCGAAGGCCGCGAACGAGGCCTGGTCGGTGCGCGGCGCCAACGCCTCTTCGCCGACCGCCTCGAAGTCGCGGGCCTGGGTCCAGACACCAAGTTTGCCTGAGAGCCGTTCGGTCTGCCGCTGCTCGACCTCGGCGCGCAGGATGTAGGTCCGGTTCTCGAACCGGGTGCCGATGCTCTCGAGTCCATCCTCGATCTCCAGTTCGTCGTGGCTCCAGTCGACGACGTTCACGACCACCCGCACCCCCTCGACTACGCGGTTGTCCAGGTTGCGCAAGCCAAAGTCGAACCGACCGACGCGCCGCCGCGAGTCGAGGTCGACCTCCGCCTCCTCTTCCTCGTCGCCGTGGTCGTCCTCGTCGCCGTGGCCATGCCCGTGGAACTCGCCCGCGAACGGGACGCCATGGCGGCCATCCTCGACGGTGACCCCGCCGCTCGTGAAGAACCGATCGCCGAACCAGCCGAGCCCGGCTCGCGCGTTCGTCAACTCCGTCCCCGAATTCTCGACGGTTCCCTCCGGCGTGTCGTAGTCGCCGGACCGCCGCGTGCTGCCGCCAGCCCAGATGAGCATGTTTCCGCGCGAATGCTGCAGGCCGGCACTGGTGCCCGCCTGCCGGTTGGCGCTCCCGGCGTCGGTGCTGAACTGCGCCCGGGTATCGTCGAGCAGCGACTCGCGGTAGCTCTCGTGCGGCGTAATCACGTTGACGAGGCCGCCGACGGCGTTCGATCCGTAGAGCAGCGTCGCCGGACCGCGCACAATCTCGATCCGCTCGGCGCCGTGCGGGTCGATCGTGACCCCGTGGTCGCCAGATTGGCTGGACAGATCACCGGTGCGAATCCCGTCTTCCAGGATGAGCACCCGGTCGCCGTCGAAGCCACGGATGACCGGGCGGCTCGAGCCGGGACCGAAGCTGCGCATCGCGACCCCGGGTTCATTCTTGAGCACCTCGCCGAGACTGCCGCTCGGCTGCCTGGCGATATCGAACGAGTCGAGCGTGGTGATGGCGTTGAACGCTTCGAAAGTCGTCTCTCCACCTGACGCCGACGCAGTCACCGTCACGTCCTCGTGAATCGGTGACAAACCGACCTCGAAGTCGACGGCTGCCGTCGCGCTCGAGACGACGGTGACCATCTGCCGGCTTGCGGTAAGGTGCTCGCGCTGGGCAAGAACCTCGTAAGAGCCCGCCGGCACATCGCCGATCTCGAACACCCCCTCGTCGTCGGTCAACGCAAACGTGCCCGAGCCGACAACCAGAATCACCGCGCCATGGACCGGATCGCCGGTCTGCGCTATCGTCACCGTCCCGCGAATCGCACCGGTGTCCTGCGCCAGAACCGGAGACCCCGTGAGGGCGACCGCCGCGACGGTCGTCGCCCAACACTGCAACATCAATCGGTATGTCGATTCCCCTCGTCGATACATTGAATCCCTCCGCGCGTGAACTCGTCCACGCATGAGCCTGTTCCTGCCACTGCCGTGCCGGCCGGCCGCGCCCGTTCAACAGGACGTCCCGTACGGAACATCCGAATGAAGGCGCTCGCGCCGCGGTAGGTCCTGACGTGGACCACGGGCGCGCACCGGCTTGACGGCGATCGCGATATGACTAACGAATTCAGCGAGTGACGGAACTACGCGGGGGGGGCGCGAGCGGGGAGATGGTGGAAATGACCTGAAGCGATCCATCCGGCACGCGGAGTCTGGTTGAACGACTCCGGGACTTCCGCCGGTCCAATCTGGATCGATCCGATCAGATCGGCGGCCGGCTGGTGGCGGAGCTGGCAGACCGCACAATCCTGGTCGCCGGCGTGCTCCTCGTGCCAGACGGCCGCGGCGGACGTGGCACCGGCCAGCGCGATCGCCACGATAGCGATCCAGGCGCGCCAGCCAGGGCTACGTCGTGCGAGCCCAGTGTGCATGGATCCTCCTGTGACCATCGTACTCTTCGCACGCTACCAGAGACGTCCCCGAAGCGCAAGCCGGTGCGGGCAGGCATCCTATGGTTGTCAAGAGGACGTCCGTCGGCCGACCCGCGGTCGAGCGTGCTGACCTCGCAGGCACGTCAGGCAGGCCGTGCAACGGACGTTGGACGCCCGCTGGGACACCGCGGCGCTGCGGTCCCGGCTCGGTGAACCGGCGTTGCCGCTGCTTGCGCACTACCTCGCCGATCCGGCGCCGACCCGGTGGAAGCGGGCCGTGTTCACCGCGTTGTTCGGCCTGTTCGACCGGGAACGGATGTGGTTACGTCGAGCGCCGACAATCTTGCAGCCGCGATCGCGAACGCGCTACCACTTAACTTCCAGACATTCCCCGGGCCGAATTGAAGCGAGGGCAACATCAATCTCGGCGACGTGTTGCCGAATCTCTGGCCAGCGTGTCGTCGGCAGCACCACCAGAGCAATCGTGCGGTGAGAAAGTTCCTGCTGGTGACGCAGACTCTGGTCAGTCGTCAACAAGATGTCGAAGGAAGACGCTTCCGCGGCCGACAGCAATTCGCCGTTACTCAGGATGGACCAGCCACGCTCATGCGCCGTCTCAACGGCGTGCCCGACCAGTTCGTCGCGCAACGGTACCGGCGTGCCCTGGTCGAACAAAATGCGCATCGGCCAAATCGGCGCGGGTACCGGCCGCCCGGTCGGTCAGGCGGGTGTCAGACTCTGCTCGGCGTGGGCGAGTACGGCTATGACCTGTTCGTTCGCGACACCTGGAAACCACTCCAGAAACTCGTGCACGCTCGCGCCCGCCTCGAGATTCTCGAACAGGGCGCGCACGGGAACTCGCGTCCCCGCGAAGACCCATGCTCCGCCGACGCGGCCGGGAATGCGTTCGACGGCGGCACATGCCTTCCAATCCAACATTTCCCGTTTCTCCCGTATCGATCCTATCCTTTATCGGGTTCGATCTGATCCCGAGCGGAGGGCGGCGCTCGCCGAGGCGGCGTCGAGCCGGCTTGCGGGCAGGGTCGCAGAGGAGTGTTGATGGCCGGAAAGTCCAAGATGGCGATGTCCAGTGATTCTCTGGACGCATTTGCGCGATTGCCGCGAGCCCAGCAACGAGGGGTGCGGTCGCTCATCGCCAGGTTCAACGTCGATACCGCGGCCAGCGGTCTGAACTACGAGCGGATCCACGCGTCGCGGGATCCCGCCATGCGGTCGCTACGCATCGATCAGGACTACCGGGCGATCGTGCTCAAACCCGAGCAAGGCAACGTCCACATGCTGCTTTGGGCGGACAAGCACGACGCCGCGTACACCTGGGCGACCCGCCGCGAATGCCGCATCAACAGCGAGACCGGCGCGTTGCAGGTGTACGAGCCGCGCGCCCATTCGTCCGGCGAGGCGTCCGGGCGGCAGGCAGAGGCGCCATCGACTCGGACGAGACGGAGGGTGTCCGTCTGGCGACCATGCATCGCGTCAAGGGCCTGGAGTTCGACCGCGTCATCATGGCCAGCGTCAATGCAGACCTGGTTCCGTTGCCCGCCGCCCTCGACGGGCGCGGGGACACCGTGGAACGGGAATCGGCCGAGACGGAGGAACGGGCGCTCGTGTATGTGGCCGCCACACGGGCCAAGAAGGAACTGCTGGTCCTGAGCTTCGACACGCCGAGCCGGTTGCTGTAAGGTCAGCTCAACAGGACAGTTGCGCATGAGAGCCTCATTTGCGCTCGGTTGCTGGTTGGTCATCGCGGTGGCGGCGACCTGGGCTCAGACCACGGCACCCCAGCTTGTCGTGCTCGGCCGCAACGTGGCCTGCCGGGCCGCGCCGGCGCTTTCCGGAGCGGTGGTGGTGCGGCTGGACGTGGCCGACCTGGTCGACCAGGCTGCCACCGAGGCCGGGCCGCCGGACTGGGTCCAGGTCGCTATCGACGACGGCTCGACCTGTTTCGTCTCGCGCCGGCTGGTCACGCCGTTCGATGCCACCGCGCCCGAGCGCGCCGTGGTCGCCATCGTGGAAAGCACCGCGGGACTCAGGGGACGGATGCCGTTCGGGCGCATGGCCGCCGTCCACGCCCTGTTCGAGAACCGGTGGCAGGGCATCGCGGTCGAAGGCTCGGCGGAGATGGAACTGCTCGAGTTGCAGGTGCTGGATCGGACTGCCGGCACAATCGACTTCTGGGATGACTCGTCTTTGAATACTTGGCGTCCGGAAATTGCGGCTGCGGCCTGGATCGACCGAAACCGGCCGCGTGTGATCGCGGTTGTGCGATTCCCGGGCGTGCCGTCCGAGACGTTCTGGGCGCTGCACGACAAGTACCGGGATGATCCGTTAGCGGACCAAATCGCGTGGGCGGCCTCTCAGAAGGAGCAAATGGGCGAATGCGACGGTACTTTGATCTGCGAGTTGCAACACTGGCTGTCTTCGCGGTTCGAGTACCTGCAGCGACACCCGGAGGGCGCGTACGTGGCGGAGACCCTGGAGCATTTGCTCGAACGCCTGACTTATGTAAGTTCATGGAGGTTTGGTACGTGGCACTGTGAGGGACGCGCCCGCGAGGAACTCACCGCCGAGGTCGAAGCCATTCGAACGATCCTGGGTCGTGTTGACCATCCCCTGACGCGTGACGTCGGCGCCATGCTCGACGTCCTGGCGCGCCCGTGCTGACGACGGACGGCTGCACCTGACGCGGCTGGTGTCTGTGCGACCGTGGTGTCTGCGGCGGCATCAGCCCGCCTCTGCACTCCGGCGAGACTCGTGTCGGCCGCCACCGGTCCAGCAGTCCGAGATTCCGGTCGACGGCTCGTGAGCTCCGGGAAGCGCCCCAGCCCATGTGCTACGATGTGCGTCATCATGGCTGAGACGGTTGCGGGTACGTCGAGGGTCGGCGTTCGCGCGCTACGGCAGAACCTGAGCGTCTATCTGCGACGCATCCATCGCGGCGAACGATTCGAGGTCACTGACCGGGGCAGACCCGTGGCCCTGCTCGTCCCGCTTGCCGGCAACGAGTCACCGCTGGCGAGGCTCGTCGCTCAGGGACGCGCGAGCATGCCGACGGGCAACCTGTTGGACCTTCCGCCGCTCGTGGGCGAGCCGTCGACGGCCGCGAGCGACGCACTGATCGCAGATCGCGACGATCGGCTGTAAGCTTCGTGGTCTATCTGGACTCCTCCGCCATCGTCAAGCTCGTCGTCACCGAGCCCGAGTCTGGAGCCCTCCGCCAGTACCTCGCCGCGCATGACGATCGCATCGCGAGCGGACTCGCTCGTGTGGAAGTGTTCCGGGCGTTACGTCGCTCGACCGGCGGCACGAAGACCACGTTACGGCGTGCGGAACAGGTGCTGGAAGCGATCGCGCTCGTGGCCGTGGACGATCCGATCCTGCGTGACGCCGCGGCGCTGGAACCGAGGGGGCTGCGAAGCCTCGATGCCGTGCATCTCGCCACCGCGCTTTCAGTGGATGGACTCGACGCCGTCGTGACGTACGACGAGCGTCTCCTCGCCGCGGCAGTGGCGACAGGACTGAAGGTTGCATCTCCCAGGTGAGGTCCACGGCAATGCCAGCAAACAGACTCCGATTCGCGCTCGTTGGAAGCGCGGCGCTCACCGTCCAGCTTGCCGGCTGCGCGGGCGCGGCGCCTGACGACTCTGCGATGCCGCCGGACCCGGAGGCAGTGGCCGGCTGGCAGATGGTGGACCTGAGCCACGCCTACGGCGGCAGCACGCTCTACTGGCCCACCGACACCACGGGCTTTCAGCTCGACACGCTCGCCGAGGGACCGACACCCGGCGGCTACTTCTACGCCGCGAAACAGTTTGCGACCGCCGAGCACGGCGGCACCCACCTGGACGCGCCCTCCCACTTTGCGGAGGGCGGCGCCGACGCAGCCGCGGTCCCGCTGGAAAGGCTCATCCTGCCCGGCATCGTCATCGACGTGCGCGAGTCGGCGGACGCCGATCCCGACTACCTGGTGGCCGCCGGGGACGTGCAGGCGTGGGAAGAAGCGCACGGCCGGGTCCCGGAGGGCGCGGCGGTGCTGATCAGGACCGGGTGGGCGGCGCGCTGGCCCGATGCGCTCGCCTATCTTGGCGACGATACGCCCGGAGACACCGCCAACCTGCACTTCCCCGGCATCGGCGCCGCTGCGGCGCGCCTGCTGGTGGAGAACCGCCGTGCGGC
Source organism: Vicinamibacterales bacterium (assembly GCA_965262985.1). GTDB lineage: Bacteria > Acidobacteriota > Vicinamibacteria > Vicinamibacterales > UBA8438 > UBA9620. The sequence goes on along the minus strand of OZ253576.1, from coordinate 5,730,427 downwards.
GCTGCTCGGTATCGACACTGCCAGCGTGGACCGCGGCCAGTCCACCGACTTCATCGTCCACCAGATCGGTGCGGCGGCCGGTGTGCCCAACCTGGAGAACGTCGCCGACCTCTCCGGACTGCCCCCGACCGGTTTCCTGCTCGCCGCGCTGCCGATGAAGATCGAGGGTGGAACCGGCGCCCCGGTCAGAATCGTTGCACTGATCCCGCCACGCTGACTCGCACCCGGGGTCGTGGACCGTGACCGGCGGGCGTCGCGACTACATGGCGTCCAGTCCGCTGCCCAAGCGGGGCCGGCCCAGCGCCTGCTGCCCCCCGCTCGGTTTGACGTCGCGAACCTCCCAGACTGAACGCTAGCAGCCCATGGTAAAAGCCCCGCTGCATTCGATCCCCGCTGGATTCTGCGTTTCCCTGCAGAATTCTGCTGTTTCACGCTGCATCCCGCTGCGCTTCGTTGTTCATCGGTCAAATACTGGCGGTATTTTCCCTCTTCTCGCCTTGCTCAGCGGGCGCATCGCCGATCTCGGTGCAACGCGGGGTTCCACCAAGGACTGCTAGCGCACCACGAGCTGCGCGCCCGTCCGTAGCTGTTGTGCGAGGCTCTTTCGCGCTTCACGCTCGCTCACTGGGGGCCAACCCACGACGAGGGCATGCCTGGGTGGCGGCACAGACGGCTGAACATCGAGTTGCCAAATCCCAATTCGGCCGACCCTCGCAGCCCGAGCCACGAAGTCCGCACGAGCACGAACAGAACGGCCGGAAGCCTCAGCGGCAGTTTCCTGTCCGAGGATCCACACGACGTCCTCGGCGAGTGTTTCCGTTCTCATGACGGAAGATTCTTCCGTATGTTCCCCGTTCTTCGGAGGTAGAAACTGCCGAAAGTCCATTCGTCCGGTGGAGGCCGTAAATGCACCCTGATCGAAGATAAATCGCGACAGGCGCTCGTGGTCGCTGATCGGACCGTCCTCGTAAGGAGCGGGTGCTGACGCGGTTGTGTGAGGCGCGCTAACCGAGTTGTGCTCTTGGGTAGAGCCGCGCCAGAACGTAACGAAGCGTCTCAGGAAGTTCATCAACGCACTCGACCCTCCCGTAAAGAGGTTCCCGTCCGAACAGTGCTGAGAAGCCGACCTCCTCGGAGTTATCAATAGTAAGACTTACAACGCGCTGATCATCTTCGTCCCAATCCAAGCCGATCTCGTCCTCCGACTCCACTACGACGATAGGTAGTGGTAGTTCGGAGGGAAGAATTTTCATGAATTCCAACGTCTTGATGAAGGCACTAAACGATACGGTTGTACCGTCACGGTTCGCGGCTTGCGCGAGGGCCTCAAAAAGGCGGGAGAGAATCTCGCTCCCGCAGTCGGCGCTCGCCGGTGCCGCGACCTCTTCCAACAGCTCCCGCAGTCCTTTCGCCTCTATACCGAGCGATCGATCCTCGGGAAGGTAAGTGGGCCACGATAGCGTAGCAGCGTAACTCATTCGTAGATCCTGACTGTTTCTTCCGTGAGCAGTGAGAAGAACGTCTCGTTCTTCAATAATCTAAAGGTACCCAAGATTTCCCGCAGGGCGACCGAATCAACAGGGAAATCACCTATCCGAAACACATCTACGTCAACCGTGATCGCGAGCGGTTGTCCTGCCTGCGGCTTCTTGAGTTGCTGGATCACGACCGCGGTTGCCTGTCGTGGCTCATCGTGTGCCACAATACGCGAAAGAAACTGACTGACCATCTGGGGCGCGCCTGTGGGTAGGTCTGGGGGGGATGTGAGATACCGGGTGAACTCGTCGCCGTCTGTGAGAGGTAGCACCAAACGGTTGATGTAGCGCAGCGCTACGCGCGACACGCTCTCGAGCTTTGCGCGTGCGACCAAGAGCTCCCAAAGCATCAGTGCCTTGTCTATGAACTGGTCACCGCCCATATAGACCTTCAAGTTGTTCAAAGTGAAGCCATCGGGTCGGAACTGCACAGAGAGCGTCTGAGCCGCGTTCGTTACACGAACACCTCTAAAGGCCGAAGAACCCACCCGCGGGGGGGGCACGAGCCGACCGTCTCTGATCTCTATCTTCGCCTCGAAGTTGCGCCACTGCTGCTTGGTCGGAAACTCATCCTTCAACTCATTGGCGAGAGCCGTGAACAACTCGGGGTCGCCGGGGACCGATGTTCGCAGGTCGACAAGAGCTTCAACGATGGGAGGATGGCTGAGGGGTCTCGGTTGCGCCATGTGATCTGGTGTTTTCTGAGAGCGAACGGCGCGGGGTGGCCGAAAATCCCCGGCGCCGCTCCTCCGAACCGATCTCCAACCAAGCGTATCAGAACCTGCGCCACTCCAACCAGGGGACTTGGGGCCAGCGGCGCCTGCAGGAGCCATCGGCCCTCGAGCGCGGGCGTTCCGGTCCTCGTCGGCAACGGGGCCGGTTCCGTGGACGCGGACCGGGCCCGCCGACCCCTGGTATAGCTCGGCTGTCCCTCCTTCCAGCCTGCTGTCAGTCAGCACTCGTCCCGGCGGCGTCCGGATCGCGGGGGACGGCGGATTCCGGGCCGGGATGCGCCGCGGGATCGAAACGGACCACAAGGGCACGCCTTGCGGCGCGCGGCGCCAGCACTCCGTGGTACACGACCAGATTGATCCGCGGGCGCGGCGTCAGCCCCGCCTGCTCTCGAGAGATCTCGAAAGGCTTGCGCACCACCTGATACGGAACGCTGCGGTCCGGCTGGCGGGGCTCGTACCTCGGGACGTCGTGGCTGGCGCTCGGGCTGGCGTTCGCCCGCTTCACGAAAGCCGTCCGATGGACCTTCTGGCCGTTCGCCGACTGGTTCGAGCGGCGGCACGGCATTCGGATCGCCATGGTCGGACTCATCCTGGCGCTCGCGTCGAGCATCGCCTTCGTGGACGTGTTCTGATAGGGAAAGACATGCCGAGAAGGGCCGGTCACCGTGGAAGGCGGGAGTGCCTCGACGTACAATCGAATGCGTGCGCGCCGCGGTCGGGCCGGCGGTCGACGATGCCCTGAGGATGGAGATGGATCCGTTCGCATACACGCGGTTCGGAGACCGGCCGACGGAACAACCGGCGCCGGGGCGGACAGGATCCGTTCGCATGACAGCGGCAGCCGCGCTCTGTTGCTGGTTGGTGTGCGGGATAGCCTCTGCCTGGTCACAGACAGCCGAACGCCAGCTCGTCTCCCTCGGCCGTCACGTGGCCTGCCGTACGGCGCCGTCCCTGTCCGCAGGGGTCGTCGCACGCCTGGACGTCGCCGATCTCGTGGATGTAGTGGACGGCGAGTCCGAGCCACCAGACTGGGTGCAGGTCGCGGTTGGCGGCGGCCCGACCTGCTTCGTCTCGCGCCGGCTGGTCACGCCGTTCGATCCCGCTGCACCCGAGCGCGCCGTGGTCGCCATCGTGGAGAGCACCGCGCGACTCACGGGACGGATGCCGTTCGGGCGCATGGCCGCCGTCCACGCCCTGTTCGAGAACCGGTGGCAGGGCATCACGGTCGAAGGCTCGGCGGAGATGGAACTGCTCGAGCTGCAGGTGCTGCATTGGACTGCCCGCACAATCGACTTCTGGTATGACTCGTCTTTTAATTGGCGTCCGGACATTGCGGCTGCGGCCTGGATCGACCGAAACCGGCCGCGTGTGCACGCGGGTGTGCAATTCTCGGGCGTGCTGCCCGCGACGTTCTGGGCGCTGCACGACAAATACCAGGATGATCCGCTCGCGGACCGGATCGCATGGGTAACCTCGCAGGAGCATCCTCCCGCGCATTGCGAAGGATACTCGTGGTGTGGACAGTACTGGCTGACCCCGCGATTCGACTACTTGCGGCGGTACCCGGAGGGCGCCTACGTAACGGAGACATTCGAGGAAGTACTCGAGTACATGACAGGTGTCGAGTCAGGGCGCATTGAGTTGCGGCCCTGCCAAACACGCGGCTTCGAGGAATTCACATCTCGGGCCGAGGAGTTTCGAACGATCCTGCGTCGTGTTGTCCATCCCCTGACCCGTGACGTCGGCGCCATGCTCGACGTCCTGGCGCGCCCGTGCTGATGACGGATCAAGTCGTCTCCGAGGGGGCTGTCGCCCCGCGAGCAGAGCCTGACGCTCTACATCATGACGGGTTTTCCGCGGCACGACGCGTTGATGCAGAAGCTCGGCCGCTTTACGACCGGGAGGTCGTGCCTCTACGTCGAGAAGCTCGAGAACGTGGACACGGATGTCCTGCGTGAGCTCGTCCGAGCGTCGGTCGAGCAGGTAGCTGAACGGGCGTTACGGTTGCTGACGCCGACCGGTTGGGCGCCGCAACCAGCGGCTAGGTAATGGCGGGCCGCCGAAGGCGCCGTCGCGCAGACCGCCTAGGGGAACGCGAAGATACGGGCGGCGTCGAACGTCAGGTCCGGGTTCAGCACCGACTGCACGGTGTCGTGACCCGCCGCGACCTGAGCCTGCCGGTAGGCGCCGTCCTCGAGCGCGTGGACCTCGATTTGCCTCAGCACCGGGTCGACGATCCAGTATTCGGGCACGCCGTAGCGCGCGAGCATCCGCATCTTTCTGCCCCGGTCTGTCGACGCCGTGGACGGAGAGAGCACTTCGACAGCGACATCCGGCGCGTGCCGCGTCACGACATCGGGTTGAAGCAGGTGGCGGCGCTCGGCCCGGAAGAACACGACGTCCGGCTGCACGACGTCGTGCTCGTCGAACACGATGTCCAGCGGCGCGGCGAGCGCCATGCCCCCTGATTCACGGCCGTAGTCACGCAGCACGGAGAAGATCTCCCCGGCGGCGACCTGGTGGCGCACCAGCGGTGACGGGACCACGACGAGTTCCCCTCCGTAGATCTCGTAGCGGCGCCCGTCCTCCGGCATATTCAGGAGGTCGGTGTAGCCGACCCGCTGCAGCCCATCCTGCATGGACGCCATGGTAGCACTCGATACACATGCGAGATTCGTGCCGCTGCGCCCAGCGTGCAAGCCGGGATTCGAACGGTCGGTACGTAGCAAGAACCGCGATCTCACACCGCAATGGCAACGCGGAAACGGCCGCGTTCGGCAGCCGCGTCGCGGGTCATGTCGGTGGCCGAGATGTAATGATCCCGGGTTCTCCCGGTCGCGCAGCGCTGCTCGGTATCGACACGGCCAGCGTGGACCGCGGCCAGTCCACCGACTTCATCGCCCACCAGATCGGTGCAGCGGCCGGTGTGCCCAACCTGGAGAACGTCGCCGACCTCTCCGGACTGCCCCCGACCGGTTTCCTGCTCGCCGCGCTGCCGATGAAGATCGAGGGTGGAACCGGCGCCCCGGTCAGAATCGTCGCACTGATCCCACCACGCTGACTCGCTCCCGTGATCGTGGGCGGCGGCACCGCACCCGCGCACAAACCGAGCAGCGCCATCTGCATCGTGCGTTGTCCCTTCGGGTATCCTGTCCTCATGATTCGGCGCATCCAGGCGCTCAACTACCGCTGTCTCCGCTACGCGGACGTCCGTCTCGACCGCTTTCACGTACTCGTCGGTCCCAACGCCAGCGGCAAGAGCACGCTTTTCGACGTCGTGGCGTTCCTCGCCGATCTGGTTCGGGACGATCTCGAAGCTGCAATCGGGAGACGTACACGCAACTTCCAGGACCTCGTATGGGGACGGTCAAAGCAAGACCTGCGCATTGAACTGGCCGTCGAATTCGAGATCCCCGCGACCATAAGAGATCTCCTTCCACCACAGAACCGTTTTCGGTTGTTCCGTTACGAGGTCGCCATCCACGAGGCCGATGGAGAATTGCGTATCGATTCCGAACGGGGGCTTCTGCTGTCGGAAACGGAACGACCTGATTCCCGGCAGATTTCTTTTTTCCCGAATCCGCCCGAAGCCCGCGAAACCATTCTCCTCGGCGGCGGACGGCCGGGGTCACGGACAATTCTGAGCAAGTCTCGCCAGGGCACGGACAATTTCAACGTCGAGGTTTCTCCAAAGTCCGGCAAGGGATGGACGACGAGCATCGCTTTCGGCCCGTTGCGTTCGACGCTGCGAAATCTCCCGGAATCTCCGGCCCGCTTTCCGATGGCGACGTACGTAAAGCGCGCGCTGAATGCGGGTACGCACTTTCTGTTTCTCGACAGTCTCAAGATGCGCCAGCCCAGCCCACCTGGTCTCAGGCGGCGGCAGTTCTCGTCGGACGGATCGAATCTCCCCTGGGTGGTCAAGCGCTTGCAGGACGAACACGAGGACTCCTACAAGGAATGGTTGGCACACGTCCAGACCGTGCTGTCCGATTTGAAACACATTCGCGTCGTGGAACGGGAGGACGATCGCAGTATCTATCTGATGCTCGGTTACGCAACCGGCGTGGAGATCCCTTCCTGGATGGCGTCTGACGGCACAATGCGGTTTCTCGTCATCACATTGATCGCCTATCTGCCCTATGACGGTGAGTTGTATCTGATGGAAGAGCCGGAGAACGGCGTTCACCCTCTGGCGCTCGACGCCATCTACGACTCGCTCTCTTCGGCGTACGAGTCCCAGGTTCTGGTCGCAACCCACTCTCCCGCGTTTCTGAAACTCTCGAAACCGAATGAAGTGCTGTGTATCGCAAAGAACGACGAGGGCGCGACAGACATCATTCGCGGCAACGATCATCCCATCCTTCGACACTGGCAGGAATCGGTTGACATGAACGTGTTGTTCGCCACGGGTGTGATCGGATGAGGCGGGTCGTCGACGCCGTGGACCTGGTCGTGCTCGTTGCGGACAAGGATCTCGAAGAGGCCGTGAAGGCGCTGCTCGCGCGAATCGACGACCTCGAGCTCAGGCCTTTCCTATTTGAAGTCAGGCGGCACCCGAACCGTGATGGCGGGTGTCGAACGGGCGCAGCGAACTTTCTGCGACCCTTTCTGCAGCGCTACGAGCGCAGTCTCGTTCTGTTCGACCGGGACGGATGCGGCAGCACTCTCGCACGCGAGGAGATTCAGGATAACGTGGAAACTGACCTGTCCAGAAACGGCTGGGCAGATCGGACGAAGGCGATTGTCATCGATCCGGAACTGGAAGTGTGGGTCTGGGGAGACCTGGTGCAGACTTCCGGAATCCTGGGCTGGGGACAAGATGTCGCGAACCTCCGTCGCCATCTGAATTCTCGAGGTCTCTGGGAACCATGCGACAGAAAACCCTCCGATCCGAAGGGGGCCATGCGGACAGCGATGGAGTGTGCGGCTCCCGGACGCCGCAGAAAGCGTTCTGCGAGGATATTCCACGAGATCGCGGACTCGGCGGCCGTTGACCACTGCCACGATCCGGCGTTCAACGAACTCAAGCGTACCCTCCAGGCGTGGTTTCCACCGATCGAGGCAACATGATCGGAAGACCGTCGCCGCCGGACGGAGCGGACGACCTGGACCCCGAGCTTCAGCAATCGGTCGCGTTGCCACGTCGCCTCGTTGCGGGCGTACACGGTGCCCGCCGCCCGCAGCCGCAACTCCTGCATCAGCACGTAGGCGTAGGCTGCGCCGGTCAGCAAGATGCGCAGCCGGTGGTAACATCAGCGTCGCTTTCCGAACCGACCCGCACGAGAGGGAGAGGCGATGACGCGAACAGCGCGACTGTATCTGACCTTGGCGGCCGCGTTGGCCGCCGCGTCGCTCGCCAGCGCGCGGCAGGCCCCTCCCCCTCCGGCTCCCGCCGCGGCCGCGTCAACCGTCCAGGCCGGTCGAGGAGGCGGACCCATCCGGTCTCCGGAGATCGGCGCCGAGGGACGGGTCACGTTCCGCTATCGGGCGCCGGGCGCGGAAGAGGTTCTGGTCAGTGTCAGCGGTCAGCGTCTGCCGATGCAGAAGGACGACGAGGGCGTCTGGTCGGTCACGAGCGAGCCGTTGACCCCGGACATCTACACCTATGCCTTCGTCGTCGACGGCGCCTCGACGACCGACCCGGCCAACCGTCAGGTACAGACCTCGTTCGGCAGCTTCCAGAGCCTGTTCATGGTGCCGGGTCCGAAGCCCTGGCTGCCGGCTCCAAACGTCCCTCGCGGTGCCATCGCGAAGCACACGTACCATTCGGCCGTCGCCGGCGATGACCGCAACTTCTTCGTCTATACGCCCGCCGACTACAACCTCCTCCGCACCGAGGCGTATCCGGTCCTCTACCTGCTGCACGGACTCGGTGACGACGCGGAGCGCTGGATGGAGGGCGGAACTGCCGACCGCCTGATCGGCGCGAACCGTCAGTTCAAAGACTGGCTACGGACGAAGGGCGTCGCGTTCACCGAACAGGAGGTGCCGGACGTGGGTCACGTCTGGCCACTCTGGCGCGAGAATGTCGCCGACATGTTGCCGCGGCTGTTCCAGCCGGCCGGCGGCTGACGGCGACCCGTCGCCGTACTCATGCAACCCGGTCTCCGCGAAACCCGGCACGGGTCACGGGTGGGCATCGCGTCGCACCGGGGCCGGCAGAGGGCGCCGGCAGACCGTGACCGCGAGCTGCCTCGGCGCCCGACACGGCGGCGTGCTGACGGCGAGGGAGTCGATGATGGCGATGCGGGACGCGATACGGTCGGTGGCGGTAGGCGCCCTGCTCATGCGCGAGCGCTGGCAGAGCGGGGTGAGCTACAACCCCCTGTCGGCCGAGATGGCCCAGGACCCCTACCCGACCTATGCGAAGCTGCGCGGCCGCGACCCCGTGCACCGCAGCCGGCTCATGGACGCGTGGGTGTTCTCGCGCTTCGCGGACGTGGACGCCATCCTGCGCGACCACCGCCACTTCTCCAGCGACCCGCGCAAGCGCGTCGCATCCGGCCGGCGGGCCAGCCTGCCGAACGTGGAGGAGCCGAGCATGCTGTTCCTCGACCCGCCGGACCACACGCGGCTGCGGGCCCTCGTCAACAAGGCCTTTACCCCGCGGGCGGTCGCCGCCCTCGAGCCCCACATCCGCGAGCTCACGACCTCGCTCCTCGACGCCGTCGACGATCCGGCCGCCTTCGATCTCATGGAGGCCGTGGCCAAGCCGTTGCCGGTGATCGTCATCGCCGAGATGCTCGGCATCCCGCCGGACGACCGCGCGCAGTTCGCGGTGTGGTCGGACCAGCGCGCCCGCATCCTCGAGCCGACGCTGAGCCCCGACGAGCGGGAGACCGCCGACGCGGCGATGCGGTCGCTCGACGAGTACCTCATGCCGATAATCAGCGCGCGACGGGTCGACCCCAAGGACGACATCATCAGTGCCCTCGCGCAGGCCGAGGAGGAAGGCGACAAGCTGACCGAGCGAGAGGTGCTGATCATGCTGCGGCTGCTCTTGGTCGCCGGCAACGAGACCACCACCAACCTGATCGGCAACGGGGTGCTGGCGCTCCTGCGCCATCCGGACCAGTTGGCGGCGCTGCGCGAGGACCCCGGGCTCATCCCGTCCGCGGTCGAGGAGCTGCTGCGCTTCGACTCGCCTGTGCAGGTCGACGTGCGCAGCGTGCTCGACGACTGCGAGGTGAACGGATTCCGCGTGCGGCAGGGTGACAACGTGGTCATGCTGCTCGGCGCCGCCAACCGCGACCCGGACCGGTTCGAGGCGCCGGACCGGCTCGACGTACGCCGCGGCGATCAGAACCACCTGTCGTTCGGCCGCGGCATCCACCACTGCCTCGGCGCCCCGCTGGCCCGTCTGGAAGGCCGCGTCGTATTGCAAGCGCTGATCGACCGCTTTTCGTCACTTCGGCTGCTCGGGGATCGCCCGGCGTTCCGCAGCAGCGTCGCGCTGCGCGGCCTTCTAGCGCTGCCGGTATCCGCCGCGCACAACGCCTGACTTCTCCCGCAACCACATCGGGCTCGCATGCGGCCGATGCCCCGCACCCAAGGTCGTGGGCGGCAGGCGTCGCGACTACGCGGAACGCAGCGGCCGGAAGAACGTCCGCAGGTCTCCCACCAGCAGGTCCGGCTCTTCGATGGCCGGGAAATGGCCGCCCGTATCGAACACCGACCAATGGGTGACGTTGTCGGCCGGCTCGCGGAGAAACGACCGTGGCGGGCGTGAACGGGCCGGGATGCCGACGAACTGCGCGAGACCCCGCGGCACGCGCACCGGCCCCTGCGCCGTCCGCCGTGTGCGCGAGCTACCCAGTCCGTTCGCGTAGTAGTAGCGGACGCTCGTCCCGATGGTGCGGGTGTGCCAGTAGATCGACACCAGCGTGAGAATCTGGTCCTTGCTGAACCGCGACTCCACATCGCCGCCGCAATCGCTCCACGAACGCAGCTTCTCGGTAATCCAAGCGGCGAGACCGACCGGCGAGTCGGTCAGTCCGAAGGCCAGCGTCTGCGGCTTGGTGCCCTGAATACGCTGATAGCCCGTTTCATCGACAGACCACTGCTCGGCCCGGGCGACGTAGTCGCGTTCCGCTTCGGTCTCGGGCTCGCGTTGCATGCGCGGCGGGGCGCCGGGGGTATGGATGCCAACCAGCCGGTCCGGATACCGTGCGCCGAGCGTGCGCGTAATCGCGGCGCCCCAGTCGCTGCCGTAGGCGCCAAAACGCTGGTACCCCAGCTTGTCCATCAAGGCGACCCAGAGCTCGGCGGTGCGCACGACATCGGTCCCCTCGGCCGGCTCGCCCGAGAAGCCGAATCCGGGAATCGACGGCACCACGACGTCGAATGCGTCGGCCGCGTCTCCCCCGTCTGACGCCGGGTCGCTCAACGCCCGCACCGACGGGAGCATCTCCCAGACGGTTCCGGGCCAGCCGTGGGACATCACCAGCGCAAGCGGGGCGGGGCCGCGCCCTCGCTCGTGCACGAAATGAAGGAGCTGCCCTTCGACGGTGGTGGTGTAGTGGTCGAAGGCGTTGAGCGCGGCCTCGTGGGCGCGCCAGTCGTAGCTGTCCCGCCAGTACGTGATCAGTTCCTCGAGATACGCGCGGTCCGTCCCATAGTCCCACGCGTCGCCCGGCGAGTCCGGCGGCCAGCGCGGCGCCGCCAGTCGCCGGCGAAGGTCCTCGAGATCGCTGTCGCTGACACGCACCTCGAAGCCATCTATGCCGGTTCCGGCACCCGGCTGGGGCCGGCCCGCCGCGTACGCTGCCGGTGTGCCCGACGGCGTACCCGCGGCGGATGCGCCCAGCGCGCCCATCAGCTTCAAGAGCGTCCGCCGATCGAACTGCCTGTGCGATTCCGACATACGTGACTCCTCGCGCCTGCGGCGCCCCCCGCGATCCGCGGTCCACGAATCAGCGGGATCCGAACTCGTCAACCGGCCTCCTGCACGTGCCGCCGATGCACTCACGCCCGCCGCCATCGCGTCGACACATCGAGCGTGCGACGCACCGAAGCCCAACACGTTGTCACAGCTCGATCTCCGGCACAACCTCCGTCCGATATCCTAGGCATGGCCTTCAGACTGGTAACGCGAAAAGGAACCGTAGGGGAGCACGCGCCGTCCGCAAGCGGTGTAGCCGTCATCGATGAGTGTCGCCGAAGCCGTTATCGGAGCCTCCGACCACTACGCGCGGGCGGAACTGGTCACCCTCGCCGCAGAAGACGCCGTTCCCGTCTTCCTCGATCGGCGGCGCGTCGAACTGATCGACAAGGATCTGCCGTGCGCGCCCTACCACCACGAAGCCCTGGAACTGGACATCGGAGCGGCAATCGACCTCGTGAACCGGGTGCGACGATCGGTGGCGGAACACGCGAGCGCGGCAGTCTCGATCATGCTGGCAACCTATCACGCCAGGGTGCTGATCCTGCCCACGAGTCCGTACGACAGACTGCCCGACTCGCTGGAGGAAGTACTAAGCTCGCGTCCCTTGACCAATGCCGCCGACGGCATGCTCTACCGCGAGTCGTTGGCCGTGGCTGCGGCCGAACTCGGCATGGAGATCTGGAGGTACCCTCGCAAGACCGACCCCACGGTGCTGGCGGCCGAAGCGATGGGTGTCGACGTAGCCGAGGTCGCCTCGCTCATCGCCCGGTTCGGCCGAGAGGCGGGAACGCCGTGGCGCAAAGACCACAAGCTGGCTGCAGCGGCTGCGCTCTCCGTGCTCGGGCCTCGAATTCGTCGTTGAGAGTCGCAGTGCGCCACGGCGACCGGCAACGCCTGAGCACCGATCATTGCCCGTCCGCGGGGACGCCCGTGCCGAGATGCTTCGCGACCGCCTCCAGCGTGTCCGCCAGCGCGCCGCGGCGCAGCGTCTGTCTGCCATCGAAGTCTGCGTGGCGGTATGCCATCGTCAGGAGCCTCTTTGAACGGGTGCAACCTACGGCCCCAATGTTACCGCCGTGCGTCGGCATGTAACCGGCCGGGACGCCCGGGCGATGTCGGCGAGCGCGGACGAGACTCGGGCCAGGACCACCTTGCGCGGGCCAACGGCCATCATCACCACCGGCAGCGGATGATCCACAATACCTGCATGGACCGAGCGCCCATCCCGCAGGAATGGCGAGACGAGTTTGACGCCGCGGCCGCCCGCCCGTTCTCCGTCCGCATGCGCTACGCGTTTGTCCACACGTACAAGCCCGTGCTTGACGACGCGCCGTACCGATCGTTCGACAGCACGGCGGAATATCGCCGCTGGTGTGCCGAGAACCTACCGGACTGGCTCGGCTATGGGACCGATTAGCTACCCGCAGGTCGAGGAGCTAGGTCTGCCCGTGCCCCAGATCTTCCGGCTGGACTTGTATTGAGTGTGAGGTCATCCGTATTCGTCCCGCAGTTCGAAGGCGAAGGCCATGGCGACGAGCTGGGTGTAGCCGTGCCACAGGAGTTGCGCGCCGGGCGGGTCGCGCGTGCGCCCGAGCCACCCGCCGAGACGCCCGACCAGTCCGACGGCGTCGCCGAGGCGCGTGGGTGGCGGCAGCGTGCGCGAGCGGGCGAAGGTGGCGAGCACGCGCAACTCGCCATCGGAGAACAGCAGGTCGCCCGGCAGGTCAGGCACCTCGCGCCCGAGTTGGACCATCAACTGGATGCGCCACCCGATGACCATCTTGATGGCCATGGCCCGTTCGAGCCGCTCGGCCGCGTGGTGCTGCAATTCTTCGACCTTGCAGCCGGACTTGAGAACCCGGAAGTACTCTTCGATGCGCCAGCGCAGGGCGTACCAGCGCAGGATGCGCGTGGCGTCGGCGGTGCTGGTCACACGCAGCGTGGTCAGCAGGAACCACTCCAGCGGCTCGGCCGTGGGCGGCGGCTGTTGCTCGCGCACATGGACGACCCACAGCTCGACCGGCGTGGCCCCGGGGGCGGGCAGCGCCACGGGCTGGTAGCGCAGCGTCACCTCGGCGACGCGCGCCGCCCGGCGGTCCTTGCGGGCCTGTTTGCTGGCTTTCGCCCGCGCGCTCAGCCGCTGCACCGCGACCGTGGCGGCGCCGCGGGCCGGCGCGTTGCGCACCTGGTCGAACAGACGGCGCGAGACCGTCTGCCCGTCGGGTGTCTTCTCCGTGCCCACGACGCGGTCGACCTTCGCGCGGACCAGCAGGTCGACCTGCGGGGCGTGCGCGCGGCGCTCGAGGAACAGGTCGAGGAAGTCGGCCTCGCGGTCCATCGTGCACACCACGCGGGTTTCGGGCAGCCGCTCGGCCGCCTGCGCCAAGTCGCGCAGCCCTTCGACCCAGCGGAACGACGTCCGCGCCTCGCGCGGCTTCGGCTTGTCTTTCTCGTCGGGGTTCGGGGGCGCGGGCGCGTCGAAGGCGGCCCGCAGCACGCCCAGCGCCACCCCGTCGGGGTCGACCGCCAGCGTCGTATGCAGGTGCAGGCCGCGGGCCACGGCGCCGGTCTGGTTCGAGCCGATGGCCCCCAGCCCCTGCGTCTGGCTGCGCCGGGTGAAGTTCAGACGGGTGCCGTCCTGGATGCACAGCACCGTGTCGTGCCCGCGCATCCGTCGCAGCGTGCGCTCGCGATGGGGAGCGAGAATGTTCTCGACCGTCACCGCGCTCTCGGCGGGCTGGTCGATCAGCCGGTAATGTCCCTTGACCAAGGCGCGCGCTCCGTTGGTGGCGCCGGTGATGGCGCGCTGCGGGCACTGTGCCATATGTTGCGCGCTCCGGACCAGGCGCGCGCTCAGGCGCACGTCGCCCAGCGGCGCCACGCCGAACTCGTGGCCCGCCCAGGACTCGGCGTCGAGCCCGTCGCCAGCCGCCAGCGGCGCAATGCCCGCTGCGGGCACTGCGAGGCGGGCGCGCCACGCCGGCTCCAAGGCGTACATATACACTGCCTTGCGCGTTTCCGGCGCCGCGTGCGTGCGGTCCTGGCGCCCGCGCCCGCTGGTCTCACCCACGCGAACCCAGTTGGCCGCGCGCACGCTCGCCCCGGCGTGTGCGGTCTCGTCGACGAACGTCTCCAGCAGCCAGGGGCGATAGCCGTGGAGACGCTCGAAGTCGTCGCCGACCGCCCGTGCGGCCCGGCCCAAGACGTGCGAGGCCAGGTTGCGGCAGCAGATGCCGGGGCGCACCAGCAACCGGCACAGTCCCAGCACCCGGTGCAGGTGGGCGCGCCGACGCGTGTCGTCCCAGCCGATCCAGGCGTCGCGAGCCCGCAGACGCCGCGCGCTTGCTGCGAACCCGACCCCGCCCAGCCAGCCATGCCCGGAGCCTACCAGATAACGCAGTTGGTGGCCCACAAAGGGCCCGGCGCCGCGCGGGTGCTCATGCACCATCAGCGTGTTCCAGACCCGGCGCTGCTCGTCGGTCTCCACCCGCACCAGCGCCAAGTCCCGAACCTCGCCGACCGTGTCAGGCACGTCAGCCGCCGGCGCCACCGGGTGCGGGAGCACACGCGGGCGCCACACACCGCCGCGAGAGGGCCGACCCCGAGGCAGCGAGACGTGGCCTGCCGCCTCGAGGTCGGCCAACGCCGCGCAGCAGCTCGCGCGCTGCCACCGGCCGCGTCCATCTCGGAAATCGAACGCTTCACAGACACGATCGGCGACCTGCCCGAGGCTGCCAATGCCCTGCGATACCGCGCCGTCCAGCACATCGCGCAGTCGGGTGAGGTTGCCCCGCAGGCTGTGCCCAACCTGATTCTGAATCTCCATGCTCGCCACCGTAGCGAAGTGGCTTCATGAAGTCCAGCGAAAAGTTATGGGGCACGGGCAGAGCTAGGTGGCGCCCTGCAGCGGCACCGCGTCACCTACCTCTTCATCGGCCAGACGGGAGCGATCCTCCACGGCTTCCCCGACACCACACAGAACGCCGCCCTGTTCATGCAGAAAACCCTCCGCAACGGGGAGGCCGCAGTGAAAGCCCTGCAGGAGGTCGGCTTCACGCTCACGCCTCAGCAGACCGCCGAGATCCGGCACGGCAAAGACTTCGTACAGTTGAAGAACGGACCGTTCGACGTTGACCTGGTACTCGCGCCAGACGGCATCGAACGGTTCGAGGACGCCTGGCGGCGTGGCGCTGACATCAACGGGTGCCCCGTCTGTTCGATCGAGGACATCATTGCGAGCAAGCAGGCCTCGAACCGCGCGAAGGACCGCGAAACCCTACCGCGCCTGCGGAGCTTCCGCGACTACCTCCGCGAACCGGGCCGTGACCGCCACCCGCGCCTCCCCGAACTGAAAGCCCACGACCGCGGACACGATCTCGACTTCACGCGCTAGCAGCCCGTGGCAAAAGCCCCGCTGCATTCGATCTCCGCAGAATTCTGCTTTCCCCCGCAGAATTCTGCTGTTTCACGCTGAATTCTGCGCTTCCCCGCGGAATTCTGCGGTTTCACGCTGAAACCCGCCGATCCGCGTGGACATCTGCGGATCGACGTTGCATCCCGCTGCGCCATGCTGAATTCTGCGGTTTCACGCTGAATTCTGCTGCTCTACGTTGTTCCGGCTGACGAACAGGGCAACCACAAGGGTTGCCCCTACAGGTATTCTCCCTCTTCTCGCCTTGCTCAGCGGGCGCATCGCCGATCTCGGTGCAACGCGGGGTTTCACCACGAACTGCCAGGGACCGATGTGTCCGAATTCGTCAAGGTAGGCGAAATACGTCATCCACGGACCTTCAGAAACACGAAAGCCCGCGCCGGAGCGCGGGCCTCGGAAAGAGGGCAATACGTGCTTGCGCCTCAAGGTGCAGAGTACATCCGGGAGCCGGCGACGTCAAAACCGGGCAGACGGTCGATCACTACCATCGCCCGACGTGCGTGCGCGCCTCGAGAACTTCTGACAGCGCCTCGCGGTCGGTCAGCCGCGACAGCGCGGTGTCATTCTCGGTCTCGTCAGCGGTTCCGCGACTCGCTCACCTTCCGGTTGAGCGCCTTGATTTTCTTGTCCGCCTCCACCTTCGTGTACCGTTGCTGGCACCACGTCTTGATGTGAGAGCCGTCGAATCCCCGGTCGTCGAGAGCGTCGCCGACGGCGTCGTCGTCCGCGGTGCTCACCCCGAGTTCCAGCAGCAAGCGGAATATCGCTCCTGCCTGCCGGTCCGTGCACGCCTCCTGCCGCGTCTCTGACTGTCCCGGTTCGCTCGTCTTCCTCCCACCGCGTTCGAGAAGCACGGCGAGAGTTTCGTTGCCGTGAGCCACGGCCGTGCTCAGGTGCGCGAGACGCTCCTCGATGACCGTGGTCCTGCCTCGGATCAGATCTTCGACTCCTGTTGCGCTCGTGCCTTTGGTTTCATTGTCGGACTTGGTTTTGATCGGCGGTCTCGAGCCGGAACGGGTGGCATCGTGCAAGGTTCTCAGATCGTGCGGCAGGTCAATTCCGCACTCGATCAGCAGCCGCATCGCAGTGTCGACGAGACGCCCCGCGTCGAACGTCTTCGCGTCGTGCTGGTGTGATCGCGCGTTGCTGAAGAAGTGCAGCTCTGTGGCATACGACCGTCCCAGTTTTCCGGGCTCGTTCCAGAAGACCGGGTTCCACACCCGCTCCATGAGCTTCAGCAGGATCCTCGTGTCCAGCTCTGTGATTTGCTTTCCACGACCGATATCGCGCACCGCGCCGTCGATCGTGTTCTCGTCGGCGAGTCCTTCTGCCACCGCCTTCGCTAACATCTCCTGGACGAAGCCGGCCAGCGGTTGGCTCAGTATCCTCAACGTGCGGTCGACGATCACGGCGGTCGCGAGACTGGTGGAATGCATCGGTTCTCTACAGCTCGTGTCGGTAATCTGCCGGAGAGATCTGGTGGTCTGTAGCTCCGTAGAGTACGGATAATAACAGCCGGGGCGACGCCGGCCGCATCGGTTCAACGCGCATCTCTACGAGACCGGCGGGATGCGGCGCGTGCATCTGCGCGGGCATCCCAACATCCTGAAACGGCTGCTCGTGCATGTTTGCGGCGCCAATCTGGGGTTGCTCATGCGGCACCTGACGGGCGTCGGCACGCCGCGGAGCCTCCAGGGCGGCGCCGCGGCGATTCTGGGCCCCGGAGCGCCACGATCGGCCGGATTCATCGTGGGGAAGACCGGCGTCACATCACCATGGACACGCGATCCTCGACTGAGGTTGCAACGAGTTTTCGGTGCACTCCGTCTCACTGACGAGTAGCCCCTTTTGCCACGGGCTCCAAGACTGTAGCTACGCGCTTGGCGTACGCTACGAAACGATGCAATGGGCGCTCGCGCAGCGGTAAGCCGCGGTGTCTGGGGGATCTCATGGACCGAAAACAGAAGACTGTTGCCCTCTGCTTGGCCGGCGTGGCCGGCTCGCTGCTCGTCGTCGGCGTCGAGAGCGGGACGTTGGTTCGTCACGTTATTCAGATCGTGCCGATTGTCTTGGCGCTGGCCGCGGTGACCCGCCGCCAACCCTTGGGACCGTTCGCTGCGCTTCCGATATTCGCGTTCTGGCTACTGGTGATGACGCTGATCTGGCTGTATATCGCCGGCGTGCCGATGTTCTTCACGGGCAACTTCACGTCCATCGAGATTGCATTGACTGTGCTGATGGGCCTGTTGTGCGTGTCGGGAATCCGGGCCTGCCTCGGCCTCCGGGTGCCGGTGAGCGTCACGGCGCGCATCCTGGTCGGCGTCGCGGCCGGCGGCCTGCAGCTCGGGGCGATGTTTATCAGTTTTCTCGATCCGTTCGTGAACCGGTAACGAGCCCGGCGGGGCGCACAAAGGCTTGTCGCTCCGCGTGGTGACGCACCCGCAAACGCCCTTCGCGCAGAAAGTCAGGGGGATTGAGACGATCTGGCCGAAGAGCTTCAGTGATCGGGTGCATGGTGCTGTGGACGTGATGACGACTCTTGGCGTGGACTTGGCCGCATCGCCGGAGGAGACGACGTGCTGCACCGTCGAATGGCACCGGGCGACAGCCGAAATCGTCGAGCTTCAGCGTAGAGCCACCGACGATGACCTACTGAAGGTGTTCGGTCGAGCTGCCAAGATAGGCATCGACACTCCGTTCGGATGGCCCGTCGAATTCGTCAGGGCTGTCGGTAAGTACGAAAGTCGGAATAGCGAAGTTACCCCGCGGCCGGCCGGACCGTGATGCCGTCGAACGCTGCGATCGCTCAGCAGCGGGCGGGTGACGGCCCCGGGATGACCCTGTCGGCCCGCGCCAGGCGGGGCGCCCCGGTGCCGACGAGACACCCAAAGGCCGCCACGGTCGGGCTCGAGTCGAACGCACCGGCCTCGATCGACTCGGTGCGCAGCTTCAGATGGGCGAATGTCGGCCGGTCCGCGCATCCCGTGCTCGTGAGCCACAGCGGTCCGCCCGCTCCGCGGTCCGCCGGGAAGAGCTTCAGGCTGACGGTCCCGCGTACGTTCCCGCCAATCACCAGGACGCGCCCCTCCGCCTCCGAGGCGTGCCCGTCACGAGCGCGAATGGCCTGGTCGATGTACGAATGGTGAGCCACGGCCCGCCGGAACTGGATCGTGCGGCCACGACCCGCTTCGCACATCACCCACGACACGAACGCCGCCCACCAGGGGGCATTCCAGCGCTCGAGGTGCTCCAGCGAAACGACTCGCTGGTGGTTCTGAGAGTTCGGCACCGGAGCGAAGCGTATGACTGATACCGACACCATTACGCTGACACGAGCGCAGTACGAAGCCTTGCTCGCCGAGAAGGAAGCTCTTGAGGATCAGGTAGCGGCGCTCGACGCAGATGATGGGAGCCGCATCCCGCACGAGGTGGCGTTGGCCATCATGCAGGGCGAGCGCCCGATCGTCGCGTTTCGAACCCATCTCGGCGTCACCTTGCGTGATCTGGCTGCGCGAACGGGAGTCGCCGCGGGGTACCTGTCCGAGATCGAACGCGGGCGCAAACCGGCTCTGCAGCCGCTCTGTCACGCATTGCCGGAGCCCTTGGGACGACGATTGACGCCTTGGTGACACTCAGATGACGCACTGAAACAGGACGACACGGCACTCGCCGCCGTGTCGCACGGTTTCAGATCCAGCTTCCGGGACTGCGCGGCCGAGAAGACGGACCACCCGCGCGAGGTCATCGAGGCGGCGCTGGCGTACGTGGTCCAGAACAAGGTAGAGGCCGCCTACGCGCGGTCGGCTGCTCACACCCCGGCTCCGCTTGCCGGCGGCGATGTTCAAGACCCACACCTGCGCCGATCACCATCTTTCGGCGGTCGAATCTGGACCTTCACGAATAGTGCAGGAGGCTGTGCTAGGCTTAGGGCGCACGGTGCCAAAAAGCGGACCGACTAGGTATAGGCCACCTACGACGACCTAACCTCCTCCAAGGTAACCAAGAAAGTGCTCACGCGTCTCAGAGTTGACGGCTTCAAGAATCTGGACCGGATCGACGTCCGCCTTGGTCCCTTCACGTGCGTTGCTGGACCAAACGGCGCAGGAAAATCTAACTTGTTCGACGCGATCTCGTTTCTCGCCGCGCTGGCGGACAAGCCACTGGTCGAAGCCGCATCAACGGTACGAGGGGGCGACTCCCCGCGAGGCGACGCGTGGAATCTCTTTCGTCGCACGGGCACGCACGTGGCCGACCGGATGACGTTCGCGGCAGAGTTTCTAATCCCCGAGGAAGGCGAAGACGAGCTCGGCCAAGTAGCTAAGGCATCTATGACGTTTCTCCGCTACGACTTGGAACTGCGTTATCGGCACGATTCGACCGTCAGGACGATGGGTGCGTTGGAGATCGTGCGCGAGCGCATGGTCCATATCAACCGTTCGAAAGCCAAGACCCACCTCGTCTTTTCGCACAAGAAGTCTTGGCGTGAGTCCGTGGTCAAGGGTCGCCGCACCAGTCCATATATTTCAACAGAGCCCGAACCCGACGGCGAACCCGTTGTCTCTTTGCATGCGGATAGCGTGGCCGGCCTTGGAGGCGGGCGACCACGTCGTGTGCCTGCTGCCAATCTACCGCGCACCATGTTGTCGTCAGTCAACAACGCCGCCGAGCATCGAACCTTGGTACTCGCTCGCCAAGAAATGGCTGGATGGACGCAACTCCAGCTCGAGCCCTCGGCTCTCCGCTCGCCAGATACCTTTACCGCGCCGCGCAACATGGGACCGAGTGGCGCGCACCTACCGGCCACTCTCTATGAACTTGCACAGGCAGCCGAGCGGGATCACCCCGGTGGACAGCGTGATGTCTATACTCGGATTGCGAACAAACTCTCCGAACTCGTCCAAGACGTGCGCGGCATCGCCGTAGACGTTGACGAGAAGCGACAACTACTGAGCATCGTGATGACGGATCTCCAGAACACGGAACACGTTGCTAGCGCCTTGTCCGACGGCACATTGCGCTTTCTCGCCCTCACCGTGATGGAATCCAACCCGAAGAGCCGACGGCTACTCTGTCTCGAAGAACCGGAGAATGGGATGCATCCGCTCCGAATATCGGCGGTGATTGAATTGTTGGGAGAACTTGCCGTCGACATTGATGAACCTGTCGATGCCGACAATCCTCTCCGGCAGGTTATTATTAACACCCACTCGCCTTCCGTTGTGGCATGCGTGAATGACGACGCGCTCCTTGTAGCCCATGTGGGACGCGGCGGAGAGTCTGAACGATCGCGCCTCTCTGTACGCCACTTGCCGGATACTTGGCGTGACGGGCGAGGTTCGAATGAACCTCCAGTTACACGCGCAGATCTTTTGGCGTACCTGACTCCCCTACGGGCCATGGACGACACCGACAACGACTCACTTGCTCCGGTTAAGGCAACAAGTCTCCGAGCCACAAGAGTAATGCACCGGCAAGATATGCAGCACCCCCGGCTGCCGTTTACGCCCTCGGAAGTCTCGTCAGCAAAATGAAGCTCCAGGCCACACTAGTGACCGACGGTACGTCTGACGTCGTACTTGTGCCGATACTTCAATGGCTCATGAAGCAGCTAACGCGAGGCTGTCCCAAGCGTAGTGGAAAGTCGGTGGCGACTCCTGCCCGGCTGTGGTATCAGTCGGGTGCTCATCAGAAAGGAGAGGCCACCGATGAAGAAACCGTACACGATCGTCCCGGACGCGTCTACGCCGAGCAGCCGGGAGCTGGCAGACTGGCTGGCCAAGGACGGGCAACTGCTCGTTCCGTTGGTCGAGCTGCTGGAGAAGGGCGAACGGGCCATTGACGAGGTCATCGACGTGATGGGCCGTGCGACGGTCGAAGCCGTCCTGAAGATGAGCGCCGAGCAGGTCGCAGGTCCCAAGGAGCAGGGCCGCCGCGACGCTGACCGAGAACTGTACTGGCACGGCGTGCAGGCGGGGCGTGTGGCGTTGAAGGAACGGCAGTTGCGGGTCGCCAAGCCGCGGCTGCGCAAGAAGCGGCCGCGCGCCGGCGAGTCTGGCGAGGTGGAGATTCCGGCGTATACGGCGTTGCAGGGCAACCGGCGCTTGGCGGACAGGATGCTGGAGTTGATGCTGCATGGCGTGTCCACGCGGAAGTACGAGCCGGTGCTGCCGGCGATGGCCGAGCAGGTGGGCATCAGCAAGTCCGAGGTGTCTCGGGAGACCATCGAGGCGGGGACTCGCGTTCTTCAAGAGTTGGCGGAACGGGATCTGAGCGAGTTGGACGTGCTGGTGGTCTACCTTGACGGGATCCAGTTCGCGGACTACCACGTGCTGGCGGCGGTGGGGGTGGATGCGGACGGCCGGAAGCACGTGCTGGGTCTTTGCGGTGGCGCGTCGGAGAATACGACGGTGACCATCAGCCTACTGGAGGACCTGGTGACACGGGGTCCGCGGGCGGACCGTCGGCGGTTGTTCGTCATCGACGGCGCCCAGGCGCTGCGCAAGGCCATCGGGCAGGTGTTCGGGTCGTCGCACTTGGTGCAGCGCTGCCGCAATCACAAGTTGAGGAACGTGCTCGGCCATCTGCCGAAGGAGCAGCAGGAGCAGGCGCGGTCGACGCTGCGGGCGGCGTGGAAGCTGGACGCCGAAGAGGGCATCCGGAAGCTGGAGCAGTATGCGTCGTGGCTGGAGCGGGAGTGGCCGTCGGCGGCGGCCAGCCTGCGGGAAGGGCTGGCGGAGTTGTTCACGGTCAATCGCCTGGGACTGCCGCAGTCGCTGCGGCGTTGCCTGACGACGACGAACATCATCGACTCGTCGCACGCGGGGGTTCGCCAGCATACGGATCGGGTGAGTCGCTGGCGGAACGAGGAGATGGCGGTGCGGTGGGCGGCGGTGACGTTCCGGGAGACGGAGAAGCACTATCGCCGTATCACCGGGTACGAGCACCTCTGGATGCTGAAGGCGCACCTCGACGAAGAGAAGGATGGCGTCCTTGCCGGGATGCAGAAGGTGGGGTAACGTGTTCCTGTCGCCGCCGACTTTCAACTACCGGCGGGACACCCTCGCTAACGCCAGAGAGTTTTGAAATCCGATGGGCCGATCTCAGAGGCTTCCGCGAAAGACCTCGGAGTCTCACCCAAAGGCTAGCAGCCCGTGGTGAAAGTCCCTCGTTCCAGGGATCGACATGATCGGTCCTGTGTCCTACACTGTCGGGCATGGCGATGGGGACAAGCCGCGGTCGAACGCGGCAAGCGACGATGTGGGTGCCCACGGCGGATCTGCCGAAGAGCGCGGGGCACCCGTTTTACGAGCGGCTGAATCGGGTGCTCGACGGCGCGGGGTTCGATGCGTTCGTGGAGGCACAGTGCGCGTCGTTCTACGCGGACGGAGTCGGCCGGCCGAGTCTGGCGCCGGGCCGGTATTTCCGGCTGCTGTTGCTCGGCTACTTTGAGGGTCTGGACTCGGAACGAGCGATCGCATGGCGCGCCGCCGACTCGCTGAGCATTCGCACGTTTCTGGACTTCGCCCTGCACGAGGCCCCGCCGGACCACTCGACGCTGTCGCGCACCCGTCGCCTGATTGACCTCGAGACCCATCAGGCAGTGTTTACCTGGGTGTTGCAGCGACTGGCCGACGCCACGCTGGTCGTGGGGCGCACGGTGGGGATCGATGCCACGACGCTGGAAGCCAATGCCGCGATGCGGAGCATTGTGCGTCGGGATACGGGCGAGAGCTACGACGCGTTTCTGACCCGGCTGGCCGAGGCGTCCGGCCTCTCGACGCCGACGCGCGCCGAGTTGGCCCGGTTCGACCGCACCCGCAAGAAGAAGGGCTCGAACGCGGACTGGACCCACCCGCACGATCCGGACGCGAAGATCGCGAAGATGAAGGACGGCCGCACGCATCTGGCGCACACCGCCGAGCATGCGGTCGACCTGGAGACAGGCGCCATCGTGGGCGTGACGGTGCAGGACGCGAGTGCGGGCGACACGACGACCCTGGTCGACACGCTCGTCACGGCTGCCGAGCAGGTCGAGGCGGTCGGCGCGCCGGGGATCGTGGAGGTGGTGGCCGACAAGGGATATCACAGCAACGAGACGATGGTCGGGTTTGCGGCCATCGGAGTGCGCAGCTACGTCTCGGAGCCGGACCGCGGCCGACGGCACTGGAAGGGCCAGGCGGCCGCGCGGGACGCGGTGTATGCCAACCGGCGGCGGATCCGCGGCGCGCGCGGGAAACGGTTGCTGCGGCAGCGGGGCGAGCTGCTGGAACGGCCCAACGCGCATCTCTACGAGACCGGCAGGATGCGCCGCGTCCATCTGCGCGGGCATCCCAACATCCTGAAACGGCTGCTCGTCCAGGTCTGCGGCGTCAATCTCGGGTTGCTCATGCGGCACCTGACGGGTGTCGGCACGCCGCGGAGCCTCCAGGGCCGCGCGTCGGCGCTGGTGGAGGCACTGATCGGCCTCCTGAGCGGCTGCTGGGGGCGGGTGCGGCGCTTCTGGGCCCCGGAGCGCCATGATCGGCCCGATTCGTCGTGGGATGGTCCGGCGACACGCCAATACGGACACGCGATCCTCGATTGACAATCAGCCCCTTCTGCCACAGGCTGCTAGCTGCGGCAACTCGAGAATATCCATGCCAACTGCTTTTCGTACACCGCGACGCCGAAAGACAAGACCCGCGTTCTCGATGTGATGAGATAGGGGCAGCAAACCTCACAGGTTGTCACCATGTTTGCGTCGTACCCGTGAGAATGCAAGAGGCGTGGCTCTTGCACGACCAGGCTGCTCTTCCCGAAGCGGCGCGCCGGCCGTCTGGAACTGAAGAACTGGGCCTGCCACCTTCGCACCGCTGTGAGAGTTTGCCGGACCCAAAGAAGATCCTCTACCGAGCGTTGCGTATCGCTAACGGCGCAAGAGGAAGGCGGGCTAAGAGCTTTCGGCCCGCACGCGCAGCCCTCCGACTGGCGGACCTGGTGACCGACTGGACACCGTTGCGAACGCTGACCGCGTTTGCTCAACTGGAAGCAGACACTAGCGCTGCTCTCGAACAGCTCGGTATTTGAGTCATGGTAGTGGGATGCAGCGCGTCGGACAGACGTAGAGTGCACCAGTCATGCCGACGGTCGAGCAGTCGAGCGAGTTCCTACTCAACTACAAAGGTCCAGCGGATGAGAATCTGATGACCTATGTCAATACTGTGGACGCGCAGGTTGCAGAACTGGGTAGCCGTCCCCCCGGGAAGCAGGACAGTTTGCCATATCTGGCAGAGAATGAGGACCTTACTGGCGTCAAGCTCGCCACGTTGGACGCCGAGATTGGAGAGCTTGAGGGGACTCTACGGCCCAGGCTGCTAGTCTGCCCAGTCATCTCAACACAAAGTCTGGCGGCGATGTGTTCACAGAAACCGTCTGCGTGAGCTCCGGCAACAACCGGAACGAAGCCGGTGCAGACCATGGTCTGCCGATGTCCTCGTGAGCGACAAACAGCACGCACCCTGTGCCACCCTCAGCGCTCAAACTCGGGTACCGGTCCGGAAACTCCGGCCGGTACTTCACGGTCCGGAACTGCGCTTCGGAGAACGGATTGTCGTTGCTTACGTGGGGCCGCGAATGACTGGCGGTGATACCCAGGTCCGAGAAGAGCAGCGCGACGAGTGTGCTGCGCATGGGCGCACCGCGGTCCGCGTGAATGGTGAGTTGGTGCGGCGTGATGCCCTGCTTCGCGCAGGTCGCCGCCAGCAGGCGCTCGGCCAGGTGCGCATTCTCGTGCCGGGCGACCATCCAGCCCACGACGTAGCGGCTGAAGAGGTCGAGGATCACATAGAGCGAGTAGTAGAGATACGGAACCGGGCCCTTGAGCTTGATGATATCCCAGGACCAGACCTGCTTCGGGCCCGTCGCGACCAGCTCGGGGGCGGCATAGGCCGGATGCCGGGCCTGTGCGCGCCGCTCGCGCACTTCGTGGGCCGCGGCGAGCACGCGATACATCGTGCGCGGGGAGCAGAGGTAGGTCTGCTCCTCGAGCAACGTGGCATGAACCTCGGTGGGCGACTGGTCGACGAACCGCGGGCTGTGCAGCACGTCGAGGACCGCCTGGCGTTCGGTGGGACCCAGCGCGCGCGGCGATGGCGGCTGCGGGCGCGGCGGCGGCGCGGGCCGCCGCTGTCGATAGTGCGTTGCCCGCGACACCCCGACGCTGTGACACAGCGCCGCCGTCTCACCTGGCGTGGCGATGGTCGTAATGGCCTGCATCAGTCGGTCTCGTCCTCGTCGAGCGGTGACAGGGGGATCCCCAGGAGCTCGGTTTTTTTTGGAGCGTGATGATCGTCTCCGCGCGCTGCAACTTCCGCTGCAGCCGGCGGTTCTCCGCCTCGAGCTGAGTCACCCGCGGGTCGACGGGGCGCGGCGTTGGACCCCGGCGGCGCCCGCGCATCTCCCGCAGGGCGCCCGCCTCACGCTGCCGCCGCCAGTTCGTCAGGAGCGACGAATACAACCCCTCGCGACGCAACAGGGCGCCCACCTCGCCGGGCTTCTTGCACGCGTCGACGGCCTTGAGAATGCGCAGCCGATACGCAGCCGAGAAGCGCAGCCGCTGGACCGTCGCCGGCACCTCCGGGTCCGGGGCACGGGCCGGCAACGTGGTTGCGGGGTCGGGGCCTCCGGTCGCCCTCCGGGCTCCCTCCACCCCCGACCCCGCAACCACTTCGATCTCCACCGTGTCTGGCATGCGCGTCATCTCTCCAACCTCTCCCGCCCCTACACTAAACTCAACAGGGAGGTTGTCTCACAGATTATTGGCACAGGGGGGGCTACGGATTGGTAGCAATCGGGTTCTCTTCAGCGTTGAAACCAACACGATCACCGTACTGGTGGTTCTGAGAGTTCGGCACCGGAGCGAAGCGTATGACTGATACCGACACCATTACGCTGACACGAGCGCAGTACGAAGCCTTGCTCGCCGAGAAGGAAGCGCTTGAGGATCAGGTAGCCGCGCTCGACGCAGATGATGGGAGCCGAATCCCGCACGAGGTGGCGTTGGCCATCATGCAGGGCACGCGCCCGATCGTCGCGTTTCGAACCCATCTCGGCATCACCTTGCGTGATCTGGCCGCGCGAACGGGAATCGCCGCGGGGTACCTGTCCGAGATCGAACGCGGGCGCAAACCCGGCTCTGCAGCCGCTCTGTCACGCATTGCCGGGGCCCTTGGGACGACGATTGACGTCTTGGTGACACTCAGATGACGCCCTGAAATCGGACGACACGGCACCCGCCGCCGTGTCGCACGGTTTCAGATCCAGCTTCCGGGACTGCGCGGCCGAGAAGACGGACCACCCGCGCGAGGTCATCGAGGCGGCGCTGGCGTACGTGGTCCAGAACAAGGTAGAGGCCGCCTACGCGCGGTCGGCTGCGCAAACCCCGGCTCCGCTTGCCGGCGGCGATGTCCAAGACCCATTCCTGCGCGCGATCACGATCTTTCGGCGGTTGAATCTGGACCTTCACGAATAGTGCAGGCCAACGGCAGTCTCGCGGTGCGTTCTGTTCGGGTAGAGAGGCAGCCCTTCTCAGGATTATTCCTGACGGCTTACCTGTACGGCGAGGAAAGCCTATGTCCGGATTCCGCTCCGGTGGCTCACGTGATTCACGCGGTGCTCGAAATAACGGCGGAACACCTCGTTTTCGGGATAGGCCACCGGATCGGCCCAGATCGCCCCCAGCCTTCCCACCAGCCCGGCAATCCAGTCGGCCACCTGAATTGTCTGATAGCGGTGGCTTTCTACATGGAACGGCGGCTCGATGAGATGCCGGCGCCGTTCGTTCTTCCCGTACATGCTTCGCCCGGCCTCGGTGATCAGCGACGAGCGTTGATCATGCTCGTCGAGAATCACGATAAAACTGCCGCGCTGGTCGCATTCCTCTTCACAAAACTCGTCGATCCGCTTGATCGCCTCGAGAAACACTCTCGCGTAGAGCCGGTTCGGACGGTGCGCGGCTGGTGCCGCGGTCTTCCTGACCCCGACGTAGAAGACGAAACCACCGAGTCCCTCGATCTTGTTGAACAACCGATTCGTGAACTCTCGAAGCTCACGATATCGAGTCACGTTGGTGACGGTGAAGAGGCTGGCCCCCTTCTTCTCCCACACGGCCGGGTGTTCACCCGACCGCTTGATCTCGAAATCAAGCATCTGGCACTTGCGCTGGAAGAACCATGTCCCGAACCCGCGCACTTCTGCAGCCGGCAGCACGAATCCCGCGAGACCGAACACCGGACTGTCCTTGTATCTTGGGTCTGTGCGGCTGACGTACGGACCGATGTGTCCGAATTCGTCAAGGTAGGCGAAATACGTCATCCATGGACCTTCAGAAACACGAAAGCCCGCGCCGGAGCGCGGGCCTCGGAAAGAGGGCAAGACGTGCTTGCGCCTCAAGAAGTAGAGTACATCCGGGAGCCGGCGACGTCAAGACCGGGCAGACGGTCGATCACTACTATCGCCCGACGTGCGCGCACGCCTCAAGTGTTCGCGAGCGCGAGCAACCGCCGAATTCTGGACTCGTGTCGACCGCAAGATGTTGTGGTCACCGGCGGAATCGTCAGACCGTCAGCGTGCGCGTGTGCTCGCCAGCGTCAAGGCGCGTCGCTCCGCTCCGCCCCAGCTTCGCGGGGCTCAAGGCCTTGACCCCGGCTCCGCGCACGCTCGTCCAGACTGGCTCTTGCCGACGATGCCAAATCTTGACCCCCTACATGTTGTGGTCGACGAACTGTCCAGAATGACGCCCTTTCGGGCGACCGTTGACACTCAAGAACTTCTGACAGTGCCTCGCGGTCGGACAGCTGCGGCAGCGCGGAGTTCTGCTCGGTCTCGTCAGCGGTTCCGCGACTCGCTCACCTTCCGGTTGAGCGCCTTGATCTTCTTGTCCGCCTCCACCTTCGTGTACCGTTGCTGGCACCACGTTTTGATGTGAGAGCCGTCGAATCCACGGTCGGCGAGAGCGCCGACGGCGTCGTCGTCCGCCGTGCTCACCCCGAGTTCCAGCAGCAGGCGGAATATCGCTCCTGCCTGCCGGTCCGTGCACGCCTCCTGCCACGTCTCTGACTGTCCCGGTTCGCCCGCTTTCCTTCCACCGCGTTCGAGAAGCACGGCGAGAGTTTCGTTGCCGTGAGCCACTGCCGCACTCAGGTGCGCGAGACGCTCTTCGAGGACCGTGGTCGTGTCTCGGATCAGATCTTCGACTCCTGTTGCGCCCGTGCCTTCGGTTTCACCCTCGGCCTTGGTTGTGATCGTCGGTTCCGAGCCGCACCAGGTGGCCTGGTGCACGTCTTGCAGATCGTCCGGCAGATCGATTCCGCATTCGACCAGCAGCGGCATCGCGGTGTCGACGAAACGCCCCGCGTCGAACGTCTTCGCGTCGTGCTGGTGCGATCGCTCGTTGCTGAAGAAGTGCAGTTCTGTCGCATACGACCGTCCCGGCTTTCCGGGCTTGTCCCAGAAGAACCGGATTCCACACCCGCTCCATCAGCTTCAGCAGGCTCCTCGTGTCCAGCGCTGCGATTTTCTTTCCATAAACGATCTTGGCGACCTCGCGGTCGATCGTGTTCTCGTCGGTGAGTCCTTCTGTGACCGCCTTCGCTGTCATCTCCTGCACGAAGCCGGCCAGCGGCTCGCGCATCAACCTCAACGTGCGGTCGACAATCTCGGCGGGCGAGGGTGTGGTGGAGTGCATCGGTCCCATTCAGCGGTTGTCGGTAGTCTGCCGGAGGGATCTGGCGGTCCGTAGCGCCGCGTTCTACGGATCATACCAGCCGCGGCGACGCCGGCGGCATCGGTTCAACGCTCACCGCGATGCGTCAGCCAGGACCGCGACGTCACGGCAGCGCGATCAGTTCACCGTGCAAGTGGGGCCGGCCGAGGCACGACGAGATACCGCCGACCGTCGAGCACCGACATCCGGCGGTTGGCGTTCGGCCCCCGCTGGCTCTCGTCGAGCCGGTGGAGCCCCACAGCAACCCGTCGGTGGCTGATTCCAGGCCCACGAGCCTGTGCATCCTGCCCGCGCCCTGTAAAAACCGCGGCCTGACCCTGTCCACTTCAAGGGGCGCACTCCAATATGTAGGTCAAGATTCAAAGCCTATTGACAGAATTGGGAGCCGACAGTTCACCGGACAGCCGGCGCAGGATGGTCTCTATCATGTCCATGGCGGTATCCGGCGGCATGGCTTCGGCAAGCGCACCGAAAGCCGATCGGAGAGTGGGAACGGAGTCAGGCGAGACGCCGTTCAGCGACCGGGCGGCGTTGAGCTCGACGGCGTCTAGTTGACTCTCACAGAGGTCGAGTTCGTCTAGGTCAGAGTGCGACGTCGAGCCTTGGACCTGTTGGCGGGTCTGCCTAATCTGGATGAGGCGCTCGCGCTGGCGCTCGAGCAGTTCGGCGGCGTCTTCTGCACGGAGGTACCCGGAGGCGGCCAAGTCGCAGGCGCGCTTGATCTGATTGATGGCCGCTCTTACGGAGCGAAGCTTGTTTCGCTGGGATGACGCGCGACGGCACTGGGAGCTGATTTCGTGCGCGATGGCGCCGATGTGGTTCTCAAGGTTGCGGAGATGGGGGCTGGACTCGAAGTAGTCGCGCCGACCGTTCGGGACTATGCGACTGTCGACTACATGGACCTCGCCGACGCACCAACCGTTGAACCGCGTTTCGTGAAAAAGGTGTTCGAAGATGTCGTCCGGGCCTATCTGGATGTTCCCGGCACGTGCGCGAAGGCCGCGGATGGCCAGTCGTTGGGGTATGGAACCGGCATAGGGTGTGTGGGCGAACCACAGAACGGCGGCAGGGCGGTCTTGGTCGAGTTGAGGAACGACGCGTGTTTCCAGCCGCTCGAATACGGCCGAATAGTCGTCCGTTAGGGGGATTGTCTGCCTGAAAGGCCGCACAATCGGCGCGTCGTCTCCGTTGAGCCGTACGTCGAGCACGAAGTAGTCCGTGTGCGCGGCAAGAAACTCCCGGATCTCGCGTGCAAGCGGGAAGGAGGAGGCCAGGGGAACTGGGCAGACTTCGCCGATGTAGCTCCTAACCGCGTCCTGATTGAGAATGGTGGAAGCGGCGTGTCGGGTCACCCGGTCGACGGTCACCTGGAAGAATCGATCGGGCCAGTGGTCGTCAGGCAGCGACTGGACGGTTGTGCAGGCTTTGATCGCGGTCCTGGCATCAACGTGGGAGATGTCGAGTTCGCGCAATGCACGACCACTCCAGGACACCCGAGTCACGGGTTCTGAGGCACGCGTGCGCGTCGTGAAGTGGACGTTCTCAGCGAAGGCGAGCGCCGATAGTCGACCGATGCCGCGTAGCCCACGGTCGACGCCGGGAACTTTGATGCTATTGCCTATGTGGACTAGCAGCCCGTGGTGAAAGTCCCCCATTCCAGGGATCGACATGATCGGTCCTGTGTCCTATACTGTCGTGCATGGCGATGGGGACAAGCTGCGGTCGAACGCGGCAAGCGACGATGTGGGTGCCCACGGCGGATCTGCCGAAGAGCGCGGGGCACCCGTTTTACGAGCGGCTGAATCGGGTGCTCGACGAGGCGGGGTTCGATGCGTTCGTGGAAGCGCAGTGCGCGTCGTTCTACGCGGACGGGGTCGGCCGGCCGAGTCTGGCGCCGGGCCGCTATTTCCGGCTGCTGTTGCTCGGCTACTTTGAGGGTCTGGACTCGGAACGAGCGATCGCATGGCGCGCCGCCGACTCGCTGAGCATTCGCACGTTTCTGGACTTCGCCCTCCACGAGGCCCCGCCGGACCACTCGACGCTGTCGCGCACCCGTCGCCTGATTGACCTCGAGACCCACCAGGCGGTGTTTACCTGGGTATTGCAGCGACTGGCCGACGCCACGCTGGTGGTGGGGCGCACGGTGGGGATCGATGCCACGACGCTGGAAGCCAATGCGGCGATGCGGAGCATCGTGCGGCGGGACACGGGCGAGAGCTACGACGCATTTCTGACCCGGCTGGCCGAGGCGTCCGGCCTCTCGACGCCGACGCGCGCCGAGTTGGCCCGGTTCGACCGGACCCGCAAGAAGAAGGGCTCGAACGCGGACTGGACCCACCCGCACGATCCGGACGCGAAGATCGCCAAGATGAAGGACGGCCGCACGCATCTGGCGCACACCGCCGAGCATGCGGTCGACCTGGAAACAGGCGCCATCGTGGGCGTGACGGTGCAGGACGCGAGTGCGGGCGACACGACGACCCTGGTCGACACGCTCGTCACGGCTGCCGAGCAGGTCGAGGCGGTCGGCGCGCCGGGGATCGCGGAGGTCGTGGCCGACAAGGGGTATCACAGTAACGAGACGATGGTCGGGTTTGCGGCCATCGGCGTCCGCAGCTACGTCTCGGAGCCGGACCGCGGCCGACGGCACTGGAAGGGCCAGGCGGCCGCGCGGGACGCGGTGTATGCCAACCGCCGGCGGATCCGAGGCGCACGCGGGAAACGGCTGCTGCGGCAGCGGGGCGAGCTGGTGGAACGGCCCAACGCGCATCTCTACGAGACCGGCCGGATGCGCCGCGTGCATCTGCGCGGGCATCCCAACATCCTGAAACGGCTGCTCGTCCAGGTCTGCGGCGTCAATCTCGGGTTGCTCATGCGGCACCTGACGGGCGTCGGCACGCCGCGGAGCCTCCAGGGCCGCGCGGCGGCGCGTCTGGGCGCGCTGATCGGCCTCCTGAGCGGCTGCTGGGGGCGTGTGCGGCGCTTCTGGGCCCCGGAGCGCCATGATCGGCCCGATTCGTCGTGGGATGGTCCGGCGACACGCCAATACGGACACGCGATTCTCGATTGACAATCAGCCCCTTCTGCCACGGGCTGCTAGGCGACGGACGGCATCGGTCGGTGAAAGCCCGGTCCCATCATCCATGATGGTGATCTGGGACTCGACTGGTTCGATGGTGACGTTCACCGAGCCGGTGCCATCGCCGAACGAGGCGAAGGAGTCGGCGGCGTTCTGGAGATATTCGCGATAGATGACGAGTGGATTGCCGTACATGCCGGCCGTGACGAGGCGGAGCATGTCGCCTCCGACGAGGGCGTCATCGGACATCAGCACCGTCCGCGGTCAGCGTGGTCACGGGGATGAGTTCGGTTGTCGGCTCAAGCGGCTCGTAGAGCCCGGCGTCCTCGACGAGTGCGTCGGGCTCCGGAAGCATGTGCTCGGGGGTGAGCTCCGGGAAGACTTGGACGATGTCAGTGACCTTTGGAGCTTTCGTGTCGATCGCGTGGAATCGCGCGAGTTCTCGGATTAGCTGTCCTGTGGACTTGTCGGAGAGTAGGCGAATGAACGCTTGGCGGCGAGGTCGAGCAAGCAGGGTTTCGCTGAGCAGACCGATGAGTTCTGTACGCTGTGCTTTCGTCATACGCCGCTGCAGGGCAAGGTACTCGTCGAGAACCGCTCTGCCCTCTCCATGTTCGTAGAAGTCCCGCTGGAAAATGAACGCGTGTGGCAATGCGAGAAGCCGCTCGAATTCTTCTTCGCTGCTCCCAAAGGCCCTAAGGAAGAAGTTGTTGTTGCCTGACACGACGCCGTGTGTGGCTTGGAGCATGATCTGGAAGGACCTGAGGTAGTAGCGGTTCCAGTTCTTGCCAACGTGTGAACGGTCCTTCATCGTGACGGGCAGGTACCGCATTGGGAAGGACCAAATCCGGATACCGAGGCGCTCGTTGAGCTCGATGTTGATTCTCATCCGCTCGTAGAGGTCGCTCGGCGTGTCCATGAAGTTGTAGAGCATGTAGTTGGACAGCGACCTCAGCCCGTAATCGGCGGCCGTTTCCACGGAACGCTCGTAGACCCGGCGCATACCGACGTGGTCGAAGGCGATGCGCAGTGGGTCTATGCAGATCGTCGCCATTTCCTTGAGGTACATAGGAGTCTTCGAGAGGATGCGGGCGTCGACCCCTTGGTTGAAGTCGACGCGTCGTTTGACAGGCAGCGAGCCCGGTCTTTCGAAAAGAGCGCCTCTCTGGAACCCGATATCACGAATCTCGGCGACCACCTCCCTGTATCGGGAACTGGCGACGACGTTGTTGTCCATGAGGACGAGGTCCTTCTTGGGACCAAACTGCTTGTCTACGCCGACGACGAGGCTAGTGATCGGAGGCATCTCGCGCTGGGCGCCCTCCAGCTTTGGGACGCCGCAGAATGAACATTTCCGGACGCAGCCCCGAGACGCGTATCCGAAGTAGGCATTGCGCAGGGGATAGGTGTAGGGTATCTGCTTGAGTATGCTGTAATCGGGAACCAGCTCCTCGATCGGCGTGTTGGTAACGTCGTCGCCACCGAAATCGCCGTCCTCGGAGGAAAGCTGCAGGGAGAGAGCAGGCGGCTGGTCAAGAAGGCCCTTGATGAAGCGTATCCCCGCCCAGCGTGGCTCGCGGACAAACTCGTCCAACATCAATGTGGCCGCGATGCCGCCGACAAAGACCCGTTCTGCCTGACCGCGGACGGCGCGCAAGGCAAAGTCGATGGCGGCGGACGTCCGCTTCCACTCGAAACTGAAAAGAGTGGTTACGTAGACGCGGTCCCAGACGTCCGCGAGGACCTCGGGATTCTCGCCTTTCACGAAGCGGACGTTGTCGCCACGTCCATTCGAGCCATGGTACGCGGCGATCTTCATGAGACCGAGCGGCGGATACTTGTTGGGGTATCCCGGTTCGACGAGCAGGATGTTCTTGTTGGTCATGGTTCCAATGAGGATTCGGGTTCGTCAGCCCTCCGTGGTGGTAGTTCTGACGTCAATCATATCCGAGACACGCTTTAGGCGTTGACGAATATGCCTGACGACCTGTTGTACGGCCTTGATCTCATTGTGTTCCAGAAGATTAATGTCTTTTCTTTCAATGTCGTCCAATGCATCTCGGACCTTCTTGAGGCGCTGTTCGGTGCTACTGATTTTCGCCCGGTAGAAGGCATCTTCTAGGGTGACATCGCCCTTCTCGTACTTGCGAAGGATTCGAGGCTTCTGGAGTACGGTCGGGAGGCTCTCGCGCATTTCCTGGGCCGTGAATTCCTCGGCCTTAATTTGGGGGATTATATCGCAAAGTTCCCATTTTGTTCTTGATCCCCGCTGAAGTTGGCACCATACTGTAAGTATGAGTCAGACAGCACCAGGGCGTTGCGACCGGAACGGCGTCAGTCTGATCGACCTGTTCACGATGTTTCCAGACGATGCCGCCGCCGAAGCGTGGTTCATCCGCTCACGGTGGCCAGCGGGGATCTGCTGCCACTACTGCGGCAGTGAGCGCGTCTTGGTCGGCGCGAAGCACAAGACGATGCCGTACCGCTGCCGTGAGAAGGGTTGCCGGAAGCGGTTCAGTGTCAGAACCGGCACGGTGCTCCAGAGTAGCAAGCTCGGGTTCCAGGTCTGGGCGATTGGGATTTACCTCGTGGCGACCAACCTGAAGGGCATCAGCAGCATGAAGCTACACCGCGAGTTGCACGTTACGCAACGGACGGCCTGGCACTTGGCGCACCGTATCCGCGAGACGCTTACCAGCCAGACGATCCAGTTCGAGGGACCAGTCGAGGCGGACGAGACGTTCGTCGGCGGCAAGGCGAAGAACATGCACCGCAGCCAGCGCCAGCAGTTGACGGGACGCGGTGGCGCGGACAAGATGGCCATCGCGGGCATCAAGGACCGCCAGACAAAGCGCGTCCGGGCGACCGTTGTCGAGCGCGTGGACGCCCCGACCCTGCAAGGTTTCGTCACCGATAACACGGCCCCCGGCGCGACGATCTACACCGACGACGCAACCGCCTACGCCGGACTGGCTGGACGCGAGAGCGTCAAGCACTCGGTTGGCGAGTACGTCCGGGGAATGGCGCACACCAACGGCATCGAATCGTTCTGGAGCATGCTGAAACGCGGGTACGTCGGCACGTTCCACAAGATGAGTCCCGACCACCTTCACCGCTACGTGGGTGAGTTCGAGGGCCGCCACAACGCCCGTCCGCTCGACACTATCGAACAGATGGCGCAGATGGTCACCAGCGCCGAAGGCAAGCGACTCAAGTACGCTGACCTGATCGATCACGGGAGCGGCGAGGCGGTCGCGCTCCGAGAGGATGATACAATCCGACTATGACCGAGGCAGAGAGCAACGGCAAAATAGTCGCCCTGATTCAAGAGCGGCAGACACTTCGCAAGGCCCTCCCTGATATCGACGCCCGGTGGTTTCGCTGTCTGGACCTGCTTCGGAAGTCCTACGCCACTCCCGATCAGATCACCGTCCGCAACGAGCGCCTCTATGGGGCCGAGGGTCTAATTCCAGATGATGCCGAGATCGTTGAGATATGGACCAAGCGCAATAACACCCGCGCCCAGATCTGCCAACTTACCCGCGACCTGAGCCTCTTCGATGTCGACTTGGACTGAATCCCGGCTGCAATCCCTCGGTAGTGAGGCAGTTTAAATATTATCGCGTTGCGGCCGCAGCCTCCGTGCATTGGTCGATGATAATAGGTATGACCATCGGCGTCAGGCTGACGTCGAAGAAGGCGGACATCGCCTCACTCTTGATACCCAATCCGCCCCATGCCCACCCGGTATGTTCGTGATCATTGCGATTGCCGTAGACGGGTCGTAAGAGACAACAGCGACCGACATACCAATCCTCGATTGCGACCTGGAGCCACCGTGATCCGCGTTGCGCGGCCTGGATCACGGTGTCCACGAACGCATCCGGCTGTGGCGCGGCGAGTTTTACGCGCGTGGTCAATTTAGGAGGGTAGTCGGCGCCGTACGGCGGTCTGAAATCGCCGCCGTCTGGATCAAGCAGCCAACCCGTAGACTTATGCAACGTCCATGACTCGGATCGGCGTTGTTCTCCGTCCATCAACCACTGCACCGTGGACGTATATCGTGGGTTGCTCATGTGCTCGGGCCACGTCATATCTTCCGTGCCGAAGAGCACCTGAAGCCCCTGCGCTGGGTCGCATTGGACGTGCAGCATCAACTGGGCTGTGGCGTCCGTGCGGAGCGTCCCGTGTCGTGTTGTGCCTTCACCGTCGCCCATGATCACGACGGAGGGGAACAGCGTGACGCGTGGTTCGGCTGTGGTTTGGTAGGAGTAGGGCGGGTGGCTGTAATCGGGCAGTGGTTGAGCTTGCGCGACGCCTCCGATCAGGACGAACGCGACGAAAATCAGTGTACGCATGGCACTCTCCTTTAATCATCCAGCCCCGAAAGATCCCGGTAAAATGGTCACCGGGCCGGTTTGCTGGACAGGGCGCACGCGTGTCGTGCAGACTCCCACCTGTTCCCCGCGAGAGCGGGTATTATATTGAGCAGGCGGCCCGATGTTAGGCCGCGCACACCATTGTCCAGCGGCATGAGCGTATCACATTGACGCGCCAACTGAACCGTGATATTTGAGTGGTGTGGTTGTGGTGACCAAGTGCCCACACTGCACCACAACGCAACATTGCATCTGCTGATTTAAAAGGAGATACGCCTGATGTCTGATGACCTAGGAGAACGACTGGACGCACTGGCGGCGAGCATGAACAAGCGGTTCGACGGCATCGACACCCGGCTCGAGCGGGTGGAAGAGGGTCAGCAGAACCTCGCCAGCCAGATCGGCGAACTGACCATCGAAGTCCACTCGATGAATACGCGTCTCACGAGTGTGGAGAAAGTGGTCACCCGGGTCGCGTCCGAGGTAGGCACGGAGGGCGTGCCAGCCATCGGAGGCGGTCTGCCGTCCTCCCTGCCGCGCGCCGCGAAGGGGAATGACTGACCGATGAAGATGAATCTGAAAATGAAGGTGTCTCCCGACACGCCAAGGCGCGAGATCCGCGTCAAACCGACGACCTACCAGCCGAGCAAGTACGAGATGGAGGAACTGATCAGGCTGCCAGCGGGCACCACGCCGCAGATCCTCTGCAAAGCCGTGATGACCCCCGTCCGAATCATCGAAGATCCTAACGCCTAACTGATCGCGTTTGGGCACTTTGCGATATAATCCCCCTAATTTGGGAAAACACCGTGCGCTTCAAGTTCGGGTTTTGCCTCGTGGCGGAAGAGATGACTTTGCTGCGAACGAGGACATTGTAGTAGCTGAAATGCGAAAGCTTGTCGTCGTCGTTCTGCTTCATTAGTTGGATGATGCCGACGTTCTTCCTAATTTCGGCGTCGGTAAATCCGGAGAGCAGCGCCAAGGTAGAGATGTCCTTCCTGTCCTCCTCGACCCAGCGGAAGCAAAATAGGGCCTTGGCATAGGGGGACCACTCCGTTCTCCCGTGTAAGTGCGTCTGGCCCAGGAGGCGGGTTTGCTGATCGTCAGTGAGAGTGGATACGACAAGGCAACGGATGTAAGTCCATCGATCATCGTTGGTGTCGTCTCTCAACTTCCGGTAGGCGGCAAGCCGAGAGTTGCCTTCGATGACTTGGCGAGTGTCGTGACGGATAATGATGGGATCCTGTAGGCCACCGTCCCGCTTGATCTCGGGGATGAGGTTCTTGACGCTTGGTTCCTGGAGGAGGCGCTCGTAGATGCGGATTTGCTTCTCGTCAGGGGTGAGGTCGGCGAAATCCTCCATTTCTCGGATGGCGGCGTATACGCGGGGGTTGTCGGGTAGGAAGTGGAGCTGATCGATGGAGACTTGCTCGTAGCGGGCGGGAACGTCCTCCCCCATTATGGCGATGGTCGTCTTGTCGTCGGGATTCATCGGTCTGTGGTCTCGGGTTCTTCGGAAGTTTGATGGGGGAATGTGGCTCGATCGGGAAACAAGACACCTTGGAGCACTTCGGAGATGTCCGTGCGGAAGGAGTCGCGGAAGGCCGCGGCGTTGATGTCGCCCTGGGCGAGTTGCGCGGCTCGGTACTTCGCCATGAGCAGGACGTCGACCCATTCGTCGATGGTCTCGTTGGCAATGAGATTGTGGATGAAGCACTCGCGTGTCTGGGAGATTCGGTGGATCCGGTCCTGTGCCTGCAGATAGTCGTCGAGGCCGAAGCCGCGATCGAAAAAGATGGCGTGGTTTGCGACGGTCAGCGTAAGACCCTCCTTGGCAGCGCCGGGCGTCGCGATAAGGACTAAGTTGGATGAGTTGGTGAAGGATTGCACAGCGTGGTTTCGCTGGTGCATGGGCAAACTGCCGTGTATGCATACAGGGTCAAACTCAGCGAGCTTGCCGGCGAGCCAGTTGACATTGTCGACGAATCCAGTCCAGATGATCAACTTGGATCCCCCCGTGAACTCTTGGCACATATCGAGGAGCAGAGGGAACTTCGCCGGGTCGTGCTCGTAGCGCCCATCAATGAGCGCTGGATTCGAGGCGCATTGGACGAGGCGCAGGAGTCGCTTGAGTATGCTGTCAACGTTGTCGATTTCGACAACGCCGTCGGTGTCGTACTCGTAAGCGAGTTCGTCACGGTAGGCAGCGTACGTCGCCATCTGCCAGGGGGGCAAGTCCACATAGTGGGAAGTTATGATTTTCTCAGGTAGATGGATGCCCGCGGTGTCCTTGGTCTCCCGAACTGTGAACTGGGCGAGACGTTGATGGATCGTGGACAGGCGGCTGCCATAGTCGGCCACTGCCGAGTGCCTGGTGGGCAAGTCCATTTGCTGCTTGAATGCGTCGAAGGTGTCGCCGAGCGCTTCGCCGCCATCCAGGAACTTGATCTGCGCCCAGATGTCGTACGGACGGTTCGCCACGGGAGTGCCGGTCATGATGACCCGCCGCTCGAAGGACGAGGCCACGTCGTGGAACGTGCGCGTCAGGGCGGCTTCGGGGTTCTTGATCTTCTGGCTCTCGTCGAGGATGCAGCCGACACGGCAAGTCTGCAGGAACAGTCTGATGATCGGACCATTAGCCGCGATGACTTCGTAGTTGGTGACGTAGAGGAGTACGGGCGAGTTGAGGGACGCGCTGTTCTCGGCTCGGTTGCCGGACAGTATGTGCGGTGTGATGTGACAGTGCCGCGCAACTTCGTTCCGCCAGTTCTCCACCAGCGATTTCTTCGTGACGATGAACACGGTGTCCACGGCATCGCTCTGCAGCCATTGCAGGGCTAGGTCGATCGCGATCTTGGTTTTTCCGAGACCCTGCTCATGGAAGATGGCGGCGTACGGGAGATCCTTGACGGCTCGGAAGGCGTCGAGCTGGTAGGGATACGCCGCGTGCGTTGGCGAAAGTTCGGGCTGGCGCCTCAGAACAAACGCCATAGGGGTGCTCCAAGGGAACCCAGGGTCCAGAAGTCGAGGCCGTCGAACAGTCTTATGTGGAGTCGGGACGACACGCGTTGGCGGCACGCGAAGCGGAGTACCGTCCTCCCTGAATCTGCGACGTGTCCGTTGACGGCCAAGATAAAGACCCCGGTGCCCGTTGTCATGGCATCCAGATGGTCCACGAAGGCACCGATCTGACTCCGAGTATGTTGGTTGTCGATGTCGCCGTCGGTCTTCGCTTCCGCGATGACGAACTGGAGATAGGCGGCGGTGCATCGGGCAATGATGTCGGGACGGTAGCCGCCGATAAGCGGGGGCACCGGGTCGCCGGGAGCGTCGAGGAGGTCCGTTGTGATGTGCATCGTCGGATAGCGATGTTGTATGGCTTGTGCGGCGGCGACGACTAGCCGACGGTGCGCATTACTTTGAGACATCTTGGAGCAGGTCGTGAAGATGCTCAGCGAGGTCGCTCAGGGTGTCCACGTCCTGGTTCGCGGTCTCGTATTGCCTGTCGCGGAGGGCAAGGTAGTCCTCTCGCGGCAGGGCCTTGACCTTCTTAATCAGCGCCTCGGCCAACACCGCCATGCTGGCGTTGGCGACGGTGGTGTCGGCCGACGAAGTATGGATGTCCTTTTGACGGTTGGTCTCGGCAACGGCGATGGCGTCTTCGATTGATCGGATGCCGCCGTTGACAAAGGTGTCTTTCGCCTCGTCGTCGGCAAGAACGCGGGGAAGCTTTCGAACGTCGGCCAGTCGGTATATCTGGCCGTCGCGTATCCATCGGCCGAAGTCGTGGAGGTTGAAACCCGCGCTGTAGATGGAGTCCTTTACGTCCGTGTTCTGGAGCTCGACAAAGCCGCTGAATCGATCGACCTTAAACGCGTCGTCGCTGTTGACGTCGCGGTAGAACTCGTTCATGTCGTGGTAGGCGTCGATTTGCCGAGTGATCGTCTTCTTGTTGCCCCCACACCGCGCGATGAGCTCGTCGTAGTCCATGAACTCCACGTTGCGTAGGTGGTGAAGGTATCGTGCCTTCTCGTAGGCGGGCCATTCACGTGCGCCGACGAGGTGCGCGGTGACCCGGATCGTCTCGATGTCCCGCTGGTCGGGATTGTCGAGCACGAGGCAGTTAATGGCGGCCCAGTCGCCGAGGGCGCTTTCATCGTGGAGCTCTTGGTAAATTGCTAGCAGCCCGTGGCAGAAGGGGCTGATTGTCAATCGAGAATCGCGTGTCCGTATTGGCGTGTCGCCGGACCATC
Source organism: Vicinamibacterales bacterium (assembly GCA_965262985.1). GTDB lineage: Bacteria > Acidobacteriota > Vicinamibacteria > Vicinamibacterales > UBA8438 > UBA9620. Next base: position 5,689,366 of record OZ253576.1, on the reverse strand, counting down.
CCACGACGAATCCGGCCGATCATGGCGCTCCGGGGCCCAGAAGCGCCGTATACGCCCCCAGCAGCCGCTCAGGAGGCCGATCAGCGCGCCAAGACGCGCCGCCGCGCGGCCCTGGAGGCTCCGCGGCGTGCCCACACCCGTCAAGTGCCGCATGAGCAACCCGAGATTGACGCCGCAGACCTGGACGAGCAGCCGTTTCAGGACGTTGGGATGCCCGCGCAGATGCACGCGGCGCATCCGGCCGGTCTCGTAGAGATGCGCGTTGGGCCGTTCCACCAGCTCGCCCCGCTGCCGCAGCAGCCGTTTCCCGCGTGCGCCTCGGATCCGCCGGCGGTTGGCATACACCGCGTCCCGCGCGGCCGCCTGGCCCTTCCAGTGCCGTCGGCCGCGGTCCGGCTCCGAGACGTAGCTGCGGACGCCGATGGCCGCAAACCCGACCATCGTCTCGTTACTGTGATACCCCTTGTCGGCCACGACCTCCGCGATCCCCGGCGCGCCGACCGCCTCGACCTGCTCGGCAGCCGTGACGAGCGTGTCGACCAGGGTCGTCGTGTCGCCCGCACTCGCGTCCTGCACCGTCACGCCCACGATGGCGCCTGTTTCCAGGTCGACCGCATGCTCGGCGGTGTGCGCCAGATGCGTGCGGCCGTCCTTCATCTTGGCGATCTTCGCGTCCGGATCGTGCGGGTGGGTCCAGTCCGCGTTCGAGCCCTTCTTCTTGCGGGTCCGGTCGAACCGGGCCAACTCGGCGCGCGTCGGCGTCGAGAGGCCGGACGCCTCGGCCAGCCGGGTCAGAAATGCGTCGTAGCTCTCGCCCGTGTCCCGTCGCACGATGCTCCGCATCGCCGCATTGGCTTCCAGCGTCGTGGCATCGATCCCCACCGTGCGCCCCACCACCAGCGAGGCGTCGGCCAGTCGCTGCAACACCCAGGTAAACACCGCCTGGTGGGTCTCGAGGTCAATCAGGCGACGGGTGCGCGACAGCGTCGAGTGGTCCGGCGGGGCCTCGTGGAGGGCGAAGTCCAGAAACGTGCGAATGCTCAGAGAGTCGGCGGCGCGCCACGCGATTGCCCGTTCCGAATCCAGCCCTTCGAAGTAGCCGAGCAACAGCAGCCGGAAATACCGGCCCGGCGCCAGACTCGGCCGACCGACCCCGTCCGCGTAGAACGATGCGCACTGCGCTTCCACGAACGCATCGAACCCCGCCTCGTCGAGCACCCGATTCAGCCGCTCGTAAAACGGGTGCCCCGCGCTCTTCGGCAGATCCGCCGTGGGCACCCACATCGTCGCTTGCCGCGTTCGACCGCGGCTTGTCCCCATCGCCATGCACGACAGTGTAGGACACAGGACCGATCATGTCGATCCCTGGAATGGGGGACTTTCACCACGGGCTGCTAGGCGAGTATTGCCGTCGACGCACACAAATCGACCGTTGTCCGGCCACACGACGATAGGCACCGAGATACCTCGCGCCGCTCTGATGGAGTCCTTTAGAGATCGGTAGGACGAAGCGCTGGTGGATCCTTCCGTGGCCGTCTGTAGTGCGAAGCGGATGCGTCGATCGTCGAGCTTGTCGCCGTACTTCTCAAGAGCAACCTTGATCCTCGGGTTCTCGCGGTCGAAGTCAATCTGGTGCGTGGGGATGAGGCTGTATGTGCTCTTCACGATCGTCTCACGTCGCTAGATGTCGTGGCGTGGTGGGTCTAACAGCCCGTGGAAGAAGTCGGTTCGCTGAGCCCGCCTATTCAGACAGTTTGGCGATGATCGATTGAGCCGACGAACGCCGTCGGTGTCCAGTTGGACTCCCAGCGCGCGCCAAACGCCCAGCGGTCGATCCTCCACGTTTTTGATGTGAAACAGGTGTCCGTCATCGCGAACGACCAGCCAGCGCCGCCGAAGGTCTGCTGCCGACACGTAGAGTAACAAGAAATGCGCGCAGAGCCTAGGAGCCCGTGTCAAAAGGGGCAATTCGTCAGTCGAGGATCGCGTGTCCATTGTTGATGTGACGCCGGTCTACCCCACGAAGAATCCGGCCGATCGTTGCGCTCCGGGGCCCAGAATCGCCGCATACGCCGCCAGCACCCGCGCAGGAGCCCGATCAGCGCGCAAGACGCTCCGCGGCGTGCCTACGCCCGTCAGGTGCCGCATGAGAATCCCGAGATTGACGCCGCAGATCTGGACGAGCAGCCGCTTCCGGATATTGGGATGCCCGCACAGATGCACGCGGCGCATCCCGCCGGTCTCGTAGAGAGGCGGGTTCGGCCGTTCCAGCAGCTCGTCCCGCTGCCGCAGCAACCGTGTCCCGCGCGCGCCTCGAATCCGCCACGGATTAGCATACACCGCGTCCCGTGCCGCGGCCTAGCCCTGCCCGTGCCCCAGATCTTCCGGCTGGACTTGTAATGAGTGTGAGGTCATCCGTATTCGTCCCGCAGTTCGAAGGCGAAGGCCATGGCGACGAGCTGGGTGTAGCCGTGCCACAGGAGTTGCGCGCCGGGCGGGTCGCGCGTGCGCCCGAGCCACCCGCCGAGACGCCCGACCAGACCGACGGCGTCGCCGAGGCGCGTGGGTGGCGGCAGCGTGCGCGAGCGGGCGAAGGTGGCGAGCACGCGCAACTCGCCATCGGAGAACAGCAGGTCGCCCGGCAGGTCAGGCACCTCGCGCCCGAGTTGGACCATCAACTGGATGCGCCACCCGATGACCATCTTGATGGCCATGGCCCGTTCGAGCCGCTCGGCCGCGTGGTGCTGCAATTCTTCGACCTTGCAGCCGGACTTGAGAACCCGGAAGTACTCTTCGATGCGCCAGCGCAGGGCATACCAGCGCAGGATGCGCGTGGCGTCGGCGGTGCTGGTCACACGCAGCGTGGTCAGCAGGAACCACTCCAGCGGCTCGGCCGTGGGCGGCGGCTGTTGCTCGCGCACATGGACGACCCACAGCTCGACCGGCGTGGCCCCGGGGGCGGGCAGCGCCACCTGCTGGTAGCGCAGCGTCACCTCGGCGACGCGCGCCGCCCGGCGGTCCTTGCGGGCCTGTTTGCTGGCTTTCGCCCGCGCGCTCAGCCGCTGCACCGCGACCGTGGCGGCGCCGCGGGCCGGCGCGTTGCGCACCTGGTCGAACAGACGGCGCGAGACCGTCTGCCCGTCGGGTGTCTTCTCCGTGCCCACGACGCGGTCGACCTTCGCGCGGACCAGCAGGTCGACCTGCGGGGCGTGCGCGCGGCGCTCGAGGAACAGGTCGAGGAAGTCGGCCTCGCGGTCCATCGTGCATACCACGCGGGTTTCGGGCAGCCGCTCGGCCGCCTGCGCCAAGTCGCGCAGCCCTTCGACCCAGCGGAACGACGTCCGCGCCTCGCGCGGCTTGGGCTTGTCTTTCTCGTCGGGGTTCGGGGGCGCGGGCGCGTCGAAGGCGGCCCGCAGCACGCCCAGCGCCACCCCGTCGGGATCGACCGCCAGCGTCGTATGCAGGTGCAGGCCGCGGGCCACGGCGCCGGTCTGGTTCGAGCCGATGGCCCCCAGCCCCTGCGTCTGGCTGCGCCGGGTGAAGTTCAGACGGGTGCCGTCCTGTATGCACAGCACCGTGTCGTGCCCGCGCATCCGTCGCAGCGTGCGCTCGCGATGGGGAGCGAGAATGTTCTCGACCGTCACCGCGCTCTCGGCGGGCTGGTCGATCAGCCGGTAATGTCCCTTCACCAAGGCTCTCTCGCCGTTCGTGGCGCCGGTGATGGCGCGCATCGGAGACTCGGCCATCTGCTGGGCGCTCAGGACCAGGCGCGCGCTCAGCCGCGCGTCGCCCAGCCGCGCCCCGCCGAACTCGTGGCCGGCCCAGGACTCGGCGTCGAGCCCATCGCCCGCCGCCAGCGGCGCCACGCCCGCTGCGGGCGCCTGGAGGAGGTCGCGCCATCCCGGCGCCAACGCGTACATATACACGGCCTTACGCGTTTTCGACGCCGCGTGCGTGCGGTCCTGACGCCCGCGCCCGCTGGTCTCACCCACCCGAACCCAGTTGGCCGCGCGCACGCTCGCCCCGGCGTGTGCGGTCTCGTCGACGAACGTCTCCAGCAGCCAGGGGCGATAGCCGTGGAGACGCGCGAAGTCGTCGCCGACCGCCCGTGCGGCCCGGCCCAAGACGTGCGAGGCCAGGTTGCGGCAGCAGATGCCGGGGCGCACCAGCAACCGGCACAGTCCCAGCACCCGGTGCAGGTGGGCGCGCCGACGCGTGTCGTCCCAGCCGATCCAGGCGTCGCGAGCCCGCAGACGCCGCGCGCTTGCTGCGAACCCGACCCCGCCCAGCCAGCCATGCCCGGAGCCTACCAGATAACGCAGTTGGTGGCCGACAAAGGGCCCGGCGCCGCGCGGGTGCTCATGCACCATCAGCGTGTTCCAGACCCGGCGCTGCTCGTCGGTCTCCACCCGCACCAGCGCCAAGTCCCGAACCTCGCCGACCGTGTCAGGCACGTCAGCCGCCGGCGCCACCGGGTGCGGGAGCACACGCGGGCGCCACACACCGCCGCGAGAGGGCCGACCCCGAGGCAGCGAGACGTGGCCTGCCGCCTCGAGGTCGGCCAACGCCGCGCAGCAGCTCGCGCGCTGCCACCGGCCGCGTCCATCGCGGAAATCGAACGCTTCACAGACACGATCGGCGACCTGCCCGAGGCTGCCAATGCCCTGCGATACCGCGCCGTCCAGCACATCGCGCAGTCGGGTGAGGTTGCCCCGCAGGCTGTGCCCAACCTGATTCTGAATCTCCATGCTCGCCACCGTAGCGAAGTGGCTTCATGAAGTCCAGCGAAAAGTTATGGGGCACGGGCAGGCCTAGCCCTGCCCGTGCCCCAGATCTTCCGGCTGGACTTGTAATGAGTGTGAGGTCATCCGTATTCGTCCCGCAGTTCGAAGGCGAAGGCCATGGCGACGAGTTGGGTGTAGCCGTGCCACAGGAGTTGCGCGCCGGGCGGGTCGCGCGTGCGCCCGAGCCACCCGCCGAGGCGCGTGGGTGGCGGCAGCGTGCGCGAGCGGGCGAAGGTGGCGAGCACGCGCAACTCGCCATCGGAGAACAGCAGGTCGCCCGGCAGGTCAGGCACCTCGCGCCCGAGTTGGACCATCAACTGGATGCGCCACCCGATGACCATCTTGATGGCCATGGCCCGTTCGAGCCGCTCGGCCGCGTGGTGCTGCAATTCTTCGACCTTGCAGCCGGACTTGAGAACCCGGAAGTACTCTTCGATGCGCCAGCGCAGGGCATACCAGCGCAGGATGCGCGTGGCGTCGGCGGTGCTGGTCACCCGCAGCGTGGTCAGCAGGAACCACTCCAGCGGCTCGGCCGTGGGCGGCGGCTGTTGCTCGCGCACATGGACGACCCACAGCTCGACCGGCGTGGCCCCGGGGGCGGGCAGCGCCACCTGCTGGTAGCGCAGTGTCACCTCGGCGACGCGCGCCGCCCGGCGGTCCTTGCGGGCCTGTTTGCTGGCTTTCGCCCGCGCGCTCAGCCGCTGCACCGCGACCGTGGCGGCGCCACGGGCCGGCGCGTTGCGCACCTGGTCGAACAGACGGCGCGAGACCGTCTGCCCGTCGGGCGTCTTCTCCGTGCCCACGACGCGGTCGACCTTCGCGCGGACCAGCAGGTCGACCTGCGGGGCGTGCGCGCGGCGCTCGAGGAACAGGTCGAGGAAGTCGACCTCGCGGTCCATCGTGCACACCACGCGGGTTTCGGGCAGCCGCTCGGCCGCCTGCGCCAAGTCGCGCAGCCCTTCGACCCAGCGGAACGACGTCCGCGCCTCGCGCGGCTTCGGCTTGTCTTTCTCGTCGGGGTTGGGGGGCGCGGGCGCGTCGAAGGCGGCCCGCAGCACGCCCAGCGCCACCCCGTCGGGGTCGACCGCCAGCGTCGTATGCAGGTGCAGGCCGCGGGCCACGGCGCCGGTCTGGTTCGAGCCGATGGCCCCCAGCCCCTGCGTCTGGCTGCGCCGGGTGAAGTTCAGACGGGTGCCGTCCTGGATGCACAGCACCGTGTCGTGCGCGCGCATCCGGCGCAGCGTGCGCTCGCGATGCGGCTCGAGAATGTTCTCGACCGTCACCGCGCTGTCGGCGGGCTGGTCGATCAGCCGGTAATGTCCCTTGACCAAGGCGCGCGCTCCGTTGGTGGCACCGGTGATGGCGCGCTGCGGGCACTGTGCCATATGTTGCGCGCTCTGGACCAGGCGCGCGCTCAGGCGCACGTCGCCCAGCGGCGCCCCGCCGAACTCGTGGCCCGCCCAGCACGCGGCGTCGAGCCCAGCGCCCGCCGCCAGCGGCGCAATGCCCGCTGCGGGCACTGCGAGGCGTGCGCGCCACGCCGGCTCCAAGGCGTACATATACACTGCCTTGCGCGTTTCCGGCGCCGCGTGCGTGCGGTCCTGGCGCCCGCGCCCGAAGGTCTCACCCACCCGAACCCAGTTCGCCGCGCGCACGCTCGCCCCCGTGTGTTCGGCCTCGTCGACGAACGTCTCCAGCAGCCAGGGGCGATAGCCGTGGAGACGCTCGCAGTCGTCGCCGACCGCCCGTGCGGCCCGGCCCAACACGTGCGAGGCCAGGTTGCGGCAGCAGATGCCGGGGCGCACCAGCAGCCGGCACAGTCCCAGCACCCGGTGCAGGTGAGTGCGCCGGCGCCCATCGTCCCAGCCGATCCAGGCGTCGCGGGCCCGCAGGCGCCGCGCACACGCCGCGAACCCGACGCCGCCCAGCCAGCCATGCGCCGAACTCACCAGATACCGCAGTTTCGGACCGACAAACGGCCCGGCGCCGCGCGGGTGCTCGTGCGCCATCAGCGTGTTCCAGACCCGGCGCTGCCCGTCGGTCTCCACCCGCACCAACGTCAGGTCCCGCAGCGCGCCGACCGTGTCGGGCACGTCCACTGCCGGCGCCACCGGGTGCGGGAGCACACGCGCGCGGTGCACACCACCGCCAGCGCGCCGACATCGAGGCAGCGAAACGTGGCCTGCTGCCTCCAGGTCGGCCAACGCCGCGCAGCAACTCGCGCGCTGCCACCGGCCGCGCCCATCGCGAAAATCGAACGCTTCACAAACGCGATCGGCGACCTGCCCGAGGCTGTCAACGCCTTGCGATACCGCGCCGTCCAGCACGTCGCGCAGTCGGGCGAGGTCGCCCCGCAGGCTGCGCCCAACCTGATTCTGAACCTCCACGCTGGCTACAGTAGCGAAGTGGCTTCATAAAGTTCAGCGAAAAGTTGTGGGGCACGGGCAGGCCTAGCCCGTCGTCCAGTGCCGCCGGCCGCGATCCGTCCAGCAACTGCAGTGGCGCAGCCGCGAGACCTCCTCGAACTCGACCGACTCCCAGCCCAGCGTCCGCCCGCACCGGCCACACCCCGCACTCCGGGCTTCGCCCTCTCGATGACCGCGTCGTACGCCTCGCGCGGCTCCGGCGACCTCGCCCCGTCGCCGCCCATCAGCACGGGCGTCCAGTCCACGCCCGTGATACGCTTTAAGTTAGCTGTCTGTCGGGCTCGCGCCACGTCGGCGACGGGAGTGCGCCGACGACTTGGCGGATGGTGACTTAAGTGTGGTCGGTCGTACGGATGCGAGGACACTGGCACATCGGCCTGCTGAACATCCTATGTCCCTAAACCAGCCTGACGCGGCACCCGAGCAGATCGAAGGCTTGGGCGAAATCCAGGGTGAATTCTGGCGAGACTATCCGCTCGACGATCTCCTAATTCGACACGAAAGCCGAACTGTTCACGAAGTGCTGCGTCGTATCACTCGCGGACAGTTCGTCATGAACCCCGAGTTCCAGCGCGATTTTGTCTGGGACGAAAACAAGCAGAGCAAACTCATAGAATCGATCATTATGCGGATCCCGCTTCCCGTCCTCTATCTGGCGGAAGACGAAGAGGGGCGCATGATAGTCGTGGATGGGCTGCAGCGGCTGTCGACGTTCAAGCACTTCGCAGATAACGAATTGAAGCTAAAGCTGCCCGATAGGCCTGATCTGCATGGGAAGCGATTCGGAGAACTCACGCCGAAACTCCAGAACCGCGTTGAAGACTGCAACCTCATTCTTTATGTCATCGACCAGAAAGTCCCAGAGCAGGCCAGGCTCGATATCTTTGACCGGGTCAACAGCGGCGTGCCTCTGACGCGTCAGCAGATGCGCAACAGTCTCTACACTGGTGAGGCCACTAAGTTCCTAAAGGCGGAAGCAAACACGGATCTATTCCTGGACGCGACCGGACGAAGCCTAAAGGTATCTACGATGCGCGACCGCGAGTTCGTCAACCGATTCTGCGCCTTCCAACTCCTAGATCTCACCGAGTACCGCGACATGGACCAGTTCCTTGCAGCGGGACTCCAGAAGATGAACAAAAACGTGGAACTCCTAGAGCCGTTGTCACGGGATTTCCAGAACACTCTTAGCAACAACCTACACCTGTTCGGCAAACATGCATTCAGAAAGCACACGTGTGATCAGGACAGCCGTTCCGTACTTAATGCATCGCTCTGGGACGTGATGTCGACAGGGTTGTCGCGTTATGACAAATCTATCGTTGAGCACTATTCCGATTCGCTACGGGAGGCGTTCTACCGCTTGATGGAGGACGAGAAGTTCGTGGGCGCAATTACTTACGGTCCCAACGATCCCAAGAAGGTCGCGTACCGCTTCTCCGCGGTGCGGACGGTGTTCCGAGAGGTGATCGGTGCTGACCGGTCTTGATCTCCGGTTGTTCAAGTGCTTTGAGTTGTTGCGGTTGCCCGTCGCGCCGCTGACGTTGCTGTCCGGCCCGAATTCTTCCGGCAAGTCGTCTGTCCTGCAGGCTCTCGTGCTGCTGCACCAGACGATGCGCGAGCACGAGTGGGCGACACGTCTTGCGCTCAACGGCAACGGTGTGCGCTTGGGTACAGTCGTAGATGTGGTCGACGAAGTGCATGGACGCACCGGTTTCGAGATCGGCATCACGTTCGACGATGTTGCTTGTCATTGGATGTTCGAAGGTGAACGGCGCGCGATGTCGTTGCAGGTGCGTCGCGTGTCCGTCAACGGCGATGTCGTCGACGACCCGAAAGTTCTCAGACACCTGCTGCCCCTCAATGGCGACGGACGCAGTTTGAGTTTAGCCCGCCGGATTCGAGGGTTGACCTACATTACAGCAGAGCGCGTCGGTCCCCAGGAGGCCTACGCCCTTGAGGATCCCGACGATGCCGACGTCGTCGGGACTCGGGGCGAGCATACGGTCAGTGTGCTGCACTGGAGACGAGACGATCCGGTGCTCGAGGCTCTTACATTGAGGAACGCGGCGCCGAACCTGCTGCAGCAGGTTGAAGCGCGAATGCGCAGGCTCTTTCCTGGCTGCGACGTTAACCTACAGCAATTGCCGCGGACGAACGCCGTGGCGTTGGGGTTGCGCACGTCACGAGAGACTGAGTTCCACCGCCCGATACACACAGGGTTCGGCCTGACTCAGATTCTGCCGGTCGTTGTAGCCGCCTTGTCGGAGGCCAGGGGCGGCATCATGCTTATCGAGAATCCGGAAGTGCATCTGCATCCCGCCGGCCAAGCATTGATGGGCGAGTTCCTCGCGGATGTAGCTCGCGCCGGCGTGCAGGTCATCGTGGAGACGCATAGCGATCACGTCCTCAACGGCATGCGGCGCGCGGTCAAGACCGGGCGTCTTCTGCCGGAACATGTCGCGATTCACTTCTTCAAGCCGCGGTCCGAGGAAGAGGCACAGGTGCACAGTCCAGTGCTCGACGCCACGGGGAACATAGACGTCTGGCCGGACGGGTTCTTCGATCAGTTCGACAAGGACATGAACTACTTCGCCGGCTGGAGCGACTGAGGTGGAGTTGCTCTTCAACGAGCTGTCCGTCCACGGACAGTTTTCGGATCTCGTGACGTTCAGGGCGGCCGTCGGCCGGGTCATGGTTATCCGTTCCCTCTTGCGGCAGTTTGGGCGCGATCTCTATTGTCATCGCAATCTTGTCAACCGCCGTGTGACGCAGGATGCGACGATACCGCAGGCGGTTCAGGGCTTGGATCAGAACAGCCGTCGTGCGTTGATGGGGTGGCTGACGCGCCACGGCCCGTTCTGGGAAGACGTGCGGGAGCACGGTGAAGACGACTACCTGGAGTGCTTCACGTACGAAGACCGCATCGTGACGGACACGGCGGTTGGAGAAGCTGCGTACGGCTGTTGTCTCGGACGGAATCGTGGACTGGTGAGCGTGGTACCGTCGGCGTGGCGGGTTTCTCCGGTTCAAGTCGAATGGCATGAAGAGGACGACGTCAGAAGCGTCGAGGTTCGCAACTACTGGGACGCCGGCGGGTTGGAGGCCGAACTCCGGGATCTTCAACCGCCGATCAGATCCTGGCTGGACCTGGAGACCAATGCGCGCACGTGCTGTCCAGATCTCCTATTCGCGCCGGATAGCTTCGCGCCGCTGGCGGGACTTCCGTTTCATACAGGGGTTGCCGACCGCATCCTGTTGCGGCTGATAGTGCTGTGCGAACTCAAGAACCGCTTCGACGAACACGGGCAGCGCACGGCCGCAGGGCACAGACTGTACCAAAGGCACTTTACCGGCGACAGAGCGTGGTTCTCGGATTCATCGGCAACGGAGAAGCGTGATTTCCGAACCGATCTCACGTTCCCGAATCCATCACAGCCTGGCGAGTCGCTGTTCTGCACGTGGCATGGTAAGGTGCAGACACCGCAACTCCGCATTCATTTCTCGTGGCCAATCAGGGCGACCGAGCCGATGTACGTCGTGTACGTGGGACCAAAGCTCACGAAGCGATAGGAGGGGTGGGTACCCGGCGACACGCATCTCCGACGGCGCCCTCTTCGGTCCTCTGTGGTGGGTGCCGCCGGCGTCGTCATCCAAGCGTGAAGCACAACGCCCACCCGCAATGCCTCACCGATTCACCCGATACCATCGACGCCGCGGCGGCTTCTGGCAAGGACCGGCGGGTCTCGTCATTGGGGCGGACCGGTAGCCGTCGAGCTGCTCTGGGCCCGGTGGGTCTAAACGCGAGATCACGCGCGGCTAGTCGGACCGGCGTGCGGCGACGGGGGCGGACGACCGCCGAGGCCAGCCGGCACGCCCGATCCTGAGCGGTCCATAGCCGGTGTTCGAGGTGCCATGTCGTCCGGTTCGTATTGTGGAGTACAGAATGGGGAAATGGGGCATGAAATCATTCTAACCTATTGCATATCTGTTAGTTATACGTATTTTTGCGGCGCCGTCAACACCAGAAAATCGAACGCCAGCTTGATCGCCGGCACAACCGACGACGACGCCTGCACCGTCTCGACGGCCGCGGCCACGTCCTTGTGGGGCAGCGCCAGCCGGTGCTGCACGATGTCGTTCTGCGGACCCAACACTGGCAGCACGCGGTCGCAGGGGTTGTCGTTCCTCAGGGCCATCGCGATGACCCACTCCAGCACCGACAGGATACGCTGGCGCACGGCGCGGGCCGTCTCCGGCATGACTGCCAGATCGCTTGAGGATTACCAGCACGTCGGCCGTGTTGACCTCGGAGGCCGGCCGGCTGCCGATGCGCGGGAAGGCGAAAGGCTCCACGCTCCGTCACCAGTTCTACGCATGCCACCGGCTGCGCCAACCGCCCTATCTCTGTTCCACGACGCGCCGGGTGGCGTCGGCGAAGGCGGACATGCCCCGGACGCGGCGCCTCTCGACCAGCGGGTCGCCGCCCGAGCGGACGAGCTTGCGGTTGGCTAGCGCCAACTCGCGTGCCTCAGCGAGCGAGACGGCGCCGGGTCCGAGTTCGCGGCGTCGTCTGCGGATGACGAGCCGTTGGATCCAGCTTCCGGTGCCGGTCAGCTGAACGAACAGGTACAGCCCGTTGCCGTCAGCGTGCCGTCCTGGCGGGGCAGAACGGCCCTTGGGACGACGATTGACGCCTTGGTGACACTCGGATGACGCCCTGAAATCGGACGACACGGCACCCGCCGCCTTGCCGCACGGTTTCAGATCCAGCTTCCGGGACTGCGCGGCCGAGAAGACGGACCACCCGCGCGAGGTCATCGAGGCGGCGCTGGCGTACGTGGTCCAGAACAACGTAGAGGCCGCCTACGCGCGGCCCGATCCGGAGGGGTATATTCGTCAGTCGGCGCTGGGGCCGCTGCGCAGCATTCGGTTCGCTTTCAGTCTCGCCAGCGTCTGCTGGATGTCCTGAGCAACTTCATCGACCTCGCGCGCCACTCGGGGCTCATGTCCAAGCTCCCGTTCCAGCGCCGTCGTCAGCGGCAACAGAAGATGCGCCGACGGCGATGTCTGGATGAGATCGCGCATGCGCTGCGGTCCGAGGTCGACGCTGAAGTCCATCAGGGCCATGATGCCTTCCCTCGGGATAACACCCAACTCCGGGAGAAGCGCAAAAACCGCCTCGACGTCATGCTCGCACGCGGACCGATCGCCGCCTGCGAGGAGCGCCTTGGCCCGAATTACGTGGCCGCGCAATTGCTGTTCCGGCGAGCCCCTGTGACGTCTATTGATTACCCGGCCGGCCGTCTCGACAGCATTCTCATACTGGCGGTTATTGATCTCAATGTCCGCTCGCCTGAGCAGTGCCTCCTTGACCTCCACACTCAATACAGTGGAATCGCTCTCCCCGAAACGACGGACCACCTCAGCAAAGGCTTCCAGCGCGTTCTGCGGCCGGTTCAGCGCGTGGAGCGCGGACCCTTTGTTCAGAAGGGCGGTCGCAACCAACTCAAGCAGGACCGGGGTCTCGCTCTCCTCGAAGCGACGGACCACCTCGTCGCAGGCCTCCAGCGCATCCTGTGGGCGGTTCAGCACGTGGAGCGCGAACCCTTTGTTTGCGAGGGCCTTCGCAACCGACTCAAGCAGGGCCGGGGTCTCGCTCTCCCCGAAGCGACGGACCACTTCATCGTAGACGGTCAGCGCATCCTGTGGGCGGTTCAGCGCGTGGAGCGCGGCGCCTTTGTTTGCGAGGGCCTTCGCAACCGACTCAAGCAGGGCCGGGGTCTCGCTCTCCCCGAAGCGACGAACCATCTCGTCGCAGACGGTCAGCGCGTCCTGTGGCCGGTTCAGCGCGCCGAGTGCGATCCCTTTGTGTAAGAGGATGTTGGCAATCGGCTCAAGCAGGGCCGGGGTCTCGCTCTCCCCGAAGCGACGGACCATCTCGTCGCAGACGGTCAGCGTGTCCTGTGGGCGGTTCAGCGCACCGAGCGCGGCGCTCTTGTTTGCGAGAGCGCTCGCAACCGGCTCAAGCAGGGCCGGGGTCTCGCTCTCCCCGAAGCGACGGACCATCTCGTCGCAGACGGTCAGCGCGTCCTGCGGCCGGTTCAATTTGCCGAGTGTGCCCCCTTTGTTCACGAGGGCCTTCGCAACCGGCTCAAGCAGAGCCGGCGTCTGGCTCTCCCCGAAGCGACGGACCACCTCGTCGTAGACGGTCAGCGCGTCTTGTGGCCGGTTCAGTTTGCTGAGAGCGACTCCTTTGTTCACGAGGGCCTTCGCAACCGGCTCAAGCAGAGCCGGCGTCTGGCTCTCCCCGAAGCGACGGACCACCTCGTTGCAGGCCTCCAGCGCGTCCTGTGACCGATTCAGCGCTTGGAGGGCGGCGCCTTTGTTTGCGAGAGCCTTTGCGACCCACTTCAAGACGGTGAGAATTTCGCTGTCTCCGAAGCGACGGACTACCTCGTCGCAGGCCGCCACGGTTTCCTGCGCACCGTTCTGAACATTCGACGCGGCTGTCGTCTCGTAAAGCTCCCTCGCCGCCCTCTCAGCCGATTCGCCGGGGCTCCCTTGAGACGGCTCCGCCCGATCGTCATCCGCCCGCATTCCGGCCGCAGTGGTTCGCGCCACATCCACTGGCACCGAGTCCCGACCGGAAACCGCTACGAAACCTGCGGGCATCATCGCCAGCAACTCGTCGCGGTATTCGGCCAGGCTCGGCAACTCCACCAACCCCGCAAGTGCGATCCGGTGTAGCGACCGCATCTCCGCGCCGAGGCTGCTTACGTCATGGACCATTCGAGCGCTAATGTCCTTCAACTCGGGCGGCGAGTAGTACGACTGCATGAAGCGGATGAGTGCTTCGACCAGCTGGTCCGGCCCGCGACGGCGCCGCAGCAGGTAGTAGATGTTGTACAGGCGCTCGGTCAGGTAGTACTGCTTGCGTCTGGCGCTGCCGCCCGCGACCCGGACCACCCCGCGCTCGCCGAGGCGCGCAAGCTGGGCGCTGCACTTGCTGGTTTCGAGCCGGGCGTGGTCAGCGATCTCCCGCGTGGTCGCCGGCTTCCACAGCGCGGCAAGCGCGAGATAGACACGCCGTTCCTGCGCCGGGAGCGATTCGAGGTGCCCCTTGAAGTACTCCGTGTGGTCGTCAATCAGATCGAACAGATGGGCCATGAGGTCGCGGAACGACAACCCGGCGCCGAAGCGCGCCATAATCGAGATCAACCGCGGACTCCCGCCGGTCAGGATCTCCAGCGAACGAACCGTTTCGGGCGCTGGGCGGCGGCCGGACACGGTCTCCCACAGAACGGCGCATTGTTTCGTGTCGAGGGGGCGCAGCGGGCGGATCCGGAATAGGTCGTACAGGGCGCGGTCCGGGTGGTCTATCTCGTCGAAGCGGCTGGTCGCGCTCGCGAACATGATGATCCGCGGCTCGGTCTGGAGGATCTTTCGCAACCGCCAGCCCGCATCGGGATCGGCCATGTCCCGGAACAACATGTTCAGGTTCTCGACCAGCAGCAGGAGCCGCTTGTCCCCCCGGTCTGCGAAGTCCAGCAGCGCACCGAGGCAACGATCTGCCAGCGCCCGGTCGTCGCGGATAGCCCGCAGCTCGCCGACGGTGCGGTGCAGGTCGGGCGCTTCCTCCCGGTGCGGCGCCTGAGCCGCCAGGTTGGTCAGACACTCCAGCCAGAATTCCCCGGCAGTGGCGACCTCGTAGCTCTCCTCTGAGAAGACGACCGGGAAGCAGCGCGACTTCAGCGCGGCATCCCTGTGCACCTCGGCCGCGACCCGCAGGAGCAGACTCGTCTTCCCGCTGCCCCGCGGGCCGATCACGATCTGGTGCGGGTTCGAGGGTCCGGTGCACTCGCGCAGGACCTCGATGAGCATCTCGAACTCCGTCGTTCGCACGCAGTACGACGCCACGAGCTCGTCGTCGGTGAGAAACCCCGGGTTGTACTTGCGAGTGGGCGCGGTCATCCCGTCATGCTCCCAGCGAGCCCGAGCGCCGCGCGACGGGGACGAAATTCCGGCCATGCCGGGCGCGCCACCAATCCTCGAGCAGGCCCGAGACGAAACGGTATTCGTCTCCCCGTGGCTCCAGATACCCGTCGTGTTCGAGCACTCGAAGCACGTCGTCGATCGGCACCGGTTGATCGGCCACCGTCCAAACCCGGAAGTGCTCGCTGTAGCGGTCGATGGCGCCGCGCTGCAGCACGCCGTCATTGACCGCGGCTTCGGTCAACAGAGAGAGCGCGGCCCGATAGCCATCGGGTCCGAGGACCAGCTTCAGCCGGCTCTCGTAGTGATCCATATCCGCCTGCCCGCGAATGCTGAGCATCTCGCCGTTGTACACGCGCTCGATGTCTTCGAGCGAGACACGACGCCGACCGGCCAGGCGCAGATCCTCATCCAAGCTGTCGAAGAACCGCTGCACGTGGTGGGGAACCAGACACCGCAGCCGTCGGCACATCTCCTTACGCGCGGCGAGGGGCAGGTCGAGGTGGCAGGTCTCCGCGAGCGCGGCAAGGCAGTCGAGCGCGGTCTTCTCGGTCCAGGGCTTCAGATCCAGGGGAGAGAAGATGTTTGCATGGGCACTGAGTCCCGCCTGTCGCAGGATCGGCTCCAGCCCAACGCTGCCGGAGAGGATGAAGCATATCCGGTCTCGGTAGTCCTGACCGTTCTTGCGCAGCCAACTCAGGAATTCGTCGACATCCTGTTTTCCCCCCGGCGTGATGCGGTAGTCGTGATCCTTGAGCATCCGGTTGACGAGGATCGGAAGCTCGTCGATCGCGAGCACCACCGGCCGCTCATTCTTCGCCAAGGCCGCGCAGACCGCGTCGCCCTTCTGCTGCCAGCTTCCGCGGTCGATCCCGGCCCGCAGCTTCACGCGCACCTCGGAAACGGCCAGCGAATCGACTCGATCGTCGACCTCACGCAGGACATTGGAGAATCCGGACTTGATTCGGTCCCATGCACCCTGTATGTGCCGTGACTCAACCCCGATCTCGACCACGGCGTCCGCCGCCGTACCGACACCCTCCAGATCGACGAAGACCGTCTCGAAGCTCCCCTCCGCCGCCAGGCGGCGCAGCAGTTCCCGAACCAAGCTCGTCTTGCCCATCCGTCGTTGCGCCGTCAGCAACGTATGGGTTCCGTTCCGCACTCGATCCGTGAGTACGTCGAGCTCAGCTTCCCGGTCGAAGAAGCGATCCCCATCGACCCAGTTCGACCCCGCCTTCTTCAATCCTGCCATTATCGCTCCCAACGTTTTTGTTGCCAGCAATAATGTTTGCAAACAGATTTGTTGTCAAGTGTGACCTCACTGCTCATGGCTTCGAGCGGCACCGGTCGAGCTTCTTCACCAACATGGTTGTCCGATCCCGCGCGGGTGACCGCGGGCCGTGGCCCGAGGCGTTCGCCGTCCTGGCCGATCCGCGTCTGCCGTTCTCGTGAGCCGTAGCGGTCCGCCCGCTCCGCGGTCCGCCGGGAAGAGCTTCAGGCTGACGGTCCCGCGTACGTTCCCGCGGATCACCGGGACGCGCCCCTCCGCCTCCGAGCCGTGCCCGTCACGAGCGCGAACGGCTTGGTTGATGTACGAATGGTGAGCCACAACCCGCCGGAACTGGGTCGTGCTGCCGAGACCCGCTTCGCACATCACCCACGACACGAACGCCGCCCACCAGGGGGCATTCCAGCGCTCGAGGTGCTCCAGCGAAACGACTCCACAGGGTGTTCGCTATTTGAGAACATCCATGTGTGAAGGCGGTCGGGAAGATCGAGTGGGCGACCAAGGCCGTGAAAGACATGCGTCGCCTCGCCGCCCCGGTCCGCACGCGGATCGTCGCCAAGGTCGAACAGTACGCGGCGGACCCGGCACAACTGGCCAACAACGTGCCTCGGCGGACGGGTCAAATTCGGCCATTAGTGGACACCGCAAACCCGGCCATATTCGGCGAGGAACTCCTGCGCCATCTGGCGCTTGAACTCGATGCTGTAGGTGCGGTGTCGGGCCATGGGTGTCCCTCCGAATATGCCAACGCCCTGTCAATCCTTCAACCCCACACCGTCCACTTCATGGGGCATACTCGAACACGCCGTCAGCATTGCCGACGGCGCGCCAGAACGGACTCGCGCGCCGAACCGCTCCTGACGCGATGCTGTCGACTCAGTTCGGCAGGACGCAGTGGGCCGTGAACAGGCCCACGACGATGCGGCTCTCGCGGGGTCTGGGACCGCTCCCGCGCGACGGCTCATACAGGAAGTGGATCCGGTCCACGTGCGGTCGCAGCTTGACGTGCCACCAGAACACCTTGTCGATGCCGCGATGGCTCCGAGTACGGTCGCGCTTTGACTGAGGATACTGCTTGGTAGCGCCATTCTCATCCGAGGTTTCCGCGCCGATCTTGGCCGACAACCTGCTCGCCAGTTGATGCGGGTCGCCGGCCCGAAACTCGTGGAAGCACGCCGCACCGTGATCGCTGAGGCCACCTAGACAGCGGACCAGCTTGTCTCGGACTTCGATGTACGGGCGGCTCAAGTGCCCGAGACCGCTCCAGACGTTGTCGGCCCAGTCGAGCGCCGGAAAGGCAGACCGCGCGAGACGCTCGAACTTCGTCTTGTCGGCGTGTTCGAGCGCGATGAGCGACCGAAAAAAAGCGACGTGCTGGGATTCGTCCTCTACGAAAACGACGTTCAGGGTAGCGTCGCCCATCGTAACCGGCACTTGCCCAACCGGCACGTCTTCGAGCGGCAGCGGAAGGACCGCTACGTAACGGCCCTCTCGGCACGACGTGTGTGCCCATACGACTCCAGGGGCGAACCGGACATCCCCGTGGAATTCAGCATCGTATTGGGTCAGATGGGAGTCGTCGAACGCGTTGGCCCGGTCGAGCGCCATGAACAGCCGGGTGGTGAGGTCACGATCAAGGCGTACAGGGCAGGGCCGATTGAACAGCGCCTCATAGAGTCGAACGCCGCCTCCGAGATCGGTCTCGTAGTAGTTCTCGTGCTTGACGACGCCTTCGCCGCGAGCGCGGGCCGCGTCAAGGCGCTCGAGTAGGCGTTCGATCGCATCAGCCAGCGCCCCGACCAAGCTGGCCTCGGTCGCCCCGGCCCACGACGATTCGTCGAGCACGAAACGGCCGGTCACGGTTGTCGTCGGCGCCGTCTGGCGGCCAGCGCCGCGAGGTCGATCTGGGTCTGGTCGAAGAATCCGGCGGGCCAGGTTGTGAGTTCGCCGGTTCGCCGCAACTCCATCGACTCAACGGTCTGGCCCCCCTCATCCTCGGCTCGGAAGAAACAGATTGCAGCCTGTTCGGGCTTCAGTGCAGCCGTGCCCTCGGCGACGGCTACGCGGATGCCGTTCAGCACGTGGTCGCTGTGGGTCTCGACGAAAACCTGCACGCCATCTCCAGCCACACGCGCCAGAAAACCGCCGATAGCGGACTGACCGGCCGGGTGCAGGTGGGCCTCCGGGTTCTCCACAAGCAACAGTCCACCAGATTCAGCCCGGAGCGCCGCGACGATAATCGGCAGCGCATACGAGATGCCGAAGCCAGCGTTAGGCGCACGCGTCCACTCGGTTCGAAGGCCCGGGGTCTTGAAACGCAGGTGGGTGACCGACGTGTTTGGAAACCATTCCGCATCGATCTGGGTCGGACGAACGATCTTGCCCATCCAGCTCTCAGTCTGATGTAGCAGACCGGAGAGCGTCGTCTCCGTTGTGTTAACCGCCAGCCGGCCATTTCTTACGCGCGACCGACCGAAGGAGTCCAGAACCTGCGCCACGAACTCGCCGCGCGAACCGACACCGAGTTCGCCTACATCGGCGGCACTGGCGCTGAGCACGTCGCGCGGCCCCAGCCGCTCCGCGCACAAATAGGTGAACCACGGCGGAGGTTCGGCGAGTGCCCCCGTGTAGCCAACAGGCTTGTCTACAACATCCGCGTTCAGTGTCCGCTTGTTTGCGGGGGCACGAAACGACCAGCGCCAACGTTTGCCCTCGGTATCGAGGACTTCGATGGCCGCAAGCTCATCGCCAGCTTCGCGATGGATGACGTCTTCGGCCCCGCCCAACTCCAGGGTGTCGACGCCGTTCAACTCGACGTGGCTCTGCTGAGATTGCCTCGTCATCTGCCGGGCCAGCAGGAGCGAATGCAGGACGGATGTCTTGCCGGCGCCATTGGCACCTGTCAAGACTGTGAGGTCGGCGGTCCTCAGACTCAAATCGTGAAACCGTTTGAAATTCTCAAGCCGGATCTCAGCGATCACCCGAGCACCTCCTGCGCCGCATCGCGTACGCTAAGGATCCGGGTCCGGACATTGCGGACATCACCAGTACTGCCGCTGATGGCTCTGATGAACTCGTAGTCGTTGGTCATCATCTCGCGCGCCCGCTTGACTAACTCCTCTTTTCCCGCCCGGACCGTGGTTTCGTCATGATCAGCCAGCACGGTCCCCCAGCTTTCGAACAATGCCCGGTTGATCGGGTTACGCCGCTCGGCGTCACATGGCCACTTGCGGAAAGCGTGCTCGCCAAACACTGCGTAGGAGTTGGTCATGCCGCGGACGAAGTCGGCACGAAGTTTGTTGAGACTCTGGCCGGCCGGGTTGTCGAGTTGCTTTGTCACGGCCCCCAGGAACTCGTCGAAGCTGCCATGCTGGGCGTACTCATCAGGCGTAAATAGCCGGAAGCCGACGAATCGTAATGCCACCTCCCGGTCCGCCATCCGCGGATGGTCCCTGAGCGCATTTCCCGTAGCGGTCGAGAAGCTCTCGTCGGTTGCCAACTCCTTCAGAAACTGGCGCGACCTTGCACCGCTCATGCAGTGGCGGATCTCCTGGGCACTGAGCGGACTTCCTCCTGTATTGATGCGACGGAAAATGTCGAACTTCACTCGGTAGGGCGTCTGCGGATCGATTACATGGGCCACGAACTGCGCATTGTTAAGCCGGCGGCGAAACATCGCCGCCAGATCTTCGAATCCCTGGCCTTCCAGATCATGGAGGTAGGTCACGCCGCCTAGCTTGAAGCCCGTCTCTTTCACATACTGGAAGATCGTCGTCAGGCGCTGGACCCCGTCGACCACCTGGAGCCGACCCGAGGTGTTCTCGTTGAAGTAGAACGAAGGCAGCGGGATTCCCAGCAGGAGCGACTCGATGAGGCCCCAACGCTGCCGAGATTTCCAGACGTAATGACGTTGAAAGTCCGGGGCTAGATCGATGTCACCGTCAGCGATCATGTCGACCAGTTGGCGCAACGAGTAGTGCTTCGTGTGAATCCGAATCTTCTCCGGATCCCAGGGCTCCGGCTCGTCGGGCTGTGGCGAGTCTGCGTCTTCGAGCTCGACGCCCGTTGCCTGGCTCTCGAAGTACTCTTCCCGCACCTCGACTTCTGCCCCCGTGGACTTGTCCAGGGTCGTCATAAATCCGGCTCCATCCGAGTCTTGCCTGCCACGCTACGCCGATCAGCCCGGCGCGCCGATCACCATCAACCTGTGGTTGGATAGCAGCGTTGGTCGAGCAGGCTCGCCAAGTCTCTTCCGGCCGTCGCGTCGCTGTTGCGTCCTCTTCTATTATCGGCCTTACGTGGCTCGCGGCGGCTACCAGGACCGCGGGTCGGCGGCAGATCTATTCGTCGGACACGCGCTGGCGGCTGGGTGGCGCTCCCCTGCTCTCGCTTGATCGCCGCCAGGGTGAACGCGGCCGAGCCTGGGAAAGTCTAGCAGGTAGAGGGCCACGGCGCCGCGTTCAGCGGTCGCTCCGGCGGAGTAGTGCGCGACCATCCTCGAGCTCTTCCAGTTGCCGGCGAGCATGACGTCCGTGGTCGACGCGCCGCGACTGAGGATAAAGTCATCACATGAATGAGACCAGAATCACCAAGCGTCAAGAGGGGTGCGCGGCCCCGGCTCGTCCCACCGCCCTGGCTCGTAGCACCTGACGGTGCTCGCGCTCGAAAGGAGCCGTTAGAGGCCGGCGCCCGCGTCCTTCAGAATCTTCCATACCTTTTCGGGCGTGATCGGAATGTCGATGTGCTGCACGCCGAGATGCGCCAGTGCATCCACGACGGCGTTGGCGATCGCCGGGGGCGCGCCGACGGTGGCCGACTCGCCGACGCCCTTCGCGCCCAGCGGATGGTGCGGCGACGGGGTCACGGTCCTGTCGGTCTCCCACTTGGGGGTCTCCATGGCGGTGGGGACCAGGTAGTCCATGAAGCTCCCGCCCTGAATGTTGCCGCTCTCGTCGTAGCTGATCTCCTCGAGCAGCGCGGGCGCCATGCCCATCGTTAGGCCGCCGTGAATCTGCCCGTCGACGATCATCGGGTTGATGATGTTGCCGCAGTCGTCCACCGCCACGAAGCGGCGTATCTTCACTTCTCCCGTGCCGCGGTCGATGTCGACGACGCAGATGTAGCTGCCGAAGGGGAACGTCAGGTTCGGCGGATCGTAGTACGAGACCGCCTCGAGGCCGCCCTCCATGCCGGGCGGGTGGTTGGTGTAGGCGGCGAAGGCGATGTCCTGGATCGTCTTCGATTTCTGCGGCGCGCCCTTGACCGAGAAGGTGCCCGGCGTCCATTCCAGGTCGTCCTCGCTCACTTCCAGCAGGTAGGCGGCGATCTTCTTCGCCTTGTCGCGGACCTTGCGCGCCGCCATCGCCCCGGCCGCACCGGCCGTCGGCGTCGAGCGGCTGGCGTAGGTGCCCAGCCCATAGGGCGCGGTGTCGGTGTCTCCCTCTTCGACCTGGATGTGGGCGGCGGGAATGCCCAGCTCTTCGGCGAGTATCTGCGCGTAGGTGGTCTCGTGGCCCTGGCCCTGGGACTTGGTGCCGAAACGGGCGGTCGCCTTGCCGGTGGGATGGACCCGGATCTCGCACGAGTCGAACATCTTGAGACCGAGGATGTCGAAGTGCTTCGATGGCCCGGCGCCGACGATCTCGGTGAAGCTCGAGATGCCGATGCCCATCAGCTCGCCCCGCGCCCGCTTCTCGGCCTGCTCCTTGCGCAACTCGGCGTACCCGATCCGGTCCATCGCCTTCTCGAGGGCGCCGTGGTAGTCGCCACTGTCGTACTCCCAGCCCAACACCGACTTGTAGGGGAACTTGTCGGCGGGGATGAAGTTCTTGAGGCGCAGCGCGGCCGGGTCCATGTCGAGCTTCTGGGCCATGATGTCGGTCAGCCGCTCGATGGTGTGGACCGCCTCGGTCACGCGGAACGAGCAGCGGTAGGCGATGCCGCCCGGCGGCTTGTTCGTGTACACGCCGTCCACCTCTGCGAAGGCGTGCTTCAGGTCGTATGACCCGGTGACGATCGAGAACAGGCCGGCGGGAAACTTCGACGGGTTCGCGGCGGCGTCCGTATAGCCGTGGTCGGCCAGCGTCTTGATCTTCAGCGCGGTGAGCGTGCCGTCCTTCGTGGCCCCGAGTTCGGCCGTCAGGTGGTAGTCGCGCGCGAACGAGTCGGCCTGCAGGTTCTCCATCCGGTCTTCGATCCACTTGACGGGCTTGCCGACGACGACCGACGCGGCGATGGCGATCACGTACCCCGGATAGACGGGCACCTTGCCGCCGAACCCGCCGCCGATGTCCGGCGAGATGACCTGGATCTTCTCTTCCGACAGCCCGACGTGCCCGGCCACCAGGGCCAGCACGGTGCGAACGGCGTGCGGCGCCTGGGTGGTCATGTAGACCTTGAGCTTCCCCATGACCCGGTCGAAGTCCGCGACGCATCCGCAGGTCTCGATGGACGCGACGTGGATGCGCGGAATGTACAGATCCTGCTTGACGACGACGTCGGCGCCGGCGAGGGCGCGCTCGGTCGCGGCCCGGTCGCCCACTTCCCAGTGGAAGATGTGATTGTCCTTCTTGCCCTCCTTGTCCGTGCGCAGCACCGGCGCGTCCGGCTCGAGCGCCTTGAACGGATCGACGACGACCGGCAGCGGGTCGTACTCGACCTGCACCGCCTCGACCCCGTCGGCCGCCGCGTAGCGGTCCGTCGCGATCACCGCCGCCACTTCCTGCGCCTGATACATGACCTTTTCGGTCGGCAGCACCATCTGGGTGTCGGACATCAGGGTCGGCATCCAGTGCAGGTTGTACTG
Source organism: Vicinamibacterales bacterium (assembly GCA_965262985.1). Classification (GTDB taxonomy): domain Bacteria; phylum Acidobacteriota; class Vicinamibacteria; order Vicinamibacterales; family UBA8438; genus UBA9620. The sequence goes on along the minus strand of OZ253576.1, from coordinate 5,666,065 downwards.
CTTGAGGGTCTCGCCGGTGATGACGGCCAGCACCCCGGGGATCTTGAGCGCGTTCTCGGTGTCGATGGACGTGATTTTGGCGTGCGCGAACGGGCTGCGGACGATGTCCAGGTAGAGCATGCCCGGAAGCTGGATGTCGTCCACGAAGTTGCCTTGGCCGCGGATGAAGCGCGGATCCTCCTTGCGCTTCATCGAGTGGCCCATGCCGCACACTTCCGCCGTCGTCTGGGGTGCCATGGTCTCTATCCCCTAGCGCAGCTTGTCGGCCGCGTATTCGATCGGCGCTGCATCCCGCTGCGCCGCGTTGTTCCGGCTGACGAACAGGGCAACCACAAGGGTTGCCCCTACAGGTATTTTCCCTCTTCTCGCCTTGCCCAGCGGGCGCACCGCCAATCTCGGTGCAACGCGGGGTTTCACCACGGACTGCTAGCGCAGCTTGTCGGCCGCGTATTCGATCGACTTGACGATGTTCACGTAGCCGGTGCAGCGACACAGGTTCCCGGAAATCGCCTGCCGGATCTCCGCCTCGCTCGGATTCGGGGTCCGCTGGAGCAGGGCCGACCCGGTCATCAGCATGCCCGGCGTGCAGAAGCCGCATTGCAGCCCGTGTTCCTGATGGAACCCTTCCTGCAGCGGATGCAGCGTTCCGTCCTGCTCCAGGCCCTCCACCGTCATCACTTCCCGGCCATCGGCCTGCACGGCGAGCACGGTGCACGACTTGACGGGCTCGCCGTCCAGCAACACCGTGCACGCTCCGCAGTGCGTCGTGTCGCATCCGATATGGGTCCCGGTGAGGCGCAGCACGTCGCGCAGCCAGTGCACGAGCAGCAGGCGCGACTCGACCGCGGCGTCCTGCGGCGCCCCGTTCACGGTGATCCGAACGTCATGTGTCGCCATGCCTACTGCCCTCCCGCCCGCTGCACCGCCCTGTTGATCGCCCGGCCGGTCAGCACGCGCGCCATGTCGCGCTTGTACTCCGTCGACCCGCGCCGGTCGGCGCTCGGTGACGCGGCGTCCGCGGCCAGCCGTGCGGCCTCGGCGACGACCTCCGCGTTCGGCCGTAGCCCCAGCAGATACGCTTCTGCCGCTGTCGCCTTGATCGGCGTCGGGCCGGCGTTGGTGAGGCCGATCCCGATACGCGTAATCTCGCCCTGCCCGCCGAGGGTGACCTGCACCGCCGTGGCGGCGGTGGCAAAGTCCCCCACCTTGCGCTCGAGCTTGACGTAGGCGCCGCCGCTTCGCGGCGGAGGGATGGGGATTCTGATCTCGGTGAGGATTTCCGTTGGCGCGAGCGCGGTGGCGAAGAGCCCGGTGAAGAAGCGCGTGATCGGGATGGTGCGCTCGCCGTCGGGACCCCGCGCCACCACATCCGCCTCTAGCGCGAGCATCGTCGCCGGGTGGTCGTTGGCCGGGTCGCCGTGGGCCAGGTTGCCGCCCACCGTGGCGCGGTTGCGCACCAGCGGGTCTGCAATGACGGCGGCGGTGTCCAGCAGGATCGGGTACTTCTCGCGAACGAGATCCGAGCGTTCCAGATCGGCTTCGCGCGTAGCGCCGCCGATTCTCAGGTAGCCGTCCGCCTCCGTGATGCCCGTGAGCCCCGGGATTCGCCCGATGTCCACCAGGTGGCCGGCGTCACCGAGCCGGAGCTTGAGCAGCGGCAGGAGGCTCTGGCCGCCGGACAGCACCTTCGCCTCGTCCCCGTGACGTTCGAGCAGCGCCACCGCTTCCTCGAGCGTGCCCGGTGCGTGGTAGTCGAATGCCGACGGAATCATTGGGACGCTCCTTAATCCACCCTATGGCGGAAGCAGCCCGTGGTAAGAGTCCAACCGCTTGGGCTCAAGCCAGCACCGATGGCCCGGCCGGTGACAGGACCCGAACCCTCCCGCGGAGATCTCACGACAGCCGCGAGTATACCAGCCAGATGATCGCAGCCGTCACGAGAACGGCGGTCAACCAGAAGCCCGGCCGCCGCACTACTCGACCAAGCGCGCGCCCGCCAACCCTGGCGCCGAGAGAAACCGCGTCAATCGCGTCGCCGCCGGGAGATTCCGCCCCCGGGCGGTCCGCGACCGACCGGTCGGGCGCCGACTCCAGCGCGGCCCGCATCGCATCGGTGAACTGCCGGAACATCTGGTCGCTGAGGTCCTGGATCATCCCCCGGCCGAACTGCGCCAGGATGCCGGTGACGTTCACGGTCGACGTCACGGTCACTTCGGTTTCAGAGGGGCCGCGCTCGATGATTCGACTCGTCATGCGCATGTCGGCGCCGCCCTTGCCGCGAACGTCCTGGCCGGCCGCGGCAATCTCGGCCACGCCCGCCTCCTGGTCGAGCCGCTCGAAGCGTACCGTCCCCTTGTAACGGGCCGAGACCGGCCCCACCTTGATGGCGATCGTACCGGTGTGCGTGCGCTCGTCGACCTGTCCGGTGATGGCAGCTCCGGGCAGGCAACCCGCCACCTTGGACGGATCGGTGAGAAACGCCCACACCTCCCGCGGGGCGGCGTTGATGACGAACTGCTTTTCTATAGGGATACCCACGTCAGACAGTGGCTGCCCGTGGCGAAAGCCCCGCTGCATTCGAGCAGCGATGCATCCCGCCTGGACTGCGTTACTCCTCGGTCGAATATTGCCCGATATTCTCCCTCGTCGCGCCTTGCCACGCGAGCGCCTCGCCGCTCTCGGTGCTACGCGGGGTTCCGCCACGGGCAGCCAGGAGCGGCAACAGCCGCTCGAGTGATTCCAGGTTGTGCGCCGGCACGAAATGCTCGACGAAGGGAAGGGCGGCCTTCATCCCGCGCGCCTCCGGCCGGTAGCGCGGGTCGCCAAGCAGCGGGTTCAGCCAGATCACCTTCCGCGCCTTTGCCTGGATGGCGCGCATCGCGCCGGCCAGCACGGCGGGACCGTCCAGGTCCAGCCCGTCGCTGAGCACCACGACGACGGTCTTCGCGCTCACGAGCGTATCCAGATGCCGCGTGACGAACTCGTCCAGACTCGCGCCGATGCGGGTTCCGCCGGACCAGTCGGGCACGCCGGCGGCCAGACGATCCAGGGTGGGACCGATCTTCCCGGGTGTCAGCCACGGCGTCAAGCGGGTCAGCGAGGTGTTGAACGCGAAGACCTCGCAACGTCTCACCACGCGCTTGAGGGACAGCGCGAAGGTCAGCAGAAAACGGGTGTGCGGATCCATCGAGCCGCTGGTGTCGCAGAGCAGCACCACGTCCGGCTTCTCCACGGCGCGGGCCCGCCGCGCCAGCGAGAGGAACTCGCCTCCGGTTCCCACCGCGCGGCGGAAGCTGCGTCGCAGATCCACCCGGCCCCGACCACGGACCGGAACCAGGCGGCGGCTCGGCCGGGTCGCCAGCCGGCGCGCCACTCGCGCCAGCAACCGCTCCATGGCGGCCAGGTCGTCCGCGCACCAGTCGTCGAACGGCTTGCGGCGCAAGAGCCTGTCAGCCGAATAGCCCGGCAGATCTCCCGTGGCCGCTTCGCGTTCACGTTCGCCGGCAGGCAGCCCGAGCGCCTGCATCCAGTGCAAACGGGTGGGCGGGCCGCACCGGTCGGTGCGCGCCCGCGCGGGCTGCTCCGGGGGGCGGGCCGGCGTGTCTTCAGCGGCCCAGAAGCCGCGCAACAACTCGTCGAACGTGTCCCAGTCCGACCGTCGGACCTTCAGCGCGGTGCGCAGCGCATAGCGGACTTCATCCCGGTCGGCGAGATCAACCAGCAGGAGCGCGGACGCGCCGTCGATCTCGTCGCTCAGGCACACGCCGACGCCCCGTTCCCGCAGCCGACCCGCGAAGCGGGCCAGCCGTTCCGCGACGTCACGGTCATCCATCGGCGCCGCCCGGTGATCGCGCGTCGGCGAGCAGCGACTCGACGTCCTGTGCGGTCAGGTCCTCCAGGTCGTGGTGATCCTTCAGGATGCACCCGAGCGTCTCCTGCACCACGTCGGCGTCGAGACGTTCGTATCGCAGCGCCATCAAGGCTCGCGTCCAGTCCAGCGTCTCGGCGACGCCCGGCGCCTTGTGCAGACGGCGTCCGCGGAACGCCTGCATGACCGCTGCTATTTCCTGGGCCAACCCGTCCATGACCTCCGGCACCCTGGAGCGGATGATGCGAACCTCCTTCTCCAGGGACGGGTGCTCGACATAGAGGTAGAAGCACCGGCGGCGCAGCGCGTCGCCGATCTCGCGCGTGCGGTTCGACGTCAGCACGGCATACGGCACGTGCGTGGCGGCGATGGGGCCGAGCTCGGGAATCGTCACCTGGAAGTCGGAGAGGATTTCCAGCAGGAAGGCCTCGAAGCCGTCGTCGGCGCGATCGATCTCGTCGATCAGCAGGACCGGCGGGGCGTCGCGGCAGGTGATGGCGCGCAGCAGCGGGCGTTCCAGCAGGCAGTCGCGGCTGAAGATCATCTGCTCTACTTCCGCTGAATCCCGGCCCTCCGTTCCCGCGATGCGGAGGCGCAGCATCTGCCGCTGGTAGTTCCACTCGTAAAGGGCCGTGTTGACGTCGATCCCCTCATAGCACTGCAGTCTGATCAGGTCGGTGTCCAGGATGCGGGCCAGGACCTTGGCGATCTCGGTCTTGCCCACGCCGGCGTCCCCCTCGATGAGGAGCGGTTTGCGCAGCGCGCGAGCCAGGAAGACCGCGGTGGCGATGGCCGGCTCGGCGATGTACCCCTGCCGCTCCATGGCCGCCTGCGTTGCCAGCACCTCCGGCCTCACGCTACGCCTCCTGCGCCGCCGCCGCGACGTACTTGTGTGGCTCCGCCAGGAACAGATCGCGGCAGTGCGCGCAGCAGAAGTAGTAGGTCCTCCCGCCGGCGTCGGCCTGGTGAGCGGCAGAGGCGGTGGACACGGTCATGCCGCACACGGGGTCGCGCTCGGTGTCGGTGACGGCCGCGGCGGGAGCCGCAGCCCGGGCGGGGCGGTGGGCACGCCCGCGCTGGATGATCTCGGCGAGGATGCTCAAGGCAACCTCTTCGGGCGTCTCCGCGCCGATGTCGAGACCGGCCGGATTGGTGATCCGGTCGAGCTGTTCCGGCGTGGCGCCCTGTCCGGCCAGCGTTTCGCGTATCTGTCCGAACCGCTTGCGGCTGGCGACCACGCCGAGGTATGCCGGCTGCAGTTGACTGGCCGCCCAGGCCGCCTCTTCGTCCCGCTGGCCGAGCGTCGCGACGACAGCGAAACAGCGGGCGGCATCCTGTCCGGATGCGGGAGGCTCGATCGACCCGTCGCTGGTCACAAGGCGGCTCACGTCCGGGAACAGCGTCTCGCTGGCTTCCGGATCGACCGCTTCCACGCGGTAGCCGAGCACCGTCGCCAGACGCGCCAGCGCCTGCGCGGCGGGCGAAACCCCGAAAATCAGCAGCCGCCGCGCCGGCAGCAGCGGCTCGATGTAGATCTCCACGCTTCCCCCGCTGTGGCAGGCCATCGGAAACACCGTCAGCCCGGGTCGATTGTGATGCATCGCGTCGGCGTCGCGGACGATTCCGATCAGCCGCGGCGCCCCGTCGGCGAGGGCTGCGAGCGCCTCACGAATCACGGTCGGCCGCGTGCAGCTTCCGCCCAGCCAGCCCTGGAATTCACCGTCCGGAGTCACGACGGCGGCGTCGCCGACACGAGCCGAGCTCGGCGGCTCGCGGCGCACCACCGTGGCCAGCGCGAACGCCTCGCTTCGACCGGCGAGATCGGCTGCAAGCTGCAGGATGTCGGTGCGCATCGCTGTCATCCCGTGGCGAGTTCGGCCTTGATCCGTTCGTAGTCTTCGGGAACGTCGATGTCGCGCAGCGCCGCCTCCGGCCAGGCGACCGCGACCGCCTCGTGGCGATGCCGCCGCACGACCTGGCGCCCGCATCCTTCTCCGGTCATGCGCTGGAGCTCAGGGAACAATGCACGGTCGTAGAGCATCGGCGGCGCGTTGACGTCCCCGTAGGCCGAGATGACGAGCGGGGCCGTGCTCTCGCGGTAATGCGTGACGAGCCCTGCGACCATGCTGCTCGTGACGAACGGCATGTCGGCCAGCATCACGACCGCCGCCCGGGCGCGTTCCGGAACGTGGGAGATTCCGGTCTGCAGCGACCGGTTGATCCCCTCGGCGTGGTCGGGATTGACGACCGTCATGCACGACAGTCCCGAGAGCTCGGTGCCGGCGCGCTCCCCTTCGTGGCCCACGACAACGATGACCGGATCGAGACCGGCGCCGATCGCGCGGCGCACGACCCGTCTCAGCAGCGTCTCGCCGTCGAGTTCGAAGAACAGCTTGTTCTGTCCCATGCGCGTCGAGCTGCCGGCGGCCAGCACGACGCCGGCCACCGCGCCGTTGCGTTCAGCCGGCATGGATGACACCGTCCTTCTCGCGCAGGTGGCGCGGCACGCTCGAAGCGCAGACGGCCAGAAGCTCCGCCAGGATGCTGACGGCCACCTGCTCAGGTCCGTCCGCACCCAGATCGAGACCGACCGGAGCGAAGAGCCGGTCGGTCCCCAGCGCGTCGATCTGTTCGAGTATTTCGTCCTTTCGGGCGCGCGGGCCGAGCAGGCCGATGTAGGCAGCGTCGGACCGCAGCAGGCGCCGGACCCACTCCCGGTCGTGGGCGAACGAGTGTGTCATTACCACCAGATGGGTGCGTGGACCGAGCGGAAGTCCGTCCAGGCCGTCGGCGGGTCTGCGGTCGATGCGCTGCGCGTCCGGAAAGCGTTCTCGGGACAGGTAGGCGGGACGGTGATCGATGACGGTCACGCGGAAGCCGACCTGTGACGCATAGGCCGAGAGGGGAATCGCGTCGTCGCCGGCGCCGCAGATGACGAGCCGCGGCGGCGGGACGTGAACCTCTGTGAAGACGCCGGTCGATTCGATGTCGTAGCACGTCGACTCGCCGGCCGCGAGAAGCGCTTCCGCGCGTCGGGCTATCTCACGATCCAGACCGGGGGTTCCCGTCGAGCCGGCCAGCGGGCCGTCCCCCGCCACGAGCATCCGGCCCAGGGCGGCGGCGGGACCGCGGACGAGGGTGGACACGGCGAACGGCGCATCTCCCGCAAGACGCGTCCGCACATGGCGCGCCACGTCCAACGTGTCTTCGGATGTGAACGGCTGAACGAAGATGTCGACCGATCCGTTACAGCCCAGGCCGAGTCCCCACACGGTGCGGTCGTCGTCGCCGGTCTCGTAGTGGCAGAGCCGGGGCACCCCCTCACGCATCACGGTCATGGCAATCTCGCGCACGTCCGCTTCGAGGCATCCACCGCTCACGCCCCCTCGAGTTGCGCCGCGCTCTTCCACGAGCAGCTTGGCGCCGGGACGCCGATACGCGGACCCGTTGATCCGCACGACGGTCGCCAGCGCCGCGCGCCGCCCGGTCGCCGCCAACTCGGTAATCCGGCCCACGATATGCGACGTTTCCTGCCAGTGCTTCATAGTGGATCGGTCGCACCGTGCCAGCCCGCCCTGATTCTACACTGGCGTGACCATGCCGAAGTCGCCCGCTGAGCAAGACGAGACGCAGGGGCAACCCATGTGGTTGCCCTGTTCCGTGCAAGACGAGACGCAGGGGCAACCCTTGTGGTTGCCCTGTTCCGTGCGAGGCGAGACGTAGGGGCAACCCTTGTGGTTGCCCGGTTCCGCGCAAGACGAGACGTAGGGGCAACCCTTGTGGTTGCCCGGTTCCGTGCAAGGCGAGACGTAGGGGCAACCCTTGTGGTTGCCCGGTTCGTCAGCCCCGGTCGCCCTCCGGGCTCCCTCCGCCTTCGGGCCCACGACCACGTCCATCTCCACGGCTGGTGGCATGCGCGTCATCTCTCCAACCTCTCCCGCCCCTACACTAAACTCAACAGGGAGGTTGTCTCACAGATTATTGGCACAGGGGGGATGGCCGGCAGCCGACCGACCGATGAGAGTCAGTGCGCCGCAACGATCTTTCGGACGATTGCGGGCGCCGGACTCACGCCGTGACGGTCGAAGGAAGTATCATTTCTTGGTGCCGGCCGAGACGGAAATCAGCGGGGCGACAGTTGTCCTCCTCGGCGACTTCAATCCCGCGATCTTCACCCCGGCCTGATTCGCGATGCACGGCCTGTTACCGCAGGCAGCCTCAGACACCGCCGACTTGCGGGTTGCTCATCGCCAGGCGACGGTGTTCTCGACCGACTGGCTCTTTCTCCAGGTCACCACCGACCGCTTCAGGGCTGACACGCAGCAGGCGCCGCATGTTCGCGTCCGCGACCTCGTCGTGCGAGTGTTCGGCGAGCACCTGCACCATACGCCCATCAAGGCACTGGGGATCAACCGCAACGTGCACTTTCGAGTCGGGAGTTTGGCGGGGCGGGACCGGATCGGTTCGGCTCTGGCGCCGCTGGAGCCCTGGGGACACTGGTGTCAGGAGCTGGAGCTGGACGGAAAGCACGGTGGGATGACATCGCTGACGATGTCGCAGTTGCGTCCGCAGGACAGGGCTCAAGGCGGGTCCGTGAACATCAAGGTGGAACCATCCGCTCGCATCGCCGACGGATTGGGCGTGTATGTCGAAGTCAACGACCATTACGCGGCGGCTGATGCCGCCTCCAGCGGCGCCGCGCAACTGATGGATTTGCTTCAAGACCGCTTCGACGCATCGCTCCGACGCAGCGATGACATAATCGATCACATCATGTCCCTGTCGAAGGAATCGGAGGTATCGTGACACGCACGGGGCAATCCGACCAGTTGCCGTCGATGTTCAGTCTTGCGCCGTCTCCACGGAGCGACGCATCCGGAATCGATGCCGCCGAAGTACTCGTTCGGACCGTGGACGAGGCGGTGCAATGGGTATTGTCTCCCTCGTTCGAAGCGCAGGCCGGCCGCGACGCGAAAGGGCAAGCCGCGCAGACCGAAACGCCGGTCTGGCTTGCCGATCGTGCAGGGCACCGCGCAGGCGCTGCTCCGGTTTTGAGTTTTCCGCCTCGACCCTCACCTGAGCCGCCGAGGGCGACGCTGCATGCCCTGCAGGAGTGGGAGGGTTACGTCGTCGAAGTCCGCAGCGGCGAGTTCTTGGCGCGGCTGGTCGACCTGACCGCGGGCTCGACTCATGAGGAGGAGGAAGCCTTCATTCCCCGGGCGGAGATCTCCGAGCGTGACGCCGCCGCCGTGGGTGTCGGCAGTATCTTCCGTTGGGTCATAGGCTACGAACTGTCTCCAGCCGGCACGAAAAAGCGCGTATCCCAGATCGTGTTCCGCGACCTGCCCAGGATGATGGAGCGCGACTTCCGGGAAAGCCGAAGTTGGGCACGCGAGACGATACAGGCGTTCAAGCGGTGACGGCTCGGGGTCACCCGATGCGGTGATCACTCCGTGGAAGCGCGGTGGGCGCGTTGTGCCGACCCGTCTCGACAAGCAGCGAATCCTTTCCATGACCTCCAACGCGTATGTGAGCTCAACGGCCGAGTCGGCCGCCCCGGCTCGTAGCCGGCCCACCATGGTCGAACGCACGGTCCGCCAATCGGGCATCAGGCTCCGGCGGACGCCGACGCCGGACGGTGTTCGTCTCCGCCGACAGATCGGGTCGGGCGCTTCATGGGCGGTCGAGCGATTCGGCTCCGCCTGCCATCTCAGGGATTTCGCCGTCTAGTCGACAGGTTGTCGACTCTGGCGGTCCGGCCGAGCTGACCGGCGTCGGCGGGGTCAGCCTCGGCGGCGACCGCGGCAACGGAGCGGAGCGGCGCCGCCTACGCCCATCGCGCTCTCGAGAGAGTACTGGACCACTCCACGGTATGCCGATTCCTCGAGTACTGCATTCACGAGCGAGAACACGACCGCCCCGGGTACGAGAAGCCACAGCGTCCAGTTCGGTACGAACGTCGCAACCAGATCGTTCAGATCCGGCTTTGCCATGGCGTACCACAAGAGCAGGGCCATTCCTGAAATCCCGGCAAACATCGCGCCGAAAGCCATGCTGCGTATATCCGTCTTTCCGACCGCACGATGTGGTGGTCACCGGCGGGGGGGGGGGCACGCCCCCCGGTTTCTGGCATACTGCTGCCTGTGTTCGCTGAACAAGCGTGGCCGGACCTGCACTATCAGACGGTCAAGGGGACGCTGCTGCTCTTGCCCTCGCCGCCGCGCATCCCGCCGTCACAATTGCGGCTCGTGGAATAGCCTCTTATGCGAACTAGAACGCGTGCGCTCGTGGGGTCGCTCGTCTTCTTCTGGGTCGCTCCCGCTGTCGTTGCCGGCGTCGGCCCGTTCGCACTGGTCCGTTGGACGATGCAGCCACCGCTGCTCGGGCTACCGGGCGAGCGGGTAGTGGGTGTCGCGGCGGTCGCGGCGGGTCTGGCCTGCCTGCTGGACTGCTTCGCCCGCTTCGCCCTTGAGGGACGTGGCACACCGGCACCGGTGGCGCAGACCGAAGTGCTGGTGGCGTCCGGCCTCTATCGGTTCGTGCGAAACCCGATGTACGTCTCCCTGCTGATCATCGTTTCAGGGCAGGCGCTGCTCTTTGGCCAGGCGCGGCTGTTCGCGTACGCAGGGTTGATGCTGGTCGCGTTCCACCTGTTCGTGCAGTTCTATGAGGAGCCGACACTCCGTCGAAGATTCGAAGGGTCGTACGAGACCTATTGCCTGCACGTGGGTCGATGGTGGCCACGTCTGACGCCGTGGCGCGAGTCAGGTACGTCAGCCAGATTGTAGGTGCGGGTGTGCTGGGTCATCGTTCCGCGTCGATCTCGAGCAGGCGCTCAGCGGCCTCGACTTGCTCAGCGGCCGCGCTACCGCGACACGACCAGTAACACCCCGGCGACGACGACGGCGGAGCAGCCGAGGGACCAGAGCGTCAGCGTCTCACCCGCGAGGAAGTACCCCAGGATGAGCGCGATGACCGGGTTCACGTAGGCGTAGGTTGCCGCCTTGGCCGGAGTCGACTTCTTCAGCAGCCACAGGTAGGAGCCGTAGGCCACCGATCCAAACACCGCAACGTAGATCCACGCCCCGAAGGCGGCTGGTGACACCGCGGACCAGTCGAGCCCGACCAACTCGCCGGACGCCACCGATATCGCCATCAGAACGGCGCCGCCGCCCAGCATCTGCATGCCCGCCGACAGCCAGTGCGAAGAGGGCTGCGAGGCGTAGCGCGAATAGACGGAGCCGGCTGCCCACAGGAGACTGGCCATGACAAGCACGCTCGCGCCAACCGCGTCGAGTGAGCGCGCGCTGGCGATGTCGGACGGATTGACGAGCAGGGCGACTCCGGTGAACCCGATCGCGAGCCCGAGGATCACATATCCCGGCGGGCGGGCGCCACGCGGGCGCAGCCAGTCGGCCAGCGCCACCCACAACGGCACCATCGAGATGAGCAGGGCGCCGAGCCCGGAGGGCACGCGCTGCAGCGCCCAACTGACCAGGCCGTTACCGCCGGCCGCCATCAGCAGACCGACCAAGCCGGTGGTCAGCCAGTGGTGGGCAGTGGGCCGCGCTGCGCCCTGGTATGCGGCCAGCGCGACGAAGACGGTCCCCGCGCTCAGGAAGCGCCCGCCAGCCATCAGGAACGGTGGGATTTCCGCCACGCCCCAGCGGATGGCGAGGTAGGTCGAACCCCAGATGACGTAGACGGCGGCGAAGGCGGCCACGAGCGAGACGCGCGAGGGCTGGGTCACGGACACCTGTCGGGGATTGACACGACGTTGATGGTCAGCCCGCCATTCCAGGTCCATGTTGCAGCGGCCCGTGATGAACCCAGCTCAAGCGGGCTCGATCAGCCCCTGCCAGAGGGTCAGGAAACGCGCCGATGCGGATACGATGGGGCCGGTCGCCAGCGTGCGCCGGCGCTGTCACGCGGGTGTCTTGCGCCCGACGCAACCGACGGAGGGAGTTCATGATGCCCGCTTCGGAATCGTCAGCCCTGATACGTCCGTGGCCCGCGCTGCCGGGTTGGGTGATCACATGCGCCGTCGCGTTGCTCGCCGGTGGGTGCGTCGCCGCGCAGGAGCAACGGCCAAGTGACGCGACCTGGTTCGAAGGCGCCAGACTGATTGACGGCAACGGCGGCGCGCCGATCGAGAGGTCGGCGTTCCTCGTCGAGGACGGCATCTTCGCCTGGGTTGGCGCGCCGGGCGAAAGGGAGGCGCCCGAGGGTGCCGCGCGCGTGGACCTGACCGGCAAGACGGTGATCCCGGCGCTGATCGACGCGCACCAGCACTTGGGACTGACCAGCGTGAAGGAGGGCACGCACAGCACCGACAACTACACGATGGCCAACCTGGTCGAACATCTGGAGCGCACCGCCTACCACGGCGTCGCGGCGACGACGAGCCTGGGCCTGGAGGCCGACGAGACGCTGGCGTTCGAGCTGCGGAACGCGCGGTTTCCGAACGCGGCGCGCTTTCTGACGTCCGGCCGCGGCATCGCGGCGACGCCGATGGCCGGCCCGCAGCAGGAGTACCGCCTCGGGATCCCGCGGGGAGCGCAGACCGCGGCCGAGGGGCGGGCGGCGGTCGAGGAGCTGCACGGGCACGGGGTCGACATCATCAAGATCTGGGTCGACGATCGGGGCGGTAGGGTGCCGAAGCTGGAGCCGGAGGTCTACCGGGCAATCATCGACGAGGCGCACGCCCGCGGCATGCGGGTGACGTCGCATCTCGGTTCTACCAGCGGGCTGGCCGACGCCAAGGACCTGCTCCGGGCGGGAGTCGACGGCTTCGCCCATACGGTGCGCGACCGCGACATCGACGAAGAGTACATGGCGCTGGTGCGTGAGTACCCGGATGTCTGGACGATTCCGAACCTGCCCGGCTCGCCCGTACGGCTCGACGAGCTGCCCTGGCTGAGCGACACGGTGCCGCCGTTCGAGGTCGAGAGCCTGCGCGCGCAGGCGGAGCGGCTGGAGGCGGAAGGACCCGGCGATATGTTCGAACTGCAGTGCCGCAACCTGGCCCGCAACCGCGAGGCGGGGATGATCATCGGCATGGGCACCGACTCGGGCGTCAGCGTCGCCTGGACCACCCACACCGAGCTACGCGACATGGCCGGCTGCGGGCTCACGCCGATGGAAGTGATCGAGGCCGCGACGCGGGTCAACGCGGAGATCCTGGGGCTCGACGATCTCGGCACGGTGGCGGCGGGCAAGAACGCGTCGTTCGTGGTGCTCGACGCGAACCCGCTGGACGACATCGGCAACACGCGGCGGATCGCGAGCGTCTATCTGGATGGCGTGCCGGTGGACCGCGCGGCCCTGCGGGCGAAGTTCATGGATAGCGTGCCCCGACGGCGCCGCTGCGGAGGCCGCACTGCGTGACGGAGCGCCTCAGCGAGCAGGCTGGGCCACCGGCGTGCCCAGCCGCCGCAGTGCGGCGATCCGCTGGAGCACCGGCTCCAACCTGCCGGCGCAGATCGAGATCTACGCCGAGCCGGGCGACGAGTACGAGTTGCTGTTCATCGCCAAAGGAGGCGGCTCGGCCAACAAGAGCTTCCTCTACCAGGAAACGAAGCCGTTGCTGAATCCCGCGTCGATGCTCAGGTTCGTCGAGGAGAAACTGAAGTCGACCGCACTGTGCATCGGCTCACTGGAAGAGCCGCGCCACAAACCTGCTGGCGGGTGCGCCGCGTCCTCGTCGCGGGGTATCGGCCGCTTCGGATAGCGGGGACCGGTTCGTCCACCCACTCGACCGATTCGGGCGGATTTAGCCACCGGTTGCGCTGCTCCGACCAGCTCTCGGGCTTCCAGGGCTTCCGATGTCACGTTCTCGTAAACTATTGCATACAAGTATCTTACCGTATCACTGGCGCAGGTTCCCCTCGTTGAATCCCTCGTTCAGAATCGCATTCGGTCGGACCAGTATCACTGTCTGTGAACGAAAGGGGATCGAAAACAGCCCGCGCCGCCGTAGGAGGTCCTGCGCCCAGTCCCCCGTGCTACACTGCGGATGTGAGCGGGGACGTGAAGTGGGTCGTCGGAACCGGTATCGGCATCATCGGCACGGTCATTGGAACCGGCTTGGTGCTGGCAGGGCTCATGTCAGCGCAACTCGCCAGCGTGTCAGCACAAGTTGGCGCGGTGAACACCCGTATCGACGACCTGATCGCCCGCACGACCGCTGAGCACGCCGAGATCCGCACGGAGATCCGTCGCGTCGACGACCGCCTGCGCGCCGTCGAACTCGCCGTCAAGCCGGATCAGCCTGCCGAATAGAGGTCCGATCACGCGGGAATGCAATCCTCACCCGTAGATGACCTCGAAGGCCGGGTGGTGCGGCCGCTGGCCGAACTGGCCGTCCACCCATTCGACAAGCTGTTGCGCGTAGTCCTCGGGGTAGGCGAAGAAGTAGTCCAATGCGCCCCGACGGATCGGTTCCACGACGCAGTGCGTGCCCCGGCCCTCGGTGCAGCGGGAGTACGTGCGGAGGCCGGCGGCCAGGGCCTCGAGGCTCGCCTCGTCCACCGCCGCGGGTACCTGCGGCAGATGGGTGCGCTTGCGCCAGGCGGGTAACGCCTCCGCGTGAAAGAAGCGCGTGGCGCGCCGCTACCAGCCCAGCGTGGCCCGTGCGAGCGCGCCGTGATCCGTGCCGCCCGGCAGGGGGCTTTCCCGGCGCTGCGCGTCCACGCCCAGCTCGAAGTTCAGGCTCTCCCGGTTCAGCACGCCCAGGCCGTAGCCGACCCGGTAGTCCCGGCCGTACTCCGACGTGCTGAAGCCGACCCGCGGCGTCCCCACGAAGCGGCTGCCCACCGGCAGCCCGTAGCCGACCTCGCCATCGAGGCGGTTGCCCGACGCGACGCCGCCGGGCGCCATCCCCGCCATCGTCTGCCGGCCCCACAGCGCCTCGGCGCCGCTCGTCGCCTGACCGCCCCACGACGGCGCCGCCCGCGCCACAAGGCCCAGCGGCGTCGACGGCGTCGGGTTGTAACTCAGCGACAGCGCCACGCCCCGCTCGCGGAACCCCTCGGCCTGGTGCATCACCAGCGTCCGTACCCGCACGTCCACCGCCAGCCCGGACCCCGCATCCGACACGACGAGGCCCGCGCCGACGTCCATGCCGGCGCCGGTCTCGGCGTCGCCGCCGTCGTGCCGCAGCCCGACCTCGACGCTCGGCTTGAGCGACAGCCGGCCGGCGAGCGTGTAGGCGCGCGAGCCTTCAAGCCCCGTGCGGAAGCGGGTCACCGCCGCCTCGGTCGCCTTCAGGCGTCCCGCCGGGCCGTCGACCCCGTCGATCGACGTCCCGACCCACAGCGTATCGGCCTTGAACGCCAGCGCGAAGCCGCCCGCACCGCCAGAAATCAGCTCGCCCCGCGTCCCCGCCGCCGCCATCGCCATCGACAGGCCCGACGCCAGGGCCGGACCGCCCTGCGGCGTCAGCAGCAGCCCGCCGACGCCGTAGCCCGCCACGCCCCACACCGTGACGCGGTCGGTCGCCTTGTAGCCGAGCCACGGGTAGAGGCCCGTCACCGACGAGGCCACCTGGCCGCCGGCGACCCCGGCGTACTCGCCCAGGCCGCGGCTGTGCGACAGCGACAGGCCCGTCACCAGCGGCCCCTTCGCATAGTCGGCCCCGAACATCGTCGTGCGCACGTCGCCGCCCAGCGACAGCGCGCCCTCGCGGCCGGAGAAGCGCGACTGCGCCCCGCGGCTCCAGATGGAGAGGATGCCGCCGTGGCGGGTCTCGCGACCCAGCGCGAAGTCCGAGCCGGTCAGCACGTCACCGCCGCCGAGGCCCATCCGCAGCAGTCCGTCGCCATTGAACCCGCCCTCCAGCGGGCCGGCGGCCATGCCCATCGCACCGCGCGCGCCGCCCATCGGCCCGGCCGCGGCCAGATGCCCGCCGCCGCCGGCAGGCCCCGGCATCCCGAACGGCGCCGTCCCGGCCGCCGGCGCGCCGGACAACGGACCGCCGGCGCCCGCGCCCAGCGGACCCGCGCCGGCCGCCCCGCCGAGCTGGCGCAGGACGTTGAGCGCGATGTCGCGCTCCATGCCGCGCCGCAGCTCCCGGCCCGCGAACCGGCCCCGGAAGCCCGGCTCGCGCGGCGCCGCCAGCCGCTCCTCGACGTGCTCGACCACGTGCACCGCCGCCGTTCGCCCGAACCGCGCCAAGAGCGCCTTCGGCATCGGATCGTGGTTCTCGATCGTCCCGGTCGCCTCGCCGTCGGCCAGCCGTCCCCCGGAGGGGGTGGACAGCCGCAGCGTCAGCGTCTCCTCGCCCTCGTCGTGGGCGTCGTCGAGCACCCCGACCTCGATCGTCTTCGACCGCTCGCCTGCCGCGAACGTCAGCGTCCCGCTCGCCGCCGTGTAGTCATCGCCCGCGTGCGCGCTGCCGTCCGCCGTCGCGTAGTCCACCGTCAGCGCGGCGCTCGCCGCGCGGCTCAGCGTCACCGCGAACGCCAGCGCCACGCCGTCGCCTTCCTCCACCCGCGCATCGGCCACCGCGATGCCCACCGGGCCGGCCACCGTCGCCGACAGTGAATGCGACAGTGGCCGGCCGTCGCCGGTGCAGATCGCCCCGCTCGCGTCGCAGTCGGTCGTCTCCGGCAGCCGCACGGTCAGCGCCTCGTGCGAGGCCGGCTCGATGGTGATCTTCCACAGGTCGCGGCGGCGGTCGACCCGTCGCGCCCTGGTGACCTCGCCGCCCGTCACCGTGAACGACGCGTCGCGCACCGTCTTGTAGCTGATATTGATCCCCTCGCTGAACGCCACGCGGAAGCTGAACGACCCCTGGCCGCGGTGTTCGGCCGGCAGGCCCTCGAAGCTCGCCGTCAGCGGCTCCGGCCGCGCAGCGACGGCATCGGTCGCCGCGCTGGTGAGGCGCTCGTCGTTGCCGGCGTCGTCGGTGAAGCTGACCCGGACCGTGAGCCTCTCGCCCTCGTCGGCCGCCACCGGCGTGTAGGTCGATCCGGTCGCCCCGCCGATGTCGGCGCCCGCGCGGATCCACTGGTAGGCGAAGCGCGCGTCGTCCAGCCCGTCGGCGTCGGAGATGTCCGACGTCGAGGCGGTCAGCGCCTCCCCGACCTGCGGCGTCCCGTTGATCGTCGGCGCGCCCGCCGCCGCCGTGTTCGTCTCCGGCTCGTCCGCCGGGCCGGCGACCGTCGCCGAGGGGCTGTTGCTCAGCCGCCGGGAGTTCTCGCCGCGGGTGCAGATCGCCCCGGAGACCGCGCACGCGCGCCCCGCCGGCAGCGTGATCGTCACGTCCGGGTCCGAGTCGGGCGCGACCGTCATCTCCCACAGGTCGCGGCGCCCGTCCACCCGCCGCGCCCCGGAGACGTCGCCGTTCGTCACCGTGAACGACATGTCGCGCATCGTCTTGTAGCTGATGCTGATCTCGTCGCTGAAGGCGACACGGAAGCGGAACGCGCTCTCCCCGTCATGCGCCTCCGGCATGCCGCTGAAGCTCGCCGTCAACGGTGGCTCGTCGTCGTCAGCGATCGTGCCCGTCGCCACGGCGTCACCCAGCGTCGCGTTCGCCGGACTCGACAACGTCAGCGTGAAGGTTTCGTCCTGCTCGTTCATGGAGTCATCCGTGGTTCGAACGCTCACCGTCTTCTCCGTCTCGCCCGCCGCGAACGCCAGCGTCCCCGACGCGGCCTCGTAGTCCTCGCCTCCCGCCGCCGTCCCATCCGCCGTGGCGTAGGACACCGTCACCGTCCCGGACGCCGCCCGGTCCAGCGTCACCACGAAGACGAGCGCGCTGTCGCCGCCCTCCGTCGCCCGCGCGTCCGCCACCGAGAGTGCCCGTATCATCACGGGGAGGATTTCCCGGGGCAGACCGGCGTCCTTGGCCAACTCGTAGCCCTTATGGAAATGCGGCGGCGCCGGCAAGGAAGGGCCGATGTCCGCGGTGACGGCAGCCGTCGTGCCGGCCGTGCGAGTCACGGTCAGGGCGCCGCTCTCCACCGCGCCGGCGGGAATCCGGTGACGGCGAGCTTCGAGGGCATGCCGGCCGAGCACGCCGGGCAGGGGTCGTTCAGCTTCCGAGTGGCGTTCAGCGACGGGATCAATATCAGCTACAAGACGGTGCGCGACGCGTCGTTCACGGTGACGGGCGGCGAAGTTACGGCCGCGCGGCGGGTCGACAAGCGCCGCGACCTGTGGCAGATCACCATCGCGCCGGCCTCGCACGAGGCGCTGACCGTGCGGCTGCCGGAGACGACCGACTGCGACGAGAGCGGGGCGATCTGCACCAGCGACGGCCGGCCGCTGTCGCATTCACTGTCGGCGACGGTGGCCGGCCCGGTGGGCATCGCGGTGGCCGATGCGCGGGTGGAGGAAGGCGACGGTGTGGTGCTGGCGTTCGCGGTGACGCTGAGCCGCGCGGCGAGCGCCGCGCTGACGGTGGACTACGCGACGGCGGACGGCAGCGCGCACGCGGGCGATGACTACACGGCGGCGAGCGGCACGCTGACGTTCGCGGCGGGCGAGTCGTCGCAGACGATCGAGGTGGCGGTGCTCGACGACGCGCACGACGAGGGCGAGGAAACGCTGACGCTGACGCTGTCGAACGCCTCGTCGGGACGGCTGACCGACGGCGAGGCGACGGGGACCATCAAGAACTCGGACCCGCTGCCGCGGGCGCTGCTGGCGCGGTTCGGGCGGACGGCGGCGGTGCACGTGGTCGAGCACGTCGAGGAGCGGCTCCAGGCGCCGCGCGAGCCGGGGTTCCGGGGCCGGTTCGCGGGCCGCGAGCTGCGGCGGGGGATGGAGCGCGACATCGCGCTCAACTTCCTGCGCCAGCTTGGCGGGACGGCCGGCGCGGGTCCGCTGGGCGCGGGCGCCGGCGGTCCGTTGTCCGGCGCACCGGCGGCCGGGACGGCGCCGCTCGGGATGCCGGGGCCTGCCGGTGGCGGGCATCTGGCCGCGGCGTCGGGTGCGATGGGCGGCGCGATGCCGATGGGCGGCGCGCGCGGTGCGATGGGCATGGCCGCCGGCCCGCTGGACGGCGGGTTCAATGGCGGCGGACTGCTGCGGATGGGCCTCGGCGGCGGTGACGTGCTGACCGGCTCGGACTTCGCGCTGGGTCGCGAGACCCGCCACGGCGGCATCCTCTCCATCTGGAGCCGCGGGGCGCAGTCGCGCTTCTCCGGGCGCGAGGGCGCGCTGTCGCTGGGCGGCGACGTGCGCACGACGATGTTCGGGGCCGACTATGCGAAGGGGCCGCTGGTGACGGGCCTGTCGCTGTCGCACAGCCGCGGCCTGGGCGAGTACGCCGGGGTCGCCGGCGGCCAGGTGGCGTCGTCGGTGACGGGCCTCTACCCGTGGCTGGGCTACAAGGCGACCGACCGCATCACGGTCTGGGGCGTGGCGGGCTACGGCGCCGGCGGGCTGCTGCTGACGCCGCAGGGCGGTCCGGCCCTGGCGTCGGGCCTGTCGATGGCGATGGCGGCGGCGGGGACGCGGGGCGAACTGGTCTCTGGCGGTGCGGGCGGCTTCGCGCTGGCGTTCAAGGCCGATACGCTGTGGGTCGGCACGTCGATCGACGGGGTCGATGGCCCGGCGGGACGCCTGAAGGCGACCGAGGCGGCGGTGACCCGCTTCCGGACGGGGCTTGAAGGCTCGCGCGCCTACACGCTCGCCGGCCGGCTGTCGCTCAAGCCGAGCGTCGAGGTCGGGCTGCGGCACGACGGCGGCGACGCCGAGACCGGCGCCGGCATGGACGTCGGCGCGGGCCTCGTCGTGTCGGATGCGGGGTCCGGGCTGGCGGTGGACGTGCGGGTACGGACGCTGGTGATGCACCAGGCCGAGGGGTTCCGCGAACGGGGCGTGGCGCTGTCGCTGAGTTACAACCCGACGCCGTCGACGCCGCTGGGCTTTGTGGCGCGGGTGGCGCCGTCGTGGGGCGGTCAGGCGGCGAGCGGGGCCGACGCGCTGTGGGGCCGGCAGACGATGGGAGGGCTGGCGCCCGGCGGCGTCGCGTCGGGCAACCGCCTCGATGGCGAGGTCGGCTACGGGCTGCCGGTGGGCAGCCGCTTCGTGGGCACGCCGCGGGTCGGCTTCAGCACGTCCGAGCACGGCCGGGACTACCGGCTCGGCTACGGTCTCGGGATGCTGAACCGGGAGAGCCTGAGCTTCGAGCTGGGCATCGACGCGCAGCGCCGCGAGAGCCCGCTGCTGGGCGGCACCGATCAGGGCGCGCTCGCGCGGGCCACGGTGCGCTGGTAGACGACGTGCCTGGGGCACGCCGCAGGCGTGCCGCCGGACGTCGGCGGAGACGAGCCGAAGACGGCGGCGGAGGGAGGCGGGCGCCCACAAGGGGCGCCCCTACGCAAACCTTGGGAATCAGGCGGGCGCCCACGCGGCGGCGAGCAGCGAGCCGGGCGCCCACAAGGGGCGCCCCTACGCAATACCTGAGAATCGGGGCGGCCCGGTCGCCCGCGTGACACGGCTCCGCGGACGCTTCGTCGAGATGGCCTGCAAAAGGGTGCGGCTCTTTTGCATAGAGAGCTATCTCGCTCATTCATAAGGGTTTATACCAACGGACACCCCATCGTTGGTGCGCTTTGAGTGGGGACAGGGTCCGGCCAGCCTCCCCACCCGCCTCTTTTCAGGCAGCCGGCCCGACCGGTGATCTCGCGCCGGGGTCCTTCGGTCTGCCCTCCGGCGCCCCCCTGGACGTATTTGTTTAGCGGGGTGGTTTCTTGATGCGCGAGATCCAATATTTCGGACTTGTACTTTTCTAGGGGATCTGGCATAACTGTGGGGTGCCACGGCAACGTCCCCGGACGGAACAGGATCCCCGCGATAGCCGCATTGAGGAACAAGAGCGAGAGATCGCACGGCTGCGGGAGGAGTTGACGCGGGTCGAGGGCGACCGGGATCAGTGGAAGCGCGACCGGGATCGGTGGAAGCGCCGCAGTGAGCACCTCAAGCAGCAACTTGACGCGGCGCGGCGGGCAGGATTCCGGCAGGCCGCGCCCTTCGCCAAGGACCGGCCCCAAGGTCGCGGCGGGCGACCCGGCCGGCGCGCAACTGGGTCCCGAAGTCGTCGCGCTGGTCGTGCGGATGCACACGCACCTGGGCGTGCCGCTGGCGAAGGTCACGCACCTGCTCCGGACCCAGTTCGGCCTGACCGTCACACCGGGAGGCCTCGCGCAGGTGCTGCATCGCACGGCTCGCCACGCCGCGCCGACCTACACCGCACTGTGCCAGCAGGTGCGGGAATCTCCCGTGGTCACGCCGGATGAAACCGGCTGGCGCGTCGGCGCCATGCGCCACTGGCTGTGGGTCTTCGCCACGCCCCAGACGACGGTCTACGCGATTCGCCCCGGACGTGGGTTCGACGACGCCGCCACCGTGCTCGGGGCCGACTACGACGGCGTGCTCGTGCGCGACGGGTGGGCGCCGTATCGCCGCTTCACCCACGCGCTGCACCAGACCTGTCTGTCTCACCTGATCCGGCGAGCGCGGCAACTCCGAACCGATCATCCGCGCAGCCCGTGGGCCGCCCGGGTGCAAGCCGTCCTGCAGGCCGCTCTCAAGCTGCGCGACCGCCGCGACGCCGGGCTCCTGAGCGACCACGGCCTGGCAACCGCTCGCGGCCGACTGCTCGGCCAACTCGGTCGGCTGATCGACAACGCTTCGACGCTGGACGCCGCCGACCGCTTCGCCGCCCATCTGGACCGCGAATTCTCCGCCGCGTTCACCTTCCTGTGGGACCCGTCGGTCGACGCCACCAACTGGCGCGCCGAACAGGCCATCCGACCCGCCGTGGTCACCCGCAAAGTCTGTGGCGGTAATCGTACCCGCCACGGCGCCGACACCCGGCAGGTGCTCGCCAGCGTCGTGCGCACCGCCTACCAGCGTCAACTCGAGCTCGCCCCGCTGATCATCACGATGCTTCGCTCTCCCAGCCCCGTCGTTCCCGATACGCTCCAACGGTCGCCCCCGTAGATCAACGCGCGCTCGTTCCGATCCGAAACCACGTCAGTAGAACAGCGCCGCTGTCAGTATGCCTCCGCGTGGCTGTTGAGGAAGAACTCGGCACCTACCTCCGCGCTCGTAGAATCACCCCGGTAAACAAAGACCGCAGTTCTTGGTGTTCTACCCGCCAGGTACTGAAGCAGACGACTGGTCTGATGGGGCAAAGGTGCAGGCGACGCCAACGGCATCGTACGTCCGGCCACACGGCGCCGACTGGTTCATGACATGGGAAGAACTCGAAGCATGGCAGAACGAACAGGTCGCGGAACTGTTGCCGCTGTCCCGTTAGGATGACGAGAACAGACCATGGCGTTGACGGTCGCAACCGACAATGATATTATCAACACATGATGTGTGTGATGATTGCGGTTTACACCCGTAACCCATTATGATATAAAGAGTTAATGGATCGGATGAGTATCGAATATGCAGTTTCCGGGTGCAAAATCCGGTGCTGTTGTCTAAACGACTTCTGGCCCACGGGTGTTCTGATATGACGCAGACACAGTTCGATGCCATCATGGCGCGGTTCGGGTCCATCGACCAGCGGTTTGAGACCTTCGACCGAAGGTTCCTCAAGATTGAATCCATCTTGGGAGAGCACGGCCAGATTCTGGCCGCACATACCGACATCCTGTTGAAGATTCAGAAACGCCTTACTGACGCGGGGATCGCATGAAGCGCCCAGATTACGGCGACGCCACACCGGAGGATCTTGCCCGTGCGCTGTTGCGGCCTACGAACGTGCGCCCGATGGCAGTCCGTTCGGCGCAATCAGATCCTGATACATCAGGCGCTTCCCGACCATCCCCGCCGCCAGCGTCACCATCTGCGCCCGCGTGTCCTCGTCCCGCACGTTGTGCTTCCCCGCAAACTCACTGACGTACCGTTGCAGGTGCTTCGGGCTCAGCTTGTGGAAGGTGCCCTTGTGGGCGCGTTTCAGCGTTGCCCAGAAGGACTCGATGCCGTTGGTGTGGGCCATACCGCTGACGTATTGGCCGACTGAGTGCTTGACGGTGCCGTGATTGGCGAGTGCCGAATACCCGCCGTGGTCGTCGGTGTAGACGGTTGCACCGGGCTGGATCTGGCCGGCGACGAACCTGGTCAGCGTGACCGCGTCCGTGTGCGCGATGACGCGGGCGGTCACCCGGTTCGTCTCGCGGTCCTTCGCGCCGATGACGGCGATCTTGCCGACCGGGCCGCGCCCGGCGTGCAGCTTCTGGCTTTCGTGCTTGTTTCGCTCCTTGCCGCCGACGTAGGTCTCATCAACTTCCACCGGGCCGGAGAACCTAGTCTGCGGCGCGTGCGTCCAGGCTTCCCGGATGCGGTGCAGCATGAACCACGCAGTGGATTGGGTGACCCCGATATCGCGGTGCAGCTTCATGCTGGACACGCTCTTGAGGCTGGTCAGTTCCAGGTAGATCGCAAACGCCCACTTCCGCAGCGGCACCCTGGACCGTTCGAGGGCGGTGCCGGTGCGGACGCTGAAGTAGCTGCGGCATTCTGAGCACCAGTAGGGCATCGGCCGCTCACGCGGCACGACGGATGTCCTGATGCTTCCGCAGTGCCCGCAGCACCGTTCACCGTTCCACACGACCTGCTCGAACCACTGTCGGGCGGCGTGCTCATCGGGGAAGAGTTCACCGAGTTCAAGAAGGGTGATGCCGTTTCGATGCGACTTGCCAGGGGCCGTATGCATAGGAGAAGAGTACTCGAATTCACGGCTTGGACCGGTATCCCCATGGACTTAGCGAACGCTTGGAAGTCGTGGAACGAGGCGTCGGTCGCGCTGAAGGAGTGCACCAACATCACCGCCCGCATCGTCCGATACCTCTGAGCCTCGTAGAGGGCTGAGGCCGTGCGGTGGAGAAGCTGGTACCGGATACCTCCTACGTCGGCCACGCGAAGCCCGAGAGACGCGCAAAGAGCCGCCAGACGACGCTCCTTGCCAGGGCTGTGGTCGTTCCAAGTCGAAACGAGATCACCGAACGACTCGTCCACCTTCCCCTCGACCGCGATCACGGCGTAGCCGTGGACGAACTTGACGAAGGCGAGCAGGTCGGTCTGGCTTCGACGCCCTCGCGTCCGCAGGTCTACATCACGCTCGAACAGGCCCTCAACAAGGGCAGCACCCGCGCAGTCAGGGCAGGTGTCCAGAACAGAGCGAACAGAGGCCGGAATGTTGTCGGCGTGGACCCAGGAATGGGCGAGTTCATAAGCCGAGTAGCCCTTCTTCCAGTGGCGCTCCTGTCTGGCGAGGTACCGGATTACGTCCTTGGGCTTGGCGATCTCGCGGGCATAGAAGAAGTGACTCATCGGCTCCTTGGTGACGTGTAACGGCCCATTGTATCGTGCGTGTTCAGTCCGCCAACTCCACCGCTGCGATGGTTCCGTTCGCCGGCGGTGGTTCAGGCAACGTCTCGGGGCAGCGTTTCCGGCCGGCTTCCATTCGCCAGGTACGCCGCCCAATCGTCCATGAGCCGCCGCCGGCGCTCGAACAGTTCTGAGCGGGCCTCCACCTTGTTCGGAACCGCGTGCGCCAGCGCCGCATCGACCACCTCGCGCGCATGCCTGTTCCGCACTGCGGCCCAGTCCCGGAAGCTCGACCGGAAGCCGTTCGACCGCCACATAACTCACGCAACTCACATAGTTGCAACATGTTATGAAGTAGCGGCTACCCCTGGTCCCCATGCGGTACCCCATGAGATGAACGGGACCGCATAGCGCCACAGACGCCGGCCGGCTCGCGGTATGGCTTCCGCTCGTCGTTCCGGGACCGGGCGTCGGCTCATGGACGATTGGCCAGGCTACCTTGACCGGAGAGCGCCGAGCCGCGGACTCGTCGCGGCGCTGACACCGTCGCGCGACGTTGCGACCCGAAGCCCATCCCCGGTACGATCGGCGCGGGTTCGGGCAACCGCGCACCTGGAGCACGAGGTCGCCGAAGTGCCGAATGCCACGACGACGACCGACACACGCCACCCGTGACCATCGCCAGCCCAAACCCCAACGCCGGACACTAGAGAGAGAGAGGCCGTCGATTTCGACGAACTCTTTACACGACTTGGTCTCCAATTGATGGCTGATCGAGAGAGGTTCCGCGCGGGAACGTCTTCCGACGCCGAGCAAGCTGCTACGTCTGTTCGTAAACGAACGCATCCACGAGAGCAGCGCGGAACCGCCAGATTTTCTCCAAGGCTCCATCCGGCGGCGGTGAGTCGGCATACCAGGGCTGGGCGTAGAGCCATTGAAGCAGCTTGCGATAGTTTTGAGGCTTTCCGAGGGTCGAAGGGCTCATCCCAGATAGCTTGCCATACGCCTTCTGGGACGCGCCGTTCAGGCTCAGCAGTCGGTCCGGTCGCGCAAGCGTCAGCAGCAGCGTCGCCGTCCCGTGGGCCACGTAATCGATGCTCGTTAGCTCCTGCAACGCCGCAACGGCGACGTCCGGAAACTCGGTATCGTCAGCTGACACAACCTTGTCGAGGATACGTCGGATCTTTGCCTCGTGGTCCCACACTGCCTTCCCATTGCTCCGGGCCATGCGTCCCAGCAGCCCCCACCAACTCGAATCCGTGCGAGGTGCACCGCCTCTCAGTTGGATTTGAGACTCGGAATCAAGCTGCGACCATCTCGCTTCGCCAAGTAGCAGTTTTTGACGCCCGTATATGGCCCTCATGTAGCTCCCACCTTGGGGATTGAGGACTTTCCATTCTGCTTCTTCGTCCTGCAATATCTCTTCACACGTCTTCAGAGCTCGTCGATACTCCTCGAAAGTCAAATGTCCGGCTCGCTGACCCGCACCACAGATCCGTGGAGTTCCTGAGCCTTTGCCATGCTTTTCTTGATCTGCGCCTTGAGCCGCTCTCACCCTCGAACTGTCATTGATTCGGCCTCCGATTTACAGCTTGTAACGCGGGGTATACCCTGATTCGCGCGTACCCCTAGAATCCGATCAGGCGGCGACCCTTCCAGGAAAGCGCCCACTCGTTAGCTGTAGATAATTCGCGTGGTTCGCTGCAACATCCTGAACACGTAGTCGACGACCAGCCCAGTCAACCCCAACTCGAGCACGGTCGGGACACCTGGTGTTTTGACCATTTCGAACACGTGCCAGATGACGAGAAGGACGAGTAAGAACTGGCCTAGCACTAATGCCTGCCCTGGTATGTTTACGGGCGCGGCTTGGGGCCACAGGCGGAAACCCCGGCCAGGTCGGTCCAGAGCTGATTTCGGTTGACGCGAGATCTGTCGAGTGGGTAGACTTGTCCTGGGTTGACACTTAAGCAACCTTTCTGGCGATGTCCTGACCCCCTGCGAGGAGAGAGAGGACACGCCGGCACCGAACATGACGCCCAGCATTGTGCTGGGCGTTTCTCTTTTCAGGATCAGTCTAGCTCGGTGACCGGATCACGGGGCGCATGGGCAGCGCCATGCTCATCTGTGGATCACCGGTCGGTGATCACGGCGACGGGCTGCATGACGGCGCGCGCCAGTTCTTCAGGCGTGGCGTCGAGGCGGATCTGTTCTTCCAGTTCGGCCTTGCTCGGCTGATACGTCGTCGGTTTCACGTGGATCTCGCGCGGTGGCGCGGGAGACGCCGGAGTCTTCACGTTCATCTTCATGGGCTACTCTTGCCCTTCGCGGCGCGCGGCAGGGAGGATGTCCGTCCGCCGCCGAGAGCCGGAATGCTCTGCACTCCGGCCTTCGATGCGAGCTGGTGAACAACCGTCTCGACGTTCTTGATACGCGTGTCAACTGCTCCAACTTCGAGATTAAGCTCCTCGATCTGGCTGGCAATGTTCGTCTGACCCTGTTTCAACTCGTTGAGCCGGGTGTCAATCTGCGTCGCGAGTGCATCGATCTTTACTCCAAGATCCTCAAGCGTCATATTGTGTCTCATCGTGTCGTCATCGAATGCCACTAAATTACCACGATCGCAGAGGTTGTCAAGGCCCGGCAGGCCGAGGTCAACCTCAACTTCGACGTCTACTACGCCGTCACCGAGCTGGTTCATCTGGCCGGCAACTGCGGGGCGGCCGGCCGCTCGACCCCGAAACCTCGACCAACGCCACGGCCGGGCTGGTGGTCGACAGCGGCCCGTTCACGCTGACCGCCGACTACTTCCACATCGACGTCGACAACCGCCTCGCCCTGTCGCAGAACTTCACCCTCGCGGCGGACGAGCGCGCGCTGCTGCTGTCGGAAGGCATCACCTCGGCGCGCACGCTCGCTTTCTTCCGGTTCTTCATCAACGACTTCTCGACACGGACCGAGGAGATCGACGTCGTCTCGACCTACACGCCCTCTGCGTTGGGCGGCAACACCATCTTCAGCGCCGCGCTGAACCACACCGAGACGAAGGTGACGCAGGATTCCGACCTGCTCGGCCCCGGCGACGTGCTCGCCCTCGAACGGGGCGTGCCCGAGACGCGCTGGAACGTCGCCGTCAATCAGCGCCTGGGGCGGGTAGCGCGTGATCGCCTGGCAGCCCGTGGTGAAACCCCGCGTTGCCATCAGCTAGCAGCCTGCGGCTCGGACGCGGCCTCGACCGCTTCTCTGAGCGTCGAAACGAGCGAGTGGGTAAGGCCGTTCGTTCGGTCGAGAATCAGACCTTGTTCGTTGACGAGCACGTAGGTCGGAAAGGTACTGATGCCCCAGGCGCTCGCGATGTTGTCGCCGCCGAGACCCGCGTGCCAGTTGGCCCAGGGCATCGGCTCGTCCTCCATGAACCGGGTCACGGTCTCCCGGTTGACGTCGACGCTGATCGCCAGCAGCGTGAACCGATCGGCCGGCAACTCGGCGACCAGCTCACGCAGGGCCGGCAGCGCCCCGACGCAGGGCTTGCACCACGTCGCCCAGAAGTCGATGAGCACGACCCGGCCCCGGTAGGCCGACAGGCTGTCCTCGGTGCCGTCGAGCCGATGGCCGGTCACGTCCAATACGGTGCTGCCCACGGTCGCGGCGAACGCCGGTGGATTCGACCCGACGAACGCGCCGTCCGGCAGGAACCGCACCTGGCTGGGGACAACCAGCAACAGCAACAGCCCCAAGGCCGCCGTAGCGGCCACGATGATCGTCAACCGCCACACGAATCGCCCGGCCCGTTTGCGAATACGGCTGTCCATCGTGTTCCTCCCGGAGCCACCACTCACGCCTCTAGGAGCCCGTGGTAAAAGCCCCGCTGCATTCGATCCCCGCAGAATTCTGCGCTTCCCCGCGGAATTCTGCGGCTTCACGCTGCATCCCGCTGATCCATGCTGAATTCTGCGGTTTCACGCTGAATTCTGCTGCTCTTCGTTGTTCCGGCTGACGAACAGGGCAACCACGAGGGTTGCCCCTACAGGTATATTCCCTCTTCTCGCCTTGCTCACCGTGCGCATCGCCGATCTCGATGCAACGCGGGGTTCTACCACGGGCTGCTAGACGACACCTCCGGCTTCATCGACCTCTTCAAGCACTTGTGCTAGACTCCGTCCCGCGAAGCTGAGCCTTCAGGATCGTCGATCGGCGAGATCCAGGAAACCAATACGAGGCTCCGCGCCGGCCGAAACAGGCAGCGTACACCCAGCGAGGGCGGCACTGCCCGCGCTGCGAATCTGACGCCGGAGACGGGCCCGGGAATTGCCGCAGGCTGGTGCGGGTGAGGGAGATGGCCGTGTTCGAGAAGGAACTTGCATTCTTCATCGTCAACCAGAGCGAACTCGTCCAGAAGTACGCGGGCAAGATTCTGGTCATCCGTGGCGACGACGTCGCCGGTGTGTACGACTCAGCGCTCCAGGCGTACCTCGAAGCCAAGAAGCAGTTCGCGCCAGGCACCTTCATCCTTCAGCCGTGTGAGCCTGGTCCTGAGGCCTACACTGTAACTATCCACGGCTAGCAGCCCGTGGCAAAAGCCCCGCTGCATTCGATCGACGCTGCATCCCGCTGATCTGCGTTGTTCATCGGTCGAATACTACCGGTATTCTCCCTCTTCTCGCCTTGCTCAGCGGGCGCATCGCCGATCTCGGTGCAACGCGGGGTTTCACCACGGACTGCTAGACCGCCCCAAACAGATGGCGGGCGATCCCGGCTTCCAGGCGCTCACCATAAAGGCCAGCGGAAGGGCATCACAACTCATCACCGATCTCGCAGTATCGGCCGCATTCGATCTGGGCGCCCCTCCGAATCCGCAGCCGGCGACCACATCCACCAAGGCGCTGTGGGACACTGGCGCGTCCAAGAGCGTCATTTCGCGCGCTGTCGTCAAGGCGCTGGGCCTGACTCCAACTGGCGCGACGAATGTCAGCCATGCCGGTGGAATGAGCGTCAGCCCAACTCATCTCGTCAACTTCTATCTTCCGAATCAGGTTGGGATCGTGGGCGTCCTCGTGACGGAGTTCGAGGGAACCGGTGACTTCGGCGCGATCGTTGGAATGGACATAATCACCTTCGGCGACCTCTCGATCACGAACGTGGCGGGACAGACATGGATGTCCTTCCGAACGCCATCGCTGGCGTCAATCGACTACGTTCAGGAGCACTCCAAAGAACTCTTCCGTGGGGCGGGCCGAAACGATCCGTGCCCGTGCGGAAGCGGCCAGAAATTCAAAAAGTGTCACGGGAGATAGTCGGTTTCTGGCTCTGGAGTCGCTCGTGCCCGGAAGCGTCGAAATCACGAGATCACATGCGGGAACTCCGGCCAGCGTGAGGTCGGCGGCGAGGACAGCCGCCGACGCCGGCCGGCCGGCACACGTCTGATCCTGATCGGTCCGCAGCCGGTGTTCGAGGTGCAGCGCAGTCCCGTTCAGATTGCGGGGTGCAACATGGGAAGCGCTAGCCTCAATGCCTTCCCGCCGGTGGTCGGTCTCCTCGGCCCCCCAGTCCCGGAACGACGACCGGAGCCGCGTGGCACGGCCGCGATGTGGTCGCGGCATTCTTCGCGCTATTTTTTCGGTTGATCCCTGACCCACGCCAACCGAAGCCGGATCCCCTCGCACTCCCGTTCCTCGGACACCCGATTCACGGCTTGGACCGGTATCCCCATGGACTCAGCGAACGCTTGGAGGTCGTGGAACGAGGCGTCGGTCGGGCTGAAGGAGTGCACCAACATCACCGCCCGCATCGTCCGATACCTCTGAGCCTCGTAGATGGCTGAGGCCGTGCGGTGGAGAAGCTGGTACCTGATACCTCGTACGTCGGCGACCCGAAGCCCGAGAGACGCGCAAAGCGCCTCCAGACGACGCTCCTTGCCAGGGCTGT
Source organism: Vicinamibacterales bacterium (assembly GCA_965262985.1). Taxonomy (GTDB): domain Bacteria; phylum Acidobacteriota; class Vicinamibacteria; order Vicinamibacterales; family UBA8438; genus UBA9620. The sequence continues at coordinate 5,635,971 of OZ253576.1, read as the reverse complement.
GGTCGTTCCAAGTCGAAACGAGATCACCGAACGACTCGTCCACCTTCCCCTCGACCGCGATCACGGCGTAGCCGTGGACGAACTTGACGAAGGCGAGCAGGTCGGTCTGGCTTCGACGCCCTCGCGGCGGACGAGCGCGCTGCTGCTGTCGGAAGGCATCACCTCGGCGCGCACGCTCGCTTTCTTCCGGTTCTTCATCAACGACTTCTCGACACGGACCAAGGGGATCGACGTCGTCTCGACCTACACGCCCCCCGCGTTGGGCGGCAACACCATCTTCAGCGCCGCGCTGAACCACACCGAGACGACGGTGACGCAGAATTCCGACCTGCTCGGCCCCGGCGACGTGCTCGCCCTCGAACGGGGCGTGCCCGAGACGCGCTGGAACGTCGCCGTCAATCAGCGCCTGGGGCGGGTAGCGCGTGATCGGCTATGGCCGGGCGACCGGATCATGCGGGGATCGATGTCTTCCGCCTCGACGAGCACGGCAAGATCGCCGAGCTTTGCAGGTCCCTTTTCTGCTTGCCATTCCCACTCAGCGCCTTCCGGCGCCGACTCGCACGCATCAGTCGGCGATTGGAGGATCGCCTGCAGTTTGTCGCACGAGCAGCACCGCCTTTCTCCACCGCGGCGGGCGTAGCCGCTTCCATACTGGCCGGGCATTGCTGAACGTGTACACCTGCTCGGCCGGAACACTGAACGGAGGCAGGCGAATGTCCAGACGACGGAACCCTCCATCCGGACAATCGTCGTTCTTCGTGGGCCCGCGCGGTTCCACACAGTTCGTGATGAGGCTGAAGCGATAGCGACGCAATGTCGGCAGCCACTCGAGAATCGTGCTTTGGGACCAGTGCTGAAGAAGGTCCTTGGCGATCAGGAGATCCGCGGCGGGCAGCTCTGACCAGCTTGTGGAAACGTGGTGAAACCGCACATTCGACGCCGAGAAGGTCCGCTCGTTACGCTCGATTACACTGGGCACGATGTCGTACCCTCGATACTGCAGGCCAGTCCAATCGACAAGCTGTGAGAATTGCCAGTCGCCGCACCCGAGGTCGACAACGCTACGAATACGACGCGCGCGAAGAAACTGTCGCAGAAAACGCACATAGCCACGGGTGTGGATTTGAGCCGAGCCCTCTCCGGATCCGGTTCCCCACTCGTTGTTGGCGTAGATCTCCTCGAACCGGTGTCGCATCTGATGCTCGTTCCCGTCTTGCCTGCCGATCGTGCCGAGGTGTTCCCTGTCGCTGCAGGGAATTTGGACGCGGCAGTGCGGTCACCATAGTCGAACCCTCCGAAACCCGCAAGGCGACATCCGCCGCATCGGGCGGCTGCGCGAACCGGAGCCGCGTGGCACGGGCACTCAGCGCCCCGGCCGAATCGGCAGCGTCACGCTCTCCCTGATCAAGGTCGGCGACGACCGGCTGGGCGGGGTCGAGTCGTTCTCCACTCCCGACGGGGCAACCGCCGTCTACTCTTCGCGAGCGCGAAGCCTCGTGGACGCCGTGTACGAATGGTCGCGCTTCGGCAGCCTGCCGAGGGCCTATGGCTGGATTCGCGACGAACTGGGGCCGGGAAGAGTAGACGCCAGCGACATCGTGAACGCCGCCGCCAGGTTCGGCAACACGAGCACGCGCCGGCGCATCGGGAAGCTGCTCGAGCGCGAGGGTGTCAATCCCGCGATACTCATGCAGCTCCTGGGCGAGTTGCCCGCAACGAGCGCCCTCATTCCCTGGTGTCCAACCCGTCCGAAGCGAGGCACCGTGGATCGACGATGGGGCGTCGTCTTCAATGGGTGACCGGCCGGCCCTCATGTACCACCACGACGCCGCGTTGTTCCGGGACGCGCTCACGCGACTGGAGCCGGCGGTTCGCGACTTCTTCGACCTGGACCACGCCATCGCATCCGGGAGAATCGACGTCAACGACCGGTCGCTCATCGGTTTGTTGAGAACGAAGCTCTCGGTGCCGGGAACCGGACCAACCGGCGTGTCGCCCGACAAGGTCGCGCGTCTGCGCGCGCAGATCGAGACGCAATTGAAGCCGGTTCTACGGGAAGCCGACCTGGCGGCCTTCGACCTGGATCGGGCAGTCGAACGCGTAGCCCGGGCGGCGCATCTGGTAAGAACTCGAGCCGGTGCGACGGTGGACGACGCTTGAGCGCCCGAACCGAGGACAGGAGCGCACCCCGGCCGCCCGGAGGCGCGCCGCAGCCGCCCGCGTGACACGGCTCCCGTGGACAGTTGGCCCCTGACGGAACGCCCCGCATCACAGCCGCTCACCCTCAGCCGCGGTTCAGCGCCAGCACTCGCGCAGGGCGGCCTCGTCGGAGATGTCCGTCGGCCAACCGTACGCGGCGGCGTGATTGGGCCGCGTCTTCCGGACTGACCTCCCCGGTGGACACTTCGAGCCTCTCCGGCGCAACAGTTCACGCGCGGCCGCCGGGAACACCGCTGTTTCCTGGCCTCCGAGTGTCTGGCACGAGTCTTGCGGGTTGGTGAGGCAGCGCGTGCAGCCGATGTCCGGCGCGACACACGCGCAGAAAGGACACCTTACGATGGACACTTCGTTGAACACGCGCCGAATCGCTCTAACACTGATGGCACTCGCTGTGACGGCACTGTCGGTATCGCCGGTGGCCGCCGACGGGCCGAAGTACGATCTGTTCCAGCGAGTTCAGGAACAAGTGCTCCGGTACTCGTTCTTCACGGTGTTCGACAACGTCAACGTCGAGATCGCCGGTGAGGGACACGTCGTACTCACCGGCCACGTTACCGGGGGACACAAGGTGAAGGCCATCGCAAAGCGCGTCGACGCGCTCGAAGGCGTGACGACGGTGACCAACGAGATCGCCCTGCTCCCGGCGTCGCGGTTCGATGACCAGTTGCGGTACGGCATTGCCCGCGCGATCTACGGGAATCCCAACTTCTGGCGTCACGCCGCGAGCGCGAATCCGCCGATCCACATCGTGGTGAATCGTGGGCATGTGACGCTCACCGGCGTCGTCGACAGCGAGACCGACCGGCACTTGGCGCGGACGCTCGCGCGGCAGTTCAATGCCTTCTCGGTCACCAACGAACTCCGGCTGCCGCACGAGGTGACGGCGGAGCTCGAAGCGATCGGATAGGCGGAGGGGTTCACACGAAGGCGCGCTGCTGGCGGCCGCCACGCTTGGCGGCCGCCAGTGACCCCGTACTTGAATCGGCGGGGATCGAGATGAAGCTACTGAAAATGATGTGAACCACCACCGTGCGATTGTGCACGTCGGCACCTGCACAGCGTTCCCGAACTACCTAAACGCTCATGGTGCCCCCTTCCCGTGCAACCGGGCTCTGCACCGCCGCGCCCTTTGCACCCTCCCATTCTCTTTCCCTTGGAATCCCCACACCATGGGGCATGGCGACTGCCAATATTGTCCTGCGCGCCCATGCCGCAAGCTGCTAAAATTGTCTTTCGCGCCCATGCCGCAAGCTTCCTCATTCCCTCCCGCAAGAATCGAGTATCTGCGCGTGCAGAATTTCCGCGCACTGCGGGACGTTGAGCTCAAGAAATTGACTCCAATGACAGTGCTGCTGGGACCCAACGGCAGCGGGAAGTCCACCGTATTCGACGTCTTCGCATTCCTGGCAGAGTGCTTCGAGTCCGGTCTGCGGCGCGCCTGGGACAAGCGCGGGAGAGCGAGAGAGCTCAAGACTCGTGGCGCGGACGGGCCGCTCGTGATCGAGATCAAGTATCGCGAGCGGCCGAAAACGCCACTCATCACCTATCACCTCTCCGTCGATGAGAGCGCCGGTGCCCCGGTGGTCGTTCACGAATGGCTGGCCTGGAAGCGAAAAAGCCACGGAAGACCGTTTCGCTTCCTGGAGTACCAGCGGGGCTTGGGCCAAGCGGTTAGCGGCGAGGTTCCGGACAAGCAGGACGAGAGAGCACAGATCCCGCTCAGTTCACCGGATCTTCTGGCCGTGAACGCACTCGGACAGTTTCAGGATCATCCCCGGGTCGGTGCGCTACGTGATTTCATTATTGGTTGGCACGTGTCCTATCTGTCTGCCGATAGCGCACGCGGCCAGCCGGAGGCAGGGCCGCACGAACGGCTGACGAAGACCGGCGACAACCTCGCGAACGTCGTTCAACATCTGGCCGAACGTCATCCGGAGAGGCTCGACCGCGTCTTCGAGACGTTACGCAGGCGTGTGCCGCGCATCGAGCGTGTGCTTGCCGAGACCATGCCCGACGGCCGGTTGTTGCTACAGATTAAGGATGCGCCATTCAACAACCCGGTGCTCGCGCGCTTTGCCTCCGACGGCACGCTGAAGTTGCTCGCTTATTTGGTACTCATATACGATCCGACACCCCCACCGTTCATCGGCATCGAGGAACCGGAGAATTTCCTGCACCCGCGGCTACTCCCAGGGCTTGCCGAGGAGTGCCGCGCGGCATGCGAGCGCACGCAGTTGCTCGTTACCACCCACTCGCCGTTTTTCCTCAATGGGCTGCGGCTCGAAGAGGTACGCGCCCTCTGGCGCGATGAGTCGGGCTGCACGCAGACACGACGCATCGCCGAGCTACGCGGCGTGCGCGAGTTCGTGGAAGAAGGTGCGCACCTCGGCTCTCTGTGGATGGAAGGCCACTTCCACGTCCCCCTGTGCCAATAATCTGTGAGACAACCTCCCTGTTGAGTTTAGTGTAGGGGCGGGAGAGGTTGGAGAGATGACGCGCATGCCACCAGCCGTGGAGATGGACGTGGTCGTGGGCCCGAAGGCGGAGGGAGCCCGGAGGGCGACCGGAGCCGTCGGCCCCACGGCTACGTCAGCCGCGACGGCACCCGATCCTGAAGTGCCGGCGAAAGCCCAGCGCGAAGACGATCTCGAAACTCTCACCCAGCCGCTGCTGACGCTGGAACATGGAGAAGAGATCCGTGTAGACACTCTGGACGGCCCGCTCGCGGCGATCCTGCTCAGCCCACGGCTGCCATCGACACTCGATGTAGGCATCCCAGGCTTGCCGCACCTCTGGGTGGTCATCGAGTTCAATCGCGGGGTCGTCGGCGGACTCACCAGGAAGGGCAGGGAACAACTCGGGGAACTCGAGGGATGAGTCGTCGAGTTGCTCACGCCGTACCCAGGAATGCACTGATTCCGGCGGCTCGGGTGGCCGTGTCAGTCACGGCTTGCGAATCTCGATCCACACCTCATCGGGAGCATCGTTGACGGATGCATCAGGAACGTCGCGGCGCCAAGCGATGCAATGGCAGCCGTGTTCTCGCGGAATCTCAGCGGCCCAGATGACCTGCCCATCCTGTTCGTAACCGGAAGACGGGTCAAGCGACTGCGCGTTCCTGGCGGATGCGTTCCTGCGCCAAGTCGTACTGCGCCTGCCGGCGCACCCAAAACGCTGCGTTGCTCCACCCGATCCGTTCCAGCGCCAAGGCCATGGCGGGCGAGATGCCGGTTCGGCCGTTCAGCACTCGCGAGAAGGTCTGGCGCGTGCAGCCGAGTCTTGCCGCCGCCTCGGTTACGGTCCAGCCCTCCGCCGCCATCGCGTCCCGGAGGCTCTCGCCTGGGTGTGCCGGGTCGTGCATCGTCGGCATGATCGTGCTCCCAGTTAGTGGTGAGTTGGTGCGGCGTGATGCCCTGCTTCGCGCAGGTCGCCGCCAGCAGGCGCTGGGCCAGGTGCGCATTCTCGTGCCGGGCGACCATCCAGCCCACGACGTAGCGGCTGAACAGGTCGAGGATCACATAGAGCGAGTAGTAGAGATACGGAACCGGGCCCTTGAGCTTGGTGATATCCCAGGACCAGACCTGATTCGGGCCCGTCGCGACCAGCTCGGGGGCGGCATAGGCCGGATGCCGGGCCTGGCCGCGCCGCTCGCGCACTTCGTGCGCCGCGGGGAGCAGAGGTAGGTCTGCTCGTCGATCTCGGCATTTTTTTTTGGAGCGTGATGATCGTCTCCGCGCGCTGCAACTTCCGCTGCAGCCGGCGGTTCTCCGCTTCGAGCTGAGTCACCCGCGGGTCGACGGGCCGCACGTCAGCCATTGGCTAGTCGTTCAACTCCCTCACGAAACACCTGGAAGCTCCTCGACTGGTTCTCGTTCACGTCCACGTGTGGTGCGATTCGGAGCGCCCAGTCGCACTTCACCTTGCCCAGTCGGGGATAACCCACCTTCTTGAGTTCCGCTGATCCGCTGGTATACGGCCAATGCCCTTGTAGGAATGCAACCTCCACGAATGTGTTCGTCCATTCCCGCCAAGAATCTTCTCCAGCAACACATCGAGCGCGCGACTCCCGGACTGGTCCTCGACCAACACCTCGAAGTGCATTCGGCCTACATCCGATCCAGATATTCGCTGTACCAAAGGCCGCCAAGCGGCAAGCCTTCGGCCACCATGTTGCGAACCACAGCATCGTCGCCAGCTCGCGAAATACTTGCAAAGCCGTCCTGTTGTTTCTCGAGAATCCAAGTTTCGTCGGGTTGCAGCGTGTCCACCAAGTACGGCTGATGCGTCGTAACGAAAATCTGAGATGCGTTCCTCCCAGCCCTCGCGTGAGTCCGAAGCTCCTCGGCCAGAACTTCCAACAACTTGTGGTACACGCCGTTCTCGGGCTCCTCAATACAGATGAACGGCGGTGGTTGCGGATCAGCCAGCATGATCAGATAGGCAAAGACCTTCAGCGTCCCATCGGACATCTGTTGTGCGTAAAATGGATCGGTGAATCCCTTGTCGTTGAAACGAAGGAGCAGCCGTCCGTCGGCACTTTTTTCTGTGTCGATCCGGTCGATGCCCGGAATGCGGTTGGCAATACGTTCCAAGATGGCCTTGAATCTCTCCGGATACTCGCGCTCCATGAACTGCACGACGTTACCGAGGTTGTCGCCGTCGACATTCAAGTGCTTCTGCGGACCTGCCAGTGGCAGACTCCGTGCCGCACGCGGGGTGAAATAGCATAGATACCATCCCTCGACGAACTGCCGGAACGATGAGATGCGAGGGTGTTGCTTCAGAGCCCCAAGGGTCGCAATGCCGAGCTTGCGCTTGTCTATAAGTTCTACTATTTCGGTCTCGGCGCTCTCTTCTCTGGCGAAGTTTTTCGTAAGGCTGTCAATCCAGGTGTCAAATGTGAATCCTCCCCACTGGGCTTCATCGATCTGCTCTCCCTGGGCGTGCTGTCTCCAGGCTATTCCTTTCCCGTCCTTCATGACCAGAAACGAGAAGGGCCGCCCGTGGCTCTGGCCCTTACGACGTTGTCGAAGACGTTCGCGAGCAACGTAGGGTCGGCCTGACTCGTCCGTGTCAATAGCGAGTTCGTATGTGATGGGCCGGGCTTTTGGCTCTTCTCGATAATAGACTTCGAACTCAATCGGAGCCTCGGTTCCCTGGGACCGGATACGCTCGAATCCACCACGGCCCCGAAAGTCACATGCCTCCTCAACCCCCAGCTTCAGACAGTCTGCGAGAAAACCGAATGCATCAAATAGTGAACTCTTGCCCACGCCGTTCTTCCCGATCACGACGGACAACGGAGTCAGGGGCTGGACGTGCTGCGTATTCCACAACTTTCCGAGTGTCAAGTCCTTCAGCACCCGGTAGTTTACGATCCGAATTCCCTCTATCTTCGCCATTTCCTGAATCCCTTGCCTCAGAACCCACCAAACACATTAGCCACGCTCGCGAAGCCTGTACCGGCGTCGTTCGAAGCGTACAGCCCATCGCCATCATTCGCAAGAACGATGCTCCCACTCTCGCGGATCTCCGCCAGTGGCCACGATTCAGACCCGGGCAGTGAACCGTACCGGGTTTCCCGGAGGCGCCATTTCTTGTGAGGATGGGTCCAATGGGAAGACCGAGCAGATACTCACCAGAGGTTTCGAGAGCGGCCCCATGACGGGAAAGGCCCCAGAGGGACGATCCCCCCTGAGGCCCTTCACCGAAGATTTCAGCCCGCCTACGAGCGTAACGGATGCGCTAAGCTTATCAGCGAAAACGCCAGCCAATCAAGACGACTTCGTTGGTGCGTGAAACGTCTGGAACGAGTGACCGCCGCTCGGACACTCAGCGCCCACCATTGAGCGCCAGCAACTCGCTCAGAGCGTCGGCGGCGTTGATTTCGACGAGCCAGCCGTAGGCAACTGCGACGGCAGCATCAAAATATTCGAGCACGCGGCGGGCGGCGTCGGCGAGGGTGGGAACACCCTCCGCGTCGCGCTTGTCGGCCAACGGGTCGCCATCGGACCGCGCCAGCTTTCGGTTGGCGAGGGCCAGTTCGCGGGCTTCGGCGAGCGAGACAAGCGCAGTGGCGCCGAGTCCGAGTTCCCGGCGTCGGCCGCGGATGACGAGCCGCTGTATCCAGCTTCGGGTGCCGGCAGGCTGGACGAACAGACTCAATCCGTCAGGAATCGTGATTCACACCGGCAGCGTGAGTCCGCAAGCCATTCATGACAAACGCTTGCCGTCAGTGCTCCGGCCATGATTCCCTCGTCGATTCCCACTTTTCGACCGGGAATCCACGGGACCATCCAAGCCGTCCGTGGTGAAACCCCGCGTTGCACCGAGATCGGCGATGCGCCCGCTGAGCAAGGCCTGTAGGGGCAACCCTTGTGGTTGCCCTGTTGTACGCAAGACCTGTAGGGGCAACCCTTGTGGTTGCCCTGTTGTACGCAAGACCTGTAGGGGCAACCCTTGTGGTTGCCCTGTTCGTCAGCCGGAGCAACGTAGAGCAGCAGAATTCAGCGTGAAACCGCAGAATTCAGCATGGCGCAGCGGGATGCAGCGTCGATCCGCAGATGTCCACGCGGATCGGCGGGTTTCAGCGTGAAACCGCAGAATTCAGCGGGGAAGCGCGGTGTCATCGCGAGGTACGCCGAAGCCGGCCCGACCAGGACCGCAGCCAGCAGCAGCGGCTTTGGTTGCCTGCGGGCCAGTCCGAACGACGCCGCCAGCACGCTCAGCGCCACCGCCGGCCAGAACAACAAGTTAGGCCAGAAATCCAACAAGTCGACCATTTGCCGTACCGCCGCCGTTCAGCGCCAGCAACTCGCGCAGGACCTCGTCGTCCGAGATGTCCGCCAACCACCCGTACGCGGAAGCCACAGCCGCGTCAAGGGCTTCGTGCGCATCGGCGAGCCACTGCGGGCGGGCGTTGTAGAGGTTCGTCAGCGTGCGCTTCTTGAGCGCCTTCGCCGCGTCCTCGTCGCGGGGAACCGGCCGCTTCGGATAGCCGGGTACCGGCTCGTCCACCCACTCGACCCACTCGGGCGGATTGAGCCAGCGGTCGCGCAGCTCGACGAGCCGGCGGGCGGCTTCCGCGATGGCGGCGGCGCGAGGGCTGTCCGCGTAATCGGCGGCCGGCACGTCCGGTGTCAGGCCAGGCGGGAACGGGAACGTCTCGAACGTGGTGCTCGGCGTGTAGCGCGGGTCGTTGCCCTTCCCGAGCCACGTGCAGAGCCGCAGCGACCAGAGCTCGTGAAACCGGCTGTGCAGGATGCCGAAGGTCGTGTCGTCGTCGCGCGCGATGGCGATCGTGGCCGAGTCGGGGCAGATGCGCGCGTCGTACCAGCCGAACAGCCGGTGCTTGGCGACACGCGCGGTCGCGATGTAGCGCGACCGGCCGTCGAGCGCCCGCCACATGCCCTGCCGCGGCTCGACGTGCCGCCACCAGTACTCGCGATAGGCTTCACGTCGGTTCGTCTGCCGCATGGGGTAGACCCGTTCCTTCACCCAGCGGAACGGTTCTTCGTACAACGCCGCGTCGCCGGCTGCCATCGTCCACCCGAAGTCGACGATCCACTTCCCGGCCGGCCGCCGGGTGAGGTCCATGCCGTTCACCCACGGCTTCAGGACGTCGGCGTTCGTCCGGCCGTTCGGGTTGGCCGGCAGGCGGAGCCACTCGCGCGCCTGGTCGCCCGCAACATCGAAGGGACCGCCCTTCGTGTCACCCATGAACGCGACACCGGCGTTCTGCGGAAGTCGTCGGGCACCCGTGAGGTCGACGCCGGCGCCGCCGCGCCGCGCCGTCAGGTCGGTGTAGATCTCGTCGACGGGCTCACCGTCGAGCCGGGCGTCGGACGCCGCTGCGTCGTCGGCGCGCGAGAAGCAGACCAGCGAGACCCTGACCGCCGCTCCGTCGATCACCCACGGCTCGTCGCTCCACGCCTCGAAGAGCCGCGGTGGCTGATCGACGCGGTCGGTCGGCCCGCCCTCTCGAACCAGCAGCGCGCCCGATGGGCTTCCGCCCGAAAGCGACCGGCAGTTTTTGGTCGCGGCTTCCAGCGCCCGCCGGTTCGCGCCGCCGCGGATCGAGTTCGTTGCGACGAGCCCGGCTCGCCGCGTCCCGCCCGCGGCGATCTGCCGCCCGGCCTTCTCGAACCAGTAGCAGACCAGATCGGCTTCCGCCGGAACGCGCCCCGCATAGGCCATGAACATCCGCGACACGTAGTCCTCGCCGAGATTGGAGATCAGCAGCTTGCCGCCCAGGAACGGCGGGTTCCCGATCACGACGTCGGCCTCCGGCCAATCCGGTTCGGTGTCGTCCGGCGTCAGGATCGCGTCCCGGCACTCGATGGTGTCGAGCGGCTTCAGGATCGGGTCGCGCGCCTCCGAGAAGCCGTTGCGCCGCATCCACTGGATCTCGCCGATCCAGACCGAGACGCGGGCCAGCTCGGCGGCGTAGGGGTTGATCTCGATGCCCTTGACGTTGGCCGGACCGATCTCCGGGAACGCCCGCTGGAACCCGAGGGCCTCCGCCTCGAGTTGCACCCGGTGCTCCAGATCCTTCAGCGCCTGGAGGGCGAGGTAGAGAAAGTTGCCCGAACCGCAGGCCGGGTCGAGCACCGTGAACCCGCGCAGCCGGTTGAGGAACGCCCGGTACCGTCGCTCGGCCTCGTTCCGCCGTTTCGTGCGGGCGGCAGGTGATTTGGCGGCTTCCGCACGTTCCAACTCGGCCGCGATCTCGGTCTTCTTGGTCGTCCACTCGGCGAGCCAGGGACGGATCACCACCGGCTCGACGATCAGCATGATCTTGTCGCGGTCGGTGTAGTGTGCGCCGAGTTGGGCGCGTTTGCCGGGATCGAGACCGCGCTCGAACAGCGTGCCGAGAATCGACGGGTCGATTTCCGACCAGTCGAGATTCGACGCGGCCAGCACGGCATCGATGTCGGACTTCTCCAGCGGCAGGGCCGTGTCGTCGTCGAACAGCCCGCCGTTGAACCAGTCGACCATCTCGAAGCCCACCCGGCCGCCGCGAGCCATCACTCGGAAGAGATCGCCGGCAAGCTCGGCGAAGTGCGCCGGCGTGCGCCGCGCCTGCTCCAGCATCCGCGTGAACATGTGATCGGGAAGCAGGCCCACGTCGTCGGCGAACATGCAGAAGACGAGCCGGTTGACGAAGTGCGCGACCCCCTGCGGGTCGTGGCCCCGTTCCCGTAGCGCCTGGGCGACCGCCACGAAGGACGCCGCGGCGCGCTCGGTCAGCGATTGCCGAGTCTCGCCCGGCCGCAGCCGCTCGGGATCGGAGAACGCCCACTTGAGCCTGTCGCGCGTCGCCCCGTCGGTGAGGTCGTCCAGGCCGAACTCGTAGGTCCTGCCGACGCTGTTCGTCCAGTTGGTGCGGATGCGGAACCGCAGCATGTCGGAGACGATCAGCAGCGGCGGGTTCTCCAGCGCCGCCGCATACTGCCTGAGCTGCCCGAACGCGGCGTCCAGGTCGGCGCGCTGGCCCTTGTACTCCCAGGCGAAGTGATGGCGCTTCCAGACGTCGGCCCAGCCGTCGCCGCCGGTGTCCTTCCGCGCGCCCCGCTCGAAGCAGTACGTCTCGCCCGCCGGATCCGCCTCGGCCGGCGTCGGCTCGCCCAGCAGCCGGCACAGGTCGATGAAGTGTTCCTGTGACGCGGAGCGTTCTTTCAGCGCGGAGGCCCGCCACTTGGCGATGAACTCGTAGGGCGTCATGGCGCACTCAGCGTAGCCGATGATGGCCGGCGCCTGCCACGGCGAGCCGATCCGCACGCCAGCCACGGCGTTCGATGGCAGCACGTAGCCGGTGGCGACCGCATGACGTTGTGGGTCACCGGCGGCATCGTCGGGCCAACAGCGTGCGCGTGTGCTCACCGGCGTCAAGGCGCTTCGCTCCGCTCCGCCCCCCAAATCCCTTGCCGGTTGCGGGGCCGCGACGGTAGAGCTAGGATGCTCTCTGTTCGAGGTCGAGCAACTCTGGCACCTCTGCCAGCAGCAGCACGAGGGCCGACGCCGACGGAAGGACTCAAAATGAGAATCGCAGTGTTCACGGCGCAGTCGGTCGGAGTCGGCGTTGCTGCCGGGGTGCTCGTAGCGGTCTGGGACGGGTGGCACCACGGCGCGGCCGTGGGCTTGGCGGTCCTGAACGGGCTGGCCGGCGGCACGCTGGCGCTGGCGGTCTTCACCTGCATGCGTGACGGCAGATTCGCCTTCGTGGCACGTCGCCGGCTTGATGTCAAGATGCTCGCCGCGGCCGTCATCGTGGTACCCATGCTCTTCGTGGACAACCTCATTGGGAATGAGCTGTCCCGGGCAAACCGTGCCTCGCTCAGCCTGCTGTTCGCGCTCACCGGGTTCGCCGCCTACGCCCTCGGCGGAATCATGGCGACGTTGAATCATCTCGACCCCGAAGACCACGCGGCCGACCCGCGCCTGCATCGTCTGACCCCGCCCAGCGAGTAGGAGCGCATCGACGGGTGTCGAGAATCTTCAGTTCTCGATGGTCGTTGACACCAGCGCGGTGGCCGGTTTCTGAGGCTGTGTAGAGTGAGCGAAAACTGGGCGGATCGGACGATCTGGACGGGGGACGTTTGAACTCGATGCACGATGATCATCAGCTAGGCTGAACCCCGTGCTACTATTCGATTGGGGCGTACAGCGACACGCCCGGTGTGGCGCCGGGGCGTGATTCCTTGGTCGGTTAACCGTTGTCGAATCGACCCTGAAGAGGCAGGGTGACAGCCCGAAAAGTACTAAAGGCTCTCTGGAACACTATCACGGGGAGTCAATTGGCCGTGTCTTGAAATGGCGCCCGAATGGAATGACAGCCGACGCTAACGAAGCCATTGACATCGTCCCTGACGACCCCAGGGAAACACCGGCGTACCAGTTTTCGGAGGCGTCTGTCTATCTCGGCATTCCCGCCACCACGATTCGCTCGTGGTTCGTCGGACGGTGTTACCAGACTCAAGACGGCCCCAAGGTATCCGAACCCCTCTTGGAACCGGCCGACGCCACAAACATGCTCCTGTCGTTCGCCAATCTCGCTGAGGCTCACGTTCTCCAGGCAACGAAGGATCAGAGAATTCCGATGTCCAATGTTCGCCGAGCCATCGAATATGTGCAGGAGCGCTGGCCGTCCAAGCATCCGCTGATCACCACTGACTTTTACAAATTCGGGCAGCAGTTATTCATCAAGGAGTTGGATCCGCCCATCGACGTCAACGCGACCCAATCTGGTCAGCTTGGACTCAGCTCCATCCTTGAGCAATGCCTCAAGAGACTGGAGCGCGACGACACCGGCTATCCGGTGCGGATCTTTCCGCTGAAAACCAACCGAATCGTGCTGGACATTCAAGTTGCGTCTGGCCAGCCGGTCATCGAGAACACCAGATTGTTGGCCTCGTTTCTCTCCAGTCGTCACAAGGCTGGTGATTCAGTAGAGGACTTGGCAGTGGCGTACGGAGTGCAGACGACCGATGTCGGGGAAGCGATCAAGCACTTCAAGGCTGCCTGAGTCTCTGCCTACGATCCTGCTGGACGAGAACCTCAGTTCTCCAGACATCGCGGCTGAATTGCGCCGCTGGGACACCGACTGGACGGCGCCGATTGTTGAACCTCGCAGCGAAGATTCCTCCGCCCAATTTCGTGAGAATCACGTATTCGGGTGCGGTTCACACTTTCCAGGACGTGAAACCGGGCAGCGCTATACAGGTCCGGAGAAACGGACATTAGACGCCAAAGCCGCACCACCGGTTGGCGCCCGTAACCCAGGATCGTTGACCACAATTCACCCCGCAGCCCCACCGGCCAGCCAAGCCGCGGAGCGTGACCTGCGCGGCAAGGGCTGGGCCGGCCAGGCTGTCGAGTGCTATCCGGGATCGTCTCCCAATTCGTCACCGCGTCCAGACTACGCACGCAAGCGCCTCGTCGAGAAGATTCTCGGGATTGGTGCCTGAGGCAAGCCGGTCATCCGAGAAGACGCAGGGCGGCGACCACAAGGCCGGCACCAGCGAACACGATTCCGATCATCCACTTCACGAGTCGGAGTTCAAGCGCGGTAAGGTCGCCCTTCGTCGCCAGCGCGTTGACATCAATACCGGCGGCAACGTGCTCGGCAGCGCGACGCACGGCTCTCGTGATGGCATCAGCATGATCCGGGTCAATACCCGCCGCGGTCAGATCACGGGCGATTTCGTGAGTGTCAAGCACGTGATCAACCTACCACGGCGTCCGGTTTACCAAGGGAGATCACGGCCGGGTACGCGAGCCAGCCGACCCAACGACGGGCCGCGAGGCGTCTGTTGCGACGGCCGCGACAGCGGCGGTCCTGTTGCGACACGATCGGCTACGGGATCTGCGACTGGTAGCTCGGAGGGGTGTCGCACCTCTGGAGCGACACTTTGGGCTTCGGATGGGCGTGAGTCAATCAGGCTCCGAGTACCTCGCGAACTTGACGCCGAACTGCGGTTTCATGTTGACCAGCAGGCTTGGGAGCGGCTCTCCGACGCGATCACTTTGTTGGGTGACCGCGCCGCGGACCCCCGACGGATACCGGCGGCGGCTCACTCGCTGCGCAGCTCGGCGGCGATGTCGAGGCGCGCGGCGCGCCGGGCCGGCACGTCGCAGGCGAGACCGCCGGCCGCGAGCAGCCCGATCAGGCCGCCGGCCAGCGTGGCCGCGTCATGGGGGGCGATGCCGTAGAGCTGGCTCGCGAGAAGCGGCATCAGCGGCACGGCGGCAGCAAAACCGATCAGCGCCCCCGCCGCCACCAGTCGGAACCCCTCGGCGAGGACCATCCAGCGCACTGAGGCCTCGCGGGCGCCAAGGGCGACCCGAATCGCCAACTCGCGCGTCCGCTGGCCAACCACCATCGTCAGGACGGCGTACAGCCCGCCCATCGTCAGCACCAGGGTGACCAGCGCGAGGAGGCCAGCGAGCAGGGCCGGCGCCCGCCAGCGGTCGAGCGCCTCGTCGACCTTGTCGCTCAGCGTGCCGGCGCCGCTCAGCGGCACCCCGGGATCGACGCCGGCGAGCACCCGCCGGACGTGCTGCAGGGTGACGCCCGCAGCGGCGGGCGACCGGGCGTGGAGGAACGCACGGGAGTAGAAGCGCTGGGCAAGGGGAAGGTAGGCGAGCGGGCGCGTCGGCTCCGCGAGCGCGCGGTAGCGCACGTCGTCGACGACGCCGATCACCGTCCGGTCCCCGCCGCTGAAGGGGAACGTGAGTACCTGACCGACAGCGGGGCGGCCGGGCCAGAGACGCTCCGCCAGCGTGCGATTGACCATCGCCACGAGCGGTGAGCCGGCGTGGTCGGCGGCGGTGAACTCGCGGCCGTCGAGCACCGCGACGCCGAGGGTGCGAAAGTAGTCGGCGGACACCGCGTTCCCCAGAATGAACAGGGAGGTCCCCGGAATCTCCACCGAGATGTTCAGGGTGGAGTCGCTGAACGGGGTGTGCCAGGCGAGGGCCGCGGAGGTGACCAGCCCGCCGCTGCGGAGCGCGTCGAGGAGCCGCCGATAGAAGACGTGCCCCTCGGCCTCCGAGTACCCCGTGTGGAGCTGCGCGACGACGACGCCCTGGGGAACGAACCCGCGGGGGATCGACGCCACGCCGTGGGCGGTGCGCAGCAGGAGCCCCGCCGCGATCACCAGGACCGCGGACACCGCGACCTGCGCGGACACCAGGACCCGCTGGCGTCCGCCGCGGCCCGTCGCCCTGGGCCCCGTCGCCCCGGGGAGGGCCGGCGGCCGGAGCGACGTCACCAGCAGCAACCCGAGGCAGACGGCCGCCCACGTCGCCCCGGCGACGGCCAGCGTCCAGAGCGCGGCACCGCCGGCCGGGCCTGCCGTCGTGCCGAGCGGCGCGAGCTGGGGCAGCGCCGACAGGACCGGCCCCACCCACCGCAGGGCCACGAGCGCGGCCAGCCCGCCTGCGCCGACCAGCACCAGCAGCTCGGCCGCGAGCGGACGGACGAGGTCGCGGCGCGACGCCCCCAGCGCCCGCCGCACCGCCAGCTCGTGGGCTTGCTCGGTCCCCCGCGTCAGCAGCAGCAGAACCAGGTTGCTGCCGGCGGCCAGGAGGAAGATGCCCGTGATCACGGCGAGGATGGTCAGGAAGCGGGCGGCCGCGCGGTGATAGTCGGGACCGAGCCGGACGTGATTGACGGGCCGGGCGACGAAGCGCCAGTCGACCGGTTCGGCCGGTAGCCGGTCCCGGGCCAGCGCAACCAGCGCCGCGACATCGGCGAGCGACGTCGACGGGCCCAGCCGCCCGACCGTGTGCACCCAGACCCGGCCGGGGCCGAGCATGCCGGGGACTGCTGTCAACGGGACCCAGAAATCCGGGTCGTGCGTCGGGCCCGGGAGCGGGTTGGCGACGACGCCGACGACCGTGAACGCCTGCGGTCCCAGACGCACCGTGCGTCCGACGATGCTGGCGTCGCGGCCGAAGTGCGTCGTCCAGGCGCGGTGGGAGACGACGGCCACCGCCGGCGAGCCGCCCGGGTCGTCGTCTCCCGGCGCGAGCAGCCGGCCGTGCGCCGGCGCCGCCCCCAGCACCATGAAGAAGTCGCCGGTCACCAGGGCGACGTCCACCCGAGTGGGCGCGCCCCCGGCGACCATCGTGACGTCCAGGCTCTCGAAGGCCGCGAGGGAAAACGCCTCCGCGCCCATCTCGCGCAGCAGCGGCAGGTGGTCTGAACTCCTCGGCTGCCCGAAGTAGCCGTCCTCGTCCCGGATCTGCACCGTGAAGAGCCGGTCCGACCCGGGCAGGTCGAGCGGCCGCCAGAAGTGCCGATCCAGCGTCGACAGCACCACCGCCGGGATGCTGAATGCCAGGGCCAGCGTCAGCACCGCGCTCACCGCGAATGTGCGGCGGCGGGCCAGCGATCGGAACGCGCGGCGAAGATCACCCGGCACAGACACCCATCCGATCATGCCGATTCTGCCGAAGTCTCGCAAGGAAGCGACGCTGAACGCCATGACGTCCGGTCCTCACTCGCCAACGGCAAGCGCTTCCAGCGCCACGCCGAGCAGCTCCGCCCGCGGGCGCTCGAAGGCACTCGGGGGCCGTCCGTGAGTCCACCACCGACTGCGCTGCGCCACATCCCGGCCACGCGTCCAGCGCGACAGCTGTCCGGCTGGCGCGACCATCATCAGCCCAGGGCCTGGCTCAACAGCCTGGAGCGGTACGCCTTCCCGCGCATCGGCGCAGTGCTGGGGTAGGCCATCGCCATGAACTACTGTACCGACAACCCCTGCGACCGGATCGCGGTGGTGCTCGGCCATCAGCAGCACGTCGTCCAGCACATGCGGGCGTTGCCGCACCGGGACGTGGCAACGGTCATCGAGGCGGTGTGGTCAATCCGCCTGTCGCGGGATTAGGAGTCTTGGTGATCGGGGTGCTCTAATATCGTCTATCGTCGGTCGCCGCAAACAGATGGGCCGTCCGTTTACTGCAGCATTTCACCGATTGCCGCACGCCCTTCCGCCAGCGGCAGGTTGGCAATCATCGACACCGCATCCTCGGTGTACGTGTTGTCGGCGACCATCGAGCCGTGGCCCATATTGAAGTGGGTCTCATAGTAGTCGTTCAGATCAGCCATCACGCTCGTGAACTCCTCAGGAGCGTCCTCAGCGGCCGGCGAAGCAAACGTCGTTCCCTCAGGCGGGTCGGTGTTGTAGTTAACGATCACGTAGGCGACTTTCCACTCGCCGTCGACGCGCTGAAACGCCGTCATGAAATTGCCGGTAGCGCTGACGGCATCCGCACCTTCGGGTGCGAGCTCGATGCCGTAGTCACCGCGCTGCACGGCCCAATCGCCGGCGACGATGGTGTCGGCCGAGTTCACCGCAAGCGTCGGCGAGTTGGCCATCTCCGCCTCGAGGGCCGCGGTGACCGCTTCGATACCCTGGTTTACAGAGGTATCGGCCATCAGCGTAATGGTTTCCTCGATGTGATAGCCGGCCACGACCGAGGCGTGGTGCATGTTGTAGTGGGCGACCCACTCGTCGGCTACGGCTTGAACCGCGGCCGCGTCGTCCATGGCCGGTTCGGCGACGGCCTCCACTGCCGGCGCTTCGTCTGCCGTGTCGCCGGCGCAGGCCGCAATCAGGACGACTGCGAACAGGGCAAGAATGAGGCGAAGCTTCATGGTGATTACCTCCGGTAGTGACGGGGGATCCCTGGTCCCGCTTATCGTGGCAACCCTAAGCAGAACGCCGTGAAACGTCAACGGAGATCCATCACGGCGCGGTGGCCGAGCCTTCCCGAATGCCACCTGTGCGCCCAATATCGCGCTCCTGGCACATTTTAGCGAATCACGCCGCCCCACCCCTACGCCGTCGCACCTCACCAAATCGACCACACGAGGAATCGTCGCCAGGCTAGGCGCCGGCCCTGCGCACGGCGTACCAGTAGTCGGCCCATGTGGGGCCACCGCAGTTGGCGTTGGCCACCGCGACGACGCACCCACCGGCATCGAGCACGGTTGCCTCGACTTCTTGGCGCCGGATGGGATACATACCGCACGAGGGCAGATGCTCGTTGGGTCCCGGTGACGTTTTCTTGCCGCCCTTAACCGTGACCGGGATCTGCAGTGTCGGCGAGCCATGCTCGGCAAACCAGGCAATTCCTTCCTGGACGAGGTCGAACTCGAGAACATAGTCACCCGGTTCCTCGGGCAGATTAACCAAGATTCCGATGTGCGCCTCTGCCCGAGGCGTCACCGAGTGCATCAACTGGCAGCGCGCCTGGTCGTGCAGCAAGAGGCCTCCCGCGGGGTCGAGCCAGTGGTTGCCGAGTCGAACAAAGACGTCACCGTCGGAATCGATCAGGTTCGGCCAGGTGTGCGAAGACTCGTTGCGGATGATGAGGCGCAGCGCCACCGGCTCCCCGGGCACACCCCTCAG
Source organism: Vicinamibacterales bacterium (assembly GCA_965262985.1). Lineage (GTDB taxonomy): Bacteria > Acidobacteriota > Vicinamibacteria > Vicinamibacterales > UBA8438 > UBA9620. Next base: position 5,616,832 of record OZ253576.1, on the reverse strand, counting down.
GTAGCCGAGATCCGAGTAGATCCGCGCCTGGAACGCTTCGTCCGGCAGGGCGTGGGCGCTGTCGGGAAGCGGTTGCTCATGCGACGGAATCTGAAAGAGCGCAACACCGCTTGGCCGTAACACGCGAACGAACTCCCGTATGTAGCGCTTTGCTTCCTCTTGCGGGATGTGCTGCAGGACGATGCCGGAGTAGATGAAGTCGAAGCTGGCATCGTCGAGCAGCGAAAGGTCGCCGTGGTCGTTGCAGTGGTAGTGCATCCGCTCGCCGAACCGATTGAAGTCGCGCGCCATGTCGATCATCGGCTGCGATACATCGATGCCTACGCCGGTCGCGAAGCTCTCGCAAAGATGCTGAGACACGCGGCCGACGCCGCACCCGAAATCGAGAAAGGCACCGTGCTCGACCTGGAGATCGAATGCCTCCAGCAAGTGCATCGCCACCCGGGCGTCGAGACGACCACGCTCGAAGAACGTGTTGACGTTCCATGTGTTGTTCTGTTGCTGATCCTCCGAGAGGATTGCCCAGAGAGGATCTTCGCCGCCCAGCGTGTTCCAAACTTCGCGTTCACGCTCGAAATCGCTCAACTCACAGATCCTCCGACGCGATGCTCGACGCTAGCAGGCCGCAAAGAGAGCTAGCATTCCGTGGTGAAAGTGGGGGATGTCCCGGCTGCTGTTGGAATTCGGCGGCGGCTCGGGTGACATTCTACGCGACCTGCTCCACCTCCGTAGCGTCTTTGCGGCCGAGGCGCTGATCTCGGGCGCGGAGGGCCGCGACCAGTTGCGGCATATCAGCATGTCCCTTCAGGCGCCGGAACCCCTTGGCCGCTTCGAGGACGCCGGCGGCGACCCAGCGCAGCATCATCTGGCCGCCCCGCCAGCGCTTCACGTTGCGTTTGACGTGGCGGGTTCTGCTGATGAGGCTCTCGGCGGCGTTGGTCGTGGCCAGCGAGCGCTGGAGACGCGGCGAGCGGCCAAGCGTCAGCACGGTCACCGTCTCCTCGAGCCCTTCGCGCACACTGGCCGCCGCGCAGGGATGCTCCTGGTCGAGACGGCGGGCGAGGTGTCGCAGCAACCGCGTCGCGGTCTTGACGTCCTTGCTCTGATAGGCGCGCTTGAGGGTCGCCAGTACCCAGGGCCGCTGACGCTCCGGCAGATGGTCGAGGATGTTGCGGGTCTTGTGGATTTGGCAGCGCTGCACCAGCGCGGCACGACCGAACACCGCCGTGACCGCCGCCCGCAGCGCCTTCGACCCATCGAGCATCACGAGGATGCTCCGATCGGTGCGCAGGCCACGACTCTGGAGGTTGGCGAGCAGGCTCTGACAGACGGTCGCGTTCTCCGTCGAACCTTCCCAGAGCCCGAGGGCGTGCTTCGTGCCGTCGACGCCGACCCCCAACGCGACGACCACACAGTGCTCGCCGATGTGGACACCGTCGAGCAGGAGACCGACCAGATCCAGATCGTCGAGGGGCGTCGCCTACCACGCGGCCAGCTGCGAGGCGGTCTTGGCGACAAACCCCCGGCTGACGGCGCTCTTACTCACGCTGCGGCTGGGGATGTCGGCCGGGAGCGGCTCCAGACTCCGGGCATAGCCTCGGGTGCTCACGCCGACCAACAGCTGCTCGACGGTGCGCCGCCGCCGTGGATCGGTCTGGGCCATCGTGTGAAAGGTCGGGAGCGGCACCTCCTGGCGCCCCGAGCGGACCCGCGGGCGGCGGATCGATACCTTCCGCCCCCCGAGGACGACAGTACTGGCCACCGTCCCGGCCCGCGACGCCGTGCGCTCGGCCTGGTGCGCGTAGCGCCGCCCGCAGATCGCCGTCCGATCCTCCTCGAGCATGGCGTCCAGGACCTGCAATCCCGACCGCACCGCAAGGTCGAACAGCTCCGCATCGGTGTCAATCAGCAACTCGACGAGCGGCAGCCGACGCGTGGTCTGAGATTCAACACCGGCGGTCGGACGGACTGTGCGAGACTTCTTCATGGCGGCTCCTTTGCTGTGAGGCGTTTCGCCTCGGGTTGCGCACCACTCGTGTATCACGAGCAGTGAGGAGCCGCCGCTCCAATTTTCAACAGTCAGTGGGACATCCCCCTTTGAGACCCGCTACGGCGAAATCGGCAAAGGCTTCATTCACGGACTCGTCCCGGCTCTCGGCGCGATACTCTGTCCAGAACCGCACCGGCCCTTCGCGTGTCACCGAAGTCCATTCTTGTTGTCTGCTCGTCGTTTCATGGGACGTTGCCAGTCATCGAACCGCCTGTACTTTGAGGTGCAGACCCTCGCGTTCCTGAAGGCAGCTGATGATCTCGAAGAGATTGCGCGCCTGCGGATTGCCGTTCGGACTGAGCATACGCATCAGGCTCTTGGGCGACTTCGCGGTCAGCCCACCGAGTTCCCGAAACCCGATGGTCGCGTTGACATAGTCGCGCAGAACTGACTTGTCGACGTCCACCTCGCCGGCAAGAAGGCACTGCACACCATCTTCGAGCAGCGCCTCCCGGAAGCCCGGATCGCGCTCGAGCCGCTCTCGGATCGTCACTCTGAAATCGCGCGTCAATGGCATAGTCTCAACCCTCCTGATGTTCCATCGTCTGCCCGCAGACGTCGATCTCGACACGGCGCCGGTGCGCATGGCCATGACTCCTGATCCCGAATGGCTGCAGCCGACCGATTCGGTCGCGCACGCGCTCCACTTCATGAGCATGCGAGGCTATCGGCGCGTGCTGGTGGGAGGCCCGACCGGGGCGCGGGCCGTACTGACCGTGGACGACGTGGTCGACTTCGTGCGCCGGCAGGCGCTGCGTCAACCCCCTGTGGCGGAAGTCCCGCGGAGGAACGCGGGTGTCGATGTACCTTGCCTGGCTCTGCGCTACCGGACGACAGGCTCACAGTCCCAGCAGATCTTTCCCTCCTCGAAGACCGGCTCGTCCGGCGTCCCATCCTGCGCGCGTGCACCCCGAAGAATGTTCTCGACGGCGTAGTTCCCCTCGTGACAGGCGACCTCGTAGACCGGGTGGTCGGTTTTTCTCAGCGACACGGCGGCGGTCCAGGGGCTCACCCACTTGACCGGATCGTCCACGGTGTATTCGTACCGGATCACGTCTGGACTCACACGCGTGAATTTCTCGACCATGCTGTTCATGTTCCGGCCAGAACCAGCCTGCTGCAGGTAGTTGGAGAAGTTCGTGGTTTCGACAACCAGCGTATCGCCTTGCCAACGCCCCCGCGTATCCCCCAGCCACTGACGAATCGTGCCGTGCGGCCCTCCGTCCAGGGGGACTATCCGCCAGATCCGGAACGCCTCGGAGAAGATCGCCACGTGGTCGGGCGTCTGAAAGATCTGCACGAAGCTGTTGTAGGGAAGAGGGCTGATCGGCATCCCGTGAATGGCCAGACACCGGCTTATCTCCTTCCGCCGACGCCGGTTTCGGGACGCGCCGCGCGAGCGGGGAACGGTTTCCTTTTGCGGCGACTCCCGGTGATGATAGCGTATCGGAGCATCCACTTACCCGCCAAGGCGCCATCGGTCGCAGCTCTTCGGAATCGAGAGCCGGCCTCGACCGCGAAGAAGATCATGACCATACAGAGAAGCACTGCCGGCGTCGCAACCGGGGCTTTGCTCATCGGCCTTGCGACGGGCGGCGTCATGGGCGAGGTCGGCGCCACGTACATCTACGGCCAGACCCCCGACGGTTGGAGGATTCACGCGACCATCGGGCACGACGCCGAGACGGCTATCGGCTGTCTCGAGTAGCGGAAGGGACGAGGGATTCGATGACCGACAGAAATCTGTTGTGGCGCTGGACGTTCGCGGCGACGCTGGCGGCGCTGTGGGTCTTTCCGGCCGCTGGCCAGACGCCGGCGTCGGATGGACCCTGGACGATGCCGCGCATGCCGGACGGCCGGCCCGATCTGCAAGCCGTCTGGACGAACGCGACGATCACCCCGTTCGAGCGCGGCAACGAGATACCGTATTCCGGCGTTGTCGTACCCGCGTCGGCTGCCGGCAAGTCGGTCTTCACCGAAGAAGAGAGCGCCAGCCTCGAGGAACAGACGAATGCCAGACGACCGGCCTTCATGGGTGCATACAACGTCTGGATGGACGCGGGGGATCGCTTCCTGTCGACGCGGCAGACATCGTTGGTCGTCGACCCGCCGGATGGACGGGTTCCCGTCAAGGCGTCGGCCGCGGCGGTTCGAGAACGGAACATTGCGCGCCAGCGCGATGACTACCGTGCCATGAGCACGTGGGACCGATGTATCACGCGAGGGGTTCCGGGCTCGATGTTGCCCACGGGATACAACAACGCGTATCGCATCTTGCAAACAACCGGCTTCGTGGTGATTCTGCACGAGATGATTCACGAGGCGCGCATCATTCCGGTGACCGATCGACCTCACCTCGACGGAGACGTTGATCTCTGGACCGGTGATGCCCGCGCATACTGGGAGGGCGACACGCTCGTCGTGGACACGACGAACTTCAACGACCGGGCGATGATCGTGACGAGCTCCAATGGCGGGCGCCTGAAAGGGCTCCCGGTTGGCGACGCCATGCACGTCGTTGAACGCTTTACCCGCGTGTCCGAGGATGAGCTCATGTGGGAGGTCACGATCGAGGATCCCGAAGTGTATGACCGGCCCTGGACAATCTCGATGCCGCTGACGAGGGCTCCGGGGTATGAGATGTACGAATACGCTTGCCACGAGGGGAACCGCGACGTCGAGATCTACCTGGGCGGCGGGCGCGCCGACGAGTTGGCGAACAGGTGAAGGAGACCCTGTCAGGAAGGTCAGGCCAGGGGCGGGTTGGTGATGGATGCGCATCTTGCGGCGCTGGCGCTGGAACATGGCGCCCGCATCGCGACCACAGACCGCGACTTCACCCGCTTTCCCGGTCTCGAAGTGCTGAATCCGATAGACGCCGCGGCCGGCCGCCACACGGACGCCTGACGGTCGACAGTCGCCCGGGATTCGAGCGAATCGGCCAGTAGACCGGCGCCGAAAGGTGGCTGTCGCTCATTGACAAGCAAGCCCGGCAGGCCTATAGTTTAGACTGGTCAAAATAAATGATTTGATATTGCAAATAAAAGGGCAGGGGCCTCATGACCTCCTTCGGAATCGAGCTCGAGCTCTTCCTCCTCCTCGTGTTTAGCAATCTGGGGCAGACCGTGTTCGCCAAGTTCGAGATCGAGACGCCGCAGTGGCGCAAGATTTTCAAGTGGACGATCCTCCACGGCGGCACCATTGGGCTGTACTTCCTGGTGGGGCACTGGGCACTTGTGTTCCCCCTGCTCGGGGCCGGTATCGGCTGCGTCGTTCACGCGACCTGGTGCAAACGGCATGGGATCGATCCCTGGCGAGCCACACCGCGAGCGCGCTACTACGAGCTTCGCGGCTGGCCGGCCTGGGAGTAGGGAGCCATCATGAACAGTCTTCTGATCTCGAGCGTCCTGTTCGGTCTGTGCAGCGTTGCCATGCGCGGCGCCGGTATGGTGGCCCCGGCGGCAACCCGCAGGTTCATCTCGCACAATACACGGCTCAGGGGGTTGGGTGCCCTGATCGGCGCCCTGGGTCTGTGGATGTCGCTGTCTGCGCAGCACGTGGAAGGGACCTTCGCGTCGATCGCGTACATCGTGGGGATCGCGGTCGGGGTGACCATGATGGCGGTCATGCTTGCGCCTGACCCGCTCATTCGACTCCTGGGCCGGGTTCCGGTCGGCTTCATACGTGCGCGGGGCGCCGCCGGTTTCGTGGCGGGCGTCGCATGGGTCATTGCCAGCTTCGTCTATTTCTGACCCTTCGGATTCGGAGCCTTCGAGAGATTCGCCACCACGGCCCGGGCCGATTTCCGCTTCGCTCCGCTGAACGCTCTGGTGCTGGTGGGGATCTTCGTGCTGGGGCTGGTCGTGCACCAGTCGGTCTACGGCTTCGACGTCATGGCGGTGACGCTCGCGCTGGGCTCGGCGCTGGTGCTGGCGGTGGCCCTCCACCTCGCTCAGGTCTGGGGGGCGGTCGTCTTGCTCGGCACCGCCGACTGCCTCCTCATCTACGTCCTCCTGCGGCCCCAGAGTGGCATGTTGCTCGCCACCGTGCTGGTCGCGCTGCTCGTGTCCACGTCGCGACCACGCCGAAATCCTGCGGTTTCCGGTCCCGGCAGGTGTTCCGGTTAGCTCCCGTGACTAGCGCAGTCATCATCGGCTTGGGCCAACAAACCAGTCGCGGTACTCGAACCTGAACAGCCGCTTTCGCTCCGTGCGATCCGTGATGCCCGGATGCCAATTGGGATGAATGCGGAGCCACTCGATGTGGGCGTCCCACCCGCCGCGCGAACCATTGAAGACCTTCGCGCACCCTGGAATCGGACACCGATATGCCATGCTTGTGGGTGCCCCACTTTGCCCGCCGCGCGTGCCGGGTGCATGTGGTTGAGCCCGAGAGCTTCTCGAAACAGCCGCCGCGCGCGCCAGACCTCTCAGAAGCGGCGTGGCCAGGCGCCGTGCCGTGGGACCGCGCCCATCGGCCAAGGCGCCGGATAGTCGCTCGACCAGTGTGGTCAGCTTCGCCTCCCGCGAAGACGGATCAACTGGACCGGCGAGGAGCATCGATCCCTCTGCCGTGGGGTCAATCCACTGTTGTTCAGCTAGGTCCATACCTTCGACTGAACAGCGCAGCACGCCGGCCGCCGTGAAATGTGCATCGAAGTCATCCTCATTCGCTCGCACCCGGTCGAGCTCGCCAAGATCGACTGCGTTGGCGGTGACCCACGTGGCGCAATGCAGGTGATCGCACGCGAGGTTCCGGCTATCCGACGCTACTTTGGCCACGCTGATCCGACTGGCTGGGAGGTGGGCTGCCAGTGCGGCGGCATAGGCGAGCCTCGGATAGGTTTCCGCGAGAACTACCCCGCGCTTCGCAAGCAGGTCAGGCAGATTGCCGTCGAAGGGCCACACGGCAAAATCCCGATCCGCGTCGGCGAGCAAGGGGACTAGCGACCGCCAGCAATCGCGTGTCGCTGCCCCCACTGTCCCCGGAATGCCACTGACCGCGAAGAGCGGATTGGCACGTGTGGCCTGATCGATCTTGCGTAGAAACCCGTCTGAAACCTGCCCGGTGAACGCTCGCTTGCCACCTTTCCCCGACGGGACACGGAACCACGGCCGATCTACGCACCAACGCGTCGGATCCGTCGTGATACCGAAAAACCGAACCGGATCCACGTCGCGCAACCAGTCGAGGAAGGACCGCGGCTGCGGCCCGACCAGATTCCAGTACCCGCGCGATACGCCCAATGCCGCGTCGATGCCGACCAGCACGGGACCGGCGTGGGTGAGTCGACGGCAGTACGCAAGCAGCGCTGGCAGCGTCCACTCAGTGTCTGTGGCCGCGTGGCGGATCTGGTTCCGCGTCAGATCCGCGACGTAGACGGCCCGCTTGCGCGCGGCCTTACTCCAGTCGGCCGAGACGAAAAACGCTGGTGCTATGGCCATGAACCTCCGTTGAGGCGCCCCCAGTTTTCTTGGACACGGATTAGCAGCCCGTGGTAGAAGGGGCTGATGGTCAATCGAGAATCGCGTGTCCGTATTGGCGTGTCGCCGGACCATCCCACGAGCGATTCGATCCGATCATGTTGGGTTTCCTGCGGCGCGGCCCGCTTCGCGATGACCAAGACCAGTACAACCACACCGGTACACAGCGCCAGGAACACGTAGAAACCAGGCATGGGAGGACAGACGTCTTACTCGGCTGTCAACGGTCGCGAGATAGTGACAAATTCTCGACACTCGTCGGTGCGCTCGGCTCGGGCACCGGTCTTTTCGTGTGGATCTTGATGAAGATGAAGATGATGGCGGTGGGCGCTGTGGGAAACCGTGCCCGCGCGGTTTTCCAAGCTCCTGTGGGCGCGCTCTGTGCGTCCATGGGAGCGGCGGCGTCCACGGCCCCGGCGCTGGCGGTGGGCACGGCGTTCGGGTAGCGTAGGGAGCGGACTCAGACGTGGGGTGAGGGCCCGGTTTGCCCACCGGACCCTCGTGACCGCCCCGAGCTCCGACAGACCGAGCCGGTCCCTGCTGTTGTGCCACGGTTCAGGCTCGTTGTCCAGTCGGAGATCGCCCTGCGCGCTCCGACGCCGTGGACCAGCCCCTCCGCCAGAGAACCTGTCGCCAGTGCAGCCGTCTTTTCGCCATCTGCGCGGCGTGTGACCGCGGCCATGCCTACTGCACGTCGCCGTGCCGGACGGCCGGTCGTCGCCGGTGCGTTCGAGCCGCCAACGCTCGTCATCAGCGCAGTCTGGAAGGACGTCTCGACCACCGCGACCGGCAGCGCGCCTACCGCGCCCGGCGGCGCGTGACGGATCACACTTCCCCCGCACCCCCGCCATCGGACAGACTCCCCGTCCCTGACGCCGCCCCGGTTCCGGCGGCCACGCGATGCGTGGTCTGCGGCCGATCGAGCCGGTGGCTGACCCCGATGCGGGAGCCTCGCGTCGTGCGGGGAAGGAGGAACGATGATCACGCCCGCGCAGCGCGCCGAGATCCGGCGCCTGTACTACAGCGAGCACTGGAAGCTCGGGACCATCGCCGCTCAACTCGGCCTCCACCGTGAGACGGTCCGCGCCGCGGTCGAGCACGCGTCGGGAAGCGTCCGGGGCGGCGTGTGTCGGCCGACCGCCCTCGACCCCTACCTGCCGTTCATTCGCGACACCCTGGCCCAGTACCCCCGGCTGCGCGCCACCCGCATCCACGAGATGGTCCGCCAGCGCGGCTACCCGGGCTCGGTCATCCAGGTCCGCCGCCTCGTGCGGCGCCTGCGGCCCGAGTCCACCCGCACCGTCTACCGCCGCGTCGTCACCCTGGTGGGCGAGCAAGGTCAAGTGGACTGGGGCTCCTTCGGCAAGGTCCGCATCGGACACGGCACACGCGCCGTCTCCGGATTCGTCATGGTCCTCGGCTACTCGCGCGCCATCGCCGCCCTCTTCACCCTCGACCAGACCCTTGAGAGTTTCCTCCGCGGACACGTCGAGGCCTTCGAGGCCCTGGGCGGCATCGCCCGCACGCTCGTCTACGACAACCTGCGCAGCGCTGTGCTCGACCGCCGCGGTACCGCCGTCCAGTTTCACCCCCGCCTGCTCGAGCTCGCCGGCCACTACCACTTCGCGCCCCGCCCCTGCACGCCGGGACGCGGAAATGAGAAGGGAAAAATCGAGAGGCAGATCCAATACCTACGGCACGCCTTCTTCGCCGCCCGGCCCTTCCGCGACCTCGACGACCTCAACGCCCAGTTCCGACGCTGGCGCGACGAGGTCGCCCACCAACGACGCCACCCCGAGATGCCCGACCGCACCGTCGCCGACGTCTGGGCCGACGAGCAGCCCCGCCTCCTGCCGCTCCCCGCCCATCCCTTCGAGACCGACCTCGTGCGCGTCGTCCGCTCCGGCAAGACCCCCTACGTCCGCTTCGACCGCAATCTCTACTCCATCCCCCACACCCACGTCCGCAAGCCCCTGACGCTGCTCGCCAGCGCCACCCGCGTCCGCATCCTCGACCAGCAGACCGAGCTCGCCCGCCATCGCCGCACCTACGACACCGGACAGACCGTCGAGGACCCCGCGCATCTGGAAGGGTTGCTCGCCGCCACCCGCCAGGCCAACGTCCACACCACCCGCGACCGGCTCCGCGCCGCCGTCCCCGCCACCGCCACCCTCTTCGAACGGCTCGCAGAACGCGGGGAGGCGCTGCGACCGCATGGCACCAGGCTGCTCGCGCTGCTCGACGACTACGGGCCGCAGGAACTCGCCGCCGCCGTCGACCACGCCCTCCAACGAGACGCCCTCGGCGCCGGCTCCATCACCCACATCCTCGAAACGCGCCGGCGACAGCGCGGACTCAAACCCCCGCTCCGGCTTACCTTGCCCGACCGCCCGGGACTGCGAGACCTCGACGTCCGGCCCCACGACCTGGAGACCTACGATGCCCTCGGACGACACACCCCCGACGACGCTGGCGACTGACCTCCGCCGACTCGGATGCCATCGCACCGCCGACGACCTCAACGACCTCGTCGCCACAGCCACCCGCAAACGCTGGAGCACGACCGTGCTGCTCGAACACCTCGTCGCCGCCGAGCTCGAAGACCGACAGCGCCGCAGCGTCGAGCGCCGACTCACCTGCGCCCGATTGGGACGCTTCAAGCCCCTCGCCGACTGGGACTGGAACTGGCCGACCGCCCTCGACCGCCCCGTCCTCGAACGCATCCTCACCCTCGACTTCCTCGCCCGCGGCGAGAACGTCATCCTGGTCGGGGCCCAGGGCCTCGGCAAGACCATGCTCGCCAAGAACATCGCCCACCAGGCCATCCTCGCCGGACACTCCGCCCTCTTCACCACCGCCGCCGACCTCCTGCTCGACCTCAACGGACAGGAAACCGCACGCGCCCTCGAACGCCGCCTCCGCCACTACACCCGGCCTGCGCTGGTCGTGATCGACGAACTGGGCTACCTCGCCAACGACGCCCGCGCCGCCGACCTGCTCTTCCAACTCGTCAGCCGTCGTTACGAGCACCGCTCCCTGCTCATCACAACCAACCTGCCGTTCAAGCACTGGGACACCGTCTTCCCCAACGCCTCCTGCGCCGTCGCCCTGATCGACCGCCTGACTCACCACGTCGAGATCCTCCTCGTCGAAGGTCGGAGCTATCGCCGGCGCGAGGCCGAACTCACCCAGCAGCAGCGCAAACGACGACGTCCGCGCCGCAACGACTCGCCAGATGGGGACAACCCACCCCGTCGTCGTCAATGAACCCGGTCGACAGCGGTGCAGAAAACGTCAGTTCCTGGAGATCGCCAACACTCGGCCGGCGGAGCGGGCTCGATGGCGAGTTCGACGGCGCGCAGCCGGTCGTCCAGGCGACGGATCTCCGTGCGTATCTCGGCGTGCTCAGCGGTCGTGCGGGCGATCACGTCGTCAATACGGGTGTTCACGGCGGCAACTTGTGCCGACACGCTCCCGAGCTGCGCTGACATGAGGCCTGCTAGCACGAAGCCAGTTCCGATGGCGGTTCCGATGATGCCGACACCGGTTCAGACGATCCACTTCACATCGGCGCTCATTGCCCGCAGTGTACCACGGCTGTACTGGGTCTGAAATCCCGATGCGCCGCGGTCTGTCGCCGATCACGGTCCGTCCGCGGTCGGTGTCCGTGGTCCGCTGGAATCCGGTACAGACCGATGGACGAAATGAAGGAAATGCGCGCGAGGACAATATATAAGCTGCTTTCTATCACTAGCTTACGAGGTTTCTGTAGCGGAGTTCGAGGCTCCGCCAACAATTCCGCGTGTGCCACCGGCTGCGCCATCCGCCGCGCTTCTGCTCAAGCACGCGCCGGGCGGCGTCGGCGAAGGTGGGAACACCCCGGACGCCGCGATTCTCTACCAGCGGGTCACGGCCGGACCGCGCTAACTTGCGGTTGGCGAGGGCGCGCTCGCGGGCTTCGGCGAGCGAGACGACCACAACGGCACCGAGTCCGACCCCTCGGCGCCGACCACGGATGACGAGCCGCTGGAACCAGCTTCGCGTTCCGGTTGGCTGGACAAACAGGTACAGGCCGTTGCCGTCGGCGTGCCGTCCTGGCGCGGCGGTTCGGACGAAGGCCGCCGAGAGCGCCTTGTCGGGATGACGGTCTCGACCCTTATGGCAACGCGAACACGAACAGGTTGCTCCCCGTGTCAACGGTCATTCAAATTTCCCCCACCTGCGGTCACTGAAAATTCCCCCACCCCTGGTTTATAGAGCGATGAGATGAGTGCCTGTGGTCGCTGTGGGCAGGCCGTCTGCGGCCTGTCCAAGGCGCGGTGGGCGCGATCCGGCTCCGAGACGTAGCTGCGCACGCCGATGGCCGCAAACCCGACCATCGTCTCGTTGCTGTGATATCCCTTGTCAGCGACAATCTCCGCGATCCCCGGCGCGCCGACCGCCTCGACCTGCTCGGCGGCCGTGACGAGCGTGTCGACCAGGGTCGTCGTGTCGCCCGCACTCGCGTCCTGCACCGTCACGCCCACGGTGGCGCCGGTGTCCAGGTCGACCGCATGCTCGGCGGTGTGCGCCAGATGCGTGCGGCCGTCCTTCATCTTGGCGATCTTCGCGTCCGGATCGTGCGGATGGGTCCAGTCCGCGTTCGAGCCCTTCTTTTTGCGGGTCCGGTCGAACCGGGCCAACTCGGCGCGCGTCGGGGTCGTGAGGCCGGACGCCTCGGCCAGCCGGGTCAGAAATGGGTCGTAGCTCTCGCCCGTGTCCCGACGCACGATGCTCCGCATCGCCGCGTTGGCTTCCAGCGTCGTGGCATCGATCCCCACCGTGCGCCCCACGACCAGCGTGGCGTCGGCCAGTCGCTGCAACACCCACGTGAACACCGCCTGGTGGGTCTCGAGGTCAATCAGGCGACGGGTGCGCGACAGCGTCGAGTGGTCCCGCGGCGACTCGTGCACCGCGTAGACCAAGAACGCGCGGATGCTCAGCGAATCGGCGGCGCGCCACGCGATCGCTCGTTCCGAGTCCAGCCCTTCGAAGTAGCCGAGCAGCAGCAGCCGGAAATAGCGGCCCGCCGCCAGACTCGGCCGACCGACCCCGTCCGCGTAGAACGACGCGCACTGTGCCTCCACGAACGCATCGAACCCCGCCTCGTCGAGCACTCGATTCAGCCGCTCGTAAAACGGGTGCCCAGCGCTCTTCGGCAGATCCGCCGTCGGCACCCACATCGTCGCTTGCCGCGTTCGGCCGCCGCGTGTCCCCATCGCCATGCCCGAGAGTGTAGGGCACGGGACCGATCATGTCGATCCCTAGTTTGGGGGACTTTCACCACGGGCTGCTAAGCCACCCACCCACCGGTGTCCTAAGTGTGACATCCTGATACCCTTAGTGTCACAGGTGTCACACTGTCACAGTAACGAAATGGAGAGAGGCAGGGAAGGCGTAAAGTAAGCTTACTCCGATGCCACTATACGGAGGCGGTCATCGGAGGACGGGCCTGGGCTATATAGCTAGATCCCGTCTAACGTGGTGTCACGTTGACCACATCCACGCGTCCTTCTTACTTGTGCCACCTGCCTCTCTCCCCGCCGCCCGCCTATTTGTTTAGCCATGTAATAGCACTAGCAAGAGCACTTGCTATGCTATGGACGAGCTTCCTACCAGACGGCACATTAACCCGCCTTAATGCCCGTGCCAGTCGAGTTAGTACCAGTGCCAGTTCGTCACACAAGTCTGGTATCGTTGCACGGCATAAGTGACGTGCCAACTGATAAGCGCCGACAGTGATCATGACCGTGCCCACAGCCATTACCATGATAACTATCAACGCCCACAATGTCTTGAGTATGAAGCCTATAGCTTCAACCAACCAATGCATGATTACTGAGCCTCGTAGCGATAGGTGTCCATGACCTCCAATGCGTCAGTAAAGCGTGAAGATAAGAGGGTGGTTCTCCTGATGGTTCGCATACCGCCAACGGAAACACCTAAGCGAACAGCGGCGGCTTGTGGTGTTGTCTTACCGGGTGTATTGACAAAGGCGAGACGAACCACACATTGGTCGGTACCGGACGGGTATCGAACCCGCAACTCCAGGGCCTAAACCGTTGGTGCATTCCCTAAATGCTTCCGGCCCACAACTGGGTGAGGGTGCTTAGAGGCACCCTCATTGCAGCTTAGGATTATGACATCTCGGCGGTAGGTTGTCAATCTCCACGCGCCTGGGATTGGGCCGGGACGGCTAGTTTGCTGGGTAGGGTCCTGAAAAGGCGCCGGCGGACGATCTCGAAGCCTTCCTCGGCGCTGACTGGCCACCAGGAGGACTCGATCCGGCCGATGACGTTCCGGAGCCGGTCGAGCGCCAGTCGCCCACGCTGCCCGCCCACTTTCACGTCGTCCGCCTGGGTGTGCGGCGACCCAGCGGTATCCGACGCAGGGAGGCTTATGACGAAGCTGAGGTTGTCCCGATTCCGTGGACGGGTTAACGCTTGCGGGCTCACATCAGGACACATCCTCGGATGAACTTCGTTCCGTGTCAGTCATCGACGATGACCGCTGTGGGAGTGTGGGAATCTCGCGGCCCGGACACAGGCGTGATCGGCGACGATCGCCCGCGAGATTTCCAACGGACTGGGGGCGCCCGCCTCGCCGACCATCAGATTCAGCGCGATGTTGTGACCGGGCGTCCCCAGGCCGGGCACTTCCACAGCGCCCCCGTGGATACGGTACACGGTCCCGCAACAGCGGTTCGCCTCTCTGTCAACGATGGCGAGATAGTGCAGAGCATTTTTCGCCTGGCGGCGCGGCGCACGACTGCGGCCAAAGAACGCGGGTGCGGGGTCGCCGCGCCGGTGGGCGAAAAATGCTCTGCACTTCTTGAGGGTGGCCAACAGCCAGACGCGTTCGACTACGCCGAAGGCCACGACGCATCAGTAACGGAGGCGTTGTCCCGGTTCGCCGAGCACGCCCGTCTGCCTTCGGGCAACTTCCAGTCGATGCCCGACTTTCGGGTGTTCGTCGACCGGGATCTGTTCCTCGTCAAACCGGTCGGGAAGCGGTTCTGGCTCCGCTCTGCGGCCTTGGCCGACGCCAACGCGATCACGCTCGATTTGCCCGCAGTCGCTGGCCAGCGTCATGACATTCGACTGGGCTGTGCCTGATGGAGACCGGCGATTCCACCACGTGGGCGGGTCGATTCAGGTCTCTCGACGAGTGTTTTCTGGAGCGCGTCCCGGTGTCTCGCCGTCCTGCCGCTGCGGCCGGATGAGGACACTATCACCGCCAATCTGTTAATCTCTTGCAGCGCAATCCCGATACGCGGCATCGTTTCCACTGGATCGCGTTTCAGTACGAACCGTTCGGATACACCCCGGAAGGGACGACGCACAGCAGAGGCAAGGTCGATATGGCCGTCATCCTGGACCAAGATCGCGACACGTACCTCGCGTACGAATGTAAGCGTCTGAACGAGCGCCGCGACGACGGCAGGAGGTCGCTGGCGACAGCTTACGTTATGGATGGACTCACCCGTTTCACTACAGTTCCGTACTCGGAGAATCTGCCCGTGGGATGCATGCTCGGCTACGTCGTCGACGGCGAAGTGGAGTACGCGGCCATGAGCATCCGAGCGAAAATCGTTGCCCGGAGGCAGGATGTCGCACTTGTCGTGGAGCCGCGAGACGACAGCGGCATCGGCGTCGCGAGGCGCTTCTACAGCTGTCATCGGCCCGCGTGTAACAACGGGGAGATCGAGGCGCGGCACGCCATGTTGCCCATGTGATTTGCCATTTGGCGGTGGAGCCGCCCGTGTCCAAAGCTACGGTCCGTCTACGAGCCCAGGGAGGGCAAGCATTTCAGGAGTAAGGAGCATGGCGATACCCGATTACCAGTCCATCATGTTGCCCTTGCTTGAGCTGGCCGGTGACAACAAGAGCCATCTGGTCCACGACGCAGTCGACCTTCTCGCCCAGCAGTTCAGCCTCACGAACGACGAGAAGAGGGAAGTCATTCCCAGTGGTCGGGTATCGAGATTTCACAACAACGTGACGTGGGCACGGACTTATCTGAAGAAGGCGGGTCTTCTGGAGGATCCGAAACGCGGGGAATTTCGTATTACGGAACGAGGTAGTCAGGTTCTCGCGGGCAAGCACGAGAGCATCGGCGTGAGGTTTCTTGAACAATTCGAGGAGTTCAGGGAATTCAAGACCGCTCGTCGGACGCCGCGACCCGATACCGGCACGCCT
Organism: Vicinamibacterales bacterium; assembly: GCA_965262985.1. Classification (GTDB taxonomy): domain Bacteria; phylum Acidobacteriota; class Vicinamibacteria; order Vicinamibacterales; family UBA8438; genus UBA9620. The sequence goes on along the minus strand of OZ253576.1, from coordinate 5,601,062 downwards.
GATCTGTCTGAGGCAACGCCAGAGGAGGCTCTACAGGCCGCCTACCAGACACTACGCAACAGCGTCGCCAGCGATCTGCTCGATCAGGTCAAGCGGTCGTCGCCTGCGTTCTTCGAACGCCTCGTCGTGGATGTGCTCGTAGCCATGGGCTACGGTGGATCGAGGATGGAAGCGGGAGAGGCCATTGGTCATGCCGGGGACGAAGGCATAGACGGGATCATAAAGGAGGACCGTCTTGGGCTGGACATAATCTACATCCAGGCCAAGCGCTGGGAGAACACGGTGGGCCGCCCGGAGGTGCAGAGATTTGCGGGCGCCTTGCAGGGGAGACGAGCGCGCAAGGGCGTTTTCATCACGACATCTTCATTCTCTCGCGAAGCCAAGGACTATGCGGACAACATCGATACCAAGGTGATCCTCATAGCCGGAACGCGACTTGCGGAGTTCATGATCGACTATGGCGTTGGCGTTACGACCGACGCTACCTACGAGGTGAAGCGGATCGATGCGGACTATTTCCCTGACGAATGAGATGGAAGGTCGTGGAGTGGATCTCCGGGCGAACGCCGGGGCACTCCGAAGGGTCGACGCGGGTTCGCGTCCAGCGAGGCCGCGAAGGAGGCGTCGGGCGCTCGAGCTGCCGCCGGGATGCTGATCTGACAGGTCCCAAACCAGGCGACACCCTGGACCGGCCCTTCAGGTTCTTCTGGGGGCGGGCTGGGCGCCGAGGGGTTCTCGCAAACGGTGCCGGGAGTCACCTTGGTGGACGTTGGTTCTCTCTGGAGAGCAGAGCGCCCGATCGACCCGATTTGTTCGACGCTGTCCGGAGCGTGAGGTGCGTAATCCGGAGGATCTTGAACGCCCAATCCGGCGGAAGGTGAACACGGAATTCGTGCCCGAATCACAAAAGGCGATACCATCACCCGGCGTAGGCAACCTGTCCACCGAAACGGATCGGGCATGCGCCCCGACCGGTAGGTCCTCGTTCTCCCGTCGCGGGATTCCGACATGGCCGGGTTTGCGGTGTCCATCAATGGCCGGATTTGACCCGTCCGCCGAGGTAGCCCGCCTCTTGCTCTTGCCCGTCATCTTCGTTTCTTGCTGCCGATCACCTTGTCGAGTGCGTCGTGTTTGACAGTAAACCCGAAACGCACGACATTGATGCCGTCCGCCCGCTCAATCCGTCTCGCTTCGATATCGGAAAGATCCAGAAGCGTCAGTGAACCTGCCGCAATCCCTTGCAGCAGGACCTCCAGCGCTCCTTGATATATGTCGTGACCGTTCGGCATCTGCAATCACTCCCTGCGCCATAGTACTCGCCCTACCACGTGATGCGTCGCGCGGCGCACCGGCGGTATCACGCACCCGCCGCAAACGGCCTGCCCACAACTGACACCACGCCCTCCGCGCTGCGTCGTGTAGTGCCGACCTTTGGGTGATCGACTCTTTGTAGAGTCGAGGGGAGGCGCGTAGCCAGTAGGGGTCGGTGGCTCATCCGGGAGCTTTCGCAGTCGGGCCGCAGGCCGATTCCCGTGGGTACGTTTCCTCCCCCCGCTCTCCGAACCCGGCGTGCCGATTTCCGGCACCGGGCTCTCCAGTGGAAACATGCGGCTCGCACACGGGCTTACCGGTCACGGTGAGCGGTCAGGTCTCGCGAGACGTGGCACCGCGGCTCGCACACGGGCGCCGGCCGGCCCGTGGCCGCCGTCGCGCGCGCGCCGTGGCGAAGGCCAGACACGTGGCTTCCGGCCGCGGCGGCGTGGCCGTCGCGGTGGCCGACACGTTCATGGTCTTGCTGGTGGTATCGTGGCCTGAGCAGATTCCCGCCGGGCGGCAACTCCCAGGCCTAGCGAAGTCATATCCGCTTCGCACAGTCCCCGGTCAACGGGCATTGGGCGCAGTCCGGTTCTGTCGGGTGACACCACCGCAGGCCGATCTGCCACGCTGGCTGATCCAACTCGCCCGGGAACTCGGGGTTCAGGAGTCGAGCCGTCCGTATCGCTTCCTTCGCGGAGTCGTTCTTGATGATCCCAAGACGTCGGAACACCCGCACCACGTGGACATCCGGCTTAACGTCGATCTGCCCCTCCTGCCCTCTGAAGCAGCCGAAGTCGTCGTGGAGTATCACAGTCGCCATCGACGCGAGCCCGGCCCCAAGCCCGTGGATCTCCTGTAGCGTCTTCTCCACCTCGGCGGGAGACGCGTCCTCCCAGATGGCGCCGGCATCTCCGCCGAACCGCTCCCAGACCAACCTAGCCCTGCCCGTGCCCCAGATCTTCCGGCTGGACTTGTATTGAGTGTGAGGTCATCCGTATTCGTCCCGCAGTTCGAAGGCGAAGGCCATGGCAACGAGTTGGGTGTAGCCGTGCCACAGGAGTTGCGCGCCGGGCGGCTCGCGCGTGCGCCCGAGCCACCCGCCGAGACGCCCGACCAGACCGACGGCGTCGCCGAGGCGCGTGGGTGGCGGCAGCGTGCGCGAGCGGGCGAAGGTGGCGAGCACGCGCAACTCGCCATCGGAGAACAGCAGGTCGCCCGGCAGGTCAGGCACCTCGCGCCCGAGTTGGACCATCAACTGGATGCGCCACCCGATGACCATCTTGATGGCCATGGCCCGTTCGAGCCGCTCGGCCGCGTGGTGCTGCAACTCTTCGACCTTGCAGCCGGACTTGAGAACCCGGAAGTACTCTTCGATGCGCCAGCGCAGGGCGTACCAGCGCAGGATGCGCGTGGCGTCGGCGGTGCTGGTCACACGCAGCGTGGTCAGCAGGAACCACTCCAGCGGCTCGGCCGTGGGCGGCGGCTGTTGCTCGCGCACATGGACGACCCACAGCTCGACCGGCGTGGCCCCGGGGGCGGGCAGCGCCACCTGCTGGTAGCGCAGCGTCACCTCGGCGACGCGCGCCGCCCGGCGGTCCTTGCGGGCCTGTTTGCTGGCCTTCGCCCGCGCGCTCAGCCGCTGCACCGCGACCGTGGCGGCGCCGCGGGCCGGCGCGTTGCGCACCTGGTCGAACAGACGGCGCGAGACCGTCTGCCCGTCGGGTGTCTTCTCCGTGCCCACAACGCGGTCGACCTTCGCGCGGACCAGCAGGTCGACCTGCGGGGCGTGCGCGCGGCGCTCGAGGAACAGGTCGAGGAAGTCGGCCTCTCGGTCCATCGTGCACACCACGCGGGTTTCGGGCAGCCGCTCGGCCGCCTGCGCCAAGTCGCGCAGCCCTTCGACCCAGCGGAACGACGTCCGCGCCTCGCGCGGCTTCGGTTTGTCTTTCTCGTCGGGGTTGGGGGGCGCGGGCGCGTCGAAGGCGGCCCGCAGCACACCCAGCGCCACCCCGTCGGGGTCGACCGCCAGCGTCGTATGCAGGTGCAGGCCGCGGGCCACGGCGCCGGTCTGGTTCGAGCCGATGGCCCCCAGCCCCTGCGTCTGGCTGCGCCGGGTGAAGTTCAGACGGGTGCCGTCCTGGATGCACAGCACCGTGTCGTGCCCGCGCATCCGTCGCAGCGTGCGCTCGCGATGGGGAGCGAGAATGTTGTCGACCGTCACCGCGCTCTCGGCGGGCTGGTCGATCAGCCGGTAATGTCCCTTGACCAAGGCGCGCGCTCCGTTGGTGGCGCCGGTGATGGCGCGCTGCGGGCACTGTGCCATATGTTGCGCGCTCCGGACCAGGCGCGCGCTCAGGCGCACGTCGCCCAGCGGCGCCACGCCGAACTCGTGGCCCGCCCAGGACTCGGCGTCGAGCCCAGCGCCAGCCGCCAGCGGCGCAATGCCCGCTGCGGGCACTGCGAGGCGGGCGCGCCACGCCGGCTCCAAGGCGTACATATACACTGCCTTGCGCGTTTCCGGCGCCGCGTGCGTGCGGTCCTGGCGCCCGCGCCCGCTGGTCTCACCCACGCGAACCCAGTTGGCCGCGCGCACGCTCGCCCCGGCGTGTGCGGTCTCGTCGACGAACGTCTCCAGCAGCCAGGGGCGATAGCCGTGGAGACGCTCGAAGTCGTCGCCGACCGCCCGTGCGGCCCGGCCCAAGACGTGCGAGGCCAGGTTGCGGCAGCAGATGCCGGGGCGCACCAGCAACCGGCACAGTCCCAGCACCCGGTGCAGGTGGGCGCGCCGACGCGTGTCGTCCCAGCCGATCCAGGCGTCGCGAGCCCGCAGACGCCGCGCGCTTGCTGCGAACCCGACCCCGCCCAGCCAGCCATGCCCGGAGCCTACCAGATAACGCAGTTGGTGGCCCACAAAGGGCCCGGCGCCGCGCGGGTGCTCATGCACCATCAGCGTGTTCCAGACCCGGCGCTGCTCGTCGGTCTCCACCCGCACCAGCGCCAAGTCCCGAACCTCGCCGACCGTGTCAGGCACGTCAGCCGCCGGCGCCACCGGGTGCGGGAGCACACGCGGGCGCCACACACCGCCGCGAGAGGGCCGACCCCGAGGCAGCGAGACGTGGCCTGCCGCCTCGAGGTCGGCCAACGCCGCGCAGCAGCTCGCGCGCTGCCACCGGCCGCGTCCATCGCGGAAATCGAACGCTTCACAGACACGATCGGCGACCTGCCCGAGGCTGCCAATGCCCTGCGATACCGCGCCGTCCAGCACATCGCGCAGTCGGGTGAGGTTGCCCCGCAGGCTGTGCCCAACCTGATTCTGAATCTCCATGCTCGCCACCGTAGCGAAGTGGCTTCATGAAGTCCAGCGAAAAGTTATGGGGCACGGGCAGACCTAGCCGCGTCCGACAACGTCCTGGCGCCTTGCTTTGCACCGTACCTGGGGTGCACCTTCAGACCCTCCAGCAACCCGATGAGCTCTGTCTCACCCTTGGATGCCAACAGCGCCGGATCCAGATAACCTTGCCGATCGATCTCCGTCGGAATTCGCCATGCCTTCTGCCACGGCATGCCTCGATCGAAAGCCACACCGATCAGAAACGCGAAAGGATTCTCGCGAATGAGCGCTTGGGTTTCCTTGTCCAACTCGTCCATCCAGTGCGAACCGGCAAGGGTCTGGCGAAATTCCTTGAGTCGCTCCACGACCGTCTTTGGTTCCATCGCGATGGATGCTCCATCCAAATTGCAGCTAGTCGGCTACGCCCGCGAGTCTAACCGACATGTCGCCGGTCGACCGTCTCGCCGCGGTGGCGACCGAGTCTTCAGAGGTCCGCAAGATTGCGCCGCTGCCGGTGTCCGACCTGCTGCGGCAGGCCAAGCGCGGACGCGGACGTGGACCGTGGCGGCGGCCGACATCGAGCGCGAGCGCGCCCGGGAGATTGCCCGCATCGGCAACAACCTGAACCATCTCGCGCACTGCGCGAACACGACGTCACGGGTAGGACTCGTACACCCGTTGCGAAACCGATGGGAGGAAACTGACCGACCAACGTCGCTGCGCTCCGACGAGCGTTCACGTTCGCCGGAATCCGTGTTCACGTTCCCCGGATCCGGCGTTCAACTTCACCGGAATGCGCATGAGTCACAACATCCCCGTAACTCGTTCATATTATGCGAGTTGCTGTCAGTGCCGTGGTCGCTATTCCATCGTCGATTCCCACTCTTGGACCGGGAATCGATGAGACCATCAAAGCTCCCAACGAACCGCACCGCATCAGCCGTATCCGTAGCTGCCACTGGTTCGCTCACTGCCCGCCGCCGTTGAGAACCTCCGTGGATGACTCCGAGGAGTCCTCTTCGAGCCGAGGATCGAGTCCCCTGACGTACGGGTCGAACACGCGCTTCATCTGGGCCGAAGCCCGGTTGAGTTCGAGCATCTTGGTCCTGTCGGGCTTGTCCTTGTAGTTGACGTCTACCCGGTAGCGGATCACCCACCGGCCCGCGGTCACCTTCTTCGTCCATTCGAGCGGCTGCGGCAGATCGCGCGCCGCGAAGGCTTCATCGATCCTCTGTCGGTCCTCAAGCAGCACGGCCAGCGCCCCCGTCCATCGGCCTTTCTTGTTGGTGAGGACGACACGGGACTCGCGAAGGTTGACTGCGACGCGGTACACCAGCCCCGAACCTCTTGCAGGTGTGTCCTGCAACCCAATGTAGTCCGGCTTGAGATTCTTGAATGGCGAGTCGATCCCTTCATCCCGCGCTTGCGCGAAGAGGGCGGCCATGAAGTCACGGCTCTGACGTTGCGCCGGTGTGAGGTCCCGATCCGTCCTTCCCTTGGTCATCGCGTCTTCGGACGGCTCGGCGACGACCGTGAACAGCGGGGCTGCTGGGGAACCGCAGATCCTGATGGTTTGCACCGTGACCATCCAGATCTGCGCCACGCCGCAATCGTTCAATGTCTCCACCGCCTTGACGTGCTCCGGCCTTGCCTCTTCTACGATCCAGATCGCTCGCTGGACCTCTCGGTGCGAGAGATAGGTGACGAGCTGGCCCAAGTGGCGATGGTCGCTCTTGCCGAACTGGTTCTCGATGACGACGTCGCCGAAGTTGGTTTCCGCCACCAAGTCGATGCTGAAGGCACCGGCGCCGACCTCACGCTGGGGAGCGCTCAGGCCAAGCCCGAGCACCTTGTCGAGTTCACCGATGTGCGACTGGAGCCACGGAGTAAAGTCGGAATTCTCGGTCCGCCAGACCTTGCGAATGGCCACGGTCTCGATGAATCCGACTTCCAGAGGCATGAATAGGGTCGAAGGCTGCGTGCCGTTCCAACTCTGCACTGTACGGAGCGGCGCCTGCAATCGTCAATACCCAACCGACCCCACGCCTGCCGATGCCCGATTGTCACTGCCGATCCTGTGCCTCGTCGCTCGGCAACCCTGGCCCGCGCTTGGTCTCCAGCGACATCGGCGGCGTGGAAGGACCTGTAGTGGTCACCGGTGGCATCGTCGGACCAGTAGCGTGCGCGTGTGCTCCCCGCCGTCAAGGCGCCCTCGCTCCTCTCCGGCCCCCGCGGCGCGGGGCGGACGGCCTTGACCCCGGCTCCGCGCACGCTCGTCCAGACGGGCCCTTGACGACGATGCCGTCCCATACGCCTCCTTCGAGAATGACGCCTTCGTCGGGCGTGTGGTGACATGCCTGCCCGGTCCTGTCTGTGCTCGTCCGTTCCAGGGAGGCCGATTTCCGTAAAGTATTTTAAATCAATAGTTTAAATGAACTCCGTGCTACACTCAACCATCATCGTACGCAGGGAAACAAACTCGACATCAGGAACCGAGACCACGTCGATCCACCGAACCAGAGCAACCGCGGCAAACGAGACGAGGACAACCGGAGCACATGAGATCCGAAATCCCACCGACCCACCAGATCCCGACAACCCCGATCCAAACGACGGAGCGACCGCAGCAGATGACGACGGGGAACCTCAAGTCGGAAACCCAGCCGCACTTGAGGATCTGGACACGCTCAACAGATCCGAAATGACCAGCTTACGAACGACGGAAACGGCGCACGGGAACAGCTGGCTCTTGACCTGAAGATGTCAGGAGCCAGCCGACCCAATGTGTCCACATTTGAGGCTGGCGAGGGGGACGCTGCGCCCCCCCTTCGAACCCCCTGCCGCCGGTCGCGCCCGGCTGGCGCTCCAGGCTGTCGTTCGGCTCGTCGCCGACCGCCTGCATCACGCCGCCGACATCGCACATGGCGACGGCGTGGCCGTGTCCGCTCGCCGCCGTCGTCGGCTAGTTCAGTAGACCGTTCACACTGCGGTTTCGCGCAGTACCCGTTCGTAGATGGCACGGCGGTCGTGGAGCCATTTGGCCATGCTGTCCCAGTTGGTGCGATCGGAGGTGTCGATCTGCCAAAAGGACACCCCCCATTTGTCGATCTGCTCGACCTCAAGGGCGGTCCGTAGCGGTTCCAGGTACGGGTCAATTCGGGACAACACAGCCTCCTCGGACTCGCCCCGTGTCCCGCCGAGAAATATCCCCACGCCGCGCCATGCAACGTACTGCGAGATGCGCAAGCCAGCCTCTTTCACGTGGTGATTCACATTGCTTCCGGCGAATCCCGGCCTCACTTCGCCGGGGTGACTCTTGGCAACGTGTGCCCAGAAATCGCGCCGGAACTGGCCACGGTCGCTGAGGTCTCCGCGCGTCGCAGTCTCCCTCACGCTACGGTCCCAGTTACTCGGACGCTCCAGGATCTCGAAGACCGGTGCCAGCGGTGAGTTGCCGATCCTCACGACTCGGACTCGCACCGCGAAGAAAGCGTACGGGTCGACGGTGTGGTCGTTCAGCCACCGGATGGCCGAGAGGTGGGCGTCATCGAAGCCGCGGGCGATCCAGACGACGATCCTTGCGTCCAGTCCGGCGAGGTACGCCAGCACTTGGCCGAGGTGCTGCAGGTTCGCTTCTTCGAGCTGGTTCTCGATGACCACCCGGCTGTCGTCCACCCGGGTGCGGGCCACAATGTCGGCGCGATAGGGGCCGACGTGCACTTCCGTGTCCTCCTTCTCCAACTCAACTCCAAGCTCGACCGCGAGACGATCCAGGTTCTCGGCCAGCCACGGAGTGAAGTCCTGGGCTTCGTGCTTCCACGCGTCGCGGAGATCGGCTGTTTCCAGTGTTCCCAATGCTGTTTCCTGTGTCGTCATGGCGAGCGTTACCCTTCTCGCTTCCCAGTGTCACCCTTCCGGATCACGAAGTCGCGACGATCCCTGTACAGCAGCGCACGGTTCAGGACCGCGTCGCCCGCGTCCAAGTCGATGTCGGAGCACACCGTCATCGTCCCATACTTGTAGTCGCCCAAGAAGAGGTATTGGCGTCTCTGGTGGGAGAACCGGCACTCGACACCCTCACCGCGGCCGATGCGCTCACAGTAGGCGGCCAGCAGATCCTGCTGGCCATCGCGATTGATGCCAACGTACTCGTGCGGCCACGTCTCGCGGTAGGTTACGGCTTCACGCGCAACGGTACTCAGAGAATAAGCCCAGCAATGAGCAAGCCAACGGCAGCGACGAACCCAAGCATATTCACGATCGTGATCCAATCCGGTATCGAACTCGCGTCACGCGGCGTGATGTCGAAGAACCCGCCGTTATAGCCTGGCCGCTGCTTCGCATACTCGACCGCGTAGTTGTGCATGATCCCCCATGACCACAACTCAAGTACCCCGACCGCAATAGCACCTGCAAGCCACGGCCATTCTAGATCGCGCAAGAACCATGCCGCAGCCACGCTGAGAACCACACCTAACCATGCCACCTGGAACCGCCCCCACGGACCGGCCTGAAGTTCCGACGGGAATCAGGGTTTTCGGTCTTGCTGAAATTCCTTGAAAGCTCCATCGAATTCGAGCTGCATCGTCTCCGAGTAATGGTCCTTCGCGACCGCGGCCAGCTTCCGCGCCACCGCCGACCGAAACTCCGGCAATCCTTCGTGCTTGTTGTTCGCAAGCCACTGTTCGGCTTCGCGCTGCCAGTCAGCATCCTGGAACTTCCATGCCTCGCGTGCCGGATCCTCGACGTAGTCCATGAACCCGACCACGAGCGATTCGATCCGATCTTGTTGGGTTTCCTGCGGCGCGGCCCGCTTCGCGATGACCAAAACCAGCACAACCACACCGGCACACAGCGCCAGGAACACGTAGAATCCAGGCATGGGAGAATAGACCTCTTACTCGGCCAGCGGAGCGGGCTTGACGGCGAGTTTGACGGCGCGCAGCCGGTCGTCCAGGCGACGGATCTCCGTGCGTATCTCGGCGTGCTCAGCGGTCGTGCGGGCGATCAGGTCGTCAATACGGGTGTTCACGGCGGCAACTTGTGCCGACACGCTCCCGAGCTGCGCTGACATGAGGCCTGCTAGCACGAAGCCAGTTCCGATGACGGTTCCGATGATGCCGACACCGGTTCCGACGATCCACTTCACATCGGCGCTCATTGCCCGCAGTGTACCACGGCTGTACTGGGTCTGAAATCCCGCTGCGCCGCGGTCTGTGGCCGATCCCGGTCCGTCCGCGGTCGGTGTCCATGGTCCGCTGGAATCCGGTACAGACCGATGGACGAAACGAGGGGAATGCGCGCGAGGTGAATATATAGGCTGCTTTCTATCAATAGCTTACGATGTCTCTGTATTGGAGTTCCATGCTCCGCCACCAATTCCGCGTGTGCCACCGGCTGCGCCAGCCACCTTGCTTCTGTTCGAGCACGCGCCGGGCGGCGTCGGCGAAGGTGGCAACACTCTGGACACCGTGATTCTCTGCCAGCGGGTCGCCGCCGGCCCGCCCTAACTCGCGGGCCTCGGCGAGCGAGACGAGCGCAACGGCGCCGAGGCAGAGTTCGCGGCGCCGGCCGCGGATGACGAACCCTGTATCCAGCTTCGTGCGCCGGCAGCCTGCACGAACAGACTCAACCCGTCAGAAATCGTGAGCTATTCCGGCAGCGTGAGTCACTGAATTCTCGTAAGCCACTTATAAAAGGCAACATACAGGACACTGGCCGGCCATGATTCCCCCGTCTATTCCCACTTTCCGCGCGGGAATCCACAGGACCATCCGAGCCGTCCGCGAACCGAGCTGCACGGTGGCCGGTCATTCACCGCCTCGTGGAGAAACTCGTCGTCGGAGCTGTCCGCCGAGCAACCGCACGTCGCGGCCACGGTCCCGTCAAGGGCTGCGTGTGCATTTGCGAGCCACTGCGACCAACTTCGCCGCGGTCCTCGCCTCGGGGGGGCGGCGGCGGGTAGCCGGGAACCGGCGCCTCGATCCACTCGACCGACCCGTTCCGGTAGGGCTCTGCCATCGGTTGACAGAGCACCTCGCCAAGCAGTACGTTCGCTGGCTGAGCCAGCGGCACGGGGTCATTGGTCCATCGAGGGTTGCGCGTCATGACACTGCTAAGTCCAGACGAGTTGGCACAACAGCTCAAGGGACTCTACGATGCCCTTGGCGAGAATGGTCAAGCCGCTGGTGGTTTGTTTGGGCTGTTGTACGCTGCTCACCTCGAGGCCAACAGTCGGGATAGGTCACCCAACGGAATCGCACGTCGAGCAGGACTCTCCTGTGGTGTGGATGTCAACACGGGCTTCCTGGCCGCTCGTTATGTACACGCCGACATACGGGAGGAGTACGCCCACTTGGTCCGGGCGAGACGACCGTAGCATGGCACAGGTGTCAACGATCGCGAGATAGTGACAGATTCTCGACACTCGTCGGTGCGCTCGGCTCGGGCACCGGTCTTGTCGTGTGGATCTTGAGGAAGATGAAGATGCTGGCGGTGGGCGCTGTGGGAAACCGCGCCCACGCGGTTTTCCAAGCTCCTGTGGGCGCGCTCTGTGCGTCCACGGGAGCGGCGGCGTCCACGGCCTCGGCGCTGGCGGTCGGCACTGCGTTCGGGTAGCGTAAGGAGCGGACTCAGACGTGGGGTGAGGGCCCGGTTTGCCCACCGGACCCTCGTGACCGCCCCGAGCTCCGACAGACCGAGCCGATCCCTGCTGTTGTGCCACGGTTCAGGCTCGTTGTCCAGTCGGAGATCGCCCTGCGCGCTCCGACGCCGTGGACCAGCCCCTCCGCCAGAGAACCTGTCGCCAGTGCAGCCGTCCCTTCGCCGTCTGCGCGGCGTGTGACCGCGGCCATGCCTATTGCACGTCGTCGTGCCGGACGGCCGGTCGTCGCCGGTGCGTTCGAGCCGCCAACGCTCGTCATCAGCGCAGTCTGGAAGGACGTCTCGACCACCGCGACCGGCAGCGGGCCTACCGCGCCCGCCGCCGCGTGACGGATCACACTTCCCCCGCACCCCGGCCATCGGACAGACTCCCCGTCCCTGACGCCGCCCCGGTTCCCGCGGCCACGCGATGCGTGGTCTACGGCCGATCGAGCCGGTGGCTGACCCCGATGCGGGAGCCTCGCGTCGTGCGGGGAAGGAGGAACGATGATCACGCCCGCGCAGCGCGCCGAGATCCGGCGCCTGTACTACAGCGAGCACTGGAAGCTCGGGACCATCTGCAGGTTCGGCGCAATCGTCGTGTAGTGGAAGAAGAACACGACCTGCCCGGCACATTCCAGAACCGGCCTCATCTGCACTGCGAGCGAGTGGAGGTTGCTGGTCTCGTTGGCTCGGAGGACGGCGACCGTGTGTATGCGGGCCTTGCGCAGCAGCAACGCGCCTATGATCCGAACTGCGGCGGCCGGATCGGCATCGAGGTCGATTCGCGCCGTGGCCTCGCGCCAGCCGCCGGTGACATCCAACCGACGCTCGAGCTTGCGCGTCACAGCGACCGCCTTCGCCAGCAACTCGACCATGCCCGCGCGAGAGCGGGCAACGTCAGTTCCCAACGGCTTGTTGCTCATCCGATTTACGCCCCGGTCGCGGTCGACAGCGAGCAGCCGGAAGCCTACGGCTGAGGTTACCCCGAGCGGCGAGAACAACCCGCGATGCGCAGCGCCGGAGCCCGCGTCATCCCGCCGAGCGCCCCGTGCGCCTCGCGCGCCGCCGCTTCGGTCTGGCCTTCATCTGAGTCGACGTATCGTTGGCTCTCAATCTGGGAGGTCCAGATTGCAGAACTTTAGCCTGTCAAGCACTGCTGTCGTGTTGCCGAGATTGAATCGAACATTGTGGTCCAGCGGCTCCTCGAACGAACGTCCTTCTTCCCGTATCCGTACTTCGAGCACCTGATGCTGCATCATGCGCCAGATGAACATGACCCTCGCAACATCGCCGTGACGATCGTCGCCCTCCGGTTGCCGCCAATTCAACCATGTGCCATTGGAGGACCACTCTACGTGCTCGGCGGGCTGGTCATCGAAACGGAATCGCACCCCATCAAGGAACCGTCTGGAACGATCTGAGTTATCGGCAAAGGCAAGGTGCAAGAACATCGGTCCCAAGTCCAACGATGAGCTGGTGATCCTTTCGCACCGGAACGAAAGTCCCAGGCGCGTTGTTGAATCAAAATCCGACACCTCAGATGGCAGAAGCGCAGTTTGCGTAATGTCACCGTTCGGCCGTGTTTCTTCGGTAACGAGCCAGTCGTCGAACATCTCGATCTGATTCGGAACGCTCTCATCACCGCTCAATTCGTACTCAAAACCTGTCACGCCAGCGCCAGGAGGTGCTGCCAGCTTCGCACGCTCGCTCGCAATGGCAATCCCACGAAATGCCATACCGGCCTCTGTATAGTCAACGTTGCCGTCCTCTGTTGTCCAGTCGAGTACTGCGCATTCATCAACGTCAACCACGCCGGCTGCGTCGCCGGACTGGTCAGCATTAGCGTACGAACCTGTTGACGTAATGACATTCATGCCGCCAAATCCATTGCGCGCGCGGTACTCCATAAAGAAGGTGTGCAGCCCCATCTCGTTCGCCGGAGTCACCTTCGTGCTGATATGCTCAAAACTGCCTGGATCCCGAAGTGAGCCCTTGACTAGAGTTACCACTTCCCCGTGTGATCCATCCCACGCATTCAGGCAGTGAAACCCCTTTCGCCGGTTTTCTGCATCCTCCGTGCTTGACGTGCAGCCGAGTGTTCCGACCGCTCCTGCCAGAACCACCAGATGTTTCAGGAAACCACGCATCGTCTCTTCCCCTTCCTTCAGATCCTCCGCGAGCGCCGTCCGCGACGGCAGCACGAGCCCGGCATCGCCACATCCCGGACTCAAATCACAGACGTGGTTGGTTGAACCCGCGTGCGATCGCGCTCATGCTACCAAGGGCTCGCATCGATGGACGCCACTGGCGGCGTGGTGGACCGTTCCAGCCATGGGACGAAGGCGAAGCGCGAGCACCGGGTACCGCTCAGCGGGTCGAGCGATGGAGATCCTCCTCGCGGCGCTGACGCGATGTAGCGGCAGACGGCAATCGCTCCGTCGTGCGTGCGGCCAGTAAACACACTCCGCGCCCCGTCAAAACCACGGCCTAGCGCTGTCCACTTCAAGGGGCGCACTCCACTGCGGTCATCGAAGATTCCCCCACCCCTGGTTGATCACAACGATGAGACGCATGCCGGTGGGCGCAATCCGCATCTTTCCCAATCCACGCAACTGCCTGCCGCAGATCCGGGCGCTCTGCGCCCAGACGCAGGGGATGTCCCGGCCGCTGTTGGAATTCGGCGGCGGCTCGGGTGACATTCTACGCGACCTGCTCCACCTCCATAGCGTCTTTGAGGCCGAGGCGCTGATCTCGGGCGCGGAGGGCTGCGACCAGTTGCGGCATATCAGCATGTCCCATCAGGCGCCGGAACCCCTTGGCCGCTTCGAGGACGCCGGCGGCGACCCAGCGCAGCATCATCTGGCCGCCCCGCCAGCGCTTCACGTTGCGTTTGACGTGGCGGGTTCTGCTGATGAGGCTCTCGGCGGCGTTGGTCGTGGCCAGCGAGCGCTGGAGACGCGGCGAGAGGCCAAGCGTCAGCACGGTCACCGTCTCCTCGAGCCCTTCGCGCACACTGGCCGCCGCGCAGGGATGCTCCTGGTCGAGACCGCGGGCTAGTTGTCGCCGCCACCGCGGCGCGGGCTTCCCGTCCTCGCTCGCACCGGCGCGCGTGAGGATCGCCCGTACCCAGGGCCGCTGACGCTCCCGCCGATGGTCGAGGCTGTTGCGGGTCACCCAATAATCCTCATCCGTTGGAGTGCGCCCATTGAAGTGGACAGCGTCACGCCGCGGTCACGCGGGCCGCCGCCCACACGGCCCATAGCAGCCCGTGGCAAAAGGGGCTGATTGTCAATCGAGAATCGCGTGTCCGTATTGGCGTGTCGCCGGACCATCCCACGACGAATGCGTCCGATCATGGCGCTCGGGGGCCAAAAAGCGGCGCACACGCTCCCAGCACCCGCTCAGGAGGCCGATCAGCGCGCCCAGAAGCGCCGCCGTGCGGCCCTGCAGGCTCCGCGGCGTGCCGACGCCCGTCAGGTGCCGCATGAGCAACCCCAGGTTGACGCCGCAGACTTGCACGAGCGGCCGTTTCAGGATGTTGGGATGCCCGCGCAGATGGACGCGGCGCATCCTGCTGGCCTCGTAGAGATGCCCGTTGACGCGTCCGCTCTAGCTCGACATGAAGGGAGAGTCCATGCGATAACGACCGACGGCAAGAACCGAGAGAACCGGGACTCATGATTCCAGGTCCCGCGTCGCTGGCTCCGACAGGTGATCGGTTTCCGTCGGAATGGGTGATCGATTTCGTCGGAATGCGCGAAGCCCGCATCGAGGCGCACCTCTTCGTCTCGTTCATCGCCTATTGCCTGCACGCCACCCTGAAGAACCTGGCCCGGCCGCACGCCCCCGGCCTGACCCCGCGCGCCATCCTGGAGACGTTCGCCACCCTCCAGATGGTCGATGTGCATCTGCCGACGACCGATGGCCGGCAGCTCGTCCTGCCGCGCCATACCCGGCCGAATGCGGAGCACGACCTGCTGCTGCACCAACTCCAGCTGCAACTGCCGACACAGCCCGCGCCACGCCTCACGACCTGACACCACGTCCCACCACGCCCTCCGCGCAGCGTCGTGTAGTGCCGACCTTTGGGGGAACAACCCAGTAAAATCAGGCTTTTTGAGAGTTTTCAACGCCGAGTTGCGGAAGTCGGGTTAGCCCAGAGGATTTCTGATCCCGACGTCCGTACATACGACGGGCCGCCGTCAGCGTGATCGGGGGCCCGTCGTATGTACGGAGACGGCTCCTATGGATCGGATGTGATCGCGAGGGAGAGGGCGTGATAGGCCGCGTACGCCAGGAGTCCCGGCAGTGGCAACACCAACAACCAGTGAATCCACCCGTTCACTGTGAACTCCAGATCAAAACGATGCTCTATCAGTGGGATGGTCGCCAAGTGGACACCGTTCAATACGAGCATGAGCGCCAAAACCGTGAGCAGCACCAACGAGCCTGACCACCTGTATCTGAGTTGGGTCGTAACCAGCGAGAAAAATGCGAGCATGAACGTCGCCAAGGTATAGGGGGCCAACTCAGACGGCATGCTGAAATATCCCGTTGATATCCGTGATGTGCCGCCTCAATGCGAGTTCGCGAATGGCTTGCGGCCCGCCGGCGTAGGATCGGTAAGCGCGCTCCGATTCCCCTCGCGGGTGCTTCGACACGTACCCTTTCCGCCCGTCATCAATGATCTTAAAGTGGATGTCTCGCCGGCATTTCACCACCTTGATGTCCACACGGTCTTGGTCTCTGAACGCCGTACGGAATTTCGTTTCGTCGTCAGAGTAGAACATGCAACGCATCTTGAACCGAGGATTGGCCTCCAGCTTGACCCGCACGGCCTGGATCACGTCCGAATTTTCGTAGATCGACTCTTCCATCTGGTCGCCGTCGTCGCACACCAGCATTTCGCACTCAGCGTCGTTCAATAAAGCTAGAAACATCCCGGTCGCGAGACGATTGTCGTTCGTGCCGACTTCCAATTTGAGCGTCGAGAGCTCGCACAACTTGCGGATGTAGGGCGCGCAGACGATCGCCACCACGACGAGTCCGACGATGTTGATGATGGCCGCCACAGTCATTGGATTTCCTTTTCATGGAATCGTTTCCGCCGACGATCACAGACAGAAAGAGGCCGACAGCGTTGGAGAACGCCGTTACGACTATATTTCCCCCTCAAATCGTCGGGCGATTCCGGGCGACGATTAATCGTCGCTCACGGACCGTACACCGTACTTCCTGCTTGTGCTAGAGAATGTTTCGCCTGATTCTTTTTTTTCCACAATAAATTATGTTTTACACAGGTTTTCAACAGGTTTTTCAACAATTTCTGGTCTAGCGTTCACGGTAGCAGGCGGTCGATCGGCCAGAATGTCGGCCAATCCCAAGTTCCATAGTACCGCGCTGGCGCGGCTACGGCTATACCCCCAGGTGTCACCCGCCACCCGCCACACCGCCAATCACGGCAAGGACCGCCACGACGCAGCGCAATCGCTGATTCAGTCGGCGCTGGAGCGGTCTGGCCAAAACTGTACTTAATCGCCAACAGTGAGTTATTCCGGCAGCGCGAACACGAACAAATTGCTCCCCGAGCTGGGGCGCAGCTCGGGGGTCAGGCGCAGGTTCACTCCGCCGCCCGCGCCGGTGTTGACCGCCACGTACTGGCGTCCGTCCACGGCATAGCTGATCGGGAACCCGACGACCGGCGAACCCAGGTTGATCTCCCACAGCACCTCGCCGGTTTCCTGGTCGAGCGCCTTGAACCGCCCGTTCACGTCACCGCCGAAGACGAGGCCGCCGCCGGTGGCCATGATCGGCATCGTGGCGGCGCGCTGTTCATGGATCCACATCGTCTCGCCCGTCTCGGCCGACACCGCGTGGATGGTGCCCAGGTTGTCGGTGCCGGGCGTCAACTGGTGCCGGGCGGCGAGCGCGTAGATCTCCAGGCCCCCCTGTCCGCCCGCGGTCAGCGCCTGCGCCCGTTCGCTGCGCACATCGTCGGTGGCGAGCATCCGCGCGCAGGTGTTGCGCAGCGGCATGTACATGGTGTTCGTAAGCGGGCTGTAGGCGCCCGCCTCCCAGTCCTTCCCGCCGGCCCAGGTGGGACAGGCGAGCACCTCCTGACCCAGCGCGGTGAAGGTGACCTCCGCGTTCTCGGTCACCGCACCGGTGGCGCCGTCGATGTTGCTGATCACGTTCTGCGAGATGGTGGGCGTCGCCCAGAGGAACTCGCCCGTTTCCCGGTCGAGGGTGTAGACCACGCCGGTCTTGCCCGGCACGCCGGTGACGACCTTGCGGACCTCGCCCGGCTGGATACGCGGGTTGATCCAGCTCACTGCGTCGGGGTCCGGCGCGACGGCGGTGTCGACGAGCAGGCGCTCGAAGGGATGGTCGAGGTCCCAGTGGTCGTTCAGGTGCTGGTAGTACCACCGGATTTCGCCGGTCTCGACCTCGAGCGCCAGCGTCGTGTTGTGGTAGAGGTGCTTGTTGTCGACCCCCCCAAGCAGGAATTTCGGCGCCGGCGAGGTGACCGAGGTGCCCTGGAAGATCAGCCGCAGCTCGGGGTCGTAACTGGCCGGCATCCAGCTTCCGACGTGCACGCGCTGCTCGTACGGCACGCCGCCCCAGGTCTCGTCCCCGGGCTCGCCGGGCGCCGGAATCGTTGGGCGCCTCCACAGCTCGGCGCCGGTCCGCGCATCATGCGCCAGAATCACGCACGACGCGGGCCCGCCGCGCGGCCGGCAACTGCGCCCCGAGATCACCCGGCCGTCGGCGATGATCGGACCCGAGCTGTGACCGGCCGGCGTCACCTGGTAGTCGAAGATCTCGGTCTCCCAGGCAAGCTCGCCGGTCAGGGCGTCGAGTGCGTAGGCGTAGTCGTCGTCGCTGATGTTGATGATCTGCCGGTCGTAGATGGCGATGTTCCGGATGCTGCGTGAATTGCCGCCCACGAACTCGTAGACGTCCTCGGGCAGATCGCGGCGGTACTCCCAGATCAGGTCGCCGGTCAGGGCGTCGATGGCCTGGATGATGTCGTTGAGGTTCGGCATGTACAGGACACCGCCATACGCCAGCGGCGTGACCTCCTGGGTGCCTCGTGTCAGGCCGCGCGACCAGACCATCCGCAGCTCGTCCACGTTGTCCCGGGTCACCTGGTCCAGGGGGCTGTAGCCCCACCCGTCGAGCGTACGGCGCCACATCAGCCAGTCTGCCGGGTCCGGGTCCTGGAGCATGGCGTCCGTGACCGGCACGAAGTCGTCAGCCGGTTGCGCCCCTGCGCCGGTCGCACCGAACGCGAGTGACACGGCGACGATCAGGACATACGGGTGGACGCAACGCTGTCGAAGCATCTGGCAACTCCCCCGCCGCGGGCCGCGCGGCGTTCGATGACACGGGATTGGGATTATACGCGCCCGGCCTCACCGGGGGCCGGACACGTGATCAGAGCCGCCCGGCGCCGGGGCGGCCGTCCTCGACGACGAAGGACGCACGGGTGGCGATCGGGCTGCCGGGGCGGGTGACGTACTCGAGGACCTGGTAGTCGGCCACGCAGCGCGCCGGGGTCAGCTCGCAGCGCACGTACCCGCGCTGGCGGTTGTAGAACCGGACCCACGGGTTCTCCGCCAGCAGCGCGGCGGTCGAGGCGCGGGTGTCGGCGCCGTCGCCGCCGGAGCTGATCGACGTGCCCACGAACTCGACGCCGACCACCGGCGCGTCCGGATCCTGGTAGTCGACCTTGAGGTCGGTGACCCAGTTGCTGTGGATGTCGCCGGTCAGCACGATCGGATTCGCAGGCTGCCGGGTCGCCAGGAACTCCATCAGCCGGCGCCGCGCCGCCTCGTACCCGGACCAGATGTCCATGCCGTAGGACTCGCCGTCGCCGACCCTGCGGTCGACCCGCGCCATCATCACCTGCTGCGGGATGACGTTCCAGCGCGCGGTCGAGCGGTCGAGCCCGTCCATCAGCCAGCGCTCCTGCGTCTCGCCGAGCAGGGTCGCGGCCGGATCGTTCATGCCGTCGCAGACCGGTTCGCGGCCGTCGCCGCACGGCTGGTCGCTGCGATACTGCCGCGTGTCGAGCACATGGAACGAGGCCAGATCGCCCCAGTTGAAGGCGCGGTAGAGCTGCAGGTCCGGACCATCGGGCAGCGACGCACGGCGCAACGGCATGTGCTCGTAGTACGCCTGGTACGCCGCGGCGCGGCGCCGGAGAAACAGCTCGGCCGGCAGCCCCTCTTCCTCGGATATGGCGTCCGCATAGTTGTTGTCCACCTCGTGGTCGTCCCACGTCACCACCCACGGAAACGCCGCGTGCGCCGCCTGCAGGTCCGGGTCGCCGCGGTAGAGCGCATACCGGTTGCGGTAGTCGTCGATCAGCTCGATCTCGTCGCCCGTATGCCTGCGCACGCCCCCGTCGCTCCCGCCGCGCTCGTAGATGTAGTCGCCGAGGTGGAAGACGAGATCGAGGTCATCGTCCGCCATGTAGCGAAAGGCCGTGAAGTACCCCTGCTCGTAGTGCTGGCACGAGGCGAACGCGAACCGCAGCCGATCGCTGGACGTTCCGGCCGCCGGCAGCGTCCGGGTCCGTCCGATGGCGCTCTCGTCGGTCCCCGTCCGGAACCGGTACCAGTACCAGCGTCCCGGCTCCAACCCCTGCACCTCGACGTGGACGCTGTGCCCGAGCGCCGCGCCGGCGACCACCGTGCCGCGTTGGGCGACCGCCGCCATCCGCTCGTCGCGCGCCACCTCCCAGATCACCTCGACGTCGTCCGGCGGCATCCCGCCGCCCTGCAGCGGATCCATGGCCAGGCGGGTCCAGAGCACGACGCCGTCGGGCGTCGGATCGCCGGACGCCACACCGAGCGGAAAGAGGGACGGCTGGAACAGGGTACGGCCGGACGCACGGCGGGCGGCCCCGAGGCCGAGCAGCGTCAAGCCGCCGGCCAGCAGATCACGGCGGTCCAGCCGGCGTTGGAGCCACGAATCGAATCGGACATGGTCGGTCATGGTCGGTTCTCCGGGTCACGGTGCTTCGCCGCCGCGCGCCGCGGCCGGTGCGGCCCACGCCCCTGTTCCTGCCCAGCATACGCCGGTATCGTCCGCCGCGTATGACGGGATCGCAAATTCCCGGCAAACACTTCGCGGCGACGGTCTACACCGATGTGACGAGCTCGTCGCACGCCGGTCACAACCCGTGCGCAGGCTGGCGGCGCGCACCGCGCCGGCGCTCACCGAAGCTCGAGCCTGAGCCGGTATTCTCCCGGCCGCCTTGGCTGGCGGCCCGTGGCCGGAAGCGCGGGCTGTTCGTGCTATCGTCCACACGTTTTCGAGCACTCCCGTTCGGCTGACGGCGTCCGACGCCGTGACCGGCGGGTCGCGGGGCCGCACATCGACGGGGATACGAAGCGATGCTGAACGAACGGCAGGAACGCCTGTGCACCGACAGCCGGTGGGACTTTTCCGATCTGTCGGCCATCTTTCTCAACTGCACGCTCAAGCGGAGCCCGGAACTGTCGCACACCGAGGGTCTGATCCGCATCTCGCGCGCCATCATGGAATCGAACGGTGTCAGCGTGGAGCTGCTGCGTCCGGTCGACTTCACGATCGCCACCGGCGTGTATCCCGACATGCGCGAGCAGGGGTGGGAACGCGACGACTGGCCCGGCATCCTCGAGAAGGTGCTCGCCGCCGACATCCTGGTCATCGGATCAAGCATCTGGCTCGGTGAAAAGACCTCGGTCGCCACCCAGGTCGTCGAACGCCTCTACTCTGCCTCGCATCACCTCAACGCCGCCGGACAGTACGCGTACTACGGCCGCGTCGGCGGCTGCCTGATTACCGGCAACGAGGACGGCGCCAAGCACTGCGCCATGAACATCCTCTACTCGCTGCAACACCTGGGCTACGTCATCCCGCCCCAGGCGGACGCCGCGTGGCTCGGCGAAGCGGGTCCCGGACCGTCGTACCTGGACGCCGGATCGGGGGGTCCGGAGAACGACTTCACCAACCGGAACACCACCTTCATGACCTGGAACCTGCTGCACATGGCGCGCATGATCAAGGATGCCGGCGGTATCCCCGCGCACGGCAACCAGCGGTCGGAATGGGACGCCGGCTGCCGGTTCGACGATCCGAACCCGCTGTATCGCTGACCCGCCGCCGGCGGCGCGGTGCGCGGCGCGGCTGCCGCCACGATCCTCGTGCCCGCCAGGGCCGCAGTCAGGTACACTCGCACGGATGTCGCGGGCGCCGGCCGGGTGTGCCGTACCGACGCACCGGCGAAGGAGGAATCTCGATGCACGCTCAGTCGACAGGGCAGGCGGGAAGACCGATCTGGTCCATGGTCGTGGGCGGCGGGCTCGTGCTGGCGCTGGCGGCGGCCGTGCTCGTGGTGGGCGCGGGGCTCGGATATCGTATCGGAGCCCTCGAGCTCGGCGCCTCCTTCACGATGCTCAGGGTCGGGGCGTACGTGGGCCTCGCGGCGGGTGTCGTCTCGCTGGCCGGCGCCGGCGTGTCGGTAGTGCGCCGCCGTCACGCCCGGGACCTGGTCGCCGGCGTGCTTGGCATCGCGATTGGCGCGGCCTGCTACGCGCTTCCGGCCCGGCAGCAGGCGATCGCCCGCGAGGTCCCACCGATTCACGACATCACGACGGATACGGACGATCCCCCGGCATTCGTCGCGGTGCTGCCGCTGCGGGCGGACGCTCCCAACACGGCCGAGTACGATCCGCAGGCGGCGCCGCAGCAGCGCGAGGCGTATCCGGATCTGGGACCGATCACCCTCGACGCCCCGCCGGCCGAGGGGTTCGCACGCGCGCTCGCGGCGGTCCGGGACATGGGCTGGGAGCTCGTCGACGAAGATGCGGCGGCCGGACGCATCGAAGCGACCGATACGACGTTCTGGTACGGCTTCAAGGACGACGTCATCGTGCGCGTCCGGCCAGCCGGCGGCGGCAGCCGCATCGATGTCCGGTCGGTCTCACGGGTCGGGCTGAGCGACGTCGGCGCGAACGCGAAGCGGATTCGCGAGTACGCGAGCCGGGTCGCCGACAACTGACGCCGCAGATGGTGCACGGGCATGACAGCCATCCGGGATATGTCACCGCTCGTCCTGTTTCTGCTGCTAGGCATCGGCGTATTCGCGCTCGACCACTGGCTGGCTGACGGGGACGCCGAGCGCCGCGTCATCGCCGTGACCGACGCGCAGATCGCGTCGATCAGTGATCGGTGGGTGGCGCAGTGGGGCCGCGCGCCGAGCGGCCAGGAGCTGCAGGGTCTGATCGACGAGGCGGTCAAGGAGGAGATCCTCTATCGCGAGGCGCAGCGTCTGGGCCTTGACCGTGACGACCCCATCGTGCGCCGCCGGCTCGCGCAGAAGATGACGTTCATGCTGGAGGACAACACGGACGTGCCGGCGCCTGCTGCGCACGAGGTCGAGGCGCACTACGCGGCGCACGCCGAGCGGTACCGCGTGCCGCGCCGGACCACGTTCCGGCATCTGTTTCTGAGCGCCGATCGGAGAGCCGATCCGCGGAAGGATGCGGCGGTCCTGCTCCATGACCTGCGCGCGGGCGGGGACGGCGGCTGGAGACAGCTCGGCGACCCCTTCATGCTGCTCAGGGAGTACGCCGACCGGACCGACCAGGAACTCGCCGAGCTCTTTGGCGGAGATCTCGCCGCCGCCCTGCCCGACCTCGCGGTGGGCGAGTGGCAGGGACCGCTCAGGTCCGCGCACGGCACGCACCTGGTCCAGGTGCTCGGCCGGACGGAACCACGCGTGCCCGATCTCGACGACGTTCGCGACCGGGTCGTCCAGGACCTGGTCGAGATGCGGCGCCGCGCGCAGAACCAGGCCGCGTTCGAGGTGCTGCGTGAGCGCTACGAGGTCCGCATGCCGGTGTCGAGCGATATCGATACTGCGGGGCGGTAGACGATGGCGAATCACCCGCGGCCCGTCCCTCGTCACGCCGTGACCACCGGGCGCCTCGCCGCACGCGGTGCGCTGCGGGGTGTCCTGGGAGCCCGTGGTGAAAGCCCCGCGGCATTCGCGCGGTTTCACCACGGGCTCCTGGCGCTGGCCGTCCTGTGGACGGTCCTGGTCCCGCTGACCCTCGAGGCCCATGAAGTGCGGCCCGCCTATCTCCAGGTGACGGAGCTGTCCGCCGGACGCTTCGAGGTGCTCTGGAAACAGCCGATCCTGCCGGGCTCGGAACCCGGATTCGCCCTGCGCCTGCCGCTCGAGCCGACGTTTCCGCCGCACTGTCTTGCCGGGCCCCAGGCGCTGCCCGACGTGACCGCGTCGGCGCTGGTCGAGCGCTGGGTGATCGCCTGCGGCGAACAGGGGCTGGCGGGGGCGGCCGTTGAAATCGAGGGGCTGCCGCGCACCTTGACCGATGTCCTGCTCCGCGTGCGCTTTCTCGACGGGGCGTCCGCCGACCACCTGCTCCGGCCGGAGGCGCCGCGCGTGGTGCTGTCCCGCGCGCCGCGGCGGGGGGCGGCGGTGCCCGCCTACCTGCGACTGGGCATCGAGCACCTGCTCTTCGGGTTCGATCACATCCTCTTCATCGTCGGCCTGATGTTCCTGGTGCGCCGGCCGCTGCAACTGGTGCAGGTGGTCACGGCGTTCACCGCGGCGCACAGCATCACCCTCGCGCTCTCGACGCTCGGCGTGCTGACGCTGTCTCAGCGGCCGGTCGAGGCGCTGATCGCGCTGAGCATCCTGTTCCTGGCGGTCGAGCTGGTCCGCGGCGCCAACGGCCGGCCCACGCCCATGGCGCGGTCGCCGTGGGTGATCGCCTTCGGATTCGGACTGCTGCACGGCTTCGGCTTCGCCGGCGCACTCTCCGAGATCGGTCTGCCTGAACAGGCCAGAGCGATGGCGCTGCTGCTCTTCAACGCGGGTGTCGAGATAGGGCAGCTCGCGATCGTCGTCCTCCTGCTGGCGCTGGTGCGCGTCGTCAGCGTCGGGCGCCTGCAGGTGCCCGCCGTCCTGGCGCAGACGCCGATTTACGTCATGGGCGTCGTGTCCGCCTACTGGTTCGTCGAACGAGTGTTCTCGATGGTGTAATTGGACGGAGGTGTCATGCCATTTCACAACTGTCGTCCTGCAGCGTCCGTCATGCGCCGGCCGCACGTCGCCGCGGCGCTCGCCGCCCTGCTCGGCGTCGCGCTGAGCGGCTGCAGCGGTGACGTCGACCCGGCCGCCGGCGACGCGGCGCCAGGCGGCGAAGCCACTGCCGCCGCGCCGGGTCCCAACCCCCTGCGCAACGCCTACTTCGGCGATCTCCACACGCACACCAACTTCTCGTACGACGCCTTCCTCAACGGCACCCGGGCCACGCCCGACGACGCCTACCGCTACGCGCAAGGCGAGGCGCTGACCCACCCGGCCGGATTCGAGATCCAGCTCGATTCGCCGCTGGATTTCTACGCGGTCACCGACCACGCCAGCTTCCTGGGCATGCTGCCGGCGATGGTGGATCCGGCGCAGCCGGCCTCGAACCATCCGGCCGCCGAGCTCGTGAACGGAATCGCGTCCGGGGCGCTGACGGGGGCGGCAAGAGGAGAGGCCCAGCGCGAGATACGGGCGTACACCCTCGGTCAGCGCGACGTGCCGCCCGATCCCGATGTGTTTCGCTCGGCCTGGCGCGAGACCGTCGACGCCGCCGAGCGCCACTACGAGCCGGGCGTCTTCACCACCTTCATCGGCTACGAGTTCACCGGCAGCCCCGAGAACCAGAACCTGCACCGCAATGTGATCTACCGCGGCAGCGCGGTGCCGGAGGTGCCGTTCAGCCGCCTCGACTCGTTCAATCCGGAAGAGCTGTGGGCGTGGATGGACCGCAACCGCGACGCCGGCATCGAAGCGCTGGCCATTCCGCACAACTCGAACGGCTCCAACGGCCTGATGTTCAGGCTCGCCACCTATGCCGGCGAGCCGCTCGACGCCGCCTACGCGGAGGTCCGCACGCGCAACGAGCCGCTTGTGGAGATCACCCAGACCAAGGGCACGTCCGACACCCATCCCGCGCTCTCGCCCAACGACGAGTGGGCCGACTTCGAGATCTATCCCTACCGCATCGGCGGCGGCCTCACCCCGAGCCAGGCGCCGGGCAGCTATGTGCGCGACGCCTACCTCAACGGTCTGCGTCTGGAGGAGGACCGCGGCTTCAACCCGTTCCGCTTCGGCCTCATCGGCGCCACCGACAATCATGCCGGCGCAGGACCGCCGAGCGAGTCCGGCTACTTCACCGCCGGCGGCGTCCCGCGGCAGGGCGTCTCGATTCCGTTCGACGCGGCGCGGCCGGACGGCCTGCGCTACAGCGAATCGCCGCTCGGGGCGCTGCGCGGCGCGTCGGGACTGAGCGGCGTCTGGGCCGAGGAGAACACGCGCGAGTCGATCTTCGACGCGTTCCGCCGCAAAGAGACCTTCGCCACGAGCGGGCCGCGCATCCGGGTGCGGTTCTTCGGCGGCTATGACTACGCGGACGATCTCGTGGACGACCCCGACCTCGTCGCCGCGGCCTACGCCGGCGGCGTCGCGATGGGCGGCGAGCTGGTCGCGCCCGGCGGGCGCGTCCCCCGCTTTCTGGTCTGGGCGAGCCGCGATCCCTCGAGCGCCCCGCTGGCGCGCCTGCAGGTGATCAAGGGCTGGATCGACGACGGCGAGGCGCGCGAGCAGGTCTACGACGTCGCCTGCTCGGACGGGCTGTCCGTGGATGCGGCGACCCACCGCTGCCCCGACAACGGCGCGGCCGTGAACCTCGCCGACTGCAGCCTGAGCGCGGATGTCGGGAACGCCGAGCTGCGCACGCTGTGGACCGATCCCGACTTCGACCCCGCGCAGCGCGCCGTCTACTACGTGCGCGTGCTCGAGAACCCGTCCTGCCGCTGGTCCACCTGGGAGGCCGTGCGCGCCGGTGTGGAGCCGCGCCCCGATCTGCCGGCCACCATCCAGGAGCGCGCCTGGTCGTCGCCGATCTGGGTCACGCCCTGACCGCGTGCGCCGGTCCGCTGGCCGGGGCGCGGTGTGGCGCCGAATCGCGGGGCGACCACGTGACTGGAACGGCGTGTCGCGGGTGGCGTGCGGTGTGGCGGCGCCACCGAGCCGCAACCGGATCGACCCGTTCGAATCGGCGCGCGGCGGTGCGGCAGGCGTGCGGCGTGTCGCGGGTGGCAGGGGGTTCGGGTCCCCGCTACTGGTGCCCCAGCACGGGATGCGGCGCGTACGGCTCCTCGAGCTGGCGGAACTGCCCAGCCCCGGCGCCTCGCCCCGCCCGCAGGGGCGATCTGAGCCACCGTGCAGAACGCGGTCATCGGCTGGACCCGGCGGCAGGGTAGTCGTACACCGCCCGCATCACGGGTCTGACATTGGATCTCCGGCCGATTGCGCCAGCGGGCATAATCGGTCATTGTTGTATGGTCGCCCGAGGAGGCTGCCCGAACCGTGTTCCTCAAACGCATCCGGGTCGAAAACGTACGCGTCATTGCCGACTTGGAACTGGACTTCGAGGGCGAAAACCGCAGCGTCCGGAAGTGGACGTTGTTACTCGGGGAAAACGGTACGGGCAAGAGCACGCTCCTGCGTTGCATGGCCTTGCTGCTCTGCGGCCGGGATGCGCTGCCGGAGCTGTTGGGACGGGATCCGTCGAGCTGGATTCGCTCGGGACAGACGAGCGCCCGCATCAACGGAATTGTGACGACCGCAACGGGAGATGACAAGAAAGTCAGCTTGGAACTGCGTCGGGGCGAAACGATTTCGAGGACTCTCGATCGAAATGCGCAGCCGCTCGCTCCGCTTGAAGACTCTCCCGCATACACCGGACGAAGCTACTTTCTCACCGGCTACGGCGCATCGCGTCGTCTCGGCCGCCCCGGGATCGCCAAGGACGGCCAGAAGTCCGGGCGGGCCGGAGCGGTTCGAACCTTGTTCGACGCCGACGCTGCGCTTCTGCCACTCGCGTCGTGGGCGATGGATCTGCACTACGCCAGGGGCGAGAGCACTTTGGACCTGATTCGGACGGCACTCACCGAGCTTCTTCCCGGCGTGACGTTCCGGCACATCGACAAGACGAGCAAGACCCTGATCTTCGACACAGCCGACGGACCCGTTTCGCTTGAGGACTTGAGCGACGGTTATCAGAACGTGGCGGCCTGGGTGGGAGATCTGCTCTACCGCACCACGGCGGCGTTCGACGACTTCTCGAACCCTCTGGCGACGCGGGGCCTCCTGTTGATCGACGAGCTCGATCTGCACCTGCACGTCAAGTGGCAACGACGGCTGCGACGTTTCATCGAAGACAAGCTCCCCCACTTCCAGATCGTGGCCACCACGCATTCTCCCATGACGGCCCAGCAGGCCGGTCGCGGCGAAGTCCATGTCCTCGCCCGCCCGACACCCGATGCGCCGCCGGCACTCCGACCCTGCGAGGGGGCGCCCGACAGGCTCAGGCTGCATCAGCTCATCGAGCCCTTCTTCGATGTCGCCACTGTCGATTCGGAACGCGTGGCGACACTCAAGGACGCCTACCGGGATCTCAGGGCCAAGAAACGCAGATCCGAGGATGAGGAGCGACGCCTGGAGGACTTGCGCGGGCAGCTTGCCGACATCCCCGCGTGGAACGGCGGGGCCGCGGCGAAGGCGCAAACCGAGGCGCTGAGATCGATTCAAGCCTTGATCGAGAAGGCCGGTGTCGATCTGTCCGAGCCGCCTCCCGGCAAGGCGCGGAAAACGGAGTCCAGGCGTCGGCCGCGTGGAACGTGATCAAGCTGACGAGAACGACGGTGCCGCCGTCCGCCTTCACATGCGAACAGCGAATCGAGAGGAATCTGGCCCTCGTAACGCTGCGGAATGCCGGGGACCCGGCCAATCCCAATGTCTGGCGTCAGGCAAAAACGCGCTTGAAAGAGGAGACCTGCGGCAAGTGCGCCTATTGCGAATCAGCCACCAGTACTGTTGCCTACGGCGATGTGGAGCATTTTCGACCCAAGAGCGTGTACTGGTGGTTGGCGTATTGCTACGACAATTTCTCCTACAGTTGCCAGATCTGCAACCAGATGTACAAGAGGGCCAAATTCAAGGTTGCGAGAGACGACCGTCGCTGGCGAGGGCCGACCATCCCGCCTCCGTCGAACGAGTCTGCGCTGAGGGAATACGCGAGGTTGATGACTCCCGATCCGATTGATCACGCCAGCGGCGGCATGCCGTTCAACGATTTCGTTCGGGAGGCGACGAAGGAAAAACCGTTTCTGGTCGATCCTTACGTCGAAGACCCCGAGAAACTGTACAAATGGGAGGCAGATCCCGTCCTCAAGGAAGTCCGCATCGCGGCCCGCACAAATCGTGTCCGCGCAACTCGCGCCATGAGCGCCGCCGAAGAAGATCTGGGGCTCAACCGCGAAGAGTTGCGCCAACGCCGGTGGGTTACGTACGAGTTGCTCAATACACTCGCGCACGTCGTCGAAAGACTCCCGGGGCACTCTACAACGGAAATGAAAACGGCGGTCGCGCTGCAGATTCGAAGGATGATGGAGGCGAAGAGCGAGTACGCGGGTATGGCGCGCTACTTCGTGCGCATCGAATGGAAACTGAACGTTTCCATGGCGGCGCAATAGAGGTCCGTGCGAGCGTTCCGATTGCGAACCGCAAGCGGTAGATCGCAATCACGACCGACGGGACGATCGGCATCTGCCTCGATGGGACACGTGCGGCGCACCATGGCTCGAATTTGTACACCCGGCACAGGTAGGAAACGCCGATTGTTCGTGAAGAACGTCTGACAGCCGGCGCCGAGGGCCGCCGTCAACTCCAGGGCATCCGGCATCTTGAGGCCGATCATGGCCCGGAGTTGAGCCGCCGCGCGAACCTGGACCTGGGACGGTCGCGGGTGCGTGTTGTTCGCGGCGCCTGACCGGAGCAACGGGCTGGAACAACAGCGGCCGCCTACTGATGCCCCAGCACGGGGTGCGGCACGTAGGGCTCCTCGAGGTGGACGCATTCGTCGTCGTCGAGCGTGATGTCGACGGCGGCGATGGCCGCCTCGAGCTGCTCCATCTTCGTCACGCCGACGATCGGCGCCGTCACCCCCGGCTGGCGCAGGATCCAGGCCAGCGCGATCTGCGCCGGTGTGACGTCGCGCCGGCGCGCCAACGCCACGACCTGATCGACCACCTGGAAATCGGACTCGGCGTAGTAGAGCCCATGGGCGTACTCGTCCAGGCGCGCGCGCAGCGTCTCGCCGCCCTTTGGCGTGTCGGAGGCGGCCGGACGGTCGCGGTTGCCGGCCAGGAACCCGCGGGCCAGCGGGCTCCAGGGGATGACGCCGATGCCCTCGGCGCGGCACAGCGGGAGCATCTCGCGCTCTTCCTCGCGATAGACGAGGTTGTAGTGGTTCTGCATCGAGACGAACCGCGCCCAGCCCCGGCGCTCGGACACCTGGAGCATCTGCGCGAACTGCCAGGCAAACATGCTCGACGCGCCGATGTAGCGCGCCTTGCCGGCCCGCACGATGTCGTTCAGCGCCTCGAGGGTCTCCTCGATCGGGGTGTGCGGATCGAACCTGTGGATCTGATAGAGATCGACGTAATCGGTCCCGAGGCGCCGCAGCGAGGCGTCGATGGCGTCGAACAGGTGCTTCCTGGACAGGCCGCGGTCGTTCGGTCCGTCGCCCATCGGAAAGAACGCCTTCGTGGCGATCACCACCTGATCGCGCGTCGTGAAGTCGGCCAGCGCGCGTCCGACGATCTCTTCGCTGACGCCGCGGGAATACATGTCGGCGGTGTCGAAGAAGTTGATGCCGGCGTCGAGCGCGCGCCGAATGAACGGGCGGCTGTCGGCCTCGGGCAGCACCCAGCCGCGCCACGCCGTCGATCCGAAGGTCATCGTGCCCAGGCAGAGGCGCGAGACCCGCAGCCCGGTCCGACCGAGATTCACATGGTCCATGGGATTCGAAGATGCGGTTGACGAAGAAACCGGCGCGGCCGGTGCACGCGGCTACTATACTGCCGACGCGCCGGACGCGAAACCTCACGGTCGCGCCCGGCGATGCGCCCCAGTGACCCGTGAGACTGGACGCCGCCAGCGGCGCCGCATGCCATGACACCGATGACCGGACCCCACGCACCCCGCCTCAACGACGCACACTGCCACTTCTTCTCGGCCGGTTTCTTCGCCACGCTCGGCCGCGACCCGGCGGCGCCCCCGGCGCGCGACCCGGCCGTCGATCTGCCGGCCGCGCTCGGGTGGGATCCGCCCGGAACGCCCGCCGCGCTCGCGGACCGCTGGGTGGCGGAGCTCGACCGGCACGGCGTGACGCGCGCCGCCCTCATGGCGAGCGTCCCGGGTGACGAGCCGTCGGTCGCGGCAGCCGCCGCCAGACACCCGGCGCGTCTGACCGGCACGTTCATGCTGAACCCGACGGCGCCCGACGCCGCCGCGAGGGTCCGCCAGGGGTTCGGTGAGCGCGGCCTGCGCTGCGCCTGCCTGTTCCCGGCGATGCACGGGTTCGCGCTCGACGACGAGCGGGTCGTCCCGGTGTTCGACGCCGCGGCCGAGCACCAGTGCGCGGTGTTCGTGCATTGCGGCGTCCTGTCGGTCGGCGTGCGGCGCAAGCTGGGTCTGCCGTCACGGTTCGACATCCGGCGCGGGAATCCGCTCGCCCTCGTCCCGGTCGCCTCGGCGTTCCCCGCAGTGCCGGTCGTGGTGCCCCATTTCGGCGCCGGCTTCTTCCGCGAGACCCTGATGGCGGCCGACCTCTGCCCCAACCTGCACGTCGACACGTCGAGCTCGAACGCCTGGACGAAGTACACGCCCGGCCTGCGTCTGGTCGACGTCTTCCGACAGGCGCTGGCGGTGCTCGGGCCCGAGCGGATACTGTTCGGGTCAGACTCGTCGTTCTTCCCGAGAGGCTGGCAACAGGCCGTACTCGACGCCCAACGCGCGGCGCTCGACGAAATCGGCGTAGACGCCGAGAGCCGCACGGCCATCTTCGCCGGCAACTTCGAGCGCGTCTTCGGCAGCGCCGCCGCGCCGCCGAATGGCGCCGGTTGATCGGTGGCCGGCACGCGGGGATCGCGTCCCTCACGACGCGGCGACCACCGGCGGAGGTCGGAAATGGCCAGTCCACCGAGTAGTCGGGAACGCCAGGACGAACCGGCCGTCAGTCTTCGAAGATGGCCCGTGGAATCGGATATAGTGCGATTGAGCGAGCAAGTGGCCGAACGACAGTTCCGGACGAATCCTCGGCGCAATGCGATTGGCCGGGTTGATCGCTCACCTGTATCCCTACGCCGCAGGGGTCGCGACCGGAAACGATTCTGAGAATCGAGAAAGCGCGTCGTGTATATCGACTCGATCACAATGCAGGCGTTTCGGACGTTCGAGCAGACCTCCATCGATTTCGTTCATCCGGACGCGCAGACCCTCCCGGCGTCCGAACGTCCGAAGCTTGCGAACATGAATCTCGTGATCGGGGCGAACGGATCCGGAAAATCGACACTTCTCAAAGGCGTGGCCCTCGCCGCGCTCGGTCCGGCGGTGGCCGACTCCGGTGTTTTTCCC
Organism: Vicinamibacterales bacterium; assembly: GCA_965262985.1. Taxonomy (GTDB): domain Bacteria; phylum Acidobacteriota; class Vicinamibacteria; order Vicinamibacterales; family UBA8438; genus UBA9620. The sequence goes on along the minus strand of OZ253576.1, from coordinate 5,569,215 downwards.
TACCATCTCGTTCGCCGGGAAGTCGGTGGATCGGCCGATGTCGGAGCACTTGTCGAGGCGACCTTCACCCCCAGCGTGCAGGACGATGTGCCTGGTGGGTTGCCGCAAGTCGTGTCCCGTATTCGCATTGACCGCCGTGGCGATCTGGAGCGGCTCCAGTGGGCCCGCCCGGAGGACAAGCTTTGGCACCCAATTTTCAGCAGTCGCTCGGATGCCTTCTTCTTCGTGGGGTACGGCGCCAACCGCAGGGTCGAGAGGAGCGACCGCGTCGACGAGGCGGGACGTCGCGCGTCATCGTTCACGCGCGCACGGCGGATCATGAGCCTCTTCGAGGAGAGCTACTCCCTTCTTCCCCTGAGTCACTGGCTCCCGCATTACCAGGCGCGGAACCCGGGCCGCTTTTCTCAGGTGCGGGAGCTCATCAACCAGATCCTCGGTCCCGAACGATACCGCTTCACGGGCGAGCTGGAGAATGGAGAGTACCTCTTTCAATATCAGCAGATTCGTGTCCCGTTCCCGGCGCTATCGGACGGGTATCGAGCGCTCCTGGGGTGGATCGGCGACCTCCTGTTTCACGTCTGCGAGACATGTCCCTGGGGGAAGAAGCTCGACGAGAATCAGGGCATCGTGATGATCGACGAGGTGGATCTGCATATCCATCCGGCGTGGCAAATGGAGCTGCTCCCAAGACTTGCTCACTGGCTGCCGCGTTTGCAATTCATCGTCACGTCCCACAGCCCGCTCCTGGTGGGGTCGCTCGAGTGGCGGAACGTCGTCGTCGCGCGGCAACGAGAAAACGGCGCCAGCTTCCTGGAGCGCGTCGACGGGGTAGACGTATCGAGGATGGACGCCGATCAAATCCTGCTGACCGAGCTCTTCGGTCTCAAGTCCACACGCTCCGAATCCCAGACCCACCGAATACAGAGCCTGCTCGAGAACGCCCACAAGGGTGACACCGAAGCAGCCCGCAAGCTCATGGCCGAGCTGTCGGGCGTGGAATCGTGATCCGTTACGACATCGATCCCGACGATCTCCACGCGCGTGTCGAGCGGCATGCACCCGGGTGACTTGCCAGGGCGCAGATTCGAACGGACACTTTCCGCGCCAGCAGGAAATACGAAGAAACGAGCTCGATCTGGAGCACCGTGAAGCCGGTCTTCATCGAATTGCAGGGGGACGGCAAGTGTTGCTTTTGCGAACGGCAATTCGAGTCGGGAAACCTCGGCCGCCATGAGCTCAATCTCGAGCACTTCCGGCCAAAAGGCAATATCAAGGAGTGGCCGTGTCCCCAATCCTTGATCGTCGACGGCGTTACGCTGACCACTCCTCCGGCCGCCGGCACGGGATACTATCTCCTGTCCTATCACCTCCTGAACTACGCCGTCGCATGCAAGGCATGCAACTCGGGGCTCAAGAAGGACTATTTCCCGGTCGCGGGTCCGTACGATCCGGCTGGCGACGATCCACGGCAGTTGACCACCGAGCGGCCCTGGCTCCTCTACCCGATCGGGCGCCTGGACGTCGACCCGGAGGACGTGATCACCTTCCATGGGTTCCTGCCACAGAGCACATCGGCCGACCCGGTTCTGCGGCTGCGCGGGCTCGTGACGATCACCTTCTTCGGCCTCGACGACGTGATCGGTCGCAAGAACTTGATGCTGGACCGAGCGACGACCATCCTGCTTCTCTACTACGAGTTGGTCCGGGTCGAAGACCAGTGGGATGCGAATAACGCCGCATTTGTCGACGAACTGCTCGCGCCGACCGCGCGACATGCCAACTGCGCACGGAGCTTCGTGCGCCTGTTCCGTTCCAATCGGACACAGGCGATCGAGGTCGCCGACCGCGTCAAGAGATTTCTGCTGTCACGCTCGTTGTGAACGTCGTCGGTCGGTGAAAGTCCGCAAGTCAATCGTCAAAGACAGCTCGCTGGATCGACACCGACGACTACGACTGCGTCTTCGGCAGCACTGTATGAGGCCGGCAAGCGCCATTCTGGTTGATCTCCCGGTTGGTCTCGGCGAGAACGGAGCGGGGTACCTGCCGCAACTTGAGTGGGTTCACCCCGCCCCCAAACAGTAATGACCGATGATGGCGCTTGCGATGCCAAAACCTGCCGGCCTCCTCTTCGGCGATCCACTTGCCGACGTATGCGACGCTCCTGATTGACTGCATCGCCGGCGCGGGGGGAATCGCGTCCCTCACGACGCGGCGACCACCGGCGTGAGCTTTCCTGCGCTTCCTTGACGCATTACCGGACAGCACGCCGCCATGGTGTCGGCGCAGACGCCCACGGGAGGTCAGAGATGTCCGCTTCGCCGCACGGAATCGTCCGACACACCTTCGGCTGGCTGCTCATCGCGGTGGCGCTGGCGGTGTTCTGCCTGCCATTCGTCCTCATCGTGCGTGACTGGGACCGACTCGGCGCCGCGAACGCACCGCTCCTGGTGATATCGCTCGTGGCGCTGTGTTTCGTCAGCTTCGTGGGCGCGCTGCTGTCGGTCGGGTGCGGTTTGCTGCGCCGCCGGGACAGGCTCGTGTGGAACGGAATCCTGCTGTTCTTCGGCACGTGTGCGGCGTACGTGACCCTGTTCGCCGTATTCGATTGAGGCCCGGCAGCCCCTGGTGAAACCGCAGAATTCCGCGGGGAAGCACAGAATTCAGCTTGGATCGAATGCAGCGGGGCTTTCACCAGGGGCTGCCGGGGGCGGAGGTCTGTTTACGGTCCCTAAATCGTGCCGCGCAGCTGAGGCTGCTCCGTCAGGCGGCGCAGCAATTCCTCCAGCTCGGCAAACTGTTGCATCAATGCGCCCGATGTCGTTTCATCGACCAGGAACTGGACTTGACCCGGCACCGTTCCTTCGATCCACAACTGGTCGGATGTGGACGCAACGGCTTGCTTGAGCTCGTCCAGGACTGCCATGATCCGTTGCCTCGTGATTGCCCGCTGCTGCTCGATTACTTGACGGACCTCCCCGAAGACAGCCTCCAACTGCACTTCGCGTCGCTCCATCTCCTGCGCCTGAAGCTGAGCTGCCGCCGCCGGGTCGAACGTGACGATTCTCGGCACCGCGATCTGGAACGGCACGGACGTCTGGAACGTGACCGGGTCTCCACCGACCGCGATGTCGACGGTTCCCAACTCACGGTCGGGAACGCTGTCGAGATCGATCACGGTGACCATGACGACCTCTTGGGCGTCGTCGCGTATTCTTGCCAAGAACCCCAATCTGCCGGCATCCCGCAACCAGATGCGCATGCGCTGGCCTTCCCACCCGCGGATCTGCGGCTGGTGACCGCCTGGCAGCGTGAAGTCGAGCACGATCGCGTGCCTGACCTGGGGCGCCGGCTGACCGGCGCTCGTCGTCTGCAGCCCTCCCCCGGGCGCGGCGGCACCCAGCGGCATTGTCGCGGCGGCCATCCAGACCGTCGCGCCCAACGCCACGCACAGCCCCGTCGCGACTACGGCCAATCGTCGTGTCGACATCGCTCCCTCCTTCTCGAACAAGGCATCAGTCCGGGCCCGCAGCTCGGTCGATCGCAGCATCGGCGATGCCAGCCGCAGCGCAAGCGGGTGCCCCGCCACCTCGACGAGGCACCGCACGTAGGCGCGCCGGTCGTCCGTGCGGCGCACCACCTCGGCGTCGACCACCTGCTCGCGGTGCAACCGGATGCGCCGGCGCAGCAGCCACACCCAGGGGTGAAACCACAACAGCGCCGCCGCCGCGTCCTCGACCACGACCCGCACGAAGTCGCGCCGCTCGATGTGCAGCAGCTCGTGGCAGACGATGGCGCGTTGAAACGCCGGTTCGAGGCGGTCAAAGGCGGCCGGCAACATGACCGTCGGCCGGAGCAGACCGAAACTGCAGGGCATCCGAACCTCCGGATGCTGCACGAAGACGGCCGACACACGGAACCGGGCGAGCAGGTCCCGGGCGACCGCCGGGGGCGCGATCCGGTCCGCCGCGCGGACGAGGCGGGCGAGCCGCAGCAAGCCCAGCCCGATCCACCCCACGCGGACGATCACCCCCGCGGCCAGGAGCCCCAGCACCCATGTCCACGGGTCGACACGCCAGCGTGCGGTCGGGAGGGCGATGACACGGCCCGCCACCGACACACCGGCCCCGCCGTCGACCGTCTGGTCCATGCCGGATATGGGGGTGAGGTCTGCGGCAGGCGCTGCGGCGACCGGCTGCCAGGGCTGGATCCACGGCGCCGCCAGCAGCAGCAGGAGGACCGCCTGCCAAAAGCGCAGCAGGAAGTCCGGTCGACGCAGACGCAGCACGGCGACCCCGAGCCCGGCGACCCCGGCCAGCAGCCCCGCCTGCAGCCAGTGCGCCACGACGTTGTGGGCCAGCAGGTCAGCGGTCATCGTCCGTCTCCGGCCCGTTCAACCGGCTGGCGATATCGCGCAGGTCGTCCGCGCTGAGCCGCTTGTCGAGGATGAGGTGCTGCACGAGCGGCTCGGCCGCGCCGCCGAAGACGCGATCGACGAAGTGGCGCACCATCGCCTGCAGCACGCCCTGCCGGGTGGACCGCGCTTGATAGACGTGCGCCCGGGCCGCGCGGCTGACGCGCAGATGGCCTTTCTGTTCGAGAATGCGCATCGTCGTCAGCACCGTGGTGTAGGCGATCGGCCGGCGCGCGCGAAACGCCTCGTAGACATCGCGCACCGTCACCTCGCCTCGGTCCCAGACGATCTGCATGATCGCGAACTCCTGGTCGGCGAGCGGCGGCGATTCTCTCATCTTGATTGTCGCTGTAGAGGCGTCCCTGGCCATCCCGGCCGGATTGGCCGCGGGCGTGTTCACGCTGCTGCGGTTCTGCCTGATCGCCTGGCGGCGCCGGCGGGAGTCGGCCTGACCCGATTCATCGTTCCGGGACGCCGACCTCCTGGAGCTCGGTCTGCAAGCGGCGCACCATCATTTGCAGCTCGGCAACGCGCATATTCAGCGCGGCTCGCTGGAGCCTTGATGCGGGCGACGTCGTGTCGCCGTCCTCCAACAGGTCGGACATGGATGCAACCGCTTGCCTGAGCTGTTCTACGATCACCGCGATCCGTTCCTGTGTGATTTCCCGCTGCTGCTCCACCGCAATGACAGGCAGGGAGCTGGCGACGACGCGGAGATCAAGGCGACCGGTCGCCGGCCGAAAAAATGCCGGGAATTGCTCCCGGAAGACAGCCAACTCCTGCGCCTCAAGCTGCGCCGCCGCCACCGGGTCGAACGTGACGATTCTCGGCACCGCGATCTGGAACGGCACGGACGTCTCGAACGTGACCGGGTCTCCACCGACCGCGATGTCGACGGCGCCCAACTCACGCTCGGGAACGCTGTCGAGATCGATCACGGTGACCGTGACGACCTCTTGGGCGTCGTCGCGTATTCTCGGCACGAACCCCAATCTGCCGGCGTCCCGCAACCAGATGCGCATGCGCTGGCCCTCCAACCCGCGGATCTGCGGCTGGTGACCGCCTGGCAGCGTGAAGTCGAGCACGATCGCGTGCCTGACCTGGGACGCCGGCTGACCGGCGTTCGTCGTCTGCAGCGCTCCCACGGGCGCGGCGGCGCCCAGCGGCATCGTCGCGGCGGCCGTCCAGACCGTCGCGCCCAACGCCACGCACAGCCCCGTCGCGACTACGGCCGAACGTCGTGTCGACATCGCTCCCTCCTTCTCGAACAAGGCATCAGCCCGCGCGCGCAATTCGGTCGACCGCAGCATCGGTGACACGAGCCGCAACGTCAGCGGGTGCCCCGCCACCTCGACGAGGCACCGCACGTAGGCGCGCCGGTCGCCCGTGCCGCGCACCACGGCGGCGTCGACCACCTGCTCGCGGTGCAACCGGATGCGCCGGCGCAGCAGCCACACCCAGGGGTGAAACCACAACAGCGCCGCCGCCGCGTCCTCGACCACGACCCGCGCGAAGTCGCGCCGCTCGATGTGCAGCAGCTCGTGGCAGACGATGGCGCGTTGAAACGCCGGTTCGAGGCGGTCAAAGGCGGCCGGCAACATGACCGTCGGCCGGAACAGGCCGAAACTGCAGGGCATCCGGACCTCGGGATGCTGCACGAAAACGGCCGACAACCGGAACCGGGCGAGGAGCTCCCGGGCGACCGCCGGGGGCGCGATCCGATCCGCCGCGCGGGCGAGGCGGGCGAGCCGCAGCAGGCCCAGTCCGATCCACCCCAAGCGCACGATCACCCCCGCGGCCAGGAGCCCCAGCGCCCATGTCCAGGGGTCGACACGCCAGCGTGCGGCCGGCAGGGCGATGACACGGCCCGCCACCGACACGCCGTCCCCGTCGTCGACCGCCTGCTCCATGCCGGATAGGGGTGCCAGTGCGCTGGTGGGCGCCGTGGCGACCGGCTGCCAGGGCTGGATCCACGGCGCCACCAGCAGCAGCAGGAGGACCGCCTGCCAAAAGCGCAGCAGGAAGTCCGGTCGACGCAGACGCAGCACGGCGACCCCGAGCCCGGCGACCCCGGCCAGCAGCCCCGCCTGCAGCCAGTGCGCCACGACGTTGTGGGCCAGCAGGTCAGCGGTCATCGTCCGTCTCCGGCCCGTTCAACCGGCTGGCGATATCGCGCAGGTCGTCCGCGCTGAGCCGCTTGTCGAGGATGAGGTGCTGCACGAGCGGCTCGGCCGCGCCGCCGAATACGCGATCGACGAAGTGGCGCACCATCGCCTGCAGCACGCCCTGCCGGGTGGACCTGGCTTGATAGACGTGCGCCCGGGCCGCGCGGCTGACACGCAGGTGCCCTTTCTGTTCGAGAATGCGCATCGTCGTCAGCACCGTGGTGTAGGCGATCGGCCGGCGCGCGCGAAACGCCTCGTAGACGTCGCGCACCGTCACCTCGCCGCGGTCCCAGACGATCTGCATGATCGCGAACTCCTGGTCGGCGAGCGGCGGAGGTTGTTTCGGCATATCTACTAGCACATTAGTACGTGCAGGCCGCGATGTTGTCAAGGGAAAGCTGCCGGACGGGAGGGTGATCGTCCGGCCCGGGCATTGCGGGTGACCGCGCCGCAGTGCTGACGGGCAGGCGCTCGAGGACGCCGGATTGCCCGCGCGGACGCACGCGGGGCTGGCTTCGAGCGCCGTCCCTGACGGGACGTGGCAAAAAAGCCCCGCTGCATTCGATCCCCGCTGAATTCTGCGTTTCCCTGCAGAATTCTGCTGTTTCACGCTGAAACCCGCTGATCTGCGTTGCTCCGGCCGACCAACAGGGCAACCACAAGGGTTGCCCCTACAGACGAACAGGGCAACCACAAGGGTTGCCCCTACAGGTATGCTCCCTTTTCTCGCCTTGCTCAGCGGGCGCTGCGCCAACCTCGGTGCAACGCGGGGTTCGCTAGCGGGACGTGGGGCCGGCGCCCCGCGGGAGCGCGAACACGTAGATCGCGTTGGACCGGTCGCCCCCGACCGGAGCCGCCAGGAACTGCCGGCCGCCGGCCGCGTAGGTAATCGGGAAGCCCTGCACCGAGGCGGGCAGCCGCGTCTGGAACAGGACCTCACCCGTCGCGACGTCGTGGACGAACAGATGCCGGTCGGAGTCGGCGCCGACCACCAGGCCGCCCGCCGTCGTCAGCGCCGCCGCGCCCGGCCGCGTGGCCATCGAGTGCCGCCAGATGATCTCGCCGGTGTCGATGTTCATGGCGACGAGGTGGCCCCGGTGGTCGGGGCTTGCCGGGTGCACCGTGCTCCCGCGCGAGAGCCACCCCCGGTTGCCGTAGTAGTTGTTGCCCGCCTCCAGCGGCAGCTCGGTGAACACCCCCTGCACGCAGGTCGGGTGGATCGGGATGTAGAGCGCCCGCGTTTCCGGGTGGTAGGCGGTCGCGCGCCAGTTCCGGACGCCCAGCAGGTTGGGGCAGAACTCGATCTCGACGCCGGCTTCCGGGATCATCCCGGGCCGGTAGGTCACTGCACCGGTCTCGGGGTCGACGTCGATGACATTCTGATACCCCAGATCGTGCGCGGCCACGAACGCCCCGGTCGTGCGGTCGATCTCCCAGAGGATGCCCATCTTGCCCATCTTGAAGAGCGAGCGCCGGCCGTCGCGGTCGATCAGCACGCTCTCGAAGACGTCATCGAGGTCGTGCGTCTCGCCCGGCACGAACTGGTAGTACCACTCCAGCTCGCCGGTCTCGGGGTCTAGCGCCAGCACGCTGTTCGTATAGAGCGCATCGCCATCGGTGTGCCGCGAGACCCGGGCCCACGGCTTGGCTTGCGAGGTCGACCAGTAGGTCAGGTTCGTCTCGGGGTCGTAGCTGCCGGGGATCCACGAGTCGGCGCCCGCGCGAAACGTCAGCGGGAGGTCGCCCCACGTATCGCCGCCCGGTTCGCCGGGACGCGCAACGGTCGCCGTGCGCCACAGCTCTTCCCCGGTCTCGGGGTCGTGCGCCGAGATGAAGCAGACGTCGTCCTTGTAGTTCTGGCAGCCGGTCATGCCGGCCACGATCCTTCCCTGCACCACGATGGGCCCGCTCGAGTAGCGGTAGCCGAGCGCGCGGTCCGCCACGGTGTGGTCCCAGGCCACCTCGCCCGTGCGCGCATCGAGCGCCACGATGTGGGCCTGCGACGTGTTGAGGTAGATCTTGTCGCCGTAGATGGCGATCGAGCGGCTGCCTCTGGTGCGCCGCGGTTGCGAACCGTCATCGGCGCGTTCCCCGGGCTCCTGCGCGTATTGCCACAGGCGCTCCCCGGTCGCCGCGTCGACCGCCTGGACGCCGTTCCCGGGATTGGGGATGTACATCACGCCGTCACGCACGAGCGGCGTCGGTTGACTGAGGCCCCGTCCGATCTGCCAAGACCAGGCGAGCTGCAACTGGTGGACGTTGTCCCTGTCGATTTGATCCAGCGGGCTGTAGCCCCAGCCGTCGAGCGTGCGCCGCCAGTTCAGCCAGTCGGCGGGGTCGGGGTTCTGCAGCATTGCGTCGGTGACCGGCTCGACGTCCCGCACCTGCGCGCCCGCGGCCGCGCACCCGAGGAACAGGACGAGCGCGACGCCGGCGGCCGCGCCGGCCCGCTTCACGAACAGGTTGCGCGAGTGTCCGGGTGGAACGGTCATGAGCAGCCTCCCCGAGAATCCGTGTAACCCGACTATACCGCCACGGGTGTCGGTCGCGGCGCCGATTCACGCGGACGTCGCGGCCACGGTGCGAGACGCCGTCGCCGTCGCACGCGCCACGAGCAGCGTCAGGTCGTCGCTCTGGACGACGCCCGCGAACCGCTGCACCGACGTCTGGAGCGTGGTCAGCAGCTCCGGGACCGGCAGGCCGCGGTGGGCGGCGACCGCGTCGCGCAGGCGCTCCTCGCCGAACTCCTCCTCATCGTCGCTCAACGCCTCGGTGACCCCGTCGCTGCAGACGACGAGCGTATCGCCCGGCTCCAGCACCACCGCCTCGGACTCGCCGTCCCATTCGTCGAAGAGCCCGATCACCGTGGCCGTCGGCGCCAGCGTCTCGATCGCGCCGTCCGCCCGCGCCAGCACCGGCGGTACGTGGCCGCAGTTGACGTAGCGCAGCTCCCGGGTCGTGTGATTGAACTCGGCGAGGAAGAGGGTCGCGTAGCGGTTCGAGGGCGTCGACGCGAAGAAGAGCCGGTTCGCGCGCTGCAGGAGCCTGGCCGGATTGTCGCGTGCGGCCGCGTACTGACTCCGCAGCGTCGCCTGCAGGTTCGCCATCAGCAGCGCGGCCGCGATGCCCTTCCCCGAGACGTCGGCCAGGACGAGTCCGAGGCGATCCGATCCCAGCTCGATGAAGTCGTAGTAGTCGCCGCCGACCGACTTCGCCTGGATGCACGCCCCGGCGCACGTGATTCCCGACAGCGCCGGGGCGCGAGCCGGCAGCAGTTGCCGCTGCACCTCCTTCGCGATCTCCACCTCGTACTCGGCGCGCCGCTCGGCCTCGATCCGCGCCGCCATCTCTTCGCTCAGGCAGATGGTCTGGACCGTCAAGGCGGACTGCAGCGACACCGCCGCCAGCAACCGGATGTCCTCGCCCGAATACGGCTCTTCCGATCGCCGCGCCCCCAGAACCAGCAGGCCGACGAGGCGGTCGTTCCGATCGACCAGCGGTACGAGACATTCCGGCCGCAGGGGGTCGAGCATCCTGTGCAGGTCGTCGGCGGCGTGGTTCACGCCCGGCGGCGGCAGCACCTTCGGCCGGGCCTGTCTGGCGAGCTCGGAAAGTCCGTCCGCCTCGGGGGCGACGGTCCCCGGGCCTTCGGGCAGGTCCGCCGCCAGCCGCCCGTCCGGGTCTTCCAGATAGACGGCCAGCGACACCGGCTTGAACGCGGATCGCAGCTTCTCCTGCAGGAGCGACGCGAGCGCCGCGCGATCCTTCGTGGTCCGCGTGCGGTTCGCGAGCTCCTCGAGCGTCTGCCGGGCGTTGTACCGGTCGGGGAAAAACGCCCGGTCGATGCGGTCGGTGATCCGCCGTTCCACCCGCGCGCCGCCGCGCGCCACGCCCACGCCCAGCAAGCCGGCAGCCACCACCGCGACCGGCAGGCCCAAGTCACTCCCCGACGGCAGCCAGCGCTGGACCAGCACCGCCAGGGCGACGGCCACCACCACGCTCACCCCGACGCTGGCGACGGCCAGCCCGCGCTGGACCAGCAGATACCGCGCGCCGCGCTGCACCAGGATCGGCACCGCCATCACGCGATGCTTGACGACGGCGTACGCGAACGAGAGCGGCATCAACGGGAACGCGAGCGCCGCGAGGGTTAACCAGTCCGGCACGCCGCGACCGACCACCTCGGCCACCAGGATCAGGAGCACCGGAGCGGTTCCCGCGACCGTGCCCCACGCCAGGACACGCGCCTTGCGCCGGACCTGCAAGGAGTCGGCACGGGTGGCATGCCCCACCAGAGCCACGATCCCCACCACTATCCCGAGAAACGCGTAAGCAAACACGCTATAACCCCGCGCGAGGGCGAGCCAACCGCGCAGGATCGTCTCGCCGGCCAGGTTGATCGTGACCTGCTGTCCGAGGAACGGCCGCCATGGACCGGCGGTGACCACGAAGAACACGCCAAGCCCGAGGATGAGCCACTTCAGCCAGGGAGCGCGCCCGTCGAGCGGCGAACGGGCGGGAAACACGAGAAAAAACACACCGAACAACCCTGGCGCCATCATCCCGAGCGTCATGCGATACGCAACCATGTACCCAAAGAGGGCCGGGGACTCCTGATCGAAAACGGCCAACGGGTTGAAGAGACCGATGAAGCCGCAGAACATGAGCGCCATCATCCAGGCGTTGCGGTCCCTCAGACGCTGAAACAGGACCGCGAACGCGACCAGCAGGAAGATGACGGGAATCGAGTTGGCCCAGACCTGTATCAACGTGGAGAAGACGTCGTCCTGTCTCCAGGTCTGCGCGACCATCCAGATGCTTACGTAGAACCCGGATGCCGCCGCCAGCAGAAGGGCAGCCAGGCGCGGAAGCGTCGCTGACTGAACGTGCACTGACTATCGTTCCTTCCTGCCGGCGCCGCCGTGGACGCCGCGGGCAGCGTCGAGCGCCGTCGTCGCCTCCCGCCGGTGGACCAGCGCAATTCGACCATGCCGGCCGCAGGATAGCAACCCGAGCGCTAGCAGCCCGTGGCAAAAGCCCCGCTGCATTCGAATGGCGTCGCATCCCGCCTGGCGGCGTTACTCCTCGGTCACAAATGCCCCAATTTGCTCCCTCGTCGCGCCTTGCCAGCCGGGCGCACCGCCATTCTCGGTGCGACGCGGGGTTTTGCCACGGGCTGCTGGGATGCGGATCAAGCCTTGACGCCGGTCGTTCGTGCGGGCATGCTCGGGACGACACGATCGGCGGGGACCTTTCGCCAGGGGGCGGAGGGCGGCACTCCGATCGGGACGGCGCGTGGCCGCACGCCCGGAGGAGCGATCGTGCAGTGGCGTTTGATGCACCCGGTCGTCAACCGGGCGCGAGAGCAGGTGACCGATGGCGGCGATGCAGCCCACTCCAGAGACGCATGACGTCGTGGTCGTCGGCTCGGGCGCCGGCGGCGGCACGGTGGCGCACGTGCTGACCGGCCTCGGATTGCGGGTGACGCTGCTCGAAGCCGGTCCGATGCTCGACCCGCTGCGCGACTTCAAGGAAGACCAGTGGCCATACGACGTCGACCACCGCGGCGCCGAAGACGGGGGCGCGAGCTACTTCGGGCGCGGCCGGCAGGGCGGCTACTTCGGCGCGACCAGCGGAGGCTGGGAACTCGAGGGCGAACCCTACACGGTCGGCGCGGGCAGCGAGTTCCGCTGGTTCCGGTCGAGGGTCATCGGCGGCCGCACCAACCACTACGGCCGCATCACGCTGCGCTTCTCGGACTACGACTTCGCGCCCCGTGACCGCGACGGTCTGGGGGTGAACTGGCCGATCCGCTACGCAGACATCGCTCCGTATTACGACAAGGCGGAAACGCTGATCGGGGTGGCGGGCACCCGCGAGGGAATCCGCAGCGCGCCGGACGGGGTCTTCCAGGATCCCCCGCCCCCGAAAGCGCACGAACTGCTGATCAAGGCGGCCAGCGAGCGGCTCGGCATCCCCTGCATTCCGAACCGGCGGGCCATCCTGACCCGCCCGTTGAACGGCCGGCCGGCGTGCCACTACTGCGGACAATGCAACCGGGGCTGTCGCAGCGCCTCGAACTACTCGGCCAGCCAGGTGCAGATCTTCCCGGCGCTCGAGACCGGGCGGCTCCAAATCGTCGACCAGGCGATGGCACGGGAGATTCGGACCGACGGGCGCGGCCGGGTTTCCGAGGTTCTCTACGTCGACAAGCGCACCGGACGCGACGAGCGGCTGCGCTGCCGGGTGCTCGTGTTGACGGCCAGCGCCTGCGAGTCGGCCCGTCTCCTGCTCAACTCGCGCACGCCGGAGTTTCCGGACGGCGTCGCCAACGGCTCGGGCGTCGTCGGCCGCTACCTGATGGACACGGTCGGCTACGGGCTCTCGGCGCAGGTGCCCTCGCTGGAGGGGCTGCCACGCTACAACAGCGACGGCGCCGGCGGCGCGCACCTGTACATGCCCTGGTGGGGCTGGGAACAGCAGGAGGCGCTGGGATTTCCACGCGGCTACCACATCGAGATCGGCGGCGGATTCGGGATGCCCGGCATCGGCTCGTTCGGCCGCGCGGCCCGGGAGAGCGGCTATGGCGCGGCCCTGAAGGCGCAGGCGCGGCGCGAGTACGGCGCCTCGATCGGCTTCCAGGGGCGCGGCGAGATGATTCCGAACGAGGCCAGTTTCTGCGAGATCGACCCGGACGTCGTGGACCGCTGGGGCATCCCCGTCCTGCGGTTTCATTTCGCCTGGAGCGATCACGAACGGCGGCAGGCCAGGCACATGGCCGACACGTTCCGCGCATTGATCGACAGCCTGGGCGGCATCGCCCGGTCACCCTCGTCGCGTGACGCCACCGGCATCTCGGTCGGGGGCAGCATCATTCACGAGGTGGGCACGGTGCGCATGGGCGACGACCCGCGCAGTTCGGCGCTCAACGGCTTCTGTCAGGCGCACGAGGTCGACAACCTGTTCGTGTGCGACGCCGCGTCGTTCGTCGGCAATCCCGACAAGAACCCGACGCTGACGATCAACGCGCTGGCGTGGCGGGCGTCTGAGTACCTGGCCGAGGAGATGCGCAGGGGGAATCTGTAAGGAAATGCCCAGGGACACGCCAGACCGTCCGGCGGCGCCGGCACAGGGGCCGGGGCCGGACGTGTCGCGGAGACAGGTGCTGCGGCAGTTGGCGCTGGCAGTCACAGCCGCCGGATCGGGGGTCTTCACCCTCGAGGCGGGGCGCGTGGTGCATGCCCTGGCCGGTGAAGCACGCCAACAGGCCGGCGGCTATGCGCCGGCGCTGTTCAGCGACGACGAATTCGCGACCCTCACGCGGCTGGCCGAGCTGATCGTGCCGGCCGACGCAGGCGGCGGCAGCGCGGTCGATGCGGGAGCCCCCGAGTTCATCGACCTGCTGTGCAGCCAGAATGACGAGCTGGCCGGCATCTATCGCGACGGGCTGGCCTGGCTCGACACCGCGATGCGGCGCCGCGCACGCACGCGGTTCGTCGACGCTGCGCCCGAGCGGCAGACCGCGCTGCTCGACGCCCTGGTCGCCGCCGAGCGATCGGGCGCCCCGGGCGGCCTCGGTCCCGGTGTGTCGTTCTTCCGCTGGGCCCGGCGCATGACCGTCGACGCCTATTACACGAGCCCAATCGGCATCGCCGACCTGCAGTACCAGGGCAACGCGGTGCTGACCCGCTTCGAGGTGCCGCGCGAGGCCCTCGACTTCGTCACCCGCGCGATCGACGAGCTGTAATCCGGCGGTCCGCGGTTCGGTCACGCAGAGCGACCGTCTTCGGTCGAAGCGAACACGCACAACGATTCCCCGCGCCAGGAGTGCATTCATTCCGGCGCCTCGGCGTCCGCTCGCTCCCACTCGCGGTTGAGCTGCTCCGCCTCGGCGGCGTCGGTTCGATAGGCCTCCTCCAGACGGTGCGCCAGCTCGCGCGCTCGATACACCTTGATCGCCTCACAGACCACGGCGCTGGCGTTGGAGCTCGATCGGAGGTACTCCGCAACGTCGGTCGGAACCGACACGGTCAGCCTTGTACGGGTCTCGGATCCTGCGGTCGGCATCACTGTTCCTCAAGCTCGGCAGGGTTCTACGGCGTGCATACCAACGGTATTACTTTTTGTCATCAATGTCGTGTTCAGGATTCATCGTGCGCCGTACCCGGCCTGGCATCGCCACCGATCGAGATTTCTCCTTGACATCACCCACACAGTACTATAGTAATAGCACTGTAGACGATGTTTCGCATCAATCCGCAATCCGGGGTGCCGATGTACCTGCAACTGATCGAGCAGGTTCGGCACGCGATCGAGTTGGGCGCGCTGCGTTCGGGCGACCAGCTCCCCGGGATGCGCCGGCTGGCCGAACAACTCGTCATGAACCCGAATACGGTGGCGAAGGCCTACCGCGAGATGGAGCACGCCGGTCTCATCGTGCTGCGCCACGGCGCGGGGGCGTTCGTGGCCGAGACCACGGACGGGAATCGACCGGCGGTCCGCGAAGGCCGTGCCGCGGTCAACCGCACGGTGGCGTCGCTGCGGGCGCAGGGCCTGGACGACGGCGCCATCCGGAGACTCTTCGAATCGGAGCTGGCAGAAGCCAGCCGGGAGGACCACAGGAAATGAACGACCCCGCCATTCACGTTCACGCGCTGACGAAATCGTACGGCCCCCGCGGGCTCACGTTCTCGGTGCCGCGCGGCGCCATCTGCGGATTCCTGGGGCCGAACGGCGCCGGCAAGACGACGACGCTGCGCATCCTGATGGGTCTGGCCCGCGCCCGGAGCGGGACGGCCGGGGTCCTGGGCGTGCCCGCCGGCACGTCGCACGAGATCTTTCGCCGGGTCGCCTTCGTGCCCGAGGTGAAGGACCTCTACCCGTTCGCCCGCGCCGGGGAAATGGTGCGTCTCACGCGCGGATTCTACCCGGACTGGGACCATGAGCTGGAACGCCGGCTGGTCGACGAGTTCGAGATCCCGCTGCGCATGAAGTGCCGCAAGCTGTCGAAGGGCGTGCGCACGAAGCTCGCGCTGCTGCTCGCCGTCTGCCGCCGCGCAGAGCTGCTGGTGCTGGACGAGCCGACCGACGGACTCGATCCGATCGGCATCGAGCAGACCCTGCGACCTTCTGTATTGTTCTACAAGTTATTGATATAAATATAGTTAGTACATGTAATTTGGTCGCAATACCCTCGTTGTGCCCCTCTTCCTGAACTGGAATCTACCGGGCCGCCGAAGCCGTCCACGGACCTCCACGCCAAGTCGTCCCGCGCCATGAGCCGCCGAGTCCGCCGAAATCGAGGCCGGCCAGCGGTTCGATGGCCGGACGGATACGGACGGCCATAACCTGCCCTGAGCCGGCGCGAGCGGCGTGTCACCCTTGGGCCGAAGCGTAGCGGAGGAGGCGCGCAGCGGCTTGACACGCCGCTCGCAGAGGCTAGTCACGCGCGTTCGACGGGAGCCGTCCCAGAACGCCGACCTCGGAAAGCAAGACGACGTTCGATGCCGGCTACCCGGACATCGGGAGCGGGTCGGGCTGCGCCGGGTCCCGGTTGATCAGCTCCTTCAGCTCCTTGCCGGGCGTGAAGTAGGCGACGCGCTTCGATGGCACCTGCACCCGGTCGCCGGTCCTGGGGTTGCGGCCCCGGTGCGGTTCGCGGTGCCGGAGGCGGAAGCTGCCGAAGCCGCGCAGTTCGACCTTCTCGCCACGGTGCAGCGTCTCGACGATGCTGCCGAACACGGTGTCGACGACGATCTCGGCGCGCCGCTTCGTGAGTCCGGCGACCTCGGCCACCTCCTCGATGAGCGCCGCCTTCGTCAGGCTGCCGTCGGTCATGGGTTCGTCGGTCGCCGGAAGGGGCGTCGCAGCGGCCACCAGGGCGCTGAAACTGCCGCCCGGCGACGGCCCGCGGGCGGAATGATACCAGCCGCAGGATGGTGAGCGCCGGCCACCGGGAGGATTGCGGCCCCGCGGCCGGGGCAACTTGTCCGGCCCGGCCAAGCCGCGGCGCGACGGCGGCCACCTCGACGGCGGGTCCGAATCGGCGCGGCGTCGCGCCGTATCTTCGTCCGGGGGTCGAGGGGGCGGAGCCACTCGCCGGTCTCCTTGTGTACACAAGGAGTATGCTGGCTATGACACTTAACAGGTGTCATAGCCAGCTCTGCGCACGTGAAGTTTTCTCCCCGCGTCAGCCGCTGTTGTGCGGGTTGGCGGGCAGGTGCGGTCGCCGTGGTGGATCGGTGGCGGCAGGTTCGGGGCCGGTCCGGGTTGTGGTCACGGCGGTCCCTGTTCGGGCCACGCAGGCGCGCCCTGCGCCCGCAACCCGCCGTCGTGGCGCCCCGACTCGTCCCGGAGTCGGCAAACGTCTTGGCGCGGTGTCAACGCCGCGACGAGTCGTCCGCTGGTCCCTCTCCGCCCAGGTACGCCAACCAATCGTCCATCAGCCGTCGCCGACGCTCGAACAAGTCTGACCGCGCATAGGCGGCTTCCACCTTGTCCTGGACCGTGTGCGCCAGCGCCGCCTCGACAACCTCACGAGGGTGGTTGGTCTCCTCGGCCGCCCAATCCCGGAAGGACGAGCGGAAACCGTGCGCCACGGCCGCCATTCGGAGGCACTGGAGCATCTTGGGAAGCGTCGACACAAATATCGGATTCCCGCTCCGCATGGGGAACACGAGCCGACTGGCCTCGGCGCCGTAAGTCCGCGCCGCCTCGATGGGCTACCTGGCGCGCCGCCCACTTGCATCAGTTGCGCTTGGTCGGCATCAACTGCGCTTGGTCGGCATCAACATGCCCTCAATACGGGCTAGGCGCTCGTTCACCGTGTGGAGCGACACACCGCCCCCACGCCAAAACGGGAGCCTGTCCCGAAACAGAATGAGCAGAGCACTGTAGCCGATCAAGTCCTGTGGGTCTTTCTTGACGGCAGCACCTATTGGACCTAAGACTTCAGCAAGGATTGTGGCGAAGATGTCCATCTTGATCCTCCAGATCGCAGGCACGCTCTCGTCGGTCTGCCGGCATGGCATATCAACAAGCCGAACCCGCGAAGGTAGTAGAACAGATCTGGGCACTGACTGTCTCGGTGCGCGTCAGCGGCACGGTGCATCGTCCGTTCGGCATTCTCCGTTAAGGTACGCGGCCCAGTCGTTCATCAGAATCCGCCGCCGCTCGAACAGGTCCGAACGGGCGTAGGCCGCCTCGACCTGGTTCTGCACCACATGGGCCAGAGCCGCCTCGACCACCTCGCGCGGGTGGTCGGTCTTCTCGGCCGCCCAGTCCCGGAAGCTGGAACGGAAGCCATGTGGCACGGCGGCGATTCCATGCTCCTTGAAGACGGTGTAGAGCGGCGTGTGGGACAGCGGCTTGCCGCGCGGGCCGGGGAACACGAGCGGGCTGTCGCCGCCGCCGAGCGTCCGCGCGGCGGCGAGAATCTCGACCACCTGGCCGCAGAGCGGGACCCGGTGCTCCCGCTTCGCCTTCATCCGCGTGGCCGGAACGGTCCACACGTGGGCTGACGTGTCCATCTCGGCCCACAGCGCGCCGCGCACCTCGCCCGAGCGCCCGGCCGTCAACACCAGGAACTCGAACGCCAGCTTGAGGGCCGGCAGCGCCCGCGAGCCGTGCACCGCCGCGACCGCCGCCGCGGCCTCGGCGTGGGGCAGCGCCCGGAAGTGGCGGACGGTCAGGTCGTGCGGGCCGAGCACCGGCCCGAGCCGGTCGCAAGGGTTATCCGCTCGATGTTCCAGCGCCACGGCCCACTCCAGCACGGCGCGGATCCGCTGGCGCAACCGCCGTGCGGTCTTCGGCTTGCTGTGCCAGATGGGCTCGAGGATCTCCAGCACGTCGGCGGCCGTCACCTCGGAGACGGGCCGTTGGCCAATGCGCGGGAGGACATGGTTCTCGAAGCTCCGCCACCAGTCGCGGGCGTGGCGCGGGTGGCGCCAGCCCTGCCGCATCTGGTTCCAGACCCGTTCGGCGGCGGCGGCGAACAGCGGTATGCGCTTGGCGCGGCGGCGGTCGGCGAGCGGGTCTCCGCCGTCGCGGGCGAGTTTGCGGTTGACGAGCGCCTTCTCGCGGGCCTCGGCGAGCGGGACAAGCCGGACGCTGCCGAGGCCGATGTCACGCCGCCGGCCGCGGATCGCGATGCGCTGGATCCAGCTGCGGGTGCCGGTGGGCTTGACGACGAGGTAGAGTCCATTCCCGTCGCAGTGCCTTCCGACCGGTGCGTTGCGGACGAACGCGGCCGAGAGTCGCTTGTCAGGATGCTGTCCGCGGGGCTTGGTGTTTCGCGGTCTGCCGGTGCGCTTCGTGCCATCGTCCATACCCTCATTATATCGCGGTATGGGCTGGATTTCGCGGGACGTTCGAGGGCGGGAAGACGGGCACGGATGAGCGGTAATAGCCTTTTATTCAGTCACTTAAAGACCTCTACGGACTACACGGAACATCGCCGGACTTCATACACTCACAGACCCTGCGGCTGCTGGTCGAGCAGGTGGCCGAGCACCACGCCACCGTGTTCTTCTCGTCGCACCAGTTGCCGGAAGTGGAGCGCATCGCCGACCACCTCGTGATGATCAAGCACGGCACGTGCGTGGCGGAGGGCGGCCTCGACGAGCTCAGGCAGCGCTGCCGGCGCGTGCGCTGCGTGGCCGACACCGCCGATGCTCCGCTGCCGTCGCCGGTGGACGGCTGGCGGCGTGACGGACGCGTCCTGACCGGGTTTTCGCCCCACGACGCCGACACGCTGGATTCGCTGCTGGCGGGCTCCGGTGTCTCGGTGCTGGAGTCGGAACCGGCGACGCTCAGGGAGATCTTCTTCGAACGGATGGACCTGCAATGATCTGGTACCGGCACTGGCTCGAGCTGCGCAGCGGACTGGTCGTCATGGCCGGCCTGTCGCTGTTTGTTGGACTGACCGTCACCGGTCCGTTTCATTCACTGGAGTTCGGCCAGGCCCTGACCGAGACGCGGCTGGGGCAGACCATCGGCGACCAGGTGCTGGTCTGGGCCGAGTTCGCCGGACGCATCCTGCCTTTCATCTTCGTTGCGACGGCCGCCCTGGCCGGCGCCGGGTTCGATTCCCTCCTCTGGCCGTCCGGCGCCGCCGCGACCTACACCCTGACGCTGCCCGTCTCGCGCACCCGCCTGATCTGCACCCGCCTGGCCGCGGCGCTCGCGGTTGCCGTGCTGGCAGGCGTACTGCTGTCCGCCGCGGGCGCCGCCATCCTGCTCGCACGGGGACACAGCATCCCGCTCGTCCCCGTGGCGCAGTCGTTTGCGCTCGGTGTCACGCTGGCGGCGGCCCTGCTCGCGGTCGTGGGTGCGCTCGTGACGCTTCTCGGCCACCGCTGGACCTGGCTGGCGTTCCTGGCGCTGTTCGCGGCGACGATATGGCCCATCAGCTACATCGTTGCCGGCCCGGCTCGCGGCGATGTGCCCTGGGTCTCTCTGATCGCATGCCTGACCATCATCCCTCCGGCCGTCGCATTCACGGTGCACATGGCGTCGGCCAAGGAGTACTAAGGATTACTAAGAGTGCTTGAAGGAGTCCTGATGACGCGCGCCATCTGGTACCGACATTGGCTGGAGATTCGCTTCCCGGTGACGATCGCCGGCATCGCCGTGGCGCTGCTGTGCGTGATCCACGTGACGGTGGTGTCGCTTGACGCGACAGCGGCGCTCGAATCCCATCGTGTCGCGGGGATCGCGGGCCCCGTCTGGTCGTCCGGCGCAGTGGTGCTGTTTCTCCTCCTGCTTTGGGGTACCGGGGTCCGAACCGGCGGCCACCCTTCCCTGTACTACACGCTCACGCTGCCCGCCGCCCGCTTCACATTGATCTGGACGCGTTTCGCCGTCGCCGCCGCGGCCATCGCGGTGCTGTTCGCCGCCCTGCTGACCGCCGGCGTGGTCGCGCTGCTGGTCACCGGCCGGGGCGTTCCGCTCGGCGCGATGGCGGCGTCCGCTGTCCTTGCCGTACTGGTCGCCGTGGCGCTGCAGGCGGTCATGCTCCTGTTGTCACTCTGGAATGAACAACTGGCGCCGATCGTGTTCATCGCCGGATTTTTCGCATTCATGTGGTCCCTGGGCAACGTCGTCAATGACAACACCACCGCCCTGACATACCGCTGGGCGCTGGCGGCGCGGTCAGTCCTTGCCGGTGACGCGGCGCCGTGGAGCGTTGCCGGCGTCCTCGTCCTGATTGTCGCCGCGTCCCTGTGCCTGGCCGCCGTCACCGCCCGCAGGCAGGATTTCTGAGACCCCGTGGTTGCCGCGTCCTCAATGCCACAGCCGGAGCCCGACCACGAGAGCAATGCCGGCCGGCCGGTCCCCGGCCGCGCGCGCGAAGTCGGCGCTGCCGCCAACCCTGCGGCGCCACGACACGCCTACGTAGGGCGCCAGCTCGCGGCGGATCTCGTACCGCAGGCGGAGGCCCGCTTCGGCTGACGACAGTCCGGCGCCGATCCCCAGCGCCTCGACCTCCTGGAACGCGAAGTCCAGTTCGGCCCGCGGCGTGAGGACGACACGCTGGGTGAACAACAGCTCGTACCCGGCTTCGACCCGGGCCGTCACGTCGCCCGTGTGGCTGAGGAAGGCGGCCGCGTCCACCTCGAACCAGTACGGCGCGAGCCCCTGCAGACCGATGACGGCGTGGGTCCGGGATGCGTCGGGCGTGACGTCCTGCCGCAGCCCGAACTGCAGGTCGAAGAAGGGGCTGACCATCCGGCTGTAGAGCGCCTGCACCTCCACCTCCGCCAACGATCCCCGGATCTCACCGTCACCCTCGATCTTCCCCCAGAACTTGCTGGCATCGGTGCCGACCCACCCCTGCAGGTCCAGCAGGTAGCCCAGCTCGCCGTCCGCGCCGCGGCCCTCCAGACGATCGGCCTGGATGAACGTGACGATCTGCGGCTCGAGCATCGGCATCGCCCATTCGGCCGGCGCGCCGGTCTGCGGCGTCTCCTGGGCCGCCGCCGGTTCCGCGGACACGAGCGCCGCCGCTGCACACAGAATCATGGAAAGGCGCATCAGATCTCTCCCTCGTAGGGCGACACCTCGACCACGCGGAACATGCCCGTCTCCATGTGATAGAGGAGATGGCAGTGGAAGGCCCAGCGGCCGGGGGCATCCGCGTTGACCAGCACCGAGAGGCGTTCGGCCGGCTTGATGTTGACGGTGTGCTTGCGCGGCCGGTGCTCTCCGTGCCCGTTCTCCAGCTCCATCCACATGCCGTGCAGGTGGATCGGGTGCTCCATCATCGTGTCGTTCACCAGCGTGAGCCGGATGCGCTCGCCGTGGCGGAACGGGATGGGCCCGCTGACCTCCGAGAATTTCAGGCCGTCGAACGACCACATGTAGCGCTCCATGTTGCCGGTCACGTGCAACTCGATCTCCCGGTCTGGCGGCCGCTGGCCGTATGCCTCCAGCGCCCGCAGATCGGTGTACACCAGGACGCGGTGGCCGACACCCCGCAGCCCGGTGCCGGGCTCGCCGAGCCGGTTGCGCTGCATTTCGGCCACGCCGCTGTTGCCGGGGCCATGGTGGTCCGGGCCGTGGCGCGCCACCACGGGACCGGCCGGCGTCATCGCGGCCATGCCGTCTTTCTCCCGATCGCCTTGCATCGGCATGCTGGTCCCGCCCATCGCCATGCCCATGTCGAGCATCGTGCGCCGGGGCGGGTCGCGCGGAGCCGGCACGTCGGCGGTCATCCCCTCTCGCGGCGCCAGTGTGCCCCGCGCGTACCCGCTGCGGTCCATCGATTCGGCGAACACCGTGTACGCGCGCTCCATGCGCGGCTCGACGATCACATCGAAGGTCTCGGCCGCCGCAATCTGCAACTCGTCGACGGTCACGGGCGTGACGTTCTGCCCATCGGCCTGCACGACGGTCATCTGCAGCCCCGGAATCCGCACGTTGAAGTAGCTCATGGACGCCGCGTTGATGAGCCGCAGCCGCACCCGCTCGCCGGGTGCGAACAGGCCGGTCCAGCCGGACTGCGGCCCCTGGCCGTTCATCAGGTAGGTGTAGAGATGACCCGTCACGTCGGCGATGTCGGTGGGCGTCATGCGCATCCGGCCCCACATCAGGCGCTCGTTCAGCGCCGCGCCCAGGCCGTCCTGCGAGGCATCCCGCACGAAGTCGCCGACCGTAGGGCGCTGGTAGTTCGAGTACTCGCTGTACTTCTTGAGCCGCGCCAGCACCGAGTACGGGTTCTCGAAGGTCCAGTCGCTGAGGACGATGACGTGCTCGCGGTCGTACTCGACGGGGTCGGCGCCGGCCGGGTCGACGATCAGCGGCCCGTAGTGCCCGAGCTGCTCCTGCAGACCCGTGTGGCTGTGGTACCAGTAGGTGCCGGTCTGGATCAGCGGGTATCGATAGACGAACGTCTCACCCGGCGGAATGCCGGGGAACGCGACACCCGGAACGCCGTCCATCTCGAACGGCAGCAGGATGCCGTGCCAGTGGATAGAGGTCGGCTCGTCCAGCCCGTTGCGCACGCGCAAGGTGACCGTCATTCCTTCCCGGAAACGGAGCAGGGGTGCCGGAACGCTGCCGTTGACCGTGACGGCGCTGCTGCGCCGGCCGTCGATCAGGATGGGGGTCCGGTCGATCACGAGATCGTACTCACCCGGCGGACCGTCCAGATGGGCCGCGACCGGCACACCCCCGGCGCTCCGCGCCCAGGCCGGCAGCAATCCCTGCAGGGCGCCCAGCGTGCCCGCCGCCGCCGTGGTGCGCAACAGATCTCTTCGCGTCATCATCGCCGTTTCCTCCCGTGACCCGCGGGCTGCCCGCGCAGCCCACCCACGCGGACATCGATCGAGCGCGTTGCGCAGCCGGCCGGCGGCGATCAGGCGCACGTACTGGCGTGATCGCCGCGACTGGCGGCGTGTCGGGAACGGAGATGATCAGAGGCGAAGGACTGGAGCACGGCCGGGCGGAGACAGGACCCTGCCGTCGGGCGGCCTCCAGGGCGCGCCGGGCGCGCCGGGGTGCTCCGGGACGAGCGCCGGTACGGCGAACGGAAGGACGGCGGCAACACCGGCGGGCGCCGGAGACATCTGCTTCGCCGCTGGACTGTAGAGGTGGACAACACCGAACTCGTGACCGCAGGCGTGATGGCCATCGATCGTCGCGGCCGTCTCACCCGCGTCCGCCGCGTGATGCGCGTGCTCAACGGGGTGGCGCCCGCCGGACGCGCAGACGACACCGCAGGCGATGCCTGCTGCCAGGTGGGCGGTCAGGCTCACGACGACGACGACCGCGGCCACGTGTCGGGAACCCATCGGCTTTTCGCCAGTATACCGCGGGCCGCCGCCCGCGACGCGGGTATCTGGCTTGCGGCCCACGAGACGGTGGGATATTCTGGCGGACACGTGTAGCTGGCCGAACTGCAGGCGATCGATTCACGCCGCGGTACCGGAGTGGTCGGCAATGGGCTAGCGGAACTCCTTGGGGAGACCCCAGATGCAGAAAGCAACAGTCGGGATCATGGCAGTGCTGGCGCTGAGCTTCAGCGTGGCGGCGGCGCCCGCGAACGCGGCGGAGGACGTCACCTTCTCCAAGGATGTCGCGCCGATCATCTTCAACAAGTGCGTGTCGTGCCACCGGCCGGGCGAGGCGGCGCCCATGGCGCTGCGGAGCTTCCAGGAAGTGCGGCCCTGGGCGCGCGGCATCAAGGACCGGGTGGTCTCGCGCGAGATGCCGCCCTGGTTCGCCAACCCCGCGCACGGCAGCTTCAAGAACGACCCGACGCTGACCGAGGACGAGATCGCCACGGTCGCCGCCTGGGTCGATGCCGGCGCGCCCGAGGGCGATCCCGCGGACCTGCCGCCGGTGCCGACCTTCGTGGAGGGCTGGGCTCTGGGCGAGCCGGACTTCATCGTCGAGCTGCCCGAGGTGACGGTCCCCGCCAGCGGGCCGGACTACTACCCGAACATCAACTTCACCATGGACCAGCTCACCGAGAAGCGCTGGATTCGCGCCATCGAGGTACGCCCCGGCAATCGGGACGTGACGCATCACTCGGTGATCTTCACCGGCGGGAACCCGGGGCAACTGGCGGGCCGGAACCGCGGGGGCGGCAACGGGTTCTTCAACGTGCTCGCGGTGTGGTCGGTCGGCACCAACCCGCACGTATTCCCGGAGGGCGTCGGGCGCTGGATGTATCCCGATCAGACGTTGACGGTCAACGCGCACTACCACCCGAGCGGCGAAGAGCAGACCGACGTCACGCGTATCGGCCTGTACTGGGGCGAGGGCGAACTCGAGAAAGAGCTCAATGCCGTGCTCGCGGGCACCATGACCTTCGAGATTCCGCCGCGCGCGTCCAACCATGAACTCCGGGCGTCGTACATCATCGACCAGGACAGCACGGTGATCTCGTACTTCCCGCACATGCACACGCGCGGGACCGACATGACGATGACCGCGCGATATCCGAACGGCGAGACCGAAGTGCTGATCGATGTGCCCCAGTATGATTTCGATTGGCAGCTCTTCTACTATCCCGACAGGGAGATCAAGCTGCCGGCGGGGACGCGGCTCGACATCCTCGCGCACTACGACAACTCGGAGCTGAACCCCGACAACCCCGACCCGAACCGGACCGTCAGGTTCGGTACGCAGACGAACGACGAGATGATGTTCACGGTCTTCGAGTTCATCCCCGACGAAGGCGTCAGTCCGATCCCGGCCAGCGACGAGCGCCGCCGGGACTTCCTGGTGGCCTCGCTGCCGGCCGATTCGGCCTACCGCGTCGACCTGCCGATGATGGGCCGGGCGCTGCCGACGGCGCTGCACCTGCCGAAGGACAGCGAGGGGACCTGGTACATCCCGATGCAGGGGAACCTGGTCGTGGTGCCGGCCAAGAACGTCACGTGGGATGGCGACAGCTACCGTTTCGACATGCAGATGCGGCTGGGACCCATGGGCGGCGACTTCGTCGTCACGGGGAACATCGACGGCGACGCCATCAGCGGCGACTTCGAGGGCGAGGGCATGGTGCCGTTCTCCTCGTTCGAGGGACACCGGAGCGCGGGGAATTAGCTTGGCGGCGCCGATGGGCGTCGACTCTGCTCAAGGGTGGCTCTCTGCGCAGATGATCGTCATGCGCGTCGGGCCATCCGGAGTGCTCTCGAGGGAGTACTGGAAGCCGTGCGCGTTCAGCACTTCCTGGACGAGGGTCAGTCCGATGCCCTGCCCGTGCGGCTTGGTGCTGAAGAACGGTGTAAAGAGGTTCGCTTGGGCCTCGGCGGTGAGACCGGCGCCGGTATCCTCGATCGTGACGGTCGGGCTTCCATTCCCGGACACCAGGCGGATGGTAATCTCGCCGGTTCCCTCGATGGCTTCGACCGCATTGGTGAGGACGTTGAGGAATACCTGGTCCATTTGATCGCGGTCCATCGACACCGGGGCGGTGTGCTCGTCGACATCCCAGAACCAGGCGATCCCGGCGGCTTCGGGCCGCGCTTGAAGTAGTCGCACGATGCTCTCGAGCATCTCACGCATGTCGCAGGCCTGTCTTACCGGCGCGGGCAGTCGGAAGACGTCGGCGAACCTGCGCATGAAACGGTTGAGTTGTTCCGTACGCTCGATGACCAGGCCTACGGCCCGCTCTATCTCGACCGAGGTGCCCGGCTCCTGCCGCCCGATGACCAGGCCTACGCCCTCCTCGATCTCGACGGAGGCGCCCGGCTCCCGCCCGACAGCCAGACAGGAGTGCAAGAGCGAGTTCGAGGCAGTTACCGAGTTGTTGACCTCGTGCGCCATCAGCCGAATCAGCTTTTCGTAGGCCGCCCGTTCGACTTGGCGCAGCTCGTCGGTCAGTTCTTCGACGAGATGGAAGCTCCTGCGGAATCCGCGATCGACGAACGTGCCATGGTGGCACTTCACGCGCTGCGCCCCGCTCAGACCGATGACCTGCGCGTCACCCGCCGCCAGGGCGGCCAGCGCGGCGCCCAGCGGCGAGCGGGCGTCCGCCAGGCGCGTCCCCTGCAGCTCGCCGGCGGGTTGATCCAGCAGTCGTTCGGCCGCCGGATTCACCTCGGCGATGCGCTGGTCGAGGTCGAGGATCACGACGCCTGACGGCGACACCCGCAGAATCTGACTCAGGAACTGGTGCTGCTCTTGAAGCTGTGTCCGCTCGTCTCGAAGACGGTCGATCATGCGGTTGTAGACGGTGATCAGTTGATCGACTTCCGGTTGACCGACCTCGCGAATCCGGGATGTGAATTCCTGCTCCTGGACCAGGCGCAGGCCCGTCCCGACGATACCGAGATTGCGAAACAGACCGCGCGTCAGGACGATGCCGGTGACCAGCGACACGGCAAAGACGATTTCGACCGCGAAGAGCCAGTACGCGCTGCGCACCAGCAGCGCCGCGGCCAACGCCGCGAACATCACGTGCAGGGTAGTCAGGTAGGCGATGAAACGGCCGCGCAGGGTCACACGGGGATCTCGTATTTCTCCAGGCGCCGGTACAGCGCGGCCCGGCTCAGACCGAGCGATTCGGCCACCCGGCTGATGTTCCGGCCGTGGTGGTTCAGCGACTTCAGGATCATTGCGCGCTCAATCTCGTCCATGGTCATCGAACCGACCGGTGGCAGCGTTTCAGTCGCCGGTTCGGGGGGACCCAGATCGGCGTTGGCGGCGAAGTCGGCGATTTCGAGCCGGTCGCGCGTGGTGACCAGCACGGCGCGTTCGACCCATTGGCGAAGCTGCCGAACGTTGCCAGGCCATGGCTGGCGCCGCAGCCAGCGCCACGCGTCGTCACTGACCGACAGCGGCTCGCGGCGATAGATCTGGCTGACCGTGTGCAGGAACCGGCTGGCGAGTATCGGAATATCGTCAGGCCGTTCGCGCAGTGGGGGCAGGTGCACGGCGATGAGGTTCACGCGATAGAGCAGATCTTCACGGAACTCGCCCTGCGCCACCATCTCCGGCAGGTTGCGGTTGGTCGCCGAGACGACGCGGACGTCGACCTCCCGGCGTCGACTCGACCCGAGCAATTCGAAGGACCGGTCCTGGAGCACGCGCAGCATCTTCACCTGCGATGCCCCGTCGAGGTCGCCGATTTCGTCGAGGAAGATGGTGCCGCCGTCCGCCATCTCGAACCGGCCCGTGCGGTTGGCTCTCGCGTCCGTGAACGCGCCGCGCACATGCCCGAACATCTCGCTTTCGAACAGCGCCGCCGCAATGCCGCCCAGGTTGACTTTCACGAACGGGCGCTGCGCGCGGGGGCTGTTCCGATGAACCGCGTCGGCGATCAGCTCCTTGCCGGTACCGCTTTCGCCAGTGATCAAGATCGACGCGTCGGTGGCGGCGACTCGTCCCACGAGCTGGAGAATGCGACGCATCCGGACGTCGCGCCCCACGAGATCTCCGAAATCGTAGCGCTCGTCCAGCGCCTCTCGGCTGGGCGCCTCATCATCCGGGCGCGGCTGCGCATCGGCCAGACCGAGCGCCGTTCGCACCGAGTGCAGAATCTGCTGATTCGTCCACGGCTTGGTGACGAAATCCGAAGCGCCCCGCTTCATCCCTTCCACCGCGAGGGCAATCGAGCCCCATGCGGTAATCAGAATCACGGGCAGAGACGGCGTTGCCGTCTTGATCGCGCATAGCAGGTCGAGCCCTTCCTCACCCGAGGTCCGGCGCGAGAAGTTCATGTCCTGGATGACCAGCCGGCAAGCCTGCCGGCGCAGCACGTCGAGCGCCTCGTCGGGTGAGGTGGCGGCGCAGGTCTGGTGCCCTGCGTGCTTCAACAGGAGCGACAACGCGGCCAGGACCGAGCGGTCGTCGTCAACGATGAGGATCATTCGTGGCGCAACGCCTCGGCCGGCTGGATTCTCGTGGCGAGCCGGCTCGGAATCCAGCCGCACAGCAGCGTTAGAAGATAGATGACGGCGCCCGAAATCACAACACTCGTGAGAACGTTCTCGGACGTGAACAGGTTCGGGAAAGGCATCGGAATGGCCGGCAGTTGGGCGACGAGCAACACGCCGGCCCCGACCGCCGCAGAGGTCAGAATCAACAGCTCGGAAAGGACCTGACGGCGGATGTCGTCATTCGTGGCGCCGTTGGCGCGCCGCAATCCGAACTCGTGAGTGCGCTCGGTCACGCTTTGCCACACGACCCCGACCAGGCCCAGCGCGACCATGAGCAGCAGGAATCCGACAACCGTGCTCAGGGCGATCAGCGGGGTGGTGAACTGGCTCAGCACCCGCCGGCGAGCCTCCGCAAGGACCTCGACCTGAAACGACCACTCGGGCGCCGCGCGTTGCAGACGCGTCACGAGCGTTTCTTCAAAGGCGGCGGTCGTCCCGGGTCGCGCGCGAACGAGCAGGAGGTTCGGCATCATCGCGTAGTTGCTGGTCCCGTCGAGCGGCATACGCCTGAACACGTAGTTGCGTTGTGGACTGAGTTCACCGTCCGCGCGATAGGCCTCGACGACCCCGACGACCAGCAGCTCATCTGCAGAACGCAGCGGGATCCTCTGGCCGACCGGCACGTCGTCTCCAAAGACATCCCTCGCCATGCGGCGGTTGATGACCACCGGCGTCCCGGCGGCGGCATCGTCTTCCGGCGAAAACCACCGGCCGGCCACGAGCGTCAAGTCGAGCACCTCGACAAGCGCGTCCGTCACCAGGTTCGAGGAGTACTCGATGAGGCGACCATCCGGGAGCCGTCCACTGGCCCGCAACGTCCAAGGGACATACGGAGCCGTGTACGCTCCGGCGGCCACCTGGACCTCGGCCAGATCTCCGACGACGTCAAGCAGGATGCCGAGCCGCGCCACGTCTTCATCCTGCACCTCCTGCACCTGACTGGGACGCGCGATCGTGACCGCCCAGACATCGTCGATGGCGAAGCCGAGCGGCTGGTCCCAGAGCTCGGCGTACCGCACGGTCGGCAGCACGAGCGCGAACAGCACCAGAAAGGAGACCAGCACTTCGAGCGCAAGCAGCGACGTCAGGCGCTTGCGGTTCCAGATCAGCCGTGTGAGATGACGAATCACCGGCGTTCCCCTCCTCTCAGCGCCGCCACCGGATGCAGGCGCGACATGCGCCAGGCGGGGAAGACCCCGGACAGGACCCCGAACCCCAGCGTCAGGAGCAGGCCGTACAAGTAGACGCGCAGGTTCAGGACGAACCGGGCATACGGCACCACTCCGCTCTCGGTGATGGCCCATAGCACGAGGACGGACAACCCGAACCCCAGCAGCCCGCCGACCGCCGTCAGGAGCACGTTCTCCAGGACGAACTGACCGACAAGCGTGCGCGAGGAGGCGCCGAACGCCTTGCGGACGCCAATCTCCGAGCGGCGCTCCATGATCCGGCTCACGTTGATATTGACCAGGTTGATCGTGGGCAGGAGGATGAACAGCGCTGCCAGCGCTCCAAGCATCAGTGCGAACCGCCACCCCCGGCCTTGGGGGTCTGCCGAATCGGTGAACGGAAACCGGCGAGCGGCTGCTTCGAAGTGAGTCTCGAAGGGGGCGGTGATGCTGAGGTATCGCGGATCGGCGAACTCGATGCGCGCCAGGCGCGAGCTGAATTCCTCGCGAATCTGCGGGAACATCGCGCGGTCGGTGGCCAGGGCGATGGCGTTGAAGTCGCCTCTCAATTCGGTCAGATAACGGTCGGACTTCGAGGACGTGTGCGGTACCCAGATATCCGCGAACGGCACCTCCCGGAGAGCGGACACGTTCTCGACGACACCCACGACGCGGAAACGCTGCCCGTCCGCTTCCAGTACGTTCCCCACCGCGGTGCGACCACCGAAGATGCGCTGGCGTGTTCGTTCGTTGATGACCGCGACGAATCGCGCCTCGTCCACGTCCTGGGCGGAGTAGGGTGCGCCCTCGATGAAGCTGAACGCGAGAATGCCCCAGAATGCGCCGTCCGTGTACTTGAGCGACGAGTCGATTGACCGACCGCCGACGTAGGACGTCACCGTGCGGACTCGCGCAGAAAAGATCGAGAGACGCTCGACGCCGGGCAGGTCGCGGGCATGGCGATCGAACAGCGCGAAGCCCCCGCCGCTGCGAAGCATGCCCCCCTGGACCGAGACCGTTGTGGTGTACACACCCAGCGTCCGGTCTTGATGCGTCTCCGGCGCGGCGCGCCCGAACATGTGGTCGAGCACCGCGGTCGCCACCATCAACACCAGCAGCGTCAAGCTGATGCCAACGAGACTGATGACCGTGAACAACTTCCGTCTGAGCAGCACCTTGACGGCGACCGCGAGGTAGTGGGTCAGCATGGCTGGACTCCGGTCGTCAACTCACCTGACGGCCGTCGAACAGCCGAACGATCCGGTGGGCCTGCTCGGCCATCTGCTGCTCGTGCGTCACCATGACGACGGTCGTCCGCTCATCCTGATTGAGGTTCCTGAGGACCGTCATGATCTCGTTCCCCATCTGAGAGTCGAGATTGCCCGTGGGCTCGTCAGCGAGGAGGACGCGCGGGCGTCCAACCATGGCGCGGGCGATCGCGACACGCTGTTGCTGTCCGCCGGAGAGCTCTGACGGAAAGTGATGGATCCGCGCGGTCAGCCCCAGGCGGTCGAGCACCTCGACCGCGCGCTTGCGTCGGTCCCGGTTCGACATCTTCCGGTAGAGCAACGGGACGAGCACGTTGTCGAGCACCGAGAGGTCGCTGACGAGGTGAAACGTCTGAAAGACGAAGCCGATCTCCTTGTTGCGGATAGCGGCCAGCGCCTTGTCGGCGAACGAGGAGATCACGGCGCCGTCGATCTGCACCCGGCCGCTCGTCGGCGCATCGAGCAGGCCCATTATGTTCAGCAAGGTGCTCTTGCCGCAGCCCGAGGGACCCATCACCGCCACGAACTCGCCGGCGCCGACATGGAGGTTGATGTTCGAGAGGGCGACCGTCTCGATGCGGTCGGTTCGATACACCATCTCGATCTGTTCCAGGCGGATCATCGGATCTTCACCTCCTCCAGATGCAGAAAGTCGCGCATGTCCGAAATCACCACTTCATCTCCTGCATTCAGCCCCGTCACCACCTCGATGGCGTCGAAGCCGGCCAACCCGAACACGACCGGCGTGCGAACCGCCCGTTCGCCCCGCAGGACGAACGCGTGATGAACCCCGCCGGCCCCGCCGCCGTCCGCAAACGGTCCCCGCTCGACGCGCCGCACCCGCTCGCGCCGGTCGGCCACGACCAGGACGTCGGCTCGCAGGTTGGGTCGCAGTCGTGCATGCGACGGCTCATCGAGGGTCACGGTGAACTTGATGATCCCATCGTCGACGGTCGGAAAGACCTCGGCAATGGCTCCGGCAAGCGCGTCGTCGCCGACCTGTACGATCACGGGCAATCCGTTACGCACGCGGCCGGCATGTACGTCCGACACCGACGCATCGACTCGGAACGACGAGAGGTCGGCGATGCGGGCGATGACGTCACCGCGTCGCACGAGCGCGCCCTCTTCGAGCAATACCCACGTCAGCACACCGTCGCGGTCCGACTTCGTCGTGGCCAGATCGAGCAACCGCCGCGCCTCGCCCACCCGGTTGTCCAGCGAGACGCGCTCGAGCTCGAGCCCGCGAATCTGCAGCGCTGTCGCCTGTTCGGTGTTTCGCCGCTCGACCTCGAGCTGGATCAGCTCGATTCGCGAGCGCTCGACCGCCAGCTCGGATTCACGGTAGAGCTCGCGGGACAGCAGACCCTTGCCCGACAACTGACGATGACTGTCGAGCTTGGCCTGCAGCGACCGGTGCTCCAGTGACTTCAGCTCGATCCGGCCGTCGAGATCGGCGAGAGACTTGTCGAGCGCCAGGCGCGCCTGCGCCTGTTCGTTGGCCTTGATTTCGAGATCCTTGAGGACCGTCTCGAGCGCCAGCACCGACTCGCCGGTATCGAGCTCCACCACCGGGTCGCCAGCGTTCACGGCGGCGCCCGGGCGTTTGAGGATCCGCAGCACGCGCGCGTCAAGTGGACTCGAGAGCACGCGCTCGACCTCCGGCGTCACCAGCCCGGTAGCAGTGATGACCGCCTCGATGGAACCCACCGTCACCTCCGCGGTTCGGATGCGGACGCGGGCCAACGTGGGGCGCAACCAACCGGACAGGCTGGTCACCAGCACGCCGACGACGACGATCGGCAGACCGACGGTCAATCCCCGGCGGAGCCGATTGCGATATCGCATGCTTGCGGTCAGCGCTCTGTCCATCGCGGTTCTCCTGGTGGTGAAGAACGCAAGACGCGTGCCGGGTCTTTGCGAGTTTGCTTGCGCGTTTTCGACGGTACAGGGGGCCGATCGGCGTGTGACCGTTCGGGATCGGTCAACCGACTGTGCGAAATCGAACAGTCGGACAGGGCACGCAGGCGGCCGACCTACGGCGCTCACCCCGGCAAGACGCTGTCCGTCGTACTACGATTCCCGATAGCGTCCCTGCGGGTCACGGCGTCGCGCACGCGTCGTCGCGCAACGCCTACTGGTCGTCCGGGTCGGTCCCGGCCTGCCAATAGCGAACCTCGATCTCTTCGATCTCGTCCTCGCTCAGTCCGAAGTAGTGGCCGAACTCGTGGATGACCGTCTCGCCGATGGCGCGGACGATGTGGTCATCGTCGTCGCTGTCCTCGACGATCGGCTGTTGATAGATGGTGATCCGGTCTGGCAGCGTGTTGCCGTAGGCCCAGTCCCGTTCAGGCAGCGGCGTGCCGTGGTAGAGGCCGTACAGCGTGTCCGGCGGGGTGATTCCCATGTCCGCAAGCAGCTCGGGCGGCGGATGGTCCTCCACCACCACCGCCACGTTGTCCATCTCTTCCCGAAAGCGTGCCGGAATGCCGCGAACCGCTCTGGCCACCAGCCGCTCGAACCGCTTCCTGGTCATACCTGAGACTAGCAAATTCCAAATCCGGCCGGCGCCCACCCGGCGGGGCGACTCCCGACGTTGTCCCTATTCCGCCCGGAGGGCGTCGCTGGGATTCACCCGAGCGGCGTGACGGGCGGGCCCCCAGCAGGCGACGACCGCCGCCGTGATGAAGAGGACCGGGACGACCGCGAGCGTCAGCAGGTCTCCCGGGCCGACGCCGTACAGCAGGCGTGACAGCAGCCGATTGGCGCCGAGGCTTGCCGCGAGGCCCAGGGCGAGGCCGAGGAGCGTGAGCCGGCAGCCCCGGCCAACGACGAGCCCGATGACGGCGGCCGGCGTGGCGCCCAGCGCGATCCGGATGCCGATCTCGCGCTCTCGCCGGCGGACCGCATACCCCATCACTCCGTAGAGGCCCACCAGCGCCAGGCTCAGGGCCAGACCGGCCGCCAACGCGGCCAGTTCGGCGTGCACCCGTGATTCGCGAGTCGCCGCGCGACGCAGTTCCGCGAAGGTCGCGGCGTCGGACAGTGCGATCGTGGGATCGAGCCGTCCGGCGTGGCGCCGCAGCACGGCGCGCCCGTCTGCCGCATCCCCCTGCACGCCGATCGTCACGAAGGCCCCGTCTTGCGGACGTTGCCGGAGCGGCACATACACGACCGGCCGCGTCGCGAGACGAATGTCGCGGCCGGCGGTGTCGCTGACGATACCGACAATCCGCCGCGGTTGCGGCTCATCCGGCAGCCGCAGCGTCTGCCCCACCGGATTCCGATTGACAAAGTGGCGCGTTGCCAGCGTCTGACTGACCACGGCCACCGCGGCGCCGCCCACGGCGTCCGCCCGCGTGAACACGCGCCCCGCGCGCAGCGGTATGCCGAAGGTCTCGAAGTAGTCGGCGGTGACCGCGTTGAAGGCCGTTTCCACGGGTGTCTCGGGCCCCACGGTGGACGACCCGTTGACCAGCACCGGCACACGGGCCTGCACGGACCCGGGGCGATGGGTCGAGGCGCTCGCGGTGGTCACGAGGGTCTCGGCGCGCAACCCGTCGAGGAGACGATCCACCCTCCGGTTGGCCCGATCGGGCTCGTCCCGCCACGCTGGCGGGAACGCGACACGCAGACTCGCGCCCTGATGCGCGTGAAAGCCCAGGTCGATCTGGCGGGTGTTCCAGGCACTGCGCCACAGGAGCCCGCAGCCGACGACCAGGATCACCGAGCCGGCCACCTGCGCAAGGACGAGCGCGTCCATCGCGGTCGACCGGCCGGCGCCGGGTGCGCGCGACAGCGCGGCAAGGCTGTGCGGGCCGCGCAGGACCCGCCACACGGGAGGAATCGCGAATGCGCAGCCCGTCACCACGGCGACGACCACGCCGATACCCAGCACGCGGCGGTCCGGGACGAGGTCCAGTTGATAGGCCACCGTCAGCGGCAGCAGCGGCGCAAGGGCGCTCAACCAGACGACGAGGGCGGTGGCGCCGAGACCGCCGGCCGCCACGAGCAGGGCGACCTCCGTCCCGAGACGCCGCACCAGGTCGACCCGCGACGCGCCCAGCGCCCGGCGAATGGCCAGTTCCCGCCGCCACTCGATCGAGCGGGCCAGCAGGAGCGTCGCCAGGTTCGCGCACGCGACCGCCAGCCCCATCACCGCCATGAGGGCGAGAATCGTCAGGAACCCGCCGACCGCGCCACGGAACTCGGGCCATAACCGCAGGTAGTTGCCCGGGAAGGCGCGCACACGCCACGGCGCACCGGTGTCCACGTAGTAGGCGCTCTGTTCGCGATCTTCACTCAGGATCTCGTCCAGCGGGTCGATGCGCGCCTGCACCGCCTCGAGGCGGGCGCCGGGGGCGAGGCGGCCGATCGTCTGGAACACGGCGAACGATCGCCCGCTCAGGACCTCTCGCCCCGAGAAGTAATCGTCCGCCATCATCGCCGGGATCCAGAAGGCACTCTCGAACGAGGGCCAGACGGCGCCCCGGAAGCCGGCCGGCGCCACACCGATGACGTCATACGCGACATCGTTCAGGCGTAACTGCGTGCCCACGATCGCGGGATCGGACGCGAACTGGCTGCGCCAGAGGAAGTCCGAGAGCACGACGACCCGGTGTCCGCCCGGGACGGCGTTGTCGGCGGGGCCGATCAATCGCCCGAGCGCCGGCTGCACACCAAGCACGGCAAAGAAGGCGCCGGACACCAGTTCGCCTTCATGACGCTCCGGGAACGTTCCGCCGGTCACCGTCATGAAGACCCGGCAGAACGCGGCGAGGTCGGCCGTGTCCTCGAGCGCCTCCCGCAACCCGGTGTAGTCGGGGTACGGCATCGGCGAGTACTCGGGACCGCTCGTCACATACAACGTGACGAGCTCGTGGCCATCGCTGAAACGCAGCGGCCGCGCGAACGCCTGGTCGAGAAGGCTGAGGACGAGCGTCGAGCCCGCGACGCCGATGGCGAACGTGAGCACGCCCGCCGCGGTCCACCCGGGCTTGCGGGCGAGCGCGCCGACCGCCAGGCGCAGATCCTGCCGCAGGCCGTCGATCCAGCGTGGCCGCCGGGTCATGAATCGTCCATCTATCTCAGTCCCGCTTGTTCTTTGACGTAGCGCGCGACCTGTTCATGGGTCGCGAACCAGACGTCGCCGCGGGCCTTGATGTGATCGACCAGCTCTTCGAGGATCACCATGCGCGAACGGTGGCCGATGATGTGGGGGTGGGTCGTCAGCAGGAACATCGTCCCCTCGGCGTACGCCGCGTCGAACTCGTCGATATAGACCTGCAGCAGCTCGCGCGGCGGCGTATAGCTGGACCCGCGCGGGTTCATCAACGGCGCGTCGTCGAGGATCCACTCGACCGGCAGCTCGACGAGACCGGTCGGCTCGCCGTTTTGCAGCAGCTCGTAGGGACGGTCGTCGGCCATCAGCGAGCTGTCATAGAGGAACCCGAGCCCCCTGATGATGTCGAGCGTGTTCGGGCTGAAGTTCCACGACGGCGCGCGATAGCCGACGGGACGACGCCCCGTCGCCTGCTCCAGGTAGTTCGTCGCCCGGGTGACGAGCTCGCGCTCGGTCTCGGCGTCGAGGACGCTGTTCAGCTCGTGGATCCAGCCATGCACGCCGAACTCGTGCCGCCCCGAAGCCTGAATGACACCGACCATCTCGGGCCGCAGCACGAGGCTGACCGCCGGGATGAAGAAGGACGCCGGGATCTCGTGGCGATCCATGAGATCGACGACCCGCTGCAGGCCGACCCGCGCACCGTACTCGCCCTGTGACAACGCCCCGATCGACGGTTCGGCGTCGCGCGCGATGGTGATGGTGTCGTTGTCGACATCGAAGGAGAGCAGGACGGCAACGCGGGCGCCGTTCGGCCAGGCCGCGGGCTGCAGGCTGCGGCCCGCCCGCACGCGGCCGGCGATGGCCCGAATCTCGTCGAGGTCGAGACGCAGGCCCGGCTGGCTCGTCTGGGCTGCCGCCCCGTCCGTCAGCAGCGTGCCCGCGAACCACCCGCACGCGCCGACGGCGGCGATTCCTGCGATACGCGTCAACGTCATGGTTACGTCCCTCCGGGTCTGCGGGTGGATCCGTGTCGCGCGGCCGCCGCCCGCCCACCGGCGGGTGGTTCACACGCTGGCCGCAGCGCCGACGTTTGTGCGAGCCGCCGCCGCCGACCCCGTCATGCCGGTGCGGGCGCGAGCACGGCGAGCACGAGCAGCCGCCCGGCGCCCGTGTTGCGAATCCCGTGTGGCGCACCCTCCGGAGCGACGAGCAACGTCCCGGTCTGCATCGGCGCCTCCTCGCCGTCGAGAAGGAACAGCCCTTCGCCTTCGAGCACGTGGTACACCTTGTCCATCCCCGCGTGCGCGTGCAAGGCATGTTCCTGGCCGGGCTCGAACGCGTTGAGGCCGACCATCACACGGTCGGACCGGAACAGCGTGCTCTTGCCCATCTTGTCGGGCGCGTAGACGGCGTGGGCGCTGGGGTCGATCGGGGTCGGGTGTCTCATGGTCGCTACCGGCCCTCGTCCTGCGCGCGCGACCCCGCCAGCATGTTCAGCAGCCCGTAGTTCCCTTCGTGGCAGGCGTACTCGAACACCGGTCCCGCGGCGCGCGCCATCGGCAGGGATCCGCTCCACGGTCTCGTCCATGTCTTCGGATCGGTCACCGTGAACTCGTAGTCGAGCGTGTCGGGTCCGCGCCGCGTGAAGCGCTCGATCACGTGCAGATCCTCGCTGAGGTTGGCGTTGAAGTTCCGGATGAAAGCATGCCGGTTGAAGTGCGTCGTCTCGACGACCAGCGTATCGCCCTCCCAATGGCCGCGCGAATCGCCCGCGAACTGGCGGATCGCCGAATCGATATGCGGCCGTCCGTCGAGCGCGATGAAGCGCACGTCGTGGATATGCTCCTGGAGAATCGCCACGAAGTCGGGGTTCTGCACAATCTGGTAGTGGTTGTTGTAGGCCGTCGGAAACGACGGGATGCCGCGATACCACAGGCAGCGGTCCCCTCCGTCCAACTGTTCCCACGTATCGGTCGGCAGATTCCCGCCGCGCACGGCGGCGAGCCGGCGGGCCTCCGGCGATGCCATCCACGCCTCGACCTCCGCCGTCAACGCCGGCAGCCGGCCGTTCGGCGGATCGGTGATGATCGACGTGCGGCGGGTCGGCAGCACCGTGGTCCCCCGCTCCATCCAGAAGTTGTTGTAGGAGCCGGGCGCACCGTCGACGCCCCGGTCGACGTTGCCGTTCGGGTCGGCCGCCGTTCTGAGCGAGGGCCGGTTCGCCAGCGTCGTGATGCGTTCGGCGGCCGCGCGCTCGATGCTGGCCGCCTCCTCCTCGGTCAGGAACTCCTGGTCCGCCTGCCGTGCCGGCCGCTGGAACGGCGTGAGCGTGGCGTTGTTCCAGATGCCCTGCAGGTCAGGGTCGCCCCACGCCGTTCGCGGCGACGGCTCGGCCGACTGCGCGCCCGCGAACGCCGGCGCCAGCGCCACGCCTGCGATCACACCCAATGCGGCGGCGAGATATCGATTGCTCATCGGATCCTCCTCTTCGGCCGTATGTTGCCACAAGACGAGCGGCACTGCCGAAGCCGGCGCCCGGCTCAGCTTCGAGCCCTGAGCCGATTGGCGTCGCTCGGGGTGTCGAACTTTGGTGCCGGATGAGGAATACGTTATAAAGGAGCAATCGCAATGGGAACGAAAGTCCGGCTCTTCATCAACGGTCCCATTCAGGCAATCCGACTGCCGAAGGCGTATCAGTTCCAGGGGGTGTGCGAGGTGCTGATTCGCAAGGAAGGCGACACGCTGATCATCGTGCCGGCGCGCAAGACATGGCAGTCCTACGTCGACGAAGCGCCTGAGGTCGGCGACGATTTCATGGCCGAGCGGCCCGGATTGATGGACGGTGGCAATCGCGCCGCATTGTGATCCAGATAAGCACCCCTGACGCGCGCGCGCATCGCACCCTCCTCCCGACTCGCCGTATCGTTTATGGCTGACCGAAAACGGTCTTTTCAGGCACCGCGATAGGTTGGTACTGTTCCAGGTCTTGCATTGGATGGACACCTGGCGGGAACCGACCGCTGAAATCCACGAGTAGCCGGTGGCTCAGCGGTGCGTCATGATTCACCTGAGCTACCGCGGCCTTGACATCGAAAACCATCCAGGCGCCATCCCTATGCATACTATCGAAGAGGTATCTGGGCAACCAACCAAGCACATGGTAATCCTGCGTATACACCAGGATGGCATGCGTTGTGATCGGATTGTTCAGCTCGACCGCTACCCGCAGCCCATGCCCGGAACGCAACCCGCGAACCGCATCGATCCCGTTCGGGTTCGTGTGTTGAAGGCCGTGCAACATCAACTGTGTGCTGAATCTTCCATCGGCGTCCGGTTCAATCGCGGGGAACACTTCGAAGCTGTCCGCGTGGCTGCGGCCACTGGACACGGACAGTTCAGCTAATTCATCACATTCCGCTTCATTGAACCCCAGTTGGCGCAGATACGCCGGACGGTCTAATCGGCGCACGTTCATCACCCGATTCCTGAATGTCGGGAACAGCTCGGATGCTCGATAGAGTCGACGCAGACTCGGAAATCCTGGCATTGCTCTGAATCCGGCCGACTCCTTGGCGTCATTGGCCCCCTGGACATAGGCGAATTCAAATCCATCGGCGTCGGAGTCATGACGAATGAGCCGTCCGACCGGGAACCACTGACGGCTATGTTGGTGCTGCCATGCCACATAAAGTGTGGTCATCGAATGCTCCGCATCAGTTCCGACTTGCTGGTGATGACAACCTCGTAGGCAGCAGTCGACGCCAATCAGGCGGCCAATTTCCGCCGCGACCTTTTCCGCCCAGTGTTCTCCAGTATCCGGCCTGGGAATCTTGAGCAGCCACCTCTCGGTTCCCCCACCGATCCGAATCCAGAATTTTGGCCGGGTTCCTCTGCCTTCGTGGGCCTCCAACGGGCCGGATACCGATACAACCGGATAGTCGTCACCCGGCATGAGTGATGGATCGCTCGCTCTCGCAACGGCGGTGGGAATCCGAGTCGTGATGGCGGCAGCGGGAAGTGCCGCTCTCCGCGTTTACTCGCTCCAGCACGTGGACTGGCATCTCACCGGCGACTGGCACGAACATGTGCTCCCTCCGCAGTGTACACCGGAGCAGCGAGCAAGGTTGGCCATTGAGTCCACAACCTCCCGTCGGTTCCCGTCGAGTGACTCCTGTGCGTCAACGCCCAAGACCACTTCACCTCCGTCCACCGGCCACCCACACCAATGCCCGCCGGACAACAGCCGGCCGAGCGATCGCTGGCCGGCTCTCGCACCGGCGGTCGGGAATACGTTGTCGTACATCCGCACTCATCCACGGAATCCGGAACACCGAATGGCGGCGGGTCGCGGCTCGGCACTCCGGATAGCGTCTGTGGCGACTACAATGAAGCGCATGCCGCCCAAGACGAAAGCCCGCGCCAGAAGCATGAACAATGCTGGCGACGGTGTCACCTCCATCACGTATCCCGCAAAGCGGAAGAACATTCCGCCCGCCGGACTCGAAGCGCACGGCGTGGTCCGTGAGGCGCCCGCGCTGACCGCCTACCGCGCCGCGTGACGGGCGAAGATGGACGAGGTGAACGCCTGCATCGCGGCGAATGCCGAAACCGAGGAACTGGTCGACAAGCCGGCGGTCATCAGGGGCACGGTGCGCGTCGCCGGGCCGTTCACCATGGAGGGTGTGATTGCGATCGAGGAGGGACCGGATTCCCCCATCGGCGGCGCTCCGGACGAGTTGGATACGTTTGCGCCGGAGGACGCCGCAGATCTGGCAGTCGCCAACGCCGAGGCCCATCTCGACAAGATCATCCGGTTGCTGAAAGCGAGCGGCGTCGATTTCCCCGACAACAAGAATATGAAGTTCCGGCGGCTCGACCCGGTGACCGGAGCCGCGCTCATCCACGCCGAGGGCGAATGGCTGAACGGGGACGGCGCCGACAGGCGCGTAGCGGTCAGCATCGGGCCGGAGGTGGGCAACGTGACCACGATGCAGGTGGAGGATGCGATTCGCAACGCAAACCGGAAGGGCTACGACGACGTGGTGTTCGCCGGGTTCGGCTTCGACGCCGAGGCGCAGGTCGCGATCGAGGACGCGCCGCATCCCCGGCTGCGCCTGCACATGGCGCTGATCAGCCCCGAGGTGGCCATGGGCGACCTGCTCAAGAGCCAGCTCGGCAGCCAGCTCTTCACCGTCTTCAGCGCACCTCGGGCCCGCCTTCACGCGTCGCAGGACGACGGGAATTACGTGGTCGAGGTCGAAGGCATGGACGTCTACGACCCGGTCAGCAACGCGCTGTTTCCCACCGATAAGACGCGTATCGCGGCGTGGTTCCTCGACACCGACTACGACGGCCGGACGTTCTGCATCTGCCAGGCGTTCTTTCCCGACAAGAAGAAGTGGGACAAACTGGCGAAAGCGCTGGGCAGCCAGGGAACCGTCGACCCGGGTGCATTCGACGCACTGAGCGGCTTCCGGAGCCTCCCGTTCCCGCGGCCAGCCCGGCTGGCGGCGGGCGAGACGTGGAAAGTGGCCGTCAAGGTGATCGACCCGCGCGGCAACGAGGGTTTGCGGGTGCTCACCGAAAGGACGTGGTCGTGATTCTGCGCCGTATCATCATCGAGAACTTCAAGAGTCTGCGCCGGGTCGATCTATCGCCACGCTCGATGAACCTGTTCATCGGCGCCAACGCGAGTGGGAAGTCGAACTTTCTCGATGCGCTGCGCGTGCTGCAGGGGGTCGGCAACGGCTTCACCATCAGCGAGATTCTGGACGGCAAGCCGAAGAGCGCGACCAGCGCGATCTGGGACGGCATTCGCGGCGGAAGCTCCAGCGCGTGCTTTGCCGGACCCGACGGAAACGGCGAGGTGACCATCGAGGCGCATGGCTGGACTCGCGGGAAACTGCCATTGTTTGAATGGGAGTTCCTGATCGCCTTCTCGCCAGCACACGGACAGGTGACCCGCGAGCGTCTCAAAGTTGATTCAGCCATCATTTACGACTCTGACTCGGCCACCAACGCTCCATCAAGCGATCTGGATCTTTGTGTACGTTACCTGCCTGAAAAGCCAGGACATCCGCTTGACT
This sequence comes from Vicinamibacterales bacterium, assembly GCA_965262985.1. Classification (GTDB taxonomy): domain Bacteria; phylum Acidobacteriota; class Vicinamibacteria; order Vicinamibacterales; family UBA8438; genus UBA9620. The sequence goes on along the minus strand of OZ253576.1, from coordinate 5,527,161 downwards.
TGAGATTCGAGCGTGCGCGGCCGGTGCTCCGACAGTTTGCCCGCGGCAACTTTGTCGGACAGGCGGATTTCCAGTCTCTGATCCGGCAGATCATGTCTGCCGACGAGGTGACGGAACAAATCGCAAGGGACTTCACGTCTGCAGGCAAAGTGGCCGCGCTATTGGCGAACACGCAGTGCGTAGATCCCACACCAGCGCTGCTGCGAGACTATTCGCAGGCTCACCATGTTCAACGTATGGGCGATCACGGCGAGAATTTCGCGGCGCTCATCCACGCGCTCTGTCTGGATGACAAGGTAAAGGATGCCTACCTTTCATGGCTCCGTCAGCTTCGTCCCGAAGAGGTGGACGACGTCGGCATTCTGCGCGGGGCAGTCGGCGAGCCACTGTTCATGCTGCGCGAGGGTGGCAGGGAATTTGCTGCGCCGGTCCTGAGTGACGGCACGTTGCGTTTCGCGGCGATTGCCGCCGCGTTCTTTCAGCCGGACATGCCGGGCATGATGACGATCGAGGAAATCGAGAACGGTATTCACGCCAGCCGCCTGCGTCTGCTCGTCGAATTGCTACGGGATCAAGGTTGGTACAGCAACACACAGATCATGGCCACCACGCATTCACCAGTCGTGCTCACATGGCTCCGGGAGGCAGATTACCAGACGACGTTCTTCTGCAAGCGGGACGAATCGACCGGCGAATCGACAATCCTCCCGTTGACCGAGGTGCCCCATTTCATGGACGCCGTCAAGAAACAGCACGTCTCCGACCTGTTCGCGGAAGGTTGGCTGGAAGCGGCGCTGTGAGTTTCAAAGTACTCGTCATCCCGGAAGATCCCACTTACAACGGGTACATACTGAAACCTTTGACCGAGGCTATCCTTGCGGATGCAGGCCGGCCACATGCCACAGTCATACCACTGACCAACCCGAAGCTTGGCGGCTACGATCAAGCATTGCGAGCCATTCGTCACGATCTCGACCGCTACAGGTTTCTTGATCTCTGGCTGTTCTTCCCCGACGCCGACCGTGCGAACGCCGACGCCATGCTATGTCTGGAAGCCGAACTTCGGACCAAGGGGATCACGTTATTTTGTTGTCCGGCACAGCCGGAGGTAGAGATCTATGCCTGCGTCGCATTCCGCGACGATTTGCCGGACAACTGGGAAGACGCCCGCACGCATACACGGATGAAAGAGGAGGTCTTCGAACCGCTCCTGGCGATGCACGGCGACCCGCGCCGGCCGGGTGGAGGCAGAGACCTGATGATCGACAAGTCCCTGCAAAATCTTCCACTCCTGTTCCAACTCTGCCCGGAGATCGAGCACTTGCGCGACCGGATCGCGGCATTCCTCCAGGATCGATAAGAGATGCCGGAGAATCAGATTCCCATCCAGCCGGTTGAGGACCCGATCCTCTGCTCTCCGTACGCCGTGCCGGACCGGCACTGGGTCTACGACACCCGCACCGGTATCCCGTCCAAGGCGCCAGGTCGTCGGGACGCGAGCTACTGGTTCAAGAACGAACGGACCGGCAGCGCGCAGATCTCGTTGCGCATCGACTCCAAGCTGCTGGAGGCCGCCGAGAGCGACGACCCGACGGCGACCCGGAAGGAAGCGGCCGAGGAGCTCCGCCGAATCGTTTCCACCGTCGGCCGCCCCGGCGAGCCTGGCGCGAACATCCGCTGCGTCGTCAGCGTGAACATGCTGAGCGAAGGGTGGGACGCCAACAACGTGACGCACATCCTCGGCCTGCGGGCCTTTCACAGTCAGTTGCTCTGCGAGCAGGTGGTCGGCCGCGGCCTCCGCCGCATGGACTATGTGCCCGATCCGGAGAACGGCCGTCTGACGCCGGAGTATGTCGATATTTTCGGCGTCCCGTTCTCGCTGATCCCGTTCAAGGGACGCCAGCCGAAAGTTGGGCCACCTCCCGAGGAGCCGCCGAAACACGAAGTGATCGCCCTCCCCGAGCGGCGCGCGTTCGAGATCCGGTTTCCGGTGGTCGAAGGCTACGTCGTGCGCCTGACGCACAATCGCGTCGCCTGCGACACGGGTGCCGTGGAGCCGCTGAAACTCGATCCCTGGCACACGCCCACCGCGGCCTTCATTCGGCCGCAGGTCGGACACCAGATTGGCCACCCGAGCACGCACGGTGGATTCGGGTTCGAGACCGTCGATCGGCAATCGTTCTACGAGTCCACGCATCCGCAGGCAATTGCGTTCGAAATCGCCCGCCAGATCGTGAACCGGCTGACCGACGCCACACACGCGGCCAACCCGAAGCCATCGCCCGCCCGGGCCAGCGCCAGTCACCCGCCCCCGACCGACAACGGCGGCGCCAACGGGCATACGGGTTCACGGCGCGGCAGCCGCGCGGCCCTGTTCCCCCCGGTTCTCGCGATCGTGCAGGAGTACATCCGCAAACGTGTCGACCTGTGCGGACTACACCCCTGCGAAGTCGGGCTGCAGACCTATGCGGAGCAGATCGTCAGCCGCCTGCTCGACGCGATCACGCCGGACGACACGCGGGGCGAGCCGCCCGTGCTGCCGCGCTTGAACCGGTACCGGCCGATCGGCAGCACCGCCAGCGTGCATTTCAAAACGGTGCGGCCGGTCCAGCCGACTGCGGCAAGCCATCTGAATTACGTCGCCTGTCACACCACAAGCTGGGAGCAGGCGGCGATGTTCCAGATCGAGACGCTGGCGCAGGATGGCGTCGTCGAATGCTACGCGCGAAACTACCGCCTGGAGTTCACCATCCCATACGAACTGTACGGCGAGCCGCGGGCCTACGAGCCCGACTTTATCGTCCGCCTGCGCACCGGCGTCAACGTTGTCCTAGAAATCAAGGGTGCCCCAGACGCCGACGCTGACGCGAAGCATCAGGCGGCCCATCGATGGGTCGAGGCGGTAAACAACTGGAGACAACTCGGGCCGTGGGCTTTCCGCGCCTGCCGGGATCCGCAGCGGCTTGGGCACGAACTCAAGAGCCTGATCGAATAAGCCGATTCGGCGTCACCAGCGGCACGCAGTGGAGAATGCTCGGCGCCGCAATCAACTCGTCCGCCTGACCGCTTCGGACGTCGCGTTGCCGCACGGCATGAGATCGCCGCGGAGCGCGTCGATCAACTCATGCGTATCAAGTCTCAGCATCGGCGCCCCACCGGTGCCCGGTCGAGAACGTGTCGCCGTGAACGACAATCTCGTCGCGCAACGATCCGATCAACGCGGATGGCGGTAGCGGACACGGCACCAGACGCGCGACAGACTGCCCGTGCTTCGTGATCACGAGCTCTTCAGGGGCGAGATCGTCGAGGATGGCGAGGCACCGAGCCTTGAATTCCGCGGCGCCGATCGTCGCTGGAGCTTTCACGCATTCACTGCCGCTGTTTCTTCTTCTTCCCGGCTCCGGCGGTCCGGGGCCTGCGCTTCGGAGCGCCGAGCAGGGCGAAGGCGTTCCGGATGGCGTCTTCGTCCACAATCTTCGGATCGAAGGCCGGGCCGCCCCAGTCGATCATCTCCTGATGGTCTTCGTGATCGGGATCGGAGATCGCGTCGAGGAAATGTTCATACCCCCCGGCGCCGCCGCAGTCTTCGGGCGGGCACCGGCCTTCGGCCTCGAGCAGCCGCGGATACTTCACACCCGGATCGGCCTCGCCAACTGCCTCCAACCTCACCGTGTGCAGCCATTCGTCACCGAAGTCATAGACATAGTGGATGGGTTTGCCTTGCTTCGCATGAACGAGCAGGTGCGACAGAGTCGCTTTCTTCGCAGAGCGGAGATCTGCGTCCGGCCATCCAGGATTGGGAATGCCGTACCTGACGGAGCGTCCGATCCGGAACTCGTACAGGTGATAGTTCTCCCAGCCCATTGCGGCCTGAAAGACAAGGTGCAGCGCATCGAGACGCATGGCCAGCGGCACCTCGATGCGACGGATCACGCGATCGTCCATTCCCTCCAACTCGATCCTCAATCGGGCGATTCCGGTCACGGGATGGTCCTTTCCATACGGGGTCAGCCGCATCGGCCGAACCCCTCGCCGACGTTCTACGGGTCGGCCGCCGTTCTCGTCAACACGCCGTCGCGCAGCGCGAACCGCGCCGTGATGTCCTCGGCGTCCGGGGCCACGAGGCCGGCCGCTTGCCAGTTGGTGACCGGCGGCTCGATCCAGACCTGCCGCCTGCGCCCAGTGCGCACCAGCACGGCGGTCTCGATCAGCGTCCCGAACGCGGCGTCGAGATTCGTGCGGGTGTCGCGGTCGTCGTCGAGCTGCAGGACACCGTCGGGCGGCAATGCGGCCGCGACCGGCGCGATCTCGTCCAGGACGCGCGTGGAGAGTTCGGCCAGGTTGATCCATCTGTCGTTTCGCGACCAGTGCACCGGCACGGCGAGCACCGCGGCGAGCACCGTCACCACCAGCATCCGCCGCCTTACGCGGGGCTTGGCGCAATCCCACATTGCGGCCAGCAGGCCGCCGCCGGCGAGCGCGGCGCCGGCCGACGGACCGACGGCATAGAGACTCGATCGCACCGGCAGCAGGATGGCCAGGGCGTATCCGCCGACCATCCAGACGGCGCCCAGAGCCAGCAGCCGCCGCTGTTGCGCAGTCGGCCTGGGCGCCGCGCCGGCCGCCAGCGCCATGATCAGCACCACCGCGGCCGGCAGGGTGGCGGCCCGGTCGAGATATTGGAGCGCGTTCCGACCTATCGACATGGGATCCAGCGTGAACTCATAGGCGGCCGGCGCCGTCAACGGGGTCATCCCGCCGGCCGCGGTCCGCACGGCGAGATAGAGGGCCAGCACGGCGAAGAGCGGCCAGGCCTGCCGTGCGGCGCGGCGCAGGTCGATCAATACGCTGCGTGGGCCGCCGGCGTCACCAGGCGCAGGCAGCGCCGCCCACACGAGCAGGACGAACGGCAGCAGCACCGCCTCCTCGCGCGACAGCATGGCAAGCAGCGCCCACCCGGCCGCCCCGGACCGTCCTCGCACGAACGCACGCGCGGCCAGAACGGCGAACAGTGTCGCCAGCAGCGAGGTGCGGCCGCTGATCCAGAGCAGCGACATGTTGATGCCGTGGAAGTTGAGGCTCCAGAGCGCGGCCACGGCCAGCGCGCTCCCCCGCGACATGCCGAGCGCAACGGCCAGACTGCCGAGGGCGGCGGCGGCGGCCAGCAGCAACGCCAGATTCGTGACCCCGTAGGCGAACGGCTCGGCGCCGAACAGCCACCAGTCGACCGCGAAGCTCAGCGCGACCAGCGGTCGATAGAAATCGGGCGCGTGCGTGAACAGGGAGATCAGGTCAGCCGGGCTCGTCACCTGGTTCGCCGCGATCCAGACGAAGTCGTCCTGGATGAACCCGTGACCGAGACCCGGGAGGTAGATCACCAGCAGCGCCGCCAGCAGCAGGCCCGACCAGACTTTCAGCACGTCGCCATGCGATTGACGACCAGCGGCGGAATGACGCGGATGAGCAGCATGATCAGCCGCCGAACGGGAGGACATCGTGTCCATCGTAATGCCACCCGGGCCGCCCGGAGACGGTTGCCCCCGCAGGAGCGGTCCACGGCGGCGCCGGACATGCACCCCGCCGGCGTGCGCCCGGAGTCGCGGGAACCGGGAGATTGCGCATTGAATGGGTTCATGGCGGCGGGGTAGGATGCGCCGAGATTCGCGGCAGGTCAGTGGACTCACCCGCGAAACATGCGGCCCGCCGCCGCCGTATGCGGCCTCGAGGGGTAGTGCACTATGCCGATACGTCCCGCGCTGACACTGTGGGCACTACTGCTCATCATCGCGCCCGGGCCCGCCCGGGCGCAGGTCACGACAACCGGGAACATTCGTGTCGTCGTGACCGATCAGGCCAGTCTGTCGATTCCGGGCGCCGCGGTCACCGCCGAGGCGCAGGACGCCGCGACCACGCGCATTGAGATCGCCGACACCCAGGGTCTGGCGGAGCTGCGCGCCCTGAGCCCCTCCGCCCAGTACGTCGTGACCGTCGAGCTGCAAGGTTTCCGGACGAACCGCCAGGCGGACATCCTGGTGCGCGCGGGTCAGACGGTGTCGACCGAGGTCAGTTTGACGGTCGGCAACGTGACCGAGACCGTGGTGGTGACGGTGGCGGCGCCGGTCGTCGACGTGACGAGTGCGGTCGTGGCCGAGGACATCACCCTCGACCTCACCGAGGCGGTCCCCACCGGCCGCAGCTACCAGAGCTACCTGCAAGCGGTGGCTACTGCCGGGTGTAGACGAGCGGGGCGCCGTCGAGCGCGGACAACGTCAGCGTGCCGTCAGCGATCGAGCCGGTGATCGTCGGGGCGTTGGCGCCGCCCTGGTTGACGAGTGTCACCGAGAAATAGGCGCCGTCCACCTCGGCGACCTCACCGTTTTCGCTCCTCAGGGTGTTCGTCAGGGTGCAGGTGCCGTCGGACTCGAACTGGAAGACCATCGCCAGCAGCTGACGAACAGGGCAACCACAAGGGTTGCCCCTACAGAATTATGCGGTTTCACGCGGCCGAACAGGGCAACCACAAGGGTTGCCCCTACTCGCCTTGCTCAGCGGGCGCAACGCCGATCTCGGTGCAACGCGGGGTTTCACCACGGGCTGCCAGGGCTGGGGCAGTGGTGCTCCACCGACTGTCTGCAGCGCGTAGCGTCCTGCCGTGCCCGGTGCGCAGGCCGCGAGCATGAGGAGCAACGGCAGCAGCGGAGCGTACCGTCTGGTCATTGACCGCTTGGACACCCGAGATCGGATTTCGAACGCAGGCACCTCAACGACTCGTGAAGATGTCGAGGGGCAGGAGTGCGGTCACGCCGACGTTGGGGGCGTCGACGAGCTGACCGATGCGGAGGTCGACGGCGACGCTGGCGACGACGTAGGCCTGCTCGGGTGTCAGTCCGTAGGTGCCGGTCATGTACTCGATCATCTCGAGCAGGGCGTTCCGCGCCGCCAGCGAGACGTCCTTCGACAGGTTGCGCAGCCCGGCGATCCGCTCCGAGGCGCCGAGATAGCGCATATCGGGGGGGATCTCGCCCACCGCCTTGAGCGGAAACCCGGTCGTGGCATAGAACCGGCGCGACGGAATGTCGAGCACGCGTGACGGTCCCTCGAAGTGCGGTCCGCGGGTCAGCGCCGGCCCGTCCGTGATGAGCCGCGTGGTCACCGTGAAGTCGGCGTCCATCTCGATCGCGGTCCCCGAAACCTCGCCGTCGCCCTGCGCGAAGTGCGGGTCTCCGATGGCGAGCCCGCAGCCCTCGATGTAGCACGGCAGATACAACGTCACCCCGACCTGCAGGTACCGGATGTCCAGGTTGCCGCCATGCTCGCGCGGCGGAAGCGTGCGAAGACAGGCGTCCGCGTGAGACCCGCTCGGACCGCAGACCGCCGCCGGTGACGCATGCAGGGCGTGGGGCGCAAACCCGGCGCCGCCGACCGCGCGCAGCTCTGCCTCGCGCGAGAGCATCTCCCCCAGTTGTTCCGGGCCCGGGAGCACCGTGACGATGCCGGGAAAGCTTGCGTTCGGCACGCGCACGCCGGGGATGTCGTCGCTCACGGCCTCCGTCCGGGTCAGACGCCAGAGGGCGCGAAACGCCCCGCTGACGTGGTCGGACACGAACCCGATCGGGCTGACCGACGTGTAGCCGAACGGTCCCGGGGCGATGTCAAGCAGCGTCACCGCCAGCACGTCGCCCGCTTCGGCGCCCTCGATGTGCACCGGCCCGGTCAGCGGGTGCACCGTGCCGATCTGCGGGTCGCCTTGCCGCGGGTCGTCATACGTGCTGGCCGGGTCGAGGTCGAAGTCGCTCGCGTTGCGCGCCTTGAAGACGATGGTTTGCCCCGGCCGCGCGCGGGCCGCCATCGGGATCGCGGGGTGCAGCCGGTTCATGCAGCCCGGGTCCTCACCGCAGTGGCGCCCGGCGCCACCCACCACGACGATCTCGTCCTGCGCCGACGCCGGCGCAGCGGCCGGCAGCAGCAGCGCCGCGATCCACACCGCCATCCAGCGCGAGACACGATGGGCGGGGGTGGACCGTCTGGATGGTGTCAGCATGCGAAGAATGCCTCCTGTCAGGCGCCCGAGAACGGGAGAATAGAGTCCCAGCTCGCTCCGGCCCCGGGTTTGCGCGGACGGCACAATCGGGATGTGCGGCGCCGTCAGCGACATGGGTGACGTGGGTGACATTCGTGACATGAGGTCCTTTTATCACGTCTCTCCGCCGCTGCGGGGCCGGCGGCCTCCCCGCGCCCGATCGCCCGGCGGTCCTGCGGTCCTGCGGTCCGGCGGTCCTGCGGTCCTGCGGTCCGGCGGCGATACACTACTCCCTATGCTGAACGGTACCCGGTCGAGCCGGGTGAGGGACGCGGCGTGAGACCGTTCGCCGCGTGCATGGTCGTGCTGGCGGCGGTGGTCGTGTGCGCGGCCGGCCCGCTCGCCGCGGGCGACTGGCCGATGTGGGGCGGGACGCTCGCGCGCAACATGATCTCGGACGAGACCGGTCTGCCGACCGAGTGGGATGCCGCCACCGGCGTGAACGTGAAGTGGGTTGGCGAGCTGGGCGCGATGAGCTACGGCAATCCGGTGGTGGCCGGCGGGAAAGTCTTTGTCGGCACGAACAACGATCGGCCGCGCGATCCTGACGTCGAGGGCGACAAGGGCATCCTCATGGCGTTCCGTGAGGCGGATGGGGCGTTTCTGTGGCAGATGGTGCACGACAAGCTGGCGAGCGGCGAGGCGAACGACTGGCCGTTCCAGGGCGTCTGCTCGTCGCCCAGCGTCGACGGCGACCGGCTCTATTACGTCAGCAACCGGGGCGAGGTCGTGGCGCTCGATACCGAGGGCTTCCTTGACGCCGAGAACGACGGGCCGTTCAGCGGCGAGCTGCGCGCCGGAATGAACGATGCCGATGTTATCTGGACTTTCGACATGATCGGCGAGCTCGATGTCTTTCCCCATAACATGACCAGCAGCGCCCCGGCCGTGTATGGCGACCTGGTGATCGTCAACACCTCGAACGGGCAGGACGAGGACGGGACCGTGCCGTCACCGGGGGCGCCGGATCTGATTGCGCTGAACAGGTGGACGGGCGACCTCGTCTGGCGGGCCGCGCCGGTCGTCGGGGACTGGATTCTGCATGGCCAGTGGTCGTCGCCGGCGGTCGCCGCGATCGGCGGCGTCGTGCAGGTGGTCATCGGCCAGGGCGACGGCTGGGTGCGCGGCTACGACGTCGCCGGCGGCGCGCTGCTCTGGGAATTCGACACCAACCCGCTCGACGCCGAGTGGCCGCGGACACGCAACAACGTCATCGCCACGCCGGTCGTATGGAACGATACGGTCTTCGTGGCCAATGGCCAGGATCCGGAGAGCGGCGAGGGCGGCGGCCGGCTGCATGCCATCGACGCGACGCAACGCGGCGACATCAGCGAGACAGGCGTGGTGTGGCGGACCGAGCAGATCCGCCGCTCGCTGTCGACGGTCGCGATTGACGACGGGTTGCTGTATGCCGCTGATTTCAGTGGCTTTCTGCACTGCCTCGACGTCACGACCGGCGAGAAGGTGTGGGTCCACGACACCTTCGCGGCGGTCTGGGGTTCGCCGCTGGTGGTGGACGGCAAGGTCTACCTCGGTGACGAGGACGGCGACGTGGTCGTGCTGCGCGCGGGCCGGGAACTTGAGCCACTGGCCGAAATGAATCTCGGCGGCGCCGTCTATGGCGCGCCCATCGCCGCCAACGGCGTGCTCTACATCAACAGCACCAGCGAGCTGTTCGCCCTGCATCAGGAGTGAGAAGTACCGACCGCGATGGCCGTGCGGCCGCGAGCCGGGCGCGCGCAGACGGCGCCTGACGCTCGGCGCCCCGTGCGCTTGAATCACCCGTGGAGACCGCCGATAATCGGCGCGTACCGTTGGTGTGCCACTGTCGGCCGCTGCCGCGCTGGCTGCCGCCGCCCGGCCTTCCGTCCACTCGGCGCCACGACATCGCTGCATGCCTGTCCCACACCACGTCCGGGTCGCCGCCGTGCAACCGCGCGGCTTTCCCTTCGATTCGAACGCCGCCGTTGACCACGTCTGTTCCGTGACCGAGGTCGTCGCGCGCGAGCAGACGGGTCTGGTCGTGTTTCCCGAGGCGTTCGTCGGGGGATACCCGTGGGGACTCGCCTTCGGCACCGCGGTGGGCGGGCGCACGCCCGCGGGCCGGCGCACGTTCGGCCGCTACTGGGACGCCGCGATTGCCGTCCCCGGGCCGGAAACGGACCGCATGGCCACGGCCGCCGCCGATGCCGGCGTCTTCCTCGCGGTGGGGGTAATCGAGCGGGATTCGACCTACAGCCGGGGCACGCTGTTCTGCACCCTGCTCTATTTCACCCCGGAGGGGGTGCTGGCGGGTAAGCACCGCAAGCTGAAACCGACGGCGGCCGAGCGCCTCATCTGGGGCGAGGGGGACGGGAGCACGCTGCCGGTCGTCGACACGCCGTTCGGTCGCGTGGGCGGATTGATCTGCTGGGAGAACTACATGCCCCTCGCCCGCATGGCGATGTACGGCAAGGGCGTCGAGATCTATCTGGCGCCGACCGCCGACGCGCGCGACCGCTGGCAGGCCACCCTGCGCCACATCGCCCTCGAGGGCCGCTGCTTCGTGGTCGGCTGCAACCAGTTCGTCACCAAGGGTCACTATCCCGACGACATCGAGATTCTCGCGGACCTCGATGACCGGCCGGATGTGCTCTGCCCCGGAGGCAGCGCGATCTACGGTCCACTCGGTGACCTGATGGCCGGTCCGCTCCTGGATCGGGAGGGTATCGTGTACGCCGATCTCGACCTGAGCGAGATCGCCCGCGCCAAGTTCGACTTCGACGTCGTGGGCCACTACGCGCGGCCGGACGTATTTCAACTCGAGGTCGACGAGAGCCCCCGGCGCCCGGTCCGACGCTCGGGTGCCTGACCACCCGCCGGCGGAACGTGCCAGCGGCGCCGTACCGGTCGGGCGCAGCGCCGATCTCCGTGCATCACGGGGTTCTTCGCAGGATTGCTAGTCGCCGCCGCCAATCGCGTAGAGCGCACTCCCCGCCCGGATGTAGAGGTTCCCGCCCGCCACCGCCGGCGTGCTCAGCGTGTAGCCGGGCAGCGAGTTGGTCGCAACAATCTCGAACTCGCGGCCGGCCCGGTAGACGGTCGTCACCCCGTCCTCGCTGGTCGCGTAGATCTTGCCGTCGGCCAGAATCGGCGAGGCGCTGTAGGTGCCCGGCTCTACGCGCTGGTCGGTGTACACCGTCTCGCCGCTGGCCAGGTCGAGCGCGTGCACCACGCCGTTGTCCTGCACGACGTACAGCAGCTCGCCGTCCGAGACCGGCGTCGGCACATCGGGTCCGTCGTCGAACGACCAGATGCGGTGCGAGGTCGTCACGTCGCCGCGCCCGCCCGCCTTCAAGGCCAGCATCGGCCGCACCCGGGTCGGGGCGATGATGATGTCGCCGACCACCAGGGGCGAAGCGATGAGCCGGTAGGCGCCGTTGTTCCGCGGGTTGAGCCCGTCGGCGCGCCAGAGTTCGACGCCGGTGTCGGGGTCGTGGCCGGTGACCACGTCGCCGCCGGTGAGGACGATCTCGGTCGTCCCGTCGTACTGCAGCAGGGCCGGCGTCGTGTACGAATCCGGCGATTCACGTTGCGCGTTGGTCGGCCGCTGGACCATCCAGACCGTCTCGCCGGTCATCTTGTCGATGCGAAGCACGTAGGAGGGGTCGTCGGTCCGCATGCCGTGCAGGACCTGCACGTAGAGGGCGTCCTCATGCAGCAGCGGGGACGACGCGAAGCCCCAGTTCAGACCGAAGGCCCAGTAGTCGTCGGAGATGTTGCGCGCCCACAGCTCGTTGCCGTCGAAGTCGAACGCTCGCAGCCAGCCGGTGCCGGTCATCGCCCAGACGTGCTCGCCGTCGGTGACCGGCGATGGCGACGACATGTTCTGCTTGCGCAACTCGCGGTCGTTGTCGCTGAGAAACCGCTTCCACACCACCGACCCGTCGTGGCGGTTGACGCGCCACAATTCGACCGGCCGACTCTCAGGTTGCGCCGGCTGGACGGCCGGGCGCGGGGGCGGCGCGCCACCGCTGCCGGCGCCGCCGCCGGGGCCGTCCGGCCGGCGTCCACGACCAGGGCGACCGAATCGCCGGCCGCCGCCGCCGCCGCCGCGTTCCAGGTACGAGACATTCAGGAAGATGGTGTCCTCCCAGATGATCGGGGTCGCGCCGGTCCATGACCCGTCAGACACCTCGAGCGTCCAGACCACGTTCTCCGTACCGCTCCAACTGGTCGGGAGGCCGGTCTCGCTGGTCGTGCCGTCCAGATTGGGGCCACGCCACTGCGGCCAGTTCTGCGCGGCGAGCGTGCCGCTGACCTCGGCGGTGACTGCGATGATCGCGAGCACCGCGGCCGTGGTCACGGCCAACCGGCCTGTCCCTCTGAGCGCCTTCGTCAAGATAGTTCTCCTCATCCCATACCCGGATCTGAGAGCATACCTGCTCTGGACGAATGACGACCCGCGGCACGCACCCGTTTACCCGGCGCGCCCTGGGGCCCGAGGGCGCCGCGCCGGACCCGCGCCGCGAGGTCCCCGAATCCCCCATGACAACGATAAAGGGATATCCTTACTATTCAAGGATACGCGGTGTCTTGAATAGTAGTATCCGGGTTCACCGAATGGTCGACATTCCAGCGGTTCGACGTTCGTCCGGACGGCTGCTTCCGGCCGCGCTGCTCGTTGCCGGTCTGGGCGCCGCGAGCGTCGGACCCGCAGCCGCCGGGCAGGAAGCCACGCTCGTCGACGCGGTGCGGCGCGGCGACCAGGCGGCCGTGCTCTCGCTGCTCGATCGACAGGTCGACGTCAACGCGGCGCAAGGCGATGGTGCGACCGCCCTGCACTGGGCCGTGTACCTGAACGATGCGGAGGCGACGGCGGCGTTGATTCGCGCCGGAGCGCACGCGAATTCGCCGAACAACTATGGTGTGACGCCGCTGGCGCTCGCGGCGCGCAACGGTGACGCGGCGATCATCACCCAGTTGCTGCAGGCCGGCGTCGATCCGAACGATCCGCGGCAGGCGATGAATGCCGGCGAGACGCCGCTGATGCTCGCGGCGCGCTCCGGGCAGGTGGATGCGGTGCAGGTACTGCTGAACGCCGGCGCAGACATCGACGCGACGGAAACCTGGAACGGACAATCGGCGCTCATGTGGGCGCTGGCCGAAGGGCGCGTCCCCGTCGTCGAGACCCTGATCGGGCACGGCGCCGACATCGGCGCACACTCCAACAGCGGCGCAACGCCCCTCCTGTTCGCCGCGCGCAAGGGCACCCTGCCCGCCGTCCGCGCCCTGCTCGCGGCCGGCGCCGATGTGAACGCGCAGCGGCCCGACGGCGCGACGCCGCTCCTCGTGGCGGTCATCAACGGGCACGAAGATCTCGTGGACCTGCTACTCGAACAGGGCGCCGACCCGAACGTCGAGGGCGGATCGACGCGGCTGACGGTACAGGGCATGCGCGCCCAGCCGATGCCGCTCGAGGTCAGGAAGCTCGGCTACAGCGAGAGCGAGTCCGAAGGAGTGGCCAGGGGCAACATCTTCGGCAGGCCGCTGCAGGCTGCCGTACACGTGGCCAACTGGCATATCAGCGATCAGTTCATCAACGTGAACCTCGACCGGCTGCGCGTCATCCGATCGCTGCTGGCGCACGGCGCCGACGTCAACGGCCGGAACTCGATGGAAGAACCGCGCTGGTCGGGCGCGCGCTATCGCCGGCATATGACCGGCGCGACCGCGTTCATGCTGGCGGCCAAGGCGGCCGACGTCGAGGTGATGCGCCTGCTGCTGGACCATGGCGCCGACCCGACGATCAACACCGAAGACAACATCACGCCGCTGATGGCCGCGGCCGGCATTTCCTGGGCGTCGAATCAGGACCGCGCCAGCGAAGCGCAGGTCCTCGAGGCGGTCCGGTTGCTGGTGGAAGAGCAGGGCGCCGACGTCAACTTCGTCAGCGACGTCGGCGAAACGGCGATGCACGCAGCGGCGTATCGCGGCGCCAACAGCGTCGTGCAGTACCTGTTCGACAAGGGCGCCAGACTCGACGTCGTCGCCCTGGACGGACGCACGCCCTTGCGGGTCGCTGACGGGGTCGAATACGGCAACTCGTTCGCCGCGCACCCCCACACGGCGGTGCTGCTGCGTGAGCTGGGAGCGCAGGAGATTCCGTGTCCGGCGCCCTGCGCGGCGGTGATCCCGGAAGAGGCGCTCGACAAATGACCCTCCGCCGACTGACGCTCATACTCGGCATCGCGTGCTGCCTCGTCGCAGGCGCCTACGACGTGCCGCTGGGTGGGGCGGCGCCCCAGCCGCCGCGGGCGTCCGGCGCCAGCGGACCGCCGGCCGACCCGGCGCCTCGCGCGGTGCTGCAACGGTACTGCTTCGCCTGCCACAACCAGCGCACCCTGGCGGGCGGCTTGGCGCTCGATGCGCTCGACCTGACGCGGGCGGGCGAGAATCCGGACGAGTGGGAACAGGTCGTGCGCAAGCTGCGGACCGGTGCGATGCCGCCCGCCGGCCGGCCGCGGCCGGACACGGCGGCGGCGCACGCCGTGGTGACCTGGCTCGAGACCGAACTCGACCGCGCGGCGCTCGAGCACCCCAATCCCGGCCGGCCCACGCTGCACCGTCTGAACCGCACGGAATACCGCAACGCCGTCCGCGACCTGCTGGCGGTCGATGTCGATGCCTCGCTGCTGCCCGCCGACAACGCGGCGTACGGGTTCGACAACAACGCCGATGCCCTGACGTTGTCGTCCGCGTTGACCGAGCGGTATCTGGCCGCGGCGGCGAAGATCGGGCAGATGGCGCTCGGACGGCCGCGGGGATCGCCTGCACCGGAGACGTTCTTCGTGCCCACCGATCGTGACCAGGGTATCCGGGTCAGCGACGATCTGCCGTTCGGCTCGCGCGGCGGCGCCGCGTTCAGCTACCACTTCCCGGCTGATGGCGACTACCTCTTCGAGATGCGGCCGAAAGAGAGCGGCGTTGCCGGGGGATTCGAGGGGGTCACCGGCGAACCGCATCAGCTCGACGCGAGCCTCGACGGGGTCAGGGTCTGGAGCGGCACGGTGCAGCGACCCGAGGGGGTGCGCGGCGACGAGCGGAACCGGCTGATCCTGGAGAGCATGCGGTTCCGCGCGCCGGTGACCGCCGGCTCGCACCTGGTGCGGGTGTACTTCGCCGCCAAGACCTCGGCCTATGTCGAAGACCTGTTCGACCCCGACCTGCGCCGCGACCCGTACAGGGCCCCGAACGGCGAACCGGTGGTGTCCAGCGTAGCGATTACCGGTCCGTTCCCGGAGTCCGCGTCGGTCGGCGACTCGCCCAGCCGCCGCAAGCTGCTGGTGTGTACCCCGGCGACCACGGCCGCGGAGACGGACTGCGCGCGCACGATCATTGCAACCCTGGCGCGGCGCGCCTATCGACGCCCGCTGACCGACGCCGATCTCGAGATTCCGCTCGAGTTGTATCGCGACGGCGCCGCGCGGGGCGGCGGGTTCGAAGCGGGTATCGAACTGGCCATGCGCGGCATCCTCGTCAGCCCGAACTTCCTGTTCCGGTTCGAGGGGCAGCCGGCGTCGGTCGAGCCCGCGACGCCCTACCGCATCACCGATCTCGAGCTGGCCTCGCGCCTCTCGTTCTTCCTCTGGAGCAGCATCCCGGATGACGAGCTGGTGGACCTGGCCGTGCAACAGACCTTGCATACCCCCGAGGTGTTGCAGCAGCAGGTGCGGCGCATGCTGGCGGACCCACGCTCACAGGCGCTGGTCGACAACTTCGCCGGCCAGTGGCTGCACATCCGCAACGTGGCGGGGTTCCAGCCGAGTCCGGAGCTCCTGTTCCACTTCGACGACAACCTGCGGCAGGCGTTCGAGCGCGAGACACAGTTGTTCTTCGACAGCATCATGCGCGAGAACCGCAGCGTGCTCGACCTGCTGGATGCCGACTACACCTTTCTGAACGAGCGGCTGGCCAGGCACTACGGCATTCCCGGCGTGTACGGCGAACGGTTCAGACGCGTGACGCTGCCGGCCGACAGCGTGCGCCGCGGGCTGCTGGGGCAGGGCTCGATTCTGACCGGCACGTCGCGTGCGAACCGCACCTCGCCGGTCATCCGCGGCAAGTGGATCCTGGAGAACATTCTGGGGACGCCGCCGCCGCCGCCGCCGCCCAACGTGCCCGATCTCATCGAGGAGCGGGACCCGCGCAAGGTGCTCCCGATGCGCGAGCAGATGGCGGCGCACCGGGCCAATCCCGTCTGCGCGGCCTGCCATGCCCAGATGGACCAGTTGGGCTTCGCACTCGAGAACTTCGACGCGATCGGCGAGTGGCGTGACATCTATGCGTCCGGTCTGGCGATCGACGCGTCGGCGGAATTCCCCGACGGCACGACGTTCGACGGCCCGGCCGAGTTGCGTGCGTTGTTGCTGCGCCAATCGGACGAATTCCTGACAACGGTGACCGACCGGCTGCTGACCTACGCGCTCGGGCGCGGGCTGGAAGCGACCGACATGCCCGCCGTGCGCCGGATCAAGCGCGCGGCCGCCAGCGACGACTACCGCTTTGCCGCGCTGATTCAGGGCATCGTCGCGAGCACGCCGTTTCAGATGCGGATGGCGGAGTAGCTGCGCGGCCGGCGGCGGCAGCGACGCGTTGGAGGAACGTCAGGATGGACGTGTTGGGGTTCGTCTTCGGAATGTCCGCGATGTCCTTCGCGATCATGGCGTGGACAAACGTCGTCAGTCTGAAGAAAGAGCTTGAGGACTTGAAGAAACAGCTGCAGGACGCCGGTCTCCTGAAGGAATCAGGGGAGCCTGGGATCCGGTAGAATCTGCTGGGGAGTAGTGCAATGGTGATCACGAAACTGGTACTGCCGAGGCGAACGTTTCTGCGCGGCATGGGCGCCACCCTGGCGTTGCCGTTTCTCGACGCGATGGTGCCGGCGCTGTCGGCCCGGGCCCCGGGGACACCGCGGTTCGCGGCGATCTACGTCGGGAACGGCATGAACATGTTCGACTGGACGCCGCCCACCGCCGGCGCGGGGTTCGAGCTCTCAGCCATCCAGCAGCCACTGGAGCCGTTCCGGCGACGGTTGCTCGTCTTGAGCGGGCTGGACAACTATCCGGCCACGGACCAGGGCGACACCGGCGGCCAGCATCCCCGCGCCGCCCCGGCGTTCATGAGTTCGGTGCACCCGAAGCAGACCGAAGGCGCGGACGTGCAGGCCGGTACGACGGTCGACCAGATGATCGCCGAGCTGATCTGCCGCGACTCGAAGCTGTCCTCGCTCGAGGTCTCCGTCGACCGCAACGACGTCGTCGGCGCCTGCGACCATGGCTACGCGTGCGCCTACATGAACTCGCTGTCGTGGAAGACGCCGACCATGCCGCTGCCGGCCGAGACGAATCCCCGGTTCGTGTTCGAGCGGCTGTTCGGCAGCGGCGACACCGCGGAGGAACGGCAGGCACGCGTCAACGACGACCGCAGCATCCTTGACGGACTGTCCCAGGAGATCGCCCGGCTCTCGGGCCGGCTCGGCGGACACGACCGCACGAAGCTCGACGAATATCTCGGGACGATTCGTGACGTCGAGCAACGCATCGTACGGGCCGAATCGACCAACAGCGATTTCGCGGTCCCGGAGCGGCCGGCCGGCGTGCCGGAGACGTTTCGCGAATACGCCGAGCTGATGTTCGACCTGCAGGTGCTGGCGTTCCAGGCCGACATCACGCGGGTCACGACCTTCATGATGGCGCGCGAGAACATCAATCGCTCCTACAACGAGATCGGGCTGCCCGAGGCGCACCACTCGATGTCGCACCACGGCAACAACCCGGAGAAGATGCAAGATTTCTCGAAGCTCAACACCTATCATGTCGACACGGTGGCGTACTACCTGCACCGGCTGCAGTCGGTTGTCGACGGCGACGGGACGCTGCTCGACGGCACCGTCGTGCTCTACGGCAGCGGCATGAGCGACGGCAACATCCACAACAATTACAACGTGCCGGTCGCCGTGATCGGCGGACCGGAGAACGGACTCGAGGGAAACCGTCACCTCGTCTATCCGAAGGGCACGCCGTTGGCGAACCTCTCCTTGAGCCTCCTGGAGAAGTTCGGCGTGCGCGTGGAGACGTTCGGCGACAGCACCGGGCACCTGCCGTTGCTGTCCGGGGTGTAGGACCGCGGATGACGACATGGACGCGGCAAGACTCTACGAAGCGGCATTCCCGTTCGCCGACGACGTGCTGGCGTTACCGGTCGAGGACATCGACCGGGCGGCGGAATGGTATGGCCCCAGGTTCGGTCTCGTCGAGGTCGAGCGCCGCGACAGCCCGGTCCCGACCGTGATTCTGGAACGGGACGGCGTGCGGATCGGGTTCGCCGTCAACGGCGGCGCCGCCGCCAACGACGGCGCCGCCGTCCTGGTGACCGACATCCACAGAGCCCGCCGCGAGTTGGAAGCCAACGGCGTAAAGACCGCCAACTGGCGCGTGGACGAGCGCGACGGCGGGAAGTTCCAGGTCTTCTTCGTGGTCGCGCCGGACGGACTGTGCTACTACTTTCACCAACCGCTTGGTCGTGCCGGCGCGTAACCCGCGACGGACCCCTTCTCCGTCCAGCAACCAGCGATACGGCAGACGACATCGAACCTGCCCGTATCGCAGTTGGTGCCTTGCGCCAAGAAGCCGGCAGCGCTTCCCGCGCGGCGGTCAAATGTGGAACGATCGGATGATGATGAGCGTTCGCGTGTCGTATCACGTCGATCCGAGCGGCCCGGAGGCCGCGGAACCCGGGATCGACGCGTCATATTTCGAACCGCAGCGGGATGAGGATGTCTGACACCATGTCACCGGCCGGAACCTTGAACCCGGATCCGGGGACGCCAGACCCGACGAAGTACATCTGCGTCTACCTGGGCGGCAACCTCGGACGGGAGCAGCGGTATATCGACGAGGCCGAAACCCTGGGCCGTCTGATGGCGGCCGAGAACATCGGGCTGGTGTACGGCGGCGCCCGTGTCGGGCTGATGGGCGTCCTGGCCGACGCCGTCCTGGGGAACGGCGGTCGGGCCGTCGGTGTCGTCCCGCGGCAACTGTCCTATCAGGAGCTCGCGCACGAGGGACTGAGCGACCTGCACGTCGTCGACACCATGCACGAACGGAAGAACAAGATGCAGTCGCTGGCTCAGGCCTGTCTCGCCCTTCCCGGCGGCTTCGGGACGGTGGAGGAGATACTCGAAGCGCTGACGTGGTCGCAACTGCCGCTCGAACTGCACGAAAAACCGTGCGTCTTCGCGAATATCGACGGCTATTACGATTACCTGTTCAAGTTCCTGGACCACGCGACCGAGTGCGGGCTGCTGCTGGAGCCGAACCGGGCGCTCGCTCGACAGGCGCCCACCGCCGAATTGGCGCTACGGGAGATTCAAAAAGCGTGGGCCGACGAGGAAGCGGCCCTGCTCGAGGTGCTGCGGGCGTACGAGCAATGACGCGCTGACGACGCCGAATCCTGCCTGCCGGCGGCGTGGCGCCGGATGCAGACACGGCGGCGGACGTCAGGCGCAGTGGTCGAGGGCCAATCTGCGCGACGATTTGATCGGAATGATCCGATCGAAGCCGCTGATGCGGAAGACTTCCTCGATATGGTTCTTCATGGAGCACAGGACGAGCGTCCCCTGGCCCGCCTTCAGCGCCTTGGCGGCGATCAGCAGCACGCGCATGCCGGAACTGCTCATGAAGTTGAGACGGCTGAAATCGACAATCAGACGCCGCTCGCCGCTGCCGATGTGAGTCATGACGATCGATTCGAACGAATTGGCGTTTCCGCTATCCAACCGTCCGACGGGGACCAGCACCAGCACGTCGTCATTCCGTTCTTCTGCGACTTCGATATTCATCGGTGCACCTCGTCGCTCAGCCTGGCGCGTCACTCGGCCGCTGGCGTGAGATCGTGTTCCAGCGTCAACCGGTTCTTGCCGTCGGAGAACGCGTAGCTCACGCGGTCGGAGAAGGTCTTGATCAGATACAACCCCAGGCCGCCCACGCTCCTGTCCTCGACCCCGGACGACACATCGGGGTCCGGGGTTTGCGTCGGATCGAACTGCAACCCGTTGTCGACACGATTCAGGACCAGCACCGTGTCGTTGACCCGCAGCGTAATCTCAATCTTCGGATGGGCGACCCCGCGGAAACCGTAGGCCGCGGCATTGGTGATCAATTCATCGAGCGCCAGATTGATCAGGTAGACCTTCTGGTCGGGCACCGTGTTGGCGTCGCCGAACTCCTCGACCATTTGCGCCAGGCTGCGCACCGCCGACAAGCGGGGCGCCAGTGACACGTGCAATTCATCCGTGGACATCGAACCGTCCTCGTCAATCGACCGCGCAACTGTAACAGCGGCGGTGGAAACCACACAAGCGCCACTCACGCCGATCCGGCATCATCCAAGCGCGCAGAGCCAGTCCGCAACCCGGTCCATGGCTGTGGTCACCTTGGGACACCGGATCCTGAGAAACGTCTCGTCGAGATCCTGGACCTGGTTCCGCGCGGCGACCGCGGCGAGGGCCGACCCGCCGTCGAAGTCGACGAACGCCATGCGGAGCGTCAGCTCGTCCGGCGGGCGCCCGAAGCTCTCGCCCGGAATGGTGGCGACGCCCGTGTCCTGCAGCAGGCGTTCGCTGAGGGCTCTGCTGGTCAGAATGCCGCACGCGGCCAGCGGCGCCTTGAAGGGCCGGAAATCAGGGAACAGATAGAACGCGCCAGCAGGCGCGGCCACGTCGAGCCCGGCCGCCCGCAAGCTGGCGGCGCAGTGCTGCCCGAGCGCCGCCAGTACGCGGCGCACGCCGCTCAGATACGGCTTGATGAACGCGCCGCCCGAGAACGCCGTCACCGCCGCAAACTGAATCGGCGCGCACGTCGACGTGAACGTCTCGCTCGCCACGACCGCCATCGCGTCCAGCAGCCACGACAGGTGGTGTGGATAGGTGAACGTCCCGAGCCGCCATCCGCCCGCGCCGCACCACTTGCTCAATCCCGTGCTGATGATCGTCCCTTCGGGATAGAACTCGGCGATGGAAACGTGCGTGCCCTGGTGGTGAATCTCTCCGTAGATCTCGTCGGACAGGACGATGACGCGATAGCGCCGCGCGACCTCGCCGAGCAGTTGCAGCTCGTTCGCGCCGTACGTATGGCCGGTCGGGTTGTTCGGATAGTTCAGCACGACGATGCGCGGGCGTCCCGGATCGGTTTCGCAGAGCCGCTCCAGGTCCTGCGGTTGCAGCTTCCAGTCGTTCGCGCTCGTCGTCTCGATCCAGCGCACGTGCCGCCCGATGATCCGCGCCTGCGGCGCATACGACACCCACGATGGCGTCGGTATGACCAGATCGCCGTAGTAGACCATCTGCAGCAGGAACATCAGCTCCTTCGAGCCCGGTCCGATCAGCACATTCTCGGCGTGCCGGTCGATGCCATGGCAGCGGTGGTGATATTCGGCGACGGCCTCACGCAACGCCTCCAGCCCGCGCACCGCAAGGTACTCCTTGCGGTGCGCGTGATCGCGCAGCGCCTGGACGACTGGTTCCGGTACGGGGAACGGTGACTGCCCGAGACCAAGCCGATAGATCTCTCGGCCGTCCCGCATCAGGGCGTCGCTCAGTTCGTTGATCGCCAGCGTGGCGGAGGGCGCGGCGCCGCGTACATTGAGGTTCAAGTGAACCGGCGGTGACGGCGCTGGCGCGGCGGCAGGTCGGGCGGGTGCGGCGTTGGAACGAGACGTGTCGCGAGTCACGGACCGGATGTAGAACCTATCATACTCCCCAATGCGTGCGTCCGGCGACCACGCGAGACCCCAATTGCCCGGCGGGTCCATTCGGCCACAGGTGCTTTACCAACACGTTATAGTGCGGGCGGCAGGACGGTGTCATCGCCGCGACAGGGAAAACAGACCCAGGCGCATGGAGACTTGATCAGGTCTGGAATGCAACGGCTCGCCACCTGGCCGGTGGCAATCCTCGCTGCGCTGGCCGCTGCTCTACCTGCTGCCTTCAGGGGCGGCAACCGTTGATGTGCTCGAGAACATTTCCATCACCATGCCCAGACTGACAGACTTTCGTGTCCTGACGTTCGACTGCTACGGTACCCTGATCGACTGGGAGTGCGGAATCTGGGACGCGTTGCAGCCGCTGATCATGCACAACGGCGGCGCGACGGTCACCCGTGCCGCGGCGCTCGCCGCCTTCGCGAGATTCGAGAATCAGCACCAGCACGCCGCGCCCGGTCTGCGCTATCCGGAGCTGCTGGCCCGCGTGCACCGGAGCATCGCGGAGAGCCTGGGTCTCGAGTCGAGCGTCGACCTCGACCAGGCCTTCGGCGCCTCGGTGCCGCACTGGCCGGCGTTCCCGGATTCCGCGGAGGCCCTGCGCGCCCTCAAGCGGCGCTACGCACTCGTTATCCTGTCCAACGTGCATCGCGACGGCATCGCCGGGTCGAACCGCAAACTCGGAGTCGAGTTCGACGCCATCTACACCGCCGAGGACATCGGGTCCTACAAGCCGGCCGACGCGAACTTCGAGTATCTGCTCGCGCACCTGAAATCGGACCTGGGGATCGACAAATCCGACATCCTGCACACCGCGCAAAGCCTGCACCACGACCATGCTCCGGCGAACCGGTTCGGATTGGCCAACGCCTGGATCGATCGACAGCGGCTGTCGGCGGGCGGAAACTGGGGCGCAACCGAGCGGGTCGAGACGCTGCCGGCGACCGACTTCGTGTTCTTTTCGATGGGCGAGATGGCTGACGCCGTGTCGGCCGAATCGGGCTGACGCCGCCCGTACCCCGTTCAACGGCCCTCGGACGGACCGTACGGCGGGCGACACGGAACTGTCGGCGCCCCGCTGAAGAACATCAACGCGGCGCGGCGGTCCGTTCGACTTCTACGGTTTGGCCGCACTCCGTTTCCTGTTCGTGTCTCCGCAACCAGTCGACGACCCCCGTATTCGGGACAGGCTTCGTGGTCTCGCTCAGCACGTTCGCGTCGACAAGGAAGGTCACAACGTGTCGGTGCTCTCCGACTCGATCGGGACGAAGAAGTTCTTCTCGGGGCAGTCCAACAGCCAGGCGACGACGCCCTCGTTCGGTCTCGGCGCGCGGCGGACCAGTCGATACTCGCCCCGTTCGATGCGTTGGACATCGAACTCCTGGCCCGGCTCGATGTCATCTTGTCGCCGGATCTCGGCCGGCAGCACAATCTGGCCCTTCGTGGAGACGGAGGTCTTCATGGACGTAAGATATTGTCTTACCTTGACGGTTGTCAACGTCGGGTAGAGGGGTAGTCCGAACGCAAGGGTGCCCCCGACACATCGACACCGAACCGCGAGCGCGGCGAGCGCAGCTATCGTCGCGCCCATCCAGGCTGATCCACGGAATATCCCACCGCGTCGGACAGTCTATGTCTGACGAGGGCCGCACCCATGGCGCGCACACACTCCCCCGCCGACCCGCCGCTCTCGAAGGCAGCCAACCCGACCGCGCCGCGCCTTGGAACAGTGTTGTTGGGCGCGGCATTGCTGCTGACCCTCAGCATGGCGATGCATGAGGTGCATGCATTCGGTCAGCAGCCGCCCGCGGCCGGACCCACGGCGCCGGCGGCCTGCCGGCTCGCGGGGCGGATCGCCAGCGGAGGGACCCCGCTGCCCGGTGTCGCGGTGGTGGCCCGCCGCGGCGATCGAGTCGTGGCGGCGACGTCGACCGGCGTGGACGGCGCCTGGGGTCTGATGCTGCCGGGGGGCCAGACCTATCGTCTGTCGACCGCGTTCATGGGTTTCGCCGCAGTGCATCGGGACCTCGCACTGGCTGCCGCGCTCTGCGACGCCTCGCTCGATTTCGAGCTCGCGTTGGCCTCCCGCACCCTGGACGCCACACCGGGCGATTCGCCGCCGGCCGTTCTGCCCGCCGGCGACACCACCTCCACTCCACGCGCTGGAAGCGCGCCCGTCGCGGAACAGGCCGCCACACGGCGCATCAGCCGCGCGGGTGGTCCCGGCCGGCGGTTCGAGGCGCTGGATGTCGAACTGGAAGGGATCCTGGCTGGAGACCTGGACCTGATTCCGGAAGACTCCGGCGATCCGGCCACGCAATTGCTGCTGCCGCCTGGCTTCTCGGCCGACGGTGCGACCGACGCGGTGGCGATTCAGGGAGAGACGACCAGACTCGACAGCGGGATGATGCGGGACCGGCTGCTCGCCCTGGGCCGGGGAGAATTCGCCGCTGCCGGCGCCACGCTGCCGGACGGCATGCTGCGGGGACGGCCGGGTGGATTCGGGGGCCGCAGTCCCTTTGGCGACCTCACCGCGCAGGGCTTCGGGCCGGGGCAGGGCGGCCCGGGCGGCTTCCTGGGACGGCGCCTGCGGGGACAGAACCGCTACCAGGGCTCTACCACGTACACCTTCGGCGGGTCTGCGCTCGATGCAGAGCCGTATGCGCTGCGCGCCGGCGCCGAAACACGACCGGACTATGTCCGGCAACAGTACGGCAGCACGGTGGGCGGACCGCTGCCGATCCCTGGCGTCTCCGACGGATCCCGGACCACGTTCTTCCTCAGTGTCCAGGGGAACCGCTCGACAGATCTCGTCGACCAGTATGCAACCGTGCCCACGACGGCGGTTCGGCAGGGCGACTTCTCGGGAAGCCGCGTCGCGGTCGCGGATCCACTGACCGGACAGCCGTTCCCCGACAACCGCATCCCCGCGGACCGGCTGGACCCCGGCGCCCGCTCGCTGCTGCGGTTCCTGCCTGAGCCGAATCTGCCCGGGGCGGCCCAGAACTTCCAGGCCAGCAGAACGTCGCAGTCGACGTCCGATGCGGTGAGCCTGCGTATCACGCAGAACTTCTCGGCAGAGACCGGCGGGGTCGGCGGACGCGGCGGACGCGGCGGCGGATTCGGTCCCGGTGCGCGCGGCGGACGCGGTGGTCGAGGCACCAGCATCGTGCTCAACGGCCAGATCCGGTATCGCCGCAATGACGCCACGCGGCTCGGCGCATTCTCGACGGTCGATGGGACCCGTTCCGGCTCCTCGTTCACGGCCCCCGTCACCCTGAACGTGTTCAAGGGCCGCATGATGCACAACCTACGGGCGACGTTCTCGCAGACCCGTTCGGACACCGTCAATCAGTATGCCGGGATCGAGAACGTGGCAGCCCTGGCCGGTATCGTCGGCGTGGCGGCCGACCCGTTCGCCTGGGGCGTGCCTGACCTGTCGTTTTCCAGTTTCACCAGCCTGCGAGACGTGACCCCGAGCCTGCGCAGCGACCGGCGCCTGCGCGTCGGGTACACGGCCACGCGCCCGACCGGACGGCACCGGATCCGCTTCGGCGGCGAGATCAGTCAAGACTGGTCGAGCAGCCAGACTGACACCAGCGCCCGGGGCAGTTTCGTCTTCACGGGTCTCTACACCGGCGCGGGGAACAGGGCCGGACCTGGAACCGGTCTCGACTTCGCAGACTTTCTGCTCGGGCTGCCGCAACAGGCGGCGGTGCAGTACGGCCCGGGCCTGGTGCAGCTCCGCGGCCAGTCGGTCAGCCTCTTTGTCCAGGACAACTGGCGCAAGAGCGCCGGGCTGACGTTGAACCTCGGTGTCCGCTACGAGCTGGTCAAGCCGTTCACCGAGGCGAGCGGGCGCATGGTGGGTCTCGACGTCACGCCAGAGTTCACCGCCGCGGCGCCGGTGCTGGCCGGCGCAGACGGCGCGTTCAGCGGGGTGTACCCCGGAGCGCTGGTGCGCACGGACACCAACAACATCGCGCCGCGAATCGGGGTCGCGTGGCGCGCCACGCGCGGGACGGTCGTGCGCACGGGGTACGGCGTCAGCTTCAACAGCGGGTCCTACGGTTCGATTGCCCGCCAGCTCGTGGCGCAACCGCCATTCGCGGTAACGAACACCACGATCGGCACGACGGCGGTTCCGTTGTCGCTTTCCACTCCGTTCGGCGACGCGTCGCCAGACACTACGACCAACAACTACGGCATCGACAAGAACTACCAGTTGGGTGTCGTGCAGACCTGGAACCTCGACATCGATCGGAACCTGGTGCGCGGCTGGAGCGTCGGCGGCGGGTACACCGGGACCAAGGGGTCGCATCTCGATCTCCTGCGGGCGCCGAACCGCGGCCCGGACGGCCTGCGCATCGCCGGCGTGCAGCCATTCCTGTGGCAGAGCTCGGGGGGCACTTCCCTTCTGCACGCGGGCACGCTGCGTCTCAGAAAGCGCCTCGGCGGCGGCATCGGAGGCAGTCTGCGCTACACGCTCGCCAGGTCGATCGACAACGCGTCGTCGGTGGGCGGCGGCGCCGGCGTGGTGGCGCAGGACGACCAGAATCTTGAGGCCGAGCGGGGGCTGTCGAGCTTCGATCGGCGGCATCAACTGTCGGCCGACATCCTGGTGGAGTTTCCCTTCGGCGCGGACCACCGCTGGCTGAACGACGGCGGCCTGCTGGCGGCCGTGCTGGGCGACTGGTCGCTGACCGCCGGCATCACGGCGCAATCGGGCACGCCGTTCACGGCCCGCATCGTGGGGTCCCCGACCGAAGTGGCCCGCGGGACAAGCGGTACGTTGCGGGCGGACGTGACCGGAGCGCCGGTCGCGCTTGACAACCCCGCGCTGCTCAAATACTTCAACACCGACGCGTTCGCGGTGCCGGCCCCCGGCGCCTTCGGCACCGCCGGCCGCAACACCATCATCGGTCCGGGCAGCCGCCAGCTCGATGCCCGGTTGACCCGCAATATCCGGGTCGGCAATACGCAGACCGTGAGCCTCAGTCTCACCGCGAACAACCTGCTCAACACCGTCCAGTACGCCGCCATCGACGCGGTCGTGACGTCGCCGACGTTCGGCGAAGTCGTCGCGGTGCGACCCATGCGAACGGTGCGGCTCGACCTGAGGTTCGCATACTGATGTCTCGACCCTCGCGGTTGTCGCCGTGGGCCGTCATCCTGGCAGTCAGCGGGTCGTTCGCCGTCTCGGCGCAGCAACCCGGCGACGCACCGCAGGTGTTTCGAGGCGGCGTGGATCTGGTTGTCGTGGACGTCATCGTGCGGGACGGCGACGGCGACGTGGTCCGGGGACTGACGGCCGATGATTTCGAGCTATTCGAGGATGGCCAGCCTCAGACGATCGTCTCCTTCAACTTCGAAGAGGTCGTGACCACACCGCGTCCGGCCATCGTCGCGCCGCTGCTGCGCACCGACCTGACGCCGGCGATTCCGGCCGCCCGGGCCGATCGCGACGAGCCCGCGCGGGTCGCGCCGGAGACACAAGCCGGCGCGCCGGAGCCGCTACGCCGCCAGGATCTGGCAGGGCGGCGGCTGATGGTGCTGCTGTTCGACCTGAGCTCGATGCAGCCAGAGGATGCGGACGAGGCGGTCCGCTCGGCACTGCGCTACGTGGATGAGCGGATGACCGCTGGCGACCTTGTCGCCGTCGCCGTTATTGCGTCCACGCTCGAGGTGCTGAGCGACTTTACGGCCGATCGGGAGCAACTACGGGTCACGCTGTCGGCACTCTCGACGACCGGCGAGCTGGCGCTGGAGGAAGCGCAGGTCGAGACCGCCGAAACCGACGAGCAGGATCTGGAGGCAGAATCCGGCGGCCTGGCGGCAGCGTCGGAATACGACCTCTTCAACAACGATGTCCGCCTGCGGGCGATCCGCACCTTGGCGGAGAACCTGCAATTCATCGAACAGAAGAAGGCCATCGTCTATTTCAGCGCCGGGATGGGACGCAGCGGCGGCGACAACCAGGTGGAGCTGCGCGCCGCCGTCAACGCGGCGGTGCGCGCCAACGCGGCGCTCTACACGGTCGACGCGCGGGGTCTGCAGGCGATTGTCCCGGGCGGTGACGCGTCGCGCCAGAGTGGTCGCGGGCGGTCGCTGTTCTCCGGCCAGGGGGTCGCCCGCCAGTTCGACCAGTTGTTCTCGTCGCAGGAGACGTTGTCGACGCTCGCCGACGATACGGGCGGGCAGGCGTTCACCGACACGAACGACTTCGGCGAAGTGTTCGCGCAGGTGGAACGCGACCTCTCGTCGTATTACCTTCTCGGCTATCAGCGCCCCGATCAGACGCGGGACGGACAGTACCGCAGGATCACGGTACGGGTGAAGCAGGCGGGGTTGCAGGTCGCACACCGGGCCGGCTACTACGCCGACCGGGACTTTGCGCACACGAACCGGCGCGACCGCGAGTACCAGTTGCAGGACCAGTTGCAGGCGCCGCTGTCGGCCACCGACCTGCCGGTCCTCGTGTCGTCGGGCTGGTTTCGCCGGAGCGACGATCGGTATGACGTCCCGGTGTCGGTCGTCATCCCCGGTTCAGCGGTGCCGGTGACAGCCGACGACCGCGTCACACTGAGCATTCTTGGCGTCGTGCGCGACGAGCAGGGACGCCCGGTCGGTCAGATCGACGACACGATGCGGGTCCCGCGGGCAAGCACGGCCGGTCTGGCGGCCAGGCAGGTGCTGTATCAATCGAGCGTGACGCTGCCGCCGGGACGGTTCTCGCTGAAGGTCGTCGTGCGCGAGAACACCAGCGGTCAGATCGGGTCGTATGAGACAGCGCTGTTCGTGCCGGACCTGGCGCACGCTCCGGTCAAGGTGAGTTCGGTCACGCTGAGCACGCAGGTCCGGGAGGTGGGACGACGCCGATCGGAGAATCCGCTCGTGCGCGACGGGCTGGAACTGATTCCCAATCTGACGCACGTCGTGCGGCGCGATCAGCCACTGTTCTTCTACTACGAGGTGTACGACCCGCAGACCGACGCCGAGGGTCTGCCCGCTGTTCGCACCAGTCTGGCCTTCTATCGCGGCGGCGTGAAGGTATTCGAGACGCCGGCGGTCGAGCGCACCGCGATCGACGAGGCACGCCGCGGCGCCGTCCTGTTCCAGTTCGAGATCCCAGCCGTGCAACTGCTGCCCGGCCTGTACACCTGCCAGGTCAACATCATCGACGAGGTCGGCGGCACGTTCGTCTTCCCGCGGCTGACGCTGTACGTGCGCTAGGAGTCTGCGGTGAAAGCCATGAGCGAGAGCGGATTTGCAGCCGTGATCTTCCTGCGGCGCAGGCTCCTACGGACCGGAGTCCTTGGTGGCTACGGTGCGTATAGCCGAAAGCCGGCCGCGGTGAAGTCGGGGTCGAACGCGAACGCCTCGCTGATGCCGCGCTCACGCATGACGAGGAAGCTCACCTGATCGACCAGGCTGACGCGGCGCGGTGCGGTGCGGAGCGCGTCGACCGCCGTGTTGTGCAGCGATTCGTCCACCCAGTCGACCTCCAACACGCGTGCCTGGGCCGCGAATGCGAGCGCGGCCTCCCGGCCGAGGCGCCGGTGCAACAGCGCCATTGATTCAGCGAGGACGTAGCTGTGGGTGAGCAACCGGCGCTCGGCCCGCAGCAGCGTGTCGAACAACAGCCGGGCTACCCGATGCTTCTGGTCGCGTTCGCTGGCCAGCGCGAAGATGGCCGACGTATCGACGAAGATCATCGCTCTTCAGGCTCCCCCCACCGGCGGGCAATCGCCTCCGCGTACCACTTGTCGTGATCCACCGACACCGGGACGTCCGGCGGCGGGTCTGGATCGGTGCCCATCCCGATGAAGGTGAAATCCTCGATGGTCCATTTCTTGTTCCTGTTCCGGGCGGTGGTACCCAATGCCTCGGCCAGTGTGTCGCGCACGACGGACGCCATCGACCGTCCGTCTTTGAAAGCACGCCGCCGAACGGCTTCGTACGTGGCGTCGTCGAGCTGGATCTGCGTGCGCTTCATTTCCGAATACGCTCCTTGAACAGGTGCTCCTTGAACGAACAGCATGACATCATGCTGTCATGATACAGACCACCTCCATGGTTGTCGATGCCTGGCCAGCGCGAGACGGTGGCGACTCGATTCGGTGACCACACGGCCGCGATGTTCAACTGGACCGAGATGACGACCGTCGACTCCTGGCGCGCCGGCGTCAGCAGCGACCGCCCTGACGACCACCCGCTTCCACGCGCCGTGGTGCGGTCTCGATGCGCCCGCGGGATGCAGCGTGAAACCGCAGAATTCAGCGTGGAACCGCAGAATTCCGTAGGGGCAACCCTTGTGGTTGCCCTGTTCGTTAGCCGGAACAACGCACATCAACAGAATTCAACGTGAAACCGCAGAATTCCGTAGGGGCAACCCTTGTGGTTGCCCTGTTCGTCAGCCGGAACAACGCACATCAACAGAATTCAACGTGGAACCGCAGAATTCAGTGGGGAACCGCAGAATTCAGCGTGGAACCGCAGAATTCCGTAGGGGCAACCCTTGTGGTTGCCCTGTTCGTCAGCCGGAACAACGCACATCAACAGAATTCAGCGTGAAACCGCAGAATTCCGTAGGGGCAACCCTTGTGGTTGCCCTGTTCGTTAGCCGGAACAACGCACATCAACAGAATTCAGTGGGGAAGCGCAGAATTCAGCGTGGAACCGCAGAATTCAGTGGGGATCGCATGCAGCGGGGGTTTTGCCACGGTCTGCTAGTATTCCCTATTGCTATTGTTCTTCGGTGCGGGCCGACGGCCCAGAAGGGTGAACCGGTATGAGTATCAATCGACGCGGCTTCCTTCAGCGATCCGGGCTGGCCGCGGCCGGCATCGGCGCCGGCCTCGGCACCGGCACCGGAATGGCCGCCGCGCCATCGGCGGCGGCAGCGGCGATTGCGCAGGACTCGTCCGCGCGCAAAATCAAGATCACAGGGTGCCGGACCCGCGTGCTGGACAACATCGATCCGCCGATCGGTCATCGGAAGTGGCTCTTCCTGCAGCTCGAAACCGATGCCGGCATCGTCGGCCTCGGCGAGCGCGTCTCGGGCGGACTGACCAACCTGGACTCGCAGATCAGCCTGCTGCACCAGATGTGCGATTCCGTGGTCGTCGGGAAGAGCCCGTTCGACATCGAGCGCATCTGGCAGGACATCTACAGCAATCCGCACGACTACCGCCATCCCGGGCTCTCGAGGACCCCGGCGATCTCCGCCATCGAGATGGCCTGCTGGGATATCGTCGGCAAGGCGACCGGCCAACCGATCTACAACATGCTGGGCGGCCAGTTTCACGAGCGGTTGCGGGCCTACGCGTACCTGGACACGGCCGGTGTGTGGGAAAACCCCGAGCTGGCCGGAGAACGCGCCGTCGAGCTGATCGAACGCGGTATCACCGTTTGCAAGCTCGACCCGTTCCAGCCGATCACCGGCGGCCCCCGCGACTACTCGCTCAAGACGATCAACCACGTGGCCCGCATCTTCCGCGCCATGCGCGACGCGGTCGGCGACGAGCTGGAGATCGGCATCGGCACCCACGGCCAGTTCAGCACGTCCGGGGCGATCCGGGTGGCGAGCATCCTGGAAGAGTTCCATCCGTACTTCTTCGAAGAGCCCGTCTCACCGGAAAACGTGGACGAGATGGCCCGCGTGGCGGCCCAGACGAGCATCCCGATCGCGACCGGCGAACGCCTGGTGACGAAGTTCGAGTTCGCGGAGGTGCTCGGCAAGCAGGCGGCGGGAATCATCCAACTCGACGTGGGACAGTGCGGGGGCATTCTCGAATCGAAGAAGATCGCCAGCATGTCGGAGGCCCACTACGCGATGATTGCGCCCCACATGTATTGCGGTCCGATCGCCGCCGCGGCCGCGGTCCAGCTCGACACCTGCTCGCCCAACTTCCTGGTGCAGGAGTTCAACACCAACGATCTGCACCGCGACGTCTTCGTCGAGCCGATCGTGATCGAGAACGGGTTCATCACCCCGCCGACCGGCCCCGGCCTCGGTGTCGAGCTCGACGAAGCGGTGGTGAGCCGGCAGCTCTCCAGTTAGCCGAGGTGAAGTGGACGGCGCGGACACGCCAGCAAGCTGCAGATGACAAGTGCGGATTGGTCGCGAGCTCAGTTTCGGGGTTCTCTCGCGGGTCTGTTCGCCGCGGGTGCGTTCTGGTTCGGCGGCTGGCCGTGGGGGGTCGTGGCGCTGTCCGCCATCGCGCTCGTCGCGTGGATGACGCGGGAGGTTCGGCCTGAACAGTGGTATGCGCGTTCTTGGCTGCCGGACGTGCTCATGGGTGTTTTCTTCGCGGGCCTGTTATGGTTCAGCGGCTGGCGGTGGGGGGCCGTGGCGTTCCTGGCTTTCGCGCTCCTCGCGAAAGTGGTTCGCGCCCGGATCCGCGGGTTCTTCCTGCACAACTAAGTCCTGGCAGGATCCTCGCGGGACGGATGGTACCCTATCCTGAATGCACGACCTCGGTGTGCTCCGCGACTTGGCGATCATCGCCGGGTTGGCCCTCCCGGTCGTCGCGCTCGCGCATCGACTGCGGCTGCCGCCCCTCGTCGGCTTTCTCATCGTAGGCATCTTCATCGGGCCGTCCGGTGTCGCCCTCATTCCGAACCCGGACTCGGTCGCGGCGCTGTCCGAGATCGGTGTGGTCCTGTTGCTGTTCGAGATTGGCCTCGAGCTGTCACTCTCCGACGTGCTGCGCTGGGGCCGTTCCGTTCTCATCGCCGGCGGCGGGCAGATGGCCGGCATGCTCGCGCTCGCACTCGCCGCCGGGACGGCGCTGGACCTGCCGGTCGGCAACACGCTCTTCTACGGGGCGCTCGCCGCGATGTCGTCGACCGCCGTCGTGACCAAGGCATACGCCGACCGCGGCGAGCTCGATGCGCCGCACGGACGCGAGGCGGTGTCGATCCTGCTGTTTCAGGACCTCTGCATCGTCCCGATCATGGCGCTGTTGCCGCTGCTGGCCGGCGGAAGCAGCCAGGGCATGTCGGCGTTCTGGATGCGGATGCTCGTCAGCCTCGGGGCGATGGTCGCGCTGGTGGTGGGCGGCCGCTTCGCGGTGCGCTGGACGCTCGACCGCGTGGTCGCGTTGCGCGACCGGGATCTCTTCACGCTCTGCGTCGGCTTCTTTGCCATCGGGACCGCGCTCGTCAGCGCCGCCGCGGGGTTCTCGCTGGCGATCGGCGCGTTTCTGGCGGGGTTGATCATTTCGGAATCGGAGTACGGCCAGCAGGCGCTCTCCGACGTCATCCCCTTCCGCGCGTTGTTCAGCGGCGTCTTCTTTACCTCGATCGGCATGCTGCTCGACCTGTCGCTGGTCCTGCAGCAGCCGGTCGTCGTCGTGGGCGCAGCGCTGCTGGTCGTGGCGCTGAAGAGCGTGGTCGCGACCGGCGCCATCGTACTCCGCGGTCGGCCGCTCGACACAGGACTCAGGAGCGGTCTGGGCCTGGCGCAAGTCGGCGAGTTCTCTTTCGTGCTGGCCGCCGCCGGTCTCCCGCTTGGCCTGTTCACCGGCAACGACTACCAGATGTTCCTGTCGGTCGCCGTGCTCTCGCTCATGGCGACGCCGTTTCTCATCGGGTCGGCCCACCGGGTGGCCGAATCGGTCGCGGCGCGGATCGTCGGCGCCGTCCGGCACGCAACCAACGGCGATACGGAACGGGACGGCGACCTGGTCGCGGCCGACTACCGCGACCACGCCGTGGTGGTGGGATATGGCGTTGCCGGACGCTACCTGGCGCGGATGCTGCGGGCGGCGGGGATTCGGTGCGTCGTCATCGATCAGAACGTGCAGCTCGTGCACCAAGCGCGCGTCGACGGGTTGCCGGCCGTTTACGGCGACGGCACGCGGCAAGCGCTGCTCGGACGCGTTGCGGGCGAGCACGCCCGGATCATCGTCTTCGCCATCCCGTCGTCGATGGAGGAGCGGCGCGGCGTGGCCGCAGCGCGCGGGTTGGCGCCGGCGGCGCGGATCGTCGTCCGGACCCGCTACGTGCGCGCCATCGACGAGCTCCAGCGTCTCGGGGCCAACGCAGTGGTCGTCGAGGAGTTCGAGGCGTCGCTTGAGCTGTTCAAACGCGCGCTCGAAGGCTACGAGATTCCCGCCGGCCGCATCGCGCACGAGCTCGAGGCGGTGCGTAGCGAGCACTACGGGTTACTACGTGGCACCGCCGCCCCCGACCTCGCGCTCGACACCCTCCAGCATCTCGGCATTCACGACGCGCTGGAGCTGATCGAGGTCGAGGCCGGCTGTCCAGCGATCGGAGAGAATGCGCGCACGCTCGACCTGCGGCGGCGCACCGGCGCGATCCAGGTGGCGGTGGTACGGAACGGCACGCCCTTCTACCGCCGGGACGAGGCGTTCCGATACGTGCCGGGCGACACCGCGGTCCTGGTCGGCGACCGGGTGTCATTGGACAAGGCTGCCGCCCTGTTCCGCGCCGGCTCGTCGACGCACCGCCTGCCGTGAGGGCCGCGGCGCCCTGACGTCCGGCACGCACGCCGGTCTTCATCTCCGGCCTGCACGTGTGCCTCGTTCGTCGCCAGCGTGCTGATATTCCAGGATGGGCGACACCCGCGGTTGACGAGGTTGTCATGGGCCTGCAGCGCACGCAAGCTGGGCAGCGACGCCCACGTGCCATTCATGACCATCGTGCCCGACCCACCCGCAGCCCGCCATCGCACTCGTCCGGAAGCTGCCGCGGCGCAGACCGACTACGCGATCGGCCGGGACAACGTCCAGTTCCTCGGCCTCGACGTCCACCACCCGGTCTTCGTCGTCTCCAGCCTCACCATCATCACGTTCGTCGCCGGGACGCTGGCGTTCCGGGATGCCGCCGCGGGCATCTTCGACGCGCTGTACGCCTGGCTCACCTCCACGTTCGACTGGATGTTCATGGGCGCGAGCAACATCTTCGTCCTTTTCTGCCTGCTGGTGATGGCGACACCGCTCGGCCGCATCCGCCTGGGTGGTCCGGATGCGAGGCCGGATTACTCCGCCTGGTCGTGGCTCGCCATGCTGTTCGCGGCCGGAATCGGCATCGGCCTGATGTTCTTCGGGGTGGCGGAGCCGGTCGACCATTTTCAGAATCCGCCCCTCGGCGTCGATACGGCCGACACCGCCGCCACCCAGAAGCTCGCCATCGCCGCGTCCATCTTTCACTGGGGCGTGCACGCGTGGGCCATGTTCGCGGTCGTCGCGCTCTCGCTCGCCTTCGCCGCCTACAACCTCGGGTTGCCGCTGACACTGCGGTCGGCGTTCTACCCCGTCCTCGGCGAAGCGGTGTGGGGTCCGGTGGGCCACGTCATCGACATTCTCGCCGTGTTCGCCACGCTCTTCGGGCTGGCGACCTCTCTGGGCCTGGGAGCCGAGCAAACGGCGGCGGGGCTGGACCATCTGTTCGGCATACCGGCGACCGACACGACCAAGGTCCTGTTGATCGCCGGCATCACGGCCATCGCACTGGCGTCGGTCGTCTCGGGGATGGACAAGGGCGTCAAGCGCCTGAGCCAAATCAACCTGCTGCTCGCGCTGCTGCTGCTCGCCTTTGTGCTGGCGGTCGGGCCGACGTTCGACCTGTTTGCCGGTTTCGTCACCAGCATCGGCCACTATCTCGTGGCGATCGGGCCGCTCAGCAACTGGGTGGGCCGTGAAGACTTCGACTTCCTGCACGGCTGGACCACCTTTTTCTGGGCGTGGTGGCTCTCGTGGTCGCCCTTTGTCGGCCTGTTCGTCGCCCGGATCTCACGCGGCCGCACGGTGCGC
Source organism: Vicinamibacterales bacterium (assembly GCA_965262985.1). Classification (GTDB taxonomy): domain Bacteria; phylum Acidobacteriota; class Vicinamibacteria; order Vicinamibacterales; family UBA8438; genus UBA9620. The sequence continues at coordinate 5,491,500 of OZ253576.1, read as the reverse complement.
GGCCTCGTCGGCTGCATGCTGGTCGTCCCCGTACTGCTCTCCGCGCTCTGGATGAACGCCTTCGGCGGGACCGCGCTGTCGGGCTATATCGATGCGGGCCAGACCGGCGTGGTCGAGGCGGTGCAGACGCAGCAACCGGAGTTGGCCCTGTTCAGGATGCTGGAGACACTGCCGCTCGCCGACGTCACCTCGTTCATCGGGATCGTCCTGGTGGTCGTCTTCTTCGTCACGTCCTCCGATTCCGGATCGCTGGTCATCGACACGATCACCGCCGGCGGCAGGCTGGACGCGCCGGTGGCCCAACGCGTCTTCTGGTGTTCGTTCGAGGGCATCGTCGCGATCACCCTGCTGGTCAGCGGCGGGCTGGTAGCGTTGCAGACCGCCGCCCTCATTACCGGCTTCCCCATCGCCCTGATGCTGATCGCGATGTGCTACAGCACCTGGAAAGGCCTGCGCGCCGCCCGGCTGGATTCAGAAACCTGATGATGTCTGCGCCCGTGCCTGCCTCTTTTCGACCCGGGCGTTGGTTGGTCTGAACTGCTGTGGCGCGAAGCCGAGCGGTCTGTACATTTCCGTGACTGGCGGCTGGAGTGGCGGCGGCGCTACCCGCGCAGGCGCTGCATGAACCACCAGTGGTGACCCTCCAGGTCCCGCGCCTGGTAGGTTCGCTCCGTCCAGTAACCCTCGCCGTAGTCCTGGGTCGCCGGCTCGGCCGTAATGGCTGCGCCGGCGGCCCGCGCCCGCTCGCAATGGGCGTCGGCGTCGTCGACGTACACGGCCAGCGCCTGCGTGTTCGCGCCGCCGACCGCCCGCGGGGACTTCAGGTACGGCCGTTCCGGCGACAGACCGGCCTGGCCGACCATGATGAGGCCACCGTTCATGACGAGCTGTGAATGCAGGACCTGTCCCTGGTCGTTCTCGACCTTCATCTGCACCGTAAATCCGAAAGCGGGTGTCAGCCACTCGATCGCGGCCGCGGCGTCGTCATAGAACACCGCGGGGGCGATTCTCGGCCAACCTTCGGGTGGGTTCTTCATTGAATTCTCCGTCATGTGCACCGGCTGCTCAGCCGAGCGGCGTTGCTCCGGCTGACGAACAGGGCAACCACAAGGGTTGCCCCTACAGGTATTCTGCGGTTTCGCGTTGAAACCCGCCGATGTGCGTGGACACCTGCGAATCGACGTTGCAGCCCGCCGATGTGTGTTGTTGCGGCTGACGAACAGGGCAACCACAAGGGTTGCCCCTACTCGCCTTGCTCAGCGGGCGCATCGCCGATCTCGGTGCAACGCGGGGTTTCACCACGGGCTGCCAGGCGCCTGGTCGGCCATCCACCGGGTGAGGGCCGCGGTGAACCGGTCCGGCTCCTCGAAGAACGGTTGGTGCCCGCTGTGCTCGAAGATCTGGAACGTGGCGTTTGGCAGCGTGTCGGGGATGCCGTCCCAGAGGACGTAGGGCACCGCGTAGTCGTGGCGACCGTGGGCAAGGAGCAACGGCACCTGCAGCGAGTCCGGGTCGGCATCGATGCGCCAGGCCGGCGTCAACATTTCCATGATGTGCGTCAGCAGCGCGGGCGTCGACACGGCGCCTTCGAACAACGGCGCCGCGTCGATGTCGGCATCGTGGAAACGCATTGGTGTCTGGGCCAGCACGGTCTGTCGCATCGAAGGCTGCGGCGGAAGACTCGCAAAATTGTCCCGCAGTCGCTGTTTGCGGGCGGCCGAGGCGTCCTCCTCGAAGAACGACCTGCTGCGCGCCACCAAGGCCGCCATGTCGCCGCTCGGCGGGGTGCCCACCGCGATCACGTGGGACACGCTCGTCGGGCAGCGCCGGCCGTACTCGATGGCCAGCGCCCCGATGATGGAGTGTCCCAAAACGGCAACGCGGTCCCGGCCGAGATCGCCCCGAACGGCCTCCAGGTCGCCGGCAAGCTGGTCGAAGGTGAGATCCGAGACGGCGCCTGTCGATTGCCCGCCGCCCCGAAGGTCGACATGAACCAGCGTGAGGTGGTCGCTCAGTCGGGGCGGCATCTGGCGCACGTAGGGCTCCGTGCCGATCGCGCTCAGGACCATGCACGCCGGCCCGCGGCCACGCGTCGTGTAGAAGAGCTCAGCGCCGTCGACCGATACCGTCATCGATTCTCCTGGTCATGCACGATAGCATGCGGCCCGGAATCGACTCGGCCGGCGCCTGCGAGCACTCCGAATGGAGCCGACCCAGGCGCTGCGGGAGGATGCATGACGCCCTGGCAGGATTGAAGACCAGGAATGGCAGGATGATGGAGAATGCGTTGGCGCGGGCAATTGCCTGGGCGTGGTCCGCGCGCCGGGGGTCGGCGGTTCGGCCGTGCGACGTAGAGGTATCGCTCGGCAGGTTCAGAATGGGGGCGTATTGAACCGGACATCCTCGACGCCGACAACCGCTATCCTTTCACGCACACGACCTGCTTGAGAGCCGTAACGATTTCCACCAGATCGGCCTGTGCATTCATGACATCGTCTATTGGCTTGTAGGCCATGGGTGTTTCGTCCAGGACACCCGCATCTTTCCGGCATTCAACTCCCTGCGTTGCGGATTCGTGATCCGCGATCGAGAACTTCCTCTTCGCCGCGCCACGCGACATGGCTCGACCGGCGCCGTGCGAGCACGAATGGAACGAGTCTGGATTCCCCTTCCCTCGCACGATATACGAGCGAGCGCCCATCGATCCGGGAATGATCCCCATATCGCCACGTCGAGCTCGAACAGCGCCCTTGCGAGTCACCCACACGTTCTTGCCGAAGTGATGCTCGCGAGCGACATAGTTGTGATGGCAGTTCACGGCTTCCGATCCGGCGGCCCATTCGGACAACGGGTCTCCAGGCCAGTTCAACGCTCTGCCAATCGCCTCCAGCGTGTGCTTCATCATGATCTGCCGGTTGGTCCGAGCGAACGCCTGCGCCCAAAAAACGGCTGCAACATAACCCTGGAAGTGCTTCGAGCCCTCGGGCAGATACGCGAGATCCTGATCGGGAAGTTGCACGTACCAACGCTTCATATCCGATTTCGCCAGTGCGATGAACTGACGGGCAATGGCGTTTCCGATGCCCCTCGAACCGGAATGAAGCATGACCCACACCCGATCTTCAGTATCCAGGCACACTTCGATGAAATGATTTCCTGTGCCCAAGGTACCGAATTGCTTGATGGCGCGTTCCGCGGAACGTCGTAATTTGGGATATTCGACGGTCAGTTTCTCGAGACCGCCGGCTATGCTGCAATCATTCGCATCGAACGGTTGCTCGTCGCAGTCGCCATGGAATCGCTTCACTACGTACTCGGGCACGTCGCCCCAAGCGCCGCGGTCATTCGCGCCGCCATTGTCGGTGCGGCCGTGAGGGACGGCCTGTTCGATTGCCGAGCGGACGCCCAGCAAGTTGTCGGGTAGATCCTTTGAGGTCAACAGAGTGGGGACAGCCATCATCCCGCAGCCGATATCGACACCGACCGCTGCTGGCACGATCGCTCGACGCGTGGGAATGACGGATCCGATAGTGGCCCCGATTCCCCAATGAACATCGGGCATGACAGCGATGTGCTTGTGGATGAATGGCAAGCTCGCCACGTTGCGCAACTGGTCCCATGCCTCGTCCTCCACCTTGACGCCGCGAGTCCATGATTTGATCGCCGCGCCGTCAGTCTCCGTATGGACATAGCTTTGGTCTGACACGTCCCCCCCTACGCTGCGATTCTACAGGTTCGCAGCGCATTCTCACGATGCTCAGGACCGCACATATAGACCGCATGCCGAGGGACAGCCCGCTGATAGCAGCCCGTGGTAGAACCCCGCGTTGCACCGAGATTGGCGATGCGCCCGCTGAGCAAGGCGAGAAAAGGGAAAATACCTGTAGGGGCAACCCTTGTGGTTGCCCTGTTCGTCAGCCGGAACAACGCAGATCGGCGGGATGCAGCGTGAAACAGCAGAATTCTGCAGGGAAGCGCAGAATTCAGCGGGGATCGAATGCAGCGGGGCTTTTACCACGGGCTGATAGCGTGAAAATAGCTGACCAAAGGCACGTTCATCGCCCCTGCGCGCCCGAACCAGCAGTTCGACATCGTCCACTCTGGTCATGAAGTCCCGCTCGTCCGTCCGAAAGTTCCACGAATATTGACTCGGGCCGAGAGCGTTCGGCCTGTCCTGCTCTCTGGTCGAACGCGAACACCGGCCGCAGCGGGACGTAGAATGACCCCATGTGCACCCTACGACCCCAGGCCGGGCTCGCCGCCCTGACCGTGCTGCTGCTCACCGCGTCGCTCGCCGCCCAACCGCGCCCGCAGGTGGCCCCGAGCGGACGGGTGACGACCAGCGTGACGTTCGATGGGCGCGTCTTGCGCAACGGCGGGTGGTTCACCCTCACACCGTCCCACTCGGGCCCGTCGCGCATCACCATCGACTATGGCCAGCCGCACGCGCGCGGCCGCGAGATCTTCGGGGGACTCGTGCCGTACGGCGAGGTCTGGCGCCTGGGGGCGAACTGGGCCACGCGCCTGACGCTCGACTTCGACGTCCGCTTCGGCGATCTCGACGTGCCGCGCGGGGAGTACACGCTGTTCATGCTCCCCCGCGAGAACGGCGGCGACCTGATCGTCAGCCGCCAGACCCGACACTGGGGCACCGACTATGACCCCTCTCATGACTTCGGGCGGACACCGATCCGCCACCGGGACCTGGCGGAGACGGTCCCGAGCCTGGCGATCACGCTGGCGCCGAATGTGCCGGCGGAAGAGGGTGCCGTCCCTTCCGGAACGCTCCACATCACCTGGGGAGAAGCGGAGTACTTCACCGACTGGCGGATGCTCTGGCCCTGATCACACGACTCTTCTGCCCGCAGCGCGGTCATGCCGACCCGACCGCCCCGGACTCCTGGGCGAGGGTTGTTGCGTTGGCGACGAGTGCCCCTCTAGTCGGCTCGCAGCGTCGCGAGCGGATCGGCCTTCGCGGCGCGCCGTGACGGCACGAGACAGGCGAGCAGAGCCACGCCCGCCAGCAGGAGGCCCACGACGGCAAACACGACGGGGTCGCCTGGTCTGACGTCGACGAGAAAACCGGTGGCGAGCCGCCCGGCGCCGGTCGCCGCCAGCGCGCCGAGCGCCAGTCCCGACGTCGTGAGCACGACGCCGCGACCGAGCGCGAGCCGGGTGATGGCGGCGGGGGTCGCGCCGAGGGCGGTGCGGATACCGAACTCCTGCTTCCGTTGGACCACCGCCTGCGACACGACACCGTAGAGTCCGACTGCGGCGAGCAGCAGGCCGAGCACGCCGAACGACCCGATGAGCGCGGCGCCGAGGCGCACGATTACCAGCAACGGCTGCGAGCGCAGCGCCGCGTCCATGCCGCCGGCGCCGAAGACGGCCAGGGTCGGGTCTCGCCGGCGAATGGTCTCCGTGACCATCGCGGTCGCGGCGCTCACCGGTCCGTCGATGTGCACGTGCAGCGTCGCCGGCCCCGCGAGTCGCTGACCGAAGGGATAGAGAACGAAAGGCGGCCGGTCGAACGGCGTCTGCCCCATGTGGGCATCACGCACCACGCCGATCACGTTGAACGGTTCCCCGCCCGTGTCGGCGTTGACGAGGCGCCGGCCGATCGCGTCCTGTCCCGGCCAGAGCTCTCGCGCCGCGCGCTCGCTGACGAGAGCCACCTGCCTGTCGCCGGCCGCGTCCTCCTCGCGAAAACCGCGGCCACGGACCACCGGAATGCCGACGGTGTCGAAGAAGCGCGGGTCGACATGGTTTACGGCGACGTTCGCGGCGTCCGGCTCCGGCGAGGTGCCACCGTCGAGGGTGAACACGCTCCCCGAGCTGCCCCCCGGCTCCAGCGGGGCGCGGCGAGCCCAGCTCGCGGACCGGACGCCGGTCAGGGCCACGACGTCGTCGAAGATCTCCCGGTAGAGCGCGCGGGCCTGCTCCGGCTCGTACCCCTGCGCGAGCGGATCGACCGACAGCACCAGGAGATCATCGGTTCGAAACCCGAAGTCGATCGCGCCGGCGTTCCTGCCGCTCTGCACGAAGAGACCCGCGCAAACCAGGAGCACCATGGATACGGCGACCTGGACCACGACGAGCCCGTTCGTCAGGCGCCGTCCCGGGGCGCCCCCGTCAGAGCCGCGGCCCCCCGAGCCGATGGCGCGCGCGAGGTCGATGCGCGTCGAGCGCAACGCCGGGGCGAGACCCGCGAGCACGCCGGCCGCGATGGCGGTCGCCGCCGTGAATCCAAACACCCGCCAATCCACGGACGTGTCGAAGGCCGTTTGGGTGGCCATGACGAAATCGACGGCCCAGATCGCGACGATGCCGCCGCCGGCTCCACCCATCAACGCCAACAGCACGCTCTCTGTGACCAACTGCCGCACGAGCCGCCGCCGGGTTGCGCCCAGACCCGCGCGCAGGGCCATCTCCTGCCGCCGCGCGACCCCGCGGCCAATCAGGAGGGTCACGACGTTGGCGACGGCGACGAGCAGCACGAGTGTCGCCAAGCCCATGACCACGCTCATCAAGGGCCTGGCGTAGCGGGACGCGCCGGGCTCCGGCCGCGCGTGACGCTCGGCGACGACGTAGAGCTCGCTGTCGCGGCTCGCGTCCGGATGCTCCGCGGCCAGCGCGTCGGCAAGCACGTCGAGCTGGGCGGCGGCCTCGCCGACCGTCACGTCGGGCCGCAGCCGTCCCGTCAGCAGGAATCGCTCCGGGAGCCGGTTGGTCAACAGGTCCGTCCACCCCGGTTCGACGAGCGCGCCCTCGGTGGCGAGGACGTAGAGCTCGACAACCACCACGCCGCTGGCCCCGGTGAAGGCCTCCGGCGTGATCCCGATGACGGTCATGTCGGCGGGTCCGAGGCGCACGACCTGCCCGAGGACGGCCGGATCCCCGCCGAACCGCGTCAGCCACGCGCGATGCGTCAACACGACGAACGGAGCCTCGCCGGGCCGGCTCGCGTCACCCGGGAGGAACGTGCGGCCACGCGCCGCGTTCACCTGCAGGACCTCGAAGTAGTTGTCGCTGACATACTCGACCCGGACGCGCTCCGCCGCGCGACCGTCTATCGACAGCAGCGGTTGCGCCAGGCTGCGCGCGGCGAGACCGTCGAAGACGTCGTTGCGATCGCGGTAGTCGAGGTATTCGGGATAGGACAGTGGGTGAGGGAAGGTCGAGGTGTGCTCGTCGAGCTGCGCCACGACCACGAGCTCGTCGGGGTCGGGCACCGGCAGGGGTTGGAAGAGCAGGGCGTTCGTCACGGTGGCAACCCCAGCGGTGGCGCCGATGCCGATCGCCAGCGTCAGCGCCGCCGCCGCCGTGAACCCGGGACGCCGCGCCAGTCCGCGCACGCCGACCCGCACGTCGGTCCGCAGGTCGTCGAGCCACGGCAGGCCGCGCTGGTCGCGCAGCGCCTCCATCGTCTGGGGGAAGCCGCCCAGGCGCACGCGCGCCAGCCGCGCGGCCTCGGCCGGCGCGTGGCCCTTGCCGCGAAGCTCCTCCTCCGCCTGTTCAAGATGGAAACGCAGCTCGCGCTCGAGACCGTGGTCGGCCGGGTTGCGCCGGAATGCGCCCCACAGACGACGCAAGTACTCGCGAAGGACAGTCATCGTGATCTCCAGGTCAGCGCCGCGGCACGAACGGGTCGGCCGGCGGCGCGCCTCTTGACTGACGGCGTAGCTATTTGCGTTGCATCGTCAGTGACCTCGGCTCGGTGCTACGCCGGTTCCTGAAAGAGCGCGTCGATGATCGACACCATGCGGTCCAAGCCGCGCTTCTCGGCGGCCACGTGACGTCGGCCGGCGGCGGTGATCGCGTAGAACCGGGCGCGTCGGTTCTTCTCCGTTCTGCCCCACTCCGCCCGGACGAGGCCACGCTGCTCGAGCCGCATCAAGCCGGGATACAGCGTGCCCATGTTGACGAGGAGGACGCCGTCGGACACCTGCTCGAGCCGGGCGGCGATCGCGTAGCCGTGCGATGGGCCGAGCGAAACCAGCGTCTGCAGCACCATCAGGTCGAGGGTGCCGCGCAGGACCTCCGTCCGTGACGGCTCTCTATTTGGCATTCCAATGAAAGTACCACAAACTCCATTAGGAGTTCAAATAGATTCGCCAGCGCGGCGGCCGGCGGGGTTGGCCGTTGCGCGAGTTTATCGATGGATGGAACAGATTCTGCGCGCGAAGAGGGGCCGCCTTTGAGGACAGGTGTCGTTCTTCCCGGAAGCGTAGTGCTCCACGATGTCCCGCGACATGCCGATCAGTATCCCTCCAGCACCGGGAACCCCTCGTCGTCCGGCCCCGTCCGGCGCGCATTCGGCGCCGTGGACGCGCCCGTCGGCGCAGGGTTGCGCTTTGCACCGGACACTACTTTCTTGTCCCCTCGTAGAATCTCCTGCGCTTGCCGTCGCCGAGGTGCCGCACCTCCCGACATCCCGCCGCCTCGAACGCTCCGCGCGCCCCGCCATTCTCGACGTACGTAGAGTCGAGCGTCCGCCGGGAGAACAACGCGCCGAGACCACGCCGCGGTACCGTCTCGATGACCATACAGCGTCCCCCCGGCCGGAGCACGCGCAACGCCTGCAGCAGGCACACGACGCGTTCGTTCATCCTGAGGTCCCCGAGCAGATCCGGGGCGACCACTACATCGAACGACTCCGAATCGAAAGGCAACGCCCCGAAGCTCACCTTTTTGACGTCGACCAGCACTCCGGCCTGCACCGCGGCCCGGTGGACGCGGTCGGCCTCCTTGGCCGACTCGACGACGGCGCACGCGTCGCCACTGATCCCGACCACCTTGGCGAGCGCGACGATCAACTCCGCATTCCGGCCGCCCAGTTGCAGCACGGACGCGCCCAGCTTGAGCCCGACCATCAACACTTCGAGATCACGGGAACCGCCCGTCGTCTTCTGATCCAACGGTGATCCGGTTGGCGACTCGAGCGGTATGTGGGTCGGAAAGTACATTCGTCACGCGCCTCAGCCAAGCCTGCGCCGGCCCCGTGTCCCGCCGGCGTCCGGCACATCGTGCACGCGGCACCGCCAGGCGACAACCGGGGCCAAGAGAACACCATCGTATAGTCACTGCCTGCGCCACGCTAACGCCAGGTTGCCCCGGCCGAAGGGCAGCGTGGTATAGAACGACCAATTCGTAACGCGCTTGACAACGAAACAGTCGTTTCTTAACCGCTGGAAGTCAGAATTGATCGTTTCATAGCCATGCCTCGCCAGACCGGTCAAATCCGCATCATCAGTCCTCTTGGAGAGGAGGTCCGCGCATTCGTGCGTACCCGCTGCCTCCGGCCGATCCGCCGCTGGTGATGGACAGCCCGACAGCGGAACTCCACACAGCCACACTGACTGCCCTGTTCCGTCTTGGGCTGGCGTGCTCGATGGCCCCGGGCACCGATTGGTTCCTCTACGGCTTCGTTCGGCACGAGTACACGCAGATTCTGACCGGTGACGACGCGTGATCTCCCGGTCACCCCGACTTCAGCCAGTGAGTGTCATGGGACGACCAAGGTTCGGTCGAGGACGTGCGGAATCCACAGACGGCTCGCGATGGAAGGGATCGACTAGCCGCCAAGCGCGGCATCGAGCTTTTCGAGGACACGCAGCCCTTGCTTTACCGATCCACGCGCGGCCAGCGCGCGAAACCGCGTTTCCGCGTCATGCTGGGTAACGGCAATCGTGGACAGCTCTTCCATGAGTTTGTTCACGCTAACGCCGCGATGTCGCGCGAGAATCTTCATTCGCGCATGCGTATCGTCTGGGAGACGGATGGTCAGCGTCGACATGGCTCAGCCCTCGGCAATCAGTGCGCTCGGTGTCACAACGCGCAACTTCGGGAAGTGCAAATCGGTCGGTTCGAAATCCCGCGTATTGTAGGTAACGATGGCCTCGGCGCTGCCGGCAACGGCCAACTCGACGACATGGTTGCCCGCCTCGTCCGGTAGATTCGGCCGCCAGAGGAAATACACGCGCACCCAGCGGCGGCGACCCCTTATGCTAGCATATTGACTGCAGGGGGACTTATGGGCAATCTGACCATCCGTAACCTCGACAATCGCGTCATCGACCGGCTCAAGGCCCAGGCCAAGGCGAATCAGCGCTCGCTGGAGGGCGAGGTTCGCCACATGCTTGCGGAGCAGGTAGACCGTCGCTCTCGCATGGCCGGGTTTCGGCAACGGACACAGCGGCTCGCGTCCATGACTGCCGGTACGCCTCAGACCGACAGCGTCACCCTGCTGAGGGTCGATCGGGACCGGTGAATCTGACCGTCGATGCGAGTATCGCCGTGAAGTGGTTCGTGGCGGAATCTCAGTACCAAGATGCTCGCCGGCTACTGTCCCACAGGCTCTGTCTGCACGCCCCCGACATCCTGCTTGTAGAGTTCGCGAACACCATCTGGAAGAAGGCCCGCAAAGGCGAGATCGAGGACCCGCAACCGTACTTCGACGAGCTGGCGCACCTCCCGGACATCGTCACGTTACATGCCAGTGGCCAGCTCATCGATCGCGCCGCGCAGATCGCCGCCGAAATCGACCATCCGGTCTACGACTGTCTCTACTTGGCCTGCGCAGAGGCCGCGGCGTCGGCGCTGATCACAGCCGACAAGAAATTCGCCAACAAGGTCGCCGGGCACTTGCCGAGCGCGGATGTCCGCTATATCGGCGCGCTCGGGGTCGCAGACGCGATCACGGCAGCAGCGACCGCCTTGGTCATCAGTCGAGAGAAAGTCGAGGCGCTGAGCGACGCCTACGAGGTCTTCGCCGCCACGGAGCGGCACGTTGTCGCCTCCCTTCGCGGCCGGGACGAATTGCCGCCCTTGTTGACGCCGGAGAACCAGAAGCTGATTGTGGATTCACCGTCCTTCACGCGACTCGTCGACAAGATCAGCGCATTGACCGACGAAGAGCGCGTTGATCTGCTCGCGCTCGGATGGCTCGGCGCGGGACTGCTGAACGGCGACTGGAGGCGGAATTTCGAACACGCCAGCGACATGGTCAGGCAGGTCGATCACGGCTATGCGGCGGGCTACGGCGAATACTGGCGGAAGGGATACACATTCGTGTCACGCCCGAAGCAGGTCTGACAGTCCACCCACGCGCAAATCGCGATGCCCGCGGCCCCATTGGGTCGGGCTGCCTCGACCGCGATCGGATTCGGACACGGAAGCGCAGTGCGCGTCGTTCTACGCGGCCGGGGTCGGTCGGCCGAGTCTGGCGCCGGCGTCGGATCGCACTCCCACGGAGGGCGGCGTCCTGTTTCCGCCGCCCGTGATCGAGGCGACTACTGCTGGAGCGATTCTCCGGTGGGCGCGATGATCGGTCCCGTCCCCGCCGGAAGAGTCGAGGCGCGCGCTCATCGACCGAAATTCCGGTCGTCTATTGCAGTTCCTGAACCAACTGCCGTATGAATCGTTCGTTCGTCGTCCCCGGGTTGCGAACCTGGGAATCGAACGTGTCGGTCAGGCCCGCGGCCACGATCTGATCCTCTGTCATGCCCTGATTGAGCCGTTCCTGAACCTGGTCCACCAGGATCAGCATCATGTCGCGGTGCGCCCGCACTTCGTCACGGTCAACCAGAGGGCCGTGTCCGGGAAGAATGCGTGTGTCGGGTCCGGAGTTTCCGATCACGAGTCCCAGACCGAACAACATGCCCTCGAGGGTCCCGCCATTCTGGATCGCGATATTCGGATAGCCTTCGGACCGGTAGAAATCGCCCGTCATCAGAACATCGGCATTCTCGAAGTGCACCATCGTGTCGCCATCCGTATGCGCCACCGACACCGGGATCGCACGTGCGATCTCGCCGTTCATGTGAAACGTGACCGGACCATCGTAGGTGACCATCGGCAGGCGTTCGGGCGGGTTGGCCGAACTGGCCAGGCCTGCACGCAGTTCGTCGCGGGTCATCACGGTCACGCCCATGGCCGCCAGATTGGAATTGCCGCCGGAATGATCCCCGTGCACATGAGTATTCAGGGCGAACTTGATCGGCTCGGTCGAGATTTCGCGAATCGCTGCAACGATCCGGTCGGTCAGGGGGGCAAACTGCGTGTCGACCATCAGCACGCCGTCGGGGCCGGCCAGCACGCCAATCTGCCCTCCCTGCCCCTGCAGGAAATAGAGGTTGTCATCGAGCTGTGTGGTCGTGATTTGGACATTGTCGAAGTTTCGTCCCCGCTGCGCCTCGACGGTCACGGATATCGACGCCATCATTACCAAGACAGCCAAAACACCTGCCAACGTGGTTGTGCGTCCCGACCATCTGCTTCGCATCATCGCTATGCTCCTTCAGTTGTGACGTCGGCCTTCAGGTCAACGACTTCCATGGCGCCGTTCATCATCATGTCGAGAAGATCGCGCGTGTACGCTTATCCACATCGTCACATTCTACCCAGTGCGTCGAGTTTTGCCGGTGCCCTCACGTTCCTCAACGTGTCCTTGAATCCTCTGACCCCGCCCGAATCAGATGGACATGGGAAGTTGGCATGCTGATCGGCGTCCAAGTAGCGCGCAGCGCGACAATCAACTCCCCATCCTGCGCCGCGGCAAGGTTCGATGCCTCAAGGTGAAAAACGTGAGTCCACAGCATGTGCATGGGCGCGAACGTCGCCATTCTTGCTGTTCGTCCACGCGTCGAGGAGACATCTGTAGGGACACGGAATGAACAGCGTGTCGTCACCAGCCACGGTTGCCGCGAACTGTTCGATTTCTTCCCTATGCCGAGCCTTGGCCCGCTCGTCGACCGGTTTGCGGTTTGCAGGCCAATGTCCTGGCTCTGCGTACAGGTAGAAGAGGATAGGCGTCAGACCGCGATGCCGGTTCGGGCGCTGCACCTCGGTCCGGAGCGCGAACGCATGCTTGAAGAGCTGCGAGGCATCCAGATGAGCGTAGCGTCTTGGGTCGCTGCGCAGACTGTCGCGAATGCTTTCGTACCCTGTCATGTTCTCGCCCCAGACCGGACGCCAATAGGCATCGCTCAACCGTGAGGCCGGCTTGGATCTGTAGGGCTCGAACCGCTTGGATTCGATACCGATCAGCGCTGATGGCGTCTCTACCAGGCAATCGAGAATGGGATGGCGCCCGCCGCGCCACGGGAAGCGAATTTCGGATTCGAGGCCGATCGAATGGGCCGGCCAGGATTCGCCCTTGCAACCCGGCAGAGCCGGCAAGTCCGAAGCCCGGTTGAGAAAGAAGCCGAATGCGTTGGCGGCGAGGGCCGCGGAGGATTCCGGGTTGTCGAACTTGCCGGTGCCGATTTCGTTGCCGGGGGCAGCCTCGAAGATTGCCTCAATGTCCGGACCCGGAACCCCAGGCAGAAACCTGCCGGTCATTCCTGTGTTCCTTCCGGGTCCGGGAACACGGAGTTCAACGCTTCGAAGGCATCGTGAATCTTCTGCCCCGTATCGGTCAATTCCCCATGATCGCAGCGAGCACGCACTTCGGCTCCGTCGGCGAACGGCAACTCCTCGAACCAATCGGGAAACGCAAGTACATCCAGCGACATCGACAGTCCGTCTATCTTGGATCCGATGTCGAACCGCTTCAGGTCTTTGCGCGCTCGGGCCAGGCCACCCTGCAGATCAGGCGCTCTAAAGTAAAGGGCCGGCGCGGCGACCAGAAGCGAAACATGTCGGGCATCCATCACCGATGCACGCTGGAGCGGGAGCTGGTTCCTGTGCATCCGGCAGAAGACGTACGCAGCACCATAGCGAAGGACCTGCCGCACCGCTGCAGCGGGATGGTCGCTCTGCCATTTCAGTTCGACCAGGCGCGCGTGCCTGGTGGGCTCGCTCCAGTGCACGAGATCGACGTCGCTGTGCCTGTTCCTGGAATGGTCCCCGATCCCCGATGCGGTTGGACACTGATTGAACCACCCGTGCATGTGTCCGTTCGCGGCGAGCATGACGATGGCTTTCTCGAGCATCGTCTCGTCGGACCGGTTGTGGGGCGCAATGTCGGTGGCTCGCCGGAGTTCCCAAAGCCGTTTTGAAGTTGACGACGGGTTCGGACAGTTCATGGTCATTCGGCGGTAGATTTCGCCGATGCCCTCGAGATCCTTCGTTCCGTCGAACAGGCTTGCCATCTCGAACTATTGTACCGGCCCTCCGAAGCAGCAGCGGCAGCGTGTAACGAGCCACGCAGCGATGCCCATCACGGATCCCGTGTTCTGTAGGCACTGCCACCAGCGCCATCACGTCTCATGGTCGAGTGGATGTCCATCGCCTGGCACCTATTTCGGGAGAGTGCCCGGTGGAAGTGCCAAGTTGGTCCATCCCCACCTGTGCCCCCGGCACGCCCCGCCCGACCGCCCGACAGCCCGAAACGTCCAAGACCACCACACACGCACGGCTTGGAGCGAGCGCGCAGGATCTCGAGCGTGCGTACCATCGCCGTCAGGTTGACCTCGAACACCCGGGCCTCATGCGACAGGTCCGACAGCTCGAGCTCAGACCCCACTCCCACGCAGTAGATGCAGGGATCGAAGGGGCCTTGTGTCCCGCGGCGGGCGACGGCGGTGTTGACCGCGGCCATCGTCGCCGCCGGCCCGTCGCTCGCGTGGGCCTGGGCGGCCAGCGACTCATGCATCAGCGCCGCGAGCAGGGCGGCGGGCGGTCCCTTGCCGTCCTCTCGGTTATCGTGAATGTTTGCACAACTCCTCTCAGTAGGCAAAGGGCGGGGACGACCCACGGCAGATGGTCCATGTCGAGGGGTGTGAGGGCTCCGGGAAGACAAATAGGATCGCCTTTTATTGTTGAATATCTTATTGTAATAGTTAGATATGCAACGATACTTAGCCCGCCAAGCCCTGATCGACACCGTCACCGGCGGGCTCTCCGAGGCGCCGGTGGTGGCCCTGCTGGGAGCCAGGCAGGTCGGCAAGACGACGCTGGCCGGGCAGGTGGTGTCGGCGCGGCGGGGGCCGTCGGCGGTCTTCGATCTGGAGGCGGCGGCCGACCGTGAGGCGCTCTCCGCCACTCCCGAGCGACTGCTGCGCGCCAGCGAGGGCCTGGTCGTCCTCGACGAAGTGCAGCGAATGCCGGGCCTGTTCGAGGTGCTGCGCCCGATCTGCGACGACCCCGGCCGGCGCGCGGTGTTCCTGCTCTTGGGCAGCGCGTCTCTCGATCTTGTCAAGGGGGTGTCCGAGACGCTGGCGGGGAGGATGCTCTTCGTGGAGGTGGGCGGCTTCTCGCTGGCCGAGGTGGGACCCGACCACCAGGACCGGCTCTGGATGCGCGGCGCCTTTCCGCGGGCCTTCCTGGCGCCGACCGCCGCCGCGTGGACGCGATGGATGGAGTCGTTCACCCGGACGTTTCTGGAGCGGGACATCCCGGGGCTGGGTTCGAGGGTGTCTCCCACGGCCCTCGGCCGGTTATGGCGGATGCTCGCGCACGGGCACGGGCAGGTCTGGAACGCATCGGACCTGGCGCGCTCGATGGACGTGAGCGTGACCGCGGTGAACCACTACCGCGATCTGCTGGCCGGGGCGTTCATGGCTCGGGTGCTGCCACCCTGGTTCGAGAACCTCGGCAAGCGTCTCGTCAAGTCGCCCAAGGTCTACTTGCGCGACAGCGGCGTGTTGCATTTCCTGCTGGGCGTACAGGCGATGCGGGACCTGCCGGCCCACCCCCGCTACGGCGCGAGCTGGGAGGGGTTCGCCCTCGAGCAGACCCTGCTGGCGCACGGCGAGCGCGACGCGTACTTCTACGCCACCCACCGGGGCGCGGAGCTGGACCTGCTGCTGCTGCGACGCGGCCGGCGCTGGGGCTTCGAGTTCAAGTGCACCGACGCTCCACGCACGACGAAGTCAATGCACGTCGTCGTCGACGACCTGGGGCTGGAGCACCTGTGGGTGGTCTATCCCGGCGATCGAGAGTACCCGCTTGCCGACGCCATCACCGCCCTGCCCCTGAAGATGATCCGCGCCTGCGTGCTCGACCCCGAGAAAGTCGGGTAATTGCATCACCATTTGCCCAAACGCGCAGGCGATCCCCGTCTGCGGCGTCGAGCGACGCAACCCGCGCCGCACGGCCGGGTTCCGACCTCGGCGTGTCATTCGCCCGGCCAGCGGCGGCGTATACCCGCGGTGTGCAACCGGTCGCGGCCTTGAAGACCCGGTGGAAGTGGAACCCCGGCACGCCACGCCCGACCGCCCGACAGCCCGAGACGTTCAGCGATTCCCGGCATGGAAATCCCGCTCTGGTGGGACCCGACCGTCATTGGACACTACGAGATCAACTGCTCGCAGTTGTGCTGACTGGGACACTACCGCATGCGCGGCGCCGTGACCGTCCAGAGCCAGACGGACTTCCAGTCGTTCCTCGCCGAAGAAGGCGCCCGGCTGAGCGGCGACTGACGCGTGCGGCGCCCGCCTTCGGCTGCGCGGGGACCAGGCGGTCCACCGCAGCCTGCGGCGGGGCCGGCCTCGGTTCCCTGATCCGATGTGTCACGACTCGGCAGGTTCGCCCGCGGGCGGTTCCGGGCCGATGACCTCCACGAGTTCCGCCACCACCGTCACCGATTCCTCATCGTCCATCGTCAGCTCGATCGGCTCGAAATCGGGATTGACCGGGTCGAGCACGATTTTGACGTGCCGCCAACCGTCCTCGTTCGTGGTCTTCTCGCTCCGATAGCGTTTCACCGTGAATCGGTCTCCGGTGTCGGGATCGACCGTGTCGTGCAGTTGCACGAGCACGGTCCGCCCCTGGCGCGCGCCGGTGACCGGGCTGGCAAAGAGACAGTAGGAACCATCAGGGACCGCCGGCTCCATCGACTGCCCGACGACATGTGCGACGAACATGCCCCGGCGCAGCGAGCGGGTCGTCTCGATTTCAACCCAGTCCCACTCGGATTCGTCGGGGACGGTGTGCGGATCGCCGAACGCGCCCGCGGCGACCTCCAGGGGAACCAACGGCACACAGTCGACATGGCGCGCATCGGCCTGCGGCATGACCAGTCGCAAGCGAGGACGCCTTGCTGTTCCCGGCGCCGCGGGGTTGCGAAACCACGAACGGTCCTCGCGCACGCGGCGCCGGACGTCCGGCAGACTCAGATAGCTCGCGAGCCGCCTGAAGTGACCCACCATCGCGTCTTCGTCGTCGAGCTCGTTGGCGCCGATCTCGACCACTTCGTATCCACGGTTGCGTAGCCAGGTACGGATTTCCCGATCTTTCTCGGCCGTCTCCCGGTTGCCGTGGAGATGTTCGCTCAACCCGTCCAGGTAGATGCATACGCTCTCGTCCGGGTCGTCATTCTCCGCGCGGTAGATAACGTCCGGTGTCGTGGTGCCCAACGCGCGGTCCAACTGAATCTGCTCGCCGCGGATGCCTTCGCCGAACCCGGCGGCGAGCAACAGGTGCCGCAGCTTGACCTCGGCGTCGTTGACCGGCGCCGCGTGCTCTGCAGACGGCCCCTCGGGCTGTTGCCGCGGTATCTCGTGATCGAACGAGAGCCGCCGGCCCCATTCGTCGATCCGCTCGCGTGCCGCCGCGCGATTGAGCTGTCCGTGATAGTAGGCATTGCGGAACGTCTGCAGGCAGTCGATGCAGGACGACTCGCACAGGCCCGGACAGGTGTCGGCAACCTCGCCGCGCCGGGTCTGCCTGACGGCCTGCCGTTCCACGGACACTTCGTAGACCGGCATCTCGGCCTGATCTCCGCCGGATGTCCGCGACTCGGCCCCGGGTGCGCCGTGCAGGTCGCGATGAAAGCGCCGGGCCACGAAGCGGTGACCGTTGGCGTAGATGAGGTTGCCGGGCACGTACTCGCGGAGCGCCGTCGCGGGCGCGCGCGGCAGGCTGAAGTCCATGGCCCCGCTGCGCCAGAACGGAATCTCCGCCCAGCCCACCACCGATCCGACCTCGAGCCCGTAGCCCGGCAGGAATCCTTCCGCCGCTAGGACGCTGAACGTGTTGACGTCGTCGTGGCCTTCAGCCTGGCGGCGCGATCGCCGGTCCGTCCCCTTGAGCCGCTTCACCAGCCTGTCGCGCCGTCGAAACAAGGCTTCGTCATCCGGGTCGAGCGTCCCCTGAACTTCGCGTCGGGCGTTCAGGCGCGTGATCTGCCGCATCGCCCAGCGCAGGCGGCGCTCCAGGCGGGCGACGACCAGTTCCAGGTTCTCGGTGAAGTCGTCGACATGGGCGCGCAGCGCCGCGGAATGCGTGACGCCGGCATCCGCGTCCGGCCAGCCTTGCTGGAACACCCGCTCCACGCGCGCGGCCAGGTCCACGGCATGGCGCCAGACCAGGTCGCGTAGCGCGCTGAAGTCGAACGGCGAACGCCGGACTTCGCCATCCTCGAACAGGTACGGTTCGACCTGCCGCGGCAGGCAGCGGTGCAACACGTTCCGGATGGCGTCCCGTTCAGCGTCCGGCCGGCCGGCGCGTTGCCGGTAGTTGGCCGGCAGCGGCGGCACGTTGCGCATCAGCAGCGAGTCGAGCCGGCCGATGTCGATGCCGAGCTCCAGCGTCGGTGTGCACACCAGGCAGTTCACGGCTTCCGAGGCGCCCTTGAACAGGTTTTCCAGCCGTTCGCGTTCGTCGGTCGGCACCATCGCCGTATGTTCTTCGGAACGCAGCATCGAATAGGCGCCGTCGAGAAGCTGCAGATCGTAGTTGTCCTCGTCTTCCCGGACCCATTCCAGGATGCCGTCGCAGCGCCAGGCGGGGCAGCGGTCGTGCGGCGTCTCGCGGGTGGTCGCGCGCCGGCAGCTCCGGCACCGCCACACGCTCCGGTTCGGAGAGAGCAGGAGTCGGTCAGCGTTCACCTGGTAGACGCCGCTGACATTCGGTAGCGGACCCCCCCTGGCGCCCTTGAGTCGGACCGGCACCAGCAGCGCACGTTCCACCAGGAAGGCGAACAGGCGTTCGAGGAACGGACCGGTCGCCTCCGCCGGCACGCCCCACTTCGTGGCGATCTGCCGCATCGTGGTCTGGCCGGCCTCGCTCAGCCATTGCATCACCAGCGTGGGCTTCTCGGTGGCCTCCCGGCGCAGCTTCGTGCCGACGGGTCCGCGAAGATTCGGCAGGTAGCCCTGTTGAATCTCCTGATCGCCGTCCATCCAGTAATGCGTGAAGATTTCGTACTCCGGATCGTGCAGCGCGCGTCTGCGCCGCAGCAGGAGCCGGCGGGACGAATCGCGGCTCTGCCCAGACTTCGGCCTCGTAGTCCTCGCCGACCGTCGTCACGGTGTCGGACGCGACGCCGAAGAACCGCGCCGCGAAGCTGCGCCCGACCTGCGGATCGCCCCGATCGACGATGGTCGCCGACGTCGCGACGCACGTCGTGCGGGCCGGGTCGGCGTGGCAGAACGCGCGCAGACGTCGAATGAGACAGGCCGTCTCCGCCCCCAGCGCGCCCGTGAACGTATGCGCCTCGTCGAACACCAGGAATCAAGTCTCGCGCCAGCGAAGAGTTCGATGTCGTGCTGCCGCGTCAGCAGCAGCTCGAGCTGCTTGACGTTGGTGAGCAGTATCCGCGGCTGCCGCACGGCGCGTTCCTGGTGGCCGTACAGGTGGCTCAGCGATTCAGGGATCCGTTCGCGCAGATGGGGATGCAGCAGTCCCTCGCGAATCAGGGCCTCGATGGCCGCGCCCTGCCGGAACGGCCGCGACAGACTCACGTAGGGGCCCTTGAGCAGCGGCGACCGGCGCGTTTCGTCGAGCGACAGCAACTCGCGCATCTGCGCATGCAGCCGGGTATCGGCGAAGGGATACGCCGTGAGCTGGTAGCGCAGGAAGCTGCGGACGACGTGCTCGGTGTAGGCGACAGGGTTCAGGGCCATCGGACTCTATCGGCCTCGCTCGACGAACTCCTGAACGGTGAGGCCGACGTCTCGCGCGATGCGACGCAGCAGGATGGGAGACAGATCCCGACCACCGTGCACCGGAACGGTCGTGCGGCGCCCGTCGGGGTGGCGGAACTGCTTGTGGGAGCCACGCTGGCGCACCTCCTCGAAGCCGAGTGCGGCGAGGATGGCGATGACCTCGCGGGGCCTGAGAATGGGCAGGGGCGGCACTCGATCAGGCCACGACGACGATCTGGGTGCCCACGTACTCGCCGTCCAGTACCGGTTCCCCGTCGTCGAGGAGCATCGCGATGACCTCCCTGAGGTTCTCGTTGAGCTCCTCGAGCGTCTCGCCCTGGCTGTGCGCTCCCGGAAACCCGGGAACGTAGCCGACGTAGAGGCGCGTATCCGGGCAACGTTCGACAATGGCCGTATAGCTGCGCATCGTTCAACTGAAGCCGTCAATAGTATGGTCGGGGCTCGACCCGAGATCAAATCGAGTCGCTACGGACAGCGCGCGACCTGATCGGCGGTGATCTTCACGCTTCTCCTGCAACCCCTCGGCCGAGGCCTCGTTCGGGTCACCACAGCCGGTTGACGCCGTACCGGTCGAACGCCTTCTCGTTGGAAACCAGGGCGAGATCGTGCACCAGGGCCTGAGCGATGAGCATGCGGTCAAACGGGTCCCGGACAGGGCCCGCCAATCGTCCGGCGCGTTCGGCATCGGCCACGCTGACCGGCAGATCCTCGAAGCCCTGGCTGGCGATGCCGGCGCGTATGTCGCTCGCCAGCGCATCGGCCTCCGGCAACCTTCCGAGACGGTGCTTCGTGGCGATCTCCCAGGCGGAAGCAGCGCTCACCACGATGTCGTTCTCATCGGCCTCGACGGCGCGCCGTGCGGCTTGCGCCAGACGCAGATTGCCGGCCATCCACCACAGGAACGCGTGCGTATCGAGCAGGATTCGCACTGTTCTCTAGCCACCTTCCCACAGCTTCAACTCTTCTTCAGGCAGTGGTTCGAAGAAGGCGTCGGTGATCGCGATCTTGCCCTTCATGGCTCCGAATTGCCGCTTCCCCTTGGGCGTGCAGCGCACGAGCCGGGCGACGGGCCGGCCCCGGCGGGCTATCACGACCTCCTCGCCCGCCTCGACCTGCGCCAGCAGTCGCGACAGTTGGGTCTTCGCTTCGTGGACGTTGACGACGGTCATCGGCACGCTCCTCGGATGGCGTTCCCCTTTTTTAGCCAGATAGTGGACTAGATGTCAACCACGGACGAGTCAGGTACGGCGCCGTCCGTGCCGGCGGTGCCTTCGACGGTCCTCTCGTGCACGGTTGACGACCGCACAGCGACGGCCGCCGCTTGCGATCGATAGAGGCGTCGATCCGTTCGCGGCGGCGGCCCTCGATCCCTTGGCGCGCCGCCGGCCAAGTGATTTCGTTTATAATCGAAAGTTCTTGCCGATTTCGCTTTTCTTCATTCGTATCCAAAAAATGGATATTCTACGCCAACAATACCTCGACCGCCTCCGGCAGTTCCTGGACGCCCCCGCAATCACCGCGGTGACCGGCATCCGGCGGGCCGGCAAGAGCGTCCTGCTGCGGCAGTTCGCGACCTCGCTGCGCGACGAACGGCAGGTGGTCTACGTCGACAAGGAGTCGTTCGCGTTCGAATCGTTGCGGACCGCGCGCGATCTGATCGACCACGTGGAGTCCGCCACGCGACGGGGCGAGCCGCGGGTGGTCATCGTCGACGAGGTGCAGCAGATCGCCGACTGGGAACGCGCGGTCGCCTCGCTGAACAGTGAAGACCGCACCGAGGTCGTCATCTCCGGCTCCAACGCCACGCTGCTGTCGGCCGAGCTCGCGACGCTGATCGCCGGCCGCTACGTCACGCTGCAGGTGTTTCCGCTGACGCTGGCCGAGTTCGGCGACCTGTACCGGCAGCGTCCCGGCGCGGCGGCCGACGACGCCGAGCTGTTCCGGCTCTACCTGCGCATCGGTGGTCTGCCCGGACTGCTCCACACCGACCTGAACGACCTGGTGGTCGACCAGATGCTGGCGGACATGGTCAGCACCATCGCCATCCGGGACGTGATCCGGCGTCACCGCATCCGCGACGTCGCCCTGTTCGAGGCGATCACCCGGTTCGCGGTCGACAGCATCGGCAGCCTGCTGTCCGCGAAGCGCATCGCCGACTTCCTGAAGAGCCAGCGCAGAACGGCGGCGGTGGATACGGTGCTCAACTACCTCGCGCACCTGGGCGACGCGTTCCTGCTGACCGCCGTTCCACGCTTCGATCTGCAAGGCCGAAAGCTGCTGCAGGTGAACCAGAAGCACTACCTGGGTGACATCGGTCTGCGCAACGGGATCATCGGCTATCGCGAGAGTGACATCGGCGGCATCCTGGAGAACCTGGTCTTCCTGGAGCTGCGCCGCCGCGGCTACACCGTGACGGTCGGCGTGGCGGGATCGCGGGAGATCGACTTCGTCGCGGAACGGCGGTCCGGGCGCCGCTACGTGCAGGTCGCCTACCTGCTGGAATCGCCCGCCGCCATCGAGCGCGAGCTCGCCGCCTTCGCCGCGGTCCGCGACGCCTACCCGCGGGTGCTGCTCTCCCTCGACCCGCACCAGCCCGCCGACCTTCAGGGGGTGCGGCACCAGTCCTTGACCGAGTTTCTGCGCGGTGAGCCGCTCGGCAGTTCGGTGGACGACGATTACTGACAAGCGCGGGGTACCTCTGGCGACGCTCGAGGCGGTCGGCGAACAGGAACAGTCGAATCTTCGACGTCGTGTCGAACATCGTGGCTCATGTCCCTGATGCGCCGGCATCCTGCGCGCCCGCACGGAAACCGCACGACGGTTTCACTACCCAGTTCGGCGTTGGGCCCCGGGCCGTCACCGCTGCGGGCCGGTGACCCGGATCCGCCCGCCACGCACGGTGACGAGCGCCTGCCGGTCCAGCGCTTCGCCATGTTCCTGGAGCACCTCGGCCATCAGGGCGAGGCGGTCGCGAACGGGCACATCGGGCAACCGGACCAAGCCTGCGTGTACTGCCCCGCCGACGTACACCAGTCTGCCGAAATCCTTGTCGAGCGTGACCAGAATCCTGCCCTCCGCGGCGGCGCGTCGAGCAGCGTACGATCGCCTGGATCGGATTCTTCTCCCGCGTCGAAGACGTCGTGACCCTTGGCGCGCAGCCATTCGGCCAGCCGTCGGCCTGCGCAGTGGTCGACGAGGAACTTCACCGTCTCGCCACCGAGACGGCGGCCAGCGTGTCGTCCGCTATCGCCGCATGCGCGTAGGCGATGCACGCCCGGATGTCGTCCGCCTCGAGCCTCGGGTAGTCGTCGGGGACTTCCATCGGCATTCGTACCGCGCCCCAGGCGGCCCTCCTGCCCAGCCCTCGTTCCGCTACTCGAACAGCTTCCGCTGCCGACTCTTGGGAAACAGATCGGGCTGACGACCCGGGCCGGCTTCGGCGACCCGTTGCGCTGGCACGCCGACGCCCGGCGCCGGCATGCCCGGCCCCCTGCGGCGCCGATAATCGGCTTCGTCGAGAAGCTCGCGGGCGTGCAACTCGTCCAGGAGGCGGCCGAAGCTGCCGTCGTCCAGGTGACCGGCGCTGCGCAGATCGGTCACCATCGACCAGTAGGCGCTCTCGTACCAGAAACACCTTGAGCGAAACCGAGCCATCTCTTCTGAGGCCCGCGATGTCCCGGGCGTAATAATCGGCACCGCCGCTCAAGCCAACGAATTCGCCCCGAAACATCTCAATGTCAGGGTCGAACTGAATGATCGCCTGGTAGCCGTCGATCTCCATCATGTTTCTCATGGCCGTACCCCATTTTGCCGAAGCCAATCACGAACGCTCGCCACGGCGCCCTTGTCCGTCTTCGGACCAGGATGCGGCCGGAGGCGTGCCAGCTCTTCCTCGATGATCTGCTCGAAGTGTGCGTAGGGGGCGGCGCCGAGCACGGTGCGGCCGTTGATGAAGACGGTCGGGGTCGACTGGACGCCGTGCTCCTGACCCTCGCGCCGTCCGGCGGCGTGCCGGTCGTCCGCGCAGCGGACTGACCCGGGGGCGATGGCTGCTCAGGGCCTTCGCTTTTTCCGCCCCCACTTTCGTTCCACGTTCATCATCTCGTCCAGCAACTCGTCGTCGGCCTCACCCATATAGACGGGTGCGAGGCGGACGATGGTCCTTACCGCCCACCAAGCCGCAGTCACGACGCCGGCCGCGAGAATCGCGCCCAGGCCGATCAACCCCGCCTGGCTCAGGAGGGCCGCGACGAGAGACGGGAAACTGGGGCCCCACTCCGCGATGGCGAAGACCGCGGCGATAAATGCAGAAAACGACCAAAAGATAATCTGCATGACGTGCCCGACCAGGTACCTGTAATGCAATGCCGTTCCGAAGACGGACCCGACGGTGAGGAGCGCCCAGATGCCGAGTGCCGCCGGAGCCACGGCGGCGAAGGGCACGACAGGATAGAGGATGAGCGCCACGGCGCCCGCCAACGCGGCCGGGGTGGCCAACGTGGCCGCCGTCAGAACGCGGCTGGCGGCATGTTCCTGCCCCGAAATCGGGAGGGATCCGACAAAGCGAAGGGACCCGGTGAGCTTTTCTTGCATCATCATCATGGCCGGCGAGAGCGCCAGGATGCCGAAGAACAACCCACCCAGTATTGGCACAAATGGGTGATCCCATCCCCGCCAGAGGCCGACTAGTACGACGAGCCCCGGCATCGTGATCGCAAACCTCGAGTGCCGCTTTCCGATCCGGGCGAGGTAAAGTCGCCACAGGGCGAGGATGGCGCGCCGGCGGACAACCATCGACTACCCCTCCCCCAGCAGCATGCGCTTCGCCACGACGCTGATGCGGTCGCCCACCAAGTGCTGCACCGGTTGTGCCACCGCCCGCCCCTCCCGCAGCACCAACAGGTCCGTGAAGCCAATTTCCTCCAGGTCCTCGAGGATGTGGGTCGCGAAGACCAGGGCGACTTCCGGGTGGTCGTTCATGTACGACTCCACCTGCCGCAGCAACTCGATGCGGGCGACGGGATCGAGTCCGGCGGTCGGCTCGTCCAGGAGCAGCAATTCCGCGCCCTGACCCCAGGCCGAACACAGCGCGACCTTGAGGCCGTTGCCACGCGACAGACTCCCGAGACGGGAGTTCAGATCGAGGTCCAGCGAAGCGGCCAACCCCAGCGCGCTGTCGGCGCTCCAGCGGGCGTAGAAATTCCTCAGGAAATCGAAGTGCTCGCGCACGCGCATCCACTGGAGGCCCATGAGCTCGGTGGGAACGAAGGCCACGTGTTCACGCAGGGAGGGATCGGGACGCGTACGAACGTCACCGAGGAGCCAAGCCGTGCCGTCGACGGCCGCACGATAGCCCCCGAGGAGGCTCAGGAGGGTGGTCTTGCCCGCGCCGTTCCGGCCCACCAGAGCAACACGCGATCCCGCGGAGATACGCAGATCGAGGGGGCCGAGAACGAATTCCGGGTAGCGGTAGGTGACGCCGCGCAAGTCCACGAGCGTCGCTGCAGGTCCGCCAGCGTTCATCAATGAGCCTCCAACGACCAATTCCACCGTCCGCACGTCACAGCAGAATAGCAGATTGTCGTGGTGCTCGACAGGCAGGGCTCCTGCCACGGGCTGCTAGTCGGCTGCTCCGGCGTCACGCCCGCCCTGGGCCCCCGGCACGCCCCGCCCGACCGCCCGACCGACCGCAACGTTCAAGACCACCACACGCGAATGGCTTGGAGCCAGCGCGCAAGAAGGACGGCGGCAGCGGCGACCCTGGGGCGGCTGAGCTGAACCGGACGTGTCTCGAGGCAGTCCAGTAGATGCGAGGCCGCGCGATCGGCGGTCATCATCAACGGCTTGCTGGACGCTTTGGCCATCTTGGTGTCGACGAATCCGAAACGGACATTGGTGACCGCGATCCCATGCGGCCGAAGGCGGAGCGCCATGCCGAGCAGGTAGTTGCTGAATCCTGCTTTGGAGGCCGAATACGAAGGCGCCCCGGGATTGAGAAGAATGTCCGCAATGCTCGAGAGACCGATGAAGTGGCCTTTCCCGCGTTCGAGCCAGGGTGGCAGCAGGATCTCGAGCGTGCGTACCATCGCCGTCAGGTTGACCTCGAACACCCGGGCCTCATGTGACAGGTCCGACAGCTCGAGCTCGGACCCCACGCCCACGCAGTAGATGCAGACATCGAAGGGGCCGGCCTCGCGGACAAGCCGGTCCAGCAATTCAGGGTAGGCCGGGTCGGTGACATCCATCACCTCGTGTCGGTGGCCATCGTCTCGGCGGGCTGGCGGTACGAGCGGACTGGGGCTGCGCGAGACACCGACCACGCCGTCGCCCCGGGCGACGAGGGCGGCGGTCGTTGCCGCACCGATGCCGTCGGAGTTCCCGATGATCAGAATCCGCTTTGCCATGATCTACACAGGAAGCCGGTCGGGGCGGTCCCATCGCCAGGACGTCAAATTCGCGGAGCCACGGCGCAGCATACTAGAATCATGCCAGCGTCGCCCCCGCCACGGCGGCCGCGAGGAACGGTGTTCAAATGATGCACCGCGTCTCATCCTCGCGGGGACTCACCTGGCGGTCCCGGATTGCGTCCCGGAAGAGCATCTGGCAAGACATGCGCAGGCTGGGTTGAATGGCCGCGGGATGAGAGGTTCTTGATGACACGACTTCAGCTACTGGCAGCAGGACTGGCGTTGATTCTCACAGGTTGCGGAGCACCCGCAGTGCCTGGAGAAGGCCAGGTTCCCGATGGGGCGCCTGGCGGACTCGCGCTCGTCGGGGCGCAGTTGATCGACGCGACTGGTGCGGCGCCTGTGGCCGACTCGGTGGTCGTCATTCGCGACGGCCGCATTGTGAGCGCCGGCGCTCGGGACACGACGCCCGTGCCCGACGGCACTGAGACGCTCGACGTCAGCGGCAAGACGATCATGCCCGGTCTGGTGAACCTGCACGTGCACTATCGAGAGGGACCGGCAGAAATCGAGCGTCAGTTCGGGGCGCAGCTCTACTACGGTGTGACCACCGCACGGAGCATCGGCAGCGATTCGCCGGAGCGAGTCGCCCACCTGCTCGCGTCCGCCGGCCGTGCCGACGCACCCCGGACCTATACGGCGGGGCTGGGCTTCTCGCGTCCCGGTGGATTCAACGCCGCCGGCCGCAATGCCCCTGAGACCGAAGAAGAAGCGCGGGCGCTGGTGCGGGACCAGATTGCGCTTGGCGTGCACTTCATCAAGATGTGGGTCAACGCGGTCGCGGAACCGGGCCTGAAGATCACGCCGGAGATACGCGCGGCCATCATCGACGAGGCCGTGCGGAACGGCGCCATCCCTGTCGCCCACATCGACGACGAAGCCGACGGCCGCCAACTGGTCGAGGCCGGCCTGCGGGACTTCCTGCACAGCACCGTGCTGACCTTCGGCCCCGGCGCCGGTGTCCCGGTGGACGATCCCGACCCCTCGGCCGAGTTCATCCAGATGTGCCTCGACAACGGCGTGTCGTTCACCCCCACCCTGTCGATTGTCCAGAACAACTGGCAGTTCGCCGAGCATCCGGAGCTGTTGGATGACCCGGCGTTGCGTGCCGCGTTCGCAACGTACAACCAGGCGGCGCTGGCCGGATGGGACGACCCGGCACGCAGGGCCGGTGTCGTCGACGATCCGGGATTCGAGAACCGCAAGGCCGCGTTCCGACAGGTGCAGGACTTCGTGAAGACGATGCACGACGCCGGGGTGAAGGTCGCACTCGGGAACGATGCCGGGACCCCGAACGTGCCGTTCGGCTGGGGCATGCACCACGAGATGGAGCTGTACGTCGAGGCCGGGCTGACCCCCATGGATGCCATCATTGCGGCAACGGCCACGGGCGCCGGTCAGATGCCGCCGGTGGGCGAGGCCGACTTCGGCACCCTCGAGGCCGGCCAGGTCGCCGACCTGATCGTGCTGAATGCCGATCCCCTGGCCGACATCCGCAACACGCTGGAGATCGACCGGGTCATGCGACTCGGCGAATGGGTCGACCGCTCGGGCGTGCTGCCAGCACCCTAGTGGTCCGTCACGTCATAATCTGCGGATAGACGGACTTGAGTTTACAGCGCGCATCGTCGACCTTCATCTGCCAGTCGACACCGCGTTGCGTGCTGTTGACGTCGGTGGACCACGCCGACACTTCAGCGTGCAGCGTCCCGAGGTCGCCGATACGGCGCTCGCGTAGGCATTGGCGCGTCATCGAACTCAGTTCGTTCTCCGCGATGTTCAGCCAGCTCCCGTGTTTCGGCGTGTGGCAGAACTCGATGCGACGAACCAATTGGCGTGCCCGGGTCGGCTCGAACACTTCGTAGAAGGCTCCCTTCGTGTGCGTGTTGAGGTTGTCGCTCACCAAGGCGATCTTCGGGCAGTCGGCGTAGCGTCCTTCCAACAGGTTGGCGACCTCCAGTGCCCAGTCCGCCTTCGTACGCCGGGCTCGGGCCGTCGCCTGCCGCCAACCCGCCAGCGGTTCGCTGAACAGGAAGACCGCGGCCGTACCGGCCCGTTCGTACTCGTAGTCGACACGCCGGGGACGGTTCTTCGTGGCCGCCATCGGCGGGCGAGTTTCCTTGACCAACTGCACCGGCTGCTCGTCCATGCACACGACGGGACAATCCGGATCGTAGGGTTTCTGATACAGATCCAAGACCTGTTCCATGTTCGCCACGAACTCGGCATCGGCCTGCGGCGGGATCACCCAGTACTCGATTTTCCGCTGGGTCAGCCCGTTTTTTTTAGCGTCCGCCGGATGGTTTCGTGGCTGACCGACTCGACGATCGCCAACTCGACGACCCTGCGCGCCAGCAGACGCAGCGACCAGTTCGCGTAGCCCTTCGGGGGCAGCCCCAGACGCAGGGCGATGATCTGCACCTCCTGTTCGCCGTTGAGCAGTTTGGGGACCGGGGGGGACTCCCGCCGCTTGCGTTCCAGCGCCTGCTCGAACCCTTGCAGCACGCAGCGTTGGCGGATGTTCTCGACGGTCTTGGTGCGGCACGAAAAAGCGTCGGCGATCTGCTGGTCGGTCCACGCCGGCCCGTCCGCATCGGCCTTCAAGAGGATCTGCCCGCGGCGCACTTTCTCGCTGCTCCCGTTGAGCTTGCGGACCGTCTCTCGACAGACCTCGCGTTCCTGATCTGTGAGTCGAACGATGTACCTTTTTTGCGGCATGGAAACTCTCTCGGTTCGAGACGAGCTCCCCGATAGTCCTAATGTTTATTGATGGCACAGCACTAGTCAGAACGATCCAGGTCGGCCAGGCCTGTCAGGGCCGAGGCCCGTAGTGCGGTGCGGCGCCTCAGTCGAAAGTCGAGATCATCCGCAGCGTAAACAGCCTGGAGCATGCTGACGTCCCGGGCATCGAGCGCGGGGACGTTCACGAACACGTCGTAGCCCACCTGAACACTGTTCCGGTCCTGCCCTGCCTCCCTGGCGCCCCGGCCGACCCCGACCGGAGCGTCAGTCCACCGGCTCCGTGACGCGACTGAGGACGAATTCGTACTGTTCTCGGAGCAATCGGCCCTGGACAGCGAGCACGCGCCGGTAGATGTAGACGGCGAGTGCAAGTTCGATCACGGAGAAACCCAGGTAGACCGGGATGGACCAGCCGGCCGCCTGCAGGCGCCGCTCGAGCAGCAGCGACACTGCCAGCGGCAACGCCATGAGCAAACAGGCGATCAGAAACAGGAACGTGGCGAGGAACGTCGCCGCCGCGGAGTTGGGGACGCTCGTCGAGCCGGCGGGCATCGCCCGCGGCGCCTTGATGGAAAAGGCGTTGCCCAACAGGCAACCCAGGAGGTAGATGATGACGAGTTGCAGGAAGGCGGCGATCAGGTGACTTGCCCCAAGCGGCTGAAGCCACTGCAACACCACGACCGCCAGGGTCGCGATGCCGAGTACGAAGGGCGCCAACGAGAGGTTCTTGCCGAGCAGCACCTGCGCGGGAGGCGCAGCGACCAGCGCCATGGCACGGAACCCGCCCCGGTCCTGACCGAACTGGTTGGCCAGGAGCCCGAGCGACTGGAGCATGATGAGGCCGATGAAGCTCAGTACCGTGACATCCGCCCTCACGTCGCTGGACGTCCCGCCGTAGAACATCAGCATGTAGAACATGATCAGAAAGATCGGGCTCAACAGGACCACCCTCCCCTGCGGCGCGCGTAGCCACAGACGCATGCCCGCCCACGCAATGGCGCCCGCGTGGTCCGGGACGTGCCGGCTCGCCAGCCGGGTGATGTACCCCCGGGGAAGACGCGCCGGGCGCGCCGGCTCGCGAGCGTGTGCACCGTCGGGCGTTTCCGAGCGTGTCGTCGGCGCGGCGGCGGCGCCCGCCGGGCGCGCCCGGTCAAACCCGCGCTCGTCGATTGTCTGCGCGCCGATCGTCTTCCGGTAGGAACGCCGGAGACTGGCCGCGGCGATAGCGAGCATGCCGAGCATGCCCAACACGGCCTGCCAGTACTGTCCCTGCCTGGCTCCCTGGGCGCCGAGCGCAAGCCAACCCGGCGGCAACGCGACGTTGGCCATGCGGGCCCATCCTTCAACCCGGGCGCGATCGGGTTCCTGGCGCTGCTCCACGGCCGGGGTCGCATCGCCTTGCCGCGAACCCTCGGTGACGCTCCTGTAGAGGTTGGGCGCGTTGGCGATGAGCACGAGGGCCACGACGGCAACGGCCACCACCGTGCTGCGGCGGCGCTTGTTGGCGAGGACCCGCGCCAGCCAGGACTGGAACTGATGCGTCACGGCAGTGATCATGGCGAAGGCGGCGAGCACCAGGGGGATGAGGATCGCGTTGCCGCCACCGTAGGCGATCGTGGACCCGGCGGCCAATCCCAGCATCAGCCCGAGGAAGATCACGAGCGACACCCGCATCTGGGAACTCAGGTAGTTCAGCAGGAATGCCCCGGCCGGGGACACCGGCATGTGCAGCAGCTTGGCAAGCGACAGGGCCTCGCCGCTCATCTGCAGGTTCATCAGCAGACCGATGATCCACACCGCGAGGAAGGCACCGATGACAGCATCCCAGATGAAGAGCACCAGGATCGGCTCGCGATCGGGCAGCAACACGGCGCCAAGGTAGAACGCCAATACAAAGAGGACCACCGCCGCGGCGGCGCCGATCCCCGCGAGCAGAACCGCGAGGCCGCCGAACAGCGGGCTTTGCCGCTGCCAGCCCCGCCACGCCAGGGTCCACCGCAGCCAGAGAATCGCCCGCACCTGCGGGAGGTTAGCGCTCATCGAGCCAACTCAACTGGGCGTGCAACTCCTCCGTGGAACCAACCTTGGCGAGGAACGTCTCTTCGAGCGTCGCGCTTTGCCGCAGCTCGGCGAGCGGCGCCTGTTCCACCAGCCGGCCCTGGTCGATGATGCCGACATGGGTGCACAGCCGCTCGACAATCTCCAACACGTGGGAGGTGATGAAGATCGTGGAACCCCGATCCGCGGCGCGGGTCAACAGGTCGCGGACGATCCTCGACGTCACCGCATCCACCCCTTCGAAGGGCTCGTCGAGAAACAGCAACTCGGGGTTCGGCAGCAGCGCCGCGGCGAGCGCGAGCTTCTTCTTCATGCCGTGGGAATAGTCGAGGACGATCTGCTTCTCCGCGGCGGCGCCGCCGCCAAGTTCCAGCAACGCGAAGAGCTCGTCGATCCGCTCCTGCACCACGCCGCGCTCCATCTGGTACATCCGCCCAATGAAGGTCAGGTTTTCCCGCCCCGTCAGCAGATCGTACAGCGCGAGGTCCTCCGGGACCACGCCGATGCGGCGCTTGACGTCGATCGCCTGTGACGGGTCCAGGGGGTTTTTGCCAAGGAGCGAGATCGAGCCGCTGGTGGGCGCCAGCAGGCCGGTCAACATCTTGATCGTGGTGGACTTGCCGGCGCCGTTGCGGCCGAGGAACCCGTACAAGGTCCCCGTTTCAACGCGCAGGTCGAGATTGTGCACGGCACGCAAGTCGCCGAATCGCCGGCACAGGCCAAACGTCGCAACGGCGGTCTCGGTGATGGGATCGACGGCGGCCTCCATGGCGCCTCAGTATAGAAGGAACGCGCCGGTGGTTCATCAACGGCGCGCATCGTCGAGGTCGAGACCGGCGTGGTTCTGGACACCGTCATGGTCGACGGCCGGTTCGATGAGATGTTCGCTTTGCAGGACCGCGCGGGCGCCCGTCTCGCCGGCCGCCTGGTCAGCGTCTCGGACGGAGACGCGGCGCCGGTAGCTGAAACGCCGTGCGGAAGTCCCAGGAGGGCTGTTCGAGCGGGCGGCGGCGTGCGGCGTGACGGGGTCCCAAGAGGGCAGGATGATCTGGAGCGCGCTAATACGGACTATCGTCTTCTGGAGATGGGACGCGGAGGAGTTTTCGCAGTGGCGCAGCGGCATCCCTGGACGGGCTACCCGACTGCGACATCGCCTCGAAACGATCGACGCCCATGCATCTTCCCCCGTGACCCACCAGATGCAGCGACGTCTGGCACTGGCTGTTCGACAAGGTGACGCATCTGGACGATGAGCCCCGTTCGGGACCGCCCATCCGCCCTGCCGCACAGTCTGGCGTCGGCGGTGTGAGCCGGGCACCCGCGGGGAATCACTCCGACCGGAGCAACATCGCGGCATCGACTCTCGAGGCTCTGATCGCGGGAGCGACGCAGGCCACCAAACCCGCACCACCCATCAACAGCGCGGCGCTGGCCAACGCGAGTGGGTCGAGCGGCGCCACGCCAAACAGCAGGCTGTCCAGCACGTCCATCGAGAGAACTGCGCAGCCCGCACCGGCGCCGACACCGAGCACCACAGGCCATACCAGCCCGTGGTGAAAGCCCCACTGCATTCGATCGGCGCTGCATCCCGCGTGGCGCCTACGGCCAGGCGCACGCCGAACTCGTGGGCGCGTTGCCTGGTCGTGAAGGCCAGCAACGCATACACGCCGATTGCCGCGAGGATCGTCGCCACCACCCCGAACGCACCAAGCAGGACTGAACTCACACGCCAACCGTGCAGCTGGTGATCTCGATACGGATTGCTCGTAGCCCAATGGCACAAGCTGTTGACCGCGTCCGAGCGGTCACGGGCACTGGAGGAGGTGTCCGCGCTGACGATTACGGTCGACGAAGTCGATGCCACGATCGCATTCGGCCGGACCTCGGCGTTGGCCGATCGGTACGGAGTGTCGATGTTCGACGC
Source organism: Vicinamibacterales bacterium (assembly GCA_965262985.1). Taxonomy (GTDB): domain Bacteria; phylum Acidobacteriota; class Vicinamibacteria; order Vicinamibacterales; family UBA8438; genus UBA9620. The sequence continues at coordinate 5,458,477 of OZ253576.1, read as the reverse complement.
TGCCTGTCTGGAGGTTGCGCTGCGCCGCGCGCTACCGCTCGGATCCCGTGACAGCGCGCTCCGCACTGCCGCAGCACGAAACGTCGGAACGGTGCTCACCTGACGCTCACGCGTGTCCTCCGACAGCGAAGGAAGCTCCTGGCTTCCGGTTCTGTTCCCTGTGCGGTCAGGTGTGGCGCGCCGACGCCCTCGTGGTCGTCTGGCAGACGGTCCGTCGTAGAGGCGCCGCCGCCGGGGTGGGCGGCGAGACGGTGGCAGACATCGAAACGTACAGAGTCGACCGGTGGCTCGCTGTTCAGGTATGGACATTCGATTCGGCCATCAGATACCTTTACGCCAAGCACGGTAGGGGAGGCATCCGGATCCCATGCGCTGGCTCGACACGATCCGTCTGCGGTTCCGTTCGGTCGTTCATCGTACCCGCGCCGATCAGGATCTCGACACCGAGATTCGGTTCCACCTCGATCAGGAAGTACAACAGCATCGGGTCCGCGGCGTGAGCCCGGCGGAGGCGACTCGCAGGGCGCGGCTGGCGTTCGGCCCGCTGGACGCGGTGAAGCACGATTGTCGCGCGAGTTGGGGGTTCCGGGTCGTCGAGAGCCTCGTCCGGGACGTGCGGCACGGCCTCCGCGGCCTGCGGCGCGGGCCCGGCTTTACCACGATGGTCATGCTGACGCTCGGCGTCGGCATCGGCGCGACGACGCTGTTGTTCGCCGTCGCGTGGGCGTTGTGGCTTCGCCCGCTCCCGTACCCGGGCGCCGAGCGGCTCGTCGTGATTGAAGAGCTGCACCCCCGGATTCCGCCGAGCGTATTGAATCCCACCTTCTCCTTCTGGCGCGACGAGGCGACGGTGCTCGATCGGATCGCCGCGACCGCCACATCCCTGAACGAGGTGAATCTCGCCGGGCGCGGCGAGCCTGAGCGCGTCGCGAGCCTCGCGGTCAGCCCCGGGTTCTTCCCCATTCTGAGCACCGAGCCGTTCGCGGTCGGTCGGGGTTTCGTGGCAGCGGACGAAGAGCCCGACGCAGCGGATGTCGCGGTGTTGAGTCACGGCTTCTGGACGCGGCGCTTCGGCGGCGAGCGGTCCGTGGTGGGCGAGACGCTCCGTCTGGACGATCGCCCCGTGGTTGTCGTCGGTGTGGCCCCGGCCAGCTTCCGCCCTCCGGTCAGCAGTCGCGTGGACGTGTACCGTCCCCTAGGCTTCCCTCCGCTCGCCTCCGTCGATTTTCCACGGATCATCGTGGTGAGGGTTCGTGTGATCGGCCGGCTTGCAGCGGGTGTGTCCCTCGATCGCGCCGTCGCGGAGCTCGAGGTCCTTCGCGCGCGGACTGCGGCCGCGCTCTACCCGGACGCCTTTACAACCGGGGCCGCGGCCATGTTGACGCGAGACCCGCTGCGGGTGCAGTCCCTGCACGAGCATGCGGTCGGCGATGTCCCCGGTCGGGTGTGGCTCCTGTCCGGCGCCATCGCGCTACTGCTGATCATCGCCTGTGCGAACGTAGCCAACCTGCAGGTCATTCGGACGCTTGGGCGGCAACGGGAGCTGATGGTCCGCCTGGCCATGGGCGCCACCAGAATGCGGGTGGCGGCGCAGTTGCTGACCGAGACGCTGGTCCTGGGCGTGCTGGCTGCCGGCGCCGCGCTCGCTGCGCTCGCCTGGGGAACGGGCGGGCTGCGGGCGTGGGTCTCGGACGCCGCGTGGCTCGCCGACACGATACGACTCGATGGCGTGACGATGGGGTTTACTGCCGGTATCGTTCTGTTGCTGTGCCTGGTGAGCGCGGGCGCCGCCCTCGCATGGACTCCACGGCTCCCGAGTTGGACGACGACCGGTCGGCAGAGCGGGGCGCCCGGCCGGCCACGCCGGCTGCAGAGCGTCCTCCTCAGTGCCCAGGTAGCATTGACCCTGGTCCTGCTCGTGAGCGCCGGGCTGCTCATGACGAGCCTCTTGCGCCTGACCGCGGCCGACCTGGGGTTCGAACGCCGGCAGCTCATGACGTTCCGCGCCGCGCCACCCCGCGGGGACCTCCGCGAGCAGTCGGAGCGGGTGAGGTTCGCCGGCCGGATCGTCGAACGGGTCGCGGCGCTTCCAGGTGTCGAGTCGGTTGCCATGATCACTCGTCCGCCGCTCGAAGCGGCCAGCTTCCGCTCTCTCGCCGGCGTGGATGGACGAGATATTTCGGAGGACCGTCAGCCGCTCGTCGCTGCCGACACCGTCAGCCCGGGGCTCTTCGCCACGCTGGGTGTTCGCGTCGAAGCCGGACGTGATTTCACGCCGCGCGACGGACCGGAGGCGGCCCTGGTCGTCATCGCGAACCGACAGTTCGTGCGACGCTTCTTCCCCGGCGAGTCGGATACGCGGATCCTTGACCGCCCGCGGCTCAAGATGCGGCGCGGACCGGGCGCCGAGGACGTATCGATCGTCGGTATCGTCGCCGACGCACAGACCATCAGTCTTACGGACGAGGTCGCGCCGCATCTCTTCCTGCCGAACACGCAGGTTGCGGTCTACGAGCCAGCGTTCCTCGTCCGGGCGACCTCGGATCCGACCGCGCTCGTGCCCGCGATCCGCGCCGAGGTCCGGGACATCGATCCCGACCTCCCGCTGTACGACGTGGCCACGGTCGACGACAGGGTGGCGCAAGTGGTCGGTCCCGAGCGGATGAGCTCCGTGCTGGCCGGTGCGTTCGCCGCCCTTGCGCTGCTGCTCGCGGCCGTCGGCGTCTACAGCACCGCCGCGCATGTGGCCGCGCAACGGCGCTACGAGCTCGGCGTCCGGCTGGCGCTGGGCGCCACGGCCCGACAGCTCGTGACCCTGGTCGTAGGGAAGACGCTACGGCCGGTGCTCATCGGGGAGCTGCTTGGCATCGGAGCGACGCTCGCATCCGGGAGCCTGCTCGGCAACTTTCTGTTCGAGATCGGTCCGACCGATCCGGGCTCGCTAGGCGCCGCGGTAGTGCTGCTCCTGGGCATCGCACTCCTCGCCAGCTATCTGCCGGCGCGTCGCGCCTCACGAGTGGACCCGGTCGTCACGTTGAAGAGCGAATAACTTGACCTGATGGCCAGTCGCCTTCGATCCGACCGGAGGTCATGCCCCGCGAAGAGCAGGGGAGAGCCGCCATCTGCGCCACCGAGCCGACCCGGGGCAGGCGCCTCGCTGAGCAACTCAACGAGCGCGTCCGGGGCTGTCGGGACAGTGGCCGGTGCCCAGTATGGGGGACGCACGTCTCGCCTGTGTCGGCTCAGCCCGGTTCAGCGCCCGGGGGACGCAGGGAGGAGGAGGCGCCGTCTTGGGAGCAGCCTTGGTCGATAGGTTCGTGCAGGATCTGCGATACGGCCTGCGGAAGCTTCGGGGCGATCTCGGTTTTACCTGCGCCGTGGTGCTGGTGATGGGCCTGGGTATCGGCGTGACGACCGCCGTGTACGGTGTCGTCAATGCGGTCCTGCTCCGGCCGCTGACCTACCCGGATGCGGAGCGGATTGTGCGCGTCCGTGAGGTGAGGACCGGGCGTCGGGTGACAACAGACATGTCGGGCCAAACGTTGGAAGCATGGCGTGAGAGCCGCCAAACGATTGATTTCGTCGCAGGGCACAACCCGCGAACATTCGCTCTCACTGGAACTGGGGATCCATTGCGCGTTCGCGGTGCGCTCGTGTCGTCAACTCTGTTTCCGATATTGGGCGTTTCCGCGTCCAAGGGCCGGACCTTCACTCTGGCGGAGGAAGAACCCGGCCAGGATCTGGTTGCCGTGCTCAGCCATGCAGCGTGGCGGGACCGATTCGGTAGTGATCCGGATGTCATCGGTCGGACAATCATGTTGGACGAGACGCCACGGTCCGTCGTGGGGGTCATGCCGGACGGATTCACTTTCCCATATTCCGGGACGGAAGTGTGGGTACCGCTGGTACTCACGGTGCCCGGAGACGCGAGCGCGACGGCGGTATTTTCGGGAATCGCCAAGCTGAAGGAGGGCGTGGGACTCGAGCAGGCACAAACCGAGGGTCAGACGGTCGTCAGTCGTCTGTGGGAGCAGAGCGAGCGACAGCGGCCAGGCCCTTCCGGCACGGCGCCAACGCTGCGCTTGACGCCGCTGCAGGAGGACGTCGTCGGCGGTGTGAGAGTTCCTCTGCTCGCGCTGTTCGGGGCGGTGTGCTTCGTCCTTTTGATCGCCGTCGCGAACCTCGCAAACCTGTGTCTGGTCCGCGGGGTTGGTCGACGCCGCGAGCTGGCTATTCGCGCTGCGGTCGGTGCATGGCGGAGCCGTCTCGTGTGCCAGCTCCTGACGGAGAGCGTGGCGCTGGGGGCGGTGGGCGGCGCGTTCGGGATTCTCACCGCCTACGGCCTCATCGGGCTCCTGCCCAACTTGCCTTTGGAGATCCCCCGGCTCGGTGAGGTGACGCTGGATCGCACAGTCTTCACCATGGCGATCGCGATTACGCTGGGCGCGAGTCTGCTCTTTGGACTTGTGCCGGCCTTTCAGGTGTCCCGTTTCCAACTAGTCCAAGGCCTACAAGAGCGGTCTCCATCAGCAGGTGCTGTCGGGAGCGGCGGTGCCATGCGAACCCGAGGTGTGCTCGTGGTCATCGAGGTGGCTCTCGCGCTCGTGCTGTTGGTGTGTGCCGGGCTCATGCTGAGAAGCCTCGTCGCCCTGATGAGCGTCGAAACCGGCCACGACCCGAACAATGTGCTCACAGCTCGGCTCCACATTCCGAGCGCGAGATATGGCGAGCACACCGCCCGAACGTTGTTCTACGACGAGCTGATGCGGCGAGTCGCCCAGCGGCCAGGTGTCCGTGCCGTGGGCTTCGGAATGTTCCTGCCGTTGTCGCCCGTGAATCGTATTGGCATCGAGATCCCGGGTCAGCCTCAGCCCTCGCCGGGCGCACCCCGCACGTCGTCTGGCCTCAACGTGGTGAGCGACGGCTACCTTGAGGCAATGGGACTCAGACTCGTGCACGGTCGGTTTTTCGATGAGCGGGACACCGCCACGAGTCCGAACACCGTCGTCGTGAATGAGAGTTTCATCGGAGGGTATGGACTCGACCAGAGCGCGGTTGGACGGCAGATCGCGACGCATCGCGGCCAAGTAAGCTGGCGCATAGCCGGCGTGGTCGGCGACGTACGACACCACGGCCTCGAGTCGGACATGCAACCGATGATCTACGTCTCCCACCGGCAGGAGGGCGAGCTCGGTTTTTTCGGCACTGTCCCCATCTACCTGACCGTGCGGACCGACGGCGACCCACTGGAAGTCATTCCGCTTCTTCGCCGGGATGTCTCCGATCTCGATGCGGCGTTGCCACTAGGCGACGTGATGTCAATGAACGACCGCCTGTCATCCTCGGTCGCCCAGCCACAGTTCTTCTCGTTCATGCTTGGTGCGTTCGGCGTGACCGCGGTGCTCCTGGCGATGGTAGGGATCTACGGCGTAGTGGCGTATTCCGCGTCTCAGCGAAAACGCGAGCTCGTCCTTCGCATGGCGCTGGGTGCTCATCGTAGCTCGGTGTTTTACTTGGTCGCTCGACAGGGGCTGTGGCTGGTCGGGCTGGGAGGCGCGTGCGGTCTCGCCGGTGCATGGGGAGCAACGCGCGCTCTCGACAGCCTCTTGTTCGAAATCTCGCCGTTGGATCCGCCCACGATTGCGCTCGCGCTCGTTGTGCTGATTACCGCCGCTCTGGTGGCATGCTGCGTTCCTGGCTGGCGCGCGACACGCGCGGACCTCGCGACCGGGCTGCGCTCGGAATCGCTCCAATGAGTCATGACGTAGCGGGGCTCGATCAAGAACTCGCCCGTCGAGACCGCGTTCCCTGGCGCATCTCCCCGCTGCGCCAAGACGACGGTGCCGCCGTCGCGGATCGGCGCGAAAGCTTGCCGATCCGCTTGGCTCCTAGTCACCATTGACGAGACGCGCGGCAGTTTTCGCCGTTTCTGCCGGAGCCTCGGAAAGCGTTCGGTGACGGAGTTCAACTAGCGCTTTGCGCGAGCCGCACCGTGGCACGGGCGCTGCATCCCGGCGGGCGACCCCGACGTACGAGCTCCGGCAGCCGGATCGCGGGGTTCTTTATCAGGTGGTGCGCCAGCATATCGAGACGTTTCGAGAGCAGGCGGCCGGGCTGCGCGACGCCGAGGGTCTGCCCGACTTCGTCGAGCAGGAGTTCCGGGACTTTCTGCGGTGCGGTTGGCTCGGCGGCGGCTTCGCGCGGTTCCGGTGTGGGTGCGGCATCGAGCGGCTGGCGCCGTGCTGCTGCAAGGGGCGGGGGTTCTGTCCGAGCTGCTGCGGGCGGCGGCTGACCGAGCGCGCCGAGCATCTGGTTGACGAGGTGTTCCCGCACGTCTCCGCACCATTCTTGTTGACAATCGACAGGTGTTCACGTACACCCTTGTGTGATGGCCAAAGGAGAGGGCCGGGCCGACGTACTCCAGGGAACCCTGGATTTGATGGTGCTGAAAACGCTCGATGTCATGGGGCCGCAGCACGGGTACGGCATCGCCCGGCGGATTGAGCAGATCAGCGACGACGTGCTGCAACTCAACGAGGGCACGGTGTACGCGTCCCTCCTCCGGCTCAGACAGCGACGGTGGATCTCCGCGAGTTGGGGGCGCTCGGAGAACAACCGGCGAGCCAGGTTCTACGCCATCACCGCCGCGGGGCGCCGACAGCTTACCGCCCGGACGGCAGACTGGGAGCGCATCGCCGCTGTCATGACGCGCCTCCTCAAGCTGTCGGCGGACCCATGAGCATCTGGCAACGGGTCATCGTGTTCGTGTCCCGGCTGCGGGACCTGCTCGCTCGCCGGCGCCTCGCGCAGGAGGCGGCGCAGGAGATCGAGATGCACCTCGATTTCCTCGCCGCGCAATACATCCGCGCCGGCGAATCGCCTCCTGAGGCCCGCCGGTTGGCCCGCGCAAAGTTCGGCGGGGTCACGCAGATCAAGGAATCGCTCCGAGAACAGGCGGGGTTTCCGATGCTCGAGTCGATCGTCCATGACATCCGTTTCGGATTTCGTTACGCCATGCGCGGATTCAGGCGAGCTCCAGGGATCACGGCCATGATTGCAGTGATGCTGTCGCTTGGACTTGGTACGACCACGGCCATATTTGGTATCGTCTCTCCACTGTTCATCAGATCGCTGCCTTATCCTCAGGCTGGTGAGTTGCTAGCTGTTGCTTTTAACAATGGAACCCCGGACGGCTATCAGTTCTGGTCATATCCGAAGTTTGAGCAGTTCAGTGAGACTCAACAGAGCTTCACAGGTCTAACGGCCTATAGTGACATAGCTGTAGTGATTGATAACGGACACCGGGTTGACCGGGCCATGGGAGAGATCGTAAGCACGAATTACTTCTCAGTCCTTGGACTGCAGGCGGCGGTTGGGCGTACCTTCCTGCCGTCTGACGCTGTTGAGAGCCAACGGTATGCTGAAGTTATCCTTAGCCATCATGTCTGGCAGCAACGTCTTGGCGGAGACGAGCACATTGTAGGAACTGACGTTTCTATCGACGGTATGCCGCTTACGGTCGTTGGCGTAATGGGTCCAGGAGTTCGAGGACAATCTGGGGGTGCCGAGGTTTGGCTTCCGATGACAATGGCAGCCCAATTGCTGGGCGACGAGGTACTTACCAGCTCGTCAAGTTGGTTGATCAGAGTGATCGGCAGATTGCGGAGCAGTGTGACGCTGACCCAGGCGCAGGCTGAGGCGGCGGCGCTGGGGGCCGCCGTCATGCGAAGCGGGGACTCTGGCGAATGGTGGCCATTCGAGGTGCGGTCATCGACGGAGATGATGCACCTAAGGAGGCTCAGGGACACGAAGGTTGACCCAGCCATCGGCCGGGCAGCTGTGTTGTTTGTAGTCGCTGTCGCCCTTGTCCTGCTCAGTGTGTGTGCAAACACGGCGGGGTTCCTCGTGGCTCAGGCAGCAGATCGACACCGAGAATTCGGTATTCGGCTGGCGCTGGGCGCCGGCCGCGGTCGGCTCCTACGCCAGTTGCTGGCGGAGAGCCTGGCCTTGGCTTTGATTGGGGGGATGGGAGCGGCACTTGTGGCGCGCTGGGGCATACAGTGGGTCAGTGTGAGGAAGCCGTGGAACACGGTAGAGGTATGGTCGCAATATGCCAGGACGTTTGACTACTTTGGTGTAGAGATGGACCACATTGTATTTGGATTCAACTTCCTGGTCGCCACGATCACGGTCGTTTGCTGCGGCTTCGTCCCAGCTTGGGTAGCGTCTCGCACGGAGATCAACGATACACTCAAGGGAGGACATCGGTCACTGCGTAGGCGGGTAGGGGTTCCAGGCAGCTTTCGACCTCGGTCCGTATTGGTGATAGCTCAGGTATCCGTGGCCGTGTTGTTGGTGATCGCCACTGGTATGGCGGTCCGGGGGGCGGCACGGTTGTCTGCTGTCAGGCTTGGATTCGAGCCCGCTGGAGTCACGACCATGGACATCTTGACGCAGGATCGCAAGCCCCTGAGCTTCTACGTCGACCTCTTGAGCCGCATGGAGAGATTGCCAGGTGTGGCGAGCGTAGCCATGTCTCTGTCAACGCCACTGAACGGGGCGCGCACTGCGGACATCCGAGTTCAGGACGCTGCAACGACAGCAGAGCGAACTCTTAGAGCCGGAACGAATACGGTTACTCCTGCCTATTTTGATGTTCATCGGATCAGGCTCCTGCATGGACGGCAGTTCTCAGATCGAGATCGCGTGGGCACACGTCCAGTCGCGATCGTGAACGAAGCGATGGCGGCTTTGGCGTGGCCAGGGGAGGCGGCCCTGGGTCAGGTGATTGGAACACCGTATCGCATCGACTACGGGCCGCCAGAGGGCTTGTTTGAGGTCGTAGGTGTAGTCGAGAGCGTGAAGTACGTCGGGATAGACTCGCCGCCTGAGCCGGCGGTGTATCTGCCAGCGTGGCAGCCGCTCGGCAGCGTAGAGCGAGTTTCCTTGGGTCCTGACTCGATCTCAGTGCGTGTATCTTTTGACACCGCGTCGGTTGTAGGCGCGATACGCCAGGAAGTCAGCACACTTGATCGCTCCGTAGCTATACATGGCGCCATAACGCTCGACGACCGCGTCGCGCAGGCCACGTCACCTCATCGATACCGCATGGTCGCGCTGGCGGCGCTTGCGACGCTTGCGGTCGTGGTGGCCGCGGTGGGAATTTATGGGATCATGGCTACGGTCGTGGCAGCGCGTACACGCGAATTCGCCCTTCGTATTGCCCTGGGTGCTCGGCAGGGGGAGGTGATACGTTCCGTAGTGGCGCATGGTATTCGGTTGTCCGTCGCCGGCGTCTGCGTGGGCCTATTGACCGGATTCCTCGGAACGCGCGTACTCCGAGCCGTGTTGGCGGATGTCGGTCCAGTTGATACATGGGCCGTGTTGGTGGCGTCAGTCATTCTCGTGATTGTCGGGATCCTTGGGGCATGGTCACCGGCTAGACGGGCAGCCGGTGTCGAGCCTATGGTGGTAATGCGAGGTGAATAGCTAGCTTGGAGAAGGCCCTGGAACGAGAGTACCCTCACCTCAGTTGTGTAGCGATCGAGGTGTGGCGTGACTATGTCATCGGTTGGTAGTCACCGGGCCGCCATCCTGTGACTCGTCGAAACGCCGAGTAGAAGGGGGATTTGTTTCTGTTCGAGCGGCGGGCAGAGCGCGGCGCGCCTGGTTCCCAGGAGGTCAGGATGATCTGGAGCGCGCCAATACGGACTATCGTCCTGCGGTTTCAGCCTACCCGCTCAACCACTACATAGATAGCTGGTACGGCTGTAAGTCACCTGTGTTGGTACATACGAAAACCGGAGCTTTACCATCCTCCGGATTTTGTTCTGCAAGTGGTGTACTGGGTGATGGTATTAGTGTCGCTGTTGATAATAAACGCGCTATGGATCGCGACGGCTGCATCTGTGATCATATTCTTGGTGTATCAGCTTAAGAAGCCGCGGCGAGGGAACCCCGACCGCGGTGGTTCGAGGGCCTCGCAGTCCCGGTCGGCCAGTGCCGCGGCCGGACCCCCAAATCGAGCTGGTCGGACCCCGGATGCCGCACCCACGCCGGGCGATGTCGACCCATGACTCGCCGAAGTCGACCTCCATCGTCGTACCGGCGGTGCACAAACGCCTCGTTCCTCGTGGCGCCTGTTCGAGCGGGCGGCGGCGCACGGCAGGCAATTCCCGGAAACCCCCGCTGGAGTCTGGAATCATGAAGAAACCACGTGTGATGCACCTGTTCGTCGTGGCGGCGCTGAGCTACGCCGGCCTGTCTCCGAGTTCGCCGCTCGGCGTGACGGCCGCGGCCCAGCAGGCCGGCGCCCCGGCGCCGCCCGCTCCCGACCTGTACGCCGGCTCCCCCTATCTCCGCGAGCTGCGGAACTCGCTGGTCTACGGGGAGATCTGGGAGCGCCCGTATCTGTCGAAGCGCGATCGCAGCCTGATCACGATCGCCGTCCTCCAGGCCCTGGCCCGGGAGGAGCTGGCGATTCACATTCCCCGCGGGCTCGACAACGGGCTGACGCCGGAGGAGATTTCCGAGATCATCCTGCACGTGACCTTCTACGCGGGATGGCCGACCGGCGTGCAGGCCTCGCTGACGGCGGCCGAAGCGTTCGAGGCGCGCGGGCTGACCCTCGCCGACCTGCCGCGGGCGCCGGCGCTCGAGGCCGAGGTCACCACGCCGGGCGGGCTCAGCGACGCCTACGCGGCGGTGCCGCGGCTGGGCGCGCTGCGGAACAGCCTCCTCTACGGGGACATCTGGGAGCGGCCGCTGCTCTCCAAGCGCGACCGCAGCCTCATCACCGTCGCCGTGAACCAGGCCCTCTACGTCACCAACGAGCTGCGCCTGCACATCGACCGGGCCCTCGACCAGAACGGCGTCGAGCCACAGGAACTCTCCGAGGTGGTCCTGCACGTCACCTTCTACGCCGGTTGGCCGGCTTCGGTGAACGCGGGCCGGCTGCTCACCGCCGCCTTCCAGGCGCGGGGCGTGGCCCTGGACGAGCTTCGATAGGAGTCTGCGCGACCTTGGGCCTCGTCACGATGCGCGGGAGCGACGCTCCCGCCCGCTACTTGAGCTTCGAGTAGTCGCTGGCGCTCAGCATGAAGACCTCGATCCCCTCGAGCGGGGCGGGGTACTTCGTCCGCAGCGCGTCCCAGTCCGGATCTGCGCGGAACCCGGCCCACACCTCTTCCCGGTGCGCGCGGTCGCGATAGGCCAGCATCCAGACCAGCCGGTTCGGATTGTCGAGGTTCTGCCAGACCGCGACGATCTCGGCGCCGTGCTTCTCGAAGATGGCGACCTCGCCCTCGCGGAACCGCTGGTGCAGCTCGTTGATGCCGCCATTGCCGTCCTCGGCCGGGCGGGCGGTGTACATGCGAATCTCGAAGCAGCGCGAGTCGGCCGCCACGTTGTTCGACAGCCCCTCCGGCAACTGGCCGGCCGGGCCGCACGGCGCCGGCGGGTCGTCCTGGGCATTCGCCACACCGGCGAAGCTGAGACCGATGATGACGGCGAGCAAGAGTGTGCGCATTGTGATCTCCCTCTGGATGGATTCCGGATTCAGCACCGCCGCCGGCTTCGCACGGTCGCGGCCGGTTCGCGGTGCACGTCGAGCCGGCATTGTACGGCAGTCCGCCATGGTCAGGGAAGCCGGCGACGCGGTCAGGGCAACGTCACGCACAGGAGGTCTTCCCCCACGGTGACCGGCCCTCCGTAGGCCGCGCGCAGATGCGCGAGGCTGTCCGCCAGGACCTGCGGCGAGGAGGTGGAAACGTGGGACACGACGACCCGGCCGGCGCCGGCCTCCGCGGCCAGCGCGCCCCAGACGCTCGGCCGGGCATGCAGGTCGACCGCCCGTCCCCTAGACTCCTCGGCGCGGCCGAGATGCACCACCAGCACGTCCACTTCGCGCACGAACTTGACGAAGGCGGGATCCGAACCGTTCTGATCGCTGCTGAACGCCAGGCTGACGTCCCCCACGTCCACCCGATACCCCACCGCCGGCACGTCGGCGTGCGGCACCCCGATGCCGTGGACCCGGAGGTCGCCGTCGCGCCAGACCTCGGCCGGCGCGCCGGTCGCAACGTCCACGGTGACCGCATCCAGATCGAGGCGGCCGGCGAGCACGCGGAAGACGCCGCGCGGCCCGAACAGCCCGTCCAGCCAGTCGTCGAGGGCCGGGAACGCACCGTTCCCGGATGGGCCGGCGACGCGCAGCGCGGCGCCGCCGGGCCACAGCAGCGCCGGCACCTCGGCGGAGTGGTCGGGATGGAAGTGGCTGAGGGCCAGCAGCCCCACGTCTCCGAGATCCGCGCCGGACGCATGGAAGCGCTGCTTGATACCGCCGCCGGCGTCGACCAGGATGCGGCCGACGCCGTCGACCCAGACGAGGTAGCCAGCCGACGCCCGTCCGGCGGATGCCCCCGGTCCCCCCGAGCCCAGGATCTGGAGCTGTACGCCGGTCTCTCCGCAGGCCGCCAGCGCCGGCTGCACCGCCAGGAAGAGACCGAGGGCCGCGAACGCGCTCTGGAACAGGCTCCGCCGCATCAGTCCGGCCTTCATGGTGCGCGGACGCTATCACGGGAGGATTCCGCGATCAAGGCGGGGGGACAGTGTTTCATTAAATATTGAAAGTATAGAAATATAATGATAAGGTCGTTCCACCATGGACGCTTCGACCGAACAGGTGCGCGACGAGTTCATCCAGCTCTGGTCCCGGCTGGGGCAGTTCTGGGGCATTCCGGCCGGCACGTCCCGTGTCTACGCTTGGCTGCTCAGCCGGCCCGACGGCGCCGGCAGCGAGGCGATCATGGCCGGGCTCGGCATGAGCCGGGGGGCCGTCAGCATGGCCTGCAAGGAGCTGCGGGACTGGGGGCTCGTGATCACGGTTCAGGATCCCGGCGAGAGACGAGGGCGCCACGTCGTCGAGACGGATCTGGTCACGGTGGTGCGCAACATCGTCCGGGCGAGAAAACGGCGCGAGTGGGATCCCATTCTGGACGGCGTCAGAGACTGGATTCCCCGCCTCGCCTCCGACGATTCGAGAGAGGCGACGGTGCTGCGGGAGCGCCTGGAATCGATCGAGGCCTGCGTCGGAATGGCCGACGGCATGGCGCGGCGGTTTCTGGACGGCGGCATGCTGAGCGACCTCGGGCTCAGGACGATCACCGCGACGGCCAGACGACACCGCCGGGGGAGGAAGACATGAGGATCCTGTTGACGGGGGGGACCGGCTTCATCGGCTCACGGCTCAAGGCGCGGCTCGAAGGCGGACACCACGCGGTGCGGATCGTGAGCCGCGGGTCGGGTGGGGACGTCACGTGGGAGCCCGCGGCGCTCCGGACGGCCGTGGCGGAGAGCGACGCGGTCGTGCATCTGGCGGGCGAGAACCTGATTGCGCGGCGATGGACGCCGGGCCAGAAGGCGCGGCTGCGGGCCAGCCGCGTCGACACCACGCGGCAGCTCGCCGAGGCGGTTGCCGAGACGAAGCCGCGGCTGTTCATCACCGCCTCCGCCATCGGCTACTACGGGGCCAGTCCGGACCGCCGCTTCGTCGCCGGCGATGGGCCCGGCGCCGACTTCCTGGCGGGGCTCTGCGCCGACTGGGAGGCCGCGCGGCAACCGGCCCTCGATGCCGGCGTGCGCACGGCGACGGTGCGTATCGGCGTGGTCCAGGGACGGGGCGGCGGCGCCCTCGAGAAGATGCTGCTGCCGTTCCGGCTCGGCGTGGGCGGACCCTTGGGCAACGGCCGGCAGTGGGTGTCGTGGATTCACCTCGACGACCTGCTCGCGATGTTCGTCTGGCTCCTCGAGAACGAGGGCACGCAGGGCGTCTACAACGGGACCGCCCCCAACCCGGTTTCCAATCGCGAGCTGTCCAGGGCGCTCGGCCGGGTGCTGCATCGGCCGGCGGTCCTTCCGGCGCCGGCCCTCGCGCTCCGGCTCGCCCTCGGCGAGGTGGCCGGGCTGCTGCTCGAGGGCCAGCACGTGACGCCTGGCCGGGCGCTTGCCGAGGGCTTCTCGTTCCGCTTCCCGGAGATCGAACCGGCGTTCCGGGATCTGCTGGGATAGTGGTCCCCGGCTCGGTCTTTCACCCCAGGATCGAACAGGCGCCGAGTCTCCTGGAGCGCGCTAATACGGACTATCGTCTTGTCTCGCCATTCAACCGGGCGCCGCGCCACCGAGCTCGCCAGGAAGTTCCTCTTCTCACCTGATCTGAGCGAAGAGCAAGTGCAACGGTACGCAGGGCGAATCGGGCGTGAGTCCTTCCGCGCCTATCTCGAGATGATGTACAACCTGCCGAGTCCAGAGCGCATCCGAGGCACACCTATGCTGGTACTGGGAGGGTCGCTCGACTACCTCATTCCGCCGTCCGAGATCAGGTCTACGGCCGACGCATGTCATGCGGAGTCGAAGATCGTTCCCGGGCTTGGCCACGATTTGATGCTGGACGCGGGGTGGGAGCGGGCGGCTGAGGCCGTGCAGGAGTGGCTGACCCGAACGCTGGCGCCTTCATCGGCGGGATCGCAATGACTGGACCAGACCGGCAGAGGCGGCTGGGGAAGCCGTAGCGCTTCTATCGGTCCGGTGGCAGCAGCGTCTCCAACTGTCCCGACTCCCCCAGCGTCGCCACCACGTTGTGTCCTTCCCCGGTCTGCGGGCACAGTTCCACGCGTGCGCACCCGCGTATTCACGCGTATTCATCTGACGGCGCTGACCATGCTCGCGCTCGGCATGGGCGCCAATACGGCAATGTTCGGCATCGTCAACGCCATGCTGCTGCAGCCGCTGCCGTATCCCGACCCTGAGGCGATCGTCAGCGTCGGCGAGACGCGCGGGCGCGCGATAACGTCGCGCGCTCGCCTCACGAACCGCGCGATGTTCCAAATCGAGGAGGACGCCGAGTCGTTCGAGCAGGTTGCCGGCTATCAGGCCGCGTCGGTCGACTGGGCGAGTCCGGACGGCATCATCAGCCTGGATGGCGCCAGGGTCTCGCCGTCGCTGTTCCCGCTGCTGCGGGCGAGGCCGCACCTCGGCCGGCTCTTCACCGAGGACGAATCGCGGATCGGGGCGGACCGGGTCGTGCTGCTGAGCTACGGCGCCTGGACGCGGCGCTTCGCGTCGGACCCGGACATCGTTGGGACCCTTGTCGATCTCGACTACGACCCGCACACCGTGGTCGGCGTGCTCAGCGAAGGGTTCTACTTTCCGAGCCCCGACGAGGAATTCTGGACGCCCTTCGTCATACCGCCCTTCGTATCAGAGAGTGGAATGACAATCGGGATCGCGTTCAACGCGCTCGGACGCCTCCGCCCCGGTGTCTCACCGGCGCAGGCTGCGACCGAGGTGCGCACCATCCTGCGGCGCGGCAACGACGCCGGTCAGCGCACGCGTGAGGGGACTCGATCGTCGGGTGACGCCCCGCAAGTCGACGCCCAGGTGATCCCGCTCCAGCAGCAACTGGCCGCCGAGTACCGGCCGGCGTTGCTGGCGCTGAGCGTCGCGACCGCGCTGGTGCTGCTGATCGCCTGTACCAACGTCGCGGGGTTGCTGCTCGCCCGCGGGGTGACGCGCCAACGGACGTTGGCGATCTGCGCGGCGCTCGGCGCGCGCCGCGGCCGGCTCGTCCGCTATCTGTTGGCCGAGAGCGTCGTGCTGGGCCTGGGCGGCGGGACGATAGGGCTGGCCGCGGCGGCCCTCGTGGTCCGAGTGGTGCCGGCGCTGGTCCCGGGCGACATCGCGCGGCTCCACGAGGTCGGTGTCGACGGGGCGGTGATGGCGTTCACATTCGGCCTGTCGGTCGTGGTCGGGCTGGCGTTCGGCGCCGTACCGGCGTTCCAGTCGTCCCGGCTCCACCTGGTGCGCGTCCTGAGCGAAGGGAGCGCGCAGTCAGAGGGTGGTTTCCGGCTGCTCCGCGCCAACCGGGCCCGGGCGCTGCTGGCGACGGTGCAGGTCGCGCTGGCGGTGGTGTTGCTGGTGGGGGCGGGGCTGTTCCTCCGCAGCTTCGTCCGGCTCATCACGATCGACCGCGGCTACGACCCGGCCAACGTGATCGCCGCGCGCACCCGGAACCCCGACCTGCGCTTCAGGTGGGAAGCGATGACCCCGGAGCTGTATATTGCGCTCACATCGGCCAACCAACGCTTCCACGAGGCGCTCCTGGAGGCGATGACCCGGGTCGAGCGCCTGCCGAACGTGGAGGCGGTCGGGCTGTCGTCGGAGGTTCCGCTCCCCGGCAACGACGGATCCTCGTTTGGAATCGCTTGGGTCCGAATCGCTGGCCGCCCGCAGCCGATTGACCCGCGCGAGTTGCCGGCGGTAACGCTTCGGTTGGCCAGCTCCGGCTACTTGGACGTGCTGCGGCTGCGTCTCCGCAGCGGGCGCCTGTTCACCCGCCTCGACGGGGCCGGCAGCCCGCGGGTCGTCGTGGTGAACGAAGCGTTCGCGCGCGAGGTCTTCAGCGGTGAGCCGGCCGTCGGTCAGCGGGTGCATCTCGACGTTGGCGGCAGCAGCGAGCCGTGGGAGGTGATCGGCGTCGTGGACGACATTATCTACCGGGGCCTCGCCCGCTCCCAACCGCGAGCTGAGATCTTCGTGCCCGTGCGTCAGGCCGCAACGGAGTTCGGCTTCATGACGCCGTTCGTGACCGTCCGAACCGCCGGCGATCCGCTCGCGGTCATCCCGTTCCTCCGTGACGCGGTGGCCGAGGCGCACCCGCGCGCGACGATCTACGACGTGATGACGATGGACGCCCGGCTCTCCGCCGCGATAGCCCAGCCGCGCTTCTACGCCGGTTTCGTCGGGTTCTTCGCGGCCCTGGCGCTGGTGCTCGCGGCGTTCGGCATCTACGGCCTCCTCAGCTACACCGTCGCCCAGCGCCGCCGGGAGATTGGCGTCCGGATGGCGCTCGGCGCGCAGCGGGGCGACATCGTCGGCCTGGTCGTGCGGCAGGGGGCCGCGCTGATCGCGACGGGCGCCGTCGCGGGCCTGCTCGCCGCCGCCGCGTCGGGCCGTGTGCTGGAGAGTTTTCTGTACGGAGTGACCACGGACGACCGCCTGACGTTCGTCTTGGCGCCGCTCGTGCTGGTCGCCGTGGCGGTGTTCGCCTGCTGGTTGCCGGCGCGTCGGGCGACGCGCATCGACCCGATGGACGCCTTGCGCGTCGAGTAACCCTCGCCCGGCGCCCGCGAGCCGGTGCCGCCAACTGGTAGCGGCAACCATGAAGGGGATCCGTGGGCGCGTGAAAGGGACTCGCCACGATTCGTCCAGCAACATTTGTCGCGTTCTCATCGGTCCGCGACCGACTGTTTCGATCCATCGACCCGGACACGTGACACGCCCGGCACAGCCGCTGGAATGGTGAGTGGTCACGTGGTTTCACCACGGGCCCCCGGGAATTCGCGGCCTGGAGCTCCGTGCGCCACGAGTCAACCCGCCGGCACTGCGCCCTGTGCACAAGTCAGCCTGCCTTGTAGTGTGCCGTGGCACCCGTTCGAGCTTGACGATCGCCTCTCATGCGCATATCGTCGGGCGAATCCGGCCCCACGGCGCTGACCGGAGGGGCGGACGGCGTGCGACGTGCCGGAGTCCCAGGAGGGCAGGATGATATCGAGCGCACCAATACGCACTATCGTCCGAACCAGACCCTTCAGACCTATTGCTCATGCCGGAAGCTGTCGTTGGCAGCTCAGGCGAGCCCGTGGGCGAAATTGGGGGAGACTCACACTGGCGCAGGCGACTGTAGGCGTAGCTGCTGTGGAAGGTTCATTGCACAAATGACTGGGGTTAAACGTGCGCTTCGACTCCTGAGGGAGGACCCGGCGCTTTCCCTTGTGGCGGTGGCCAGCTTGGCTCTTGGCATCGGGGCCAATGTCGCGATCTTCAGCATCATCAATGCTGTGCTGTTGCGACCACTTCCGTTCCCGGAGCCTGAGCGGATTGTGCAAATCGCGGAGACGAGCGCAACCGGGGCGAGGTCCGGTGTCAGGCGGGTAACCGGACGACTGTTTGCCGACTGGCGAGAAAACACTCTGACCCTGGAGCACATTGCAGGATATACCGACAGCTCGCCCGTACTGATGGCGCCGAGTGGACCGGTCCGATTGCAAGGGGCACGCGTGTCGCCGAGTTTGTTCGCTATCCTTGGCGTGACTCCCTCGCTGGGTCGACTGCTTGATCGCGACGACGAACGGCAGGGAAACAGCCGCGTCGCGCTATTGAGCGCCGGGATATGGGAGCGGGCTTTTGGAAGAGACCCCACGATAGTGGGAGCGATCGTCTCACTGGGCGGCGAACCCGTGGAGGTGGTCGGCGTCCTGCCTTCGTCGTTCCGTTTTCCGAATACCGAGGTCGAGGTGTGGACACCCCTCGTCCTCACGCCAGAGAGGCGGCAGCAGTTCTCGAGCGTTGGCCGGCTGCGACCCGGCGTCACCATCGCGCAAGCTGAGGCTGAAGCCGCGGCAATCATTGCAAGCTTGAATCTCAATCGGCCCGGCCAAGCCGAGCAACCACGGCTCCGGGTCGAGCTGTCGACGCTGAAGGACGCCACGGTGGGGGACTCGCGCGCCCGCCTCCTGATTCTGTGGCTGGCGCTTGGTTGTGTGTTGGGTGCTGCATGTGTGAATGTAGCGACTCTACTTCTTATACGCGGTTTCTCGCGTCAGCGTGAACTCGCCCTCCGGTCGGCACTGGGAGCGCGTCCACTGCGCCTCTTCCGGCAGTCGGCGATGGACGGCGTGCTGCTGGGTGTGCTGGGCGGACTCGTGGGGATTGCTCTTGGAATAGGGTTGCAGCGGGTGACGCTCTCGATCGCCCCACAGGCGATTCCAAGGGCCGAGTCGGTGAACGTTGACTTCACTGTGATCGGCTTTGCCATTCTACTGTCCTTGGCTGTTGGGATAGTGGCGAGCATGGTGCCGGCGGTGAGCAGCTCACGAGCGGACGCCGCGCCGCTGTTGAAAGAAAGCAGCGAACAAGTCACGAACAGGACTTGGACTGCGCCAGGATGGGCGTGGTGCCAAGGGGCGCTGGCGGCGTTGCAAGTCGCAATTGCCTTGACACTGCTCATCAACGTCCTGCTGTTGGGAGGCGGTCTGCTGAGGCTGGTTGACGATGAGCTTGGCTACGAGCCGGCAGATGTTCTGACGGCCCGGCTCTTTTTTCGTATGACGCCGTTATCGGGGAACCTGTCCGAAATCGCTCGCCATTTTCGACCCACCTTTCGAGATGTCGTTGACCGTGCGTCTCAGATCGAAGGTGTCGAACACGCGGGCCTTGTGAGCTTCCTTCCATTGACCCTATATGGCATTCCTTCCTTTTTCGAGGTCACTGGACGCACTATCGTTGAAGAGACGGAAGCTGTCTCGGAGGCGCGGATCCAGCTTGTAACGCCTGGATATTTCTATGCGATGGGCATCCGTGTCGTGCAGGGTAGTCTACCGGCGCCGGGCTACAGCCTGCCAGATCGCTCGGTTGTCGTCAACGAGACGTTCGCAAGGATGTTTCTGGACGACACAGCGGCCGTAGGCAGTGAACTAAGGCTCGAGGGTGATGCCGGCTTCGAAGTCGCTGCTGTCGTGGAAGACACAATAAGTCAAGGCTTTGGTGGAGGCGTGGAGCCGCAGATTTACTTCTCGTACCTGATGCGGTCGGATGCGCCGTTCTTTTCGTTGGTGCCGTACATCGTCATAAAAACGCGACAAGACGCGGTCGACGTTGTCGGTCGGTTGCGAGCGTCTGTACGACAACTCGATCCAACGGTGCCTCTGGACGAGGTAGCGACCATGGAGTCGCTGCTCGCTACGACCATGGCACGGCCCCGGCTTGTGGTGTTTCTGGTGGGCGTGTTTGCAGCGATCACATTCGGCGTCGCGTTTGCCGGTCTGTACGGCGTGCTCTCGTATCAAGTTGCCCGTCGGCGTCGTGAGATCGGAATCAGGATGGCGTTGGGCGGTACACCCATGGCGGCACTGAGGCCGGTCATGACATATGTCGCGGTAGTTGTACTGGCAGGTATCACGCTTGGGCTTTTGGGCGGGATCGCCTCGTACGGGCTGTTCGCGCGGTTTCTCGTGGGGACCGCACCACCGGCAGTACTCGTCTACCTGCTCTCGACCGTGCTAGTCGCAGTTGTGTCTCTTGCGACCTGCTACGGTATCGCGCGGCAGGCTGTCCGAGCGGAGGCCACCGAGTCGATGCGAGCATAGAAGACTGCAAGATGTCCGATGACCGAGGTTGCTGTTCGAGCGGTGGTCGGCCGGCGCTCGGGGATATGGTCGCTCTCGGCGACTGTTAGAATGGTGGCCTCGCTGCCGGCCGACAGGGCCACTTGAGGCCTTAGATGACACACGCCAAGGGTCGGGAACGTCGACGGCAGGCGATGCAACGGCCAGCCCCGGCCGCGCCGCCGACCGCACGCTTCACGGAAATGCGGGCGGGCCGCGCGCTCGGCTTTCCGCTCGCATTCACGCTGCTCCTCGCCCTGTTCGGATCGAGCCCGACGGCCCAGGAGAACCCGGCGCTCCTCTGGTCGTTCCTGAGCGCCGCCGCCGGCTTGCTCGCGTGGAGTGTGGCGCTCCTCATCGCGGCCCGCCGCGCGCAGCGAGTCCTGTCGCTCGACGTCGTGCTCCGCAAGCAGCACTACGTGCAGGCCTGTGCTCAGCTTTCCGTCTTTATCTATTGGGGGTGGTACTGGCGCGACGTGTACGATGCCGCGCTCCTGATCGCCGCGCAACTGGTCTTCGCCTATGCGTTCGACATGTTGCTCACGTGGTCACGGCGTGAGCGCTACACGCTGGGGTTCGGCCCGTTTCCCATCATCTTCAGCATCAACCTGTTCCTGTGGTTCAAGGTGGAGTGGTTCTACTGGCAGTTCGTCATGATTGCCATCGGCTTTGCCGCCAAGGAGCTGCTCCGCTGGGGGAAGAACGGGCGGAGCGCCCACATCTTCAACCCTTCGTCCTTCCCCTTGGGGTTGTTCTCGCTGGTCCTGCTCGCGACCGGCACGACTGACCTGACGTGGGGCCCGGAAATCGCCACCACGCTCATCCATGCGCCACACATCTACCTGTTGATCTTCGCGGTCAGCCTGCCCGCCCAGGTGCTGTTCGGGGTCGCTTCCATGACCCTGGCTGCAGTGACGACGACTTACGGCCTCGGCTTGGCATACTTCGCCACGACTGGCGCCTACCTCTTCGGCAGCGCGGCAGTTCCTATCGCCGTGTTCCTCGGCATGCACCTGCTGTTCAACGACCCGTCTACCTCACCGCGCACCGAGCTCGGGCGAATCCTGTTCGGTGTGCTGTACGGACTCGGGGTCATGATCCTCTTCGGATTGCTCGAACAGGTCGGGGCGCCGACCCACTATGACAAGCTGCTTGCGGTGCCCATCCTGAACCTGTTGATCAAGGGCATCGACCTCCTGCCACGATCGAACGTGCTGCGGCGCGCGGACCCGGCCACCATCGGCACCGCGCTCTCGCCAAGACGCCGCAACCTCGCGTACGTCGCGATCTGGGTGGCGGCCTTCGCGATCATGCAGGTCCAGACCAGTGCTCAGGTCGCCCTTACGCGGGCCGACCAGTTGTTCAGCGACGGCGAAACCGAGGCCGCCATCGTCCAGTACCGTGAGCTCATACGAGACGAGCCCGACTACGCGCGCGCCTACGGCAACCTGGGATTCGCGCTGCGGGCGGTCGGACGCCCCGCCGAAGCCGTGGCCCCGCTCGAGCGCGCCGTCGAGCTCGAGCCCGCCGCCGCCGAGACGCTCAACAATCTGGGGTTGGCGTTGATCGACGCAGACCGGTTGCCCGAAGCAGCCGAGATCTTCCAGCGGGCGCTGCTCCTGCAGCCCGACTACCCGGAGGCCCACCACAACCTCGGCGAGGCGCTGTTCCAGAACGGTCAGCCCGATACCGCCATTGCCCGATACCGCGAGCTCTTGGGAACCGCACCCGACTACGCGCCAGCGCACAACAGCCTTGGATACGCGCTACTCTCCACGGGGCGCGCCTCGGAGGCGCTGGCCCCGCTGCAGCGCGCGGTCGGGCTCGCGCCGGACAACGCCGAGGCGCACAACAACCTGGGATACGGCCTGCTTTCGGTGGGGCGCGCCGCCGAGGCGCTGGCCCCGCTTCAGCGCGCCGTGGAGCTCGATCCCGACATCGCCGAGGCGCACCACAACTTGGGGCTGGCCCTGGTCGAGCTGGATCGGTTGCGCGAGGCGGCCGAGGCATTCCGGCAGGCGCTGCGCCGGCAGCCCGACTACCCGGAGGCGCGCCACGATCTGGGCTTGGCGCTGTTCCGCGACGGCCAGACGGAGGCCGCCACAGCCACCTACCGTGAGCTCGTGCGAGCCGCACCCGATTACGCGCCGGGGCACAATAGCCTCGGATACGCACTGCTCTCGGTGGAACTGCCCGCCGAGGCGGTGCCCTCGCTCCGGCGCGCCGTCGAGCTTGCGCCCGACAACGCGGAGGCTTTCAACAATCTGGGGTTGGCGCTGATCCTCACGGCCGAGTTCCCTGAAGCGGTCGAGCCGCTCCAGCGGGCGGTGCTGTTGCAGCCGGACTACGCGGAGGCCCACTACAACCTGGCTCACGCGTTCGCGAACCTCGGTGACGCCGGAAGGGCTGTCGGCGAGTTCCGTACGGCGCTGCGTAACCGACCGGACTACGCGGCCGCATCGCGAGATTTGGCGCTGCTCCTTGCGACCAGCCCGCTCGTGGCAGTTCAGGACGCGGCCGAGGCGGTGCGCCTGGCGTCGCACGCGGCTGAGCTGACCGGAATGCAAGACCCGGCGATTCTGTACGTACTTGCCCGGGCCTATGCGGCCGA
Organism: Vicinamibacterales bacterium; assembly: GCA_965262985.1. Taxonomy (GTDB): domain Bacteria; phylum Acidobacteriota; class Vicinamibacteria; order Vicinamibacterales; family UBA8438; genus UBA9620. The sequence continues at coordinate 5,435,647 of OZ253576.1, read as the reverse complement.
GGGCCGGTTCGACGAGGCGATTCGGACGGCCGAGACGGCGGCACGCCTCGTACCCGATGCAACGTCGGCGCTTGCCGGGCAAATCGAAGCTCACTTGCGCCTTTACCGGCAGGGTCGACAGCCGCCGCCCTGAGCTCTAGTCGAAGGTACGGATCCCGAAGCACGACCCCTGCAGGATTACACGCCTAAAATAGACGGTTGACGGCATGTGCGTGGCTCGCGGCGTCGATGACCGTCTCGCGCTCACCACGCACGGTGACCCCAGCATGCACGTAACGAACACGGCTGCCGCAATGACCGTGCCTCCGTTCGTCAGCGTCGTCCTCATCGACGCATCATGATGAGCCATTCCAGTGACGTCAATATGATGGCTGGCTGTGGAGGGCGTAAACGGCTGCTGTTCGCGGAGCGTCCCTCAAGTATCGACGGGGGTTTGCGCCCACGGAACACGCCGCGGCGGAGTGCCTGTGGCTCTCCGGAGGAAACGATCGTGGAGTCGCACGGACTGTTGTCGCCGCGGATGCGCCTGCACACGGCATGGCTCATGCTGGTCTGTGTCGCCGGCATCGCCAGCGTCGCGACCGCCCAGAGCGTCACGGGCGGCATTCAGGCGGCGCCGGCAGCGCCCGCCAGCCCGCCGACCGTGGTCGTCCTGCCGTTCGCGAACATCTCGGGGCATCCGGCCGACGACTGGATCGGCATCGGCATCGCCGAGACGGTCACCACCGATGCTGAACGGATGGGCCGGTTCTCCGTCGTTCGCCGGGGGGCGCTGCTCGACGCGCTGGACGGCACCCGCCTCGATGCACGTGTCCTGAGCGACGAGGCGACGGCGCGTCGTCTCGCGCGCGGGCTCGGCGCGTCGTGGATGGTGGCCGGTGGTTTCCAGCGCCTCGGTGACCAGTTGCGAATCACGGCGCGGATCGTCGAGGTCGAGACCGGCATGGTTCTGGACACCGTCATGGTCGACGGCCGGTTCGATGAGATGTTCGCTTTGCAGGACCGCGCAGGCGCCCGTCTCGCCGCCCGCCTGGTCAGCGTCTCGGGCGGGGACGCCTCACCGGTGACGGCGGCCGCCTCTGCCGCGGGCGATCCGACGCGGCGCACGACCGGACGCGAGGAGCAGCGTGCGACCCTGCCGCCGGCCGGGTCGTCGCCACCGCCGGATCGGGGTTCGCGCGAACGTCGCCCTGCGGCGCGTATCGGAGCGCCGGCGGACCTGGCCAGCGGCGGCATCGCGATCGGCGATCGGCCGCTCGCAGCGGCGTCGGCTCCGGTGGCCGGAAACGCCGGCGCGCTTGCCGGGCGGGTCACGGTGCGGCCGGTGCGGGTCGAGACCCCGCCGACGCTCGATGGCCTGCTCGACGATGCGGTGTGGCGGGACGCGGCGCGGATCACGGAATTCGTTCAGCGCGAGCCGGTCGACGGGGCGCCGGCCTCGGAGGACTCCGACGTCTATCTCGCCTACGACGACGCGAACATCTACCTGGGCTTTCACGCCAGATACGAGAATCCCGGGATGATGCGCGCGAACCGCGTGGACCGGGACCGGGCCGGGTTCGGCGACGACACCTTTTCCGTCTACTTCGACACGTTCCTCGACCAGCAGCGCGCCTACGTGTTCTCGGTGAACGGCTACGGGGTCCAGGGCGACTCGATAGTCGGCGGCCGCGGGGGTGGGGGTCGCGGCGGCGGGGGTGGTGGCGGCGGCGGTGGCGGCGGGGGTGGCCCGGGGGGCGGCGGAATTCCGCGGGGCGATTCGTCGTGGGACGCGCTCTTCAGCTCGGCCGGCCAGCCGGTCGCAGACGGGTTCACCGCCGAGATGGCGATTCCGTTCAAGAGCCTGCGCTATCCGGCCCGCGGCGGCGGCGCGCCGCACACCTGGGGGTTCCAGATCGTTCGGCAAATCCGGGGCAAGGACGAGACCGTCGTCTGGTCGCCGGTGTCCCGCGACATCGCCGGGTTCCTGCCGCAGATGGGAGTGCTCGATGGTCTGACCGGTCTGTCGACCAGCCGCAACCTCGAGGTGCAGCCGACCTTCACCGCCTTCCGGTTCGGCACGCTGAACGAGGACACCGGCCAGGTGGTCGACGGCGATCCAAAGCCGGAAGTCGGCGCCAATTTCAAGTACGGGGTCACGCCGAACCTCATCGCCGATTTCACGCTCAACCCGGACTTCTCGCAGATCGAGTCGGACCGACCCCAGGTCGAGGTGAACCAGCGGTTCGCGCTGTTCTTCCCCGAGCTGCGGCCCTTCTTCCTCGAGGGCGCCGAGATCTTCCAGATACAGGCGCCGGTGACCGTCGTGCACACACGCACGATTGTCGACCCGCTCTACGGCGCCAAGCTGACCGGCAAGACAGGCAAGACCACGCTCGGGGTGCTGTTCGCGAGCGACGAGGGCGCCAGCCTGAGTGTCGACGACCCCCTGGACCCCGCCTTCGGGCAACCGGCCCAGACCTTCGTCGGGCGCCTGCGCTACGACCTCTATTCCGAGTCGTTCATCGGGGCGATCGTCACCGACCGGGAGTATCTCGACGGCTACAGCCGGCTGGTTGGCATGGACAGCAACTTCCGGGTAGGCGCCACGCACCAGTTCGGTTTCCGGGCGCTACGTACGGACCGCCGCGACACGGTGGACAGCCTGCGCACCGACGGCTACACCATCGATGTGGGCTTCCGGAAGCGCGGGCGCAACCTCTCCTATTCGATTGACGGCTTCGCGTTGTCTCCCGATTTCCAGACCGACGTCGGGTTCGTCCGGCGGACCAACCAGCGTCAGGCTTGGGGGGGGATCGAGTATGAATGGTGGCCGCAGAGCTGGGTGCTGAGTTGGGGGCCCGAGCTCCGCTACGGGCGGAACTACAGCTTCGACAATGTGCTCGAAGACGAGAAATTCCGCGCCGCAATCAGCGCCGATTTCGCCAAGAACATTCGGTACAATTTCGACATCAGCCAGGACCTGGAGCAATTCCAGGGGATCGACTTCGAGAAGCGCCGCTACGGAATGTTCGGCAACATCAATACGAGCCGGGTCATCTCGGTGGGCGGCGGTTTCGACTGGGGTGACGAAGTCTTCTTCGACAGCGCCAATCCGTTTCTGGGGCGCGAGAGCGGGTTCCGGACGTTCATCAACTTCCGGCCCTCGTCACGCTTCGCCACGAACATCAACCTCACAACGAGCCGCTTCACCGACCCGCTCGGGATCTTCCTTCCCGGCGTCAACGAGGGTGAACGCGACGAGAACGGTCAGATCTTCAACGTCAACATCTTCCGCGCGCTCAACACCTACCAGTTCAGCGACCGCCTGCTGCTCAGGAACATCCTCGAGTTCGACACCCACGACGAGACCCTGGGCCTGAACTTCCTGCTCACCTACCGCGTGAACTCGGGGACGGCGTTCTACGTCGGGTATGACGACCACTACCAGCAGCGCGTGCAGTTCGACGACAAGGTGAACATCACCGGCCGGGGCTATCGGCAGACCAACCGGGCCGTGTTCACGAAGATCCAGTATCTGTTCCGCTACTGACGCCTACGGAGCCCGACGGCCATCAGACCTGGTTACCTGAGATTGCGCAAAAGGCCGGCAGATCGACTCACCGACGCAGCGCGGCCAGTCCGCCCGCGCTGCTGCCAGGCAGCAGTCGACCGTCGCGGCGCTGACCGCGATACGTTGCTCGCGCACCCGAGGGTCCAGCGCCAGATGACGGACGGCTTCATGTTCACGGAGGGCCGCGGCTGGCTTGGCGTGCTGGACGGGGGGGCCTATAATTTCCTGTCGTCGCGCAGGCACCGGTCCCGGCTGCCTGTACTGGATCGGCGCGAGCTGGCGGCCTGGGAGGAAACTCGATGCGACGCTCATATGTCTCGATCTGGCTTGTCTGTCTCACGTTCGCGCTTGCCGCGGCGGCGCAGGCGCAGCCGGTGACCATCACAGGACCGATCACGGTGTCGGTGCCACCGGGAGACCCCTCGTACGATTTCGTGTTCTCGACATCGGCGATCGACCTGGCCGGGCATGGCTACGTCGAGGAGGAGTTCTTCATCGAGGGCACCGCCAACCGATACACGACGCCGGACCTCACCACGGGCAGCATCATCGACGGCGGGCATCCGTACAAGACCCGCCTCGTCGTACGACGCCCGGTCTCGCCGGAGCGCTTCAACGGCACCGTCGTGGTCGAGTGGAACAACGTGACGGCCGGCCGCGACCTCGACATCGACTGGTTTCAGGCGGGCGCGTATTTCGTGCGCAACGGGTACGCCTGGATTGGCGTGTCGGCGCAGCGGGTCGGCGTCGACCATCTGCGGCGGTGGAGTCCGGTCCGCTACGGATCGCTCGACGTGACGCATGACGGCAGCGTCGAGGGTGATGCGCTGTCATACGACATCTTCTCGGCGGTCGGACGGGCCGTGCGCGACCCCGGGGACGTCGACGTGTTGGGCGGGCTGAACGTCGCGCGTCTCTTCGCCACCGGGCACTCGCAGTCGGCCAGTCGACTCTCCGTGTATCTCAACAACGTCCACCCGCGCGATCCGGTGTACGACGCCGTGGTCATCCATGGGGGCGGCAACCGGATCCGGCAGGACCAGGACGTCAAGATCTGGAAGCTGATGGCCGAAGGCGACATGGTCAGCCGGGCCGCGATTCGGCAGCCTGACACCGCCGCATTCCGGAGTTGGGAGGTCGCCGGGTCGTCGCACGTCGACATCTTCTTTCGGATCGAATCATCGCGGGTCGCGGCCCTCGAGGCGGGCCGTGCGCTGGCGACGGCCGAGACTGGCGTGCCGGATTGCGACCGTCCCTCGTACAGCCGCTTGCCGTTCCGGCATGTGATGCACGCGGCGTTCGACCACCTCGTCCGCTGGGTCGACGAGGGGACGCCCCCACCGGCCGCGCCGCCGCTGGAGACCGTGTCGGTCGGTCCGCCCGCGGTCTTCGCGCGCGACGGACACGGGAACGCGCTGGGCGGCATCCAGCTCGCCGCGCACGCGGTGCCCACCGCGACGAACACCGGCACCAACACCGGCAGGCAGCGGTTCTGCCGGCTGTATGGCACGCACGAACCGTTCGACGCCCACACGCTCGCAGAGCTCTACCCGAGCCATCAGAGTTACGTCGACGCGGTCGAGGAGGTTGTTGCGGCGAACCTCGCGGCCGGCTACATCCTGGAGCACGACGCGGTGGCAACGGTGCGCGAGGCGGAGCGCGACGACATCGGCACGCCGTATGGCGCCATCGATGGGGATCATCTGAAGCTCCTTGTCGAAGAGTTGACCGCGATCTCGCGGCGCTACCGGGACGCGGGACATCAGTTCTGGGGGCGCATCATCGGCACCGAGGCCGATGCCGAGAACGCGGCGTGGATGGCGGACAAGCTGCGCGCTGCCGGCGTGCCCGAGGTCCGGACCCAGACGCTGGCCCTGGCACCGCAATGGATGCCGCGGTCGTGGTCACTGACGGCGAAAGCCGCCACCGGGGCCATGGCGCTCGAGACGGCCCAGCCGGCCTACGGCACGCCTGCGACGCCGGCCGGCGGTCTCGACCTCGAGGTGGTGTATGTCGGCTTGGGGACCGAGGCCGATTTCGCCGGTCGAGACGTGGCCGGGAAGGCGGCGCTCATCACGAGCATGCCGATGCGCAGCACCCTGCGGCACTCCGCCACCGTGAACGGCGCGGTCCGGCGGGCCGACGCCCTGGGCGCCGCCGTCATCCTGGTCAGCGTGGCGCTGCCCGGGAACATCCGGACACAGTTCTACCCCACCGGCACCGCGGTGCCGACGTTTTCTCTTGGTCAGCAGGACGGCGACGCGCTCCGGGCCATGGTCGAAGCCGGCGAGCCGGCGCCGCGCGTCCAGGTCACCCTCGACGTCGAGACGGTCGCCGGTCTCGAGACGGCCAACGTCTGGGCGACGCTGCCAGGGATGACCGACGAGAAGATCGTCATCGTCGCCCACCGGGACGGCTGGTTCGAGGGAGCGAACGACAACGCGGCGGGGGTCGCGACAACGGTGGCGCTCGCCGAGTACTTTGCCGCCCTGCCCAGAGAGCGCCGCCGCCGGACGATCCAGTTCGTGGGCACGCCGGGTCACCACAACAGCGCACGGGTCGGAGTCGCGTGGATCGAGGACAACGCAAGCACCGTGCTCGACAAGACGGCGCTGCTGATCAATGCGGAGCACACCGGCGCCGTCGACGTCTACATGCTGGGAAACCGCTTCGGGTGGTCCGACCGTGCGTCCGCGTTGATGTGGGGCGTCAGCGGGAGTCCCGGGCTGCGAGCGATCGCGACCGACGCCTACGAGACGTTCGGGGTCTCGACCTTGATCGACGCGGGTGGTCCCGTCGGCGAGATCCGCGGGCTGGAAGAGATCGTGCCGTCGGTCTGGCTGATCGACGCGCCGGAGTACTTTCACTCGGACCACGAGACCGCCGCGACGGTGCCGGCCGACGGGATCGAAGCGGTCACCCGCGCCTTCGCCCGGATCATCGACCGGGTGAACGAGCGAGAGATCGAAGACCTGGAGAAATAGTTCCAGCAGCCCGTTGTGAAACCCGGCGTCAGCGCGCCGCCGCGTCGTCGGCGCGCGCTCCGCTCAGCAGGTTGGTCATGCCGTAGTTGCCTTCGTGGCAGGCGTACTCGAAGAGCGGGGCGTCGCTCTTCGTCATCGGGATCACGGCGGTCCAGGGCTGAGTGAAGCGATCCGGATCCTCGATGGTGAATTCGTAGCGCAGCGTGTCGTCGTCCACCCGCGCGAACCGCTCGACCAGCCGCATGCCGGCCCCCGACCCGGTGAACCCGGTCTCGCGCAGGAAGTTTCGCGTCTCGACGACCAGGGTCGAGCCGTCCCAGCGGCCACGTGCGTCACCGGTCAACTGGCGGACGTCGTCGGTCAGGTGCGTGCGTCCGTCCAGCGGAACGATGCGGGCGTTGTGCACCATCTCGTTGAAGATCACCACGGTGTCCGGTGTCTGCAGAATCTGGACGTTGTTGTTGTAGGCGCTCGGCAGCATCGGCGGTCCCGAGTTGAACCCGATGATGCAGCGCTCCCACAGCGGTCGGTCCTCGGGGCCGGCGGGTGTTCGTGCCCTGGCGGCCGCGGCCCGCTCGCCCCCGGTCCGCTCGTCCCCGGTCCGCTCGCGCGGCTTGCGCGGGATACGTCCGTTCGCCGGGTCGACCACCAGCGACGTCCGGCGGTCCTCGGTGAGGGCGTCGCCGTAATCCCACCAGAACTGGTTGTAGGCGTTGGCGACGTCACGCCGGGCGCCGATCTCGTCCGCGCGCAGATCCTTGTTCCGCGCCTCGAGCGTGCGCTGCTCGAACGCCGCCGCCTCCTCGGCGGTCAGTACCGCCTTGTCGGCCAACTCCTGCGGGCGCTCGAGCGGCGTGATGGTGCGGAAGTCCCACACGCCTTGCAGATCGGGCGCGCCCCAGGCGGTACGCGGCCCGGCGTCCTGAGCGGCCGCCGGCGCCGGCGCCAGCAGGACGAGGGTGATTCCCGCCGTCACGATGCAGCGTGTGCTCATGGCTGACTCCTTTCCCGGGTCGGCCAACGGTCCCTGCCGTCCCGGTCGCGCTCGCACCCGGCAGCGTGGCCCGGGTGACGCCTGTTCTCGTGTGATGCACCGGCAATTATCCCGGATTCACGGATCGGTGTCACCGGGAATCGCACCGGCTGCTGCTGGGCGCGCCGGCGGTCTCGCTGGTGCAGGACGGCACGGCCACTCTGTCCGGGGGTGTGCGGGACGGAGGCGGCGCCAGCCAGGTGGCGAGGGTACGTGAACGGGGTCGCCGCGGGGCCGTCCGCACGGAGTCGGCTAGAATGTCCACCACGGTCGGACGTTGGCGCGCCGGTGTCGTTTCGCGTGCGCCGTCATGCGGCGTATCGTGGAGGCGGAGATGAGACGCAGCATTCGCCCGGGAACCAGCCGGGGGACGGGGGCGGAACCATGATGTTCACGAGAGCGCGTCTCGGCGGCGGCGCTTGGTGGGCTCTGCTGCTGGCGGCCTCGGTCGCGAGCGCCCAGACGAGCGACGATCCGTTCGGCGAGCCGATATCGGCGGTTGACGGCGTCATTCGCGTTGGCGCCGTCGAATTCGCCGCACTGCCGGACGTCGATGGCCAGGCCGCGCGCATGATGCGGCTGGTCGATGAGCCGGGCACCGGCCGCCTGTTCGTCAACGACATGCGCGGCATCGTCTACACCGTCAGCTACGACGGCCGGACCGTCACGCCGTATCTCGATCTCACCGCCACGCGCTGGGCGCTCCAAATCCAGGCGTCCGGCCGCGAGCGCGGTTTCCAGAGCTTCGCCCTCCATCCGCAGTTCGGCGAGGCGGGGGCGCCGGGGTACGGCAAGCTCTACGCCTACACCGATTCGAACAATACCGCGCCGGCGGCCGACTTCGTGTCTGGCGGTGGGAGCGACGCGCACGACACGCTGCTGCTGGAGTGGACAGCTGAGGATCCTGCGTCCACGGTCTATGACGGCGGCCCGCCGCGCGAGCTGCTGCGGGTCGAGCAGCCGTTCGGCAACCACAACGGCGGGCAGCTCGGCTTCAACCCCCTCGCGGCCCCCGGCGATCCCGACTTCGGCCTTCTCTACATCGGGTCGGCGGACGGCGGGAGCGGCGGCGACCCGCTCGACCTTGCGCAGAACCTCGGCTCGATCTTCGGCAAGATCCTGCGCATCGATCCGCTCGGCTCCGACAGCGCCAACGGCCAGTACGGCATCCCCGCGGACAATCCGTTTGCAGGCGACGGCGACGCCGGCACGCTCGGCGAGATCTACGCCTACGGCGTGCGCAACCCGCAGCGCTTCGCCTGGGACGTCCAGAACGGCAACCTGTTCGTGGCTGACATCGGCCAGAACATCGTCGAGGAGATGAGCCTCGTTACGTCAGGCGCCAACCTCGGCTGGAACGACTGGGAGGGTAGCTTCCGGTTCATCAGCCGTCGCGAGGTCAGTCTGGTCGACCCCCGCGGTGAGGCCGGCCTTAATTTCCCCGTCGCCGAATACGGACAACTGGATCCGCTCCTGCAGAGGAGTTCGGCCGCAACCGGCCTCGTCGTCTACCGCGACGACGCGATCCCGCAACTGACGAACCTGGTGCTGTTCGGCGACAGCCCGAGCGGGGAGATCTTCTACGTTGACGCCGACGATCTGCCCGAGGGCGGCCAGGAGTCGATTCGCCGGGTGCTGCTCGACCACCAGGGCGACACAAAGACGCTGCTCCAGGTGATTCAGGACAAGAACGTGGCCCAGGGGCGGACGCCCACCGGCCGGGCCGACCTGCGCCTTGACCACGGTCCCGACGGTCAGGTCTACCTGCTGAACAAGCACGATGGCGTAATCAGGCGCCTCGTACCGTAATCGCAAGGGGAGATCGCCGATCGGCGGGATGCCGCGGGAAACCGCAGAATTCAGCGGGGCTTTCCCACGGGTTGTTATCGCGCCGCGGGTAGCGCGAACACGTACACCGCGTTGCTTCGATTGCCCCCGACGGGGACCGCAACGTATTGCCGGTCGCCGACCGCATAGGTGATCGGGAAGCCCTGCACCGAGCCGGGCAGTCGTGTCTCGTACAGGACGTCGCCGGTCGCCGCGTCGTGAAAGTACAGGTGGCGGTCGGTGTCGGCCCCCACCACCAGACCACCGCCGGTCGTCAGCGCCGCCGACCGCGGGCGTGTGGCCATCGCGTGCCGCCACAGGATCTCGCCGGTGTCGATGTCCATCGCGATGAGGTGGCCGCGGTGGTCCGGGCTGTCCGGGTGGGCCGTGGTGCCCCTCGATTGCCACCCGGTGTTGCGGTAGTACGGGAAGTGCAGCTCACGCTCCACTTCGGTGAACACCCCGCTCACACAGGTCGGATGGATCGGGATGTAGAGCGCCTGGGTCTCGGGGTGATACGCCGAGGCGTGCCAGTTCCGGATGCCGCCGAAGTCGGGACAGAACTCCAGCAGGACGCCCGGCTGGGGGATCGTCCCGGGCCGGTAGGTCACCTGCCCGGTCTGCGGGTCGACGTCGATCAGGGTCTGGTAGCCGAGATCGTGCGCGGCCACGAACGCGCCGGTCTCGCGATCGAGCTCCCAGAGGATGCCCATCTTGCCCATCTTGAAGAGCGAGCGGCGCCCGTCGTGATCGATGAGGACGCTCTCGAACACGTCATCGAGGTCGTGGGTCTCACCCGGGACGAACTGGTAATACCACTCGAGCTCGCCGCTCTCCGGGTCGAGCGCGAGCACGCTGTTGCTATACAGCGCGTCGCCGTCGGTCCCGCGGGTCAGCCGGGCCCACGGCTTGGCCTGGGACGTCGACCAGTAGGTCAGGTTGGTCGTCGGGTCGTAGCTGCCGGGGATCCACGAGTCGGCGCCCGCGCGAAACCGCAGCGGCAGGTCGCCCCAGGAATCGCCGCCCGGTTCGCCGGGACGGGCGATGGTCGACGTACGCCACACCTCGGCGCCGGTCTCGGCGTCGTGCGCCGAGATGAAGCAGACATCTTCCTTGAACCGCTCGCAGCCGGACATGCCGGCCACGATGTTCCCGTTCACCACGATCGGCCCGCTCGTATACCGGTAGCCGAGCGCCTTGTCCGCCACGGCATGGTCGAAGGCGACCTCGCCCGTGAGCGCGTCGAGCGCCACGATGTGGGCATCGGAGGTGTTCAGGTAGATCTTGTCGCCGTAGATCGCGATCGAGCGGGACCGGCTGCTGAGGACCTCGTCCTCGTCTTCTTCGAGCTCCCGGGTGTATTGCCAGAGCCGATCGCCGGTCACCGCGTCGACCGCATCCACGATGTTCTCGGGGTTGGCGATATACATGACCCCGTCGTGCACGATCGGTGTCGTCTGACTGACACCGGGGCCGAGCCGCCACGCCCAGACGAGCTGCAGCCGGTGGACGTTGTCGGTATTGATCTGGTCGAGCGGACTGTAGCCCCACCCGTCGAGCGTGCGCCGCCAGTTGATCCAGTCGCTCGGGTCGGGATCCTGCAGCATCGCGTCGGTCACGGGGGTAAAGGCCCGCTCCTGCGCGGCGGCGCCTGCCGCTCCCACGACGACCAGCAGGAACGCAGTGAGGACGTGTCCCCGACAATTCGCGGTCATGGCTCCTCAGGGCTGATCCACGGCACGTCGCCGGGGTCCGGCGACACCGAAGCGTAGCACGATCTGGCGGCGGCGGCGCAGCCGGAGGTGGTGCAATGGCTCCAGGCGGCCTACGCTCGCTGGGACAGCGAGATGATGGACCCGAGCAGCCCGTGGTAAAGGCCCCGCTGCATTCGATCGGCGCTGCATCCCGACCAGTTCAGCAGGAGCCAGCATACTCAGTGTGCGTACATTGAGCTTCTGGCGAGGGGGAGCGCTGCGCCCCCCTTCGATCCCCTTGCCGCCGGTCGCGCCCGGCCGGCGCTCCCGGAAGTGGCTCGGCTCGTCGCCGACCACCTGCATCGCGCCGCCGTCCTCTATCGACCGCACGTTCCTCGCGCTGGGCCTCTGGGCATGATCCAGTTATGCGGAACTCCGCATAATCGGATCAAGCCCAGGAGCACGCGTGACTGTCAGGCCGATCGCTGCGCCTTGGCATCTTTCTCCGGCGCTTCGACATCCGTCCACGGTGCGGCCGTCTCGGTCCGCAGCCGCTTGATGCCGCGTTCGATCCGTTCGGCGAGCTGTCGCTCGTCTTGAAGCGCCTTGAGTGTCGCCTGTGCGCTCCGGATGTCTTCCTGCACACGCGCCGTCCCTTCGACGGCGTGGTCGACAACGGCGCGCTGCTCGGCGAGCAATTCGAGATTCAGGTGCACGTCCTTCAGCATGTTGCCGATCATGCTCGTCTTGAGTTGCAACTCGCCGATCATCGCCTTGCGGGACTCGATGGAGGCCACTTGCCGCTCCGTTTCGCCAACGCGTTTCCTTACGGCGTTGAGCAGTTGGTGCAGCGTGTCGATCTGCGTACGCTGCTTGATGATCTCCTGCAGGTCGGTCCTGCTCTGCTGACTGATCTGGTGAACGTTGTCGATCTCCTTCTTGACGGCGCCCACCGCGTCTCCATGCGCAATGACGGCCTGCATCTGCCGCTCGACGCGATCTTCCAGGGCCTGGAGCTCGGTGACCCGCTTCTCCGCCGAGGCAATCCGTTTGTCGGAGAATGCCAGTTGGGAATGTCGCTGATCGAGCTGCACAAGCTGCAGATCGACTCGTTTGATCTGTTCATCCGCGGTCTTCATGCGCGCACTGAGGTCGCGTTGGTGCGTCTGAGCGCGACCCAGCTCCTGCAGTAGCTCGTCCTTGAGCGCCGAAGCCCGGCCGAGTTCTTCCGAAGCGCCCTGGACTCGCCGGATCTGGTTGTCAACCGTCGTCGCGACGTCGCGGCTGCGGTCGACCGCTTCGGAGATGCGCCGCTCCTGCGCGGTCAGGTCAGCCCTTTCGGCGTCGTATTCCTTGCGTGTGGCTGCGAGCCCATCGGTCCGCGTCTTCAGCACGGCCACCTGGGTCGTCAGTGGCAAGAGCGTGTTCTGGAGCGCGGCCACCTTCTGCAACTTTTGCTGTGCGTCATCAATCTGGACATCGACACCGTCGCACGCGTTCTTGAGCGCCTCCACCGCCTGCTGACGGGTTAGTTGCTCGGCAACCCGTTCATCAATGGAAGCGCTCAGTGTGTTGAGCGCATCCAGACGCGTACCGATGTTCGCGACCAGTTGCTGATGATCGGCGACGAGCGCCATGCGGTTGTCAAGATCGTCGACCGTCGTCTCAAGTGACGCGGCTCTCTGCGTTGCCTCGTCGACGACCGACAGCTTCTTGCTGACCGCGTCCATGCCGGACTCGAGTTCTGGCATGCGCCGGCGGAACTCGTTTATCCGGTTGACGAACGCCTCGAGAGCGCCCCGGTCGGTGTTGATCTGGTCCCGAGCCTTGACGACATCGGCGTGCGCCACGTGAAACTGGTCGACTTCCTTGCGAAGGGCGTCGAGCTCCGAGCGCCCCTGCGCCAACGCCGTCTGCCGGCGTTCGACCTCCTCGATCAGCGCGTCCACCCCGCTCAAGCGCTTCTCCAGCTTCTGCAGCCCGCCCGCCCGCACCTCAAGCTGCTGCACGCGACCGCCAAAGCCCTCAAGCTGGCCGCCGAGATCGTCGGCCCGCTTCTGCATCGCCAACACGGCCCCGGCCTTGTGGGAGAGACTGCCGATGTCGTTCTCGACCCCGGAGAGCGCGCTCTGAAGCGTCCGCACTCGCCCATCGTGGCCGTCCAGCGTCTTACGTTCGATGGCCAGCCGCTCGGTGTAATCCTTGACGAATTCGACGAACTCCGTGCGTCTCGTTTCGAGCGCTGCGAGGCTTGTATCGTAACTTTCTCGGATCTTCTCCCCCCGCTCAAAACGTGCGGTGATCTTCTTCGAGACCTGCTCGATCCGCTGCGCCGTCTCGTCGACCTGCGCCGCCTGCTTGTTCGCCTCGTCGAGCTTGCCGATCTGGACCTCCATTTTCCAGACCATCTCGCTCAACCGATTCGATTCGACCACTGCATGCTCGACCGTCTGCTTCTGGCTCTCAAGCGACTTCACCTTGCTGAGCACGTGCTCGGCGAGCGCATTCAGGTTGGATAACCGTTCGTCGGTCGTCTTGCTCAGCTCGTGAAGCTGGGTGAGCGGTCCGAGCTGCTCCTCCACGTCGCGGACGGTCCGGGTAGTCTGCTCCGCGTTCTCTCGCGTCTTGCGCAACGACTCGCTCAGGTGGTCGTGATCCTGATGCAACTGGGACGCCTGCGCGCCGAGCCGGTCAAGATCGGCCGCGAGCGTATCCGACTTGTCGGAAGAGGCCTTCACGACCGCCTGCGTCTGCCGCAGCTCCTCCCGAGCGCGCTTGAGAATCGCGCGCTCCTTGTCAAGGGCATTGAAGTTCGCGGTCGCCTCGATCCCCTGCTTGGTGAGCTGCTGAACCGCTTGGCGGTGCTTGGTGAGGTCGCCGTCGGCGGCCAGCAGGTTCTGCGCCGTTCGCTGCGCCTGATCGACGGAATCGACGAGCGACTGCACTCGGCCCTCGAGGGCGTTGACGCTCTCTGTTGTGGCCTCGACCGCCGACAGCCGGCTCGACAAGTCCTCCAATGTGGCCGTCGCGCGCGAGGCGCGCTCGGTCACCTGCTTCACCGATGCGCCAATCGTCGACAACTTTGCAGCATGGGGCTTGATCTGCGTCAACATCGCGCTCAACGCAGCCCGTTCCTCCTGCGCGGCGGCGACCGCCGCCTGAAGTGCATCGGCCGGCTTCGACAGCTTTCTCTTCTTCCACGCTTCCTGCAGGTCTTTGATGATCGGCATCGTGCTCTCCCCACATCCTCACGACAGGAGGGTGTCCAAAAGTCGGTGGCACCGGTGCGCTGGCGCGCGGTGCTCGCGTTGCGCCTTCATCCGGGTACCACACCAATGCAACAAGGTCAATTTCGTCCCACGTCGCCTACCGCGCTTCCCAGGACCGCGCCGCCGTCAGCACCAGGCAGTCGAAGGCCGGCTTCCTGCAGGGCGGCGACCACGTCGGACCGATCCTGCACCGTACCGCGCTCGACGCGCACAAATTCCCGCCACGTCCGGGGATGTTAGCTCAACCAAGCGCGCGCATCAATTGGGAACCGTCGAGCAGTGTATGGCTTGAGGGCGGCCGGCGCCAGATCGAATCGCCTGAGCTCCTCCGAACTGAGTTGCTGCATCTGGACGAGGCCAACGGTGGTGGTATGGTTTGAAGGAAGTGAGGAGAACCACTGCTGTAGCGCTCATCGTCATCACGGTGCTGTCCGGCGTTGCTCACGCCCGTCAGACCCCGTGACCACGGCTGACAGAGCGTTGTTCTGGGGCGCGACGCGCGATGGACCGCCCACGGCGGCCCTTTGTCGTCGGAGTGCTTCAGCCGATGTCGTTACCTCCATCGTCCGCTCCGACTGCTACCGGCTGGAGCGACAGTTGCCGGGCGGGATTCGCACCCGCTGAGGAATGGCGCCCTTCACGGCGCACTACCACGGGCTGCTAGGGAAATCCGTCACGACCGGAGCAACATCGAACCCCGTTTCGGGCTATCATCCAACCGTCGGCCAAGGGGGTATGGCGGTAGCAGCCCGTGGTGGAGCCGAGAACATGAACTCACTGAACACGGGTTCGATGGGAGAGATGCCATGTCATCGTCACGATATCTGATGTCCACGTTGTGCGTCTGCGGTGCGCTCGTACTTGGCGGCTGCGCCACCGAGTCCGAGACAACGACCGAAACGGCCCCGGCCCCGGCATGGGGCAACACGATCACGGGTGAGGGTCTGCCGAACCCGACCTCGACCGTGATGGAGAATTGGGGCGACCTGCCCGAAGGCCGCGAGTGGGGCTCGACCGCCGGCATCGATATCGACCCGAACGACGGCCAGGTCTGGGCATACGAGCGCTGCGGCGCCGGTACCTTCGGCGGCGGCGTGCCCATCAACTGCGACTCCAACCCCGTCGACCCGATCTTCAAGTTCGACCGCAACAGCGGGGAGGTGCTGGCGAACTTCGGGGGCGGCGTCATGGTCACGCCGCACGGCATCCACGTGGATGCCGACAGCAACGTCTGGGTGACCGACTTTGCGGGCAACCAGGAGGGCACCAAGGGACATCAGGTCCACAAGTTCAGCCCCACGGGCGAGCTGCTGATGAGCCTCGGCACGGCGGGCCAGCCCGGGAGCGGCCCGAACCAGTTCAACCAGCCCAACGACGTGGTCACCGGCCCGGACGGCAGCATCTATGTCGGCGACGGACACGGCGGCCAGGGCATGACCACCGGACGGGCGATGGCGGAGGGACGTGAGTCGGGCGCCACCGGCCGCATCCTGAAGTTCGCCCCAGACGGCACGTTCATCAAGGAGTGGGGACAGATCGGCACGCTGCACGGCGAGTTCCGCACACCCCACGCATTGGCGTTCGATTCGCAGGGGCGCCTCTTGGTCGCCGATCGCGGCAACCATCGCATCCAGATTTTCGACCAGGACGGCAACTATCTCGACTCGCTCTACTCCTACGGGCGCATCAGCGGCATCTTCATCACCGGGGACGACATGCTGTACGCGATCGACTCCGAGTCGAGCGGGACCAGCCATCCGAACTGGGTGAACGGCGTGCGCATCGGGCATCTGGGCGAGGACCGCGTCACGGGCTACATCCCGCCGTTCGATGCGGACACGCGGCCGTACCAGGGCGCTGCCGGCGAAGGTGTCGCGGTCGACGCGGACGGCAACGTGTTCGCCGCCGAGGGACCGAACTCGCTCCGCTTTGCGGGTGGCGCGTTCACGAAGTACGCGGTCGCTCAATAGCAGAGATCGGCGCACGACGACGCATCGGTCAACACCCGGCGACACGTCATGCGTGATCGCGGCGGTGCTGCTCCAGGACGGCGAGCATGAACCGCAACAGCGCTGGATGCTGGCCTCTGGGTGTTTTTCGTCACTGCCCGGCGCCGACGAACGCTGCGAACTGCGACATCGGAACAGGATTCCCGTGTATCCCCACGATCGTCTCCACATCGAGATCCAGCCGCCGCAGGGTTCGGAGAAAAGCGCGGGCGCTGGCGTTCGGGGTTTGCGCCTGAGAGCTGTAGAGGTCGGCCTGCACGACGATCCGCTCACTCGGGATATACGCGATCAGCATGCCTGCCGCATGAGCGAGCCCCTGGACGGTGTAGAGTTCCACGGTCCTCGTGCGATCGGCGAGGACATATTTCTCGTTCAGGGTCTCGAAGATGTAGCCTTCCGACCACTCCTCGGGCGGATGCAACGAAAACCGGTCGGGCTCCAAGGTCCAGAGGCCGGCCCGGAGGATCTCCTGGTAGTAGGGTTTGTTGCTCTCGTGGGTGATTACGGTCGCACCCTCGTGCACATACGCACGGAGCCCACCCAGATGGTCCCAGTGATGATGGGTCGTCACGATGAACCGGATCGGCTTGTCCGGCATCAGTCGGTACACTTCGTCGATCACCGCGAGCGACCGTTCTTCATTCAGCGGCGCCTCGATGACCACCACGTGATCACCGAACTCGACGGCCACGCTGTGGTGGGAGCCGCCCGCGATCAACCACACGCCGTCGCCCACGCGCTGTGACTCAACGCGGACCGGCTGCGTGCGCGCGCTCTGGACGTCGTTCGGCACGACCAGCGTTGCGTTCGCAACGTTCGCCTGCAGGTCCGAAACCGTTTCCAGACCGAATGCATGGTCACCACCGCTGACGTTCGGCGCGTGCGCACCATCGTCATAGTCCTGATGCTGATGGAACCGGGGAATCTGCACCCCGCCGACCTCCCGGTATTGGGTGTAGACGTTTTCGTAGTACATGTCGCCGACGACCGGATTGGGCACCCACGTTTGCACGCGCTCGAGCAGACCGTCAGGGTTGATCGTGCCGTTGACCCGGTACTTCCCGAACGCGACGAACGAGATGACGGTCGACCGGCCGCCGTACTCGCGGCGTGTGACCAGGGTCGGGTTGGCCCCCGGCGCCATCGCCCCCTTGAGGAACCCCCAGGGCGTCAGGAAGATCTCGAGCCGCCGCACCTCGGCGGCGGCCGGCTGCGGAACCGGGCGTCCCTGGGCGTCCAGGGTCCAGGCGTAGTCACCGCTGACGAAATTGGTGACCTGGCCACCCTGCTCCCGGACGTACTCCTCTTTCGATGACATCGTCTCGAAATCGATCGTCCTCGTATAGCTCGTCAGCTCCACCCGCGGCCAGTCGCGATCGGGTGAGACGTTCTGTCCGACACGGCCTTGCCAGCCAGTGCCGGAGTACTGAATGGACGTCAAGTTCTCCATGCCCATCGCGACCGCGGTGGCCTGCAGGACGCCTTGTACGTTCTGCGCCGTAGCAGATCCTGTCATCAGCACCGACAGGCTCAGTGAGAGCCAAAAACGTGTAGCCATGGTTCGCCCTCCAGTTTGTCGCGATTATGTCTCACCAGAAGAGTAATTCAACAGGGTTGAGCCGATTCGTGCGGTGTCTTTTGCCACGAGGGCATCTGGCTGTGCGTGAGAACGGACGGGCGTGCACAGGCACCGACCGCATCCGCGTCGGACACCCGTCGATCACGGACCCGCCAGAGACGGCGTCGCTGCCGGCGGGCGTCGATGCCCGGTGCCCTGCTCGAACGCGTAGGCCAGCGCGATGAGGCGCGGCTCGGCGAACGGCCGGCCCAGCAGCTCCAACCCCACCGGCAGGTCGTCGGGCGTGAAGCCGGCAGGCACGGTGATCGCCGGCAGCCCGGAGTGCGGGCTGAGCCGGCAGTTGTCCCCGCCCTGCGGTCTGCCGATAACGGCCGCCTGCTGCCGCATCGTCGGATAGATGACGGCGTCGAGCTCCAACTCGTCCATCGTCTCCACCACGCGGCGCCTGACGATCGCTCGGCGGCCGAGCGCTTCGCGGTACACATCGGTGTCGAGCGTCTCCACGGCGTTCGATTGCTCCAGCCGCTCGCGCACCGCCGGGTGATACAGACCCTCGGCGAGCACCTGCGCCAGCGACGGCGCAGCGGGGATCGCCGCCAGGTAGGCATCGAGGTCGAACTTGAATTCGTGGCTCAGCACGACGTAGCTGTCGAGCAGCTCGGCCAGCCCGTCGATCTCCACCTCCTCGACCTCGGCGCCGAGCCGGCGCAGGTCGGCAACCGCCGCGTCGATGACGCGCGCGACCGGCTCGTCTTCCGGATCCTGCCGCACCAGCATCGTCAGCACCCCGACCCGCGCTCCCCGGAGCGCGTCGGGGTCCAGCGCCGTGGTGTAGCTGTCCGGAATGTTGGCATCGGCCCCGGCGGTGACCGGGTCGGCGAGGTCGGCGCCGACCGTGGCGTCGAGCAGCAGCGCAAGGTCGGTCACGTTCCGTGCGAGCGGGCCGGCGATGTCCAGCGTGTGCGACAGCGGCACGACGCCGTCACGGCTCGACAAGCCCGTCGTGCCGCGCAGCCCGACCAGGTTGTTGTGTGCCGACGGAATCCGGATCGACCCGCAGGTGTCGCTGCCCATCCCCGCTGCCGCGAAGCTCGCCGCCACCGCGGCGCCGGTCCCGCCGCTCGAACCCCCCGGATTGCGGGACGTGTCGTACGGGTTCCGGGTCTGCCCCCCGAGCGAGCTGACGGTCGTGATGCCCCGCGCGAACTCGTGCAGGTTCGTCTTCCCCAGCATGACGGCGCCGGCCTCACGCAGCCGCCGCACCTGGAAGGCGTCGTCCGGGGGCATCACGTCGGCCATGGCGATCGAGCCGTTCGTCGTCGGCAGACCGGCCATGTCGTAGTTGTCCTTGATGAGGATCGGCACGCCGTGCAGCGGCCCGCGCGCACCCGTCGCGGCGCGCTCCGCGTCGAGCGCACGCGCGGTCGCCACCGCCTCCGGATTCAGCACGATGATGGCGTTGAGCGCCGGGCCCCGGTCGTCGAATGCCGCGATTCTGGCCAGGTAGTTCTCCACGAGCTGCTCCGACGTGACGCGACCCTCTTCCATCGCCGCGCCGAGCTCGGCGATCGACGCCTCTGCGACCTCGAACGCGACCGGCGGCGGCGCTTCCGAACAGCCGGCGGCACCGGCGAGGAGAAGCCAGACGGTGAAAAAAGGCCCTGTGCAACCCTGAGGATATGGGACCACGCCGGCAGTGTGCTTCACTTGGCTCCGGCGGTCGCATATGTCGGTCGTGGGTGCTACCATGGCTGCCCGGGATGGCGTCAGGTGCTCGGACTTCGCGGAACAGATTACAGGAGTACAGGCAATGAAAGCCGACGAACGACGTAGGGCCACACGAACAGAGTCAATCGTATCCGGGATCGCACTTGCCGTGGCGTGCAGTGTGCTCGCGCCGGGCGGCGCGATGGCGCAGGGGCCCGGAACCGCAGATGGACAATGGACCTACCTGGGCGGCGATGCCTGGCACACCCGATACACGACGGCCGACCAGCTCGATCCCTCGAACTTCGAGCAGCTCGAGATCGCCTGGGAGTGGAATGCGACCAGCTTCGGCCCCGCCACGGCGCGGGCCACGCCCTCCTACATCGACGGCAAGCTCATCACCGTGGCCGGCAACCGGCGCCACGTGGTCGCCCTGGACCCCGTGACCGGCGAGCTGCTCTGGAGCTTCAGGGAGCCGAACACCGCTCGCTACGAGTACTCGATGCGCAAGGGCTACGGCAAGGGCATCACGTATGCCGAGATCGACGGCCGCGGGGTGGTCTTCATCACGTCTCCGGGCTTCTTTCTCCACGCGCTCGACGCTGACACCGGCAAGCCGCTCGAAGGATGGGGACGTCCGGTGCCCCTCGACGGCTTCAACGCCACCGGGACGGTCGACCTGGTGGAGGATCTGATCGCCGACTGGGGTCCCTGGGTGAGCATGGACCGGCCCTACGACCCCAACATCGGCATCCCCAAGGAGATCGGCTACATCACGGCGTCGTCACCGCCGATCGTGGTCAACGACACGGTGGTGGTCGGCAACTCGGCGGAGCAGGGCTACCTGCAGACCCGGGTGGAGAACGTGCCGGGCGACATCCTCGCCTACGACGTGCGGACCGGCGACTTCAAGTGGAAGTTCCACGTGATCCCGCGGCCGGGTGAGTTCGGGCACGAGACCTGGGAGAACGACGCCTGGCAATGGACCGGGGATGTGTCGTCCTGGGCCCCGATGTCGACGGATCCGGAGCTCGGACTGGTCTACATCGTGACCAACGGCGCCACGATCGACTACTACGGCGGGCACCACCCCGGCGACAACCTGTTCAGCACGAGCATCATCGCGCTCGACGCCGCCACCGGCGAACGACGGTGGCATTACCAGATGGTGCACCACGACATCTGGAACTACGACACGCCGACCGCGCCGGTCCTGATGGACGTGACCGTCGACGGACGGGACGTCAAGGGGCTCTTCCAGGCGACGAAGCAGGTGTTCCTGTATGCGCTCGACCGCGAGACCGGCGAGCCGATCTGGCCCATCGAGGAGCGCCCCGTCCCGCCGTCCAACGTCCCGGGCGAGCAGCTCTCCGCGACCCAGCCGTTCCCGACGCGGCCCGCGCCGTACGACCTCCAGGGGCGCACCGAGGATCACCTGATCGACTACACGCCGGAGATCAAGGAACGGGCGCGTCAGGTGGCGCTGGAGAACAACCTCTTCAACGGGTTGTTCGACCCGCCGAGGACCATCGATGACCCGGCAGGCCCGGCGTGGAACTGCCCGGGGGGCGGCGGCGGCACCAACATCACGGGGCCGGCGGTCGGGGACCCGGTGCTTGGCATCATGTTCGTGAGCTCGCAGAGCAACTGCTTCCGGCTGCAGGTGATGCCGGGCGTGGACTCGCCGCTCGACGCGCTCGACCAGTCGGGCACGACGCATACGCCCTGGGCCGCGGTCGCGACGACCGTGCGCGGCAGCATCGAGGCGGCCACGCTGGACGGCCTCCCGATCTGGAAGGGGCCGGTCGGGCGGATCACCGCGATCGACATGAACACGGGTGAGCATCTGTGGGTGACCCCGAACGGAGACGCCTCGCAGGCGCAGCAGGACCGGATCAGGAATCACCCGCTCGTGCAGGGGCTCGACGGCGTCGAAATCAATCGCGGCCGCGGCGGCACCGCCGCCATGGTGGTCACGCCGACGATGCTCCTGGCCGGCGGTCAGGCGGCCGACAACACGCCCCAGCTCTTCGCCATCGACAAGCGCACCGGCGAACGGCTCGGGGCGGTCGAAATCCCCGGCTTGACGCGCTACGGGATGTCGAGCTGGATGCACGAGGGCCGTCAGTTCGTCATCGTGCAACTGCGGAACGGCTTGGCCGCGATGGCGCTGCCTGTCGAAGAGGGCGCCGCGTCGGACGGGCACTGAACGCGTCCGGGATGCCACAGGGTCTGGTGCCCGTGAGGACGCTAGGAGTCTGCGCCGTAGAAGATTGCGAAAGCGAAAATTCGATATCGCCATGGATTTCTCCACGCATTTGAGGAGCATAGCGGCACTATGTGACGAAAAGGCGTGCTGAAAGCCATGAGTGAGAGCGGATTTGCAGCCGTAATCTTTCTGCGGCGCAGGCTCCTAGTCCGTGGGTGCCGTGGTTACCGCGGTGGCAGCGTGCCGCCTGCGCCGAGGACCTTCATGTCGTGGAGGTTCAGCATTCTAGAGGGAGCAACTCACCATGCGCAATGCAGCCATCCGTCTGTCGTTGATCGCCGCCCTCGTGCTATGGAGTCCGGCCGCGGGTGTTGCACAGAGTCCACCGACCGGTCCTGGAACGGGCCCGTGGGCACTCGTTAACGAGGATGAACTGGAGGAGGTCTGCAGATTGGATCCGGAACTCCTCCAGCAGGTGACGATGCGGCAGGACATGTCGTTCGCCATCGTGCGCTACGGCAGGCTGTGCTTCGTGTCTGGCGAGAACGCGTCCGACGGTCCGGGCGTGAGCCACCTCTACTCGGCGACCAAGACGCTGGGCGCGCTGCTGACCGGCGCCATCATGTACCAGACGCGGGATCTTTCGCAGTCGAGCTCACCCATGAGCGGCCCGCTGCGCGAGTTCGATCGCATGGACCAGTGGCTCGACCTGACCGCGCTGCCCCCGCGCGCGGTGATGAACAAGGACGCCACGATCGCGCACGTGCTGGCCATGGTCGGCTACAGCGACGACCTCTCCCACGGTCAGAAGTCGCACGAGTACGATGCCTCGGGACGGCGTGAGATCAACCAGCTCATCCGTGTCATCGACAACGTGGTGAAGCAGGATCCGCAGCGTTTCGGCGCGAACGCCGTCGAGGCCAAGGACCGGCTCTTCGCGAAGCTGGGGCTCGAGCACTCGAGCTGGGACGTGGAGTACTTCGGATACTCCTGGTACGGCTCGCTCCTCGATATGGCGCGTCTCGGCCAGGTGATCCTGCGCGGCGGCGTCTACAACGGCGAGCGCCTGGCCGACAGCCGCTACGTCTACAACATGACCCACCCCGCCTTCGAGGATGGCTCCACCCGCTATGGCTATCTCACGTGGATGAACAACACGGCCTGCTCGCCGCGCACCATCCACGCCAGCTATCCGCACGGCATCTCCGAGTCGAGCGACTGCGCCGACGGCAACTGCGATCAGGAATACGATGTCGGCGTCTGGAACGCGGCCGGGGCCGGCGGGCAGTACATCGTCGGCCATCGCGGACTGGACATGGTCCTCGTCGGCAAGAATTGGGACGACGGGGGCTCGAGCCAGCTCTGGCGGGCCCTGCTGCCCGCGGTCGTGGCGGCCGACCCCACGTTCATGGGAGATCAGGACGCGTTCTGCGAAGCGTACGCAAACGGCCGGTACGCACCCGACCTCGTCAAGTGGGAGGGCGATCTCTAGCGGCTGGCAACCGACACGCTCGGATCGAAAACCGGTTGGTTTCGATCGAGGAATCCAAAGACGAGTTCAAGCCGGGGCAGCCACCCAGCGGCCGTACTTCCCCGCCATCACGCTGAAGTAGACGTCCTTCAGGTCGGGCTGGACCGGCTCGAAACCGGCGCCGGGGCTCGTTTCGGCGTAGACGTGGGCGATCGTGCGGCCGGCGAGCAGCCGGGTGGAGATGACCGCGTGCCCGCCGTCCAGCCGTCCGAGCTCCTCGCTGGTGACAACGCGTTGCCAGATGCGCCCCTGCAGCTCCTCGACCGCCCGCAGCGGCTCCGCCTCCAGCAGGATCCGACCCTCGTGGATGATCGCCATCCGGGTGCAGAGCTCGGACACGTCTTCGACGATATGCGTGGACAGCACGACCACGCTGCGCTGGCCGAGATCGCTCAGCAGGTTGAGGAAACGAAGGCGCTCGGCGGGGTCGAGGCCGGCGGTCGGCTCGTCCACGATGAGCAGCCTGGGGTCGCCGAGCAGCGCGACCGCGACGCCGAAGCGCTGCCGCATGCCGCCGGAGTAGGTCCCGAGCTTCGCCTTGCGCACGTCCCAGAGGTTGGTCTGACGGAGCAGCGACTCGACCACCTCCCTCCGAGCACCGCGGTCGGCGATGCCCTCGAGCACCGCGAAGTGCGTGAGCAGCGCCTCGGCGGTCACGCCGGGATACAGACCGAAATCCTGCGGCAGGTAACCCAGCACCTCCCGCGTCCGGTCCTTCTCGGCGAGGATGTCGATGTCGCCCAGACGGATCGTCCCCTCGTCCGGATCCTGCAGCGTGGCCACGATGCGCATCAGGGTCGACTTGCCGGCGCCGTTCGGCCCGAGCAGGCCGTACATGCCGGGGGGAATCGTGAGCGATACGTCGTCCAGCGCGCGCACGCCGTTGGCATAGGTCTTCGAGACCCCACGGATCTGGAGTTCCATGCTCAGTTCCTCGCAGGAGAGGATTCGAGGATGTCCACCACGTTGTCGCCCGGCCGCACGTCGATGAGCAGGTGGCGCGGATCGATGCCGGCCCGGGCGGGCCGTCCGGGAACCGTGACCGCGATCGTCTGTGGCCCGCTCCGCATCTGGTGCATCCCCAGATACAGCAGCTCGTCCTCCTCGCCGGCTTCCGACGCGTAGACGCCGATCTCGACGAGGTCGTCCATGGGCATGTCGGTCTCGGCGCCCATGGTGTCCACCGCGACCTTGCGCGCCTCGACCTCGAGGCTGACTCGCCACTCCCCGTTGGAGGTCGGCTCAGTTGTCGCCCGTTCCGTCGTCAGCTCCCAGAAGGTGTTCCGCTCGAGCAGGTCGCCCAGGAGGGTGTGCAGCGAGTTTGGTGTGACCTCCTGCAGCTCGCGATAGAGGTCGAGGGAGGTCGCGAACGGCGGCTCGTGCGAAGCGTGATTTGCGCGGACGCGCCGCCATGCCAGGTCCACCCGTTCCTGGCCGACGTATTCCCGCAGCGCGTACATCGCGAACGGGCCCTTTCGGTAGCCCAGGAACGAGTCGTTCGCGCGCAGCAGCGGAACGTCGGCCCGGGAGCGCGGGGTCAGATACGATCTGCGCATGAAGTCGAGGAAGCGCCGCAGGTGCTCGGCGCCGTATTCCTCTTCGATCACGCCCAGGGCGGCGTACCAGGCGAAGCTCTCGCTGAGCAGGGCGCGGCCCTCCATCCGGGCCGGCACCGGCTGGAACTGATGGGCCACCTCGTGCGCCACCACGGCGAACGGCATGTCGATTCGGCGTGGGTCGCGGTCAGGGTCGAACAGGGAGAACAGCTCCTGATACCAGATGGTGGCGGACGCGGCGTGCAGCGAGCCCCCCGCCGACGGGTACTCCACCATCCGGATCACCTTGTACGGAAACGGTCCGAATCGCTCCGTGAACTGCTCGAGCGACGCCTCCATGCCGCGGATCATGCGCGGCACGTTCGTGTCGTGCGCGGGATGATGGAGGACTTCGATGGCGACATCGCGCCAACGCCCGGTCTGCACCGCGTAGTCGGCGGAGAAGATAGCGTAGCCGTTCCCGATGGGCGCGGTCGTCTCGTACCGGAAGTAGCGCCTGTCGTCCTGCGTCCAAGTCCGGACCAGCTCACCGGGGGCGAGGGCGACCTGGTCTGCGGATGTGCCCACCGTGACCGCCAGATCGATGTGCTCCATTCCGTAGCGGTCCGACCGGGCCTGGACGTCGTCCAGCGACGCAAAGACGGGCCGCGCCGGCAAGCCGTGCTCCCTCCGCTGGACCGGATCGACCAGTTGTCTGCGAAGCTGATAGCCGATGAGCGGCATCCAGTCCTGCATCGAGAAGAAGCTCCCGTTCCCGACGACGGCGGTGCTGATGTCGCGGGCCGGGAAGCCGCGCGGAGCGTGGCGCACCTGCCACTCCAGCCGCAGCGATTCGCCCGGCTGGAGCGGCTCGTCCAGCACGTAGACACGGTGGCCCAGAACGTCGTCGAGGCGGCTGGCGCGGGCCGAACGGTCGAACTCGATCGCACGTGTCTCCACCTCGGGGGAGATCGCCACGTGGAGCGTGTCCACCGGCAGGTCGGTTCGGTTCACGAGGTGATGGACGCCGCGGACGTCGGCCTCACGACGGTCGGGGTATAGCTCGACGTCGAGCTCCGTAGCGGTCATCTGCGGCTGCGGCGTCCCTTCAAGATGCCCGTAGCGCCGCTCGTACCCGGCGCGCGCCTCCGCGCGCTCGGCGCTCGTCCGGTAGGCGTTGAGGACGTTGGTGTTGTAGAACACGACGCCGCCGGCGAGCAGGACGAGTCCCGCCGCCGCGCCCACGGCTGCCACCCTCGCGCCCGTGAGGCGGCGCCGCGCGATCCGCACCCGCTGCCCCATGCCCCGCTCGACGCCCCTCACCCAGAAGAGCCGCGTCACGAACGCGACAAGCAGCGCCCAGGCGGCCCAGTACAGATCGAACCACAGCAGCGGTTCCAGGAACGGCCCGAACCCACTGATCGGCGAGTGGAGCCAGCTCGGCTCCGAGCCGAGGACCAGCATCGGGTGCTCGATTCCGAGCGACTCGACAACGATGCGCGGAGCCAGCACGAGCATCAGCGCGACCACGTTTCCGACCTGCTTGTGGTTCACCAGCACGTGGACCGACAGCGCGAACAGCGCGAACACCATCGGAACCACCAGCGTGAGCGCGAGCACCCTGACATGGAGCCCCGGATCGACGTCGTACCAGCCGAGCCGTACCTGCGCGAGCACGCCCCCCAGTATGAGCAGCGCATGCAGCGCGACGATTACGAGCCAGAGGCCCAGGAGCTTGCCGGCGAACCGCACGCCGTCCGGCACCGGGGCGGCGTCGGCCAGGCCCTCCATGTTCGCGTCGCGGTCCCGCCAGACCAGCTCTCCGGCGAGAAGAATGGGCAGCAGGATCATGGCCAGGATCGCCGGAGGGGGCGCATCGCCCACTCGGGGTCCCAGCGTTCGCAGGACGACGTCGGTCGTGGGCAGGACCGGCGTACCGGCGCCCATGCCCCCCAGCGCCTCCAGCGTGAGCGCGAACTGCGCCATCACCATGAGGGGCACGAAGGGCCAGACCCACGTGGGCGCCATCTCGCGCAGTGAATCGCGCGTCATCGCCAGCGTCTGCCGCACGCGGCCGGCAATGCCGAACTCCCGGGGTGCACGTGGCACGGCCACGGGCGTGCCGAGTGCGGCCTCCATGCGGGCCGGGGCAGCCAGGCCGCCGCCCTCTGCCTCGCCACGGGCCGATCGTGCCGGGCGCAGCGGGCCCCGCCGCCACCACTGGACGGCACCGGCGTTCCCTCCGAAGTCGAATCGCCTGAACGCCAGCAGGAGCACGGCGCACGCGATCGCGAGCCAGAGCGCCCGGTTCCACAGCAAGACGCTCTCCGGCCCGATCAGACGCTGGTTCAACTCCACGGGCGACCAGGTCTGCACCATCACGTCGAGCGCGGTCAGACCCGAGAAATCGAACGTTTGCGCCAGGTCCCATCGGCCGAGAAAGTCGCCGAAGTACGAGTGGCTGAACTGCCCCCCCGCAAGCACGAGCGCGGCCCCGAACCAGCTCCCCAGAGGGTGTCGCACGAGCGTCGCCAGGCTGAACAGCAACGCAGTCGCCACGAATGCGTTCGGCAGCATAAGGAGGAAGTACGCCTGGACATACGCCACCGAACGGAAGGGGCCGATCACCTGCGCCGCCAGCTCCGGTTGGGCGAGCGGGACCAGGAAGCGGACGACGGGCACCGCGGCCGCCAGC
This sequence comes from Vicinamibacterales bacterium, assembly GCA_965262985.1. Classification (GTDB taxonomy): domain Bacteria; phylum Acidobacteriota; class Vicinamibacteria; order Vicinamibacterales; family UBA8438; genus UBA9620. The sequence continues at coordinate 5,408,022 of OZ253576.1, read as the reverse complement.
ATCGCCGCCACGATGAACGCGCCGAGGAAACGTCCGCCGAGGTAGGAGGCTCGGCCGACGGGCGCCGCGTGCATCAGCGGCTCCAGCCGCGTCCGAACGTCCCGTGTAGCCGCGTCCCCAGCCACCGCCGCCACGATGAGCAACGCTACCAGGCCCATCGCGACGCCGCCCTGCGCGATGAAGATGGGCGCGTTGAACAGGATCTCCTGGCGGCCCGCTTGGACGAGGTCGTCGTTCGTCACCCCGATCAGGGGAAACAGGAACAAGCCGAAGAGAACCCACGTGGCTCTGCGTCGGAGCTGATGGGCCAGCTCGAAGCGAACGATCTCCAGCCACTTCATCGGTGTCAGGTCATTCATGAGCTGCCGGTCGTTGGTGCACGGTGCCAGGGCGTACGCCCGGCCGTCACCAACTCGGCCTGTGCAATCGGTCGTGACGACGAAGATTCAATGGGCGTCTCCAACGAGCCGGGTCTGACCCTTGGCGGACAGGCCTCCAAAACGGCGCTCGCGCCGACCGAACTCCTCGAGTGCCGCATGGAATGCCGACTCCTCGAAGTCGGGCCAGCAGTCGTCGACGAAGACCAACTCCGCGTAGGCGCATTCCCACAACAGAAAATCACTGAGCCGGCGTTCGCCGCCCGTGCGGATCAGCAGATCCACGCTTGACTCATGGATGTGCGAGTGCATCGCGCGGGCGATCCGTTCTGCGAAACCCTGGATCACGGTTCGGCCGCTGTCGCCGGGATGCCCGTTGCCGCCGCCGTCGAGCTTGGACGAGTTCGCGGCGCGCACGATCGCCGCACGCGCCGAGTAGTCGATAGCGAGTTGCAGCGTCAACCGCTCGCCATCGGCGGTGACTCGCTCCGCGTGCTCGATGGTTCGGACCAGGTCGCGGCTCAATCGATCGCGTTGACCGATCACGTTGACGCGCACGCCGGTCTCGATGCAGCGTGCGACCTCGTTCTGCAGATACCGCTTGAACAGCCACATCAGACGGTCGACTTCCTCGGCCGGTCGAGACCAGTTGTCGGAAGAAAACGCATACAGGGTCAACACGTCGATCCCGGAACGGACTGCGGCCTCGGCGACGCGCCGTACCGCCCGCGCGCCCGCCTCGTGGCCTGCGGTCCGTCTCAAGCCGCGCCGCTCGGCCCAGCGGCCGTTGCCATCCATGATGATTGCCACATGCATGTCTCTGGTCCTTCGTCGCCTACCTGGTGTCGCGCATCCTCACTGGTCGCCCCGCGTGGCGTGAATCAGTGCTTCCATGTGCGCCAGGTGCCTCGCGAACACACGCTTGCCCTTGACCGTGAGACTGAATTCAGTCTTCGGCACGCGATGGGTGAACTTCTTCCTGCATGACAGGTAACCCGCATCCTCGAGCTTGCGCGCATGCTTGCTGAGGTTGCCGTCGGTGGTCTTGAGCAGTTGCTTGAGCTCGGTGAAGCTCATGCTGCGGCTCACGCTGAGTGCGCTCATGATGCCGAGCCGGATGCGCTCGTGGATCAGACGATCGCTGTCGCCCGACTCCGACTCGGAGACATAGCCGGCAACCGCCCGCAGCCGCTGCGTCGCGGGCAACGCCGCCGGGGCTGTCCGCTGACGTTTCGTCGCCGCTCTAGCCACCGTGATCCCTCGTGACGAGTGCGCCCAGCACCACGTGAATACCGCCGAAGCCGAGCGCCAACATGCCCGGCGCCCACGCCGCGGGCGCCGCGAGTGTGACGGTGCCGAATCCCATGAAGGCAAAACCGGCGATCAACACGATCGGTATCGAGAACGTGCCGCAGGCCGCAATGCCGACGCCATACATCAGCAACCAGATCCCGGCGATGACGTCTCGACCTGCGCTATCGATCAGCGCCGCCGTCAGAACGCCGCCCGCGACGAAGGCCGGCGCCAGCGTCAGGAAGAATCGCAAGGCGACCGACCGGAGCAGGCTCAATCCCTGCACTCGCGCCTTGGCTTCCATGGCGAAGAGCGCCACGGTGCACGAGACAACGGCCGCCGTCAGCCAGATCGGCAGCCAGTGCGGCGCAAACGCCGGAATCCACTCCAGCGCGGCAGCGGCCCAGGCCACGATGCCCATCGCAATGCAGCCTTTGCCCGGAACGGTCGTGAACGTGTGAGTGGCCTCGATGGTGTCGCGGATGTAGCGCAGGTTCTCGGCGGCGCCCGAGTCGATCGGCGTCGGCTCGACGGTCTTGACAGGTTTCAATCTCGATTGAGCGTGCATCGCCGTTCCACTGTAGATCGTTACGCCCTATTGTCAAGAACTTTTCAATGGAAAGTAGTTGTCAAGGCAGCGCCCAGGCGGGGCGCGGCGTATCACCCGTGGTGCCAGGCTTCAGCCTGGGCTTCAAGCGAAGCCGAATAGCAGGGGAAAGACGATGACGACGACGGCGGCCCAGACCGAGTAGACGGGCAGGTACGTCACCTGCCAGCGCTCGAGCGCCGCGAACTCGCCGCGCCCGCGCAGGAAGCGCGCGTAGAGCCGCGCCGACCACGCCAGGTTGACCAGCAGGATCAGGTTCTCGCCGAGCGCGGCCACGCGGTTGGGCGTGAAGCCGAACTCCGTGATGCGCGCGGCGATGGCCGCCAGCGCCAGCGCATCGACCAGCAGTGCGCTGACGACCAGCAGCAGCTGAAGTCGATCGAACACGGTGGGCGCGGCGCCGGGCTCACGCGCCGACACGGCGTAGAGCACGAGGCCCACGACGACCACCAACAGCAGGTCGAAGGCGATGAGCACCTCGCGCTGCACGTCGATGGGGTTGCCGGTCCACGCCATCGTGCCCAGGAACGCGAGCAACAGCAGGGTGAACAGAGGAGTGAACAGGCGCGTCAGCACGGGCGCCATGTTCTCGATCACACTCTGCTTGGCTTCCACGAGCCAGGAGCCCACGATCACCGCGCCTGCCGCACCGCACGGGATCATCCAGCTCTGGGCCAGCCACGCGGCGTCGACGTCGATGGCGGCGAACATCATCAGCGTGAAACCGATGAGCACGCCGCCTCCCATCGCGATGAGCACGTAGTAAATGAACAGCTCGCCCGAGAAGCGCACGAAATCCATCCGTCCGGAGCCCGCCCACCAGCGCCCCCCGACGTACGCGACCCCGACGGCCAGCCACAGGGCAATCGGCAGGTGCAGGATCGCCAGCAATCCGGTGTCGCTGAGGCCGGTGAACGGGTACACGTTGGCCACGATGGCTGCTGTGGCGAACGGCACGGCCAGCCATGCGGCTCGCGGCAGGTGGAACGCCCTCTTCCAGGCGAAGTAGCCCGCGAGCAACGGCAGCACGAAGAAGGTCGCGTTGCGGGGGTAGAACAAATTGGGTTCGTCGTCGACGACGATCGGCTGACCGAACAACGCGGGCAGCTTGATGGCGACGCCCGCTGCCACAGCGAGGCACAGGACCACGAGCCCCTCGATGTGCCCCGTCGCGTCCGCATCGCCCGGGTCATCGGGCGCGACGACCAACTGCTTCCACAACCGCTCGGAGTGCTCGCGCGCGAACTCGCGCGACACCGCGTCGAGGCTGCCCATCCGCTTGACCGCCACGAGGAACGCTTCGTCGTCGGCCAGCCCGGCCTCGACGAGCGCCGCCACCTGATCGCGCAGGTGCGTTTCCAACTCCTCGACGTCGGAGCCGTGGATGGCCTGACGGCGGCGCAGGAACGCCCGCCACTGAGCGATCTGCGCCTCAAGCGCCTCCCCGCCCTGGAAGCTCGTCACGTCAGGGAGGCCTCCATCCAGATGCCCCGCAGCGTGGCATCGACCACCCGCCACTGCTTCTGCTGGGCCGCCAGGTGCGCTCGCCCCTGCCGGGTGATGCGGTAGTACCTGCGGCGCCGGCCCCTTTCCGACGTGCCCCACCGGGCGCTCACGAAGCCGAGGCGCTCCAAGCGGTGCAGCACGGGATACAGCATGCCGTCGGTCCACTGCAGGTGGCCGCCCGACAGCTCGCTCACGCGCTTGAGGATCGCGTAGCCGTAGCTGTCCCCGTCAGCCAGGATGGCCAGCACCAGCGGCGTGGCCGACGCCGCGACGAGATCCTTGCCGACATCCATACCTTGCAGACTTATACATTGTTGTTCTATGTAAGTCAACATTGCCCATCACCGCAAGGCGTGTGTCTTTTTAAGTCTTGTGTGAGCGGCACCTTGCGCTCGCATCGCCATAGTCGATGTGGCACCGGTGCAGCCGCCGACCGCCGCGACCGTGGGGGACGGCTACGGATCCGAAGAGTCCGGTGGGTCGAACTACGACTGCGCGGCCTCGAGAAAACGAACGTCGCCTTCGATGACCCCCGCCTTGGTCCCGGCGGCCGCAGACTCGGGCATGTCCATGAACGCCTCTGCCCTGGCCCGATCTTCAACGTCGAGCAGAAAGTACACCTCGTTCGGATCGTCGACTGACCGCCACATCTGCAGCACGTTCAGACCAGCCGATCGACCCGCCGCGGCTTGTGCATCGAAAACGCGTCGCCACCGACCGAAGTCCTCTACCTTGTTGCGCACAAATAAGACCATCATCAATCCTCATCAGAGTGATCCGCGGGCGCAGCGTCAGCGCCGCGAGCCGAACTCGTCGCACCAGTCGCGGATCGCCTGTCGATCCTCGGCACGATCCTCGGTGTAGTGGTACGCGTCGAAGGGCGCCGGCATCATCAAGTCGGTCAGCGGCATGGCGAAGCGGTTGTCGCATGCCGGGCGATGGCAGGTGGTGCACCGGTTGCCGGGCAGCTCGGTCGTGATCGGCTGTGAGAACTCCTCGCCGACGACGACGTAGGGGGGGCGAGGATTGGTCGGGCCGGCCAGGACGGGCACCAGCGTCTCGGCCGGATTGTCCGGATGCCTGAGCTGATCGGTCCAGGGCGAGTGGATGAACGGATCTGCCTGGTGGCAGCCCTGGCACTGGTCCGCGGCCACGATGTCGGGAGTCTGCCAGTAGGCCTCATAGTCCGGGTCGGTCGAGCCGGGGTGCAGCTCGGTGTTGGCCACGTTGTGGCTCATATGGAAGAAGCAGGTTGCACCGGTGAACGAGTTGTGGCCGATCACCCCCATCCCGCCGTCGCGACAGAAGTTCATGAAGATCACCTCGGGTCGGGGCCGGCCGTCGTGGTGCGTGCCCTGTTTGAGACCGATGGCGTTGCCGGGCTGGCAGCCACCGGTCAGCGCCGCTGGACGGTCGCAGGTCTCCGGCTCCTCGAACACCTCGACACCGCCGACGGTGATGGGCACGACGTGCGCCTCACTGCAGCTCATGGCCGGAATGGGACCCAGATACCGCGCGCACGACTGCGCGTGATAAAGGGCCGTCCCGGGGTCGGCGGTCGGCTCCGGTGCATCGGGATCGGGTATCGGCAGGCCTGGAGGCCCGCCGGTCTGCCCGGCGGCACCCGTCCCGATGCGGCCCTGCGCGAGACCGGCGGTGCTGTGCATCCGCGCTGCCTGGCGGAACGAGCTCTCACCCGTGCCGGGCAGCGTCACCTTGTATGCGCCGCAGGCCGCGGCGAGCAAGGCCAGGATGGTCACCGTCGTGCGTGGCATGCTCTGCCGCATCTTATCGTCTCGCGGACCAGGCAGGATCCCGGTCCCTTCGTCAGGCGCGAACCTCGTCTGTCTCGATGCGGCCGTCGACGAGACGAATCACGCGCCGCGCCCGCGCCATGACGCGCGGATCGTGCGTCGAGAACAGGAAGGTCACGTTCTGCTCGCGGTTGAGAGTCTCCATCATCTCGAGCAGCGTGTCGGCGGTGGTCGAATCGACGTTGGCCGTGGGCTCGTCCGCCAGCACGACCGCCGGGTTGGCCGCGATCGCCCGTGCGATCGCGACGCGTTGCTGTTGGCCGCCCGAGAGCTCCGAGGGACGCCGGTCTTCGAGCCCCTCGAGCCCGACGCGGGTCAGCAGCTCCATGACCCGCTGCCGGCGCTCTGCCTCGTCGACGCCCTGAACCGCCATCACGATCTCGGCGTTCTCGAAGGCGCTGAGGATCGGCAGCAGGTTGTACGCCTGAAACACGAAGCCGATGCGATCACGGCGGAGGTGGCTCAGATCCTTGCGGGAGAGGGTTCCGAGATCCGCCCCTTCGAGACGCACGGTGCCCGAGGTCGGCGTGTCCAGCGCGCCAATCAGGTTGAGCGCGGTCGTCTTGCCGGATCCCGACGGGCCGCTGATCGCCGTGAACTCGCCCTTTTGCACCGACATCGTGAGCCCGCGCAGCGCTTCCACGCGCTGGTCGCCCTGCTGGTAGACCTTGGCGACGTCTACGAGCTCGACGACGGGACTCGCACTGTTCGAACCGCTCATGGCAGAGCACCTCTCCGTTGATTCGCAACCTGGATGGCAGCCGCCGGCCCGGAAATCGCCGCCAGGAGCGCGGCGGTCCAGACGGCTGACCTGGAAATCGTCGCCGGCGGCTCTGCGTGCCGCCCGACCAACCCGGCTAGGAGCTAGACCACCCGAATCGTCTCCACCGGGTCGGCGTGCCCCGCCCTCCAGGCCGGATAGACCCCGGACAGCATGATGGCGGCGAGCGCCGACACCCCGATGAGCAGCACGCTCTCGCCGTAGATGCCGACCTTCAAGGTCGTCGACATGCCGACGCCGGCGATCTCCATCTGTTCCGCCGGGATCATGCCCGACACGTCGATGCCGGTCGAGGCGAGATAGAGATAGGGGCCGATGGTGACGAGGGCGGCGCCGGCGAGGCCGACGACGGCCAGCCAGGCGCTCTCCAGCATGACCAGGCGGAAGAGCTGCGCCGGACTGAAGCCGACGGCGAGCATGATGCCGAACTCGCGCAGGCGCTCCATCACGCTGACGAAGAGCGTGTTGAAGATGCCCGCCGCCACGAGCACGGCGAGCACCAGCATCATGACCTTGGCGCCGCCGACCTTCATCGCGATGAACACCGCCAGGTCCGGCTGCAGCTCGTGCCACGGCAGCACGGCGATGCCCTCCGGCAGCACGGCGCCGAGATCCGCGACCACGGCGTCGGTGATGCGTTGATCGTCGACGAACGCGGCGATCTGAGTCGCCTCGTCGGGCGCGAAGCCGATCACCTCCCGCATCGTGCCGATCGGCAGCAGGCAGATGCCCCCGTCGACGCTCGGCGACCCGGTTCGCACGATGCCCGAGACGCGCGCCAGGGCGCTCACGATCTCACCCTCCTTGTCGGTCAAGGTGTAGACCACCTTCGACCCGAGCTCGACGTCCAGGTTCGAGGCGAGCTTCTCGCCCAGGATGATCCCGCCGTCGGTCGAGGACTCGAAGAACTCGCCCTCGACCAGTGCTTCGAGCAGCGAGAGCGTCTCTTCGTCCTCCTCCTCCGGGGAGACGGCGATAAAGCCGGCGCCGATGTTCTCGCGCGCCGTCGACAGCATGTTGAACCCGGTGATGCGCTCCACGACCCGGGTGACGCGCGGGTTGCCCGCGGCCAGGCGCCTCAGGTCGTCCGTCCCCCGCACCGGACGGGACAGCGCGGGCCTGTCGAGATACTCCGGGTGCTGGAATGTCACGTGGCCAGCGCCGAGGCGGGCCGCCAGCCGGATCATGTCGGCCCAGTTCTGATCCTGCGCCGCCATCATGAGGACGGAGAGGAAGACGCCGAACACGATCGCCGAGAGCGTGATGACCGTGCGGCGGCGATTGCGCCACAGGTTGCGCCACGCCATCTTCGCCAGACTGCTGCCCTTCATCGCGCCCACCCTTTCTATTCGTCGAGCGCCGTGCCGTTCTCCCGGGCCGCGGCCGCAACAGACCGCGGCCGGCTCACTGATGCCGCATTGCCTCGACCGGACTGATTCGGGCCGCCTTCACGGCGGGGTAGATCACCGCCGCGAGCACCAGCAGAATCAGGGTCATGGCGGGGGTGACGAACGTGGCCGGCGACACCGCCGCCCGCCATACCGTTGCGAACGTGGCCCCGATCACCGTCACGCCGCCGAGCGCGCCGGTGTCGATGCCGAACTCGACCAGGTACCAGAGCGTCGGCAGCGCGAGCGCCATGCCGATCACCAGGGCGAGGCCGGTCTGCATCGCGCTCTCGACGAAGATGAGCGACAGCACCTGGCGCGGCTCGACGCCAAGCGCCTTCAGCACGCCGAACTCGCGGATGCGCTCGAACACGGCCATCAGCATCGCGTTCAGGATGAGAATCGCGATGACGATGTAGATGACGGCTGAGATGATCCCCATCATCGAGCGGGCCGAGTCGATGTACGTGGCGAGCGTCGGCAGCAGCGACCGCCAGGACCGGGTGTCGAGGTCCGGGGCGAGGCCCTGCACCGTCTCGACGGCAACCGGCAGATCGAGATGGTCCGGCTTGCGCACGACGATCTGGTGCGCGCCCGACGGCATGACGAAGAGCTCGCGGAACGCCGCCTCGTTGAGAAAGACCGTGGAACGATCGACGGCCTCACTGATGCTCTGCAGGATCCCGCGCACCGAGTAGAGGTCGTTCGCCATGCTGCCGTCGGTTGCCTGGCTCAGGACAATCAGCTCATCGCCCACCGCGAGATCGAGCGTTGCGGCGAGCCGCCGTCCGACGACGACGCCCGCCGGGTCATTCTCGTCGAGCCAGGCGCCATCGGCGACGCGGGTCGAGACCACGCTGACGCGCGCGTCGACCTCCACATTCACACCTCGCAGCGAACCGCCGGCCGCCGAGTCGCCGGACGCGACGAGTCCTCCACCGACGAGCCGCGGACTGGCGTCGAACCCCGCCGCCTCCAAGGTGGAGATCAGCGTGCCGACGTCGTCGACACGCGTGAAGATCGACGGATAGTCCAGATAGGTCGGGGCGTGAATCTGCAGGTCACCGATCTCCACCTCGGTGACGGTCCCCTCCATGTTGTTCAGCATCCCTTCCATCATGCCGAACCAGATGACCATGGCGAAGAGGCCGAGGGTCATGGCGGCCACCGTGACCACGGTGCGCCGGCGGTTGCGGCCGATGTTGCGCCACGCCATCTTCAGGATGCCCATGTCTCTCACTCGCCGAGGGTCGCTGCCGGCCGCCTACCGTCCTGCCGCCTCGGCCTCCTTCTTGCGGTTGCCGGCCAGCATGTTGGGCAGCCCGTGGTTGCCTTCGTGGCAGGCGAACTCGTAGATCGGCAGCTCGCTGCGCTGCATCGGCAACTCCACCGACCACGGCCGCTCCCAGGTGTCCGCATCGTTCACGGTGAACTCGTAGAGCAGCGTGCCGGCGTCGACGCGCGTGAAGCGCTCGACCAGCGTCCGGTTCCGGCCCGTGTTGCGCCACGTGATGTGCGTGCGGTCGTCGTTGAAGTTCACGGTCTCGACCACCAGGGTGTCGCCCTCCCAGCGGCCGCGCGCATCGCCGACGTATTGCCGGACCCCGGCGCCCGGTGTAGAGGGATCGTCGAGCGGAATGATACGGACGGTGTGCATCATCTCGTTCATGATGGCGACCTCGTCCGGCGTCTGGAACAACTGCATGTTGTTGTTGTAGACGCCCGGCAGCATCGGCGGCCCCGCGTTGCCGCTCATCAGGCAGCGGTCCGAGTTGCTGAAGTCGAGATGCGACGCCGCCGCGCCGACGTCGTCGCTGAACGACGAGCGCGCGCCCATGGTCCGCGCCCGCTCCCGTCCCGCCGCCGTCAGCGCCGGCAGCCGGCCGTTCGGCGGGTCGACGACCAGCGACGTGCGCCGCGTGCTGACGGCGGTCGTCCCCCAGTCGAACCAGAAGATGTTGTACGAACCGGTCTGCCCCTGCAGGCTCGGATGATCCGGCGAGTCGAGCCACCGGCCGGGACGTCCGCCGGCGGTCGGAATGGCGACCGTCCGCTGCGCCGGCCGCTCCTCCATCGCCTGAATCCGGGCGCGCTCGTTCTGCTCGATCTGCGCCGCCTCCTCGGCGGTCAGGAACTCCCGGTCGCCGTAGCGCTCCGGACGCTCCAGCGGGGTGCGCGTCTTGTACTCCCAGACGCCCCCGAGGTCGGGCTGGCCCCAGGGCGTGCGGGGCGCCGGCGCCGTCTGCGCCGAGGCGGGCGGGGGCATCAGACACGCCGTGACGACAACGACACCGGCAACCGTGACGCACAGGTTCCGCATCTCGACTCCTCCAACGACAACTCAACGCCAACGGGCGCTGCGACCCGCGGCAATGCGCCAAGCATACCGCCGGGCGCCTCTGCGGATCGACCGTGTTCTCGACGACCGCGCAGGTCTGCACACCTGGAGAACTCATGGGAGGCCTTGAAGATGTCCGATGAAATCATCGAGGAACTGTGGAAAATCAAGGATGGCATCGCCCGCGAACATGGATATGACATTGAGCGACTCGCCACCGATCTTCAGAGCAGGACGCGGGATAAAGGCGCGCGCGTCGTGGATTTGCGCGCCTTGCGGGAGGCCGCCAAACAAGGCACGTCGGACGAGCCGCGTTCGATACGGGGCGAATCGCCAACCGCCGGCCTATCAGACGAGTAAGGTGGATGCTCGTACACCCAAGATTCCGTACGGCCAAGCCCCTCCTGGATTTGCGCGAAGCCGCGCAACAAAAGCGGTCCGTGCGTGCGCTCGCCAATGACGGTCGGCCGTGGGCCGATGGGCGCCGCCAGGGTCGGGGGTCATGGTCGGGATGGACCAGTTCAGAGGCCCGTCAGCCCGGCATGCGCACGGTGTTGAGCCCACGGCGCGCTTGACCTGGACCGGCCGCCTGTCCTACCATTCCCCTAATCATCTATGGGGAACAAGAAGCCACCGCTCGCGCTGCTGCAGGGCACGCTGGACGTGCTCGTCCTCAAGGCGCTCTCGCTCGGACCGAACCACGGCTACGGCATCTCGCTCTGGGTCCGGCAGCGGACCGACGGCGAGCTGCTGGTCGAGGACGCCGCCCTGTATCAGGCGCTGCACCGTCTCGAGCGCCAGGCACTCATCGACGCAGAGTGGGGGCTGTCCGAGAACAACCGCCGCGCCAAGTTCTACGCGCTGACGCCCGCGGGCCGCAAACACCTGCGCGCCGCGGCCTCGCAGTGGCGGCGGTACGTGGCCGCCGTCTTCAAGGTCCTGGAACCGGCCTAGAGTTCGACTCATGGCTTTCCCCCCCGGCATTCGCCGCACGTTCCGCTTCCCGTGGCGCACGCGCACCCAGATCGCGCGCGATGTCGATGACGAGTTGCGCTTCCACCTGGACATGCAGATCGAGGCGCTCGTGGCCCGCGGGATGACACGCAGGGCGGCGCGCCGGGAAGCCCTCCGGCAGTTCGGCGATCTGGACGACACGAAGCGGTACTGCCGGACGGTGGACGGCGCGGCCGAACAGAAAGCGAGACGCGCGATGTACCTCGACGAACTGCGGCAGGATCTGCGCTACGCCGTGCGTGGCTTCATCACGCACCCCGGCCTCACGGCGACCGCGCTGCTCACCCTGGCACTGGGCATCGGCGCCAACACCACGATGTTCTCCGCGGTCAACGCCATCCTGATCCGCCAGATGCCGGTCGAGCGGCCCCAGGAGCTGGTCGACGTCCAACGTGCGAACCTCGGGCCGGGCCCCAACTCCTGGTCCTATCCGGACTTCGTCGCCATGCGCGACGCGAGCACGTCGTTCTCCGGGATCTACGCCTACGCGCCGATCTCCGTGCACGCGGCGTTCGACGGCGAGCCGACGCAGATCCGCGGGGAAATCGTGAGCGGCAGCTACTTCGACGTCCTTGGCGTCGTGCCGGTACGAGGCCGCGGGTTCCTGTTCGACGAGGACCTGACGCCCGGCACCCACCCGGTCGCCGTCATCAGTTACGGCCTCTGGCAGCGGCTGCTCGGCGGCGCGGAAGACGCCGTCGGGCGCACGGTCCTCTTGAACGAGGTCCCGTTCACGATCGTCGGCGTCGCGCCCGCCGGCTTCCGGAGCGCGGCGTTCGGGCTGTCGAGCGATCTCTGGGTGCCGATGGCGATGCAGACCGTGATGCGGCGGCCGTCAGCCGGTCTACAGCGGGCGCTCGGGACCGATGACCTTCTGACTGCCGTCGGCGCGGGTTGGCTGCAGATCACCGGACGGCTCACTCCCGAGACGACGCGTGCCCAGGCCGAACTCGGCCTGATCATGACCGATCGGACCGAGACGTTTCCCGAGGCGGGAGCGACACGGCGCGCGTACCTTACGGCCCACAACGAACGCAACGAGTTCCGCCGCGTCCTGGGCGGAATCTTCCTGCTGTTGAGCGGCATCACGCTGCTGGTGCTGTTGATCGCGTGCGCGAACATCGCCAACCTGCTACTGGCGCGCGCGACGACCCGGGCCCGCGAGATCGCGATTCGTCTGGCGCTCGGCGTCAGCCGCGGCCGGCTGATCCGCCAACTGCTGACCGAGAGCGTCGTGCTGGCGACGACCGGCGGCGCACTCGGCATCGCGGGCGCCTGGTGGGCGCTCGGCCTGCTGGACAGCCCCGGGCTGCCGCCGGTCATCCGACCCATCCTGGACGCCGTCCACGTCGAGATCGACGGCCGGGTGCTCGCCTACACGGCGGGTCTGTCGCTGATGACAGGTGTCGTGTTCGGGCTGGCGCCGGCGTTGCAGAGCTCGCGCACCGGTTGCGTCACGGCGCTCAAGGACGCCGGTAGCGGCGGGGTCGGCACGGCGCGGGGGACGGCGCGGCTCCGGAAGTTGTTCGTCCTCGCACAGGTCGCCGTCAGCTTCGTGCTCGTGATCGCCACCGGCTTGATGCTCCAGACGTTCAACAACCTCCGCACCGCCGACCTCGGCTTCGGCCTCGACAACCAGCTACTGGTCGACGTCAGCCTCGACCTGCCGCGCTACTCGGAGGAGACCGGCCGGCAGTTCTACACCCGGTTGAAGCAGGAGCTGGAGGCCCTCCCGGGCGTCGAGTCGGCAAGCATGGCGAGGATCGCGAGCCTGTCCGGCGCGTCGCGACGCTACGAGGTGGCATTCGAGGGCGGCGACGCCGACGAGCGGTACCCGGTGCTCGCGAACGTCGTCGGTGCCGACTACCTGCGGACGATGGGGATCCCGCTCGAGGACGGCCGGCATTTCAGCGCGGCGGATCGCGTCGAGGCACCGAGTGTCGCTATCGTCTCCTCGGAGATGGCGAATCGCTTCTGGCCTGGGGAGAGCCCGGTCGGCCGGCGGTTCTTGCAGGGCGACGAGTCGGTCGAGGTGATCGGTGTTGCGCGCGACACTCGGTGGGTCAATCTGCGTACCAGCGACGAGCCGTTCTTTTTCCGACCGCTCTCGCAGAGCTACGAGTCGGGCGTGACGGTGCACCTGCGAACGGCGCGCGACCCGGCGACGCTGGCCTCGGCCGTCCGGGCCACGGTGCAGCGGCTCGAGCCGATGCTCCCGGTCTCGAACATCCGCACGATGAGCGCCCAATTCGACGCCGCGCTGGCGCAGGAACGCCTGACGGCGACGCTCGTCACGGTCTTCGGCGTCCTGGCCGCGGTCCTGGCGTTCATCGGCGTCCACGGTGTCATCGCGTACGCGGTGACGCAACGGACGCACGAGATCGGTGTCCGTCTGGCGCTGGGCGCTGAGCGTGGGTCGATCTTCGGCCTGATCATCCGCCACGGCATGACGCTGGTTGTCGTCGGATCGGCGATCGGCGCGGCCGGCGCGCTGGCCGTGACCGAACTGCTCTCGGGTCTGCTCTTCGGCGTCAGCCCCACCGACGCAGGCACTTTCCTCGCCGTGGCCGCCCTGTTCGCGCTCGCCGCCTTCCTCGCCTGCGTCGTCCCGGCCCGCCAGGCGATGCGGGTCGACCCGATCACGGCCTTGCGCTACGAGTAGGTCCGCTTCTCCCGCCGGGAGAGGGTTGCCCGATAGAATCCTCTACTCCGATGGCATTCGAGGACGGTATCCGTCTCGTGCCTTACCCGATCGAGTCGAAGCTCTGATCTGGCGGCATGGGCGCGGTCTACCGCGCCCAAGACACCCGTCTTGATCGCATCGTCGTCGTCAAGATCCCCCCGTCCCCCTCCGTCATCCTGCCAGCGGAAGCGTCAAGGAGTATCGAAACGAGCCGGGGAGCCCCGCGCCGGCCATCACCGATGTGATGGCGTTTCGCGATGCCTGCGACGCCGCCGCACCGTAAACCCGATCGGCGTCGCTGATCAGGGCTAGTGTCATGTCATATTTGAAGTGTCGTAAATAAAGTCATACACTTCTTCCCATTGGAAGGGAGGAGTGTCATGCCGCGAATCCGCTACAAAGTGACGTTAGTGAAGTTGGAGCGAGAAACGCTTGAGCAGATCACCACTCGAGGCCGGCATAGCAGTCAGAAGGTGCTCAACGCGTTGATTTTGCTGAAATGTGACGAGGGAGAGTTTCAGGATCGGAAGTTGACGCATCAGGCGATTGCCGACGTGTTGCCGGTGAGTCTGAAAAAGATCGACCGGGTGAAACGCCGCTTCGTGGAAGACGGCCTGGAGGCGGCTCTGGACAAGCGGCAGGCCGAGCGCACCTATACGCGGAAGGCGGACGGGGACTTCGAGGCGCATCTGATCGCGGTGAGTTGCGGCAAACCGCCGGCGGGTCGCGCCCGGTGGTCGTTACGTCTGCTGGCCGACCGGATGGTGGAACTGGAATACGTGGACGCGGTGTCGTACGAGACGGTGCGCCGGGTGTTAAAAAAAACGAAATAAAGCCCTGGAAGAAGCAACAGTGGGTCATTCCACCCCAGAGCAACAGCGACTTTGTGGCTCGGATGGAGCAGGTGATCGATGTCTACAAACGGCCACACGACCCCCGGTATCCGGTGGTGTGTATGGACGAATCGCCCCGGCAACTGATTCGGGAAACGCGGTTGCCGTTGGCCGTCGGTCCCTCAGTTGCCGCACGCCACGACTACGAATACCAACGCTGTGGCGTGTGCACCGTATTCATGGCGGTCGAACCGCTGGCGGGCCAACGCATGGTCCGGATCACCGAACGCAGAACCAAACAGGATTGGGCCCGCTTCTTACAGGACATTGACGGGCAATATCGCCGGGCAGAGAAAATCACGCGCGTGATGGATAATCTGAATACTCATGGTCCCGGATCACTCTACGCCACCCTGGCGCCACCGGCGGCCAAAGCATTGTGGGATCGTTTTGAGTTCGTCTACACGCCCAAACACGGCAGTTGGCTCAACATGGCCGAAATCGAACTCAACGTGCTCATCAAGCAATGCCTGGACCGCAGAATCGACAATCTCGACGAGGTCCAGGATGAAGTGCCAGCTTGGCAGAACCGACAAAACAGTGCGCAGTCCCGAATCGACCGGCAGTTTACCAGTCCCAATGCCCGAATCAAACTCAAGCGCCTTTACCCGACACTCGACTCATGACATGACACTAGCAGATTTCGCGCGGCGTTGCCCGCACGGAACAGGGTCGTTCCATGCAGGGCTGCGCGGCAGGAACGTCTGGCGGCGCTAACCGGCGCCCATGCCGGCCACGGTCCGCCGCAGCGCGCGCGACTCGGCGAGCAGTTCCTGAGCAGCGGCGAGAACGGCGCCATCGCACGCTCCAAGCGGCGCAGCCTCGCCGGCCGACGAAATCGGTACCGCCGAATCCGCGGCGTGGTCGTCCGGATCAACCAACCCAGCGCTCCGGCTCCTCCGCAGGGAGGCGAGAAGCACGTCCCGAACCTGCTCTGCGTTATCCAGTCCTTGCTGCAGGCCGCGGCTGAGAGCCTCGTCGTCATCGTCCGATCCGCCGCCGCTGGCGGCGCGAATCTCCAGGTCCGCGATACCGAACCACCGCTGCACGGGACCACGTTTCACCGACATGTTCTGGATGTTCGCCACCGTCATCGTCTGCTCGCGGAGGCTGTAGATGCCGGCGGCCCCACCCGGACCCGAACGACTACCCCGCGTGATACGCTCCCGTCATGTTGACGTGGTGGGAAGCCCTGCTCGTCGGATTCGGCGTGTTCGGTTTCGTTAGCTGGGTCGTCGGAATCGCCGTCCGCGTACTCTTCGGGGACCCGCGGATCGCCCACCTGGAGCGGGAAATCTCGGGCCTGCATGCCCGCCTAGACGACCGGGACGACTGACCGCCCGCACCCGGCCGCCGGTCCCACAATAACCAGCCTTCCGTTAACGGCGGTGGAACAACGCGCGGAACACTCAACCCCCGCCCGATCAGCCGCCGCGGGGACCACACGGCCATCCAGAACCAACGCTGCCGCGGCATCGTGTCCCTGGATGATCCCGTCGAGCTCCGGCCAGCGGGCTTCCTTGAACGCCGTTGCCTTGTCGAGACCGCTGATACCTCGAGTGATCATAAGTCACGTCACTCCGCGGTCGCAGATGATGCCGTGCGTCTCCGCGTCGGTGGGCGTCGGCGTCCGGTCGTCGTCGGCACGCTCCGCGGCGTCGCGTTCCATCTGCTCGATCAGGCTCTTCGGACGCATGTCAGTCCAGACCTCCTCGCTGTAATCCAGCAGAATGACCGGAGGGGGGCCAATACGGATTATCCTCTTCCGGATCATCGAACAGGCCCTGGGAACCTGGTTGGCCCTCGCGATCTCCGCGGCGGTCTTCGGACTCGTGCATCTGGCGAATCCGAATGCGACACTTTTTGCCGCACTGGCCATCGCCTTGGAAGCCGGTGTGCTGCTGGGGACGGCGTTTGTTCTCACCCGGCGCCTCTGGCTGGCGATTGGAATCCACTTCGCGTGGAACTTCACGCAGTCAGGGATCGTCGGCTCGAATGTCTCCGGCGTATCGGTGGGTGGATTGATCGAGTCGCGGCTGAGCGGTCCGGAATTGATTTCCGGAGGCGCCCTGGATACGGAGGGATCCGTGTTCGCGATCGCACTTTGTCTCGTGGCAGGCGTCGTCTTCCTGGTGCAGGCGCACGGCGCGGGACACGTCACACGGCCCTTCGATCAAGCTCTTCGGACGCATGTCAGCCCAGACCTCCTCAATGTAATCCAGCAGGACGACCGGAGGGGGGCCAATACGAACCATCGTCTCAGCCGTCGAATACCCGACGACATCATGCGCCGCGACGCCCGCGCCACGTGTCGGTGCCGCGGGTGGTGTCTCAGTTTGAAGTTCGACGTCCACGACGGCGACGGTGCTATGTGGATCTGATCGACCATGGCGGCGCGGGTGTTGTATCCGACGGCGATCCGGTGTCCGCCGACCCGCCGTATCGAGTGGCGTCCTCAGTTTACCCAATGTGTGGGGTATGATTACGTCATGCTGAGCATCGACAGACCACGATCGGTCGTGACCGTCAACGCGCAGCCGAAGAGTCCGAGTTCCCCACGCGGCGGCACTGTTGACTTTAACGATAGTGGGCGGTTCGATCTCGTTGACGCCCAGTTGAGGCTCTCGATCTCGCCGATCATCTTGCTGTCGGCGCCGATGAAGCTGAAACCGAACTTCCTGCCCGCTGGTTCGACCTTTGACTCAGAATAGACCGATGCCCAAGACCACGACGAAGCCGAAGCGCCTGCGCCGTCGCCCCGTCGTCCGGATCATGCCCGAACGAATCCCGGACACTCCGGAGAACGTCGTCCGCGCCCGCTTCCAGGGACCGCCGAAGCCCGACGGCCCCTGGAAGTTCATGAAGCTGGACGGCGCTCGCTACGTGACCGAATCGCCACCGACGAACCGCCGCTCAAGGAACGACGCCAATAGGTATCAGCAAGCGGCAAGGAGCCTCCCATGACACCGCGTGATATCGTGCTCGCCGCGCTTGCCCCCGCAGGTGGCAAACGACATTCGCCGGTGCAAGTGCAAAAACTGTTGTTCTTGCTGGATCGTGAAGCTGCAAGTCTTCTTAATGGACCACACTTTCGCTTTGTACCGTACAATTATGGGCCATTTGATAAGGCAGTGTATCGTGAGCTTGAGACGCTTGATCAAGAAGAGCTAGTCACCATAAGTGCAGAGGGTTGGAGGCAATCGTATGCGCTTACTCCGGCAGGACAGAACGAGGGAGAGCAACTCCTAGACAAGCTGCCTGCTAAGGCTCAGGATTATATCCGTCACGCCTCGGACTTCGTAAGGTCACTGAACTTCTCGCAGCTTGTCTCGGCGATTTATAAGGCGTATCCAGACATGCAGGAGAATAGCATTATCCGACCGTCATGACAGCTGTAGTTGGCATTCTCTGCTCTGATGGCGCCGTCATCGGAACGGATAGTTCTTCCACATCGGTGGCGGCCGGTGGAGTGAGGACCATTGAGCAGCCTACCGAAAAACTTGAAGTTTTGCAGGACCGAATTATCATTGCCGGTACTGGAAGTGTTGGTCACGGACAGCGTTTCAAAGCGGTCATGCATGATTTGTGGCAAAAGAAGGCGCTGACAGGGACACGCAGGCCCGTCGATATCTGTGTAGATATATCAAGTGCCACAGTCAAGAACTTTATAACGACACAATCACCTGGAGAAGCATATGGCGCGCTAGTGGTCCGTCACGTCATAATCTGCGGATAGACGGACTTGAGTTTACAGCGCGCATCGTCGACCTTCATCTGCCAGTCGACACCGCGTTGCGTGCTGTTGACGTCGGTGGACCACGCCGACACTTCAGCGTGCAGCGTCCCGAGGTCGCCGATACGGCGCTCGCGTAGGCATTGGCGCGTCATCGAACTCAGTTCGTTCTCCGCGATGTTCAGCCAGCTCCCGTGTTTCGGCGTGTGGCAGAACTCGATGCGACGAACCAATTGGCGTGCCCGGGTCGGCTCGAACACTTCGTAGAAGGCTCCCTTCGTGTGCGTGTTGAGGTTGTCGCTCACCAAGGCGATCTTCGGGCAGTCGGCGTAGCGTCCTTCCAACAGGTTGGCGACCTCCAGTGCCCAGTCCGCCTTCGTACGCCGGGCTCGGGCCGTCGCCTGCCGCCAACCCGCCAGCGGTTCGCTGAACAGGAAGACCGCGGCCGTACCGGCCCGTTCGTACTCGTAGTCGACACGCCGGGGACGGTTCTTCGTGGCCGCCATCGGCGGGCGAGTTTCCTTGACCAACTGCACCGGCTGCTCGTCCATGCACACGACGGGACAATCCGGATCGTAGGGTTTCTGATACAGATCCAAGACCTGTTCCATGTTCGCCACGAACTCGGCATCGGCCTGCGGCGGGATCACCCAGTACTCGATTTTCCGCTGGGTCAGCCCGTTTTTTTTAGCGTCCGCCGGATGGTTTCGTGGCTGACCGACTCGACGATCGCCAACTCGACGACCCTGCGCGCCAGCAGACGCAGCGACCAGTTCGCGTAGCCCTTCGGGGGCAGCCCCAGACGCAGGGCGATGATCTGCACCTCCTGTTCGCCGTTGAGCAGTTTGGGGACCGGGGGGGACTCCCGCCGCTTGCGTTCCAGCGCCTGCTCGAACCCTTGCAGCACGCAGCGTTGGCGGATGTTCTCGACGGTCTTGGTGCGGCACGAAAAAGCGTCGGCGATCTGCTGGTCGGTCCACGCCGGCCCGTCCGCATCGGCCTTCAAGAGGATCTGCCCGCGGCGCACTTTCTCGCTGCTCCCGTTGAGCTTGCGGACCGTCTCTCGACAGACCTCGCGTTCCTGATCTGTGAGTCGAACGATGTACCTTTTTTGCGGCATGGAAACTCTCTCGGTTCGAGACGAGCTCCCCGATAGTCCTAATGTTTATTGATGGCACAGCACTAGTAGCAATTCCGGTTAATGACACGCCGGTACTGTGTGAATTCGGCGTTCATAAGTTTCAACCTGAACTGAAGACTGAGCAGATGTGGTGGTGCTCTATGGGTAGCACACAGCAGATTACCGATCCGTTCTTGGCACTACTACGCAGTATCTTCTGGCCGACCGACCAGCCAACCGTGCGACAGGCTACCTTGGCCGTGACGTGGGCACTCGATCACGCAATCATGCTAAACCCCGGAGGAGTCAACGGGCCGGCGCGAATCGCCGTGCTCGAACGCCAGCAAGGCAGCTATCGAGGCCGGTTGGTGACAGAGGCGGACTTGACCGAGCATCGAGCCTGGATTGACGGGGCGAAGAGAGCGATGGCGCAGACCCTGCCGACTGCGACTGGCCCTGATGTCCCACGCTTGGGACAAACCCGCTAGCTCAATTGGATAGCAGGACCGGATCACCGGTAATCCTCTACATAATCACCGCTGATTTCACTTGGGTGCGGCTCTTTTTCGTCGGTTCGGTTCTGCGAGTGTGTGAGCGGCATGGCAAGAGCTACTTGACGCGTCGAAGGCGGGATGAGGAGGGCGGCGGGGGCGGCTCGGTGACCGGCGGTGCTATCCCATCGAGGTATCGCTGGGCGTGGTTCCGCTCGTACTCGCGCGCTTCGTGGAAGTCCCAGTACGCATCGAAGTCGCCGCTGGCTCGCAGCGCCCTCAGCTTCAGGACCGCCTCGGCCCCGACCAGGCGCCAGCGGGCGCCGGTCAACTCCATCCGGTCGCGCACCAGGTGCCGGCACGCCCCTTCGATGACCCCCGTGGCGATGGGATAGCCCGCCGCGAGGTAGCGGTCGTAGTGCAGATACGGCGCGTACTTCAGCAGGTAGTCGGCGCACGTATCGACCGGCTTGCGCTTGTCCCTCGGCAAGCCCGCGACGGTCGCCGCACGCCGCATCGCCGCCGCCACCCGGCTCGCCTTGCCCTCGAGAATGCGCTGCACGCGCGTCCAGGCCCAGTGCGCCAATTCGAGGCTCCCCTCGCGATGGAACACGTGCGCCGCCTTCCAGACGTACTCGACCACGTGGATGATGTCGAGTATCACCGTGACGTCCACGCCGTATGCGGCGGCGCCCGCTTCCACGAGGTCGAGCTGCGTCTCGGCCCCGTCGACGAGCGCGACCCAGCGCTTGACGCGCTCCGGGTCGTGGCGCTCCGCTTCCAGCATCGCCTCGGCGATCACCTCCCACGGCTCCCGTTCGAGGCTCGCCCACACCCGTTTCGCCACCGGGCGAGGCCGCACCGCCGGGGTCTTGGCCTTCTTGGTCTTGGCCACCGGCTGTCGGGGCATCAAGCTCTGCAGGAATTCCTCCCCGCTCCGCACGAACGGCGCGATCGCGTAGACGGCGGCCACCGTCGCCATGCGCTTCGAGTGCTTCTTCTCTCCCGGCTTGAGGCGCTTGAACGGCGAGAGCTGCTCCCGTTGCCGCCGGCGCCGCTCGGCCGCCTTGCGCGTCGCCTCGCGCAGGTCCTCGCGATGCAGCACCACGCCCTTGCCGTCGAAGGTGAGCACGACCACCGACTCCTCCGGCGCCGGCTCGCCCGCCGCCGCACGGCGCGCCTCGTAGAAGGCGTCGAAGTCCTCAGCCGCGCGAACCGCCAACTGTTCCGCCTGACGCTTGGGCACCTCCGCGCCGGTATGGCGAGACAGATCCCATAGCGCTTCGTCGAAGGACCGCGAGGCGGCCGCCTCCGCCACCCGCCGCCGTACCTCCAGCGAGTAACGCTCCACCGGCAGGTTGAGCGCGGCGTCGAGCGGATGCAGACTCTCGTGACCCGCTCGCGCGTAGCCCACCCGCTCGACCTCCACCGTGCCGAAGATCGTCTCCATGGCGCGTTCGTGCACGCGCCGCTCCGAACGCTCGACACCGTCGGCCCCCTCGACTGGACCGGCCGCCTCCCCCGGACTGCGTTGGTCGAGGTGCCCCTGCAGGAGCTTGCGCATCAACGCCTGACCACGCCGGTGCAACTCCCGTTCGAGGTCGCTTTCGCTCATTTGCAGGGCCTCGCGCGAAGAGAGGTAGGCTTTGGCCTCCGAGAAGGCCGCCTCCGCCGCCGCATACGGCGCCGGGGCGGGCGGAGCGGTGCGGCGGGGAACAACTCGCATAGCTCAACGCTCCCGCAGCCGCCGCTTCGCATCCCGAACCAAAGGATAGACCAGAACCGTCTTGGGCGCCTCACCGGCGCGGCGGCCGTACCGGTCCATGCGCCCCCGACCGCTGGTGGCGCCCAACGCCACCCAGTTGGCGGCGCGGTACGAACCGCCGTGGTGGCGGCGGGGGTCCACCAGCGTCTCCACGAGCCACGGCTCCAGGCCGTAGCGGCATGGCCAGTCCGCCGCCAAGCGCCCGAGGCCGCGCGACAGCACCGCGCTGGCGAGGTTCCTCACCCTGACCCACGGCAGCAACAGGAAGCGGCTGTTGTTGACCACGTGCTGGAGATTCCGAGCCCGCGTCCCCTCGTCCCAGCCGACCCAGCGGTCCCGCGCCGCCATGCGCCACGCCGGGCTCGAGAACTGCAGGCAGCCGACCAGCGCCCGGACCGGCCTCGACGCAAACACCAGATAGCGCAGGTGCGCGCCGAACGGGACCGTGTGCCCGAGGTAGTGGTAGCGTCCCACCAGCTCCCGGAACAGCAGGCGCTCGGCGGGCTCGCGCACCCGCTCGACCCGCAGCGGCTCGACGTCGCACACGCTGCCCACGAGCGGGCGCCCCGGCTCCCCTGCCGCCGTCCGGGGAACGCGGGTGACCGAACCGAGCGCGCGGCCCCGGCGCTTGTCCGGCAGCACCAGGGCACCCTCCGCGTCGAGCCGCTCCAGGAACTCGCGGCACTCGCGGGCCTTCAGCCTCCCGTTGGGGCGCCGCCACCGCAACAGCTCGCACACCGTGCGCGCCAGCTCCATCCGGCTCAAGCCCGAACAGTCCCGTACGATCTCGCGGATCAGCGTCACCTCGCGCGCGCTGAAGACGCGTCCCGAGAACCTCGCCGTCGCCACCGTCATCGCCAGACGTGTCTCCCTTCCCAAGACACCGTACCAGAACGCCGCGGGAATGTCCAGGGGGGCGCGCCGGAGGGCAGACCGAAGAACCCCGGCGCCGAGATCACCGGTCGGGCCGGCCGCCCGAAAAGAGGCGGGTGGGGACGCTGGCCGGACCCTGTCCCCACTCAAAGCGCACCGACGATGGGGTGTCCGTTGGTATAAACCCTTATGATTGAGCGAGATAGCTCTCTACACAAAAGAGCCGCACCCATTTCACTTCGCCGTCCGGCGTCGGCCCTCCCAAATTACCCGGACGCGACGATCCGGGAGAACGAGGCCGATTATGCCACAACCTTCGACGAACTTCATCATGTTCGGATGACGATCACCCTCGCTTATCGCCATGCCTCTGGCGTCTACGACGAGGTCGTTGACCGACCTGCACGAACGAGTGTACGCCTCACCGCAACACGGAATAGATGTCGGTCGCGTGATGCGGGCCGTAATGAAGGCCGGTCGACTGGACGGGTTCAGAACGCCGTCATACGTGGCGGTATCGCTGATGGCGGCCACGCGATGCTTGGCTTCCTCGGGGCTATAGGCGGGAATGTCGAGACCCCAGCTCTTGCCGAGGGCCTTGTACTGGAACAGGTACGTTTCCAACTTTTGCTCGGAGGATTGTTCCATGGCAAATGGCACGTATTACCAGATCTATCAGGACATTAGGACGTGAGCGAAGATGGCGGTTCGGAGCCGCGAACCACTACATTGTGGCCGTGTCGAGCGAGGGTTACGTGAACAAAATACACTGCCTCAAATTGATTACACTTATCAAAGAGTCGAGCAGCGATTCCCCCGTCTACGAAGCCGACGCCTGACCGGATATGCTCGAATGCCGCCTAACATTGCGGGGGCACCGGTGTAACGATGCCGACGCCCACTCGCCCTCACGGACGGGTAACTGCGCCCAAATCAGTTAATGCGTCGAATCCGCGAAGGAGGAGCACCACATGCGGTATCTCATTAGTTACGATCTCAAAACCCCCGGACAGGACTACCAGTCGTTGCATGACGCCTTGAACAACCTCGATGCCACGCGGGTGCTGCGATCACAGTGGGTCACACGCCGGTCTGGAACAACTGCGGCGAATATCCGTGATCATCTGTCGCAGTACATGAATTCCAACGACCGCTTACTCGTCGTTGCCATCGACGGCACCGGATGGGCCGGGAAGAACCTCATTACCAAGATCAGCACACTGTAGGGCCTCGTACAGCACGGTGAGCATCTGCCGTTCGCCGTCGCTGTCCGGCTCCACATGCAAACCGCCTTGCCACCAAGAGAAACGCATCCTGTATTCCTCTCATTCTCCCCAGATCAAACTCCCTGCGACCCGGCGCCGTGTAGGTCGGCCGGCAACTCCAAGGCGATGTCGAACGGGCGGCGCGTCGGATCCTGGGCGAACCGATAGGCGCTGATCGCCTGCATGACCCGTATCAAATGGTGCAGATCATCCAGTTCCCACCGCTCCTGACAGTCGACGTTGGGGCAGCGAAAGACCGGCGAAATGTCCGCCTGTAGATCGAAGGCGACCACCGTGCGACACCGTCCACACGTCAGCCGAAGGGCCGTCAGATCGTCCACACTGGAGTGGATACGCTGTGTCGTGACCATCGTTCCATCCTCCGCGACCGTGGCGCTCCGCGGCCTGTCATTCTCCGATCAAACCCCATGCCACCAGCCTCGTCCGGGAATTCAAACCGAGACAGTACCGTGACGCGCCCGGTCGCACCGGCGCGGCGGTCGGCTTCCCGGGGACCGCCGCGGTCCTGCTTCGGCGGGGAGGGAGGTCCGGCGTGGGAGAACCGTTTCCCTTCGGGATTCAGTCGGCCGGCTTGATCATCAGGAAGCGGCCGTCCGGCCCGACATCGTAGTTGCGGGCCAGATCGTCGAAGTACGGTCCCTCGAACAGCGTTTCCGGCCGCCCCGCGGTGAACGAGGCGCCGGTCTCGACCGCGACCGCCATCATCGCGCGGCCTGCCCGGTAGTAGAGCTCGGTTCCGTCCTGCGACCACAGCGGCGCGGTGCCGCCATCCGTCGAGATCCGGACGCGGTCGCCGAGGTCGGGAAAGCGCCCGACGTACACCTCGTTGCGCCCCGACTCGTCCGAGCGGTAGGCGATCCACGCGCCGTCCGGGGAGACGGTCGGGTTGCTCTCATTGAACTCCGACACGAGCAGCGGCGCGACCGCGCGGTCTTCGTCCAGCATCATGAGCCGGATGTCCAACGGCTGCGGTCCGTCCGACGGATGGACGGTCCGGCTGGAGAACACCAGCACGCGCCCGTCGGACGACCACGACTGCGCCCACTGCCGGTTCGAGCTCTCCGACAGCCGCTCGGCCGCCCCGTCGCCGCCGGCGGCCCGGGCGTGGAGATTGGCTTCCTCCCCGCGTCCCGATGTGTAGAGCACCTCGCCGCCGTCCGGGCTCCAGATCGGAGACTCGTCGTCGTTGTCGCCCAGGGCCAACGGGCGCAGTGTCTCGCTCTCCACCTCGAAGATCCAAACGTCCCGGTTTCCCGGACGTCCCCGGTCGAGCGCGATCCGCCGCCCGTCGGGCGAGACCCGCGCGATGCGGTACACGGCCGGCTCCAGGGGCAACGGCTCCTCTCGGCCGGTGCGGTCGACTCAGGTCAGCGTGCGCAGCCCGGGGCCCTCGGAGAACTGCTGCACCACCGCCGTCGTGACGAGCAGGGTCACGGTCCCTGCGACGAACGCCGCCGCCTTCAGCCACCAACGCAGTGACAGGGTCACGCCGGCCGGCACGGCCGACAGCGGCGAGGGTTCGGGCGTCGCCGCACCGGTGCGGCGCCAGAACACCATGCTCAGCAGTCCGAACCCGACCGCCAGCCCGATCAGCAGGCTCGCCATCACGGCCTCGGACGGCTCGGTCAGCACGTAACCGACGGTCACCGCCATGAAGTTGTTGCCGAAGTGCGCCAGCACGCCAGCCAGGATCGAGCCAGTGCGCACCACGAGCGTCCCGAGGACGATGCCCAGGAACGCCGCGGCCAGTACGCTGTGGGGGACGAGATGGAAGGCGCCGAAGAGCACCCCGGTGAGCAGCACCCCCGGGACCGGGCCGCGGCGCTCGAAGACGCCCTGCAGACAGCCGCGGAACAGCGTCTCCTCGCAGAGCGCGGGCAGCACCGCGACCACCGCCACCACCATCAGCCAGTCGGCGGCCGACGTTGCCTGCAACCCCTCGACCGCTGGCGGGGGGGCCAGCGCGAGGGACACCAGCGCGACCAGCAGGACCGCGACGCCCCACCCGGTCAGCCCGATGCCGAGGGCGAGCGCGCCCTGAACGGCGGAAATCGGCCTCCAGCGCAAGGCGTTCCGAAGGTCCGGATGCTTCCGCCGGAGGAAGAGGAGGGCCGGGAGCAGGATGGCCCCGAGCTCGGCCAACACGAGACCCGTCCGGGGAAAGGCCAACTGGAGCGGGCTGATCGCGATCACCAGAAGCAGACAGGCCGCGAGGAGCACGACCGCCTGCCCAATGGCGTTTCGTTCCGAGTCGGCCGGCCTGCGACGATCTCCAGTCATAGAGAGCCTCAGTGTAAACGCTCGCGGATTGAGTACGCGACCGAGCGATATCGCCGTTTGGAGGCTGCATGCCACCAGACGCACCCTCGAGGCCCGGCCAGCGGGCTTCCTTACTTGGTAGCAGGAATTGTGAGGCAACGACGCTCGCCCCGTGGCAGATTGGGCGAGGCAATGCGCCTGCCAGAACAACAGTCGTTGATTGGACGCGGGAGGCGCGCCGCCGCAATCGGAACCACCATCGACACGCTGGCGCGACCTGACTGAAACGCGTCGACCCATGAGCGGCCAAGGACATCCATCCGGGTGTCCGCTACTCTGAGATGCTGGCCGGGCGACTCGATTCGGTCGACGAGAACCACCTGATGGCCCTGGTCACTGCCTGGTTCGAGACTCCCACCTCTCTCCCATTCTCTCGGAACGCCTGCGGTTATGATCGCGGTGTGAATTCCGACGTGCAGGGGCGCCGGAAACGCGGCAGGTGGGCATGCCGCTGACGCCGGAACAGGAAGCCCGCCAGGGAATCGACGCCGCGCTCGTTGAAGCGGGCTGGATCGTGCAGAACCGTGGGGAGATGAACCTCGCCGCGGGGCGCGGCGTCGCCGTCCGCGAGTTCAAGATGGCGCCCGGCCACGGGTTCGCCGACTACATGCTGTTCGTCGACGGGCAGGCGGTCGGGGTTCTCGAGGCGAAGCCGGTCGGATACACGCTGTCCAGCGTCGAGTTGCAGGCGGACAAGTATGCGACCGGACTGCCGGCAGGATTGAATCCGCCGGTCAATCCGCTTCCGTTCCTGTATGTCAGCACCGGTGTCGATACGCGGTTCATCAACGGTCTCGATCCCGACCCGAAGAGCCGCCGCACCTCGCACCTCCCGCACATTCACCGGCCGGAAACACTGTCGGACTGGGTCAAGGCCGAGACGCTCGACGCCTGGGTCGAACGCCTGCACCTGGAAGCAGGCGGCCTCTACACGGTGACAGGTGGGACGAATCCCTCGTCGCTGCGCGCCCGCATTCAGACGGTGCCCGCGCTCGAGCAGGACTTCCTCTATCCGGTCCAGATTGCCGCGGTCGGAAACGTCGAATGGTCGCTCAAGCGCAACCAGCCGCGCTCGCTGGTCCAGATGGCGACGGGGTCCGGCAAGACGATCTTCGCCATCGCGTCGATCTACCGGCTCATCCGCTATGCGGGGGCGCGCCGGGTGCTGTTCCTCGTCGATCGGACCAACCTCGGCGAGCAGGCGGAGAAGGAGTTCCAGGGCTTCCGATCGCCGAACGACCACAGGAAGTTCACAGAGCTGTACACCGTCCAGCGCCTGACATCGAACACCATCGGCGAGGCCAGCAAGGTGGTCATCACCACGATCCAGCGACTCTACTCGATGCTCAAGGCGGAGCCCGACTTCGCGGCGGAGAACGAGGCGGCGTCGCAGTTCGAGGCGGCCGGCGGTGCGCCGAGCGAGCCGCTGCCCGTCGTCTACAACCCCGCCTACCCGCCGGAGTACTTCGACGTCATCGTCATCGACGAGTGCCACCGCTCCATCTATACCGTCTGGCGGCAGGTGCTGGAGTACTTCGACGCATTCCTCATCGGGCTCACCGCGACGCCTTCCAAACAGACTTTCGGGTTCTTCAACAGGAACCTGGTCATGGAGTACGACCACGAGCGCGCGGTCGCCGACGGGGTGAACGTCGATTTCGACGTCTACAACATCCGCACCCGGATCACCGCGCAGGGAGCCACCATCGAGGCGACGCCCGACACGATGGTCGAGTACCGCGACCGGCAGACACGCGCGCGACGCTGGGAACGGCCCGACGAGGACATCACCTACGACGCGGCCGAACTGGATAGACGCGTCGTCGCGCGCGACCAGATCCGCACCGTCGTCCGGACCTTCCGCGACCGCCTGTCCACCGAGATCTTCCCCGGCCGGACCGAGGTGCCGAAGACCCTCATCTTCGCCAAGGACGACAGTCACGCCGAGGACATCGTGGAGATCGTCCGCGACGAGTTCGGCCGCGGAAACGACTTCTGCCAGAAGATCACCTACAAGGTGACCGCCGCCCAGCCGCGCGACCTCATCCAGGCGTTCCGCAACAGCTTCGAGCCGCGCATCGCCGTGACCGTGGACATGATCAGCACCGGCGCCGACATCAAGCCGATCGAGATCATCATGTTCATGCGGGTGGTCAAGAGCCGCGTGCTCTTCGAGCAAATGAAGGGCCGTGGCGTCCGCGTCATCGACGCGCACGAGTTGCAGGCGGTCACGCCCGACGCCAGGGCCAAGACCCATTTCGTCATCGTCGACTGTGTCGGGGTGTCCGACCTCCAGCTCGCCGACACGCAACCGCTGGAACGGAAGAAGACGGTCTCGTTCAAGGCCCTGCTCGAGCACGTCGCCATGGGCGGCACCGATCCGGCCATGCTGTCGTCACTCGCCGGGCGCCTGGCCCGCCTCGACCGGCAGTGCGGGCCGGAAGAGCACCGGCGTATCGCCGAGGCGTCCGGCGGCCCCGGCATCGGGGCCATCAGCCACGCCATCGTCGACGGTCTCGATCCCGACCGGCAGATCGCCGAGGCCCGCTCAAGCTTCGATGTGCCCGCCGGCGAGGATCCGACCGATCAGCAGGTGAAGCAGGCCGCGGTGACGCTCCTCAGGCGGGCCGTCGAGCCGATCGCCACCAGACCCGCGTTGCGCCAGCTCCTGCAAGACATCAAGCGCCAGATGGAGCAGATCATCGACGACATCTCCGTGGACGAGCTGACGGAGGCGGGCGCGAGCGAGGAGGCGAAGCGGAAAGCGAAGTCGCTGGTCGCCTCGTTCGAGCGGTTCATCGCGGACAACAAGGATGACATCGACGCCCTCCAGTGCTTCTACGCACAGCCGTACGCGAGGCGTCTCCACTTCGGCGACCTCAAGGCGCTGGCCCACGCGATCGAGGCGCCCCCTCGGGCCTGGACGCCAGAGAGGCTCTGGCGCGCCTACGAGACGCTCGACAGGGACCGGGTGCGGGGCGTGTCGTCGAAGCGGCTGCTCGCGGACCTCGTGTCCCTCGTGCGGTTCGCGATGCACCGGGACGCAGAGTTGGCGCCGTTCGGCGAGCAGGTCCGCGAGCGGTTCGAGCAATGGACCGCGCAGCAGCGCACCGCGGGCCGCGACTTTGCGCCCGAGCAGGTCCGCTGGCTGGAGATGATCCGCGACCACATCGCGGCCAGTGCGGAGATGACGGTCGAAGATCTAGACTACGCCCCGTTCGCGCGGGAGGGCGGCCGTGGCCGCGCGGCGCAGGTGTTCGGCGAGGGGCTCGGGCCGCTCCTGGATGAGCTGAACGAGGTCTTGGCGGCGTGAGGAACGCGGATATCACCATGCACGAGACTGCCAGCGCCCAGCATGCGTCTCAGCCGCGGCCTCGCCCCGAAACTGGACAGACCGTGTCACCGGCCACCCAGAAGCTGACGACGTACCTCGCTCCAGGGAATTGCCGAGGCGGAGTCTTCGAGATGCGCCGCCCAGCGCCGGTCCAACTCCAGCTCCTGCTCCGGGGTCAGGACGAGCTCCGCATCACGCTCGGCGTCGGTGAGACTGTCCCACAACGCCATCGCAATTGCGGCCCGTTCCGAGGCGGGAAGCTTGAGCAATGCCGAGACCGGCGTGGTTGGCATGACTCGATCCTCTCACTCCTGGGCCTGGACGACAACGCCTTGACCACTCGGCCGCCTGAATCCCCGACAGCGCGCTTGCCGCAGCCTGACTCCTGCAGCAGGACTTCCCGCATCACCAATGCGAACCTCACGGGCAGTGGTCGCGCGCACGTGCCGTTCCCCGAAGGAGGCCGCGGCCGCGCGGCACAGAGGTTCGGCGAGGGGTCCGAGCCGCCGCTGCGCGAGCTGAACGAGGTGCTGGCGGCGTGAGCACGACCCACTGGAAGAAGGTCCGGCTGTCGGAGATCGCCGAGGTCCGTCTCGGCCGCCAGCGCTCGCCGAAACGGGCCGTCGGCCCCAACATGCGGCCGTACATGCGCGCCGCCAACGTCACGTGGAACGGAGTCAGCCTGCACGACGTGAAGGAGATGGACTTCACGCCGGAGGAGTTCAAGACCTACGCTCTTCGGCGCGGGGATCTGCTGTTGTCCGAAGCCTCAGGAAGCGCATCCGAGGTTGGCAAACCGGCAGTCTGGAACGAAGAGGTCTCGGACTGCTGCTTTCAGAACACGCTGATCCGCGTGCGAGCGCCCGAGGCGCTTGTGCCGTTCCTGCATCTGCAGTTCTACACGGATGCGCTCACCGGCGCCTTTGCTCGAGCCGCCCGGGGCGTGGGCATACACCACCTGGGCGCCAGGACTCTCTCCGGATGGGCGATTCACCTGCCGCCGCTCGATGAACAGCAACGCATCGTCGGAACCATCCATTCGTATTTCACGCGCCTCAATCACGTCAACGCAACGCTGGAGCGAGTACAACGGAACCTGAAACGGTACCGCGCCTCGATCCTGAAGGCCGCGGTAGAGGGTCGGCTCGTTCCGACCGACACGGAGCTTGCCCGCACCGAGGGGCGTGACTTCGAGCCCGCCTCCGTGCTTCTGAAGCGGATCCTCGCCGACCGCCGTCGACGAAGGGAGGAGGACGAGTGGCGAGAATGAAGGCGGCGGGGAAGCCACCGACGAACGACAAGGGGATGGCAAGGTACAAGGAGCCGGCCGCCCCAGACACTACCGAGCTGCCCTCGTCGCCCGGGGGTGGTGTTGGGCAACCATCGATCAGATCCTGTCCGAGAGGCTTGCGAACGGGCGGTCCGTCAAGACCTCGGAACACGGCATTCCGGTTCTGAGGCTGACAGCGCTACGGGATGGTCTCATAAATCTAAGCGAGTGCAAGATTGGTGCTTGGACTGCGCCTCAAGCTGAGCCATTTCTCGTCCGCAAGGATGACATTCTTGTCTCGCGTGGAAATGGCTCCGTACATTTGGTCGGGCTGGGAGGGCTTGTGCGGGACCCTTCCGGGCCCGTGGCGTTTCCCGACACCCTGATTCGCATGCGCCTGTGCGAAGGAGTAGATCGACGGTTCTTTGTGGCGGTATGGAATTCTCGGGGTGTTCGCGACCAAATCGAGCGAAAAGCCAAGACAACCGCGGGAATATACAAAGTCAACCAAGTAGATGTGGCGACATGCGTGTTGCCTCTGCCCCCTTTGGCGGAACAAATTCGCCTACGGGGTGTGTTTTGCAAGGTGGTCCAAGACGGCGGAATCACGACTGACGAAGTAACTCGCGCCAATAAACGCATAGCGACACTGCATCGGGTTGTGCTGGAACGAGCCCTCCGCGGCGTGCTCGCGGATCGGAAACCGAATGACACTCCAAGGCAACACCTCTTCAGCGGCGGTGGCGAATGAGAAAGAGCCGTCGTGTCTCGTAATCAGCCGTGAAAACTCCATCTGCCAACCGGTCTACACATGACCGCTGTTTGCAGACTACATCTGGCGGAGTTCTCGCGCGCCGTAAGTCTGTACAAGCGCGTCTTCTGTTCGGAACATCGTATATGCGTTTATGTTCATCTTGTCCAATCGCTTGAGTACATCGTCACGATTGTGCTTTGGGATGGAAATCTTCCACGAAATCGCATTACCTATGGCGTTCTCCAAACTCATCTCGTTCGTGCCGGTTGCGACGTCTTGTGGGAAGTTGCACAGTATGTATTCATGAGAGTCGTAACAGTAGGTGCCAGTCTCGTTCCCATTGTATGAAATATAGCGCAGGGCTGTTGTGTACCTCGACTGCTGGTCGTAATGTCTGGCTTCTCCCTTGACGGCATTTGGCCAGTAGCGGATCCCATCTTCTTGGCCAATCAATACGTGACGGCCGGAAACGTAGTTCTTGTAAGGACGCCTCGGCGGCCGCATTACGTGGACTGCAATCCGCGATTGGTCGTCATCGGCTTCTATCCCACCGGTGGCGTCGTTGAAAGCAAAGTATGCCGCTACGTACGGTGATAAAGACCAGTCGAGCAGTGGTGATGGAAATCCGTGATGCCGAAGATATACTGCGTATTTGAAGGGCAAGGGATCGGTAGCGGACGTCGACTCGGAGGGCATCGGGAAGGAGTCGCCGCCTGTTGCGATATCACCGAAGACCCGGTCCGTGTATGTCTCTACAATTGCCTGCAGGTTTCTGGCTGCGGCTGCGTAGTCAGTAACAGGACACGGTCGTAAAGGAGCCTGTGCCCCGAATGACCTGCTTCTATGCCGATCGAGTGTGCTCTCGAGTCGCCAGGCTGCTTCTCGCTGGCCTCTATATAACACGTCAGAGTTGACCAGGCCATTGGCGTGAATCCATTCTTCAAATTCCTCGAATCTTTCGACTTTCAGGTCCCTGCGCCATTCAAGAGCCATCTGTTGAGTCCCCACCCACGGTCCGTGCCTTCGGCTTCGTGCGGCCGGTACTTGGTGCCGGTCGCGTCATCGATGTCGGCTGCGTCCAGCATCTTTCGCAACCCGACGCGATCGAGGTGCAACAACCGCGCGAGCTGCCCTTTGCTCAGCAGGTCCCGGCGGTAGGCCTCCGCGGCCAGCGCGGCTAAGCGATGCCATTCCGGACGCTGCGCGCCGTCCGCATCGTCGCCCGTGCAGGTGACGCCGAGCAGGTTCTCGAGCTCGGCCACGGCGACGGTCTGCGACAGGTCGGGCGCTTCA
The DNA here is from genome assembly GCA_965262985.1 of Vicinamibacterales bacterium. Taxonomy (GTDB): domain Bacteria; phylum Acidobacteriota; class Vicinamibacteria; order Vicinamibacterales; family UBA8438; genus UBA9620. The sequence goes on along the minus strand of OZ253576.1, from coordinate 5,375,090 downwards.
CCCATCCCGCGCGGGTGGGTCTCGACGCCGGTGGCATCGATATCGTGTAGCGGCATGTCAGTGTCCTCGCACAGCAGAACAGCGAGCCGTCAATCCGCCAGGCGGGCGCTCACGAGCCGGTTGAGGCTCACGCCCTCCTCTGCCGCTCGCAGCACGAGGGCGCGGTGGGTCTCCGGCGGAACGCGGACCAGGAACTTTCCGCTGTACGCGCGGTCCGCGAGCGGCGCCGGCGGGGTTTCCGCGTTGGCGTGCATGTCCGAAAGCACCTCGTGCACGAGCGCGCGAATCCCGGAGAACGCTTCGTCGGCCGTTGCGGCCAGCCAACTGAGCGACGGAAATTCCGCGCAGAGCCCTGCGTACTCGCCGTCATCCGGCGACCACGTCACGCGATACGTGTAGTGATCAGTCATGCTGCGCCTCAAGCTTCTCGATCGCTTGGAGAACCTGACGCACCTGATATGCCTTTGCCATCCCGTTGTGGTCCTAGCAGCCCGTGGCAAAAGCCCCGCTGCATTCGAGCCCCGCAGAATTCTGCGCTTCCCCGCGGAATTCTGCTGTTTCACGCTGAAACCCGCCGATCCGCGTGGACATCTGCGGATCGACGTTGCATCCCGCTGCGCCGCGTTGTTCCGGCTGACGAACAGGGCAACCACAAGGGTTGCCCCTACAGGTATTTTCCCTCTTCTCGCCTTGCTAAGCGCGCGCATCGCCGATCTCGGTGCAACGCGGGGTTTCACCACGGACTGCTAGACGTTCACCCGGGGGTCGCCCGGCCACGGCGCGCGATACACGCGATGGCTCGTGCCCGCCTGCCGTGGCGATCCGAAGTACGCATCGCACACCCTGACGAGATCACGGAAGCGGACGGTCGTCGGACTCTCCCGGGCCTTCCGGAGGATGTCAGCGACCCGCGCCATCCGTGCATGATATCATTACCAATACTGCCCCGCCCCATGAGCAACGCCGCCAACCGCATCGTCCAGAAGCTCTGGTCGTACTGCCACGTCCTGCGGGACGACGGGCTGTCCTACCAGGACTACCTGGAGCAACTCACCTTCCTGCTGTTCCTGAAGATGGCCGACGAGCGCGAGCGGCTGACCGGCGAGCGGCAGCCGATTCCGGCCGGCCACCGCTGGGCGAACCTGGCGTCGCCGGCGATGGAAGGTGCGGAGCTGGACCGGCACTACCGCGAGACGCTACGCGTTCTGGGAACTCAGGGCGGCATGCTCGGCCTGATCTTCGAGAAGGCGCAGAACCGGATTCAGGACCCGGCCAAGCTGCGCCGGCTGATCGTCGAGCTGATCGGCCGGGAGGACTGGTCGGCGATGACCGCCGATGTGAAGGGCGACGCCTACGAGGGGCTGCTGGAGAAGAACGCGCAGGACGTGAAGGGTGGCGCGGGGCAGTACTTCACGCCTCGGGCGGTCATCCAGGCCATCGTCGACTGCGTGCAGCCGCGGCCCGGCGAGGTCGTCGTCGATCCGGCCTGCGGCACGGGCGGTTTCCTGCTCGCCACGCACGAGTACCTCGAGCGCCACGGCGACCTCGACCGCGACGAGAAGCGGCACCTCCGCTTCGAGGCGCTGCGCGGGGTGGAGCTGGTTCCCAACGTGGCGCGGCTGTGCGGCATGAACCTCTATCTGCGCGGCATCGGCCCGGACGGCGGCGACCGGCGCGAGCCCCCGATAGCGACCGACGACGCGCTGCGGGACACGCCGGGTACGTCGGCGGACGTGGTCATCACCAACCCGCCCTTCGGCAAGAAGTCTTCCATCACGGTCGTGAACGCGGAAGGGAAGAGCGCCCGGCAGTCGTTGACATACAACCGTCCGGACTTCTGGACCACCACCTCGAACAAGCAACTCAACTTCGTGCAGCACGTGAAGTCGCTGCTGGCGATCCACGGCCGGGCCGCGGTCGTCGTGCCCGACAACGTCCTGTTCGAGGGCGGCGCCGGCGAGACGGTGCGCCGGAACCTCCTGCGCGAGTGCGACGTGCACACCCTGCTGCGCCTGCCGACGGGCATCTTCTATGCGCAGGGCGTGAAGGCGAACGTGCTCTTTTTCGACCGCAGGCCGGGTGCGAAGGAGCCGTGGACCCGGAGGGTCTGGGTCTACGACCTCCGTACGAACAAGCACTTCACGCTGAAGACCCGCCGCATGACGCGTGCCGACCTCGACGAGTTCGTGGCCTGCTACCGGCCGGGCGACCGCCATACCCGCGAGGCGACGTGGTCGGAACAGAATCCGGAGGGGCGCTGGCGGCCCTACGCCTACGACGACATCGTCAGCCGCGACAAGGTAAGCCTCGACCTCATCTGGCTGCGCGACGAGAGCCTCGAGGATTCCGCCGACCTGCCCGAGCCCCACGTGCTCGCGCGCGAGATCGCCGACGACCTGCGTTCCGCCCTCGGCCAGATGGAGGAGATTCTGGCCGACCTGGAGCAGCGCGCCGAGGTGGGCGGAGACGCTGGCGGATCGGATGTCGCGCCGGAATGAGCTGGGCTGCCGGCAGGGCGCCGGCCCGCGCTCTTCCCGGGCCGGCGTCAGGTGCCGCCCGTCAGCTCTGATACGTTCAGTGCCGGCGACCGATGAGAATCTGCGCCGTCTGACGCGAAACACCGACCGCGAAATCCGCCTCGTCGCCGAGCTGGACGGAACACCCGTCGGGGTCGGAGCCCTCGTGCTGCAGGAAGCGGAACTGCGGGCCGTCTACATCTCCCCGGAGGGTGCTCGACACGGGTGTGGTTCCGCGCTGGTGCACGAGATCGAGCGGATCGCCAGAAACAACACCGTGGCCCGCCTCACGCTCCATGCCTCGGTTACAACGTTCTTGACCGAACGGACGTGGCGCTGCCCAACGACCATCGCATGGCGGTGGTTCGGATGGGGAAGGACCTGTTGCAGCCCGTGGTGAAATAACACTTCAGCCGTTCTCCGTCGTGGTGCAGAAGCAAAGCTGATGCCTGGAGCCCCGCGCAAAGGCGCCTCGGTCCCAATCGCAGAACTTTTCGTTGATCCTGAACCCGTTGTACGCAAGCAGGGCATCCAGCTCCTTCGCGAAATACATCCTGAGATTCAGACCGCCAACGATCTCATCAGAGTCCCCTCTGTAGTGCACCAGGCGGGCGATCTGAGTGTCTGCCTCGTACCGATAGGTCTCGGTGACTTGCACCTCTTTTCCCGTGTCATCGTCCGTGTATCGAGAGAATGGATACCGTCTGCCCGGGTCGCGAGTGAGTGAGGTTTTTCATCGAGGCGCTCCCGGCGGACATCGAGGTGGCGATCGCGACCATCGGGGGACGCCCGCAGTTCCGTGCACGGCATACCACCGACCGCGGAGTGCTCACCGACGCGATCGGCGTGCTCGCTCCCGAAGGCGGCGCGTCCGCTTTTTACGATGCGCTGTACGAAGAAGCCGAGCGAATGCACGAAGATGACGACCGTCAGTACCTTCCTGTCATCCTGATGGTCGCAGTCGGCGGGGCCGAGGGGAGCGACCGAGCCGAGCACGTATCAACGCTCCAGCCAATGATGGACCGTCTGTATGAGAACGCCGCGGTCGTTCACACTGCGCTGTTCAGGAACCCTTACGCTGTGGGGCGCGATGGTCGAGCCCAGGAACAGTGGGGAACCGACATCGCCGCCGCGACCCGAGGCACGTACGAGGGAATACTCGCCGCCAACCGCTACCGCACGCTGTTGCCAGAACTCGCCGAGGACCTCGCCCGGAAACACAAGCTGGTCAGCAATCAGTACCGGGTGACCTACAGGCCGCCGGACGATGCATCAGAACAGCCGGCCATTCAGGTGGGAGGCACGCGATCTGGTGTCATCATGTTCCCGACTGACAACGGGAATATTCCCTAGCAACAGGTTGTCCACTCGGGCCCGACCGAGGAATAGGACTGAAGGCTCAACGAATCGGCCGCCCGTCACGCCCTCCTCCGAGTCCAGCCCTTCGAAATACGCCACGGACATCGCCGCTAGCGGAGTCAATGACACTTGACATTCGGCGATGCGTGGCGTACGGTGAACGAGTAAAGGAACCTTTACTTATTGTCAAGGAGAGAAGACTCATGGAACAGGCAAGAAGATCCTGGTTCCGGGGCCATTGCGGCACAGACCGCGATCGCATGAACCAGCGTCGGATGGTCATCAGCGGGATGGCCTGGATGGGCACTTGGCTCGCTCTGATCTACGTCATTGGCCGCGACTGGTTGTCGGCATTCGCGGCCACGGCGGCGTCGGTGGTGCCACTTGCACTTGGGGTGGGGATGATCATCGCGTACCTGCGCTATCTGGGCGAGACCGACGAGTTGCGACGCAGGATCGAAGTCGATGCCCTCGCGTTGGCGTTCGGTGTCGGGCTCGTCGGAGCGTTCAGCTACGTGTTGCTGGAACGCGCCGGTGCGGTGGCGAGGGCCGATCCGATGCAACTCGTCATGCTCATGGTGGCCACCTACGTGATCGGCGTGGTGCTGGGGCATCGGCGGTACGACTGATGAGGAACCGGCTCAAGGTGCTGCGTGCCGAACGCGACTGGACACAGGCGCAACTCGCCGGTGAGCTCGATGTCTCGCGGCAGACGGTGAATGCCATCGAGACCGGCAAATTCGATCCGAGCTTGCCGCTGGCGTTCAAGATCGCCCGGCTGTTCACGATGTCGATCGAGCAGGTCTTCGAATCTGAGGCGGCACAACCGGCCACGGCAACTGGCAAGACCCCCAAGGCAGCGCGCAAGTCCATCCCCTGACCGCACGCATGTTTTCGCGATCTTCCTCGGTTCTTCGTGGGAAGGACATGCCGGCGTCTCGCCAGATCCCGACGGGAGACGGTTGCCATAGCAGCCCGTGGTGGAACCCGCAAATGAAGGTCAATTAACCCATCAGCGGTTCTCCGTCGTAGTGCAGAAGCAAAGCTGATGCCTGGCCTTGAGACTGGCGTGTGGCCGGTGCAAATTGCGGCGGGGGAGCCAGGGCGCAAGATGCGCGGTGCGCTCGGCTAAAGTGTGGTAGATGTAGGCGGAGGCCCACTCGCGCCGGGCGGGTCTGGATGAAACGTTCGGCATTGCCGTTGGTCCGGAGCGTGAAGGGGCGCGTATAGTGGTAGCGGAGGCCGGCCTGCGCACAGCGGGCATTGAAGGCGTGGGACCTGTTCTTCGACCCTGCTCCCGGAACCCCGCGCAAGGCCCAGGCCGGCTGGAGAATCGTGACATGACCCCACAGACGCCTCGTCGGTTTCTTGTCGCTTCAGTGATCGCGGTCGGCCTCGTCACGGGCAGTGCGCCGTGGGGCACGAACCAGGTGGCGTCGGCCCAGGACCACTCGGTCTATATCGCCTTCACCGACATCGACGGTGCGCCGGTCACCGACATGACGCCCGAGGAAGTCGTCGTGCAGTGGGACGGCATGCCTTGCGAGATCGTCGAACTGGAACTGATCAACTGGCCAGTGCGCGTGACCGTGTTCGTCGACAACGCGACAGAGAGTCAGGCGGCTTTGCCGGACATGCGCGAGGGACTGCGGCGCTTCCTGGAGGTGCTCCCAGCGGACATCGAGGTGGCGATCGCGACCATCGGGGGACGCCCGCAGTTCCGGGCACGGCATACCACCGACCGCGGAGTGCTCACCGACGCGATCGGCGTGCTCGCTCCCGAAGGCGGCGCGTCCGCCTTTTACGATGCGCTGTACGAAGAAGCCGAGCGAATGCACGAAGATGACGACCGTCAGTACCTTCCTGTCATCCTGATGGTCGCAGTCGGCGGGGCCGAGGGGAGTGACCGAGCCGAGCACGTACAAACGCTCCAGCCAATGATGGACCGTCTGTATGAGAACGCCGCGGTCGTCCACACTGCGCTGTTCAGAAACCCTTACGCTGTGGGGCGCGATGGTCGAGCCCAGGAACAGTGGGGGACCGACATCGCCGTCGCGACCCGAGGCACGTACGAGGGAATACTCGCCGCCAACCGCTACCGCACGCTGTTGCCAGAGCTCGCCGAGGACCTCGCCCGGAAACACAAGCTGGTCAGCAATCAGTACCGGGTGACCTACAGGCCGCCGGACGATGCATCAGACCAGCCGGCCATTCAGGTGGGAGGCACGCGCTCTGGTGTCATCATGTTCCCGACTGACAACGGGAATATTCCCTAGCAGCCCGTGGTGAAAGCCCCGCGGCATTCGCGCGGCGATGCATCCCGCCTGGGCGGCCTCGATCATCTCCAGATAGGGCGGTGAACTGGATCTGGACGTTGCTCTTGTCGTACCCATAAGGATGAGCAGGCCGATCAACGCGATTCGCCACGGGATTGACCGCACTCATCGCCTCCTCATTCGTCGTGTCCGCGTGAACGACAACCGCCTCACGGCACGACCGTGATCTCGCCCAGCGCCCAGGGGTGATCCGTGCAGTGGAACCGGAACGTCCCGGGCGCATCGAAGGCAACGTACTCGAACAGCCCCGGTTCGATGCCGCCGGTGGTCCAGCTCCCGTCCTGCGCCTCGACGGTGTGCTCCAGCGTGCCGTTGTTGACGAACCGCACCCGCGTGCCGGTGCTCACCTGGATCCGTTGCGGGTTGAACGCATGCTCGTCGATCGCGCTGCGGCTGCCGCCCAGCGACCAGTACGGGTTATCGCGCACGGTGCCGGTCTGAATCTCGTCGGTCTCGGACGGCGCCGGGCCCGTCCACCGGACCAGGTCGGGTGGGTCGGCCACTGGTTCGTCGCGTGGCGGTATCTCACCGTCGAGCGCGAACGCCCAGAGCTCGCTGCCCATCGGCAGCGCCAGGTACTGCCGCCCGTCGATCGCGTAGGTGGACACCGGTCCCGGTCGCATCCGCGCCCCGGCCGGGGTGGCCTGAAACGCCCACAGCCGCTCGCCGGTGCCGGCGTCATAGGCGTCGAGCTGGCCGTCGGCCGAGCCCCAGAACACCAGCCCGCCGGCGGTTGACATCGGACCGCTCGTGGCCAGCCGCCCGCCCGCCAGCTCCTGCTTCCAGGTCACGGTGTTGGTGCGCGGGTCGACGGCAGCCAGCGCCCCGGTCGACTCGGGAAGACCGAGCCGCAGATAGCCACCCGGGCGGTTGTCCGAGATCCACGGATCCTCGAACCGTTTGGCGAGTCCCACGTGACCACGGCCCTGGGCGTAGATCAGACCGGTCTGCGGGCTGAACGACATCGGCGTCACCCGCACCATCGGAATCGGCGAGCCGAGCGCCACCACGTGCTGCTGGTCGACCGTGGGCGGCGTGAAGAAACTGCAACTCAGCTCGAACGGCGGCGGCACTCGATCGCGCCAGAACGAGCAGTCGGGAATGATGCGCTCGGCGCCCACCGGGAACGGCTGGGTGTCGGCGGTGCGCTGGCCCGCGTCTTGCGGCACCGGCCGCTGCTCGATCGGGATCAGCGGCTCGCCGGTTTCGCGGTCGAACAGGAACAGGTACCCGTCGGCCCGGATGGCGGCCACGCCCTTTCGCATCCGACCGTCCATCTCCACGTCGTAGAGCAGCATCGGCGTGGCGATGTCGGCGTCCCAGATGTCGTGCCGCACCACCTGGAAGTGCCAGCGGCGCTCGCCGGTTTCCATGTCGAGCGCCAGCACCGCGGCCGTGAAGAGATTGTCGCCCTCCCGGATCTCGCCGCCGAACATCGGCACCGGATTGCCCGTCGCGAAGTAGACCAGTCCCAGCTCCGGATCGACCGTCCCCACCAGCCAGACGCCACCACCCCCGACCTCCCAGATGTCGGAGTCCTGCGGCCAGGTGTCGTGGCCGAACTCGCCGGGACGCGGGATGATGAAGAAGTTCCAGGCCAGCTCGCCGGTCGCCGCGTCGACTGCCACGATCCGCCCCTGTCCCCCGCTGTCGCCGTTGGCCACGCCCACGAACACCTTGCCGGCGGCATGGATGGGCGCCGTGGTGACCGTCTCACCCGCCATCGCCGGGGTGCTCCCGACCGTCGTCGCCCAGACCAGCTCGCCGGTGTCCTGCCGCAGCGCCGCCACCTGCACACTCCGCAGGCCGACGAACACGAGGTCGTCGTTCAGCCCGACGCCCTGCCACGACGGCGCCATCTGCGACTCGGCGTCTTCGGCCTGCCAGCGCCAGCGCGTCTCGCCGGTGGCGCCATCGACCGCCAGCACGCTGGCGCCCGCCGTCAGATAGAGCACGCCGTCCTTCACCACGGGCGTCGAGCGTGACGACCCGCCGCCGTCGAGCCGCGTGACCCAGGCGCCGCCCAGCCTGTCGATCGTGTCGGTGGAGATCTGGTCCAGCGTCGAGTAGCGCGAACTCGTCCAGTCACCTCCGGTCAGTGGCCAGTCCTCGGCCGCGAAGCGACTCCCGGGCTCGGGCGACTGCCCCTGCGCGACTCCGGTCAGAGCCGCGGCGACGGCGGCCAGTGCGACGACGACTCCACGCTGATATTTGCTCATGTCGATCCGAACTGTCTTCAAGATCTCCGGCCTTGTCAAGCAGCCCGTGGTAAAAGCCCCGCCGCATTCGATCCCCGCAGAATTCTGCGCTTCCCCGCGGAATTCTGCTGTTTCACGCTGCATCCCGTTGAGCGACGTTGCTCCTCGGTCACAAATGCCCCAATTTGCTCCCTCGTCGCGCCTTGCTCACCGTGCGCAGCGCCGATCTCGGTGCAACGCGGGGTTCTACCACGGGCTGCTGGTCGCCCGCGACTGCCCTGCCGTGATCGTTCAGCAACTCGCTGAACCCAATGGCGCAGGCTCCTTACTCCCGGTTGAGGGCGGTCATACTGCTCCATGCTGACGGAACTCTCGAAGCATGTCATACACGAAGTGCATGCATGGCGTACCTGGAATGTACATGTCGATCGTGACCTTCACCAGACAGTCGGTACGCGAATCGAATCTAATCTACATGTCAACAACACCTTGCGGTCATTCACAGCACCTGGCACGGATCGCGCGGGAGGAACCACACGGGGTAGACAGTTCCAGACAACGGGGAGACTACGATGACCTGTGCAGCAAGACCCGGTTCGCCAACCGACCCGACGAGGCGCCATCGACGCGGCCGGTTCTCCGCACTGGCGCTTGGAGCAGTCCTGGTGGGCTGCGCAACGTACGCCGGCGACGTCCGTGGGGCTGAGCAGGCCGCCGAGCCGGTCACGTTCGAAACGTACGAGGTCATCACCGGCTCGGCGGAACGCCGGACCGTCCTGACGGGATTCCTGCTCGACGGCGCGATGGCGGAGCTGGCCGTCGTGCACGTCGACGAAAACGACGACCGGCGCCTGCGCATCTACGCGTTCGGCGACGGCGCCTGGGCGCCGAGGCTCGACGCGACGCTGGGTCCCCGCGTGGCGTGGGTCGACGTGGCCAACATCGGCGGACGCGACCGGTTGGTGACCTACGAACCCGGCCGCCTGAACTGGTTCGATCCCGAATCATCGATCGAACACGCGCTGGTGTCGGTGACCTCCACCTTCAATCCCCCTCACCGAGGCGACATCCCCCACGTGGACGTCACCCGGGACGTGAACGACGACGACCGCGACGACCTGGTCGTACCGGACGTCGATGGCTTCCGGGTGTTCATCCAGATGAGCGACGGCACGTTCGCCGATCCGGTGAAGATCGGCCCCCCCACCGAGATGGGTCGCATCTACGGGGCCGACGGATACCGATACGACCCCTGGAGTCAGAGCCGGGTCCACGAGGTGGACCACGACGGAGACGGCCGCGGCGACCTGGTGTTCTGGAACGAGGACCATTTCGTGGTGCATACGCAGGGAGAGCGCGGGCTGTTTGCACCAGTTGGCGCGACCTTCACGACCGAGGTGGCATTCGACTCTGACCAGATCTCGTCGCTCGCCACCGGAGACATGCGGGGGCGGGTGTTGCACTCGATGACCGACCTGAACGGCGACGGCGCCGCCGACTTGGTGGTCGCCTCGCTGGAGGGCGAGAGCGTCACCAGCAAGCGATCGAGCTACGAGGTGCATGCAGGAACGCCAGCGCCCGGTGGCGGCACCGTGTGGGCGCCGGACGCCGACATCGCGTTCCAGTCGGACGACAGCATTCAGCTCGGGATGGACCGGCACGACTTCGATCGCGACGGCCAGGTCGATCTGATGTTCACGACCATCGGGATGCGGTTCCTCGAGCGCAGCCTCTGGAAGAGCCTCAAGGGGTTCATGGGTGATGACATCTGGCTCGATCTCGAGTTCTACCGCCTGGACGGCGGCCGCTATCCCGATGCACCCGGCGCCGCGCGCAGAATCGCGTTGGACGGCGCGCCCAGCCATCGCGAGCCGGGATGGGTGCCGCTGGACATCGTGCTTCGAGGAGGGACGCATGCAAGCCGACAGACTGACGCCCGTTGGCCGCGCGCGTTCAACAGGACGTTGCTCATCGGGGATGTGACCGGCAACGGCCGCTCGGACCTGCTTGTCGGGACTGACGGAGCACTGGACGTCTTTGTCGGCGTGCCGGGGCCGGACCTGTTCGCCGGGCGAGCACACAAGGTGGCGGTCGCCGTCCCCAGCGACGGGGAATACGCGTGGCTGGTGGACCTCAACAAGGACGGCAAGCAGGACATCCTCTTGCATCACCCGGCCTGTTGCGTCCCCATGCACCGCGACCACGCGCCGCCTCAGGCACCTCGGGTAACACTGCTGATCGCCAGATGAGCGAGCCGATTCCGCTCTTCTCGTTCAAGCGGTTTGGCACACACAACGCGACAATACCGACCGGAATGCCTCCGGCGCAGCTCGTTCCGTCGTCCGCCCTCACCCGGCAGACCGCCTCCGTGGCGGCGCCCGCCTGCATATCGGGGCGGGGTGAGATTCCAGCAGCCCGTGGTGAAAGCCCCACTGCATTCGATCGGCGCTGCATCCCGCGTGGCGGCGTTGCTCCTCGGTCACACATGCCCCAATGTGCTCCCTCGTCGCGCCTTGCCACGCGGGCGCAGCGCCAATCTCGGTGCAACGCGGGGTTGCACCACGGGCTGCTAGCCTGATCGTTAACTGATGAAGAGAGGTTCAGATGGCAGGAAACACGGTGAATGGCATAAAGGGTTGGTCATTGGTCTACATCATCGGTTCGATCCCTGTCCTGCTGTTCCATGCGGCTGGCCTTTCAGGCTGGTTCTTCGATTACCCCCTGGTTCTTTTCCTTGTGATCTTCCTCGTACTTGCCATTCCACTGTTGCTCCTTCTCGTGAAATCCCCCAAGGCGCCGCAGTGGAATATCGCCATGTTGTGGACCGCATCGAGCTTGATTACTCTACGCATCCTCTATGGCGTCTTGTTTCAGCGGATTCAAGAGGGCCAGCCTCCGTTGAATAGCGAGGAACTGCTTGGCGCCATGCCGACGCTTCTGGGAATCGTGGCGTTCTCAGTTGGATGGGCGATCGTCTGGACGAGATATTTCAAAAGGTGGCGCTCCTGAATCAGGTGTGGATGGGTTGAGGCAATCGATCTCCTGGTCGACGTGCTGCCGGTGCGACGGCTGCAGCCGGTCCTTGCGAATGTCCGGAACCTTGCGACGTCGGGCGACTTGTGCGTGGCGGGGACGCCGTACGGGGCGCGCCACGGACGGCTTGGGGTACGATGGGGTGGACGGTTGCCAGTGCAGACTTGGCCTGGCAGGGGGGGACGCCGGAAGCCATGCACGACACGTATTACCATGCGGAGGATCTCGGACGGTTTCCGGAAATCGGCAAGAACCGTCCGGAACTGGCGGAGAAGTTTTTTGCCTGGTACAACGCCGTGTTCGAGGACGGCGCGCTGTCAGCCCGCGAGAAGTCGCTGATCGCGCTCGCCGTCGCGCACGCGGTGCAGTGCCCCTATTGCATCGACGCCTACAGCGGCGACGCCCTGGAGAAGGGGGCCGACGTGGACCAGATGACCGAAGCGGTTCATGTCGCGTCCGCCATCCGCGGGGGAGCGTCCCTGGTCCACGGCGTGCAAATGCGGAACCACGCGGGCCGCATCGGCATGTGATGCGGGTGTCTGCCAGGCAGTCACTCGGTCCGCCGTCCGGGCACTGACACGCACATGGCCATCACGCTGCCGACTCTCGCCGCGCGCCAAGCGTCGCTTGCCGCGCCCCGCGAACAGCTTGCCGCGCTGCATCGCCTGCCGCTCGAGCGGGAGTTTGCCGCCGCGCTCCACGCGGGGGGACTGCATCCGCTGCGCCCGACCGGGATCGACATCCTTCAGATCAACGTCGGGAAGCTGTGCAACCAGACCTGCCGGCATTGCCACGTCGACGCCGGGCCGGATCGGCGCGAGGTGATGACGCGCGACACGATGGCGCAGTGCGTCGAGGCGCTGCGGAGGACCGCCATCCCGACGGTCGACATCACCGGCGGCGCGCCGGAGCTCAACCCGAACTTCCGCTGGCTGGTAGAGCAGTGCCGCGCCCTCGGTCGTCACGTGATCGACCGCTGCAACCTGACGGTGCTGAACTTGCCGTCGCAGGCGGATCTGGTCGACTTTCTCGCCGCGCAGCGGGTGGAGGTGGTTTGCTCGTTGCCGCATTACCGGCAGCTCAACACTGACGCACAGCGGGGCGAAGGGGTGTTCGAGCGGTCGATCGAAGCGTTGCATCGACTGAACGCCGCCGGTTACGGCGACGGGCGCTCCGGGTTGCGGCTGGTCCTGGTGACGAATCCGGTTGGGGCGTACCTGTCACCGAGCCACGCGTCACTCGAGCAGGAATGGAAGCAGGAGCTCGACCGGCGCTACCGAATCCGGTTCGACGCGCTCTATACCATCACCAATATGCCCATCAGCCGGTTCCTGGAGTGGCTGATCGAATCCGACAATCTGGACGCCTACATGCACCGGCTGGTCGACGCCTACAACCCGGCGGCGGCGGCGGCGGAAGTGATGTGCCGCAACACGCTGTCGGTCGGCTGGGACGGTACGCTGTACGACTGCGACTTCAACCAGATGCTCGAACTGCCGGTGAGCCGTCACGCGCCACAGCACATCGCGAAGTTCGATCTGGCGGCGCTCGAGGCGCGCGATTGTGACCGACCGGCACTGCTTCGGATGCACGGCGGGGGCCGGGTCGAGCTGTTCGGGCGCGACGATCGAGTAGGCGCCGGCGAATGCGTCATCGGCGCTCGTCGCTCCGCTGCGTCTTGCGCGGGTCGTCCGGCCACGCCACGTTCTGGAACCACCACGACACGGCCAGCGCGACCCCGGAGAGCATCCATATCAGCAGGTCATTGTCGACGAGCCACCGCCCGGCGGGGGAGGTGAGGTACATCAGCCCCCCGATGCCGACGGCGACAGCGACCATGAACGCCCGGGGGATCCACCGGGCGCCGATGCCCGACGACTCCACCGGACGGTACATGCCCGCACCGCCGCCCTCTTCGACACGAGGCGGTTCATGTTCGGCCATTGCTCGATGCGGGCTCAATCGGGTCGATTTCGCCGCCCCGTCACAGACTAAGCTGGCTTGCCATGTCGTTGAAGTCGGTGGCGACGAGATCGAAGTCGGGGTCCGGCGTCAGGTCCCGCTCGACGCCGGGTCCAAACTCGGTCGGCCGCGGGACGTAGCCGGTCCGGAACCCGAGCCGGGCCGACGCCCGGAGGTCGCCCTTGTGAGCCGCGACCATCATGACCTGCTCGGGTTCCAGGCCCAGCAGATCCGCCGCGGTCAGATAGGCCGCCGGGTCCGGCTTGTAGTGCCGCGCCAATTCCGCCGACAGCACCGCGTCCCAGGGGATGCCGGCGTTCTTCGCCATGTTGACGAGCAGGGCCACGTTGCCGTTCGACAGCGACGCCAGCACGTAGCGGGTGCGCAGCCGGGTCAGTCCCTCGACGGTGTCCGGCCACGGCGTCAGGCGGTGCCAGGCCCGATTCAGGTCGTCGAGCTCCTCCTCGGTCAGGCTCTCTAGCCCGTACTTCGGGACCAGCTCGTCGAGGATCATCCGGTGCAGGTCGTCGATCTTCGTCCACCCCAGCTCGCCCCGCCGGACGCGGCCCATCGCGGGGCCGTATCCGCCCCGCCAGTCGTCGGCGAACGCGGCCCAGTCGGCCTCGATGCCCTTGCGGCGCCCGACCGCTTCGCCCTCCCGGGTGATGCTCGTCCGCCAGTCGACCACCGTGCCGAAGACGTCGAAGGTCATTGCCCGCACGCCCTGGATCCGCTCGCTCAGCTCCTGCCGCGCGGGGCGCGCGGCGAACGCCGCCGTCCTCGTGAACGCCGCCGCAACCAGCCCGGCCGAACCGCTCGCCAGGAACTCCCGACGCCTCATGTTCCGGTCGGTCATCGACATCATAGACACTCCTGCCATCCCGTCGTCGCCCCAGCGTATCGCTTCACCCGCGTCCCTGTCCACGGGCCGCCGCCGGCCGGCGCCGCATTGGATAGTGGCGGTAGTTCTACGAGAACGACGACCACGAACCCATCGTCTCGATGGTCGCCGCGTCGCACCGTCGATCCGCCTGCTGATTGGCCATCGGACGGCGCGCCACCCTCTCGTTGATTGTGGACCGGCGCGCTCGCGGTATCATCCTGCCAGGCTCGGCGCGAACAACGCGCCCTCGCGGCCCGTGGAGGAACGAACCATGGCGTGCAGACTTCGGCGTTCCATCCTCATCGGCCTCATCGCGTGCGCGATGCCGCTTGCAGCCGCGGCGCAGGTCGACTACATCGATCCCGCCGGCGGCTTCACGCAGGTCGTGACCACGACCAACACCGGGGTGAAGACGATCTTCGTCTCCGGACAGGTGGGACAGGGCGCCACGCTGCGCGAGCACGTCGAATCGGCGTTCGCGGGAGTGGTGCGGCGCCTGGAGCAGGCGGGCGCAACGCCGGCCGACGTCGTGAAGATCCGGATCTTCGTCAAGGACTTCCAGCCGGAGCAGTACCCGCTGATCGCCGAGGCGCGGCTGGCGACCTTTCCCGAGGAACATCAATGGCCGGCGAGCACGATGATCGGCGTCCGGGCGCTCTTCGCCGAGTCCCTGCGCGTGGAAATCGAGGCGATCGCCGTGGTGGCCGAGCCGGGCGTCAATCTGGAGATCGAGCGCTTCGCACCGTCGAACGGCTTCAGCGGCGCGGTGGCGGTGACGGCGCACGGTGTGAGGACGGTCTACGTGGCCGGACAGGTCGGCGCCGGCGACACCCTCGCGGATCAGACCGCGGCCGTATGGGAACGCGTCTCCCAGCGGCTGCAGGCGGCGGGCGCGTCGCTCGCAGACCTGGTCAAGGCCACCACCTACATCGTCGACTTCGATCCCGAGACCGACCTGCCGGCGTACCGCGCGGGTCGCGAGGCGGCGCTGGTGCTGGCCGACATGCCGGCGAGCACGCTGCTCGGGATTCCGGCGCTGGTGGCCGCGCAGTACCGCATCGAGATCGACGGCATTGCGGTGGTCGGCGTGAACGGCAACGCGGTCGAGCGCGAGTTCATCGATCCGGCCCCCGGCTTCACGCAGGTGGTGACGGCGCGCGCCACGGGTCCCAAGGTCGTGCAGGTCTCCGGGCAGGTGGGACAGCCGGGCGATCCGCTCGAGAGCCAGGCCGACCAGGTGTACGCCAACCTGCGGCGGCGCCTGGAGGCGGCCGGCGCAAGCCCGGAGGACCTGCTGAAGATCGTCATCTACATGCCGGAATACACCCGAGGCGACTTCGCGGCGGTCGACGCGGCGCGCAAGGCCCACGGCTTCCCGGACGAGACGGCGCCGGCGGCGACACTGCTCGGCATCCAGTCGCTGTTCGCGAACGGCGCGCTGCTGGAGATCGAAGGCATCGCGGTCGTCGAACCGTGACCGCGGAGGACCGCTTGCGATCTTCCCTGAGCAGTGATTCCGATTCGGACTTCAGCAGACCCATGGCACCGTTGAGACGGCGCCGACGATGACGATCTTGACACGACCAGTCCGGTTCGGACATGCTTCCATCGTTTAACGATGGGAAGAAAAAGCGGCCCTGAGCTCCTCCCCGGCACCCTCGACCTGCTGATCCTGCAGACGCTTGCCGTCGGATCACAGCACGGCTACGGCATCGCCTGCCACCTGAAGATCGTCTCCGACGACGTGTTGCAGGTCGGCGAGAGCTCGCTGTATCCGGCCCTGCAGCGGCTTCTGCTGAACGGCTGGGTCGAGGCGACGTGGGGCACGTCCGAGAACAACCGGCGCGCCCGGTTCTATTCCCTGACCGCGACCGGCCAGCAACAGTTGGCGCACAAGCGCGACGAATTCGACCGGATCATCTTCGCCATCCACCGCGTCCTCGACGCGACGTAGGACGTAGGAGGTCAGGCATGACCAGGCTGCTCCGGCGTCTGCGTTACCTGCTCCAGCGCGACCGCTACGAACGCGAGCTCGACGACGAGCTGCAGTTTCACCTGGAGATGAAGCGGCAGGAACTGGAGTCCAAAGGACGTGATCGCGCTGCGGCGGCCGCGGCGGCCCGGCGCTCGCTGGGCAACCTGCCGCTCACCCGTGACCGCGTGCGGGACGTCTGGATCGCGCCGTGGCTGGCCGCTCTTGTTCAAGATGTCAAGTACGCAGCACGGACGCTCCGGCGCAGCCCCAGGTTCGCGCTCGTCGTCGTGCTGACGCTCGGGCTTGGCATCGGCGTAAGCACGACGGCGTTCACGGTCGTGAACGCCGTGACCCGGGGGCTTCCCGTCGACGAGCCGGATCGCATCGTGCAGGTCGGCGTGCTCGATGCGTCGCAGCGCCCGGTGCGCGTATCACCCCGCGAGCTCGAGGTGTGGCGCTCGGCCTCGACGTTGGCCGGCATCGCCGCTTTCAGCCCGACGATGGCGTCGGTCAGCGAACGAGGCCGGTCGCCCGAGCCGGTGGCCGCCGCCTACGTGTCCGCCGACACGTTCGGTCTCCTCGGCGAGCGCCCGGTCCTGGGTCGCGAGTTCCTGCCGGAGGACGATCGTCCCGGCGCACCGGTGGTGGCGCTGCTCGGAGATGCCGTGTGGCGCAGCCGCTTCAACGGCGATCGATCGATTCTCGACCGCTCGATCACCGTCAATGACGTTCCGGTCACCATCGTCGGTGTCATGCCTGCAGGTTTCCGGTTCCCGATGGTGGCCAACCTGTGGTTGCCGCTGTCGGCGATGCCTGGATACGGCGAGGACCGCACCGCCCGGGTGATCGACGTGGTCGGTCGGCTCGGCCCCGGCCGGACGCCGGCCCAGGCTGTCGCCGAGCTTGAGCCGATGGCCCTCCGGCTCGGCCAGGACCTGCCCGAACCCAGCCGCGCCACGGCCGTCACGGTGGCGCCGTTCACGGGCGACATCCGCCCGATGTACCCCTTCCTCATCGCGCTGATGGCCTCGGTCGGCCTCGTGCTGCTCATCGCCTGCGTCAACGTCGCCAACCTCCTGCTCGCGCGCTCGCTCGCTCGTACGCGGGAAACCGCCGTCCGGTTGGCGCACGGGGCGACGCGCTGGCGCGTCCTGCGCCAGTTGCTCGTCGAGAGCGCGCTGCTCACGGCGCTGGCCGGCGCGGTGGGCGTCCTGCTCGCCATGCTCGCGACGCGTCTGCTGAGCGACACGCTCGCGAGCATCAATTTCCCGTACTGGCTGCGGTGGACGATGGACGGCCGCGTGTTCCTGTTTGTCGTGCTCGTCTGCGTGGTGAGCGCCGCCATCTCCGGTCTCTGGCCCGCCGTGCAACTCGCACGCAGCAATGTCATGGACGGCCTGCGGGCGGGTGGACGATCGGCCACGCTCGGGTCGCGGCCGAGACGGCTCGTCACGAGCCTGCTCGCCGTGGAGCTTGCGTTCACGCTCGTGCTGCTGGCGGGCGCCGGGCTGATGACGCGCAGCTTCATGTCGCTGTATCGCGCCGACCTCGTGATCGACCCGACCAACGTGCTCTCGACGCGGATTGCGCTCCCGCCGGCGCGATATTCGACGCCCGAAGCGCAGACGGCCTTGTTTCGCCAGCTTGAGGAGCAGCTCGGCGGCCTGTCGACCATTGGCGCGGCGGCCTTCGCCAACACGGTGCCTTTCATCGGTGCCCCGCGCCGTGCGTTGTCGGTCGACGGCCGTGCGGACGCACCCGATGCGCCGCGTCCGAGCGTCTCGATGGTGTCGATCAGCCCGGCGTATTTCGAGACCCTGGGAGTGCGGTTGATGCGTGGTCGCGCCTTCACCGAGGCGGACATGAGGCAGGGAAGCGGGGACGCGATCGTCAACGAACGCCTCGCCGCAATGTTCTTCCCGGATCAGGAACCGATCGGACAGCGCATCCGCCTCAGCGGGGGGCCGACCGCGTCGCAGGACACCGACACCTGGCTCACCGTGGTCGGCGTGGCACCCTCCGTGCGACAGCAGCCCACGCTGCAGCTCCAGGACCTCGACCCGGTGGTTTACGTGCCACGCACGCCGGCGTCCGGACCGGTGGCCTGGTTGCTCGTACGCGGCGCGCCGTCGGCGACCTCGGTCGCCACGGTCGTCCGTGAACGTATCTGGACGCTCGATCCCGACCTGGCGCTGGCGCGGCTGGTGCCGCTCGACGAGACGATCTCGCAGTCGCGCTGGACGGTGCGCGTGTTCGCCGCGCTGTTCGCCGCGTTCGCGTGGATTGCGGTGGTGCTGTCAGCGGTCGGTCTGTACGCCGTGACGGCCTACTCGGTGACGCAGCGGCAGCAGGAAGTCGGCGTCCGCATGGCGCTCGGTGCCCAGCGCGGCGACATCGTATGGCTGTTCACGAGACAGGCGTTCGTCTCGCTGAGCGTCGGTCTGCTGGCCGGCATCGCCGGCGCGTTCGCGATCGGGCCGCTCCTGCGTGTGTTTCTCGTGCAGACGAGTCCCAGCGACCCGCTGACGCTGGCCGCCGTCGCCGGTGTGCTGGTCGTCGTCGCCGCCGTCGCGAGCGTCTGGCCCGCGCGCCGCGCGACACGAGTGCGCCCGGCGATTGCCCTGCGCACCGAGTAGGTTCGCCGGCAACCGGTTGGCGCTTACGACTTCGTTAGCACCTCCACCGTCACGGCTGCATCAAAAGCCGGCCAGCGCGCGAAGACTCGTCTGCCGGCCAGCGTCGAGCCAGTGCCCATGGTGGCGAAGCTCCAGGCTGGCGTTGATGGCCGCCAGCACGTGCTCGTCCGATGACGCCGCACCCTTGCCAAGGCTCGTCGCCAGCCAGCGTTCCACGTCGGACCAGCGCCAGAGCCGGTAGCGGCCGCGCGGATCCGTCACGGGAGGAGGAAACCCCCCTGGACCTCGAGCGCCCGTTACCAACAGCCGCACACTCTCGCGCGTGCGACCCGTACGAGAGGCGATGTCGGCCATCGACACCAATCCGGCGTCTGCTATCCGCAGGACCCTGATCCCATCGACTCGCTCGATGTCGGCGACCGCCGACAGGACTGCTTCGGCGAAACCGGCGGCTTCGCGATCGAAATCGATGTACTGGATACCGTCGGTCCGACCAATCAGCGCGTCGTCGCATCCCGCCTCGTACAGATCGTCGATGGTCGCCCCGCTCTGGATATCCGGCCCGTCGACGACCAATGTGAAGTGATAGGTCGACATCTGACGGTTCCTCCTCACCCCTGGTGCGGGCAGCGACGGATCGCTCGCCGAAGCTGCCTCTCGTGAACGCCCGGATTGCGGGGTGTCGACCATATCAACACCTGACATCCCGAGCGACTGGACTCTGCATCCTTCTTCGGGTGCCTCGGCCTTGCAGCCATCCTCAATGCACGGTACGATCGCTGTTGTTTCGTGTCAACGCATGAACGCAGACCAGACCGATGGAAAAGCGATAGTGGAGGCGGTGTTGCTGGAATACGGCGCCACGTCGCCCATGACCCCCGTGCCGCCCCGGTAGGGGCGGGAATTATGATAGGTTGGGGCTGCTCGCCAGTATGATCGAGACTCCGGCACACCACGATGAGGCCGGTCGGTCGTGTCTGACGCGACCGGCTGGCAGGAATTGAGGAGAAGGTCCATGAACCGCTGCAGCACGCTCGGTCTGGTCGTTCTGTTCGTCGGCGGTGGGGTGATGTTCGAAGCGGCGGTACAGGCCCAGGTGGTGGAGCAGTCGATGTTCGTCAGCGTCATCAGACGGGCCGAGCCGGTGCTCGACATGACGGCCGACGAATTCATCGTGGAGGAGGATGGACAGGCACGGGAAGTGCTGCGCATCGAGCGCGCCGAAGTGCCGATGCAGGTGGCGATTCTCGTGGACGACAGTTACGGGCTTTCGCAGAACCTGTCGCATGTGCGGAACGGTCTGACCGAACTGATCGACAACCTGCCGGATGGTCAGCAGATTGCGCTGATCATGTTCGGCAACCACATGCGCACGGTCGTCGACTACACCACAAACAAGGACCGGCTGCGGGCGGCGGCGGGCCAGTTTGCGCCGTTCTCGGAGACGAGCACCTATCTGTCGAACGCCATCGCCGAGACCGCGATCGCCCTCGACCGGCGCGGCGCGATTCGCCCGATCATCGTGCTGGTGACCACGGAGGGAGCCCACGGCAACACGTCGCGGATAAACCAGGGACGCCAGCAGGGCACGGTGCTCTCTCCGACGGGCGGACAGGGTCTGGATTACACGGTGGTGCTCGATGTGCTTCGTGAGCGCATGGTGGCCGTGCACACGCTCGTGGTCCGCGGTTTCGGCAATCTCGGGACGCCGCAGTTCGCCAGGACCAACGGGTCGTCCACTGCCACCCGGGGCCTCGTCATCCAGAGCGCCGGTGATCGGGATCGCGCGTCGTTGCTCGAGCAGTTGCCGAAGGTGACCGGCGGAAGTCGCGAAGAGATCGGCTCGAGTTCCGCCGTGGGCGCGATGCTCACGCGCATGGCGAACCATATGAGCAACCAGTACCTGGTGACCTACGCGCGCCCGGTAGGACTGATTCCACCGGAAAAGGTCGAGGTGAAAGTGACCCGCCGCCGGCACCAGGTGCGAAGCACACTCTCGCGGCCGATCATCATGCGCTGAGCGCCGCCGACCGTCGGACGGCGCGATCAGGGACGGTCCGGCCCCACCGGAGCGCTGTGCCCGCCCACGACTGACGGCTCGACGCCAAGTCCGGGTGCGCCAGTTCCATCAGGTCTTCTCGCTGAACCCCAGCTTCTTGCTCACCTGCGCGACCCTTGCGGGCCAACACGTAGAGCGTGGCGGGTTGCGTGCCGATCTCGACGATGTCGAATCCCGCCCTGCCGACGCTCGACCGCCAGAAGTCGTGATTCGTCGCCGTGGCGAAGTATCCGTGATGCAGGAAGAACGGATAGGCGAGGCGCGTCCAGCCGTCCGGGTTGATGACCATGAGCAGGAACTCGCCATCCGGACGCAGGACGCGCGAGCCCGGCGATCGCACAAGGAGTCACGGGAAGCAGCCCGGCACGCGGCCTGCTTCCGCCGGGCAATGCGTCACCGGCTTGCCTCGGGCGGCCGTGCGTCCGGCTACTTCATGTTGGAATAGTCGGATGCGCTCATCATGAACGCCTGGATCTCGATCGGCACCTGGTACTGCGCGAGTAGCTCCGTCCAGTCCGGGTCGGTGCGGAAATTGGCGAACACCTCCTCGCGGTGGGCCCGGTCGCGGTAGGCCAGCATCCAGACAAGCGTGTTCGGATTCTCCAGGCTCTGCCAGGTTCCCACGATTACGGCGCCGTGCTTTTCGAACAACTCCACTTCGCCCTCGCGGAAGCGCCGGTGCAGATTGTCGATGCCGCCCGTGCCGTTCTGCTCCGGCTCGGCGGTGTACATGCGGATCTCGAAGCAGCGGGAATCCGGCGCGACGTTCTTGGCGAATTCCGCTGCGAGGCCGCTGGCCGGACCGCAGGCCGCTGGATCGTCCTGCGCGTATGCCTGGCCGCCGAGACCGAGGCTGATGACGAGGGCGAACAGAGCTGCTCTCATGACTGTTTCCTTTCTGGATCGATCGCCGCTTCCGGCGACGGATACGGACCCGTTCACGCGGCTTATCCTATCAGGCGTTGGCCAGCTCCCGGAGGAGTGTGATTTCGAGCTCGAATGCGGGAACGCCTCCGCCGGTGCCATAATCACCGGGACTCCGAAACAAGAGGAAGGCGCCATGCTCGCATCCGACAGTCCGTCGTTTCGATTCCGCCCGGTGTTCATCGCGAGCGGTCTTGCCGCCGTTCTGTCGGCCGCGGCCGGGCTGACTGGCTTCGCGCAGGAACCGGACCGCATTCGGCCGGTCACCGACGCGGAGCTGCAGGAGCCGAGTCCGGACGAGTGGCTGATGTGGCGCCGGACCCTCGACGGCTGGGGCTACAGCCCGCTCGACCAGGTCAACCGAGACAACGTGGCCGACCTCCAGATGGTCTGGTCGCGCGGCCTTCGGCCGGGCCGTCAGCAGGGGACGCCGCTGGTGCGCGACGGCGTGCTGTTCATGCCGAACCCGCGCGACATCATTCAGGCGATCGACGCGGTCACCGGCGACCTGATCTGGGAGCACCGGCGCGACCGCCCGGACGATCTGGCCGATTACATGATTGGCACGTTGATCGACACGAACCGCAACATCGCCATCCATGGCGAGCTGATCATCGACACGAGCATGGACGACCACATCTTCGCGCTGAACGCGGAGACAGGCGCAGTGGTGTGGGACACCGAGATTCTCGACTATCGGGTGAACCCGGCCAACCAGACGTCGGGTCCGATCGTCGCCGGCGGCAAGGCGTTCTCGGGGCGCAGTTGCGACCCGCGCGGCGGGCCGAACGGCTGCGTGATCACCGCGCACGACGCCGCGACCGGCGCAGAGTTGTGGCGGCGGCGCCTGATCCCCGCCCCCGGCGAGCCGGGCGACGAGACGTGGGGCGACGTCCCGTTCGAGCAGCGGACGCACGTCGGCTCGTGGATGGTGCCGAGCTACGATGCGGAGCTCAACCTGGTCTACGTCGGCACGTCGGTCACGTCGCCGGCGCCGAAGTACATGCTCGGCGGCACCGACAAGAAGCACCTCTACCACAACTCGACGCTCGCCCTGCATGGGGACACCGGCGAGATCGTCTGGTACTACCAGCACCTGAACGACAGTTGGGATCTCGACCACCCGTTTGAGCGGCTGCTCGTCGACACCGCGGTGCGGCCGGACCCGACAGCGGTGAGCTGGATCAATCCACGGCTGAACCCGGGCGAGGAACGACGCGTGGTGACCGGCATTCCGGGCAAAACGGGCATCGTCTACACCCTCGACCGCGAAACCGGCGAGTTCCTGTGGGCCACGCCGACCATCGTCCAGAACGTCGTCGCCGACATTGACGGCGCAACCGGCGCGGTGTCCGAGAACGCGGAGCTGGTCTTCACCTCCCAGGGGCAGACGGTGCTGGCCTGTCCGCACGCCAGCGGCGGAAAGGACTGGGAAGCGGGCGCCTACAGCCCGCTGACCAACACGATGTACATGCCGCTGCGCAACGTCTGCTCGCAGATGCGCGCGATGGCCGAGCCCGACGAGGTGGACGAGGCCCGCCGGCTCTACGCCATCGCCTGGCGTGCCGAGATTGCGCCGGGCACCGATCAGGTGGGAAGCGTCCAGGCGATCTCGGCCGAGACCGGGCAGGTGGTCTGGAACTACCAGCAGCGGGCCGCCACCATGGCGCTGGCCGCCACCGGCGGCGGGCTCATCTTCGGTGGCGACGTCAACGGACGTTTCCGGGCCTTCGACCACGAAACGGGTGAGATCCTGTGGGAGGTCAACCTCGGCTCGCCCGTTTCCGGTTTTCCCATCACCTACGCGGTAGACGGCCGTCAGTACGTCGCGGTCAGCACCGGCTTCGGCCGTTTCCTGGAGTTGACGCCGGAGCTGCACCCTAGCACCGGAAACATCCTGTTCGTCTTCGCCCTGCCGTAAGCAACGGACGTGAGCCGCGACCCACGGCGTGGAGGAGATTGGCCTTCAAGGTGGCCGCGTATCCGTCTGGCGCGAGCGCATCTCGCCCATTCACACCAATCAGCACCTCACGTCGTCTTCGTCGCCAACGTGAACGGTAAAGTGCAACGAGTCGGGCGGCGCTGGCGCACGTGTCCACCAACATAACTCCGTAAGTCACAAGACTGGCCCATCTCCCGGCGCAACTCCGGTCCTGCGCCCGCCCGCGGAGGTGGCGACCGCGGCGCGACCGCGGCGCTATCCGCACCGGTCGAAGAACGCGAGGCATGTGCGGGCGAGCGGCTTGCGGCGTCCCTTCTCGGTGAGCACGCCGCAGTAGACGCGGTCGCATTCGACGAACCCGTCGCCGAGCGCGACCAGGACGCCGGCGTCCAGCGCCCGCTCGATGAAGTGCCGCGAGCCCAGCGCGAGGCCCTGCCCGGCGGCAGCCGCTTCCAGCACGTAGGTGTAGCTTTCGTACCCGAGGCCGCGCGGCGCCCCGTCCGGGTGTCCGGTGACCGCATACCAGTCCTCCCACGTCGCCCAGCCCTCGTTGGGCCGCAGCAGGTCGAGAAACGTCAGCCCGCTCCAGCCGGCGACGGGCCCGGCGAGGGTGTGTGCGTGGGCGGCGGCGTAAGCGGGCGAGCAGACGGGTCTCACCGCTTCCGTGAGGACCACCACCCGGTCGTCCGGGGCGACGCCCGCCGCGTCCCAAGTCAGCCGGATGTCGGCAGACGGGTCGGTCGGCAGGCCCTGGACGGAGTATTGGTAGGTGAGGATGCGGATCCGGACGTTCTCGCCGAGCACGCGCCGGAGGGCGTCGTAGCGCGGCATGATGAGGAAGTGGGACGCCTCGTGCGAGCAGGCGATGACCACCTGTGCGGCGTGGGCCAGTTCGGCCACCTCGGCGGCGCCCCGGTGAATGGCCGCGAGCCCGGTCGCGACGCCGTCGAGGAAGCGACGGCCGGCCTCGGTCAGGGTCACCCCGGCGCGGGAGCGCTCGAACAGGGGCGCCGCCAGCCACGTCTCGAGCGTGCCGATCTGGCGGCTGACGGCGGACTGCGAGGTGCGCAGTTCGCGCGCCGCCAGGGTGAAGCTGCCGTGCCGCGCGGCGCGCTCGAAGGCGATCAGCGCGTTCGCGGGAGGAATTCGGTAGGGGTCGCGGTTAGCCATGCCAGTGCAGCATTGTACCATGTGTTTATGGAATGCTACACTTGAGGGTGCCCCCGCGGCCGGCAGTAGCCTGCAAGCCAACCAACCGCAGGGGCGCGAGGGGATTGCACCGATGCTCTTGATTGTTCCCCCTGCGCGCGAGTATGGATCGGTCGGGCGTAGGCGGTCAAGTATTGTCTGCAATCCCCAAAAAATGGACGACCTCCACGACGACCATGCGGCCGGTACCGCTCCCACGCGGCCACCGGGGGCAGGAGCGCGGGCCGGGCGACGGGCGCTGGCCAGGAGACCCGGTCACGGAAGGTCATGCCATACTGATATGATCACATGACACTCATGTGGGTATTCACATCCATCTGACATTGCTAGAGTTTCGTTCCTCAGACCATCGGAGGCTTCTACCGCGCGGTCGATGTAGCGAGAGGACATGAGCCCAGGACTATCCGTCATCCTGTTTACCGTGGACATCGGGTTCCTCGTCATCCTTTTGGCGGGGGCCGTCTGGTCCGTCGCGTTTCCGGCCAAGCGGGCCTGGCCGCCGCCGCAAAGACGTTCCTGGCAGTACGTGTTGACCTGGGTCTCTTACGACGCGGTTTGCGGACTCAGCACCGCTCTGCTGTTTCTGGACTGGAATTCCTGGGCCTTCGCGAGCCCCCTCCGGTTCATCGTCGGGGTCCCTTTGGCGTTGCTCGGGGGGATGCTTGCGGGGTGGGGCATGGCCACGGCTGGCTGGAAGAACACGTCAGGGCAGCGGGGCGGGTTCGTGTCCTCCGGACCCTACCGGTTCACCAGGAACCCGCAGTACGTGGGTGACATCGTCTTCTTCGTCGGCGTAGGCGTGATCGCGAACTCGGTGTTCCTGTGGTTCGCGCATGTGCTGCTCATCCTGGGGTTCGTCGTCGCTCCGCTGACGGAGGAACCATGGTTGGAAGAGCAGTACGGCGACGCCTATCGGGAGTTTCGGAGGCGGGTTCCGCGGTTCTTGTAGAGGCTGGGGGTGGGAGTGGACACCGTTGCGAGACCCGGCTCTTCCTGATTCAGAACCTCCACCGTTACACCCTGTATGGCGCTCTCTTTCTCATCGTGTGCCTCTGGTGGGAGGGCGTTTCAGCGTTCTTTCGTAACGGCCAGTTCGGCATCGGGGTGGGCACGGTGGTCATGCTCGTGAACGCGACACTGCTCACGGGGTACATATTTGGATGCCACTCGTGGCGTCACCTCATAGGGGGGCGGCTCGACTGCTATACGTGCGATGGTGCGGTCTCGCCGCACTATCGTCTCTGGAAAAGCTCAACCTGGCTGAACGAGCGGCACATGCAGATCGCCTGGGCCAGCCTCGTCTGGGTAGTGTTCACCGATCTCTACATCTATCTGCTCTCGACGGGCGCCGCACGAGATCTGAACACGTGGCAGTAGCCGACACGCTGCTGAATGTGAAACCGTCGAAGAGAGAAAGTAGAGCTTGCCGGCGGCGGTAGCCCTGGAACCCCGCGCAAGGCTGTCAAGCGACGGCCAGTCTTACGCATTGAGGCGACACCCACCTTTACGCATTCTTGATCTCGAAGAACGGTGCACATCGGGTCGGTCACCGAGGCTGGTGGAGCTCGGCATCGCGCCGTTGCCGGACCGGGCCGGGATGGCAATCGCAATCGCTCAGCGCGTGCGGCCCCGCGTGTTACAGTGGCCGAGCATGACGGAGCGCGACGTACTCGCAGCGGGCGGTCGAGAGGCCACGATGCACATCGGGCCGCTCGGATCCACGATCCACGTCCTGCGCGCCGACGCCGGGACCATCGCGGAGCTCGCGGCCATCGACTGGAACCGTTCGTTTCGGCGAGTACGCCTCGACCCGGCCGGCGGACTCGTCACCCTGATGGCGCCGTCGCGCCTCCACGACGAGCTGGCGACGATTCTCGACCACGTCGTGGACCTCGCCGCCAGCACCCTCAGCGGCGCGGTCAAGGGGCTGCGCACCGCCCGCCTTCGCGAACCGGGCGCACCACCCGGCACCGGCATGGAGCCCGACTGCGCGTTCTACCTCGGCGAGCGCGCGCTGGCCTATCGCGCGGCCCTCGCCAAGGGCAGAGAGGCGGCCGACGCGTTCTTCGAGAAGACCGCGCCCGACCTGGTCGTGGAGGTCGAGATCACGAACGCCGAGCGAGGCAAGATCGAGCGCTACGGCAGCCTGGGGGTGCGAGAGCTGTGGCTGCTCCGCCATCGCGACGGCAAGGACGTCCCGGAGACGGACTTCCTCGCCCTGCGCCCCCGGACGACGCCCCGGCCGCTGGCGGCCTCGAACGTCCTCGGCGGACTCACCCCCGCCGACGTCCGCGAGGCGGTGGCCGGCCTGCGGCTCAGCGTGACCCAGGCCGAGCGAGCGGAGGCCGTCGCCGGCATCGTCCGCCGCCGCCAGCGGTCGAGCGTGCGTGTCCGTGACGAGAGCGCGCCGTACTCGGCCCCACTCGAGGACGAGCGACGCGTCGAGGGAGGCGAAGCGGTGGGCGTGAAGTAGGGCAAGCCCTTCGCGAGGATGCTAGTGACGGCGAAGATCAGTGTAGACCAGAGCTGCCATCATCTTGACGAAGCGTGGCGTCCGCGCGTCCGCGCCGCCCCGGGTCAACGCTGTTGGCAGTGGCAGCGTTGTGCTAGTCGCGCAAGGCGACGGCGGGGTTGACCCGCGCCGCCCGTCTGGCAGGCGCGTAGCTCGCGAGCCAGCCGATGAGACCCAGCAGGAGGGCAGCGCCCAGGAAGCTGACGGGGTCAGTCGCGCTCACTTCGTAGAGCAGTCCCCGAGCCACCCTGGTCACGGTGACCGCTCCGACCAGGCCGACCAGGGTTCCCGCGGCAATCATCGCAAGACCGTCCCGAACAACGAGCCAGACCACAGCGCCGCGGTCGGCCCCGAGCGCCATACGGATACCCACCTCGTGCGTGCGTTGGGACACCACATAGGACAGCACGCCGTAGATCCCGGTCGCCGCGAGCAGTACCGCGATCACGCCCAGGACCGAGAATAGCGAGGCGATCATCTCGGACCGCAACAGCGCGGATCGGTGGACCTCGTTCATCGATTGCACGTCATAGACCGGGATTGTCGCGTCGATCACTCGGATCGTGTCGGTCGCGGGCCTGGCGAGGACCGTCGGGTCACCGCTGCTCCGGATGAACACAAACGGGCTCGGCGCGGCCACGGCCGGATACGGCAAGTGGACGGTCGGGCGCACCTGTTCAACGTCAACTACTTTGGCGTCTTGGCGACAATTATTTTGGCCGGTTCAGGTGCGACCAGGATCGGTGTCGAGAGTATGGTGATGGCCTGACGAGCCGGTGGACGGCGCGCGCGCCGTCCACCGGCTCGTCAACTCAGCATCGAGCGAAGCCCGGTCGTTTCCTGGTTGCGGGCTCAGGAGGCCGCAACTCGGCGAGTCCGCGGCAACAGCGGACCAGGCGCCCGTCCGCGGGGTGTGGCGGGCGGCGGCGACGTGCGGCGGGACCGGTCCGTTCGATAGCTTGGCACGTCGAACTCGAGCACCACGGCGTGGTGCACCAGGCGGTCGATCGCCGACCGACATGACGGACATGTGCATCGATCACCAGTGTCACCGGTTACCAGATAGTCCTCACTTTCGATCGTGACCATGAAGAACTCGTGATCGAAAACATCCGAGACGATGATGAGCGTCGAGCCGTCGATTGTGGGTTCCGCTTTTGTCATATCTGGAGCCGTCCTCCAGGATTGTGGGGCGATGAGCGGTTGATCTGGTCCTCCAGCTTCTGGAGTGAGTCGACTATGAGGTCGAACGGCGGGGAGTCGCCAAAGATCATCATGGTCATGTCGCTGTAGTCTCTTCGCAGAGTTGTGAGATGTTCCATGCCGGGTATCAGCTTCAGTGATCCCGGTCGTGCCGTTACGTAGCTGGCCCAGGCACTGGGATAAAACCGCTGTTTGAACGAGGCAACGTCGTTCAGTAGTGCCAGATCACCCAGAGCGGCGTCGCGCACTGGGCTACCTGCCAGCTTGTGGAGATCGTAG
The DNA here is from genome assembly GCA_965262985.1 of Vicinamibacterales bacterium. Lineage (GTDB taxonomy): Bacteria > Acidobacteriota > Vicinamibacteria > Vicinamibacterales > UBA8438 > UBA9620. Next base: position 5,346,064 of record OZ253576.1, on the reverse strand, counting down.
TAGTGGCGTGAATACCGGGGCGGCATGAGTGTCGTCCGATGAGCCTGTTGGTGAAGGATCGTCGCCTTTTCCCAGAAGGACCGCTCGGCGCTCATCACGACGACCGAGCACGCGGGGTCGTCGAACACTTGCGGATACGACTCGGCAGCGAATGGTTGTATCGTGTGGCGGCCGGAGGGACTCCAGGCGGCAAGAGGTCCAATCTCGAGACGGACTTCCGGTCGCAAGTACTCTTCGGAGAGCGCGGCGGGGTATGCGACGTTGACTGTCTGCGGGTCGTCGCTGTCGATGGTTGTGGACACTTCGGCGACCTGGGCGAAGAGCCGTTTCAGGTCGTGGATGAGCGTATCAGCAATGTATTGTGCTGCGCGCGCGTTAACTCGCTTGTTGAAGCGGTCCTGTTGAGTATTCGAGGCAAACTCCTGGTAGGGGTCCTCTTGATCCGGCCCGTAACCCAGCAGGCGCCAATCGAGAATCAAATCGATGTCCTCGGAGAAACGGTCGATCAGGTTGTAGACCTTCGACAAGGATGTTCCGCCCTTGAATACCAGCTTGGTTCCCAGGTCCGAGTCGGAAAAGAGTTGCTTCAAGACCCAGCAGACCCAGAAGTCCTTTTCGATGACGGCTGCGCTCACGCCACGCTGGGTCGCTGTTTCTTGAAACAGATCGAGGCGCTCAGCGGCGGAGAGCTGCGCAACCTTATTCACCCGGGTCCCCCCGCGCGATTCGTTTGATGGCGGAATAGACCCAGCCCGTGGCTGCTTCGGTGTCTGCGAGGACCTTCCGTCGCAGTCCAGGATCAAGCCACTCCCGAACCTTGGCGATGACCTGGGGCGTGATCCGATCCGCGCCGAGTGACTTGAGCGCCTGCACGATCAGCGCGCTTTCCCGGTGCTTGAAGCCGGCCTCCTTCAGGGCGGTGTGCTGGAAGACGAGAGGTGTTTTGCCGATCCGGTACGACCGTTCCGGTCCATCGGACAGATACACGATACGAGCCGGGACCTGCGTGGACAGGCCGATGATGTTTTGCGCTGCCGGGCCACTCGGCTGGATGCGCCAGCCAAACTTGCGAGCGAGCGCCTGCGCCACTTGATCGGTGTCCGGGCTCAGGTCGTGGTTCAGCAGCGTGCTGAATCGAGGGTAGTCGTAGACGCCGCGGATCGCACGACGAATCGTGCCTCTCCGCGCAAGACGCTGCAGGGCTTTGTCAATCGCGTCGCGGCTGCCCAGTCGAGCAAAGTCGCGTTGGGAAAAAGCCCAACCGCGACCAGCTTGTTGGATGGCCCGTAGCGCCGTTGCTTCAGTGGTGTCAGGCACGGTCCGTTTTCAGGTGATGTCCGAAAAATTATCATTGTTTTCGGACACGAGCAAGCCGTGTCCATCGACCGCTGCTGGAGCAACGCTCACGGCTGGTCCTTGAGCACTCGTGGGGACTGTTCAGGTAGACGATAATCCGCGTTAGTCCCTCTCCGGCCATCCTGCCCCCTGTTCTTCGAGCCTGGCCCGCCGCGTGGACCGTGCGCCAGCGTCCGGCGCATGTCCAGGGAGCCGGGGACCGCGACGGCGTGTTTGACGGTGCCAAAGCAGATTTGACACCTTTGTGCACATGGATCAGATCGGGATTCGCGATCTTCATCTCAAGACTGGCGAATGGGTGCGCCGGGCGGCGCGCGGTGAGGGCGTGGTCATTACCGAGCGCGGCCGGCCTGTGGCGTCCCTCATACCCTTCGCCCCGGACACTCCGGGCCGGTCGTTTCGCGACCGTCAGGTGCTCCCCGAGTTCGACGCGTTGCCGAGCGTTCCCGGCGATGCAGCCGTATACGTGTCTGAAGACCGCGATCGTCGATGAGCTACTTCGATACTGCGTACCTGCTCAAGTGCTACGTGAAGGAGCACGGCTGGGAGGCGGTGTGGGCGTTCGTCGATGCCGTCAACGCCCGGGACCGGGACGCGCTGGACCGCCTGGCCGTCGCCGTCGGCGGCGACAGGATCGCGCAGGCTATCCCGATGTTGCGATGGATACCGCGCCGTCGCCGACAAGCCGAGTGACGCAGCCATGGCCGCCGCTTCCTTCGCCCGCCGACTGCTCGCCTGGTGGGACGTTCACGGCCGCAAGGACCTGCCTTGGCAGCAGGAGCGCACGCCGTACCGGGTATGGGTGGCGGAGATCATGCTCCAGCAGACCCAGGTGGGCACGGTCGTGCCGTACTTCGAGCGGTTCGTCGCCCGGTTCCCCGACGTGGAGACTCTGGCCCGGGCCGACCTCGACGACGTGCTGCACCTGTGGAGCGGCCTCGGCTACTACGCGCGGGCGCGCAACCTGCATCGCGCCGCCGGCATCGTCGTCCGCGACCGCGGCGGGACGTTCCCCGACACCGTGGCGGCGCTCCGGGCGCTGCCCGGCATCGGCCGTTCCACCGCCGCTGCGATCGTCGCCCAGGCCTACGGCCGGCGTGCGCCGATTCTGGACGGCAACGTCAAGCGCGTGCTGGCGCGGCGGCGCCGGGTCGCCGGCCCGGTGTCGTCGTCGGTCACCCTCGACGAGCTGTGGCGCCTCGCGGAATCGCATGCCCCGAGGGATCGCGCCGCCGACTACACGCAGGCCGTCATGGACCTCGGCGCGACGGTGTGCAGGCGCCGGCGGCCGCGGTGCGGTGACTGTCCCGTGCGCAGCGGCTGCCTGGCCTTCGCCGCGGGCGATCCCGAGCGCTATCCGGAAGTCGCGCCGCGCCGCCCCCGCCGCCTCGAACGTCGCCGGTTTTTCGTGCTGGTCGACCCCGACGGCGCGTGTCTCCTCGAGCACCGGCCGCCCACCGGCATCTGGGGCGGCCTCTGGTCGCCGCCGGAACGCGACGCCGACACGACGGTCGGTGGATTCCTCGACCAGGCCGGCGTCGACGCCGGTCTCGTCGACGAGATCCGCGCCGCCGACGTCTTTCGGCACGGCTTCACCCACTACGACCTGGACGTCGAGCCGGTCTACGTCCGCCTCAAGTCTCGGCCGGCCGCGGTTCGAGAGGACGCCGGACGCTGGATCGACCCGAACGACCACCGGCTGGGCCTCTCGACGGTCGCCGCGAGGCTCGTCGCCGCTCCGTTGATTCCCGCAAGGCGCGTGCGTTAGCCTGAGGTCACGCCGGTCGTCGATCAGCGGTCCGGCCGGCCCTTGAGCTGCCCAACGACGCGATGCGCTCGCCGGATAAGGCATCGAGTGGACCTCACGAAGAGAGTCTCGCTATCGGACGATCAGGTGCTCCTGCGGCAGTGGAGTCCCGCGGATCTGGACGCGCTGATCGAAGTCGGTCTGCACCCGAAGATCTGGCAGCACTCCGTGAACTGCCTCGTGGACCCGGCCGATGCCCGCGGCTACATCGAAACGGCGCTCGACTATCAGCGCACGGGCCGGCTCCTACCGTTTGCCGTGGTCGATCGCCAAAAGGGGGCCGTGGTCGGAGGCACCGGCCTCGGGAACGCCTCAACAAATGACCGGCGGATCGAGATCGGGTGGACCTGGCTCGCGGTTGGATCACAGGGGCGCGGGATCAACACTCGCGCAAAGTATCTCCTTCTCGAGTATTGCTTCGAGTCACTGTCCGCTCACCGTGTCGAGTTCAAGACCGACGCGGCCAATCGTCGCGCGCGCGGTGCGCTGAGGAAGATCGGCGCGACACCGGAGGGAACCCTGCGTTCCCACACCTTGATGCACGATGGGCGTTATCGCGACACGGTCTACTACAGCATCCTGGAGGATGAGTGGCCCCAGGTCCGGAAGCACCTGCGGTCGTTGATCGAGAGCGGCTGAGGGCAGTCGGGCCACACGACACTCAGGCTCCTCAACGTGACCGGCGCTGTCGCCGAAGTCCGTGAGTCCACGACGCGCTTGACCTGGCCCGGCCGCCTGTCCTACCATTCCCCTAATCATCTATGGGGAACAAGAAGCCACCGCTCGCGCTGCTGCAGGGCACGCTGGACGTGCTCGTCCTCAAGGCGCTCTCGCTCGGGCCGAACCACGGCTACGGCATCTCGCTCTGGGTCCGGCAGCGGACCGACGGCGAGCTGCTGGTCGAGGACGCCGCCCTGTATCAGGCGCTGCACCGTCTCGAGCGCCAGGCACTCATCGACGCCGAGTGGGGGCTGTCCGAGAACAACCGCCGCGCCAAGTTCTACGCGCTGACGCCCGCGGGCCGCAAACACCTGCGCGCCGCGGCCTCGCAGTGGCGGCGGTACGTGGCCGCCGTCTTCAAGGTCCTGGAACCGGCCTAGCCCGGATTATTCGTGAAGGGTCCGATTTCGGTATAGACACAAAAGCCTCCGCGTGGTATAAGTGCTTTATACACAGGCATTTACCCACCACGGAGGCCCTTGCGTGACACCTCAGAAGATACCACAGACTGTCCTCTTTCCGGATCTCTTCGACAAGCCCCTCGTTGCCACGTTCGACCGCCGGCACGCGAGTTCCGATGGCGGCGCCGTCCTGCTCAAGGCGGCGGAGCGCGTGTATGGGTTGGTGGCGGGTTTCGCCCGGTGTCTGGTGGACCGGCGGGAGCTCGGAAAGATCCGGCACACGCTGACGGAGTTGCTCGGCCAGCGGATCTTCGGCATTGCCTGCGGCCATCCCGATGGCAACGACGCCGACCACCTCGCCGACGACCCCATCCACAAGCTGCTGCTCGGGCGGGACCCGGTCGCTGGCGAGGCGTTGGCCTCGCAGCCGACGATCTCGCGGTTCGAGAACGGCGTTGGCCCCTCCGCCCTCTATGAGTTGGCGCGCGAGCTGGCGATGCGGGTCATCGAGCGGCATCAGCGCCGGCTGGACGGGCGGGCGCGGCGGATCACGATCGACCTGGATCCGACCGACGACGCGACGCACGGCGCCCAGCAGCTCACCTTCTTCAACGGGCATTACGATAGCTGGTGCTACTTGCCGTTGCTGGCGTTTCTGACCTTCGACAAGGAACGCGAACAGTATCTGTGCGCGGCGGTGCTGCGGCCCGGCAATGTGCCGGCCACCTGCGGGACCCTCGGCGTGTTGTGTCGGCTGCTGCCCCTGCTGCGGCAGGCCTTTCCCCGGGCGCGGTTTCTCGTGCGGCTCGACGGGGGCTTTGCGACGCCGGAGGTCTTCGACTTCCTGGATGCCGAGCCGCGGCTCGACTACGTGGTGGCGATGGCCAAGAACGCCGTGTTGCGGCGCCACGCCGAGCCCGCCCTGATCGTGGCGCAGGCCCAGAGCGCGGCCAGCGGCCAGACCGCGCACGTGTATACCGACACTCAGTACCAGGCCGGTACGTGGGGCCACGCGCGCCGCGTCGTGATCAAGGCCGAGGTCGTCCGGCACGGCGACCGCGAGCCGCGCGACAACCCGCGCTTCGTCGTGACGAATCTGCGGCAGACGCCGCGCTTCATCTATGAGAAGGTCTACTGCGCCCGCGGCGACATCGAGAATCGGATCAAGGAACTGCTCGATGGGCTACAGATCGACCGCACGAGCTGCTGTCGCTTCTGGGCCAATCAACTGCGCGTGCTCCTCACCGCCGCCGCCTACGTGCTGATGCAAGAACTCCGGCTGCGCGCGGCGCGCACCGCCTGTGCCCGCGCCCAAGTGACGTGGCTGCGCGACCGGCTCCTCAAATTGGGGGCGCACGTCGTCGGCTCGGTCCGCCGCGTGGTCCTGCACCTGCCCACCGCCACGCCGGACCTCCACGCCTGGCGGCACATCGCGCTCGCACTCGGCGCCCGCCCCGGATAGGCTTCGGCCGGCGCCAGCCCGCCGCGCGTCCATCCATCCCCAGGGGCGGCCCCGCGCCCGCCCGCGGCGGAGCCGACCCATGCCGCCGCCCAGAGCAAGGCTTTCAGGCGGCCCCGCGCCCGCCCGCGGCGGAGCTGTCCCCGGGCCGCTCCTCACCCAGCCCTCCGCACCGACGACGCGTTTCTCCCCGCCGGCACCCGACCGCAGCGACATCCGATGCGCCATGTGCGCGACGATCACGCCGTCCGCGGTGCCGACTCGCGGCCTTCATGAATAATCCGGGCTAGAGTTCGACCCATGGCGTTCCCCTCCGGCATTCGCCGCACGTTCCGCTTCCCGTGGCGCACGCGCACCCAGATCGCGCGCGATGTCGATGACGAGTTGCGCTTCCATCTGGACATGCAGATCGAGGCGCTCGTGGCCCGCGGGATGACACGCAGGGCGGCCCGCCGGGAAGCCCTCCGGCAGTTCGGCGATCTGGACGACACGAAGCGGTACTGCCGGACGGTGGACGGCGCGGCCGAACAGAAAGCGAGACGCGCGATGTACCTCGACGAACTGCGGCAGGATCTGCGCTACGCCGTGCGTGGCTTCATCACGCACCCCGGCCTCACGGCGGTGACGGTGCTGACGATCGCCATCGGTATCGGTGCGACGGTCGCCGTCTACGCCGTCGTGTACGGAGTCCTCTTGCGCCCTCTGCACTACACCGATCCTGATGCGCTGGTGCTGTTTCATGTCGAGCGCGACGTCGCGGAACGACGGACCACGACCAGAATGAGCCTGTCGCCACAGGATGTCGAAGCCATCCGCGTGAACGCCCACGAGTTCGAGTCCATCGCGGCGTTTTCCATGGTGCCCTATGCGCTGTCGGTCGGCGAAAGCTCAGTGCGCGTTCGTGGAGTCGTGGTGTCTGACCGCTTCTTCGCCACGATGGCGGGCCCTTTCGCGCTCGGTCGTCCTCTTGGCCCCGGCGACGACCGGCGCCCGGTCGCCGTCATCAGCTACGGACTCTGGCGCCAGCGCTATGGAGGCTCGGCGGCGGTCGTGGGGCAGGAGGTAGTACTCAATTCCCTGCCCTACGAAATAGTGGGTGTCGCTGGCGAAGGTTTCCGCTTTCCGGATGCGAGCTTCCACCGCTTCGGCGGGGACACCGACGTCTGGACGCCGATGGGGTTCGCACTCCAAATCCTGCGGGAATTGCAGCCGACACGCTCGGCGCCGAGCGCCGCATTCGATATCGTGGCGCGCGTGAAGGCCGGACGAACTCAACGAGATGCCGCCGCCGAACTGACGCGGATCGTGCGGAGATTCTCGGCCACCGAACCCTTCTCCCAGTATCGTGGCGTCAGGGCCGTGGAGCTGGACCGACAACTGGTGGCTGTGGCCAGACCGGCGCTCTGGCTGCTGTTCGGAGCGGCCGTGCTGTTTCTGGCCGCTGCCGGGGCCAATGTTGTCAGCCTCTCGGTGGCGCGCGGCGCCGCGCGGGCGCGGGAACACGCGGTCAGGCTGGCGCTCGGTGCGACGCCGCGACACCTCCTCATGGAGTCTCTTGCGCGGAGTGGACTCTTGACTGTCATGGGCAGCGCCATCGGTGTTGCCTTCGCGGTTGGGAGTACGACCGCACTCAGGATGCTGAATCCCGCCGGTCTGCCCCACCTGGACGCGATCCGGATCGATGAACCGGTGATGTGCTTCGCCATTGTGCTCGCGGCCGCCACAACCGTGGTCGCGGGAGTTCTTCCAACGCGTTTGTCCGGGCACACAGCCCGGTTGACCAACGGGGGAATGCCCTCGGCGGGGCAGCGGACAACGAGCCTTCGGCGCATACTCGTCGTGGGCCAGATCGCAACATCATGTGTGCTGCTGGTAGGCTCCGCACTCCTCGTGCGAAGCCTGATGAATCTACTGGACTCCGACCTTGGGATCGTCACCGACGGCGCCGTTGCCGCGTCGCTGGACCTGTCCCTCGGCCGTACCCTGACCGGCGAGCAACAAAACGAACTTGTCGAGCGTGTTCTGGCCCGAATTCAAGGCGTGCCTGGATTGGAGGCGGTCGGCGCCGCAACGGTCCTCCCACCGACGGGGTCGACGGTCCGTGCACTGTATCGGCATCCGGACGAAACGACCGGGCAGATGACGGAGTACCTCCTCGACATGGTCCCGACGACCCCCGGTTTCTTTGCGGCGCTCGGGGTCTCGCTCGTTGACGGCCGCGTCTTTTCCACGGCCGACGTGGGGTCTACGCCCAGAGTCGCGATTCTGAATGCGGACATGGCACGCCGGCTGTTCGGCGATCGCATCGCGGTCGGCCGTACACTGAGCATTCCGCCGGACGGTGTGACCATCGTCGGCGTCGTCAACAACATCAGCAATCGCGGGGTAGGAGTACCGCCCGACAACACGCTGTATGTCCCCTTCGCACAGAGTCCGCGTGGTGATATCAACATCGTTGCCCGGACTTCCGGCGACGTTTCGCTCGCGGCGTCGGCCCTCCGCGGGGCAATCGGTTCGGTCGATCCCGGACTCGCGATAGCCACCATCCGTCCTCTGGATGACGTGCTGCGCCAGTTCACGGACCCGCCGCGGCTTCGCGCCGGCGTCCTGTCCGGCCTCGCCGGCATGGGCTTGGTGCTCGCCGCGGTCAGCCTGTACGGCTTACTGGCCTTCGTGGTCTCCCGCCGAATGCCGGAGTTTGGAATCCGGATGGCCATCGGCGCGACACCCTCGGATTTGCGCCGCCTTGTACTCCAGGAGGGGTTGTGGCTGACCCTCATCGGTGTAAGTGTCGGCCTGGCTGCGTCGGCCGCACTGGCCCGATTGGCCGGCAGGCTCCTGTACGGTGTGGGCGCCAACGACCCCGCCTCGTTCGTGGCCGCCGGTGCCATCTTGTCGGTGGTGGCTGTTCTCGCGAGCTACATCCCGGCGGCGCGGGCTTCGCGGGCCGACCCGCTCATTGCGCTCAAGACCGAATAGGATCTCCGGGCGGACGGAACCGCGCACGGTCCGGTCCGACGCCCGCGCCGATTCCACCACTCGACTGAGGAGTCCATGGTGTTGCGGATTCAACGGTGGCTTCGCTGACGGGACTCATGACGTTTCCCACAGGCGGCGAATCGGCACGGCATACAGGCGATCGCCAAAGCGCGTGCTGATTTCGCCGTCATACAGCACCACTCCGCAGGCAAAGCGGTCACCGGCGGCTTTGGCAAGTTTATGCAGTGCGCGGAAATCCGACCTGGTGACCGTTGCGGCCGCCTTGACCTCCACGCCGGCGACGGCCCGGGACCCCCGCTCAATGACGATGTCTACTTCCGCACCGTCCCTGTCCCGGAAGTGGAAGAACGCCAGCGGCGCATCATGCCAACTTGCCTGTCTCCGCAATTCCTGGAACACGAACGTTTCCAGAAGCTGACCCAGCACGTTCCGGTCAACCGCAAGCGCTCCGGTATCCACACCCAGCAGCGCCGCAGCAAGGCCGGTATCGCCGACATGAAGCTTCGGGCTCTTGACCAGGCGGCTCAGACGGTTGCTGTGCCAGGGCGGAAGGCGTTCCAACAAGAACAATCTCTCAATAAGCGTGATGTAGACACCTATCGTCGGCCGGCTGAGTTGAAAGGGCGAGGCCAGGTCGGCGAGGTTGAACAGTCGAGCCGTCTGCGAAGCGGCAGCGCTCAGCAGCCTGGGGAGAACGTCGAGCGATCGGATGCGCGTCATGTCACGCACGTCGCGCTGGATCAGCGCCTCGACATAGTCACGATGCCAGTTGGCCCGGCGCCGGGCGGTCGGACGCGCCAGCGCAGGTGGGAATCCCCCCGCGACCAACCGTTCGAAGAGCTCCTCACCGAGCCGCGCCGTCTGTCGAACTTCGAAGCCATCCTCGAACAAGGCGTTCAGGAATCCAGAACCCGGATGCGAATCAGGTCGGGCTGATTGATTCGCAATCTCATACTGCGCCAGCGGATGCAGCCGAACGATCTGTAGGCGTCCAGCCAGCGACTCGGACAAGTTTGGGACGAGCAGCACATTGGTGGAACCGGTGAGTATGAAACGGCCGGGCACCCTCCGGCGGTCCACCTCCACCTTGAGGGCGGCGAACAGCTCCGGGACATGCTGTATCTCGTCCAGGATGACGCGCTCGGGCAGGTCGGCGACAAATCCGCCGGGATCGGCCCGCGCACCGTCCCGCACCACGGCGTCGTCGAAGCTGATGTAGGCATAGTCCCGGTGTTGGGGCGACACGCCCAAACTCATGCGTCGACCGCCCACGGTCAGGTGTGCACCGCCCAAGACGAGGTAGCGCGGCGCATACGCGTACTGGGCAAGCGTGGTCTTGCCGCACTGACGCGGGCCGTGGATCAGCACAACCGGCGAGTCTTCCAGCGCTTCCGCCAGCCGGCGCTCGACGTGTCGAGGGTAAAAGACCGGCTCAGACATCGGCTGATCGTAACGTTTATGCTCGGCTGATTGAAATGTTTATGCTCGGCTGATTGAAATGTTTCGGCAGGTCTCCGCCGCGGCACTCTCCGTCACACCATCCGCCACCATGCGGTGGAGGGGGCGGTTTCGGGCCCCCAGCATCAGCGCGGCCCGCACAAACGTGCCGTATTGCATCGTGTCCAGGTGACCCCACCCCCTCAGTCGCCGGTCGCACCCTTGACGCGTCGCGCACCCGCCACGATCGGTCGATGCCCAGCAGTCGATCGCAGAGAGTTGTCCCAGTGCCGTCCGAACTCGCGTGCTCCTGATCGAACGTGGCGACGAGGGGCTGGTCGAACAGATCCGGGTTAGCGGTCTCTCTCGCAATCTGTGCAGATGACGCCAGGCTCAGCCGTGGGTTCGCGGGGGGTTCCGTCGAGGGCACGGAGGCCGCGGAGAATGTTCTCGATCGCGTAGTTGCCTTCGTGACACGCCACTTCGAACATCGGCCCGACGGTCGACCGCAGCGAAATCGCCGCGGTCCACGGGCTCGTGTACCGAACCGGATCATCGAGCGTGTACTCATATCGAACGAGGTCGGCGCTTTCGCGGGTAAACCGCTCTACAAGCGCACGGATGTTCCTGCCCGATCCGACCTGCTGCAGCCGGTTCGAGAAGAGCGTCGTTTCCACCACCAGGGTCTCGCCTTCCCAGTGGGCCCGCGCGTCGCCCGTCTTCTGTCGCAGGACCCCATGCGGCCGATCAGAGATCGGGACGATGCGCCAAGTGCGAAACGCCTCGGCGTAGATGACGAAGTGATCCGGTGTTTGAAACAGATGAACCAGGTTGTTGTACGGCAAGGGTTGCAACGGGAGACCATGCAGCGCCAGACACCGGTCTCCCTGTCCGAGCTCATGGTAGCCATCGGCTGGCAGGTCGGCGGCCCAGGGCGCGCGAGACGCGGCGTCTGCTCTCCCTGCCTCCGTCATGGCCGGAAAACGGCCATTCGCCGGGTCAATGATCCGCGAGGTCCGCCGGTCCGCCACAACCTTTGTGCCGAAATCAAGCCCCCACACCCATGAATGGCTGTTCGCACCGGCCGCGTCGCCCTCGAACGAACGCTGGACCGGCGCCTCTGCGGCTGCGATGTCGCGGTTGACCGCCCCCTGTTCAAGCGCCGCGGCCTGTTCTTCGGTCAGGTATTCCTGGTCGGCAAGGTCTCTGGGGCGCTGCATCGGCGTGATGCTGCTGTAGTCGAAGATGCCGCTGATGTCCGGATCACCCCAAGCGGTTCGAAACGTGGATGCCGCGGGCGGCTGCGCCAGCGCACCGAGCGGCGTCAGTATGAGTGCGGCGACAAAGGCCGCCATAACAAGTTGCCTTGTGGTCATTTCCAACTGTCCTTAATCGTTTGAATGTCGTGCTCAGCGGGCTGGTGCTACCCGGTCCACCCTCCTCGCCATACGCTGAATGGCCGAGCCTCCACCATTATCTCGTAAAACATCCTCCAGCGAGCGGCTACTCGACGATCGCCTGGTAGGCCAGATTTCGTGACAGGCCCTGCACCGCGCCGATCGCCGATCCCTGATGCTGAATCATCCCCACGAACACGATATCCGTCGCCGGATCGATCCAGAACCAGGTGCCGAGCGCACCGCTCCAGTAGAACGTCCCCTCGACCCACGGGTAGCCAGTGGCGGCCGCGTCATCGACCACCGCGACCCGTTCTTGCGACACGACAGGTGGCACGACAGTTCCAGCTTCCGCCGCCGGTCTTCTATTTCGCCGCGTCCGCCGCCGCCTCTTCCACCCGAGCGCCGGCCAGGATGTCCCGCAGGCCGTGGTTGCCCTCGTGACACGCGTATTCGAAGAGCGGCTCGTCGCTCTTCTTCATCGGGATCATCCCGGTGAACGATCGCACGAAGGTCGCCGGGTCGGTGACGGTGAACTCGTACTCGAGCGTATTGGCATCCACGCGCCGCAGCCGCTCAGTCAGATGCAGCGTCTCACCCGACCCCATACCGCTGGTGATCGTGTCGTTGAAGCTCAACGTCTTGTCGCTGAAGTTGGTGCTCTCGATCACGAGGGTGTCGCCGTCCCAGTAGCCACGAGAATCGCCCATCCACTGCCGGATGCTCTCTGGCAACGCCGGACGGCCGTCGAGCGAAACGATGCGTGCATCGTGCACCATCTCGTGCAGCAGAACGACGTGGTCGGCGCTCTGGAACACTTGCAGGTTCTGGTTGTAGCCGGCCGGCAGTACGGGCGGACCGGCGTTGAACCCCAGGAGACACCGTTCCGCCAGCCCGCGATCCTCATACCCATCCGCGCCGCTCCCGCCGCCACGATAGCGGATCGGGCGCTCTCCCGGCATATCCCTGCCATACGAACCAATCTGACGCAGCACACCGGGCACCGTCTCGGGCAGCCGGCCATTGGGCGGGTCGACGAGCAACGACGTACGCCGCCCCTCGATGACCCCCGCGCCGGCGTCGAACCAGAACTGGTTGTACGCCCCGACCTCACCCGGCTCGGGCGCGCGATCGACGCGTATCGACGACCGGGTCAGCTCGGCCGCTTCCTCTTCGGTGAGGACCGCTTTATCCGCGAGCTCGATCGGACGTTCGAGTGGTGTGATCGTCCGGAAGTCCCAGACACCGCCCAGGTCAGGTCGACCGTCCGCCAGCCGCGGAATCGCCGATTGATCCGCCGACCCTGTTTGCGCCGCGGCCGGCGTCACTACCGCGAGTCCCAGCGCCAGCGTGGCGAGTCTCAGAAGTGTGCCATTCCTCATGCCGTCTCCCCCGGCGCGTCGCCGCGCGCATCGTCAATCATGCCAATCAAGCCGAAATCGTGCGAAATTCATACCGAGCGTCCCGACGCTAGCAGCCCGTGGCAAAAGCCCCGCTGCATTCGCTCTACGCTGAATTCTGCGCTTCCCCCGCTGAATTCTGCGGCTTCACGCTGAATTCTGCGCTTCCCCCGCTGAATTCTGCGGCTTCACGCTGAAACCCGCCGATCCGCGTGGACATCTGCGGATCGACGTTGCATCCCGCTGCGCCGCGTTGTTCCGGCAGACGAACAGGGCAACCACAAGGGTTGCCCCTACAGGTATTTTCCCTCTTCTCGCCTTGCTCAGCGGGCGCACCGCCAATCTCGGTGCAACGCGGGGTTTCACCACGGACTGCTAGCCGCAGTTGTCGGCCAGGCCGACGACGTTCGTCAGATTGATCCGCGAGCCCTCATCCGTCTCGATCAGCAGCCCCTTCACGAGCACGGTACGACCCACCCGCAGTTCACCGGTGGCGTTGGCCGATTCGGGCGTCGTGAATTGCGCCCGATCACGAGCCCGGCGAGCACCATCCGCGTCGTCATCACTCAATGTCTCCTACCGCTCATTGCGTCAACCAGGTCTAATCGGTCAAAAAAAACGGGGTCGACGCGGTGCTTCGCGCGACCCCGCCGCTACTCGTCAATGGCGCTCTCAGTCGTCGTTCTGGTTGGCGCCGGTCGACGCCGTCTCGTCCAGGGTGTATTTCACGCTGGTGAGATACATGTCGTCCCAGCTCTGCTCCGACCAGTAGACTTCCTTCTGCGGCGCCGGATTCCGCCGGTTGCTCCGCGAATTGTCATACCGGGCGATCGACTTGATCGTGCTCCCGGCCGGCACCCGAATCGGCTCGGCGAGCTGATACTCGAACTGCCAGTCGAAGTTGTAGTCCGGCACCCGCAACAGCACCTCTTCACGACCGTCCGGATAGGTCAGCAGAAAGTTGAAGTCCTTGCCGCGGACATGCGCGTGAACAAACAGGGCCTGGATGATCGCGTCATTCTGGAAGGCCCCGATACCGGTGACGGTCCAGTTGGCGTCGTTAGGACCGATCGGTGCGAGCATCGGGTTCAGTCCCTGCCCCACCTGCAGCGACCGTCGCGCGGCCAGACGCTCTTCCGGCGACATCGGCGCCGGGGCCACCAGTTGGCGTCCCTGCGAGGTGTGCTCGTTGAGAGAGAGGCTCCGCTCGAGACTCGTACCCTTTTCTGCCGCCAGCCAAGCACCGACCGACGGCCGGGCGGTCTCCGGCTTTCCGGTGGCCTGATAGTGCAGGTTCCAGATGATGTAGTCGTAGAGATCGCCACGAATCTGGCGCGCCTGACCCTCCCGCACCACATCCGCACCCACGCCGGGGATATACGGGCCAAAACCGGCGCGGTCGGCGCGCTGGGTATCCTGGTCCCTTTCCTCCAGGGTTCTCCCGTCCGCCGTCAGCCTCGCCGACGTGCCAGCATCGGCGTTCGGGTCCGGAACCGGCACATAGTCGACAACCGGACCACCCGCCCACGCGGTGCCGGTGCCGAGCACCATCCCCGGCGGCAGGTTTACGAGCCCGGTGGTGATGTGGTGGGTCGCGGCGTAGTTGCCAGGCCGGACCTGGGTCGCCGAGACGGTCATGACGTCCTTGAACGGCAGGGGCGTATAGAGATTGAAGTTCGGCGTCTCGCCGTCGGCGGGCACCTGCCACGCAATCGGGAACTCGATCACGTAGTCCGGCTCCGTCCCTGACGGATGACTCCAGCCGGCCTCCGAGAACTGCGGCGCCACAGGCGCGGGCCCGTCACCTTCGGGCGAACCGGCGTCAACCCACGCGACGATCGTGGAGATCTCGTCGTCGGTCAGGCTGATGTCGTTCGAAAACGTGCCGAACCGAGGGTCAGCGAACCATGGCGGCATCTCACGCGACGCGACTTTCGACTTGATGGCGCGCGCCCATGGTCGGACGTCCTTGTAAGACAGCAGCGGCATCGGTGCCACCTGATTCAGCCGATGACAGCTGGCACAGTTTTCGAGCAGGATCGGCCCCACGTCGTGGTTGAACGTAGGGGTTTCTTCGGCCGCGCTCGCGGGTGCAGCGGACACCGACGTCACGATTGCTGCCAAGGTCGCCAGGAAGATTGCTCGCTTCATTGGTTCTGGTTCTCCATCTCTCGAGCCTGCGGCGCCTCCCCCGGAGGACCGACCGCGTCCCCCGATCTGAGGCGATTTCGCCCCCCGGCCCAATCGCGGCATGTTAGCCCAATCGAGCGCCCCGTCCTAACTTTCCAGGGACGAAACGCGCTACACCGGTACCAACTGACACCATCCCACCGGGCGGCCGCAAGATCACGGATAGGAGCCCGTGGTTGAGCCCCTGCTAATTCGAGCTGCCGCGCTGGCTCGCGTACAACGCATCCACGAAGTCCAGACGGTCCTGCCGCACACCCCGGATCACCTGCACGGTATCGCCGAGTTCAAGCGTCTCGTCGGTCTCGCGCGAATAGGTGGGCCAGGCGGGCAAACCCTCACCGTTCGGGTCGCCAGACGTCGCGAAGTTGACCCAGTAGGAGGCCATCAGATCCGAGAGTCGGTGGTCCGTCTCGTTGTACTCCTGGTTGGCATAGGGGAAGGGACTCTTCCCGAGGTTGTCGAACACGTAGATGATCTCGCCGGCGTGGAAGGCGCCGTTGTGATCTGCATCTGGCCCCGGCGGCACACGGGTGAAGAAATAGAAGTACGCGTCGGATGACACCGTCTCCATCATCCGGGCCCAGGTGCGCATCTCCCAGCCGAACCGCTGGTCGGTGCCGGCGGCGATACGGGCGGTGATCGTGGCCTCGTCCGTCTCGGCCGGATAGGTGGCCAGATACGCCTCGGCGAGCTCGCCATAGGTGCGCCGCGCGTACTCCTGGTAATCAGCGACCGTCATCGGGGCCAGCCGACCACCACCCAGCGTCGCATCTTCGTCAGCGGTCGACCCGACGATGACCGGCACGTTGTTCTGCGACCCGGCGGCAAAGATGTTCAAGATGGTGTCCGGAAACACCCACCCGTCGACGTTTGGCGAGAAACGGGCTACGTCGCGCGGCAACGCCATGATCTCGTCACCCGACTTCGCGCGAAGCGCCTCGGGTGACACCGGCATGTCCGGGCCCAGAAGCGCCGTGGCGAACTGAACCCCCATCGCCTCCATCTCGTCGGTCGCATACGCCGTGGCGAACGGCCCGAAGCCGCCGCCGCTCTCGCCGATGGCGCGGTGGAACAGCCCGCTGGCCAGCGGGGTCGCCTGCATGTGGTTGACGCTCCAGGAGCCGGCCGACTCGCCAAAGATGGTCACGCGGTTCGGGTCACCACCGAAGGCGGCGATGTTGTCCCGTACCCAGCGTAACGACGCCACCTGATCCAGCGTACCGTAGTTGCCCGACGACTGATGCTCGGACTCGGCCGCGAGCAGCGGATGTGCGAGGTACCCGAGCGGGCCGAGGCGATAGTTGATGGTGACCAGCACCACGCCGCGCTCGGCCAGCGCCGTGCCGTCGTAGGTGGCTTCACCACCATGTCCACTCGACAGCCCGCCACCGTGGATCCACACCATCACCGGGACGGCGTCGCCCGGCTGGGCGGCGCTCCAGACGTTCAGATACAGGCAGTCCTCCTCCATCTGGTCCACGATCTGACCGTAGAACGATCCGACCTCCCGGAGCGGCTGCAAACAGGCCGGCGCGAACGCGGTGGCGTCGAGCGCACCCTCCCACGGAACGACCGGTTGTGGCGGACGCCAGCGCAAGTCGCCGACCGGCGGCGCCGCGAACGGAATGCCCTTGAAGCTCCAGACGCCGGAATCACCAGCGGGCGCACCTGACACGGGTCCACCCGTGACGGTCACCTCTCCGAGGGCAGCCCCGGCCTCGTCCGCCTGACCTTCGTCAGTACCTGGACCAGCGCAGCCTGCCAAGCAGACCACGGTGCCAACGAAGACGACCAGTTTGCGTATCATCATTCTCACTCCATCTCACGCTGTCATTGCGCGGCAGGGACACCGGTCACTGCTGGTCCGAGCCGGCGGCCCGCGCATCTGCCTCGCGCGCCCCGCGCATGACATTCAGCAGCCCGTAATTCCCCTCGTGGCAGGCGTACTCGAACAACGTGTTCTCATTCCGCGCCATCGTGAGCGCCGCCGTGATCGGCTGCGTGAAGGTGTCCGGGTCATCGACCGTGAATTCGTAGAGCAGCGTGTCCTCGTCGAGACGGGTGAAGCGCTCGACCAGATGCAGGGTTTCGCCGGAACCGACCGACGTGACCGGCCCGGGGTTGAGGCTCGCCGTCTTGCCGGTGAAATTCGTGGTGTCGACCACCAGCGTGTCGCCGTCCCAGTGCCCGCGCGAATCACCCATCCACTGCCGAAGGCTCTCCGGGAGACGCGGGCGGCCATCCAGCATCACCTTGCGCAGGTCGTGCACCATCTCGTTGATGATCAGCACGTGGTCGGTGTTCTGAAAGATCTGGATGTTGTTGTTGTAGGCGCTCGGAATCATCGGCGGGCCGGTGTTGAACCCCAGCAGGCATCGCTCTGCGAGGCCGCGCTCCTCCGGTCCGGCCGGAATGACGACCCCGCCGGTCCTGAGCCTCACGGGAGATTCCGCGGCGGCGAACTCGGTATCCTGCCGGTCGGCGTCGATGTAGTGACGCACACCTGGCTGCAGCGGCGGAAGCCGGCCGTCCTCCGGCTCGACGATCAACGACGTGCGCTTGTCCTGAACCACCCGCGTGCCACGGTCGAACCACGTCTGGTTGTAGCCGCCCACGCTCCCCGGTGGGGGTTCGCGATCGACCCGACTTTCGGCGGCACGCTGTTCAACCGCGGCCGCCTCCTCATCCGTCAGCACCGCTTTGCCGGCGAATTCGGCCGGGCGCTCGAACGGCGTGATGGTCGCGAAATCCCAGACACCTTGCAGGTCCGGCTGACCGTCCAGCGTGCGCGGTGTGGTCCAGCCGCTCGGCTCCCCTTGAGCCAGTACCGTCAGCGGCGCGAACGCCCCGACAGCCGCGAGGGTCATCATTACGACGAGACGTCGAGGCATCATCGTCCTCCTGGGTGCGCGCTGTTACGGGCTCGTCGGCGCTGAGCCGAACCGCTGAAACGAGGGGCTCCGCGGCAGGCTTGCATGATAACCAATAACGAGGACGGCGTCGCGGCATTCGTAGACCGGCCCGAAACCAGAGACGTTCGTTGGCAAAACGGGCGTGGTCGGGCAGATAGAGATACCGCCTGCGGAGATTAGCGACGCTGACGAACGACGAGCCGGCTGAGTTCTTCCTCGATGAGAAGCTTGAAGTACTCGTAAGGCGCCAGAAACGGTGGCGCCGACGGCGCGAGACGGCCGTTCACCAGGAAGCTCGGGCTGGTTTGAATGCCGTAACGATGGGCCTCGGCGAGCGCCCTCGGGATCACGTCGCGAAATTCGCGGCGTTGCACGCAGCCACTGAAGGCATCGGGGTTCAAGCCGATAGCCGCCGCCGATTGCGTGATGCGGACGGCGTCCACGACATCCACGGTCACAAGCGTGTCGTGAAAGGCCCAAAACCTGTCTTGTTCGTTAGCGCACAACGCCGCTTCGGCTGCGGCGACCGACTCGGGATCGAGGGTCGGCAAGCTCTTGAAGACGAAACGGATCCGATCGCCGAACGTATCGCGGACTCTCGAAAACACCCGAGCGAATCTCCCGTACTCCGCGCTTCGGAAGTCGCCGAATGCCACGATTTCGACGTGCGCTGCGTCCGGACCGAGCGCCACGTCGTGCGGGGCACGCTCGATCTGGACGCGCGGCGCCTCCAGGTGGATCTGCGCCCGTGTCGACACCTTCTTCAATTCCTCGACGAAGCTCATCTCCGCGAGCTGCGGTTCTGAATGCCGCTCGAGCCAGGCGCGAAGTGCGGGTCTCATCTGATCCAACGTGGCGCCTCGCGTGTTGGTCAGACTCAAGTAGAGCGAGACTATCGCGGATTCGGCCATCGGGATGACGCGCTGGGAAACTTCTTGCGCCAGCAGAGCTTCGACGCTGATGCCGCGTGCCGCCGCCTCACGGGCGAGCAACTCGTCGGTGACCATCGTGTTAAGGATCCCTTGTCGGACCTCGTACACTTGGCGCATCAACTCCAAGTAGCTGGCCGGATCGGACCTTCGCCACTCGCGATCAACATCTTCAATCGAGATCACGCGATCGCCGACCTGCGCGGCGGGGCCCGTGCTCGTCAGCGTCGGCAGCGCTTCGGCACCCGGACTTGGCGGCTCTGACGCGTCTGCCGTGTTCGGACTGGATTGAAGAAGGTTCGCCCCACCCGCCAAAGACGGGTCCGTGGCTCCAAGTGTCATTGGGAATGACGCGTTTTCCGCCGCTGCCGGCCCACGACTCACGGTAAGGAGATACTCGCCAGCGGGTATCGCGGCCACCGGCACCACAGCAACAATCAACGTGTCGGTGGCCGTACGGATGTCCAGCGGAATGAGCTCGAACGTCACAAAGGGACGGGTTCCAAAGTTCCCACCAGAAATGGTCAGCGTTCCTGCGCTCGCGTCCGGCACGGCGGTGGTCAGGAAGAGCTGGGGTACCGGCGCCTGCGCGGCGCTCGCCGGCGTACCCGCGGCCAGAAGCCCCGCGATGACGGTAAGGCCCAACTTCTGCCGTACGCTGGTTCCGGGGCAGCGAATCATATGCTGGCCGGGCGCAGAAGCGCGGTCAATGCGGGTGAAATGACAGGAGGGGGCCCACGGAACGAAGAACCGTTGGCGTTTCCGGTCCGGTTGTCTCGCGGCGTGATTGAGCATAATGGGTCCCCCGCGTGCGGTCAGCTACCCAGCCGCAAGGTCTCGACCGCCACCGTCGTGTACGAAGGCTTGTCCTCCACGACCTGAATCACTTGATCAACCGGGAGCTCGAGGAACACTTGAGTCTCACCGGTAGTTGGCCAGAACACCTCGAGTTTCTCGATCCTCGACGCCTTTCCCAGACCGACCGTCTGTCGCAGCGGGTTCGCACCAAAGCTGCCGCCGCTATTCACGTGACGGTAGACCGAACGTCGCACCCCGTCCTCGACGATCTCGGCACGAATCCGTGCCCCGATGCCGGACCGGTTCGACCGCACACCGACGAGTGTCACGGTAATCCAGTGATTGTCAAACCCGGGATTCTCATAGAGCACGTTACTGAAGCCGTCGATCGGATAGGCCCCGCCCATCTGCTCGAAGACATCCTGGTCGCCATCATTGTCGAAATCGGCAAACACGACGGCGTGCCCCTTCTGGAGGTGACCGAAGCCGCCAGCATAGGTGACGTCCTCGAAGCCTGCGCCGCTCCGGTTGCGATACATCAGGTTGGGCATGATGTTGTGCAAGCCCGGATAGCCGGTCCCAAGGTAGAAGTCGAGGTAGCCGTCGTTGTCGAGGTCGCCAAAGTTGGAACCCATGGGTGCGCTCGGGTGTTCCACGCCGTATTCCTCGCCGGCGTTCCTGAACCTGCCGTTCCCCGTGCCGAGATACAATCGTGCTCGCTCTACATCGAACGGCAGCGCCAGCGCATGGGCCGCCAAGTGCTCGGGGCCTGCGGCATAGGCAGCCACGTACAGGTCGAGGACCCCATCATTGTTGGCGTCCCAAAACCAGACCGGAAAGCTCTCGACCGGTCCGCCGACACCCAGATACGCAGCCCGATCGGTGAAGGTGCCATCTCCGTTGTTACGATACAACCGGTTCGACCCGGTCATGTTGGACACATAGAGATCCATCCAACCGTCGCCGTCGTAGTCGCCCCAGATGACCCCCTTCGCGTAGCCGCGGTTCTGCACGCCCGCCGTGGCAGCCACATCGGTGAACGTGCCATCTCCGTTGTTCCGAAACAGTTGACCGCGAGCGCGTAGCGCGACCGACGACTCGTTGCCCACATACAGGTCGAGGTCCCCGTCGTTGTCGTAGTCAGCCCACGATGCGGTTTGACTGGGATAGTGGGTCTCCCCGAGACCGACGTCAAACGTGACGTCGGTGAAGGTGCCGTTCCCATTGTTGCGGAGCAGCGAGTTCGGATGCCGTCCATCGTCCGACAGCCAGGCGCCGCGAAGCACATAGAGGTCGACATCGCCATCGTTGTCGTAGTCGGCCTGCACCAGGTTCAGCCCGCCGTAGAGACCCCTCAACCCTGCCGACTCGGTTCGCTCTGAGAACGTCCCGTCCTGATCGTTGTGGAAGTAGCGCATCTGTCCCGAGGTGTCCCAGGTCGTCGTCACGATGTCCAGATAGCCGTCGTTGTCGAAATCATCGGCGACGGCCCCACCTGACAGGTCAAACGTGTCGAGGCCCAGCGCCGGTGCGACGTTCCTGAATCGCGGCATGTCACTCTGAGACTCGAAGGCGTCGGGTGGGATGCGGACCCCGTCTGGCACCTGGTCGGGATACTCGCCCACGGTCATGTAGGCGATATTGAGCAGCCATCGCATCATCAGAGAGAGCGGATTGTCCACAGGGGTTCGCTCGAGCCCTTCGGTGAATGTTGCAATTGCCAGTCGTGCCTGGCCCTGCTCACGATGAATGCTGTCGCCCCGAAGCGGCAGAATGCAGGCGCTGGCGGCAGGATGGAGAGCGCAGTTCTGTGTTTCACCGTACCGCAGGTGGGCGACGCCCAGCCGGAAAAGGGTGGAGGCGATCCAGGGCGTCAGATCGAGCTCGGCAGAGGCGCCGCCAACGATCTGGCGCGCCTCCTCGAAATGGGTGATGGCAGCCGATTCATCCCCGAGCTCGAGTTCCGCCTGTCCCAGCGCGATGAGGAGCTCCCAGCGTGCGCCGGGATCCGCGTCAGCCGGAAGGGCGTCGAGCGCGCGGCGCGCCTGGTGTGCGCGGGCACTACCCAGGTATTCGTGTCGGTCGGGGGTGTCGTCCGCAATCTGCTGCAGCAACGCCAGCATGCGCTGATGTGACGCAGGTTGATCGATCGCGGGTGACTCAGTGGGTCGTTGAGCGGCCACCCCGGCCGACATCGCGATCGCCAGCCCACACAGGGCTGCCAGGCCCACCGGAAGACGTCGAGCGCGTGCACGCTGGGAGCCGTCCACCGTAATGTGCTCGACTACACCAAGGCCCCGTCGCTGGCCGGCACGGATACAGGCAGGCAGTGCGGGGTGTCTTGTGTTCTGCCTGTCTTCAGAAATACTAACCTACCACCTCACGCTACCGCCAAACTGGACGAGCCGGCCATCCACCGCACCGGTTCCGACCGTAGAAGTTGCGAGCGGCTTCCGCCACTGTCCGCCATACGTGTTGTTCTGGCGGTACACCGCGGCGCTGTTCAAGGCGTTGAAGACGGACACATCCACCTGAAACTGCAGCCCAGAGGACAACGGGAACGCCTTGCCGATGCGAAAGTCGAGTTGCGTCCGACGCGGTTCGTACTCCTGCTGGAACGGAAACAGGGGCACGATCGCCGTGGCGTTGCACGTCGTCCTCGCCCCGCACGCGGCAAGATTGCGCCCGAGCGACGGTGCAATTTCCGCGTTCGTGGCCCGATACTCGGCCCCGTAGGTGGCGCCCGGCAGATTCTGGAACACAGCGGCGACGACGAAGTCGTACGGGAGCTGATAGCTGCCGTTCAATTTGAGGAGCGTCTCGTTTCCGAACGACGCCACCTTCCGGCAGTTCAACATTTGCTGCGGCGAGTCGACCACAAAGCAGTCGTCTTCGATAATCCGTCCGGTATCCACATTGCCTTGGAGCGTAACGTTCGAGCCCAGTCGCGTCGACATGATCACGCTGAAGAAATCCGAGGCGCGTGTCCGCTCGCCGAAAGTCTTCTGGCTCCTCTGCAAATTGATACCCTGGCCAAATTTCTCGGGCGACACATCGTACAGGCCACAGACCTCATAGCCGCCGCCGTTGGGCAGCCGGGGATCCACGGGTGCTGTGATGCAGAACGGATCGTAGTCGTCCGGCGTCAGCGCCTGGTTGTCCGTCACACCGGTTCCCCAACCGACGTTGGCCTGTGGAGCAGACAGGCGAAGACCGGCCGGGTTGTCCGTCCAGGTGCGATTGTAGCTGAATGCCAGGGAGGTGCTTGAACCAATTTGCTGTTGTATTTCGGCGATGAAATCCCAAAAGTGGTCCCGAACACCGAGACCCCGCAGAATGTCGTCATCAAATTGAGTCGCGTTTGGACGGTTCTGGCCGAAGTTCCGATTCGAGATCGGCCCGCACTCGCCGTTTGGGTTGAAGTTGACCAAATCGCAATCCGGGACAAAATCCCCGTCGAGGTCTGTCCACTGGCGCGCGACCGCGTTGACCGACGTGTTGATTGGATTGTTCGCTGAGGCGACGTTTACGTTCAGCTGGCCAACGTACCTGGCGACGGACGCCTTCACGGCGGTTCGTCCGTTGCCAGAGAGGTCGTACGCGAGACCTACGCGAGGATTGAAATCGATCCACTCCGGAACGCGCGTGACCGCATCGAAATGGCGCTCGGGGATAAAGCCCGACGGCGTCGCCGGCAGATTCAGCTCCGGAACAAAGCCGTTGAGGTAGTCGAATCGCAGCCCCAGATTGAGGGCGAGCCGATCGATGGTCCAACGGTCCTGGACATAGAGCCCCAGATCCGCCTTGGTCCTGCCGGCAACCGACCATGGTGACGCAAACTGCACGATCGAATTAGGAACGCCGCGGAAGAAGTTGTAGTTGACGTCTTTGTTGACCGCCACGCCGTAGTCATTGGCGACGCGCTGCAGTGTGAGGCCGGTCTTGAACGAATGCGAGCCGGTCACGTACGAGACGGAAAATCGCCCAACGTGTCGTGTATCACAGAAGCAGGGATCAAGGTATGTCGCTCTCGCATTGTACCGAAATCCGGTCGACAGCTCCCGGATAGACACGTCCTCCGGACTGACGGCGAATCCAAGATTGTCCGTCGCCACCCTTAGCGGTGCAACGACTGGCTGCGTCGTCCCCGACCAGCCGGCCTCGAGAAGCAACTTGTTCGTCAGAGGCGAAGTCCAGCTGGTTTGCATGATCACGGCAGGATAGAAGCTCCAGCGCGTTTGGGCCTCGATTGCAACGTTCTCTCCAATGCCCCAGACCTGGAAGCTTTGAACGTCGGTAAATGTGGCAATCTTGTTCCTCTCCGTCGCCTGCCACGTCAGTCGCCCGCCGGTGCTGGTGATAGCGCTTTCCCGATAGCCCGGCTTATCCAGGTCCGGCGTGAAGACCGGCGTGCCCTGCGTCGCGTTGAAAAAGACGTCCTGCACCTGACTCTTCTCTCGGGCAATGCGGGTAGCCGAGAAAAACCAGAGCTTGTTACGAACAATAGGCCCCCCGAGAGTCCAGTTCGTATCACCGAGATGCAACACTCCGGGGCGGCTCGTCACGCCGCGCGATACCAGGTCATCGGTCAGGTTGTCACTTTGGAAGGAGTCGTTGGTATAGAGAAACGTCGCGGCTCCGCTGAATATGTTGCCACCCTCCTTCGGTATGAGATTGACGCGCACGTTGTTCGCGTCGCTCTCGGCCAAGACAGCGCCGGTTTCGACGGCTACTTCCTCCATCATCGCAAAGTTCGTCGCATAACTGACATTGCCGCCGCTTCCCGCTGTGTTGTTGATGTGCATCCCGTCGACGGTCAGCTTTATGCCGCTCTTCCCGTGGTACGTGGTCTGGCTAAAAGCCTGCGCCGTATAGAGGCCACTGGCGCCGCCGACATCGGCGCCTGCGCTTTTCAGCCCAGGTATCACCTTCGCCACCATGGCGAGACCCTTCACGCCGGTCGGCAGTGTCTCAAGGGTCTCACTCGTTACCACCGCTTGCTGCTGAACGTTCTGAATGTCGACGAGCGGGCTCGGCCCCGTGACCGTAATTGTTTCCTCGAGCCCTCCGACTGCCAGCTCCGCGTCGATGGTGGCGGTGAAACCCACTTGCAGCACAACGCCTTCGCGCACCAGCGTGCTGAACCCCGGGAGTGCGAAGGTTACCGCATACGTGCCTGGTCGCAGGTCGACGACGTTGTACCTTCCCTGACCATCCGTGACACCAACCCGAACCTGTTCGATCAGCGCTGGGCTCGCAACCTCCACCGTCACACCGGGCAAGGCCCCACCGGAGGCGTCAGTCACAGCACCTGCAACTCCGCTCCCTTGCTGCGCCCACACAGGAGACGCCAGCACACTTGTTAGAACGACCCACGTTGCAGCACCAGTCCATATTCCCACGCGCGACATAGTTTGCCCCCTCCGACAGGATCGAATGCGCAGATTCACCAACCTCAGCTTTCGCTGCGGATGTAAATATCAGACTCAGCAGACGAAGTCAATCAAGCATGGCTTGGCCGACGATTCTCGAGACGGTCCAAGTAACCGCGCATGAGGGGTTTGTGTCAATATAGCGGTGTCATGGTTGGCTGCAACAAACTGCCGTTTTGCCAGGAGATCAGTCCGATGAACGAGGGATCAGCCACGGGTGCTCGATGCGTCTCCCCGCTCGTGTCGGTCCGAAACAGCTCTGGCAGTCGCAGCCGGTTGGCGATGACGACACTGCCCGTGGTCGGCCTCGCCGCCGTCGCCCTTGGAGCCGCCCAGCTCCCGCAGATCGCTTTCACGGACATCACCGAACGGGCCGGCATCACGTTTGTGCACAACAACGGGGCGTCCGAGAACAAGTGGTATCCGGAACTGTTCGGCGGCGGCGTTGCGGTGCTGGACATCGACGCCGACAAATGGCCCGACCTCCTATTCGTCGACGGAAAGGACTGGCAGCCTGGCGGGCGGCCCCCTCGGCACGGACTGTATCTCAACAATCATGACGGGACGTTCAAAGACGTCTCCTCAGACAGCGGGCTCGACGCGGTCGACATCTACGGGCTGGGCGCCTCAGTCGCAGATTACGACAACGACGGCCGCGACGACATCTTCATGACCACCGCCGACGGAGGACGGCTGTTCCGCAACGAGGGGGGCGGCGCGTTCGCGGATGTGACAGAAGACAGCGGAATTCGCAACACGGACTTCTGCGTCAGCGCCGCCTGGCTCGACTACGACCGCGACGGGCACAACGACTTGTTCATTGGCAACTACGTGAACTGGTCACCCGGCACCGAGGTCCAGTGCACCCAGAACGGCGTGAGAAGCTACTGCGGACCGGATTCCTATCGCCCACTCGCCCCCAAGCTGTACCGCAACCAGGGCGATGGCCGGTTTGAAGACGTGACCGCGCGCGCTGGGCTCAGCGACCCGACCGACAAGGCGATGGGCGTGGCGGTTATCGACTACAACATGGACGGCTGGTCGGATCTGTTCATTGGCAGCGACCGTGTGCCGGCCAAACTCTATCGCAACGACGGCCAGGGCAGCTTCGTCGAAGAAGGCCTGCGCGCGGGTGTGGCCCTGAGCGAGAACGGCGCCGCGCGCGCAAACATGGGCGTCGACGCTGCCGACTACGACCGTTCTGGTCACCCGCACATCGTGGTCGGCAACTTCCACAACGAGATGCTCGGTCTGTATCACAACGAGGACGGCGACTTCTTCGTTGATGTGGCACCCCGCACCGAGGTTGGCCGTGCCAGCCTGCTGTCCGTGACGTGGGCTGTGTTCTTCCTGGACTACGACCTCGACGGCTTTCTCGATATCTTCGCCGCCAACGGCGGGACCGAGGAGTCGCAAGGGATGGATCGGCGGGCGCGATTGAGCCAGCGACCGCTCCTGCTCCGGAATAGCGGCAACGGTACCTTTGACAACGTCACGGCGACGCTCGGCGACGCTTTCAATCGGCCGCTCATGGGACGCGGGGCGGCGTATGCCGATTTCGACGGCGACGGCGACCTCGACCTCGTCATCGCGACGCTGGCGGGCCCTCCGCACGTCTTTCGTAACGACGGCGGCCAAGGCCACAACTGGCTGCGCGTGCGGGCGGTCGGATCCCGCTCGAACCGCAGCGGTCTTGGCACAGTGGTGCGCGTGACGAGCTCGTCGGGAACTCAATGGCAGATGGTGCACAGTGGGTCGAGCTACGCGTCGCAGAGCGAGTTGACATTGACGTTCGGGCTTGGGCGCGACGTACGCGTGTCGGCGATGACTCTGGAATGGCCGTCGGGGAGGACCCAGTCGTTCGCGGATCTGGCGCCGAATCAGGTCATCGTGGTCGACGAGGAGCGCGGCCTTGTCGAATAGTCGATAGCCGTGTGTTCAAGTCTTGACTCTGCAAATATCCCCCGGCAGAGTCGGGGGCTTCAACTGTGAGCCGCTCACAGCCGCATGACGTGACCGCGCGCCCAGGGCGGGCGCGATGTGCCGCCACTCCTCGCCGCAGTCAGGCAGACGCGTAACTTGTTCGCCCAGAACCGACAGCAGCTCGTCCGGTCAATCTGCAACCCATCGAGCAGTTCCTTGATCCGATGCTCGATGTCCCCACGAGCACAGTAGACCTTCTCATAGATGACGCGCGGCGTCTGGCGCAGGTTGGTCACGACGAAGCGCGGGTTGTCGCGCGGCTCGCGGTCGCCGAGGCGAACGACTTCGTCCTTGATCACGACGCGGCGGTCGCGGTCCCACGTGCGGGCCCGATAGCGGGTGTCGGCGTAGACGTGCGCGATCTGGCCGCTGGCCGCGCTCTGGGCCTGCGCCACGAGCAGGGCGGGCTCGGCGTGGCGCCGCAACGCGGCGTTCTTGGCCATCGCCACTACATAGTCGAGCCGCGGCTCGGCATCCAGGAAGTCGAAGATCTCCGGCGTCGCAAAGCCCCCGTCGAGCCGGACGAGAAACCGCGCCTGGGGAAAGGCCTGCCGCAGCAGGGGCAGCAGCCGACACAACACGCCCACGGTCCCGCGGGTGGCCGGCACATTGCCGGGCCGCAGCAGCGCCGCGCACAGATACTGTTCGCGTTCCTGGTCGAAGGTCAGAAACGCCAGCAACGGCAGGTATCACCAGCTATCGTAGTGCCCGTTGAAGAAGGTGAGCTGCTGGGCGCCGTGCGTCGCGTCGTCGGTCGGATCCAGGTCGATCGTGATCCGCCGCGCCCGCCCGTCCAGCCGGCGCTGATGCCGCTCGATGACCCGCATCGCCAGCTCGCGTCCCAGCGCGTTGAGGGCGGAGGGGCCGACACCGTTCTCGAACCGAGAAATCGTCGGCTGCGAGGCCAACGCCTCGCCAGCGACCGGGTGCCGCCCGAGCAGCAGCTTGTGGATCGGGTCGTCGGCGAGGTGGTCGGCGTCGTTGCCATCGGGATGGCCGCAGGCAATGCCGAAGATCCGCTGGCCGAGCAACGCCGTCAGCGTGTGCCGGATCTTCCCGAGCTCCCGCCGGTCCACCAGACACCGGGCGAAACCCGCCACCAACCCATACACGCGCTCCGCCGCCTTGAGCAGGACAGCGCCACCATCGGAACTCGCGTGCTGGCGGTCGAACGTCGCGACGAGGGGCTTGTCGAAGAGATCCGGAAAGAGGACAGTCTGCGGAGGCCTTTGTTTTTCTACCGATATCGGACCCTTCCTGAATAATCCGGGCTAAGGAGTCTCCTCTGCCTGCCGGTGGATATATCGTCCCAATAGCGGAACGGCGAAGCAGTATTTACCGTGTCGATTCTTGAATACCAGTCCCTGCGACGCAAGTGCTACCAGCATTTGATTGACGTGGCTGCTGCTGAAAGGTTTGTCCAGGACGCGGCGAGACTCCTCTACCACTTCCTGCACCGTGAACTCGTCGTCGCAATTCTCAAGTCGGGAAATCACGATGAGCAGTGCTCGTTGACGATCGGTTGTGCGACTCCAACGCCCCGCGAAGAAATCCGCATCGAGTTTCCGTTCAATTTCCTCGACGGGAACTGACGCCTGTTCCCCCTTGTCGAGCCGCCGGATGAACGCGTCGTATACCTCTCGGCAAATGAACTGAATGAAGTATGGATAACCGTCGGACATGTTGACGATCTCTTGGACCGAGCGGTTGCTGAGACGTACCGGGCATGCGGCATCGTCTACTGGTGTGCGAATCGCCGCCTCGCTTTCGTTTGTGTTCAGACGATTCAGAAACACCACCCTGAACATTCTCTCCGAGAATGTCCTGGCATCTACCAGCTTCGGGAACAACGTTGGAAGACCGGTCAAGACGAGCATCAGGGGGAGACCCTTGCGTTGCAAGGATTGGAAGCAGTCGAGCAAGAGAGACATGGGAAATTGTTCCTTGGCCGACTGGTCAGCGAGGTTTTGCGCTTCGTCGTAGGCGAAGATGATTCCCCGTACCTCGTACTCGGCTGACACGGCGCTCCAAGCCATTTCGAGCACTCCCTTGAGCTTGTCGAGGGACAGGCCGGGAATGCGCGAGTATGCTTCGATGAGGGCCTGATAGCCGAGGGTATGCTCGATTTCTTCGGTTTCGGGTGCGAAGCCGGCGGTACGGACTACCTCGGTCCGTGCGACTACGCCCGAAGTCACCGGCGACAGGTCTGTGCACAACCGTATCGCCATGTTGTCCTCGCTGATGCTCGTGGACTCTGACAGGTCGGTTCCTATCCAGACCCAGCCTTGTTCCGTCGCCAGCGGCTTGAACGAGTCGAGGAGCACTGTCTTGCCAGTTCCTCGAAGTCCGGTGAGGATCATGTTCTCCACGATCGTGCGTTGCTCGAGCAACCGCCGAAACTCCCTGCGCTCCGCATGTCGCCCAGCCAGGTACGGTGGCTGATGGCCTGCACCTGGGCGAAACGGGTTCGAAAACTTGGCCACGTCTATATTTACTCCTGATGATTTTTATGTGTAAATTTAATATAACACATAAATTAATATGAGACGAGACGATCGTGCGTATTAACCCCTTCCGGTCACCTGCCCCCTATTCTACGACCCTGCCCCTCACTGAAACACCGCGCAAGGTCCCGCCCGAACAGGGCGGATTGCCCAACGTCGTCACGCGGATTCGTTCCCTGAGCCAGCGCGGTGCGCCGGGTCGCCCGGCCATATCCACACGAGTTACGGTCGTCACGTTCGAACGGGTGTGCCGCGGGCGCCAGGGCGCAGGTCGAGCGGGTTGACTCATACGGACGCACGGGCAGAGGTCGTGGCGACCGGGCGTGCCGCGGGCGAACGGTCCGCTCACGACGCCAGGAACAACGGGGGCGACCGAGCGGGACAGGTCTCGGGGATCGTCGCCGGCAACCGCAGATGGCGCAGGATCCTCCCGATCACCGCCGGATCCTCGATGTTCGCGATTAGCGCGAGGCGCGCCCCGCACCGGGGACAGGCGAGCACGTCGATGCCGAATCTGCGCCGCATCAGCTCCGCCCAGTGATGATTGTCCGCCGACGCGAGCGGTGGGTTGCCGACCGAGTTCCAGCGCCACGGCCGCGAGAAGCCAAACGACAACCGTAGCGGTGAAATGTCCTACCGCACGTTCCCGTCAAGCGTCGTAACCATTTTGACGCCGGCACGGGTGGACAGCACTTTGATTTTCCATTGGTTGAACGCGCCGTCAGGCAGCGCGTAAGTCACGCGATACTGGTTGCTTACCAGCCGGTGCTTGCGGGCAAGGTCCTCGGCCAACTGAGGCAGCAGGACGCGGTATCCGTCGGGGGAGCTCAGCCCCTGATAGCTCCCTCCGGTCATGTTACCGATGTCCCTGGCCCACCGCATCTGCGCTCCATCCTGATTGACCCCCGTGGCCGACGTGACGGTGAACATCCGCGTGTGGACGATGGCCTTGTTCGCGTAAAGGCGCACAATCATCTCGGTGTAGGGCAAGATCCGAACCCGGGTGCTTCCCTCGGGGCCGTTTGTCGCCACCATCACGATGACCGGAAAATACTGGTCTGCCTCATCCTCGTGCAGTCGCTCCACTTCTTCGTACAGCGCATCCAGGAAGGTCACCTCGCCGTTGGGATCCATCACAATCACGCCGATGGCGTCCATGAGCTCTTCCCTGTCGGTGGTGTGCCGCGCCCAGAACTGCGGGCGTCCCCCGATGGTCGCGATCGCCACCTCGACGTCCGGGGGAAGCGCATCCACGAAGAGCCTCAGGCCGTCGCGCATGTGGTCCAGTGCGGGCCCGCTCGCCATTCCGTTGTCGACGAACACGGTCACCCGCACCGGCCAGTCGATCGGTTCGAAACTGAGCGTCTCGCAAGGCTCGCCGTCAAACTCCACGACCACCTCCTCACGGGTGATGTCGGTGACCGGGACACCGTCGGCGTCGGTGAAGCTGACGAACAACGATTGGCTTTGCGCCGACGCGACCCGGCTCGTCCAGGGTGCGCCGTTCGCGATCAACACTAGGGCAACGAGTGCGCCGGCAAGAGGACGGCGACGTGTGGCTTTGGTAGCCATGTCAAGACACTCCACTCGAGAACCACCAATTCATGCCAATGCTCGAATCGAAGTCAGGGCAGAGGCGCGAGCATAGCGCCGACTTGCGCCCCTCTGCGCGTGGCGCCAGCAGGACGTACCGGCAGAGTCGTTCCAGGCGGTCCCGCCGGTCTGCGGGCAGAGTGTCCATGAGGCCATCACGACACATGGGGATCGCCCGGATGATGACCATCCCGCTCGCCCGGGCGTTCCAGGAACCGCTCGCGCCTGAGGTCGGCGTCCCGCGCTTCAGGCCTCGCGTCTGCCGTCTCCATCGTCAGCCACGAGCCTTTGAGCTCGTCCAGCTTCCTCCGACGCACGTATTCTTCCGCCGCCTTGTTGAGAGCGGCACTCCTGGATCTGGCGCCGGTTGCCTTGACCAGCTCCTGGAGCATGCGCGGGTCAATGCTCACTGTAGTGCGCATCACAATAATTCATCATGAGAGTGCATCACCACGATGCAGCATGAGACTGCATCATTTCAAGCAACTCGCCCACGGAAGTGGTCCCGGATGAAGCGCAAGTAGCGGGACAAAGGACGCCGCGGCGACGCTACTCGATGCGCAGGGCGTCCATCGGGTGGATCCGCGTCGCCCGGCGCGCCGGGAGCCAGCAGGCGACGAGCGCCACCGCGACCAGCAGGAGCGGCGCCGCGACGAAGGTCAGCCGGTCCGCTGTCGCGACGCCGTAGAGGAAGCTCTCCAGAATGCGACTCGAAGCAGCCGCCGCAAGCAGGCCGGCGACGGCCCCCGCCGCGATCAGTGCCGCTCCCTGGCCGACCACCAGGGTGAGGATGTCGCCGCGCTGCGCCCCAAGCGCCATCCGGACGCCGATCTCCCGGCGCCGCTGCGCGACGGTGTAGCTGAGCAGGCCGTAGAGGCCGAACGCGGCAAGGAACAGCGCCAGCGCCGCGAAGAAGCCGACGAAGGCGGCGTAGAAGCGCGGTTGCTCGACCGCGGCCGAGAGCCGCGCGTCCATCGTCATCACGTCGTCGATCCATGCGCGCGGGTGCGCCTCGGTCACCGCCTCGCGAAGGAACGGAATCACCGCGAGCGGATCGCCGATGGTCCGCACGGCGACGAACGGGGTGCTACCGCCAAGCCCCCTGGGGGCGACTTCGGCCTGGTGCGCGGAAACGAACGCTTCGGCACGCGACCCGGTGACGGAGAGTCCCCGGTACCTGACGTCCGCCACGACGCCGATCACCTCCCATGGTTGATCGTTGCCGCCGCTGCGAGCGCCGAGCCGTACCCGCTGCCCGACAGCCGGCTCGTCACCGAAGAACTCACGCGCGAACGTCTCGTTCACCACGACGACGCGCGGGCTGCCGGCCCCGTCGCGACGCGTGTAGAACCGCCCGCTGCGGAGACGAAGCCGCATGACGTCGAAGTAGCCCGGGCTGACCATCCGAAACCACGCCCTCGGGGTCTCGGTCTGCTGGCTGGTCGCCGCGCGGCCGACCACGTGCACCGGCATCCTGAGCGCCTCTGCCCCGACCCCGCCGGGGCTGGCCGCGAGGGGGAGGCCGTAGGACAGCCCCGCCGCCGCCACGCCGGGAAGACCCGCCAGCCGGTCTGTCCCATCGAGGACCGCCGCCCGGAAACGCCGGTTCGCCGCCGTGACCTCGTCATACACCACGTCGAGATTCTCCCGCGTCCTCGAGTCCGCCGCGGCTTCCGCCACGAGGCGTGCCATGAGGTTGTTGTCGGGGTGTTGCGTGCGTGCGGCGATCACGTTGGCCGGGTCGTAGCCGCGATCGATCGTGATCAGCCCCACGAAGCTGCGGAGAAGCAGCCCCGCCCCGACCAGCAACACCAGGGTGAGCGCCACCTGCGCCGTTGCCAGCACCGCCCGCGTCCGGTTGGAGCGCAGCAGCCGGAAGCCGCCGGTCGATTGCGTGCTCCCTTCATTCAACGTGCGTACCAGATCGAGGCCGGACCACTGGACGGACGGGACCACGCCGAACGCCAACCCGACCAGGACCGACAGCCCGAGCGTGAACACCAGCACGACCGCATCGATTCCGACCTCGTCGAGACGCGCGATGTCGCCCGGGACCAGCGCCGGCACGACACGGAGCACTACGGCCGCCGCCGCCAGGCCGATCGCGCCGCCGCCCAGGCCCAGCAAGACGCTTTCGGTCAGGATCTGCCGTACGAGCCGGCCGCGGCCCGCGCCGAGCGCTGCGCAGATCGCCTGCGCCCGCTGGCGCGCCACCCCGCGCGCGAGCAGCAGCCCCGCCACGTTGACACAGGCAATCAGCAGCACGAGAACGAGCGCCGCGGTCAGCGCCAGGAGTGCGGGCCGGTATTCGGCGACCATCTCCTCACGCAGCGGAATCACCCCGGCGTCGACTCGACCTCGCTGGCGCGAGTTTCGAATGAAGCGTGCATCACCGCCGCGCTGCATGATGGCGCCGACCTCGGCCGCCGCCTGCTCCGCAGTGACACCCGGGCGGAGCCGCCCAAGCGCCGTGAGGCTCATCATGAAAATACCGGGGCCGCTCGTGACTCCCGGTGGCGCGAAGCGCGGAATCGCGAAGGGGGTCCAGACCTCCGCGGCGGGGCTTGGAAAGTAGAACCCTTCGGCCAGGACGCCGACCACGGTGTGCAGCTCGTCGTCCAGCTCCAGGACGCTCCCGACGATGTCCGGAGCCGAGCCGAATCGGTTGGTCCAGGCGCGATGACTCAGCAACACGACCTGATCGGCCCCGCTGCGGGCTTCCTCCGCGGCGAAGAGCCGGCCGAGGTGGGGCGTCGCGCGCAGCAGCGGGAACAGCGAGGGCGAGACCCGCGCGCCCGGCAGCGTGACGGCGCCGGCCGGACTCCTCCACACCACGGCGCTCGGCGTATAGGCCGCCAACTGCTCGAACGACTCCGCCTCCTCCTGGAGCAGCGGCAGCGTGGCGTTGGAAACGTACAACGTCGATGGCGACCGATCCTGCTGCCACTCACCCACGCGCACGATCGCCTCGGAGTCCGGATACGGCAGCGGCCGGAGCAGCATCCCGTAGACGATGCTGAACATCGCCGTGTTGGCGCCGATGCCGAGCGCCAGCGTCGCCAGCACCGTCAGGGTGAAGGCGCGCTGCCGGGTGAGCGCGCGCGCCGCGTAGCGAACCTCCCGAAGAACAGCATCCATGGCTGCGGGGTCCTCCGCTGCAGGGCGCCGGGGGTGATTCCCAGCGCCACTACCAGCGCGTCGTCAAGACACTTGAGCCGACCGGCGTCGCCAGTCCATGGCGCGCCGAGTACACCGGTGCACAGATGACCGTTGAGAACCGGGATTCGATCAGTGCTTGCCGGCCGACCACGACGAATCCGCGAGAGCGCTTCGGGTCGCGCGCATGCGGTCTCGCCACGCGGTAGAGCTCGCCGCGCCTCACGTCTCCCCCTGATAGAGAACCCCACGATCACCTCTCACCAGCGTCGACGGCCTCAAGGCCAATCACCGACTACAGACATCGCCGATCGCGGTGACCCGCACCCATTCCGCCGATCGCCGTTACGGATCGACGGTGATCTCGCCGACGGCCCAGGGATGATCGTCGCAGTGATAGAGGAACGTCCCCGGATCGTCGAACGTGACGAAGGCCCACAGGCCCGGCGCGAGCGTGCCGGTGGTCCAACGGCCGTCGCGCGCCGCCACGGTGTGCGGCATCTCGCCGTTGTTGGTGAACCGGACGCGGGTGCCGGCGGTGACGCGCGCGCGCACCGGGTTGAAGTTGTGCTCGTCGAACGCATACCGCTGGCCGCCGACCGAGCCGCGCGGGTTCTCGAGCAACGTGGCGGTCTCGATCTGGTCGGTGTCCCGCGGTGCGGGACCGCTCGGCTGATCGTCCACCGGCGGATCGGGCGAAGGCTCACCGCGCGCCGGCAGCGGGCCGTCGAGCGTGAACGCCCAGAGCTCGGGGCCCATCGGGATGACGATGTACTGCTCGCCGTCCAGCTCGATGGCCGACGCCGGACCCGGCCGCAGCCGCGCCCCCTCCTCGCTCGTCCGGAACGCCCAGCGGCGGGCCCCGGTGCGGACGTCGTATGCCTCCACCTGTCCGCCCGGCGAGCCGCGGAACAGCAGACCGCCCGCGGTGACGAGCGGACCGCTGGTGCCGAGGAACGCGCGCGGCATCTCGTTCTTCCAGACCACGCGTCCGGTCGCGGTGTCGACGGCGGCCAGGATGCCGACCGCGTCGGGCAGCGTCAGGTGGAACCTGGCGGTGTTCCAGACGAACGGATCCGAGAAGCGGCGCGCGCGGCCGACGTGCGCCTGCCCCTGCGCGTAGATATAGCCGGTCTGCGGCGAGAACGCCATCGGCGTGACCCGCACCAGCGGAATCGGCACGCCCGGTGCGACAACCGTCTGCTCGTCGACCGAAGGCGGCGTGTAGCTGCTGCAGTTGAGCTGGAACGGCGGCGGCACCCGGTCGCGCCAGTACGAACACTCGGGGAGGATGCTCTCGGTCCGCACCGGGAAGGGCTGGGTCGGCGCGGTGCGCTGGTGCGCGTCCTGCGGCACCGGCCGTTCCTCGATCGGCAGGAGCGGCTGGCCGGTTTCGCGGTCGAGCAGGAAGATATAGCCGTCGGCGCGCATCGCGGCCACCGCCTTGACCGGCTGGCCGTCGACCGTCGTGTCGTACAGCAGCAGCGGCGTGGCGATGTCGGCGTCCCAGATGTCGTGGCGCACCACCTGGTAGTGCCACCGCCGCTCGCCCGTCTCCATGTCGAGGGCGAGGACGGACGCGGTGTACAGGTTGTCCCCTTCGCGGAGTTCGCCGCCGAACATCGGGACAGGGTTGCCGGTCGAGAAGTAGACCGTCCCCAGCTCGGGATCGACGGTGCCGACCAGCCAGACGCCGCCGCCGCCGAATTCCCAGGAGTCGTTGTCCTGCGGCCAGGTGTCGTGGCCGGGGTCGCCCGGACGCGGCACCACGAAGAAGGTCCACTCCACCGCGCCGGTCGCGGCGTCGAGCGCCAGCACCCGCCCCTGTCCGCCGATGTCGCCGTTGGCCAGGCCGACGAACACCTTGCCGCGCGCGTACATCGGCGCGGTGGTCACCGCTTCGCCCCGCGTCCGCACTTCGCTTCCGACCCGGGTCGCCCAGACGAGCTCACCGGTGTCCTGGCGCAGCGCAATCACCTCCGCGCTCCGCGTGCCGAAGAAGACGAGGCCGTCGCCCAGCACGACCCCCTGCCACGAAGGCACGCGGCCCTCCTCGGCGTCCGGCTGCCAGCGCCAGCGCTCATCGCCCGTCCGCGCGTCGAACGCGAAGACGTTCGCGCCGCCCGGCAGATAGATGACGCCGTCCTGCACCACCGCGGTCGCGCGCGACGACGCGCCGCCCGGGAGCGGCGTCACCCACGCGGCGCCGAGGCGGTCGACCGTGTCGGCCGCGATGTCCTCGAGCGTCGAGTAGCGCGAGCTGGACCAGTTCCCGCCGGTGAAGGGCCAGTCGGCGGCAGGATAGTCGCGGCCCGGCTCGGGCGCCTGCCCGGCGAGACCGCCGGTGAACACCGCGAGCGTGACCGCCGACGCGACCGTGACGACGAGTGAGCGATGACACCGAGGCATGAAGCCCTCCTTTTTCCGGAATCCGGTCTCCGGCGACGCGGCCGTTACGGCAGCGCGTACGCCACCAGCGAGCCGGGAAAGCCCGTGTGGATGCTTCCGATCTGCACCACGATGTACTGCTTGCCCTCGTGCAGGTAGGTCATCATCCCGTACTGGCCGGGGGCCGGCAGCTCGACACTGCCCAGAATCTCGCCGGTCAGCTTGTCGCGGCCATGGAGCGCCAGCGGGGCGTCGGGGCGGACCTGCCGGGTGCCCTCGCTGTGCGCGCGGGTCTGGACCAGCAGATCCCCCGCCACCATCTGGTTCGACCAGCCGGCGCCGCCGGCGTTGGGGATGTCAACCCCCGCCAGCCGGGGATTGTTCCGGATGACCGCCGCCGTTTCGCCGACCGGGAGCGACCAGGACCGCTCGCCGGTGTTCATCTGGAAGGCGGAAAGCTGATTGTCCATCGGCTTGTAGAGCCGCAGGCCGTCGAGGGTCGGCAGTCCCCCGGCCGAGACGAATTCTGCCTGGGTCTCGGTCGGGCGCCGGCTGCCTCCGGGCAACCATGCCGCCACGGTGGTGCCGGTGGTCGGCGTCGTGTTGGGGGTGGCGCCGCCGGCGCCGGGCTGGGCGTAGTTCGGGTTGTCCCGGTCCACCCCGCCGGTGGGCCGCATGAACGACGGGGCGCTGCAACTGCGCCGGTGTGACGCGAACATCAGGCCGGTGCTCGGGTCGGCCACCGGCGGATGGGGAATGACGTTGCCGCCGCCGAGGCACCCGACATTGTTATAGAACGCGTTGTCGTGGTTCTCCGGCAGGGCCGGCACGTAGAGGCCCCCGATGCGGTAGTGCTGCAGGATCGCCAGCGCTTCCTGGCGCAGCTCCGGGGTGTAGTCGATGACGAACTCCTCGGTCAGCCCGTCCCGGACGATCGGGTCCACCGGCTCGGGCCGGGTCGGGTAGGCCTGCGTCGCAGCCGTGTAGTTGCCGGGGACTTCCGTCTGGATGACCGCGCGCTCCTCGATCGGCCAGATCGGCTCGCCGGTCTCGCGGTTGAAGGCGAAGATGAGCCCCTGCTTCGTGTTCTGGATCAGCGCCGGGATGCGCCGCCCGTCCACGGTCAAGTCCATCAGCATGGGCGCCGTCGGCAGGTCGTAGTTCCACTGGTCGCTGCGGTGGATCTGAAAGTGCCACCGCCGCTCCCCGGTCCGGACGTCCAGCGCGAGCACGCTGCCGCCGAACAGGTTGTCGCCCGGCCGGTGGCCCGCGTAGGCCTGGACGGTCGAGGCGTTCGTCACGAGATACACCAGCCCCAGCTCCGGGTCGGCCGATGCCGGCGCCCACGTCGACATGTCGCCCGACCACTGCCAGGCGTCGTTGTGCCAGGTCTCGTGCCCGAACTCGCCGGGGCGCGGAATCATGTGGAATTTCCAGAGAAACTCGCCCGTGGCCGCGTCGAATCCCATGACGTCGCCGGGCACATTCTCGATGCGGGTCTGACCGTAGCTGGGCTGGTGCCCGACGAGCACGACGACCACCCCGTTCACCACGATGGGCGGCGCCGAGCTCGTGACCATGCCGAGCTCGCGCGGGATGCCGTAGCCGGCGTCATAGCTCGCCGCCCGGTCCTGCCACCGACCCCAGTCCGTCACCAGGGGCGGAATCAGGTCGAGGCCCCCGCTCTCGGGAAACCCCTCCAGCGGCACCGCCGCACCCCAGTCCTCCAACGGCCGGCCGGTCTGCGCGTCGAGCGCCCAGAGGAAGAACGCGGGGCTCGTGACGAAGATCACTCCGCGCCCGTTCACCTCGGCGTAGGCGACCCCCTTCCCGTAGGCCTGTCGGGGCGAGCGCAGGTGCCTGATCGTCTCCGGCTCGCGAAACGTCCAGAGCGTCTCGCCCGTGGCCGGTTCGATCGCCACCACCTGCCGCCGCGGAGAGGCCACGGTATAGAGAATGCCGTCGACATAGATCGGCGTGGACCGGTTGAAGTAGTCGAGGTTGGGGCCGAAGTTGTCGCCCCGCCAGATCCACGCCACCTCCAGATCGGAGAAATTGCCGCCGTTGATCTGATCCACGGGCGACGAGCGGGTGTGCCCGGCATCGCCGCCCAGGTAGCGCCACTCGCCGTTTTCGGTCCCGGTCAGGCGCTGCGCCGGCGCGGCGGCGGCCGTCGCGAGCACGCCGGCAAACGCGAGGATACGCACGAGCGTCTGCGATCTGAAGAATCTGTGCATGATGCGTCCCATTCAATCACATAGTGCCGGCCGTTGCGCGATCGAGTCGCGCAATTCGGCGTCGGCCAAGTCCGTTACGAGGACACCGCGGATACGGTGCGCGAGTTGCTGTCGGTTTTCCCGTGAAGTACCTCTCGGACATCAACGTCCGCCCCGCCCGAGACGTCCTCCCCCGCAGTTGCAGTTTTCGGTTGCCATTGACAGGTGTCGCCAGTGATCGGCCACATGGAATCAGGAGATATCTGGCGGAGCTTCCAGTTCCGGCCACCACGCGCAGAGTCGGCGGATGACGTTTTCTATCAAGTCTGGATCGAGTACCCGGTACGGGCAGACGAGCCAATCCTGCCGGACACCGTTACTGGCGTTACTAATCGTGCACACGCCGGAGGACGATTCGTTCTTGACGCACTCCCGCTTCTCTCGTGTGGCAGCCGTGAGAAACGGACATTGACCGGCCGTTTGCGTGCGCAGTGCGTCGGTGCTGCCACGGACGTGCGGATACGTGCGGTAACCGAACCACTCGCTGACGAAATTACCCCGGTCGGGATTCGCCGTCATGGGTCCGACTCCATCAATCTCAGTTGGCACCTCTTCGTGAGAGTGGATGCCGCCTGCGCATAGGTCGCGGATCTATCGAATCCGATGGCTCGGCGTCCGGATGCGACCGCCGCGGCCAATGCACGTCCGGTACCGCAAAAGGGATCGAGGACGGTTCCGCCGGGCGGGCAACTGCTGAGGATACGCGGCCGGATCAAGGACTCGGGGAACGTCGCTGAATGTCCATTTTCTCCCGGACGAACGTACTGCGTAATGACGTCGTTCGAGCGCGCCTCGGTCTCCGAAATGTCATAGTAGTACCTGGCTCGGCCGTTCGTCGGCCGCACGACGAAATGAAAGAAATGTTCGTGGCTCAAGCGCAAACGGTCCGTTTCAGGGCGGGGCGGTACGTTCGGCTTGTGCCAGATCAGGTCGTTGCGGAGGATCCAGCGCTTGTCCTGCATCGCAATCGCGAACCGGGCCGGAACAAGCAGTAATTGCTTCTCCTGGCGGTAGCCGCCCATCGGAGTCCGCCGCCGCTGGCGAGATTTGTCGCCCAGTCCTTGACGTCCACTCTGTCGGATGCTGGACCAGCGCGCGAAATACGTGTCGCCGATGTTGATCCAGAGGCTCCCGGAAGACTTGAGCGACGGGCCGAACAGCTCGAACATCTCGACAAGATGGGCAACATACCAGTCGGGCAGCGGCTCGAGCCCTAGTGCTCCGCCGTTGCGGCGGTACCATTCGTAACCAGGAACGTCATTCTTGCCCGCACCCGAATTCAGCCAATCCCGGAAAATGTCCCAGTTGTGGTCCTGCTCGTACGTTCGATGCCCCCAGTAGGGTGGACTCGTGATGAGCAGATCGACGCTCTGGCAATCGAGCGACGGCAACAGGTCGAAGGCGTCGCCGTGGAGAACGGTGGCTGCTGGTGTCATGGTCGCGCAGGTGGCCATGCCGGATTCACTGCCGGAGGTGATCAGCGAGCAGCTCCTTTTACGGTATTCGATTGCGCCGTCGCTTGCCAGAGAAGCCAGACGAGATCGGGGCTCACCAGCGTCAGTCGAGCACGGTACGGGTCGCCTCGGTCAGGATCGTGACGGTGCGATCGGTCCGCGCGCTCGTTGCGACGATCGGCGGGGCCGGCGCGTGCAGGTCGCGAGCGCCACCGCGACCGACGACGACATCGAGTTCGACTGCGCGGCGACCGCCAACTCAGGCCCCGGGTTGCGCCGGGGTGCCGTCCGCGGCCAACAGCACGATCTCGTAGCCCAGGCCTTCGAGCTCGGTCTGGATCGTTGCCTGATCGCCCACCACCACGATGATCATGTCGTCCAGGGTCAGGTGTCTCGCGGCCAGGTCGTTCAGTTCGTCCGCGGAGATCGCGGCCAGGATCTCGTTCTGCCGGTCCACGAAGTCGTCGTCCAGGTCGTAGGTCAGGATGCGGGACAGGAAACCCAGCTTCTGGAACGAGGTCTCGTAACTCAGCGCGTCGCGCTGGCCGATGGCGTTGCGGGTGAAGGCGAGTTCCTCGGGGGTGATGCCGTCCGTCGCGTAGCCACGGATCTCCTTCTCCAGCTCGACGATCGACGCCGCCGTCGCGTCGGTCCGCACCGCCGCGGACGCGGTGAACAGGCCGTAGTCCACATTTCCGGTGAACTGCGAACGCGCACCGTAGGTATAGCCCTTGTCTTCGCGCAGGTTCATGTTGATGCGGCTGTTGAATGCACCGCCGAGGGCGAAGTTGGCGAGGCCGGCGCGGTAGTACTCGCCGGTGGCGTCGTAGGCGAGGGCACGCTTGCCGATGCGGATTTCGGATTGCGCGGCGCCCGGCTTGTCGACGAGGTACAGCCGGGTTGCGCCGGTGTCGGGGAACGGCCCGAGCGGCGCCGCTTCGACCGCCGGGCCCTGCCACGCCTCGAGCACCGCGAGCTTCGGCAGCAGCTCGGCCTCGTCGAGATCGCTGACGACCACGAGGCTGGCGATGGAGGGCGAGTAGCGCGCGGCGTAGAAGTCGCGCACGTCGTCCACGGTCAGCGCGCTCACCGTCTCCGGCAAGCCCATGCCGAGATGGGCGATGGGGTTGTCTCGGCCGAGCAGCAGCATGTCATAGACCGTCTGCGCGGTGGCGCCGGCCTGGTCCCGGGTCTGCGCGATGGCCTGCATCGTCTGGGCCTGCACACGGGCGAAGTCGGCGGGGTCGAACTTGGGTTCGAGCAGCTTCTCGGCGACGATGGCCAGCGTCTCGTCGAGGTTCCTGGTCAACGAGCGCACGGTGGCGGTGGTGTAGTTGTCGCTGGCGCCGATCTGGACGGTCGAGCCGAGCATCTGCAGCCGGTCGCTCAGCTCCTCGACGGTCGAGCGTGCGGTCGATTCGTTGAGCATGCCGGCGGTCAGCGCGGCCAGGCCAAGCTGGTCGAGGCCTTCGTCACGCTGGCCGGCGTCGATGCGCAGGCTGAGGGCGGTGGTCGGCGTCTCGTCGTTGCGGGCGCCGAGCACGCGCACCCCGTTGTTCAACGCGCCCCGCCAGATTTGCGGCAGCGTAATCGCGGGATTGTCGCCGGCCGGCGGAATGACGCTGCGATCGAACTCGTCGCTGGCGGGACGGAAGTCCAGGGCCGCGCTCGCCACGCGGTCGTCATCCGGCAGCGTGCGTTCGGTGCGTTGCCAGGTGTCCTCGGCCGCGCGCAAGGCCAACTGGCCGCGCGGCACGATGCTCATCACCACCGCCGGCTTGTCCTTGATGTACTGGCGATAGACGCGCATCACGTCGTCCGTGGTGACATTCTCGTAGCGGGCGATGTCGGCCTGGGTGAAATCGGGCCGGCCGGTCATGGTCTGGTAGTGCGCGAGCTGGCTGACCTTGCCGGCCACGCTGTCGAGCCCGAAGATCATGCGCGAGACGATGTCCGTCTTGACCCGCTGTACGTCGTCGTCGGTCACGCCGCGGGTCTCGAGCTCCAGCAGCGACTCGCGGGCGATCTGTTCGAGGTCGGCGAGCGTCTTGCCGGCCGCCGGATTGGGCAGGGCGGTGACGGCGAAGGTGCACGACAACTCCCGGCAGCCGTGGCTGGCCTGGGCCTGCACGGCGAAGCGGTTGCTCACCATGTTCTTGTACAGCAGCGATGTCTCGCCGCGGCCGAGCACGTACATCAGCACGTCGAGGGGCGCTTCGTCCGGGTGGTAGAGGTTGACGGTGGGGAACGATATCTGCACGAGCGGCACCGCGACATTGTCCTCCAGCGAGATGTAGCGGTCTGCATCGAGGGTCACGGTCGGCTTCTCCGGCGTGGCGACATCGGGACCGCGCGGGATTGAGCCGAAGTACTTCTGTATCCAGCCGAGAGTCTGCGCTTCGTCGAAATCGCCGCCGACGGTGACCACGGCGTTGTTGGGCCCGTACCAGCGCAGGAAGAACGCTTTTAGATCATCGACGTTCACCCGATCGAGATCTTCCACGTAGCCGATCACCGACCAGGAATAGGGATGCCCCTCGGGAAACAGCGCCTCGCCCACCCGTTCGCCCAGCAGGCCGTAGGGGGCGTTGTCCACCCGCTGGCCGCGCTCGTTCTTCACCGTGTCGCGCTGCACCTCGAACTTCTCCTGGGTGACCGTGTCGAGCAAGAAGCCCATGCGGTCCGCTTCCAGCCAGAGCAGCTTCTCCAACTGATTGGCCGGCGCGGTCTCGAAATAGTTGGTGCGGTCGTTGCTGGTCGTGCCGTTCAACGTACCGCCGGACTCGGAGACGATCCGGAAATGCTGGTCGTCGCCGACGTTGGTCGAGCCCTGGAACATCATGTGCTCGAAGAAATGCGCAAATCCCGACTTGCCCACATCCTCGCGGCCCGAGCCCACGTGGAAGGTGACGTCCACGTGCACCAGGGGGTCCGACCGATCCTCGTGCAGGATCACGGTCAGGCCGTTGTCGAGGCGAAATTTGCGGTACGGAATGACCACCTCGTCGCCGGGCTGGCGTTCGAGCGCCTCGACGAAGGTGACGCCGGTCTGCGGGCTCTGCTGGCAGGCCGCGACAAGCATCGCCAGACACACAGGGATGAAAAGGGACTTCGTTCGGTCCATGACTGATCCTCAAGGTTGCTGCGTTGGGTCAATGCGCATTGGTCCAGGATTCCTGGACAGCGGGTGGAAGTCGTGTTACGGCTCGACAGTGATCTCGCCGATCGCCCAGGGGTGGTCGGTGCAGTGGTAGAGG
Organism: Vicinamibacterales bacterium; assembly: GCA_965262985.1. Classification (GTDB taxonomy): domain Bacteria; phylum Acidobacteriota; class Vicinamibacteria; order Vicinamibacterales; family UBA8438; genus UBA9620. Next base: position 5,302,215 of record OZ253576.1, on the reverse strand, counting down.
AACGTGCCCGGCACGTCGAAGGTGAGGAACTCCCACTGCGCCGGCTCGAGGACGCCGGTGGTCCAACTGCCGTCGCGCGCCGCGACCGTGTGCGCGATCTCCCCGTTGTTCAGAAACCGCACGCGCGCACCGGCGGTGACCCGTGCTCGCACCGGGGTAAACGCGTGTTCGTCGATGGCGTATCTCCGGCCGCCCAGCGACCAGGAGGGATTCTGCATGAGCGTTGCCGTCTCGATCTCGCGGGTCTCGCTCGGCGCGGGGCCGGGCGGCGTCAGGTCTGCCCAGGGATCGGCCGCCACCTCTCCGCGCGCGGCGACGTCGCCGTCGATCGTGAATGCCCAGAGCTCGCGGCCCATCGGGATGGTGATGAACTGTTCGCCGTCGAGCTCATAGGCGACCGCCGGCCCCGGGCGCATCCGCGCGCTGGCGGCGGCCGTCTGGAACGCCCACACCCGATCGCCGGTCCGCGCGTCGTAGGCCTCGACCTGACCGCCTGGTGAGCCGCGGAACATCAGACCGCCCGCGGTCGTGAGCGGCCCGCTCGTGCCGAGCAGCGCACTGGGGACCTCCTGCTTCCAGACGACCCGGTTGGTCCGCGGGTCGACGGCCGAGATGATGCCGATGGCCTCGGGGAGGCTGATGTGATCGCCGCTCGGGCGGGACAGCCAGGGATCCTCGAACCGCCGGGCGCGCCCGACGTGCGCGCGGCCCTGCGCATAGATGTAGCCGGTCTGCGGGCTGAACGACATCGGCGTCACCCGCACCAGCGGAATCGGCGCGCCGGGCGCCACGACGGTGTGACGGTCAACCGAGGGCGGGGTGAAGCTGCTGCAGTTGAGCTCGAATGGCGGCGGCACCTTGTCGCGCCAGAAGGAGCAATCGGGCAGGATGCTCTCGGCCCCGACCGGGTACGGTTGGGTCGGCGCCGTGTGCAGGAACGCGTCCTGGGGCACCGGCCGTTCTTCGATCGGCAGGAGCGGCTCGCCCGTCTCCCGGTCGAACAGGAAGAGATAGCCGTCGGCCCGTATGGCCGCCAGCGCCTTGCGCGGCCGCCCGTCGACCTGCGCCTCGTAGAGCAGTACCGGAGTGGCGATGTCCGCGTCCCAGACGTCGTGCCGGACCACCTGGTAGTGCCAGCGCCGCTCGCCGGTCGCCATGTCGAGCGCGAGCACCGAGGCGGTGAACAGGTTGTCGCCCGCGCGGATCTCGCCGCCGAACATCGGGACCGGATTGCCCGTGGCGAAGTAGACCAGACCCAGGTCCGGATCGACCGTCCCGTTCAGCCAGACGCCGCCGCCGCCGAGCATCCAGGTGTCCGAATCCTGCGGCCACGTGTCGTGACCGAACTCGCCCGGCCGCGGCACGACGAAGAACGTCCACTGCACGGTGCCGGTCGCCGCGTCGAGGGCGATGATGCGCCCCTGCCCGCCGCTGTCGCCGTTCGCCAGCCCCACGAAGACCTGCCCCTGCGCATGGAGCGGCGCGGTGGTGACCGATTCGCCGCTCTGCAGCGGCACGCTGCCGACCGGCGAGGCCCACACGAGCTCGCCCGTATCCTGGCGCAGCGCCGCCACCTGCGCGTCACGCAGTCCGAGAAAGACGAGGCCGTCGCCCAGCCCGACGCCCTGCCAGGTAGGAACCATCTGCGGGCTGTCGTCATCGGGCTGCCAGCGCCAGATCGTCTCGCCCGTCCCGGCGTCGATCGCGAACACGTTGGCCCCGGCCGTCAGATAGAGGACGCCGTCCTCGACGACCGGGGTCGCCCGCGACGACGCACCGCCCTCGAGGTCCGTCACCCAGGCCCCGCCGAGCCGGCCGACCGTGGCGGTCGTGACGTCGGTGAGGGTCGAGTAGCGCGAGCTCGACCAGTTCCCGCCGACGGCCGGCCAGTCCTGTGCCGGATAGCCGCCGCCACGCTCGGGGGCCTGCCCCTGCAGACCCCCCGCCAGTGACACGACCCCCGCGGCAACCACCACGACGACGAGTGCACGTTGAAGTCCTTGCATATCGATCCGAACTGTCCGTGAGATCCGGGACCGTGTCAAGGCAAACTTGCGGCGCTCGACGCTTGCGTTCTGCCCGCTGGGGATCTATCGTGATGCGATAACCGATTGAAACGGGTTCTCGCCGGGAGGAACAGATGCGCAAGCACTCGATCGTGGCGCTCGTGATGATGGCGGCGGCCCTGGCGACGGCGTCCGTGGCCGTGGCGGGACAGGCTCCGGACGGCTGGACGGCGCCGCGCACGGCGGACGGACGGCCCGATCTGGGCGGTGCCTGGGCCAGCGACTCGGCGACGCCGCTGCAACGGCCGGAAGAGCTGGGCGACCGGACCACCCTCACCGACGAGGAGGTGGCGGCGATGGCGGCGCACGCGGTCCAATACAGTTCGGTCGGGGGCGATGCCGTGTTCGGTGAAACGCCGTTCCGGCGGGCGCTGGCCGCGCTGGAGGAACCGGCGGAGGAGCCGCCGGCCGCCAATCAGCCGGCCCGCAGGCGGTCGACCGGCAGCTACAACCAGTTCTGGATGAGCGGCCGCTGGTTCGAGAACCGCACCTCGCTCATCATCGATCCCCCGAACGGGCGCATGCCGCCGAGGAGCGCCGCGGCCGACGAGCGGGCCGCGCGGCAACGCGAGGCGCGGGAGGCCCTGTCGCCGGACCGGCGCCTGACGCTCGCCGAAGAGATCGCGACGGTCGACCGCGCGATCCGCTGCCGCGGCGGCGGGGCGCTGCTGACCGGCCGCGGCTACAACAGCACCTACCAGATATTCCAGAGCACCGACCACGTCGGCATCCAGATCGAGATGCATCATGACACGCGGCTGATTCCGATCGGCGACGCCGCGCCGAGCCAGGTCGGCCCGCCGACCGCCATGGGCAGCTCGCGTGGTCACTGGGAGGGGGATACGCTGGTGGTCGAGACCACCAACCTTTCGCGGGGCGCCGGCGGAGCGACACCCGATGTACGGATCACCGAACGGTTCACCCGGGTCGGCCCCGAGCTGTTGCAGTACGACTACACCCTGGACGACCCGGCCACCTGGACACGGCCCTGGACCGCGCGCATCTTCATGCGTCCGGCCCCCGGCACCGGCATCATCTACGAGTTCGCCTGCCACGAGGGGAACTACGCGATCGAGCACGCGCTGCGCAACGAGCGCTATCTGGACGCGCAAGGCCGGTAGGACCGGCCTCCGCGGCGGGCGGTCCAGGCGATCGACAGCGGACCATTGGAGACATCGCCGCGGCCGCTTGCTCTATCGCTGGACAATGTGTTACATAGTGTAACGTGACTGTGCGTCACGGTCCGCTGACCGACCTGCAGCAGGCCGTCCTGAATGTCATCTGGTCCGGCGGCGAAGCCACCGCGGAACAGGTCCGCGTAGGGCTGCTGCCGACCCACCCGCTCAAGGACTCCAGCGTGCGCACCGTGCTGCGGCGGCTGGAGGCGCGCGGCTATCTGAGCCACCACATCGAGGGCAAGACGTTCGTCTACCGGGCCGAGCTGCCGCCAGAGCGCGTCGCCGCATCCGCCGTGCGGCGCATCATCGATCGCTTCTGGGCAGGATCGGCAGAACAGTTTCTCGTGGGCATGGTGGACGAGCAGGTGCTCTCCGTGGATCAGATCGAACGCCTCGCGCGGCGGGCCAAGGACGCGGCCGACCGGAAGCAACGCCCATGAGCGAGATCGCGCTGCGTCTGCTCGTCGACTCGTCGCTGCGAGTTGTGCTGGTCGCCACGCTCGTGGCGGCGGCGCTCGCGGCCCTGCGGGTCCATGCCAGCACCGTTCGGCACACGGCGTGGACGGTCGTGCTCATCGCGATGCTGCTCATGCCGGTGCTGTCCGTCGCCGTGCCGACAGTCAACGTACCGCTTCCGGAACCCGTCCGCCGCATCGTGGCGGCGCCGGCCGCGCCGACCCAGATGGCACTGCCAGGCGTGGCTGGAGCGAGGGCTTCGAGGCCGATCACGGTCGCGCCGGCCGCGCCGCGCCGTCAGACGGCCGGGCGGACTGTCTCCAGGCCAGCCGCGCCGAATGACTCGTCCCGTCGCGGCTGGTCGTGGTCCGCGGCGGCGCTTGGCGTGTACGTCTCAGGTGTCGTGCTGATGTTGCTGCGACTAGCGCTTGGGCTTCGGGATTCGCGACGGCTCGCGCGCAGCGCCCGGCGGGTCGATTCGTCGTCAGACTGCCGGCTCGGTACCAATTCCGCTGTGCTCTGCGAGTCACACCACATCACTGTCCCGGTCACGGTGGGCCTCTTCGCGCCAACCGTCATCCTGCCATCCGAATGGAGACGGTGGTCCGATTCCCAGCTCCGGGCGGTGCTCGCCCACGAGCAGGCGCACGTTGCCCGGCGTGATCCTCTCGTCGCGGCGCTGGCCTCTCTGAACCTGTGCCTGTGCTGGTTCCACCCGCTCGCCTGGTGGCTGCGGCGCACGCTGGCCCTGACCGCGGAGCATGCGTGCGACGAAGCGGCACTGCACAAGGTGGGCGCACCGCAGATCTACATCGACGTGCTGCGCACGCTGGCAGGTGCCGTGCGCGCACGCGGCGGCCGCTATCTACGACAGGGGGTCGGTATGAATGGAAGTCCACTGCTGGCTCGACGGATTGCGCATATACGACGCGTTGCGCGTGGGCGCCCGGCATCGTCGATCGCCAGGCCCGCCATTGCGGCCGGCTGCTGTCTGGTCACGCTGGCCGTCGCCGCGTGTCGTCCGGCCGACGACGTGCCGGCGGAATACACCCGCCAGGACATCGAGCGGCTCATCCTTGCGGAAAGCAGACTCCGGCCGGTCGAGTCGCTCATTGACGGGTATCCCGACACCGAGGTGGCGGTCGCGCAAGCCGACCGGCCCCGCGCGGAAGAAATGCTGCTGCGGCGCCGGACGGACGACCCGACGGGACCGTGGTCCGCTCGATTGGGCCGGTTCTACGCCGCCAGCATCGCCGGCTACTACGTACGGATCACCGACGACGGTCCGCTCCGGGAGATGACCGACTTCGATCCGGAGAGCGCGTTCGCCGCCCATGCGCGCACCCGCCTGGCCGAGTCGAGCGACCCGAGGCTGCTGACCGCCGGCGGCGAGTACCTGGTTTCTGCGCTGCACGACGGCGGCAGCTTCACGGAACGTCACGTGCTGGCGAAGGACTATCTCGACCGCGCGGCAACGCAGGACCCCGAGTCGGTGCGCACACGCACGCTGCTCGCGTGGATCGTGTCGAACGAGCGACGATGGTTCGGATGGCTAGGCAACCACGACGGCGGACGGCAACTCGAACGCAGGGTTGCGCCGGCGGACTACTACGACGAACTGGCCGCTCTGCCCGCCGCCGTGCGTTTCGAAGCGATGGCCCAGGCGGCACTCGGCTCACACCGTTTGGCCCGTCTCACCGCGCACACGAATGATCGGAACATGGCGCGTGACTTCAACGTGCACGCTGACAACGCAAGACGCTTCGCACAGGAAGTGCTCGAGCTCGCACCACGCTTCGTGGATATGCCGGACGCCGGGCTGTTCATCTATCAGGCCCACATGACCCTGGCCTCGCTGGCGATGCTGGACGGAGACACGAGCGCGGCGGCCGAGTCGCTCAGGGACGCCGCGCAGGCGCCACCCGCGGAGGGGCTCGCCTACGGCCGGTGGGTCGCCGCCTGGGTGGTCATCCGCGAACTGACGGACGCCGGCGAGGGGGCGGCTGTCGTCGACTTCCTCGAAGCAATGTCCGACAAGAGCGTCGTGGATCGCGACGGCCTGCTGGCAACGGCGGACGACGTACGCAACGGACAGCCCCCCACTCGCATCTTCGAACGATACCGAACCGTTCGCCGGCTGCCTACCCGGAACATGCAGGATCTGTTCGACGAGTTTTGGAGTGAGCGATGAACCTGTACGCGGAAACAAGCGCCGTCGAGGCATGGCTCCTCGACGAAGCCAATTGGCCCGGCGCGGTTACGTCTGATCGGCGTTCAGGATGCGGCTGACGTCCAGTCGCATCGCTCGTCGGGCGACTGGCGCCACCGCGAGCAGGGCAACCGCACAGAGCAGCAGGGCGACCGCGAGCAGGGTCAGCGGATCCGTCGGTGCGATCCCGTAGAGGAAGGCTGACAGGAGGCGGCCTGCCACCGGGGCCGCCAGCAGACCGACGCCAAGGCCCAGCATCACGATTCGCATGACGCGTCCGACGGTCACCGCCAGGATGTCGCGGCGACCTGCGCCCAGCGCCACGCGTACGCCCAACTCGCGCCGCCGTTCCGCCAACCAGCGTGCGACCACCGAGTACAACCCGACGGTCGCCAGCATCAGCGCCAGCACCGCGAAGACGCCTACCGCCAGGGTACCGGTCCGCTCGGTGGTCACCAGCCGCCGCAGTCGCTGCTCCATCGTCGCCACACTGTAGAGGGGCAGGTCTCCGTCCAGCGCATGCACGCGGTTCCGCAGACCGGCGACCAGCGGCGCCGCACCCGCTGCCGCGCGTGTCGCGAAGAACACGGTCGACGGCGGGGCCTGCGCGAGCGGACGATATACGTGTGGGGGGACGTCGCCATCAGGGTCGCGGTGGCGTACATCGCCAACGATGCCGACGACGGTCAGCCAGTCGCCGGCTCCGGCCCGGATACGCTCGCCGACGAGGCTCTCGTTCGCCGTAATCCGCCGAGCGAAGCGCTGCGTCACGATGGCGACCGGCTGACTGCCAGCGCTATCCCCCTGCGCAAAGTCGCGGCCGTCCAGCAGAGGGATTCCCAGCGTGTCGAAGTAGCCGGCGCTGACCACGTCATAGTTGGCCCGAATCGGCGCCCCCTCTACGGTCGCAGGATGGTCAACGGTCCAGGGGACTGACCCGGCGGACCCCCACACAGGAAGACCGGTCGACGCCGCCGCGGACTCGACGCCGGGCAATGCGCGAACGCCTTCGAGCACGCGCTGGACGAACGCCAGCCGCTGGCCATCCGCAGGGTAGCCGGCGACAGGGAGCGACAGTTGAGCGGTCAGGACATGCTGCGGGTCGAAACCCGGAGGTATCGCGGTGAGATTCTGGAGGCTTCGAATCAGGAGCCCGGCCGCGACAAGCAGGACGACGGTCAGCGCCACCTCGCCGATCAGCAGCACTCGGCCGTCGCGACCGGGAGCGGTCCACATGCCCGTCATGGAGCTCCTCAACGCGTCCGTTTTGTCCTGTCGCGTGGCGGCGAGCGCGGGGCCGAGACCGCTCGCGAACCCCATGACGCCCACCGTGACCAGGGTCGAGATCAGGACCCATCCATCAACGCGGACGTCTTCCGGATAGGGCACCACCTGCGACAACAGCGTGCCGGCCCAGCCCACGCTCCAATACACCAACAGCAGCGCCGCGACCCCGCCCAGTGCGGACAGCAGGAGGTTCTCGATCAGGATCTGACGCACCATCGCCAACCGCGTGGCGCCCAGCGCGGTTCTGACCGAAAACTCACGTTGTCTTGCGCGCATCCGCCCAAGCTGGAGGTTCGCCACGTTGACTCCCGCGATCGCCAGGACGAAAAGCGCGACGCCCGCCAGCACCGGCATGAGACCCGCGGCGTTCGCCATGAGCACGTCCTGGAGCGGGCGAATGTGTACCTGCGCGCCGGCCAGCATTTGTCCCAGGTCACCGGGCAGCCGTTCCGCATTGCGGTTGCCGATCGCTTGCAGATCCGACTCGGCCTGTGCCGCCGTAACGCCAGGGTCGAGTCGTCCGACGACGTTGACGAACAAGAGTCCCGCGCCGGCGGACTCGTCGGCGCGCTGCAGCGGCACGAAAACCGCCCGCTCCGTCGGGCCCGGAAAACGGAAATCCCGCGGGGCAACGCCGATGACGGTAAAGCTCGCATCGTGGAGTGCGACGGTTTTGCCAAGGACGGCGCCGTCACGTCCAAAGCGGCGCATCCAGAGACCGTGGCTCAGCACGGCAACGGCGGGCGCGCCTGCCCGCTCGTCCGCGGGCTCGAAGAACCGCCCGAGGGCAGGTCGGCCGGCCAGCACAGTCAGGAAATTTGAGCTGACCGTCGCCGCGGCGACACGCTCCGGTCCACTGCCGCCGGTGAGATTGAAGGCCGATCCACCAATGCTGTAGGCCGCAATGTCTGTGAAGAACCGGTTCTCCTCGCGCCACGCGGCAAACACGCGCCGAGGCACAAGCGAGGCGTCGAACGCCGGCACGAACTGCCCGATCGAGACGAGAGTATCCGGATCTTCGTACTGCAGCGGGCGCATGAACATGGCGCTGCTCACGGAGAACACCACGGCGTTGACCCCGATACCGAGCGCCAGCGTCAGCGCCGCCGTCGCTGTGAACCCGGGACGGCGCACCAGGCCGCGCACGCCGATCCGCACATCGGTCCGCAGGTCGTCGAGCCACGTCCATCCGCGCTGGTCGCGCAGCGCCTCCATCACCTGGGGGATGCCGCCCAAGCGAACGCGCGCCAGCCGCGCGGCCTCTGCCGGTGAGTGGCCCTTCCTGCGAAGCTCCTCCTCCGCCTGTTCGAGATGGAAACGCAGCTCGCGCTCGAGATCGTGGTCGGTCGGGTTGCGCCGGAGCGCGCCCCACAGACGACGCAAGTACTCGCGAAGGACTGTCATCGTGATCTCGGGGTCAGCGCAGCGTCGCGAACGGGTCGGCCGGCGGCGCACCTCGCGACGGACGGCGTAGCCCTTCGCGTTGCATCGTCAGTGACGTCGGCTCGGTGCTACGCCGGTTCCTGAAAGAGCGCGTCGATGATCGACACCATGCGGTCCAAGCCGCGCTTCTCGGCGGCCACGTGACGGCGGCCGGCGGCCGTGATTGCGTAGTACCGGGCGCGTCGGTTCTTCTCCGTCTTGCCCCACTCCGCCCGGATGAGGCTGCGCTGCTCCAGCCGCATCAAGCCGGGATACAGCGTGCCCATGTTGAGAAGGAGTGCGCCGTCGGACACCTGTTCGAGCCGGGCGGCAATCGCGTAACCGTGCGACGGGCCGAGCGAGACCAGCGTCTGCAGCACCATCAGGTCGAGCGTACCGCGAAGCACCTCCGTCCTTGACGGCTCTCTATTAGGCACTCCAATGAAATTACCACGCATTCCATTGGGATTTCAAATGGAATTTCCGCCGTGGTGGCCGGCGGGATTGGGCGCGGCGCAGGGCTGGAGGGTATACCGACGCCCAGCAGGATGAACACGGCCAGCGGCGTCGACGCGCCAGCCGGTTCGACGGCACCGGGCGCAGCGCGATCTGAGATGCGACCGGAGGGAGCCAAACAAGATCCAAAACTGCGGTGACGTCAGGTTGATCGGTACGGCGATCGGGTCGCCGTAAGTGAACGATGCCCGCCGCCGTCGAGGAAGAGGCGACCGAGTATCAGACGCTGGAGCTGACCGTCGCCGCTGCGACACGCTCCGGTCCACTGCCGCCGGTGAGGCTAAAGCCCGATCCACCTATGCTGTAGGCCGCAATGTCTGTGAAGAACCGGTTCTCCTCGCGCCACGAGGGGAACTACGCGATCAAGCACGCGCTGCGCAACGAGCGCTATCTGGACGCGCAAGGCCGGTAGGTCCGGCCTCCGCGGCGGGCGGTCCAGGCGATCGACAGCGTCAGTGCCGCCGTCAGGCTTCACCCCGCTCGGCTGCACCATGCAACTCCTCGACGAGGAACCGTGTCTTGGGCGGCACCTGCTCGTGCGGGTAGTAGCGTGTGATTCGTTCGAATACCTCATCCGGTGCGACGAGCCCGAGATGACGGATGAGGAACGCGACATCACTGGCATCGTGCGTGTCGAAGCGCGCGGACACGCACTTCATGGCGAGCATGTACTCGGCCGTGGGTGCCCAGACTCGCAGATTCGGGAGCTGCAGGACCTGGATCCGGGGAGGCGACGACACAACGAATCTCATGGCCGCGTCGTTCAGCCAATCGTCCGGGACGCCGAATGTCGTGGCCACCGCACGTGCCGCGTCACGGATCTCGCGCGTTGGCGCAAACACGGCGTCGACGTCTTTCGTACTCTCGCACGGCTGAAAGACGAGGCACATCACCGCGCCGCCGAGGATTCCAACCTCGCCGACAACCGAGCGCCTGGCGAGTTCCTGGTCGAGCGCCGCGAAGAGCTCTCGAATGCGTTCGCCGCTCAGCACGTTCACACCCGTTCAAGGAAGTTGGCAAGGACAAACACGTTGCGTGACCGGAACGGTACCGGGCTCTCGACGAGTGCCGACGCTTTGAGATTCTCGTAACCGGAGACGAACCAGGGATGATCGAGTGGCCCGACTCCGCCGGTCCAACGCGGTGCGCCGGCGCCGCATTCCGCCGCCAGCGTCTCGGCGACCCCCGCCAGCAGTGCGCGAAACCGTTCTGGCAACTCCCCGGCCGGTGGCGTCTCCCACTCTGCCGCCGACAGGGAGCGACGCACCGCGTCAACACAGTCCATCACGTGGCGGCGCCACGATTGTTCCCCGTCCTCGAGAATGCGGAGAGACGTGCAGAACAGCGAACCCGGCGGTTCCAGCAGCACGCGAGACACGGCGCGCCCGACACTGCCGCGCGGCAATCCAAGCGCATGGGCGATATGCTCCAGGCTCGACACGCGGGCATCGTGCTTGGGCGACTCGAGCAGTTGCACGCCCCGGAACGACAGCCCCGCGCGCTGCGCAAGCGCGCGCTGGGACAGCCCGCGCCGGCCACGGATCGTGCGGATCAACTCCACGAGCCGAGGATAGACGACTCACTATACTAAGTCAACGAGAGGTCGAGTGTCCGCCCGACCCCCGCAACGTCTGCCGGCAGGCCGCTCACGTTCAACCGTACCGGGAGGAAGATTCTGCCTCGCGGATCACGTCGCCAACCCGTGGGTTTGGATCACCTTCGCCGCCTTCGAGAACCACCCCAGGACCATCTGCATCTGCGCATCAGCGAGCCCGGCACTGCAAACGAGGTTCGCCGATACGTGCTCGCCCCTCTGGAAGACTCCCGACACGTCGGTCTGTCAGCTGCGCACAGCTTGGGCTTCCTTGAGGAATCCGTGTTGCGTGAGCATGCGGATCCAGCGCGGCGGGTTGCGCGCGACGACGAGGATGCATAGCGGCGTACGCTCGGCGACCAGCCCGTCGAGCACCCGCCGCCCGTTGACGCCGAAGATGTCCGACAAGACGCCGCCGAGCCGGAGCCCGTCGTGGTCGAGCGTCTTGTGGACGCGGTTGCGGGCCCGACTGCGCTCGCCGACGAGCCGGCGGCGATAGCGGGTCAACTGGCGCACCTGACGGAACAGACGCGGCGGGATGTAGCTCGGCAGGGCGAGGCCGAACTGGCAAATGCGGGCCAGCCACCGGCTGTCGTTGGTATCGGTCTTCTTGCCGCAGATCTGCTTGACGTGCTGGGCATGGAGCAGGTTGGCGTGTATGCCGGCTTCTTCCAGCGCCTCGAACGGCGCCTTCCTATAGACGCCGGTGCCTACCATCGTGGCGGCGGTGACGCCGTGTCCTCGCAGCCAGTCGGTCATTGCTCGCAGACCGTCCGGCAGTGCGCACCGACGAATGTCGAGAATTCGCTCCGCGTTATGACAAGCGGCGCTGGACGCGGCCGGCGGCGGCCAGCCCAACCCTTGCTGCGCGGTCCGCTGCAGATACAGCGAGACCGTGCCCACGCCGATCGCACAGGCTTGGGCTATCGCGCGGTGGGACAATCCGCGCTCGTGCTTGAGTCTGAGAACCTCTCGAATCTTCCTCACCAGTAGCCTCCGTGCCGGCATCGCCTCACCCCCCTTTCGGAAAGGCGAAGCGTGCCGCGATCAGGCTACCGACGAGCGTTCACGATGACCGGATTCAGCGTTCAACTTCCGCCGGATTCAGCGTTCAAGATCCCGCGGATTACGCACGCCAGGCGCCGTCAGCGACCGACGGCCCGGATACAGCCCCCGTTTCGGTCGAAGCGGCCCTCCCGGCACAGAGACACAGGGCGTCGTTCACACAGGTTCCAAGTCGCTTCCCCGCGCGTTTACCGCGCCCAAGTCCGACAGGCTGCTAGCTGGATAGCTTCAGCGGTTTAGTCCCAACGCCGATTCTCAGCCCCGACAGGCGCAACGTCCGTTGCGCCCTCGGAGGGTAGTACGGCCGGCCCTACGGCTCGCGCAGGGTGATGGCCGGATCCACGCGCAGCGCCCGTAGCGCCGGTCCGAGACAGCCCGAGAGCACGGCGAGCCCGAGCATCAGCGACGCGAGCGACATGGTAAAGGGATCGGTGGCCGACACGTTGAACAGCAGGCTCCCGAGCATCCGCGCAGCGGCGACACTGGCCACGGCGCCCAGCGCCCAGCCGACCGCCAGTGGCACGACTCCCTCGCCGAACACCAGGCGCACTACCTGACGCGGCGCCGCCCCCAACGCCACACGGATGCCGATCTCGCAGGTGCGCTCGCGCACCGCGGCACTCACCACCGCATAGGCGCCCACGCAGGCCAGCGCCACCGCCATCACGCTGAACAGCCCGAAGAGGGTTGCCGCCAGTTGTCTCGATCGCGTCTGGTCGTCGACCAAATCGTGCAACGGCCGGATGCTCTTCAACGGCAACTGGGCCGACACGGAGCGCGCCGCCGCCGCGACCGCCCCCACCGCGCCCGGCCGCTCGTCCCTCAGGCGGACGAACAGCGTCTGCGGCAGGATGCCGGCATCGTAGAGCGCCACCTGCGAGAACGGCACGAACACCTCGGGCACCGAGCCGGTGAGGCTTGCCTGCCGCCGTGCTTCGCTGACGCCGATGATCGTGACGCACGGCACCTGAAACATGACGATGCACCGGCCGTGCGTCTCCTCCCCGCCCCACAGCCGACCCGCCGTCCCTTCGTCCAGAATCGCGACCGGGTCTCCCGCCGCGGTGTCGTACGGTCCGAAAGCGCGGCCGCTGATGATCCTGGTGCCGAGAGTGGCGAAGTAGTGGGGAGTCACCACGTTCAGCAGAGACATCTCGGTGCGTTCGCCCTCCCCGGCTCGGACCATCGCCATCCGGCTGAAACCGCCCGAGCCCAGTATCGGCCCGAACGCCAAGCTCGCGGACTCGACGTCCGGCAGTCGTTCGAGCCGTCCGATCAACTCGTTCTGCACCGGCACCAGCGCCGCCGACCCCGGCCCTGACGTCTCCCCCGTCAGATCGAAAGTGCCCACGACGACCCCGTCGACCCGATATCCGATGTCCGCGGTCAGGTTGACCAGGCTCTGGACGACGAGACCGGTCACCGACGTCAGCGCCAGTCCCAAAGCAAGTTGGGCGGCCAGGACCATCCTGAACCCGTGGCCGCGCCTCACCATCACCCCGACTCTGCCGCCGCCGGCCAGTCGCGCGGCGTCGACACGCAAAGCATGTAGCGCCGGCAGCAGCCCGCTGAGCAGCGCCGCGCAAGCGACGAACGTGCCGAGTAGTCCTAGCAGCCATACGTTGCCGATGACCGTCGTGTCCACGGACGGAACGGCGTTGCGGAGAACGAGGTGGATCCAATGCGCGACCAGCAAGGCCAGCACGCCGCCGGCGCACGCGAGCAGCGCGCTGTCGGTGAGGGCCAGGGCCGCTATGCGCCAGCGGCTCGCGCCCAACTGCAGGCGCAACGCAATCTCGCGCCGCCGACCCGCGACGTGAATCGCCAGCAGTAGGGCTACGTTTGTGCACGCGATCAGGAATATGGCCCCCGCCCCCGCAGCCAGCCGGCGCGCCACCGCCAACTGCCGCACCGTGTCGCGACTTGAGCGCCCCAGGGGCATGACATGTTCTTGCGGACCGCTCGGCCCGGCGCCACTCTCGGCCGCGACCACACCGAGCAGCGCCGCCACCTCGGCCGACGCCCCATCCGGACTCGCCTCGTCGCGGAGACGGCCAATAGTCCGCAACCACGACCCGTCGGTCGACGCGGTCAGGTCCGTGCCCGTGAATGAGCACAGCGCCGGTGCCGAGGCGAGCGGAATCCAAACGTCCACCGGCGCGGACTCGACCCCGCGGAACCTGGCCGGCATGACGCCGACGATGCGAAACACCTCACCGCTGAACCGCAGCGGTGAACCGATCGCCGAAGCCTCGCCGCCAAAATTTCGCGTCCAGAACCCCTCGCTCAGCAAGGCGAGCCGCTCGCCGTTCGCGTCCCCCGCGTCGTCCGGAAACGAGCGGCCCAAGCGGGGCCGTACGCCGAGCACCGAGAAATATGAACCGGTGACGCACTCGACCCGCACCTCGGCCAGATCTGTACCGCCGGCAATACGGTGCGACGTGCGCGAGTAGGCGGCGACGTCCAGGGTCCGCGCCTCGTCCCGCAACGTCCGGTACTCGGCATAGTTGCGGGATGGGCCGACCGAAACGACCCGGTTCGGGTCGGCCACGTGCTCGGGCTCCCACCACTGCAGCTCCACGAGCAAACGGAACACCGCCGTGTTCGCCCCGACACCCAGCCCGAGGGTCACCAGGACGGTTACCACCAGCGCTGGGTTCCGGCGCAACGTGCGGAGTGAATACGCTAGTCCCATGACCCTCGTTGTCGGTCGAGTTCCCGGCCAATTATCGTCTAGATGTGGGAAACTGGCACGTCACACATGAAACATGTTTCTGCAGGACGGTCACTTGTCTTTGTTTACCGGGTTGATTCTCTAAAGACATAGAGCGGCGGACGTTGTCGCCGGTGGATTTTGTGAGGTTGTCACGTCGCCACCCACGCCGCATCAGCGCCTTCTTGGTCCAATTCAATGCCCGGTCTCCTTCATGGTTATCGTTGGTGCGGCAACACCCCGACGTGCTCAAATCCCGAGTTCGCAATCCTTTGGGCCATACCCGTGCAGAAACGCCAACCCCCTGCCGTCACCTCGGGGCACAGGAGCACCACGTATCGATCTGGAGCCAACTCTCTGGGCGCACGGGTTTCAAGCTCCGACACCGGAATGTTGACGCTTCCCGGATAATGCCCGCTTTGATATTCCTCGCGCTCCCGAATATCTACGAACACGGGTTCAAGCGTCCCGAATTCCGCGTCTAGGTACGCACCGCGGAGATCCTCGACCTCATGCGCCGTGACCGACGCCTCAGACCCGCCATTCCGCATATCGTCGGCCGCCTTCAGGCGTAACGCCTCGGCTGGATTCAGCACCACGCCGGCACCGTCTACAATGCGAAAATTAAACGTCATGCGGCTCTGAATGCGAACATTGTCCCAGCCGCCACTGTCTCCGGCTGGTGCGCGCCCGGGGTGGAACGTCCATTGTTCAAGTGCCCCCTGAACCGCGCGACCTATTGCCTCGTCAGGGGCCTGCAGCAACTCGACGAACTCGACCCGACCGTCGCGACCAGCGACGATGGAAGCTACGGCGACACCTTCCTTTCCCTCGCGTAGCGAACTCGTCGGATACGTCGGCAACGGATGGTTGATAGCATTGTTGCGGTGTTCCTCCTCGCCCATCCTCATTACCAATGTCGCCGGTTCTGGAGATGTAGAATCGCTGTCGCACGCCACCAGCAGTAACCCGCAAGTCCATACTCCTGCAAGAGCGGACAGCAACAACCGTGCACCGAAGCTCGGCTCATCGGGCATCACGCGCATCACCTACCCAACTAGTGTTTTGCCACGAGTAAACATTAGGACAATCGGGGAACTCATCTCGAGCCGAGAGATTTCTCATGCCGCAGAAACAGTATATCGTTCGACTCACGGCCGAGGAACGCGAGGTTTGTCAACAGACGCTCCGCACGCTCAACGGCAGCAGCGAGAAAGTGCGCCGCGCGCAGATGCTCTTGAAGGCCGATGCGGACGGGCCGGCCTGGACCGACCAGGAGATCGCCGACGCCTTTTCGTGCCGCACCAAGACCGTCGAAAACATTCGCCAACGATGCGTGCAGGAAGGGTTCGAGCGGGCGCTGGAGCGAAGGCGGCGGGCGTTCCCACCGGTCCCGAAGTTGCTCGACGGCGAGCAGGAGGCACACATCATCGCCCTACGTACGGGGCCGCCCCCGAAGGGCTATGCCCACTGGTCGTTGCGGCTGCTGGCGAGCCGGGTCGTCGAGCTGGAGATCGTCGAGTCGGTCAGCCACGAGACCATCCGGCGAACGCTAATAATAGTGGGATGACCCGGCGGAAAATTGAGTATTGGGTGATCCCTCCGCAGGCCGATGCCGAGTTCTTGGCGCACATGGAACAGGTCTTGGACACCTATGCGCAACCGTACGATCCGGCTTGCCCTGTCGTGTGCATGGATGAGTGTCAACGGACATTCAAATTTCCCCCACCTGCGGTCATCGACAATTCCCCCACCCCCCCTGGTTGATAACACGATGAGATGAGTGCCTGTGGTCGCTGTGGGCAGGCCGTCTGCGGCCTGTCCAAGGCGCGGTGGGTGCGTCTCCGCGTACACGGCGCCGGCAGCGTCAACAGGCTTCCCATCGCTCACGCTCCCGCTGTGGTCGGTTGTTTGACCACCCCCAACTTCAGATTGTCCTTCAGCCGATACGAATCGTCCCGGATGCTGATCGTCGTCGCGTGATGCAGGATCCGGTCGAGGATCGCGCTGGCGATCACCCGGTCGCCGAAGACGTCGCCCCAGCTGCCGAAGCTCTGGTTGCTGGTCAGAATTCTCGGCCCGCGCTCGTAGCGCCGGCTGATGAGCTGGAAAAACAGCGTCGCCGCCTGACGGTCGATCGGCAGATACCCGATCCCATCGACTGAGAAGCTGCGGGATCGTGAAGACCTTCAGCTTGTCGTAGAAGCGGCCCTCGCTCAACGCCTTGGTGAGCGTGGTCAGCATCGCCGCGGCCGGCGTGAAGAGCACCCGGTAGCCGTGTTCGATCGCCTTGAGCCCGAGACCCACGGCCAAGTGCGTCTTCCCTACCCCTGGCGGGCCGAGCAGCACCAGATTCTACCCATGCTCGACGAAGTGGCAGAGGCTCAGCACGTTCACGCCCGTTCAAGGAAGTTGGCAAGGACAAACACGTTGCGTGACCGGAACGGTACCGGGCTCTCGACGAGTGCCGACGCTTTGAGATTCTCGTATCCGGAGACGAACCAGGGATGATCGAGTGGCTCGATTCCGCCGGTCCAACGCGGTGCGCCGGCGCCGCACTCCGCCGCCAGCGTATCGGCGACCCCCGCCAGCAGTGCGCGAAACCGTTCCGGCAACTCCCAAGCCGGTGGCGTCTCCCACTCTGCCGCCGACCGGGAGCGACGCACCGCGTCAACACAGTCCATCACGTGGCGGCGCCACGATTGTTCCCCGTCCTCGAGAATGCGGAGAGACGTGCAGAACAGCGAACCCGGCGGTTCCAGCAGCACGCGAGACACGGCGCGCCCGACACTGCCGCGCGGCAATCCAAGCGCATGGGCGATATGCTCCAGGCTCGACACGCGGGCATCGTGCTCGGGCGACTCGAGCAGTTGCACGCCCCGGAACGACAGCCCCGCGCGCTGCGCAAGCGCGCGTTGGGACAGCCGCCGCCGGCCACGGATCGTGCGAATCAACTCCACGAGCCGAGGATAGACGACTCACTATACTAAGTCAACGAGAGGTCGAGTGTCCGAATCCATACCTCGACACGGATTCATGACCGTTCTCCCCGTGTCCAGATCCTGCATGGGTTCGGTCGTGGGGGCAGTCAGCGCCTGGACGCCGGCTACGCAGCACATTTCCAAGAGACGCCATTGGTGCGCGCGCTAGAATCTCACCATGTCTCTCAGATCACGCCTTGCCTGCTGTTCCCTGCTGCTGCTCGGCCTGGCCCTGCTGTCATCGGCCGGTGGCGCGGCGTCCCCTGGGCCCAGGGCAGCGCTGAGCGCCGAGCTCGAGGCCGCCGGTGCGGCGACCTGCGCCGTGGAGCAGGCGCCCGGGGCGAACGCACCCGGTTCCGGTCCACCGATGCCCTTCCTGGCGACCGAATACGCCGCCATGTGCGAGCCGGAACTCGGGCGCGTCCCCAAGATCGCCTGCGACGACGGGGTTCTCATTCCGATCACCGTCGGCGGCGTCGAGGTGTTCGAAGACCCCGGCCGGCATGCCTGCGATCACCCGGATGGGTTGCGGGGTGGCTGCGCGCCGGGCTCGCGCCTCGGACACGTGGAGGGACGCGACGCCGGCGGCAATCCCCTGCCGCAGGTCTCGTGGGTGTACTTCTGCCGATCGATTGGTCCGGAGGCCCTTGAACAGAACGGCTGGGGGTCGGTGCAGCTCATCGGTTACAACCGCCAGTCGGGCGCGACCTGCTTCTTCGAAGCCGCCGATGGCCGGCATTCGGTGCCCGAGGGTCATCCGGCGAACTCCGAGATCCGGGATCAGCGGCCATGGGTCTCATTCGACGGGCACCGCATGGTGGGTGCGCTGCCCGGACCCGACGATCCAGACTTCAACGACGCCTTCATGCCGCCGCCGCCGGCCGACATGAACGGAGACGGCGAGCTCGACATCGTCCAGTGCGTCCAATGCCATCAGTCCGGCCCGTTCATCCACGACCCCTTCATGGACAGCGCTCGGGATCCCGACGACCCGAGCCGCCCCGTCATGCCCGAAATCGTGGGCAGGGACGTGCCCTACTACGTGGTCGGGGGATCCGACTGGGACATGCGCACCATCCATATCGAGGGCAACGGTTGCGTCAGTTGCCACAGTGCCCCGATGGAGATTGCGCAGATCTACGAGGCAGCCCAGCTCGAGGTGAACAGTTTCATGCCTCCACACAATCCGGGCAGCATGGCCGAGGACTACCAGGAACTCATCGACTGCTGGCTCGCGGGACCCGAGAACACGCCGGGCTGCGACTGGGTCATTCCGTCGGCGCAGGGGCGTGAAGGCGGGGTCGTGGGCGACGACTACCCGCACAAGAGCGACTACTTCAACCGGCCTGACGGAAAGCGTGGCGACGACAACCAGGGCAAAGACAACGACCAGTAGCGTAGCGCGGCCCAGCCATGAGCGCTGACCGGTTCCTCGGACTCTGGTCGATCCGTCCGGGTCGCTGCGTCAGCGGCTACGGCAGGGTGAACGCCAGGATGGTGCTCGACACGACCACGGCGACGTACTGCGTGCCGTTGACCTCGTAGGTCAGCGGGCTCGATCGCAGCGTGCGCCCCGCGTCATAGTGAAAGAGCTGCTCGCCGGTGCCGGCGTGAAACGCGTAGAACCCACCGTTCTCGGTGCCCTGGAATACGAGATCGCCCGCGGTGGCCAGGCTGCCGCTCGAGGCGCCGAATGTGACCGCCGGCAATACCTGCTGCCACACGTCCTCACCGCTGCCTGGCGCGTAGGCGGTCAGCGTCATCGTCGGCGGGAAGGCCGCGATGCGGTCGATCTCGGTGAGGTTCTTCTGGTGCCCGCCGTCTTCACCCAACTGCAGACTGTCGCCGAGCGGCTTGACGAGCAGCGACACCCCGGCGTTCTTGCCGGTGATGTACAGCAGCCCGGTGCGCGCGCTGAAGGACGGCGACCCGAAGCTCGATCCGCCGTGCGCCACGATGTAGTGCTCGTCGGTCGAGTAGGGCGTGTACATCTGGCGCGCCTGCGCCTGCAGCGCCGGCTCGCCGAGGTCGAGATAGGTGGCGCAGAACGGCCTCAGCGGCACGCCGCTGGCGGTGTACGGGATCGGCTGCGTGGGGTAGACGACCTCGCCCGGCACGTTCGTCTCGGTCGGGACGAGCGTCTCGACCATCGGGTTGATCGGCTCGCCCGTCTCGCGGTGCCAGAGGTAGAGCAGGCAGTTCTTGCCGGCGGCGCCGACCCCCTTGATGGTCTCGCCGTTGTGCGTGACGTCGAACAGCACCGGGCCGGTGATGTTGTCCCAGTCCCACAGGTCGTGGTGGATCGTCTGGTAGTGCCACCGCAGGGCGCCGGTCTGCAGGTCGAGCGCGATCGTCGAGTTGGTGAACAGGTTCGCCCCGGGCCGGGCCGAGCCGTCGTACGGGGGATTCGGGTTGGCGGTGTTGAAGAAGAGCAGGCCCAGCTCGGCGTCGACCGCCGGCTGGGTCCAGACACCGGCCCCCACCCGCTTGCCGTCGCCCCAGGTCGGCTCGGCGAGCTCCCAGCCCTCGTCCTGCGGGCGCTGCGGGATGGTGTTGAACACCCACTTGATCTCGCCGGTGGCGGCGTCGGCGGCGACCACGAGCCCACCGGGAATGTTGCCCTCCGAGATCGCGGAGCCCACATACAGCGTGTTGTCGTGAAAGGCGGGCGAGCTATTGATGCGGTAGTTGAGCGTGGACGCATCGAAGCCGGGCGGATAGACGTCCGGATACTTCGTCGCGAGGGCCTGGCTGAAGACCGGCAGCACACCCCCGTCGCCGAAGGTCTCGACGAGCTCCCCGGTCTGCGCGTCGGCCGCCACGAGCTTGTCGCCGTGATACGAGTAGATCGTCCCGTTGGCATACAGCGGACCGCGCACGGTGCCACCGGCGACGCCATCGACCTCCAGCCTCCAGACCTCCTCACCGGTCACCGCGTTGAGGGCGAGCACGGTGGCGCCGGAGTGCAGATACATGACGCCGTCGACGACCAGCGGCGTGGTCTGACCGACGTTCAGCCCGGCCGGCACGTCGAACGACCAGCGGCGCGCGAGCCGCCCCACCGTCGCGGTGTCGATCTGGTCCAGCGCGGAATAGCGCTGATTGTACGGGTCGAGGTTGTGACTCGCCCAGTTGGTCTGGCTGCTGCCGGCGGTGATCGCGGGCGGCGCCCCCGTGCGGGTCGTGCGCCCCTGCTGCCCGGCATCCAGCGGCTGAAGACCGCCCGCCGCCGCAAAGGCAAGCGCCACCAGCGCCACCCGAGCCCGTCGACTGTCGTGTAATCTCGTCATCGGTTTATCCCGTTCCCCCGCACTGCAACTTACACTGCGACCGCTCGGGTGCGGCGCCGTGTCCGGCAGCGTTAGCGCTCGTCCGACCGCGCGCCGCCCAACATGTTCTCCATCGCCTTCTGATTGCCTTCGTGGCACGCGTACTCGAACATCAGATACCCGTCGTCACGGTTCAGGGCAATGGCCGCCGTCCAGGGTGTGACCCATGTCTCCGGGTCGTTCACCACCGCTTCATATTGCAGCGTGTCGGCGTCGACGAGCGTGAAACGCTCGGTCACGGTCAGGCTGTCGCTGTGCGCATGGCCCCTGATCGCGCTCTTGTCGGTGAATCCCGTCGTTTCCACCACCAGCGCATTGCCCTCCCAGCGGCCGCGCGAGTTGCCCATCCAGAGCCGGAGGTCCGGTTCGGCCCGCGGCCCCTCGTCCAGCGGGATCACCCGCGCGTCGTGGATCATCTCGTAGTAGATGACCACGTATCCCGGCACCTGCAAAATCTGGTAGGCGTTGTTGTAAAGCGAGGGGAACGTCGAGGCCGGCACGCCCCGGGTGATGCACCGCACCCACGGATCGAGCTCGACATGCGAATCGAAGACCTTGGCGCAGATCTCGTCGATGCGCTGGTCACCGGACGGCGTCAGGGGCGGCAGTCGGCCATCGGCGGGCTCCGCGATCAGGCTCGGTCTGACTGACGGCCCACGCTCGGAGGTTTCGAACCAGTGCTCCGGCGGTCCCACGCCGGCGGCGTCGATCACGGGCACGGGCGCAGCGGACGGCACGCAGGTGCCGGTGCCGCCCAGCAACCGCGGCGGTCTGGTGCCGGGCGGGGGCGGCGCCTCCAGTTGAAACCCCTCGCCGAGGTCGAAATTGGTCCAGATCCCCTGCAGATCCAGGTCGCCCCAGGGGGTGCGCGCGGCAGTCCGCGAGCCGGCCGAGCCTTCCGGTGTCTCCAGCGTCCGCGACTGCTGCCCACCGACCGCCGCCGAGCTGAACACCACGAACGCCGCCGCGAGCGCGACGCTGCCCTTGACCGTTACCAGACGATTCACCATCAGACCCTCCCGTCGGGATCGATCGGACCGCATGCGCCCCCGCCGCGCCACGCGGCGGTGCAACGCGGGGTTTCACCACGGACTGCTAGCGCCTACGGACGCAGCTCGCGACCCTCCGCCTCAAGCTTTCGCGCGCCGGCGAGGATGCCGTAGAGCCCGTAGTTCCCCTCGTGGCAGGCGTACTCGAAGAGCGGCCCGTCGGTGCGCCGGAACGGCATCATCACGGTGTAGGGCGCGGTGTAGACGGTCGGGTCGTTCACCGTGTACTCGTACGCGACCGTGTCCGGGTCGATGCGGGTCAGCCGCTCGACCAGTCGCATGTTGGTCGACGTCAGACTGCTGCTGCCGCCGGCGAACTGGGTCGTCTCGATGACCAGCGTCTCCCCTTCCCAGTGGGCGCGGGAAACGCCGCTGCGCTGCGGGAAGGGCGGCTTCGCGGTGTCGTCGTCGATCGGGATGATGCGCGCGTCGTGCACCATCTCGTTGAGGATCGCCACATACCCCGGCGCCTGGAAGATCATCACGTTGTTGTTGTAGGTGCCGGAGGTCATCGGCGGGCCGGAGTTGAAGCCCATGAGGCAGCGGTCGGCCGAGCTGCGGTTCTCGTACGAGTCGTACATGTGCTCGCGCCGATTGGCCGCCTGATCGCGGCCACCGGTGTTGACTCGTGGTACGCGGGAAGGCCGCCGCCCGTTGGGCGGGTCGATGATCAGAGAGGTCCGCTTGTCGGAGGTCAGCTCGATGCCCCGCTCGTACCAGAACTCGTTGTACGACAGGACGCCGCCTTCCGAACGCGGCCGGTAGAAGAGCGCGCCCTGTTCCGGATCGAAGAGGTCGCGATTGCGCCGGGTGCGCTCCGCCGCCTCGAAGGCCGCCGCATCCTCCGGCGACAGCGATTCCAGCCCCTCGAACTGGCGCGGCCGCTCGAGCGGCGTCAGCGTCCGGAAGGTGAAAATGCCCGAGACGTCAGGTTGCCCGTCCGGCGTGCGCATCGGCATGCTGCGGTCGCCTTGTTGCGCGAGCGCCGGCGACGGCGCCAGCATGAGGACGATGGCCAGGGTGCCGCAGACCGCGACATGGTGTTTCAGCATCGGTAATCTCCCATTGGTGTCGATGAGTGGCGCTGGCTCGGGCAGGCTACGACAGGCCCGACAGCTCGCGGATCTGCCCGCTGCTGTCGCCCAACCGCTCGACCGGGACGTCCAGCTTGTCGAGCAGCGTCAGCAGCAGATTCGCCATGGGGGTGTGGGGCGCGAAGCGCAGATGGCGTCCGCCGGAAATCCGGCCGCCGCCGCCGCCCGCCACGAGCACCGGCAGGTTGTCGTGCAGATGCTGGTTGCTGTCGCTGATGCCGCAGCCGTAGGTGATCATCACCTGGTCCAGCAGCGATCCATCGCCATCGTCCGTCGCCCGCAAGCGGTCGAGGAAATGCGCGAACAGACTGACGTGGAACGCGTTGATCTTGGCGAGCTTCTCGATTTTCGTCCCGTCATCCTGGTGGTGCGAGATCGGATGGTGCGGATCGGGAATGCCCAGCTCGGGATAGGTCCGCGAGCTGACCTCGCGCGACATGATGAACGTCGTGACGCGGGTCAGGTCGGTCTGGAACGCCAGCACCTGCAGGTCGAACATCATCCTGACGTGATCGTCGTACTGGTCCGGGATGCCGGCCGGCTTCTCGAGCACGGGCAGCTCGCGGGCGCTCTGCTGCTCTGCCTTCTGGATACGGCGCTCGAGATCCCGGATGGCGTCGACATATTGCGCCAGCTTCGCGCGGTCGCCGGCGCCGAGGGTTCGCTGCAACGCCGCGACATCGTGCCGCAGCGCGTCGAGAATACTGCGATCCTCCTCGATGCGACGCTGGCGGGCAGCGGCGCTGGTGTTCTCGGCGTCGCCGAACATGCGCTCGAACACCGCGCGCGGGTTGATCTCGACCGGCAGCGGCGTCGTCTCCGTCCGCCACGACAGCGTGTTGCCGTACGCGCAACTGTAGCCCGCGTCGCACGCCCCGAGGAAATAGCTCGGATCGCAGCCGAGCTCGAGCGACGCGAGCTGCGTCTCTGCTCCCACGTGCTGCGCCGCGATCTGATCCATCGACACGCCGGCCCGGATATCGGCCCCCTCGGTCTTCTTCGGATGCACGCCGGTCAGATAACTGGCGGCCGCGCGGGCGTGGTCCCCGGCGCCCTCTCCGGGCAGCGGATATGCCGTCCGATGCTCCAGTCCGGACAGCACGAGCAGGTCGTCGCGATACGGCGCCAGCGGCGCCAGCGTCGGCGGCAGGTCGAAGCCCGCGCCTTCGATTGCCGGCGTCCACTTGTCCATGATGATGCCGTTGGGGACGTAGACAGTCGCCAGCCGCCGTACCGGACTGGCGGCCGAGGCCCGAATCGGGCTGAACGCCGGCACCATGGCGTCGAGCAGCGGCAGCGCCAGCGTGGCGCCGAGACCGCGGACGACGGTCCGCCGCGACATACTTTTTTTCGTGACGATCATTGCGCCCTCCTCGTATCGTCCGCGGCGCCGTCAGACATCCGCATCTGGAACGGCGCGCTCGTGGCGATACCCGTAATCAGGGATGACCACCGGTAGTCGTCCGGGGCCGCGGCGCGCACGATCGCGCGCACGGTCGGGGCATCGTAGTACTCGACGCCGCGCCCGACGGCATACGTCAGCAGTTTCTCGACGACCGTCGAGGCGAACCGGTCAGGCTGCTCGACGAAAACGCGCGCCAGCTCGCGGGGACCCGCGATGGCGGCGCCGTTGGGCAGCACTGCCGACGCGTCAATCGGCGCGCCGCCCGCACCGGTCTCCCGCCACTTGCCGATCGCGTCGAAATTCTCCAGCGCGAAGCCCAGCGGATCCATCTGCGCGTGACAGGACGCACACACCGGATTCCGGCGATGCAGCTCCAGCCGCTCGCGGACGGAGCTGGGCGGCACGCCGTCTTCGCCGATCTCCTTCAGCGCCGGGATATCCGCCGGGGGGGGCGGCGGCGGTGCACCGAGCAGGTTGTCGAGCAGCCATTTCCCGCGCAGCACCGGCGACGTGCGGTTGGCGTACGACGTGACCGTCAGAATGCTCCCCTGCCCCAGCAACCCGCGCCGGGCGTCGTCCGTCAGTTGCACGCGACGAAAATGGCTGCCGTAGATCCCCGGCACACCATAATGCCTGGCCAGCCGCTCGTTCAGGAACGTGTAGTCCGCCTGCAGCAGCTCCAGCACGCTGCGGTCCTCGCGCAACTGGCTGACGAGAAACAGCTCCGTCTCGCGCTGGAAGGCGTCGCGCAGGTTGTCGTCGAACTCCGGAAACGTCTGCGGGTCGGGCATGACGAGCTGCATGTTGCGCAGATACAGCCATTGCCCCGCGAAGTTCCGGACGAGCGCCGCCGCGCGCGGGTCGGCGAGCATCCGCGCGACCTGCCGCTCAAGGACGGCCGCATCGGTGAGCCGCCCGCGCTCCGCGAGGTCGAGCAACTCGTCGTCCGGAATGCTGCTCCAGATAAAGAACGACAGACGCGAGGCGATCTCCAGGTCGCTCAGCCGATAGGCGCTCCCCGGGGGGGCGTGCGGCGGGTCGCGTTCGATGCGGAACAGGAACTCGGGGCTGACCAGGACCTTGCGCAGCGCGAACTCCACGCCCGCCTCGAATCCGCCCCGGGTGCGGCCCTCGTCGAAGAACGCCAGCAGCGTGTCGAGATCGGTGTCCGTGATCGGCCGGCGAAACGCGCGGCGGGCAAGCCGGGAGAAGATCTCCCTCGCACAGGGGCGTTCCTCGCTGGCTGCCGCCGGCTCGCAGACGAAGAGCCGCCGCCCGCTCGCGGTGTCTCGGAGACCGGGCTCCGACGGAGACCCCGCGTCGAGCGGCCCCTCGATGTGCACGGTCCACAGGGCAGGTTCTTCCGCCGCATCGACCGCCAGGTCAGCGCTGAAGCCGTAGCTCGCGACCGACAAGGTCGGCTGCAGCGGCCCTTCCGGCACGGACGGTTTCGCCAGGAACGCGGCCGACACCAGATGTGGCCCCGCCGTCGTCCGCACACGCACGTCGAGTCCCTCGTCGGCGTGCAGGAGGTACTGCGTCCTGTCCAGCGGCTGCGGCGTTGTCGGATCTTCGGTGCCGGACCGTCCGACGGTGAAGACCTGCAGTCGTTCACCGTCGAGCCGGACCTCGAGCTCGTGGCGCTGGCCCATGCCGCGGATCTGATCGCGGTGGTTCTTGAGCAGTCGCAGCTTGACGATGTAGTCGCCCGTCACCGGAAACGTATGCCGGACGGCCGTGCCGCCGCGGGTACCGAACGGGAGATCTTCACCCATCCGGTCATGCTGTCGCAGGTACTTGGAGAGCGAGTAGACGTGGGTGGAGGCGTCGCGCGCCGACCCGGTGGCCAAGCGCGCGACCTTCCCGGCCGCCGACATGTAACGCTCGAGCAGCATCGGCGACACGGTGAGCACGTCCCCGATGTTGTCGAAGCCGTACCCCGCGTCGTCGGGAGGCAGGAGCTCCTCGGCGTCGACTTCGAGACCGAGCAGATCGCGAATGGCGTTGGCGTACTCGGTGCGGTTCAGACGGTGGGCGACCGGGCGGCCGACCTGCGGCCGGCGGCCGGCGGCGGCGTCGATGGTGGTCTCGAGGTGCGAGACGAAGTCGGTGAGGGCGCCGGGCTCGGGCCGCGGCCGGCCCGCCGGCGGCATCGCGCCAGTGCGCAGCTTGCGGATGACCTTCTCCCAGACGTCAGCGCGCCGCGGGGCCTCGCGCGGGTCGAGCGCCGCGGCGTCAAGCGCGAGATTCGCGGTCAGAGTCGTGCTGTTGTGACAGACGATGCAGTTGGTGTCGAGGAAGGCGCGTGAGGGGTCCGGCGCGGCGGGTGCCGCCTGCGCCGTCAGGGGTCGCGGTTCGGCCGCCTGCAGACCCGCAACCGCCGCGGCGGCGATGACGCCGAGCAGTCCGGCGGCGACCTTGATCGTCATCGCTGGCTGCTCCGCTCGGCGCCGAGTTGTCGCAGCAACGCGGCCGTGCTCGTCCGGGCCAGGAACGTGCCCCCGACGTACATGCCGTCGGCGATGGACAAGGGTGTCCGTCCGTCGTTGTCGGCGACGTCGAGTTGGGCGCCCAGGCCGGCAAGGTACCGCACGATGGAATCGCCGCCCATGTAGGCGGCGCCGTGCATCGCCGTCTGGCCGTACTCGTTCACCGACCCGACGTCGCCGCCAAGCGCGACCGCCAGCGTGACCGCCTCCAGGTCGTGCTGCTCGAGACGCGCCGGATCTACACCGAACAGCAGCCGCCCGTACCGATCGTACCCGTCGACCCAGCCGATGCCCGCCGCCACCATCAGCGGCGTCGTCCCGTCGTCGGAGGTCATGCGCGGGTCCGCGCCGTGGTCTGCGAACAGGCGCATCAGCCCGAGGTCGCTGAACCGCGCGGCCAGCCAGAACGGAGTGGCGCCGACCATGCTGAGCGGGCCGCCAGTCAACTCGCCGGGAATGCGCGGCAACCGGCGCACCAGGCGCGCGTTCGGATCGGCGCCGCCGGCCAGCAGCAGGGCGGCGATATCCTGGCGCGCATGCTGCGCGGCGGCATGCAACGCGGTGCGTCCCGCACCGATCGCGTCCACGTCGGCGCCGGCGTCGAGCAGGAAGCTGGTCATGCCGGCATGGCCGCTTTCGACAGCGACCAGCAGCGCGGCGCTGCCGTCGCCGCCCGTCTCGTTCACGTCGACCCCGGCGGCGAGCAGCAGCCGGCCAGACTCCAGGGTGCCCTGCTGCGCGGCGAACAACAGCGGCGTGAACCCGCCGTGCGAGCGAGCCTGGATCTCGGCGCCGGCGGCAATCAGGGCCGCGGCGGCGTCCGGGTGCCGCTCGGCGATGGCCCACATGAGCGCCGTCTGCCCCCGAACCGTCTCCTGTGCGTTCACGTGCGCGCCGCGTGCGAGCAGATGCCGCAGCGCGTCCACATTGCCGGTCCGCGCGCAGGTCATGAGCGGCGTGACGCCGGTCGGCAGCGCGTGATCGACATGCGCACCCCGCGCCAGCAGCGTCTCCACCATGGCGGCGCTGCCGTTGGTGCACGCCAGGGAGAGCGGCGCGACACCCAGTTCGTTCGTCGCGTTGACGTCGGCGCCCGCGCCAATCAGCAGATCCGCGGTTGGCAGATCGTTCCAGTGCACGGCCCAGTGCAGCGCCGTCGCGCCATCCGGCTGCGCCACGGTGACCGGTGCCTGCTGACGGACGAGCGCCCGCACGGCCGCCGCATCCTGAGCCTTGGCCGCGTCGACAAGACGCAGGTCGGTCTGCCCGGCGACCGGACCGGTGCTGGTCACGAACGCGAGCAGGCACGTCAAACCGCCGAACGTCCGCGGCCGCGCCCGAATGAGCATGAGCCCCAAGCTTACATCAAGCGGCCGTGCCAAGATGACACGATGTCGCAATTCGGTCACGATCATCGCAAGGGCGGCGTGCACCGCATCGACGCCGTGCAACATCCGGCCGCCGGCGGCTGAACCGACACGATGCAGCACGCCGTCCACCCGTCGCGCGCGACAGTCAGAGCCATGTTGAACCGCACCACTACCATCACCGGGGTTCTCCTGCTGGCGGCGGCGTCGATGGGCGCCGGCGGCCAGGAGCCGGGACAGATTCGGGTCGAGGTGCGCGCCGGCACGGACGCGGTCGCCGGGGCAACCGTGGTCGTGGACGGCATGACGCAACTGTCCGACGACGCCGGGGTCGCGATCTTGCGCGCGCCGGCCGGTGCGACGCAGGTCACCGTCGTGCAGGAGGGCTTCATCCCCGTCAACGTCTCTGTGACAGTGGCCGCCGGGCAGGAGCGCGTCGTCCATGTCCAGCTCGAGCCGGAGCTCACCGTCGAAGAGGAAGTGACGGTGGTCGCCAGCACCCGCAGCGGGCGGCGCATCGAGGATCAGCCGCTGCGGGTCGAAGCCCTGGTCCGTGAGGAAATCGAAGAGAAGATGCTCATGACGCCCGGCGATATCGTCATGATGCTCAACGAGATGGGCGGCATGCGGGTGCAGACCACTTCGCCGTCGCTGGGCGCCGCGAGCGTCCGGATTCAGGGCATGCGGGGCCGCTACACCCGCTTCCTCTCGGATGGGCTGCCGCTCTACGGCAGCCAGCCGGGCGGTCTGGGGCTGCTGCAGATCCCGCCGATGGACCTGGGGCAGGTGGAGGTCATCAAGGGCGTGGCGTCCGCGCTCTACGGGGCCGGCGCCATGGGCGGCGTCGTCAACCTCCTGTCGCGGCGCCCTGGCGACGAGCCGGAGCGGGAGCTCCTGTTCAACCAGTCGACGCGCGGCGCCACGGATGGGGTCGTGTGGCTGTCGTCCCCGTTGTCGGACTCGTGGGGGATGACCCTCGTCGGCGGCGGCCACCGCCAGGTGCAGACCGATGTCGACGGCGACGGGTGGACCGACCTGGCCCGCTATGAACGCGGAATCGTGCGACCGCGGTTCTTCTGGGACAACGGGCAGGGCCAGTCGCTGTTCTTCACGACCGGCGCGACACGCGAGAACCGCACGGGCGGCACGCAGCCGGGAAGCGTGCTCCCGGTCACGGGCACGTCGTACCGGGAGGCCCTCGAGACGCGCCGCGTCGACCTCGGGGCGCTGTGGCAGATAGTGGCGGGGCGCTCGGTCGTGACCGCGCGCGCCACCCTGGCGCGCCAGTGGCACGACCATCAATTCGGGGAGACGCTCGAACGCGACCGCCACGATACAAGCTTCGCCGAAATCACACTGCGGCGGGCGACCGGGCCGCATACGTGGGTCGGCGGCGTCGCGGTCGAGCAGGACGCCTATCATCCCGCCGACGTACCTCGGTACGCCTATACCTTCACCACGCCCGGCCTGTTCGTGCAGGATGACATCGACGTGCGGCCGTGGCTGGCGGTGTCGATGAGCGGACGGTTGGACCGCCACAGCGAGTACGGCTGGTTCTTCAGCCCCCGCGTGTCGGCGCTCGTGCGGTCGGGCGACTGGTCGACCCGCCTGTCGACCGGAACCGGGTTCTTCGGGCCGACGCCGCTGACGGAAGAAGCCGAAGCGGCCGGCCTGACGCGGCTCGCCGTGGACGGCCCGCTGCGGGCGGAACGCGGCCGCAGCGTGTCGATCGACCTCACCCGCACCCAGGGCCCGACCGCCTACACCGCCACCGTCTTCGGGTCACGCATCGTGGACCCGGTGCACGTCGACCGCTCGACCTACGCGATGCGCAACCTCGAACACCCGACCACGAACGTCGGGCTGGAGCTGCTCGGGACATTCCGCCAGCCGCCGCTCGCCCTTACCGGCAGCTACACCTACGTGCAATCACGTGAACGGGTCGGCCAGGTGACCAGCGACGTGGCGCAGACGCCGCGGCACAGCGTCGGGTTCGTGGCCATGGTTGAGAACGAAGACGGCCGCGTCGGGTTCGAGCTGTACTACACCGGCCGGCAGCGGCTGGAAGCCAACCCGTATCGC
This sequence comes from Vicinamibacterales bacterium, assembly GCA_965262985.1. Taxonomy (GTDB): domain Bacteria; phylum Acidobacteriota; class Vicinamibacteria; order Vicinamibacterales; family UBA8438; genus UBA9620. Next base: position 5,271,913 of record OZ253576.1, on the reverse strand, counting down.
GGCGCCAGCGAGCCCTATACCGTGGCCGGCCTGCTGATCGAGCGGCGTGTCGGTGCGCTCCGCCTGTTCGTCAACCTCGAGAACCTGACCGGCGTGCGGCAGCAGCAGTGGGACCCGGTCCTGCGTCCCGACCGCGCCCGCGACGGGCGCTGGACGGTCGACGCCTGGGCGCCGCTGGATGGCCGCGTGATCAATGGCGGGGTGCGGGTGCAGTTCTGATGCGGCGCTTCCCGGCCGCGGAGGAAACGCACGTACAGTCAGGCTGACCACGCCAGGTTGACGAGCAGGATCAGATTCTCGCCCGGCGCGGTGGCCCGGTCGGGCGTACACGCACTGCTACCCGTCGCATCCGGTAGCGATCGCCAGCGCGCGGCACAGCTCCTGCATCTTGTCCTGGCCAAGGGAGCCCACGAAGCCCTTGAGTTGTCCCTGGGACACCGTGAAAAGATGGCACAGGTTGACACAGGAGGCCTGTTTCAGACCTTCTGCCACGCCGACGGACACCTCGGTCGGCGACCCGCGGAGCGTCGATGTCACCGCTGCGACCGTGACCGTGTGCAAAAGGGGGATCAACGAGGACCGGCTGATGACCACGACCGGCCGGCGCTTGTCCGGATGCGGAACCTGCAAGCGCCAGATCTCGCCGCGATTTACGCGGGCGGCCATGCCTGCACACCAATCATGTCGGCGACTTCGTCGAGCAACTCGTCGGTCTGGTCGCCATAGGCGTTCGCGATCTGCGCGTCGATCTCCCGTCGTTGCTTTGCGCGAAGGTACATCTCGACCGCCGAGCGGATGAACGACGACCGACCCCGGTGGCGCACCTCGGGATCCGCGTCAATCCGCCGCAAGAGTTCCGTGTCCATCGAGACCTGGACCGGCTTGGCAGGCATGTTGGAATGCTACCACAACATCATGGTGGCTCTCGTGTTGGGCGTCGCCACGGTATAGCATGTGGTCTTTGACCTGACCGTATTCACGGGTCGTTCGACGTCGCGGTTGGTCACATGAGGAGGGCATCGGCATGCAGCGTGAAATCGAGGGGCTCGTTGAACAGTTCGAGGCACGCACGCTGACGCGGCGTCAGCTCGTCGCGGCGCTGGCCGCCATGGTCACCGCCGGCGGAGCGCGTTCGGCCGGGGCGGCGCAGCAGGTCGGGCAGGTGGCGCAGGGACGGACCATCAACCACGTGTCGCTCGCAGTCTCCGACGTCCAGGCGTCCGCCGCGTTCTACCAGTCGCTGCTCGGGCTCGAGGTTGTCAGCCGGCCGGGCAACGGCGGCATCAACATGGGTCTGTCCGATGGCTTCCTCGGCGTCTACGACATCCCGGACCCGGGCCGCGTCCATCACTTCTGTATCGGCGTCGACGACTTCGATGCCGACCGCATCAAGGCGCGCTTCGACGACGTTGGCTGGGACGCCCGCGTCAACCGCAATCCCGATTCGCGCACAAGCGGGGGTGACCAGCTCTACTTCAACGATCCTGACGGGACTGTCGTGCAACTCGGCCACAACGGCTATCAAGGGTAGCCCCCAGCTCGACACGGGCTCGATGCGAGGGCGGCGGCCAGCCCATCGCCGTCACCGTTCGTCCCTTCACACGCGGGCGAGTTGCGGCAGGTGATCGACGAATGTGTCCCGCGCGTTCAGCAAGCGCGGCCGCAACCCGCGCTACGGCCTGGCGTCGTACGCGCTGTCGGCCGATTTCAAGACCGACGTCGGGTACGTCCGCCGGCCTGACGAACGCTTCACCTCCGTGACCGCGGGGTATCGCTGGTGGCCGGAGCACTGGATCCGCAATTGGGGCCCCGAGTTCCTCTATGGACGGAATCACGATTTCAACGGCGTCCTCCAGGAGGACACCGCGGACGCCGGCCGGTTTGACAGGAACTGACACTCTGCGCGGCTACTCTGGATTGCTCGGCGGTATACCGTCCGCCCGGGCAGAAGGAGTAGACCATGCAAATCATTCAACACGCCGTAGCCGGCCTCACGCTGGGCGACCCGGTGGTCCATCGGCAGATGGCCATGTTTCCCCTGATGGACGTCAAAGAGGACGCGTCGGCGCGCGCCTACCTGACGCTGGACGAAGCACTGGCATCGACGCTGGCGGAGGTGAGCGAAGTGTCGAACGGCGGGAGCGTGCCCGAGCTGATCTTCAGGAACCTGAGCGACAAGGCGGTGCTGCTGGTGGAGGGCGAGGAACTGGTCGGCGCCAAGCAGAACCGGACGCTCAACGTGTCGATTCTGGCGCCCCCGAAAGAGCAAACGCGCATTCCGGTGTCGTGCGTCGAACAGGGGCGCTGGGGGGATGACGACGACGTGGTGTTCAAACGCTCGGACCGCGCCCATTTCGCGCGCGGCCGGCGGAGCACCGTGGCCGCCGTCAACCAGACCATGAGACACGATCCGACCAGCCGCCGATCCGATCAGGGCGCGGTCTGGGAGAACATCGCCGAGAAGATGGATGCGCTGCCCACCGCGTCCGACACCGGCGCGATGGGGGACATCTACGAGCAGCACCGCACCTCTATCGACACCTATGTCGGCGCCTTCCAGCGGCAGCCGGGTCAGGTGGGCGCGGTCTTTCTGGCCGGCACGCAGTTCGCGGGCCTCGATCTGTTCGCGCACGCCTCGGCGTTCGCGGTGCTGTTCCCGAAGCTGGTGCGCAGCTACGCGCTCGACGCGATGGAGCTGCGTTCGGCGCAGGCCTTCAAGCCGCCGGCGTCAGCCGGGCGTCGACTGCTGGACGCCGTCGCGGCGGCCGACGCGCGCGAGTATCCGGCAGTCGGGCAGGGCCGGGATGTGCGCATCGACAGCGCGTCGGTCACCGCCGCGGCGCTGGTGGCCGAGGGTGCCGTGCTGCATCTCGCCGCGTTCCGTCGCGAGGGCGAGGGCGAGGGCGAAGGGTCGAATTCCGGCCGGTATCGCCGGGCCAGCCGCCGCCGCTCCAACCGCATGCGAGATCGGTAACTCGTTGACGGCCCCCGGCTGCCGCTTCTCCGCGATGATGGCAACCATCGGCGGCGTCGCGAAGAACGCGCCGGGGGTCTGCTCGCCGGACGTCGCCCCTCACGGCCGCGGTCACGGTCAAGACCGCGTCAGAATGCGTAGCGCACGGACAGCCGCAGGCCCTGGCCCGCCAGCTTCGCGCTGGTTTCGGCGAGCTCAATCTCCAACGGGTCGCGGCGGCCGTCGCGCCAGACCACGCGGCCCGTGGCCCTGCCGGTTTCCACGTGACCGGAATGCATGTACCGCCAGGCGACATCGAGCGTCACCCGGTCCGCCAGCGACGTCGCCACACCGGCCGCCAGCATCCAGGCGAATCCGACCTGCCGTCCGGCCGGCACGACGGTCGTCGTCCTCGGAAACTCCATGCGGGTTTCATCGATAGCGATGCGGGACAGGCCGGCGCCGCCGCCGATGAACGGGCTGAAGGGACCGAGCCGGGGCAGGCCGCGTGCGGCAAGGTCCAGATAGGCTGCCAGCAGGCCGGTCAGTGAGGACACGTCCGCCGACACTTCCTGCCGCTCCGTGGTCTGCAGAAAGTTGGCGCGCCCCGTGAACGCGAAACCCGGGCGGTGCTGCACGACCGCCTCCAGCCGCAGGGCCGGCGACACGGCATGGCCAATCCCGAGGTGGACACCGGCCATGCGTCCGAAATCGCCGTGCGAGCTCAACGGTGCGCCGTCGACGCCGTTGCCGCAGCCATAGAGCGCCGCCGGGGCGGCACTCGCACAGTCCCTGTCCCTGAACCGCGTTGCCGTCGACCGGTCGACACCCGCTCCGGCCACGAGATAGAACCCTTCGCGCCCGGCGGCCCCGGCTGAGACCGACGGCGCGGGGGACTGGCCGGTCTGCGCGAACGCCGCTACCGGACCGACGGCCGCCGCCAGCGCCGCGACACTCGTTATCCGAGTCAGGAATGCACGAACATCGATCATCGGCTCCTCGAATCCGCCGGGCTCGACGCCTCTTCATGCAGGCGGCCCGGCATCCGGCAGATTGTCCGGGCAACGGCGCGCCCGGGCCGTTGCCTGACCGCCGATGCTACATGGAGCCGAGCCGGAACTTCTGCAGCGCCGAAATCTGCGACAGACCCTGCCGGGCGAGCTTCTCGGTGTCGGGACCGGGATTGAGCCCCAGCGCCTCGACGAGATGCTGATATGCGGCGGTCGGTTGCTGGAAGACGCGCAATTGCAGCAGACCGGCCCCCGTGTGGGCATCGGCGGCGCCCGGCCCGATCGGATAGTCGAGCAACTGGCGCTGGAAGACGACAAGCGCCGCCTGGGGGTGTCCACGGGCCGCCATCCAGTTGCCCAGCAACAGTGACTGGCGCTCGCTCAGCAGCCGTCGCGTTTCGCGGGCCGACAGACCGACATACCGGCGAGCCGCCTCTTCGAAGTCTCCGGCGTCCACCAGTGCCCCCAGACTGTCGGCGGGGACTGGTGACGCCTCCGAACCCGGCGGGACTGCGAAATCGCCCGGATGCGCCCGCAGCGAGCGCCGGTTCATCGTCCAGGCGGTCACCATGCCGCCCAGGAAACCGCCGATGTGGGCGCCGTAGGCGACACCCCCGCCCAGACTCCCGGCCGACGCCAGGAACGGCAGCAGGTTGTCGGCGATGACGTAGAACCCCAACACCCAGCGGGCAGGCGCGCGAATCACGTTCATGAAGAACGGGAAGAGCATGACCCACAACCGCACCTGATTGCGGGGGAACCAGATGAAGTAGAACCCGAGTACGCCCGAGATGGCGCCCGACGCGCCCAGCAGCGGGAGCGGTGAACGACCGGCGAACAACAGATGGAACAGCGTCGCCGCGATCCCGGTGCCGAGATACGCCATCAGATAGCGCAGTCGTCCGAGGCGGAACTCCACGTTGTCGCCATAGATCCACAGGAAGAGCATGTTGCCGGCCAGGTGCAGAATCCCGGCGTGCAGGAACATCGCGGTCAGCAGGTTCGCCACGTGCGGATCCGCCGGACGGAACCCCCACTCGAAGACGAACAGGTCGTACTGCCGCAGCCCCTGAACGATGGCGGCGACACTGCGGGGTGACAGCGGGCGCGCCATCGAGTCCTGGAGCGCCAGGAGGTACTCCGGAATCATCGGATCGCCCAGGTCGGGGCCGACGAAGCTGAGCGGGAGCGTGACGAACAGATAGGCGGCGCAGTTGACCAGGATCAACCCGTATGTCACGAACGGGACACCGCGGGGGTTCGGCTCGTCGCCGAGCGGCAGGATCATCGGAGGTCGGTAGCCCGTGGGTCGGCCCGCCGACCGCCCACCGTCATCTTAACAGCCCGTGGCAAAAGACCCGCTGCATTCGATCCTCGCAGAATTCCGCGCTTCCCCCGCGGAATTCTGCGGCTTCAAGCTGAATTCTGCTGAACTTCGTTGTTCCGGCTGACGAACAGGGCAACCACAAGGGTTGCCCCTACAGGTATTTTCCCTCTTCTCGCCTTGCTCAGCGGGCGCACCGCCGATCTCGGTGCGTCCCGCTGCCATCCCGGTATCACCACTCGAGTTCGTCCAGGCGGCGGGCGATCTCGTCGCGGGTGCGTCGGAACTGATCCAGTCGCTCGGCGTCACTGCCGGACGCGCCCGCCGGGTCCGGCAGCGGCCAGTGGACCCTCCGCGCCGGTGCGAGAAACGCCGGACAGACCTCGTCGGCGCACAGGGTGACGACGGTATCCACGGTCGCCGGGTCGATCGCATCGACATGCTTCGACCGCTGTCCGGAAATATCGATGCCGATGTCGGCCAGGGCGCGCACCGCGTACGGATTGACGGTGGCGGGGACCGACCCGGCGCTCTGGACCCGCATCCGCTCGCCGAACCGCGCCCGGGCCAGCCCCTCGGCCATCTGGCTGCGCGCAGAGTTGGCGACACAAAGAAACAACACGCCGTGCCGCCGGCCATCCTGAACTCGATCCTCAGGCATCAGTCGTCTCTTCTCTTCCCTCTACCAGCATATCCACGAATCCGGTTCCCGTCATCGCTGTATGCTTGGCGTCGCACTCAGAGACTCGAGTGATGCCTCCCGACCCGCACACACGTCTGACCGGGACCCGGCTGCTGGAGGGGGTCGACGCATTGAGCCGGCGGGATGCCGATCTGGCCCAGATCGTGGACCGCTGCGGGCCCCCGCCCCTGTGGGCGCGGCCACCCGGATACGCCACGCTGGTCCAGATCATCCTGGAACAACAGGTGTCGCTGGCTTCAGGCCGGGCCACGTTCAACCGCCTGCGCGGCGCGTTCGGCGACATCACGCCGGAACGGCTGGCGTCGCTGACCCAGTCAGAGATTCAGTCGGTCGGCGTCACCCGGCAGAAAGCGGGCTATTGTCTCGGGCTCGCGCGGCAGATCGTGGATGGCGCGCTCGACCTGCGCGGGCTCGCGCGGGCGGGCGACGACGAGGTTCGCCAGCGGTTGGTCGAGATTCGCGGTATCGGCCCCTGGACGGCCGACATCTATCTGTTGATGGCGCTCCTCAGACCGGATGTGTGGCCCGATGGGGATCTGGCGCTGGCCACGGCCGCGCAGCAGGTGAAACGGCTGCGGCAGCCGCCCGACACCGCCCGCCTGCGCCGACTGGCGGCGCCATGGACACCGTGGCGCGCCGTCGGGGCGCGCCTCCTGTGGCACCACTATCTGTCGGTACGAAGTGTGCACAGTCCCGCCGCGGGGTCTCGCGACGGCGGGGCTGCGCCACGGAGGGTCAGGGGTTCACGGTGATGTCGACGTGCGCGGTGGTCCAGCAGCATTGATCGCCGCCGCCGCCGTTCCCGGACACGTCGTTTCCAGTCGCCATCAACCGGTAGGTTCCCGGTTCGCTGAAGGTCACCGACGTCAAAGTCTCGCCACCGGCAAGCTCGTCGAAGCGGTGGGTCAACGAGGCGCCGGCCTCGATCTCTTCGGCCTCGAAGGTGACGTCGCCCGGTCCGCGGAATTTTTTCCAGGTGACCGTCAACGGCGCGCGCCGGCCCCCTCGACGCGACTCAGGAGCGTTGGTCAGCGGCTGATCATTGGCGGACAGTATCAGCGTCAACGGCTCGCCGACGGTGGTCGAGTACGACGCCGCCACGCCGTGCGGCGGACCCTGCATATCGGCGCCAGCCGGACCCACCTTGATGACCGGCGGGGTGTTGCCGTTGGCCCTGTTCAGAAACGGCTCGACGTAGTACTCGGGATTCGCCCAGAACGTAATCTCGGCCAACTGGTTGTTGACGCGAAGCGACCAGGTCAGCCTCTGCTCTGCCTGATCGGCCGGCACCGTGATGGAGAAGACTCCCCAGTTCCGCCCCGGTAGAAAATGCGTCGGCTGTCCCAGGTCGACGCCGGCGGGACCCATGCGGTTATCGTCGCCGATCGGCACATCCACGACCTCTTCATTGCGATTGAAGTAGCCGACGAGCAGCGTCAGACTGCCGTCCTCGTTCCGGGTCCAGCCTTCGTATGCCGGCCAGACCGCTTCGCCGGTGCTGCCCTCAGGTTCGAGCGCGAGCGGAAATCGCGGCGGCTGCGCCCACACCGCGGGCGCAGCGACCGCACAGACCGCGGCAATCACGAGAACGTGGATGAATCGTTGCAATAGCATGTGACGACGGCGCCCCCGTTACTCGTCGGCCGCGCGCTTCGCGACCTCGGCCTCGTAGTCTTCCTCTTCGAAGTAGGTCACGTTGACCCAGGCGTGCGCCATCTCGTCGACGGTGCGGTCGCCATGCCCCACCCACACGTTGGGGTCGGGGTTCGACCGGTTCGACGCCGTGTTGTCGTGCCAGGCGGTCACCTTGATCAGGGTGCCCTTCGGCAGCAGCGGCGCCGAGTCGTCCGTGTACACGTAGCTGTTGTGCCAGTTGAAGTTGAAGTCGCCGACGTGGCTCAGCATCTGCCGGCGGCCGTTCGGCATAATCGCTTCTATCGACATCGCCGCGCCGCGCAGGTGCATGTGGGGCTGGAAGCTCTCGATGCGCGCGCCGCGCTGCAGCGGGAAGAAGCCTTGGGTCATAGCCACGGTATTGGGGGGAATGTCGACCCCGCCGGTGCCCATCAGATGCAGCACCTGACGATGCTCGGGAGCCTGATCCTCTGGATGCAGATACACACCCAACTGCGCCGTGTCGGTGATCTCCTCACCAGCGGCCGAGTAGTGAATGTCCCACTGAATCTCCGAGTCCGGCAGCATCAGCTTGCCGGTGCCCGGCCGCATGATCTCTCCCTGCTTGCCCACGGCCCATTCCATGAACGTCCCGGCAGTGCGCGAGCGGTCGACGCCATTGGACGCGTTGGCCCGATTGGCCGCCGCCAGCGCCGGGTCGTTCTCTTCCTGCACCAGCCGCGCGATGGCGTGATGCGTGATCCGGCGACCCGCCAGGGTGCCCGGCCTGATCTCGATGGCCCGCGCCCAGCGCTCCTGTGTCAGCCCGGTCGCGACCCGCGGCTTCCACCACGCATCGTTCGCTTCGGCCAGCATCGTGAATGGCATCGACTCGACGATCAGGTCCGGTGGGCCACCGAACTGCGCGGCGAAATTCCACTTGGACGCGTCCGGCCAGTCGATCGCGGCCGGCATGTCGGACGGGTTGCCCTGAGGGGCGCCGCCATCGACCCAGCGCACGATGGTGTCGATCTGCTCGTCGCTGAGTGAGCGGTCGTTCTTGAATTCGCTGATCCCGACGGTGCGATCAATGTGCCATGGCGGCATCTGGCGGGTGGACACCCGTTCCTTGATCGACCGCGCCCAGGGCCGCGACTCGGGGTAGGTCACCAGCGACATCGGCGCAATCGAATCGGGCCGATGGCACGCTTCGCACTTCGCCTGGAAGATCGGAGCCACGTCCTTCGCGAAGGTCGGAACTTCGTCTTCGGCGGCGATCGCCGACACCGGCGACAGGGCCGCGACGGCGAAGGCACACAGCAGAACACCGAGAGAACGACGGGTGGCTCTGGTCATGTCGAGTACGTCCTTTCGCTCACAGTACATAACTAATGTGACGCCGCGGCGGCGGCTTCCGTTTCACGTGCGCCGATGAGAATCGTTGCCAGCGAGAAGTTTCCCTCGTGGCAGGCATATTCGAAGACCTGAGCGGGATTCCGCTGCATCGGTACCTCGTAGGTCCACGGCCGAGTCCAGGTGGCCGGGTCGTTCACCGTCACCTGGTAACGCAGGATCTCCGGCGATTCACGCGTGAAGCGCTCGGTCAACTGCAGCGCCGCGGTCGACCCGCCGCGCATGAAACTGGTCTCACGGAGAAAATTCGTCGTCTCGACCACGAGCGTGTCGCCTTCCCAATACCCGCGCGAATCGCCGGCCCACAGGCGCAGGCTGGCATGCGGCCGCCGGTCGAGCGTCACGATACGCGAGTTGTGGTTCATCTCATTGTAGATCACGACCGTATCGGGCGTCTGAAACAGTTGGAAGTTGTTGTTGTAGCCGCCGGGGGTCATCGGCGGGCCGGAGTTGAAGCCGGTGATGCAGCGCGCCTGCAAGCCGTTCGGCCCGAGGTCGTCGACCCATCCGCCCGGGGTCGGCTCGTGGGAACCCGTGTCCTTGCGCGCTTCGGCCACGGCCGCGCGGCGACGCTCCGCCTCCGGGGTCAGCGGAGGAATGCGCCCGTCGGGCGGATCGATGACCAGCGACGTGCGTCGTGACGCGATGACCGAGGTGCCACGGTCGAACCAGAACTGGTTGTAGGAGCCGGGAGCCCCGTCAACCCCGCGGTCCACGTTCCCGCTGGGGTCCACCTCGGTGCGCTGTGCCGGCCGGGTCGCCAGAAGGGCGTTGCGTTCGGCCGCATCCTGGCCCAGTTGCGCCGCTTCCTCGTCGGTCAGGAACTCCTGATCGCCGCGCCCGGTCGGACGCTCCATCGGCGTAATCGTGCGAAAGTCCCACACGCCCTGCAGGTCCGGCGCCCCCCACGGCGTGCGCGGCGCGTCCTGCGCCATGGCAGGCACCGACACGAGCGCCGTCAGGGCCCACGCCGTCCACACGACTGCGACAGGTTGTCGGGACATGAGTGCCAAACTCGCACTATACCACCGCCGGCCTGCGATGTCATGGAACACGTTGCGACCGTTGCGGCCCGGTCAGGGTCTCGGCCGGATGAACGGCGAACGGCTCGCGGACGCGGGTGGCGGGCGCCGGGCGACCCATGACCACGCGACCTGGGGTGTTCAAGGGGTTATCTTGAAAATCGATACGTCAACTGGGGATTTTCAAGGGCAAACCTTGAAAATCGAGACGTCAGCCGAGGATTTTCAAGGGTCACGTCGAGACGGCATCCTTTATTAGTAGCGGCTCTTGTCCTGCAGGATCATTGGCCGCTGTTGTCCTGCAGGTAATCCCAGAGCAGATACGCCATCGAACGCATGCCCACCGGCAGGGCGCCGTCGTCGGCGCGGAACGTGGGTGAGTGGTGGTCGCCCGAGGTCGTGCCCGGCGCGACCGTACCCAGCATGTAGAAGAACCCCGGCGCCTCGTTCGCGAACAGCGAGAAGTCTTCTCCCGCCATCCAGGGGTCGGCCACGGCGACATTGTCCGCGCCCAGGGCGGCGCGCAGGCTCGGCGCCGACCGCTCGGTCAGCGCCAGGTCGTTGATGGTGACCGGGGTGATGCGGTCGTAGTCGAGCTCGAACGACCCGCCGCCGGCGCGGGTGACGCCATCCAGGATCTCGCCCATCCGCCGCTCCACCGTGTCCTGGACCGCGGCGTCATACGTGCGCACCGTGCCTTCGAGGCGCACTTCACCCGGGATGATGTTGAAGCGGGTGCCGCCCCGAATGATGCCGACGGTCACCACGCTGGGCGCCAGCGGCGACAGGTTCCGTGAACGGATCGTCTGCAGCGCCGAGACGGCCTGTGCCGCCATCACCACCGGGTCGATGCTCAGGTGCGGCGCCGCGCCGTGCGACTGCCGGCCGCGGATCGTGACGCGGAAGTGGTCGACCGCCGCCAGCGCGCCGCCCGGCGTGTAGACCGCCTTGCCGACGTCGACGTAGGCGCTGGCGTGCAGCCCGAAGACCGCCTCCGGGCGCAACTCGTCGAACACCCCTTCCTCGAGCATCAGCGACGCGCCGCCCTGCTCGCCCGGCGGGGGACCTTCCTCGGCCGGCTGGAAGAGGAACATCACCGTGCCGGGCAGGTCGGCCTGCAGCGCCTTGAGGATCGAGGCCACGCCCAACTGCACCGCGGTGTGCACGTCGTGCCCGCAGGCGTGCATCACCCCCACCTCCTGTTCGAGGTAGGTCGTGCGGCGCGTCGATCGGAACGGCAGGTCGGTCTCTTCGGTGACCGGCAGCGCGTCCATGTCGGCGCGCACCGCGATGAGCGGTCCGGGCTGGCCGCCGCGCAGCACCGCCACCACGCCGGTGTGCGCGACGCCGGTCCGCACGTCATCGAACCCCAGCCCCCGCAGGTGGTCGGCCACCAGCGCCGCCGTTTCCACTTCGCGGTTGCCGAGCTCGGGATGCTCGTGGATCTGGTGCCGAATCTCGGTGATCTGCGGCACGAGACGCGCCACTTCCCGATCGATGTCGGGATGCTGCGCGCCGGCCGGAGCGGCAAGACCGCAGATCAGACAGCAGGCGGCGATGACGGGTGCGATTCGCATAGGGACAATTCTACGGCGAGTGGGCGGGCGCCGGCACGCGGGAGCGCGTGAAGGGTCTGGATTCGGGACAGCCTCCGGGTGATGTGGCGCGAGCCTTGCTTGTGATCGGTGGTGGTACCATGGCGCCCATGCAGGACGTACAGCAGCGGGTCGGCTACACCGACCTCCTGAAGATGCCGGAGGACGGGCGCCGCTACGAGATTCACGAAGGGGAACTCGTCGTGGTTCCATCGCCGCTGTTACGTCATCAGATCGTCGCCCGAGCCGTCTTCAAGCTCCTGGACGACTACTCGATGCGGTCAGGAGGACTCACGCTGTTTGCGCCGCTCGACATCGTGTTCGACGAGCATGACGTCGTGCAGCCGGACATCGTCTTCTTCCGCGCCGAACGGATTCATCTGCTCGACCCGGACGCCGTCACGCGGCATCCGCCGGACATCGCCGTCGAAGTTCTCTCCCCTTCCACCGCGGCGACCGACCGGGGCCGCAAGATGCACCTGTTCGCGCGATACGGCGTGCCGGAGTACTGGATCGTCGACCCGCTCTTCCAGCAGATCGAAGTCCACGTCCTCGAGCCCGACACGGGCGTCTACCGCCAGGCGCAGACCGCCGGGGCCGGAGACACCGTGCGGTCGGTGCTGCTCCCGAACCTGACGGCCCACGCCGACCGCATCTTCACACTCCCGTAGCAGAACCACGGAACGGCAGGGTGACGCACGTATGCCGGTGGTCGATGTCGACACGCTGACCTTCACATATGCGTCCGGGACGAAGCCCGCCGTGCGGGACCTGGCCTTCCGTATCGACCGCGGCGAGATCTTCGGGTTTCTCGGTCCCAGCGGCGCGGGCAAGTCGACCACCCAGAAGGTGCTGACCGGGCTGCTGCGGGGCTACCGGGGCGCCGTCTCGGTGCTGGGCCGCGACCTCAGGGATTGGGGGAGCGACTACTACGAGCAGATCGGCGTCTCGTTCGAGCTGCCCAACCACTATCTCCGGCTCACCGGCGCAGAGAACCTGAGCTACTTCCGGGCGTTGTACCAGGGAGACACCCGCCGGCCGGAAGCGCTGCTGGAGATGGTGGGGCTGGCGGAGGACGGTGCGCGCCTCGTCTCCGAATACTCCAAGGGCATGAAGACGCGGCTGGGCGTGGCCCGCGCTCTGCTCAACGACCCGCAACTGATCTTCCTGGACGAGCCGACGGTGGGGCTTGACCCTGGCAGCGGGCGGCGCATCAGGAACCTCATTCGCGAGATGAAGGAGGCCGGGCGCACCGTGTTCCTGACGACGCACGACATGACAGTGGCCGACGATCTGTGCGACCGCGTGGCCTTCATCGTCAACGGAGAGATACGGCTCGTCGAGTCGCCGCACGATCTGAAGCTGGCCCACGGCGCACGGACCGTCGTGATGGAGTACGGCCTCGGCGGCAGCCCCGGACGACGCGAGTTCCCGCTCGACGGGCTGGGCGCCAACGCCGACTTCCTGGCCTTGCTGCGCGAGGCCACCGTGCACACCCTGCACACCCAGGAAGCGACCCTCGAGGACGTCTTCCTGCGGGTTACCGGCCACAGCCTGCAGTGAGTCGATGCACAGACTGGCCGCGACCGTTCGCCTGGACCTCCGACTGCAGATGCGGAACGGCTTCTATTACGCGGTGGCCTTCGTGCTGGTCTGCTGGTTCGCCCTGCTCACCCGCCTGCCCGCGATCGACTGGGGCTACGTGCTGCCTGCTGTCGTGTTCGGCAACCTCGTCATGGTCAACTTCTACTTCGTAGCCGGCCTCGTACTGCTCGAGAAGGACGAGGGGACGTTGGAGGCCCAGGTCGTGACGCCGCTCGCCAACTGGGAGTACCTCGCCTCGAAGACCGTAACGCTGGCCGCCCTGTCGGTGGTGGAGCAGGTCGTCATCGTCTGGTCGGCGTACGGCAACGGCTTCGCGGGCGGGGCGCTGATTGCCGGCATCGTGCTGGCGGCCATCCTGTATACACTGGCGGGCTTTCTCCTCGTCGCCCGCTACCGGTCGATCAACGAGTTCCTGTTTCCCTCGGTGCTCTTCACGTGCGTTCTCTCGCTCCCGATGCTGCACTACTTCGGCTTCTGGGACACCTGGCTGCTCTATCTCCATCCCTTCACGGCGCCGCTCGTGCTGCTGGCCGGGGCGTTCAGGCCGATTCCGTCGTGGCAGTGGGTCTACGGCGTGTTCTATGGCGCCGCCTGGGCCGGGCTGCTGCTGCTCGCCGGCCGGCGCACGTTCGACCGCTTCATCGTCGCCCGCGAGGGGAGCCGCTGATGCCGACGGCGTCCGCCGTGATCCGGGCGCTCGGCCCGATTGACGTCAAGAGCATCGCCCGCGACAGCATGCTGCGATGGCTGATCGGCATGCCGATCGTTCTCGCTTTCGCATTCCGCTGGGGCGTCCCGGCCGTGAACGAATGGCTCGGCGAACGGTACGGGTTCGACCTCACTCCGTACTACCCGCTCCTGACGAGCTTCCTCGTGCTGATGATCCCGACGCTGATGGGTTCCGTCGTCGGTTTTCTGCTGCTCGATCAGCGGGACGACCGCACGCTTACCGCGCTGCAGGTCACGCCGCTCACGGTGGAGGGGTACCTGGCCTACCGCATCGCCGTCCCGATGCTGGTGAGCGTGCCCGTGATGGTGGCGAGCGTCGCTATCGCCGACCTGGTGACGATGGGTGTCGTCCCGGCCTTCGCCGCCGCCGTCCAGGCGGCTCCCACCGCGCCCCTCTACGCGCTCTTCGTCGCCGCGTTCGCGGCGAACAAAGTGCAAGGGTTCGCCCTGCTGAAGGGCGTGGGCGTGCTCACCTGGCCGCCGGTCATCGCCTGGTTCGTGTCTTCGCCCTGGCAGGTCGCGTTCGGAATCGACCCGCTCTACTGGCCGCTCAAGGTGTTCTGGATGCTCGAAGCCGGCGAGCCCCGCGTGTGGCTCTACTTCGTGGCCGGCCTGGCCTACCAGGCGCTGCTGCTGGCCCTCCTGGTCAGGCGCTTCAAGACCGTGATCACCCGGTAGCGGCCGGTTCGGACGGGTCCCGTCGGTCAGGGGAATGGACCGGCTTGACATTGTAGCCACGTGAGTCTACATTGCTTGCGATGAAGACATCAGGCGTCAGGGAGATCAAGAATCGGTTGAGCGCCTACCTCCGTATGGTGGAGCAGGGTGAGCGAGTCGCCATCACTCATCGAGGACGGATAGTCGCCGAGCTCGGGCCGCCCACGCACACTACCGAGGAAGACGCGTACGCCGAGTTGCGGCGTCGCGCGCGAGCAGGGACGGTTCGCCTGGGCGCCCCGAACCGCCCGGACCTCTACTCTCGTCCTTCCCGCCGGCTACCTTCCCAGGTCGTACGGGATCTGCTCGACGAGGTGCGGGGTGAGCGGTGAACCTGTACGTGGAGACCAGCGCCGTAGTGGCATGGCTCCTGGACGAAGAGCGCGGTGATGGCGCCAGGGATCAACTCGCAGCCGCCGACATGATCTTCACGTCGGATCTGACGCTCATCGAATGCGATCGGGCGTTCCGTCGCGCGGTCGCAACCGGGCGCCTCACGGCGAGCGAATCGTTGCAGCTTCACGCGATCATCGACACCACATCATCCCATTGGACCCTTCTCGGCATGGACGCGGATATCGTCCATCGGTCCCGGCGGTCGTTTCCACGTGAACCGATCCGCGCGCTCGACGCCATCCATCTCGCGACCGCGCTGGCCGTTCGGAATCTCTCGTCCGATCTGCTGGTGCTGTCGCTGGACGATCGGATTCGTGACAACGCCGTTGCTCTCGGCTTCGATTTGGCGCCAGCGACAGCCGGGCGACCGTGAAGAGACCTCCCACGAGACGGGCCGCCTGAGCCTCCCGCCACATTCTGGCCCGTTCCCTACGACCGGGTTCCGAGCACCGACCGGAGCCTGGGCGCATCCACGGCAACGAATTGGCGTTCAATCCGCCAGAGGCGGGCATTCGTTGGCAAGCGCAGGTAAATCGACCGCGCGACGTTCAGCGTGCGCAACGGTCGGTGTGACCACTCCTCTTATGACGCCGCCCGTTGGGTCGCGCGGTGGAGATCCCAGTCCGCTTGGAGCCGCATTCAGAACTGGTGGGACGTCGTCAACATCCCTGACAATCGGAGGGCCGTGTCGGCGGTGATCCGCCGCTTTCCGAGCACGACTTCGTTGAGGCGGTTCGCAGAGATACCGAGCTGCTGCGCGGCGTCGGCCTGGCGGAGTCCGAGCGGCTTTAGGAATTCCTCGAGCAGCATCTCGCCGGGGGAGATGGCAGGTCCCGTCCAGTTCGGGTCTCTAGTGATAGTCTTCGATTCCGACCTCGTAGGCATGGCCGCTCTCCCACCGAAACGTCACGCGATACTGATCGTTGATCCGGATGCTGTGCTGCGCGGTCCGGGTCCCCTTGAGGCGCTCCAATCGATTGCCGGCCGGGATTCGCATGATACACGTGTGTCATGTAACCGACTACGCCCATGACGCTCACCGAATCCGACACGGTCTAGCAGCCCGTGGCAAAAGCCCCGCTGCATTCGACAGGCGCTGCATCCTGCCTGATCTGCGTTGCTCGTCGGTCGAATATGCCCAATATGCTCCCTCCTCGCGCCTTGTCAGGCAGGCGCTGCGCCAGTCTCGGTGCAACGCGGGGTTTCACCACGGACTGCTAGACACTCGTACGTGACATCCTGCGTCGGCTTCACTGGCACGCCAATCGAGCTGCGGACGCGAACACCCGCGCCGTTCGGTGACCACATCAGCACCTACGACATCCAGCGGGCGGTCGACGACGGCGCCACGGTGCCGATCTACTACGAGAGCCGGCGCATTTGCATCGGCCTCTACCGCGAGCTGATCGGCCTGCCGCTGCGCAACGCGGCGGTCGGGTCGGACGTCCTGGGCGACGCCGACGCGCGTTTCCGCGATGGCCCGCAGATCTTCTTCGGGCCCATCATCGCCGAACCGGCCGGATCCATGTCGCCACGTCGTCGAATGAAACGGGTATGCTGAGACGATGTTGGCCAAGTCCGAAATCCAGCGAGAAGCACTCAATCTTTCCGCACAGGAGCGCATCGAGCTCGTGGTCGAGCTCTGGGACAGTCTCGCGCCAGGGGAGATTCCGGTCCCCGACTGGCAGCGGGGCCTGATTCGTGATCGCCTGGCGGCGCTGGAGGATGTCCTGCCGGAGGAGCGCTCGGTGCCCTGGGAAGCGGTCCGCAAGCGAACCGAGGGAGTGACCGCCTCGGGTCTCCGTGGTCCTTGATGAGGCACACCGTTGACCGATGCTCGCGCCAGTTGCAATATACAAATATATGAAAACACGATCCGAAGCACGGACTACCGTCAAGTTGGGCGTGAGCCGCCAGGTCGTGATCCCCAAGAAGCTGCACGACCGTCTCGGGCTCAAACCCGGCGACTACCTCGATGTCGAGGAACAGCAGGGCAGAGTCGTCATGACGCCGAAGACGCTCATCGACAGCCGCGTGCACGCAGCGTTTCGGGAAAGCATGGAGGATTTCGAGAGCGGCAGGTACTCCGGGCCGTTCGACACCGCGGAGCAGGCGACCGCGTCGCTCCACAAGATTGCCGGGGCGCGTCGATCGAGGGAGCCGAGCCGCAGGTAGATGCGGCTCATTTCCAAGGACTGGCGGCGCCTCAATTGGCTCGACGTTCACCGCCTGGCTGATAACCTGCTGCAACCGGGCCAGCGGCTGTTGGGCGTGCATTACTTCACCACTCGCATCAGGTCGCGGCCCGGAGACGAGGATACCCGGAGGCGGCAGGGCACGTATCTGGAAGCCCTGAAGGCCCTGCCCGGTGTGCGTTTGCACTACGGCCACTACTCCGCGCGATGGGTGTGACACGGGAACACCTACTGGCGACAAGACCGCACGCAGACCCGCATGCGCGGAATCCTCGGCCGGTTGTAGGTTATGCGATGATCTCGGCCGGGAGTCTGACTCCTGAAACGAGGGATCCCGGGGCATCGCGCGGCGAAGGTCCGGCGAGCAGCGAGACGGCGCGGAGCCGCAGCCGGACGACGGCGAACCGTTCGAAGCGAAGATGCGGCGATTGGTGGCCGAACTGCAAGCGCAACAGGCCGAGGGCGCGCGGCTCGACGCCGCCATCGCAGCGAACCTGAAGGCCATGGGCTTTGGAGGCGACGTGTGACGGTGCGGGACGAGGACATCCGGCTGCGGTTGCGGCTGGGCGAAGACGGCCGCTGGGAGTTCAAGCAGATCGAATTCTCTGGCGACCGTCCGACCGGTCCCGACCGGGGCGATCTGGCCGACGAGATAACCGCCTTCGCCAATGCGAACGGCGGCGCGCTACTGTGCGGCGTTACGGATGACGGACTGATCCAGGGGATGTCCCGGCCGCAGATGGCGGCGCTGGATCGTCTGCTGGGCGAGGTGAGCACCGACAGCATCGAACCGCCGGTCCGCATCGACATCCATCATCGGGAGTTGGACGGCAGCACGTTCCTGCTGGTCAATGTGGTCAAGGGCGATTCTCTGCACGAGCACAAGGGGCGCAGCTTCATCCGGGTCGGCGCGTCCAAGCGCCAGATGACCGCTGACGAGCGGCTGCGCCTCGCGCAACGGCGGGCGCAGGGCCGTTACCTCTGGTTCGACGAACAGCCGGTGCCGGAGACCGGGTTCGACACGCTGGACCCCGCGCTCTGGAGGTCGCTGCTGAGCGCCGAGGGCGCCGCCGAACCGGAGGTGGCGCTGGCGAAGCTCGCGCTGCTTGCACCCGACGAGTCAGGTATCCAGCGCGCGACGGTCGCCGGCGTGCTGCTGTGCTCGCAACACCCGCAGCGATGGCTGCCGAACGCCGCCATCATGGCAACCCGGTATCGGGGCGCGGACCGCACCACCGGCCAGGTCGACGCGCAGGAAATCACGGGCCCCCTGCAGCGACAGATCGCGGATGCGGTCGCGTTCGCCGTGCGCAACATGCAGGTCGCGGCCCGCAAGACGCCGGCGCGGATCGACATGCCGCAATACAGCGACAAGGCGATATTCGAGGCTGTCGTGAACGCCGCAGTACACCGCGACTACGGGGTCCGCGGCAGCCGTATCCGCCTGTCAATGTTCGCCGACCGTCTGGAGATCCAGTCGCCCGGCGCACTACCCAACACGCTGACGCTGGAGAGTATGGCGCTCCGGCAGGCAACGCGGAACCAGGCTATCGCCTCCCTGATGGGCCGCATGGGGGTTGGGGAGATACGCGGCTCCGCCGACCGGCGCTACTTCATGGAACGCCGCGGGGACGGCGTGCCGACCATACAGCGCGAAACCCGCGAGCTGTCTGGCAGGCCGCCAGAATACCGCCTCGTCGACGGTGCGGAAGTCGTGCTCGTCATTCCCGCCGCACCGCAGGACGTGACGTCGACCCGCGCGGTCGTGGCCGTACGGTCCGAGGGGCAGCCGCTGCCGGGAGCGGACGTGCTGGTCCTGTTCCCGAACAAGACCTGGAAGCACGCGGTTGCCGACGAGCACGGCGAGGCCGCCGTCGACCTGTACACGACGGAGCTGCCGATGACCGTATTCGGCGCTGCGCCCGGATACGCGGCCTGTCTCGAGCGGGAATGGCTTCCCTCCAGCGGTGCGCTCGCGCTGGAGCTGCACGTTCTGCCGCGGGGCGGAAGCGTCATCTTCTCCGAAGCCACAGGCCGCATCCCGGGTCTCAAGGGTCGCCTGAACCCCATACGCGACAGGTTGGATCGCACCTACGTGTACGCGTCCAACATCGCCATAGCGCGGGGCAAACAGCAGCCCGTCCAGTTCGTTCCCGGCGAAGAGCTGCGTCTGACCGACTCCGTCGGCGCGGAGTGTCTCGTGCGCATCCTCGATATCGTCGGCCGCTCGGCGCTGGTAGAGTATCGGGTGCCCGAGCCGTGATCGCGGCTTGCGCCGGGTCCCGCACCGATGCCGCCGCGCCGCGAGCAGAGCATGATCGATTACAGCAAGTTCCGGTCCTCACTGAAGCGCCTCGATGAGCAACACGCGAACTATCGGCACGGGAATCCGACGCTTTCCGATCTGGATCGCGAGGGCATCGCGGAATCCGTCCTCCGGCGCTTCAAGACCTGCTACGACTGCCTGTGGAAGGTGCTGAAGCGGTATCTGACCGAGGCGCTCGGCGTCCCCAATACGCCGAACAGCCCGAAGCCCGTGTTCCGACTGGCGCACGAGAACGACCTGTTCGCCGCGCCGCTAATGGCCGGATTTGACCCGTCCGCCAAGGAGGACGTCCGCGACACGGCCCCCCGTTCTCTTCAGATGCGCAAGGCATCGCGCGGACACCATCCGTAAACACCAGCACCAAGTCGGGCTTTACGTGACAGTCACGGTAATCGGCCCACTCGCCGCTCAGCGCATGGTCGTGGTGCCGACCACGGCCCACGGCCGAAACCGACCAATAGTTTCAATGTGACTATATATGGTCTAATCAAGACATGGACCAGACAGCGAAGGTGTCGGAACTGAAGGCGAAGCTGAGCGGGTACCTGGCACAGGTGCGCCGGGGGGCCACCGTCACGGTGTGTGACCGTCAGACGCCGATCGCGCAGCTTGTGCCGCTCGCGGGCGATGTCGGCGGGCTCGAGGTGCGGGAGCCGACCGCTGCGAGCGCCCTGCCAGCGGCACCACGCATCACGCTCAAGAAGGGGGTCGACATCGTTGCACTCCTGCGGGCGGACCGGGACGACCGGTGACGATCTATCTCGACACGAGCGCGGTGTTGCGCGCGCTGCTGGGCACCGGAAACCCGCTGCCGGAATGGGGGACGTGGGACCGCGCGTACTCGAGCGAAATCATGGGCGTCGAGGCGCGGCGGGCGCTCGACCGTCTGCGCTTGGCGGGCGCGCTCGATGATGACGAACTAGCTGACATGCACGAGGCGATCCGCGCGACGGAGCGCGCGATCGGATCCATCCGGATGACCGCTGCGGTCTTGCGACGAGCCGGTCAGCCCATGCCAACCGTCGTCAAAACACTCGATGCGATCCATCTCGCAAGCGCCCTGCTTTTTGAGGAGCGCCATGAGACCGGTCTCGTGTTCGGCACGCACGACCGCAGCCAGGCAACAGCGGCACGCGCGCTCGGCTTCGATGTGGTGGGCACACCCCCGCGACCGTAGGAGATCAGGCGCTGTTCGATAAGGCCTACGGATACGTCTTCGCAGGTCTGCCCAACGAAGAAGACCTCGAACTGGAAGTAGCGGGCCACCACTGGTGCCATCGCTGACGGCGCGCGCGACAGATCAGGAAGAACCATGAGCCAAGATGCACACGCCCGGCCGTCAGGCGACGCGCCGGAGCCACTGTACGACGCAAATATACCGACACCCACGCACGCTGAGCGCGCGCGAACACTGGCCGCCCAGATCTCGACCGGGACGCTGTGTACCCTTGCGCTGGAGCCGGTCGGCTACCCCTACGGCTCGTTCGTGACCGTGGCCTTTGACAACGGAGCCCCGGTCTTCCTCATCAGCCGACTCGCCGAGCACACCAAGAACCTGGAGCGGGACCCTCGCGCGTCGCTGCTGGTCGCCGAGGGCGGCGCCCTTGATCCCCTCGCCAACGGCCGCGTCACGATGCTCGGTCCCTGCACGCGCGTCGAGGGGCAGGGGGGCAGCGCTCGTGCCGCCTTCCTGGCGACCCATCCGAATGCGGCGTACTACGCCGACTTCCGCGATTTCGCGTTCTGGAAGCTCCACGTGGCTTCGGTCCGCTACATCGGGGGCTACGGTCGGATGTCGTGGGTGGGCGGGGCCGAGTGGCAGGCCGCCGAGCCGGATCCCCTCGGTCCGTCGGCGGCCGGCATCATTGCACACATGAACGCCGACCATGCCGACGCGATGGTGCTCTACTGCAAGGCCTTTTCAAAGGCGACCGAGATCAGCGCCGCGATCATGACGGGCGTCGACCGCTACGGGTTCGAGATGTCGGCCAAGACCAGGGAGGGACCACGACCCGTCCGCCTGGCGTTTGCCGTGCCGGTCAGCACACCGGAGGAAACGCGCGCCGCTCTGATCTCGATGCTGAAGGATGCGAGGAACAGGCTGGCCTGAGCGTCATGAATGCTTTTGACACGGCCGCCGTGCTCATTGCCATCGCGGCCCTCACCGGCTACATCAATCACCGCGTCCTGAAGCTCTCGGCCACCACCGGCACGCTGGCCGTCGCGCTGGTGAGTTCGTTTGTCGTGGTGGCCGCTGATGCCGTCGTTCCAGGTTGGCGCCTGCGGGATGTGCTCACCGGCTTTCTCGGCGAGATCGACTTCAACGAGGCGCTCATGCACGGCATGCTGTGCTTCCTGCTCTTCGCCGGTTCGCTGCACATCGATCTCGAGGGCCTGCTCAAGCACAAGTGGACCATCGGCGCGCTCGCCACGGTCGGCCTCCTGCTGTCGACACTGGCCGTGGGCACGCTTACGTGGTGGGCCTTCAGGCTTCTCGGCGTGGATGTCGCCTTCGTGGTCTGCCTGGTGTTCGGTGCGTTGATCTCGCCGACGGATCCGATCGCGGTGATGGGGCTGCTGAAGGAACTGAATGCGCCGGGCGAACTCGAAGCGCAGATCGCCGGCGAGTCGCTCTTCAACGACGGCATCGCCGTCGTCGTGTTCTTCGCGCTCGTGTCGGTCGCGGGGCTCTCCGGAGCAGGCGAGATGGAGGCCATCACGATGAGCGCCACGGGTCTGACGAGCTTCTTTCTTCAGGAAGTGCTCGGGGGCGCCGTGCTCGGACTGGGGTTCGGATACGTCGGCTACCACGCGCTCAAGAGCATCGACGATCATTCGCTCGAGCTGCTCATCACGCTCGCGCTCGTCATGTTCATGTACACGCTGTCGTTCTGGATCCACGTGTCGGGACCGATTGCCGTGGTGCTGGCCGGTCTGCTCATCGGCAATCCAGGTCGCAAGTTCGCCATGAGCCAGACGACCCGCGAGCACGTGGACGCGTTCTGGCAGATGTTGGACGAGATCCTCAACGCGGTACTGTTTCTGTTGATCGGCCTTGAAGTATTCGCGGTCTCCGCCGGTCCCGGGGCCATTGTCGCCAGCCTGCTCGTCGTGCCGATCGTGCTCGCCGCGCGCTTCGTCTCTGTGAGCCTGCCGATCACCGCCATGAGTCTCCGCGGCCCCTACCGGCGCGGGATCGTGCCGATACTCACATGGTGCGGCCTGCGCGGGGGCATCTCGGTCGCCATGATGCTGTCGCTGCCGAGATTTCCGGCGCGCGACTACTTGCTGGCGTGCACGTATGCCGTCGTCGTGTTTTCGATCCTGGTGCAGGGACTCACGGTGCGGCGCGTGCTCGTCCACTACGGGGTGGGGGAGACCTCCGCGAGCTGACGGGGCCTACTAGAACCGGTTTCATAACCTCCAGGCGGATCCTGACCGCCATCGGCGGAGAGATATGGCTCGTCGAGTCGTCGCACGATCTGAAGCTGGCCCACGGCGCACGGACAGTCGTGGTGGAGTACGGCCTCGGCGGCAGCCCCGGACGACGCGAGTTCCCGCTCGACGGGCTGGGCGCCAACGCCAAATTCCTGCAGGTCTGCGGCGTCAATCTCGGGTTGCTCATGCGGCACCTGACGGGCGTCGGCACGCCGCGGAGCCTCCAGGGCCGCGCGTCGGCGCTGGTGGAGCCGCTGATCGGCCTCCTGAGCGGGTACTGGGGGCGTGTGCGGCGCTTCTGGGCCCCCGAGCGCCATGATCGGCCCGATTCGTCGTGGGATGGTCCGGCGACACGCCAATACGGACACGCGATCCTCGATTGACAATCAGCCCCTTCTACCACGGGCTGCTAGGGTTCGGTCAGGAGGCTCTCCAGAATCTGGAGGGCCTCGGGCGCATCGATCCGACCGAGGAAGAACACGGCCTCTCTGCGAACTTCGGTACTCGTATCGTTGCGGGCCATCTCACCCAGCAGGTTGGCCGCCGCGACCTCGTTATCGACGCGGCTCAGGGATAATGGCACCTGCTTGCGGATCTCCTCATCGTTGGAGGCGCTACGGTAGATGCGGCCCAGGGCCTCGACCTGGTTCCCCACGTCCGTTCGGCTGATGTAGACGACCGCATTCTTACGCAGTTCTTCCGACCTGGACGGATCGGTCGCCAGCGTTTCGAGAGCCGCGACCGCGCTTTCGGTGTCCACACGGCTCAGAGAGAATGCAACCGCAGCAGCCGTCTCGTCATCGCTGACGGAAGGCAGGATCTCCAGCAGAACGTCGACGACGCGTTCCTGGTCCCCATCCCACCGGCTGATCCAGAAGATGGCTTCCTTCCGTGCGCGCTCGCTCTCGGAGTTCGTCGCGATGTTCTGGAGCATGTCCAGGGCCTGATCGGTGTCGCTCCGGGCGATCATGTGAAAATTGGCGAGGACGACCGGATCGGACGGGTTGCGCTCGAGACGCTCGGCCGCGATCTCCATCGCACGTTCGGGGTGCGAGGCGATCACGGCGCGCATGATCTCCTGCTGCAGGCTGACTTCGGGATCGACGTCCTCTCCCTCCACCAGACCCGGGCCGCCGCCGAGGCCGCCGGCCAAGACGTAGCGCATCATCGCCTCGGCTTCGCGCACCACCGCATCCATCTCTCGCTGCTCCGGCTCGCCCAGTCCCAACGGGGCGCGGAACCTGTCGGCTGCCTGGGGAGCCGCCGCCAGCACCGGCGCGCGGAACGCGGCCAGCCGGGGCAGCCGGTTCGTCAGACGGACCTGCTCCTCCAGAACGTCGTTCCACCAAGGCGAATCCGGAAACCGCTCCTGAAACAGCGCAACCTCGCGTAGCGCCGCCTCGACCTGCTCCATCTCGACCAGCGCCCGGATCAGGTAGTAGTTGCTCGGTGCCGCATACCGGTCGTCTGGGAACCGCTGGAGCACCTCCCGGAACTTCTCGACGGCCTGTTCGTACCGGTTCTCCGCCGCCAGGTCTCGCCCGACGTTCATGATTGCGCGAGCGGCGCTCTGCTCGGCCACGTACGCGGTCACAGAATCCTGGACCGATTGTGCCGAGGTTCGGCCCGAGCCCGCGATCAGAAACGCGATAGCCGCGGCCGTTATTGACTGGGTCCAGTTGAATCTTCGCATTGAATCGTCCCTCGCTATCTATTGCTCGAAAGCTACCAGAGTGGTGCGCGGCTGGTAGGCGCGCATTCTCGCCACCAGGCCGTCGTTGTGAATACGGGTCCGAATGTCGGTGATGTCCTCGTCGACGGCGTCCTCTGGAAGGTTCCGAATATCACGGAGCACGCCTTCATAGTCGTCCAGGACCATCAACACGGGAGGAAACTCCACCAGGGCCTCGCGTCGCTGTTCCAGTTGCGGAAGTTGCCTTTTGGAGACCCGCTGGGATTCGGCGAGGTCCTCGCTGTCTTCGGGCGTCAGCTTGACGAAGGTCCGCAGGAACAGTTCCGATTCTTCGAGGAAGTCGACCGTCAGCGGGTCCAGGTCCAGCACGTAGTCCGTGATCAGATGCCGATCCGTCAGATCCGGCGCGACCGGATCCGCGGGTTGAACGCTGACGAAGACGAACACCGCGGCCGTCATGAGTACCGCTGCGGGCAGCAGCGGACGCCACAGCCGGGAGAGCGCGCTCGCGGGCTCGGCGACCACTCGGGCTTCGGTGGACACACGGTCGTTGACGATGTTGCGCCGCAGGTTATCGTTGAAACCGGGCGGGAACTCGTCTTCCGGAGTCTCGAATCGCTCGACATCCTCGAAGGCCACCGAAAGCCTTCCCAAGGCGGCGTGGACCTCCCTGTAGAAAGCCCGGCACTGCGGACAAGCTTCCAGTTCGGCACGCGCCACATTGTCGAGCTTGCCGCCGTCCAGCAGGGGCTCGATTACGCTTGTTCTGAAACCTTTGCAACGATGCATCGTGAATCCTTCAGTGGAGCGGGCCCCGGATCCAGCTCGCCTCTCAGCTTGGACACCACCCGGAACAGCGTTTTCTTCACGCTGCCGACCGACGAGCCCATCGCATTGGCGATCTCTTCACAAGTCCATCCTTCCTGGTGCTTGAGAAGGAACGCCATCCGCTGTCGAGGTGGAACCGTCTCGAGAAACCGAAAGACCTCCCCGACCAGGAGACTGTTCTCGGTGGCCCGCGCCGAAGCAGGAGAGGTTCTGAATCCCGCCGCGGGTGAGCTCGTCTCGGGGTCGTCTTCTGAACGCCGTGCGGCCGACAGCGGATCGTTCTTTCTGCGGTGGTTCAGGAACGCATTGACGGTGATCCTCGACAGCCAAGTCTTGAACGAACTGTTTGCCCGGAAACTACCGATTGCCTTGTATGCCTTCATGAATACTTCTTGAGCCAAATCCTCGGCATCGTGATGGTTTCCCGTGTACTTCAGGGCCAGCAGGTACATGGACCGCTGGTGTCGACCGGCGAGCGCGCAGAAGGCGTCCACATCCCCGTCTTGTGCTCTTTGAACAAGTTGCGTCTCTTCAGCCGGGGCCATTCGCTGTCCCTTTCGAAGTCATAGACACGGTCGGCCGGATCCGGTTGACCGGGAAAACAGGGACAGGCATCTCTGTCGCTATTTAATCCTTTGCGAAATATTCCGCCCAACGGCGGTCGATGAGCTTGCGGGTGGACTCGTCCGTCTCCAGTTCGGCGACCCTCGCATGCTAGCATATTGACTGCAGGAGGTTTCATGGGCAATCTGACCATCCGTAATCTCGACGATCGCGTCATCGACAGGCTCAAGGCCCGGGCCAAGGCGAATCAGCGCTCGCTCGAGGGCGAGGTTCGCCACATGCTGGCGGAGCAGGTAGACCGTCGCTCTCGCATGGCCGGGTTTCGGCAACGGACGCAGCGGCTCACGTCCATGACTGCCGGTACACCTCAGACCGACAGCGTCACGCTGCTGAGGGTCGATCGGGACCGGTGAATCTGACCGTCGATGCGAGCATCGCCGTTAAGTGGTTCGTGGCGGAGTCTCTGTACCATGATGCTCGCCGGCTACTGTCCCACAGGCTCTGCCTGCACGCCCCCGACATCCTGCTTGTAGAGTTCGCGAACACCATCTGGAAGAAGGCCCGTAGGGGCGAGATCGAGGATCCGCAGCCGTACTTCGACGAACTGGCGCTCCTCCCGGACATCGTCACGCTACATCCCAGTAGCCAACTCATCGATCGCGCCGCGCAGATCGCCGCCGAAATCGACCATCCGGTCTACGACTGTCTCTACTTGGCCTGCGCCGAGGCCGCAGCGTCGGGGCTGATCACGGCCGACAAGAAATTCGCCAACAAGGTCGCCGGGCACTTGCCGGGCGCGGATGTCCGCTATATCGGTGCGCCAGAGGTCGCAGATAGGATCACGGCGGCGGCAACCGCCCTGGTCATCAGTCGAGAGAAAGTCGAGGCGCTGAGCACTGCCTACGAGATCTTTGCCGCCACGTCGCGGCACGTTGTCGCTTCCCTTCGCGGCCGGAGCGAACTGCCGCCCTTGTTGACGCCGGAGAACCAGAAGCTGATTGTGGATTCACCGTCCTTCAAGCGCCTAGTCGACAAGATCAGCGCATTGACCGACGAAGAGCGCGTTGATCTACTCGCACTCGGATGGCTTGGTGCGGGACTGCTGAACAGCGACTGGCGGCGGAATTTCGAACACGCCAGCGACATGGTCAGGCAGGTCGATCACAGCTATGCGGCGGGCTACGGCGAATACTGGCGGAAGGGATACGCGTTCGTGTCACGCCTGGAGCAGGTCTGACAGCAACTCGGGCTCGTAGCGCACCTTCTCTTCTGTTGCCGTTCTCGGAGCTTTCGTGCGGCCGGCGGGAGGTCATCGTGGCGGCGCCGGCGCAGGCCGTCGGGAACAGGGTGGAGGCGGCCTACGCCCGAGCGGACCTGTCCGAGCGTCGTCGGCAGCAGGCTCTTCGACGGTGTGGTCGGCGTACCTCGACGGAGAGCGCCGACCGGACGGCGTGCCGGACAGATGACACGCCCGAGCAGTTTATGACCTGGCCCGGGCCGGCGACATCGACATGAGTTGGGCGGCACGCCGTCGGCCTGTGTCGAACAGCGCCGATCATCGGGGCGGGAGCGGCATCGGCGGGTGCGACCCCTTCCGATACCAGGAACACCTACTGGCGACACGACCGCAAGCAGCCCCGCATGCGCGGAATCCTCGGCCGGTTGTAGGCTGTGCGATGATCTCGGCCAGGAGTCTGACTCCTGCGAAGGTGGGATCCTGAGGCATGGCGCGACGAAGGTCCGGACAGCAGCGAGACGGCGCGGAGACGAAACCGAACGGGGGCGCCACGACCGGCTACGAAGCCGAGTTGTGGGCGATGGCCGACGCCCTGCGCGGCTCGATGGACGCCGCCGAGTACAAGCACGTCGTGCTCGGCCGCGTCTACGAGTACTTCCTCTCGCAGTTCGCGAGCGCGGAGGGCAAGAAGGGCGGCGAGTTCTACACCCCACGCTGCGTCGTCAAGGTGCTGGTCGAGATGCTGGAGCCGTACAGGGGCCGGGTCTACGACCCCTGCTGCGGCTCGTCGGGCATGTTCGTGCAGTCGGTCGGGTTCATCCGCGCCCACGCCAGCGGCAACGGGAACGGCGGCAAGGCGCGCGGCGACATCAGCATCTACGCACAGGAGTCGAACTACACGACGTGGCGACTCGCCAAGATGAACCTCGCCATCCGGGGCATCGAGGGGCAGATCGCTCACGGCGACAGCTTCCACAACGATCGCCACCCCGAGCTGAAAGCCGACTTCATCCTCGCCAATCCCCCGTTCAACGTCTCGGATTGGGGCGGCGAGCGTTTGACCGAGGACAAGCGCTGGCGCTACGGCGTGCCCCCGAAAGGCAACGCGAACTTCGCCTGGGTGCAGCACATGGTCCACCACCTCGCGCCCGGAGGTGTGGTGGGCTTCGTGCTCGCGAACGGGTCGATGTCGTCGAGCCAGTCGGGCGAGGGGACGATCCGGAAGAACCTGATCGAGGCGGACCTCGTGGACTGCATGGTCGCCCTGCCGGGCCAGCTCTTCTACTCGACCCAGATTCCCGCCTGCCTCTGGTTCCTGGCGCGACGGCGCGGATGCCTACGAAGACCGCCCCGGCTTCTGCAAGAGCGCTACGCTGGACGAGGTGGGCCGGCACGGTCACGTGCTGACACCGGGGCGCTACGTCGGCGCGGAACCGCAACCGGACGACGGCGAGCCGTTCGAGGCCAAGATGAAGCGGCTGGTCGCGGAACTGCAAGCGCAGCAGGCCGAGGGGTCGCGGCTCGATGCATCCATCGCCGAGAATCTGAAGGCGATCGGGTTTGCTTTCCCGCAGGAGGACCGATGACCGTCAGCGAGTTGATCGAGACGCTCAAGGCCCACCCCGGTGACCTGCGGGTCGTCGTCGACGGTTATGAGGACGGCTACGACGACCTTGCACCCCGGCAGATCTCCGTCGTGCCCATCGTGCTCAACACCGGCGTCCATGACTGGGAGGGGCGCCATGGCGAGCCGGGCGACGCCCCCGGCGACGCTGCGGAGCCCTCGAAGGTCGTCGACGCGCTTGTTCTGCGCCGCGTGTCGAACTGATTTCCGCGTCGCGAGCTGGGCGATGATCGACTACAGCAAGTTCCGGTCCTCCCTGAAGCGTCTCGAGGAGCAGAACGCGAACTACCGACAGGGCAACCCGGCGCTCTCCGATCTGGATCGCGAGGGCATCGCGGAATCCGTCCTCCGGCGCTTCAAGACCTGCTACGACTGCCTGTGGAAGGTGCTGAAGCGGTATCTGACCGAGACGCTGGCCGTCGCCGATACGCCAAACAGCCCGAAGCCCGTGTTCCGACTGGCGCACGAGAACGACCTGCTCGCCGCGCCCGTGGAGCAGTGGTTCCGATACGCCGAAACTCGCATCGATACATCCCATGACTACGACGGAGAGAAGACCAAAGCCTGCCTCGTGCTGGTGCCGGACTTCATCGACGACGCCATCGGCCTCTATCAGACCATGAGTGGAACGCCGTGGGAGTAGACGCCGCCATCGACATCACGACCGATGACCGCAAGACGGTCCTCGCGTTGCTTCAGCGGCACCTGCCGGGCACGACCGCTTGGGTGTACGGCTCGCGCGTGAAGTGGACCTCCCGGCCGCAATCCGACCTCGACCTCGTCGTCTTCGCGACACCGGCGCAGCGGCGGCAAGTCGGCGATTTACGGGAGGCGTTCGAGGAGAGCAACCTGCCGTTCCGGGTGGATCTGTTCGTGCAGCAGGGGCCCACGAATACAATGCGGGAGTTAACGCATCCAACTCCCCTACGCGATCTCGATCTCCAGGCAACAGTGGTCGCTCGGCCCCCATTGCTCCGGTCTATTGAGCGCCCGGACGGTCAGGGAGTCCGCGAATCCCTCAGAAGCGAAGACGAAATCTAACTGGCGTGTCGCCGTGCGCGGCGTCTGGCGACTCGTGTGGTAGGTGGGTACGTTCTCGCTGTGCCTGGGCAGCTCGTCGGGCCACGGATCAGCCTGGCGTCCGTTGGGCGCGTGCGGCCCCACGAAGGGGAGTCCCAACGCCTTCATTCTCGTGAACACGGTCTCGTAGCGTTTGGCCCAATAGGCGCTACCATGATCTCCATACCCGCGCAGAATATTGAGATCGCCGGCAGCCACAATTCGGTGGCCGTACTGGCGTCCGATGAGTGCTGACAGATCGGACACGATACGATGGGCGGACGCGTCCGAGACGATCCAGCTGCTGCCAGTGGAAGCGTGTGGTCTCGTCCAGGGTGAATACATCGAAACGCACACGAACGAACCGCCGCCCGGCGTCGTCACGCGCGCGGCAGCGAGTGTACCCAGACGGCTAACTGCGAGCTCTCTGGATCCTGCGTCGTCAAAGGACTTTGCCTCGATCCACTCCACCTGGACGCGATTCGAGAGCCCCACGACCGCCGCACGCCATGCACGCGGTGGATCGCAGTCCCCTCCGGCCGTACGCCACCGCGCAGAATCCACATCGATACGGTCCGCGAACTCCGCCGGCGGTTCCGTCGCCTCTTGCAGCAACGCGACGTCTGCACCCATATCAAACAGGTGCTTCCAGCATTCGGCGCGACGGGCGATATTCCAGGAGACGATCTTCACGATTTTGGAGCTGTCGGTCATTTAGGTGTGGTTCCTCAACACGTTGTCCCCGGTTAGCCCGATGCGGCTGATGGGCGACCTGGCCTTGAGACTGGCGTGTAGCCGGTGCCAATTGTAGCGGTGAATCCAGAGCGCGAGACCCGCGGTGCGCTCGGCGGAGGTGTGGTAGCCGTGGCCATAGGCCCACTCGCACAGGGCGCTCTCGATGAAGCGTTCGGCTTTGCCGTTGGTGCGGGACGCCGGAAATGGCAAGACTTGCAGTATCCAATAATCGCCGGATTTGACCCGTCCGCCGAGGGTCCAAGGCCGGTCAGCTAGAATGGACGGACGAAATCGGCCAGTGTGTTGATAGCTGCGAGAGGAGCGAAATGATAGTCCGTGACGACGAGATCCAAGGCCGCTTCAATGACCTTCTGAAGGCTCACACGCTGGTGGACATTGCCACAGCATGGGCCACCTGCGGCGAACACTTGCGCATGTTGGCGGAGGCCACGAAGCAGGAGCACGGGCGTGTGAAGATCCGCGCCATCGTCGGCACAGCGGGAAACGCAACGCGCCCGGATGCCTTGAAGGAGCTGTACGGAATCACGAATGGTGACCTCAGGATCATCCGGGGCGGGGGTCGTCTTTTCCATCCTAAACTGTATCTGTTCCGCCGGCACACGAACGGGCGCGCAGGGTCTCACGCGTGGGTCGGGAGTGCCAACTTTACGAACGCGGGCTTCGGAAGTCACGCCGAGGCGAATGAAGAAATAATCGTGGAAATCGGTCCGGGGGAGACGACCGATGCCCTCGCCGCCTGGTTCCGAGAACGGTGGAATCGCTGCCCCACGAATCCCCCCGTTATGGAAATGATCCGTCGGTACACGGAAGACTGGAAGCGGAACCCGCCTGATCCAGACTTCCGAAAGTTCGTTTCCGGGGCCGTCTCGTGCCGATCCGACCTTCTCGACGACGCCCATCGCCCGCTGACTCTCGAGGAGTATCGACAAGCTCTGAAGAAGTGTGACGAGATGTTGCAGGATGAAGAAAAAGAATGGGAAATCCTCAATCCCCTAGGTCGGAGCTACATGAGGGCCATATCCGAGCGTCACCAACTGCTGCTTGGCGAAACGAGATGGTCGCAGCGTGATAGCACGTCTCAATTGCAACTGAAAGGCGGTGCACCTCGCGGGGATTCGGATTGGTGGGGGCTGCTGGGACGCATGGGCCGGAGCCATGGGATGGCAGTGTGGGACCACGAGACCGAGATCCGACGTATCCTCAACAAGGTTGTGTTAGCTGACGATACCGAGTTTCCAGACGTCGCCGTTGCGGCGATGCAGGAGCTAACGAGCATCGACAAGGTGGCCCACGGGACGGCGACCCTGCTGCTGACGCTTGCGCGACCGGACCGACTGCTGAGCCTGAACAGCGCGTCCCAGAAGGCGTATGGCAAGCTATCTGGGATGAGCCCTTCGACCCTCGGAGAGCCGCGAAACTATCGCAAGCTGCTTCAATGGCTCTACGCCCAGCCCTGGTATGCCGACTCACCGGCGAAGGATGGAGCCTTGGAGAAAATCTGGCGGTTCCGCGCTGCTCTCGTGGATGCGTTCGTTTACGAACGGACGTAGCGGCTTGCTCGACGATGGTCCTGCGTGTGCTTTGGTCCGGTTGATCTGCTGGTCTCATCGACACGAAGTCGATCCGGTCTCTTGGGCACGTCGACGCTCTTCGATCTCGCGCCGCGCAACCTGGAACCGGAAGGACGGTCGGCGATGCTGACCAACGCGCTCAGTCCTGATCGGTCCGCGGGCGGCGTCCGTGGCGCTATTTCGACAGGCTGCTATACTCCCCGCTCGTCTACGCACGGAACAATTCGGCGGGGATGCCCCGATTGCGTTTGGGAGAGACCGATTTGGAGTTTGGCGAATTGAAGAACGTGACCCTGCGCGACGTGTGGGGCCATGAAGCGAACGAGTTCACACCGTGGTTGGCCGCGAACATGGAGCGGCTTTCGGAGGCGATTGGCGTCCCGATGGAGCTGGAGGATACGGAAGTCGCAGTCGAGCGATTCTCGGCGGACATCGTTGCCCGCAACCCCGCAGATGACAGCCGCGTTCTCATCGAGAACCAGTTGGAGGGCTCCGACCACACGCATCTCGGTCAGATCCTCACCTACCTTGCTGGCGTGCAGGCGCGGACCGTTATCTGGATCGCACGTGACTTCGACGAGTCGCATCGTTCGGCCATCCGCTGGCTGAACGACCACACGGTAGAGCCCTTTGCGTTCTTCGCGGTGCGGGTGCGGGTCGTGCAGATTGCCGAGTCACCGCTAGTACCGCTGTTCGAGGTGCTGGAACGTCCTAGCGGCTGGGACCGGAGCGTGCGCGCGACTGTCGATGACAAGAGTGAGCTGAGCCGATTCCGGCGCGAGTTCTGGGCGTTCTACGCGCAGCGGCATCCGAACGATGGGGTTTCAATCGGATACCAGGCAAGCTCGTTCTGGATGTGGATCGCATCAGCGGAGTTGAATCTGTCCCTGTACGTGGCGCAGGGCTCGGTCGGTGTGTGGGTGCGAGGAAGAAGAGGCGAGTCGGCGGCAGCGGTACAAGGACGTATCCAGGCATGCGAACAAGACCTGCGCGAAGAGCTTGGCGTCGAGATCGGCGAAGGCACCTCCTGGGGGAGCTACGCCAACAGCCGCCATAAGATCGATACGAACGATCGCGCCAACTGGCCCGCCATGGCCGATTGGCTCCACAAAATGAGCGCCGATTATCGTCGCGTGCTGGAACGCAGGCCCGCACCGCCCAAATCGACTGTTCCATAGATACGCCGACTCGTCGTCGAAGTCCCGGTCACCCCGGAACAGCAACGCCTACTCGATGGCCGTATTCGTCCGGAAGCGCGACCGATCGTCCACGCCAAGGAGTTCGAGATCCAAAAACGGCCGCCTGAAGGGGCTGCTCGCGGAGTCCCTGCTGGTGGACGAGGTAATCCGCAAGGTACAGCGAAGAAGGTCGTGACCGCCCCGGCGCGATGCGAGGTGGTGCGGTCGATGGTGACGCGAGGGCTGAGCGAACGACTTGCCCTGACGGTCGTGCGCATGAGCGCCGCCGCGTTGCGCTACCCGCCGCGGCTGGACCGGGATACCGAGCTGCGCGACCGCATTGTTGCGTTGGCGAACCGGCGGTGCGGGGCCGGCCTGATCTACCTGAAGCTGCGGCAGAAAGGGCGCACGGTCAATCACAAACGGGTCGACCGGCTCTACGCCGAGGCCCGACTGCAGGTCAAGCGCCGTCGGCGCAAGAAAGTGCCGTGCGGTCCGTCAGCGGCACCCGGTCGGGTCGCTCCCGGCGAAGTCATCTCTCCAGGAGGGGAGCACACAACGGCGGCGGGCGGATTGGCGCCGGCTTCCGGCCAGTTCGCTGTGCGCAACGGCCGGGTCGAGCGGTACAATCGGCCGGGCGTGGCCCGCCGACAACGTGCCGGCACGCCGGTACGCGATCACGCGTTGGGACGTCACCGAAGACCGCCAGTTGATGCATCAGTCGAATGCGGCCCTGCGGTGAACCACCCGGAACCATGCGACTCGAAGACCTCCAGACCCATGCCGCCGTCCGCGGCGTGCTCCCCGACGCGCTGGTCACCGTCGTCAGCGTGCAGTGGTTCGGCTCCGAGGCTCTCGAGCTGACGTACAAGACAGCGGCCGGCGCGGTGGCGAACGAGCTGCTGTACCGCCACGACGAGGCGCGGCTGGAGATCGTCGAACGCGGCCGGCCGTGGAGCTTCGACGGCGACGGCGCGCTCTTCCGCCTGGTGTCCGAGGCGCAGCGCATCCGGCTGGCCCATCTGTTCGATCCCGTTCTGGCGGTCCACACATCGAACCTCGATCCGCTGCCGCACCAGATCACCGCCGTCTACGAGGCGATGCTGCCGCGGCAGCCGCTGCGTTTCCTCCTCGCAGACGACCCGGGCGCGGGCAAGACGATCATGGCGGGCCTGTTGATCAAGGAGTTGATCGCCCGCGGCGATCTGGAGCGCTGCCTCGTGGTCTGTCCCGGAAGCCTCGCCGAGCAGTGGCAGGACGAGCTGTATCGCCGGTTCCACCTGCCGTTCGAGATTCTCACCCGCGACAAGCTGGAATCGGCGCGCACCGGGAACTGGTTCCTGGAGACGCCGCTGGTCATCGCGCGCCTGGACATGCTGTCGCGCAACGAGGACCTCCAGGCCAAGCTGGAGGCGCCGGACTGCGGTTGGGATCTCGTCGTCTGCGATGAGGCCCACAAGCTGTCGGCGACGTTCTTCGGGGGCGAGGTCACCTACACGAAACGGTACCGGCTGGGCCAACTGCTGTCGAGCCTCAGCCGCCACTTCCTGCTGATGACGGCGACGCCGCACAACGGGAAGGAAGAGGACTTCCAACTCTTCATGGCGCTGCTCGACGGCGACCGGTTCGAGGGGCGGTTTCGCGACGGGGTCCACACCGCCGACGTGTCGGACCTGATGCGTCGGATGGTGAAGGAGCACCTGCTCACCTTCGAGGGCAAGCCGCTCTTCCCGGAGCGGATTGCCTATACCGTCCCGTATGCGCTGTCCGAGGCGGAGGCCCACCTCTACGCCGCCGTCACCGACTACGTGCGGCAGGAGTTCAACCGGGCCGAGGCGCTCGCCAACGCCCGGCGGGCGGGTACGGTCGGCTTTGCGTTGACGATTCTCCAACGGCGGCTGGCTTCTTCGCCCGAAGCGATCTACCGGTCCCTGCGCCGGCGGCGGGAGCGGCTGGAGAACCGGCTCCGGGAGTTCGAGGTGCTCCAGCGGAGCGGGACGGTCGGCGCCGCGGCCGCCCTATCGACGCCCACGCTGGATCCGGATGATGTGGACGACCTCGACGACGCGCCGGACGACGAGGTCGAGACCACCGAGGCGCGCCTCCTGGACGAGGCGACCGCCGCCCGCTCGATTGCAGAGCTGAAGGCGGAAATCGAGACCCTCACGAAGCTGGAGGGCCTCGCGCTCGGTGTCCGGCAGCAAGGCGGCGACACGAAGTGGCGGGAGCTCGCGAGCCTGCTCGGCGAGATCTTCACGACGGCCGGGCTGCCCGGCCGCGTCGGGGAACGGACGACGCCGTACGGGGCCGGCGAGATCGCGCGGCCGGCGCCGTCGCCGCGCCAGAAGCTCGTGCTCTTCACCGAACACCGCGACACGCTCCGGTATTTGCAGGACCGGATCACGACGCTGCTTGGCCGGGAGACTGCGGTCGTGGTGATCCACGGCGGGATGGGGCGGGAAGAGCGGCTCAAGGCGCAGGAGGCGTTCCGGCACGATCCGGAGGTCGCGGTGCTGCTGGCCACCGACGCGGCCGGCGAAGGGATCAACCTGCAGCGGGCGCACCTGATGGTCAACTACGACCTGCCCTGGAACCCGAACCGCCTGGAGCAGCGGTTCGGCCGCATCCACCGGATCGGCCAGACCGAGGTCTGCCATCTCTGGAACCTCGTGGCGCAGGAGACCCGCGAGGGAGACGTCTACCGGCGGCTGCTCGAGAAGCTGGAGCAGGCGCGGCAGACGCTGGGCGGGCAGGTCTTCGACGTGCTCGGGAAGCTGGAGTTCGAGGGGCGGCCGCTGCGCGAGCTGCTGATCGACGCGATCCGGTACGGCGAGCAGCCCGAGGTGCGCGCGCGACTGGACACGGCGGTCGACCATGCCCTCGACCGGCACCGGATACAGGATCTGCTGGAGGAGCAGCAACTCGCCCATGACGCGATGGACGCCAGCCGCGTGCACCGCGTCCGAGAGGAGATGGAGCGGGCCGAAGCGCGGCGCCTCCAGCCGCACTACATCGAGTCGTTCTTCCACGAAGCGTTCCGCCGGCTGGGCGGCACGGCCCGGCAGCGCGAGGCCGGCCGGTACCAGGTGACGCACGTGCCGGCGCCGGTACGGACCCGGGACCGCCGTATCGGACTTCGCGAGCCGGTGCTGCCGCGCTACGAGCGGATCGCCTTCGAGAAGCCGAAGGTGGCGCCGTCTGGGCAACCGCTCGCGGCCTTTGTCTGTCCGGGCCATCCTCTCCTCGATGCGGTGATCGATCTGACGTTGGAGCGCCACCGCGACCTGCTGAAGCGCGGCGCGGTGCTGGTCGATCCGCGCGATGCCGGCACCCGGCCGCGGGTGCTCTTCTTCCTGGAGCACGCCTTGCAGGACGCCAGCCTGACACGCGCCGGCGACCGACGGGTCGTCTCCAAACGGATGCTCTACGTCGAGCTCGACGCCGACGGCGCGACCCGCCACCTTCAGTACGCGCCGTACCTCGATTACCGGCCGCTGGCCGAGGACGACCCCGGGGTCAAAGCGATACTCGACCGGCCGGAGTGCGCCTGGATCGACCGGGACCTGGAGGAACGGGCGCAGGCGCACGCCGTGGCGCAGGTGGTCCCGAAGCACCTGGCGGAGGTTCGGGACGCCAAGCTCGATCTGATTCGCAAGACCGAGGCGGCGGTCAAGGACCGGCTCACGAAGGAGATCGCCTACTGGGACCATCGGGCGGAGCAGCTCAAGCTGGACGAGGAGGCGGGCAAGACGGGCGCCCGGCTCAACTCGGGCGAAGCGCGCAAGCGGGCTGATACCCTGCAGGTTCGCCTGGAGCGGCGCCTGGCGGATCTGAAGCTCGAAGCGCAGATCTCGCCGCTGCCGCCGGTGGTGCTCGGCGGCGTGCTCGTGGTCCCGGCGGGACTCGTCGCCGCGACGGCTGGGCGGGCCGCCGCGGCCGGCACGTCGAACGTCGACCGCCAGGAACGCGCTGCCCGCGCGCGGGCCGCCGTCATGGAGATCGAGCGCGCCCTCGGCTTCGACCCGAAGGACCGCGAGTTCGAGAGGCTCGGGTACGACATCGAGAGCCGCGTCCCGAACAGCGGCAGGCTGCGTTTCATCGAGGTCAAGGGGCGCGAAGCGGGGGCCGCAACGGTCACCGTGACCCGGAACGAGATCCTCTACTCGCTGAACAAGCCGGAGGACTTCATCCTCGCCATCGTCGAATTCGTCAGCGACGACGGCCACCGCGTGCGCTATGTGCGGCAGCCGTTCAGCCGTGAGCCGGACTTCGACGTGACCAGCGTCAACTACGACCTTGACAAGTTGCTGGCGCGTGCGGAGGAACCTCGGTGAGGAGGGCCCAAGTCGATGGCCACGGTCCGTCGGCGGCCGTCGCCCCCGTGGGCCGAGACGCCGCGGAGAATCGGCGGGAAAAAAGAAACGCCCCTAGCGGGACGTCGGGCCAGCGGTGCTATCGCTAGCGGGGCGACCGAAGATCGTACAATCGATTGCCGTGAGGATTCAAGTCGATGAAACCGAACGACATCGTGCCCGTTCGCGCCCGGAAGACGCGTTCCTTGCGTCGCCGCTCGCTCCCATGGACTTTGACGGTGGGCGTGGGAGATGTCCATTCAGCATAGGCACACGCGACCGCTACGCCTCCGGTGCGAGCGTCGTTTCTGCCCACGAACCCGATTCTCTCTAGACTGCGGACCGCAGGCGGCGACTGGAACGGACGATGACGAATCAACAGCCCATGCGGCCACGACGGGGCGACTATCGGATCCGTGTAGAACACTTCGGGCCGATCGTAAGAGCCGAAATCGACGTCCGGCCACTAACGATCTTCGTTGGTCCCAGCAACACCGGAAAATCCTACCTGGCCATCCTGCTTTACGCGCTGCACCGCTGCTTCGGTGGTGCGGATCCGTACAGCTTTGACGACGGGTTTTCGCGGCGCCGGGGCTGGCTCTTCGACCCTTCGGACGTCCCGCGCGGGCGGAGGCAACCAATCTACGAGAGTCTGAACGAATGGGCTTCGGTGCTGTCGACCTCGGAAACGCCACAGGAGCTGCCTTCGGAGGTCGCCGGGTACCTTCATTCCGTGCTTCAGTCCGCGAAGGGACTCGAAGACAGCGTGTCGTACGAAATACGTCGATGCTTCGGTATTGACGATGCCGGCAATCTGGTTCGACGCGCGGGGTCAGACGCGCTGGCGCGCATTTGCCTTAGCGTGCCGTATCAAGCAGATTCCGAGGCGCGCTACGAAATCAAGCTCGGCTCGTCCGGGTCGCAGCTAGCAGGACATTTTCCTCGTGTGACCTCACTGCCACGTGCAGAGGGGCGCAAGGACTTGGATCGCGTGGCCAGGACGGTCCGGCGCGAACTTCGAAACGTGCTCGCCCGCGGGTCGAGCGCGTTCGCCTACGAGAGGGCGCTTCGGTTGTTGCTGGACAGTGTCGCATCGTCCGTCTTGGGACCGTTGTACCGCAACGCGTACTACC
The DNA here is from genome assembly GCA_965262985.1 of Vicinamibacterales bacterium. Classification (GTDB taxonomy): domain Bacteria; phylum Acidobacteriota; class Vicinamibacteria; order Vicinamibacterales; family UBA8438; genus UBA9620. Next base: position 5,232,878 of record OZ253576.1, on the reverse strand, counting down.
TGCCGGCGGATCGCACGGGCGTCATGCACAGTCATCAGGTGGTCGTCAGCACGCTCGTACAGAGCGCCGCCACGGCCGGCCTACGTCCTTCTCCCGATGGGCCTATGCTCTCTGGCGTACTCACTGACTTCCTGAATCACTTGATCGGAATCGGCGGTCGGACACGAGAACGTGTGGGCCGATCCAGAACGGGTGGCGCCGACCTGGCGGATCTGCTCGAGCGCAATGTCCTCGAGGGAACGGTTGTCCTGGAGCGTGGCGAAACAGGCTATCCGACGTTCGCGTATCAGCCGCGTGGATGGAGCGAGGACATCGCCCTGATGCGGGCATCCTCGATGGTTTCAGAGCTCGCCCCGGTCGTCTTGTACCTGAGGTACGTAGTACGTCCCGGAGACGTTCTGATTATCGAGGAGCCGGAGGCTCACCTGCACCCGGCCATGCAAGCCGCTTTCGCGCGCGAGTTGGCGCGGCTGGTTCGCGCCGGCGTCCGCATCGTCATGACCACGCACAGCGAGTGGTTCCTTGAACAGATCGGCAACCTGGTCAGGCTTGCTACGTTGCCGGAGAAGAAGCAAGCCGGCTTTTCGGGTGCGGAGGTCGCCCTCAGCTCCAATGATGTTGGTGCCTGGCTGTTCAGACGAAGCGGACGCCCCAAAGGGTCGATCGTCGAAGAAGTCGAGCTCGACCCGCAGACGGGTCTGTTCCGAACGGGTTACGACGTTGTGAGCGACGAGCTCTACAACGAGAGCGCGGAGATCTTCAACCGCCTGAACGAGGGTGTCGAGTGAACGGGCTGGTGGAGGCCGTGTCCAACGCAGTTCCCGCTGATTGCCACACGAAGAAATGCAGGAAGCAGGGATGCACCGTCTCCATGCGCGAAGCCCCGGAGCGTCGGGTAATCATCGATCTCGACTGCCGCGCGCTCGGACTCGAAGCGAAATCACGAAGCGACCTTTTGTTCGTTGCCGAAGCCGGCGGCGAAACGTGGGTTGCGCCGATTGAGATCAAGAGCGGAAGGTTCGACAGCAATCCGGTGGCGGCTCAGCTCCAAGGCGGCGCCGATGCTTCGGATTCTTGGCTTCCGGCGGCTCGGGCGTTCCTGTTCGTTCCGACTATCGTGCACGGACGAGGCGTCCACAAGGCGCAACGGGAGGCGCTGCGCCGAACCAGGATTCGACTGCGCGGCTACACGAGACAACCGGTGTTGATCAAGTGCGGCGAGAGCATCAAGACGGCACTTGACAAGGCCACCGGAGCCTGATGCGTACCCGCAAGAAGCTCATTGAGGTCGCCCTTCCGCTCGACGCCGTGAACAAGGCATCGGCACGCGAGAAATCGATCCGGCACGGGCACCCGAGCACCCTGCATCTGTGGTGGGCGCGCCGGCCGCTTGCCACGGCACGCGCGGTCATCTTCGCGCAGATGGTCGACGACCCGTCCGAGTACGTCGACGTGCTGCTGTCGGACCTCAAGATGCGGCGGGCCGCCAAGCGGCGGCTCCGGCAGCGTCAGGCGGAGTTCGAGAGCCGACCTGACGCGGCGGATGGCGAGGCGGGTGGGGACTCGGCGCCGACGCTGGCGGAGGCGGCGGCGGAGCTGGAGCGCGAGCGCCTGTTCAAGCTCATCGAAGACCTCGTGCAGTGGGAGAACACCACCAACGAAGAGGTGCTGAAGCGGGCGCGGACCGAGATCTGGCAGAGCTGGCGGCGTACCTGCGCGGAGAACGCCGGCCACCCGCGCGCCAGGGAGCTGTTCGACCGCCACAAGCTGCCCGCGTTCCACGACCCGTTCGCCGGCGGCGGCGCCCTGCCGCTGGAGGCGCAGCGACTCGGCCTCGAAGCCCATGCCAGCGACCTCAACCCGGTGGCCGTGCTCATCAACAAGGCGATGATCGAGATCCCGCCGAGGTTCGCCGGCCGCCCGCCGGTGAACCCGGAGGCGCGCGCCGATGCCACGCTGGTTGCGAAAAACTGGCGCGGCGCCCAGGGCCTGGCCGACGACGTCCGCTACTACGGCAAGTGGATGCGCGACGAGGCGGAGAAGCGGATCGGGCATCTGTACCTCAAGGTCGCGGTCACGAGGGAGATGGCGCGGGATCGCCCGGACCTCGAGCGTTACGTCGGCCGCGAATTGACCGTAATCGCTTGGCTTTGGGCGCGGACGGTCAAGAGTCCGAACCCGGCGTTCGCCGACTTGGACGTGCCGCTCGTGTCGACGTTCATGCTCTCGACGAAGAAGGGAAAGCAGGCGTACGTCGAGCCGGTGATCGAAGGCCGGGCATACCGGTTCACGGTGAAGGTTGGCCCACCAGCAGATGGGGTGCAAGCGAAGCGCGGAACGAAATCCGGCAGCAGCGGCAGTCCATTCCTCTGCCTGATGTCGGGTTCGCCGATGCCGTTCGACTACTTGCGAGCCGAGGGCAAGGCCGGGAGACTGGGTTCACGCCTTCTGGCAATCGTCGCGGAAGGCGACCGCGAACGAATCTACCTGACGCCAACGGCGGTGCACGAACTTCGAGCAACCGATGCCCGCCCGGGTTGGACTCCCGACACCGACCTTCCGCAACGAGCGCTTGGTTTTCGTGTTCAGGAATACGGGATGCGTCGCTGGAGCGACCTCTTCACGCCCCGTCAACTCGTCGCTCTGACAACTTTTGTCGATCTCGTCGCAGAGACGACCGAACGCGTCCGGCGCGACGCCGTAGCGGAGGGGCTGCCTGACGACGCCCAACCGTTACGCGACGGAGGAATGGGCGCAGCAGCATACGCGGAGGCCGTGGTGGTGTATCTGGCGTTCGCATTGTCAAAGCTTGCGGACCGGGGCTCAACAATCTGTACGTGGTTCACGGAGCGGGATTCGACGCGAAACACGTTCGCCCGGCAGAGTATCCCGATGACATGGGATTACGCAGAGCTAAACACCCTCCTTTCCGGAACGGGCAGTTTTCTGGGCGCCGTTGAGTGGACGGCCGAGAGCATCGACGGCGTCGCTGTCGGGTACGGTTCGTCAGTTGGTGCTGCTACACAAGCTGATGCGGGTGGCCAGTTACTGAGCGCGAACAAAGTTGTCTCCACGGACCCGCCGTACTACGACAACATCGGCTACGCCGACCTTTCGGACTTCTTCTATGTCTGGCTCCGCCACTCGCTGAAGCCGGTGTTCCCGGAATTGTTCGCCACGCTCGCTGTGCCGAAGGCCGAAGAGCTGGTCGCCACGCCGTACCGCCATGGCAGCAAAGACGCGGCTGAGGCCTTCTTCCTTCAGGGCATGACGCAGGCGCTGCACGGACTCGCGAAAGGGGCGCATCCCGGATTTGCCGTAACAGTCTACTACGCCTTCAAGCAGGCCGAGCGGAGGGGCAACACAGGTGTCGCGAGCACCGGCTGGGAGACGTTTCTGGACGCCGTGATCCGGTCTGGCTTTGCGATCACTGGTACGTGGCCGATGCGCACCGAACTCGGCAACCGAATGGTCGGCATGGGCAGCAACGCCCTCGCCTCCAGCATTGTCCTCGTCTGCCGTCGCCGTCTGGCCGACGCACCTACCGCTACGCGCCGCGAGTTCTTGACGGCACTCCGGTCCGAGCTGCCGCAAGCGTTGCGGCTTCTGCAATCGGGAAACGTCGCCCCGGTCGACCTCGCCCAGGCAGCCATCGGTCCCGGCATCGCGGTATACACCCGTTACGACCAGGTGCTCGACGCGTCTGGCAGGCCCCTATCGGTGCGCGACGCTCTGGCACTCATCAATCAGACGCTAGACGAGGTGCTTGCCGAGCAGGAGGGCGATTTCGACGCCGACAGCCGCTGGGCGCTCGCGTGGTTCGAGGAACACGGCTTCCAGGAAGGCGCTTACGGCGCGGCCGAAACGCTGTCGAAGGCGAAGAACACGAGCGTGGACGGCATGGTCGGGGCTGGCATCCTCGCCTCATGCGCCGGCCGGGTCCGGCTGCTGAGGCCCGAAGAGCTGCCGGACACCTGGGATCCAACTGCCGATGCACGGCTGACCGCCTGGGAGATGGTGCACCATCTCGTCCGCATCCTCGAATCGGACGGGGAAGCCGCGGCGGCAACGCTCGCGTCGTCGCTCGGCGGCGCGGCTGAGATCGCGCGGGAACTCTGCTACCGCCTGTACACTGTCTGCGAGCGCAAGAAGCGCGCGACGGAGGCGCTCTCCTACAACGCCCTGGTCCAGAGTTGGCCGGAGATTTCCAGGCTGGCGCAAGCCACAACGCCTGGGCAACCACAACTGTTCGGAGAATCGGACTAGTGCTGCGCCACGATTAAAGATTAGGGCACGCGGAACCGATAGAGTTCCCGTGCAGAAAAAGTATATCGTCCGACTCACCGACCAGGAACGCGAGGTCTGTCAACAGACAGTCCGGAAGCTCAACGGCAGCAACGAGAAGGTGCGCCGTGCTCAGATCCTCTTGAAGGCCGATGCGGACGGACCGGCGTGGACCGACCAGCAGATCGCCGACGCCTTGTCGTGCCGCACCAAGACCGTTGAAAACATTCGCCAACGATGCGTACTGGAAGGATTCGAGCGGGCGCTGGAACGCAAACGACGGCCGTCGCCCCCGGTCCCCAAGCTGCTCGACGGCGAGCAGGAGGCGCAGGTCATCGCCCTGCGTCTGGGGCCGCCCCCGAAGGGCTATGCCAACTGGTCGTTGCGGCTACTGGCGCGCCGGGTCGTCGAGCTGGAGGTCGTCGAGTCGGTCAGCCACGAGACCATCCGGCGTACGCTAAAAAAAACGGGATGACCCGGCGGAAAATCGAGTACTGGGTGATCCCGCCGGAGGCCGACGCCGAGTTCGTGGCGCACATGGAGCAGGTCTTGGACACCTATGCGCAACCGTACGACCCGGCTTGCCCGGTCGTGTGCATGGATGAGCAGCCGGTGCAACTGGTCAAGGAAACGCGCCCGCCGATGGCCGCCACGCTGGCGCGGCCCCGCCGCGTCGACTACGAGTACGAACGGGCCGGTACGGCCTCGGTCTTCCTGTTCAGCGAGCCGCTGGCGTGTTGGCGGCGGGCGACGGCGCGGGCCCGGCGGACGAAGGCGGACTGGGCGGTGGAGGTCGCCGACCTGTTGGAGGGCCGCTACGCCGACTGCCCGAAGGTCACCTTGGTGTGCGACAACCTCAACACGCACACGCCCGGCGCCTTCTACGAGGTGTTCGAGCCGGCCCGGGCTCGGGAACTGGTTCGTCGCCTCGAGTTCTGCTACACGCCGAAGCACGGGAGCTGGCTGAACATCGCCGAGAATGAACTGAGTTCGATGACGCGTCAATGCCTGGACGGGCGCCGCATCGGCGACCTCGAGACGCTGCACGGCGAAGTGTCGGCGTGGTCCACCGACGTCACTGCTACGCAACGCGGTGTCGACTGGCAGATGCAGGTCGACGATGCGCGCCGTAAACTCAAGTCCGTCTATCCTAAAATTTTGACGTGACGAAGCACTAGGCCATGCCTACCGTGAAGCGCATCGTCTGCCTGGCAAATTCTCGGAAGCTCAACGGCCGGTGCGTCGCCGGGATTGAGATCGCCGATGGTCAGCGACTTGGCTGGATCCGCCCGGTAAGTGCACGAGAACACCAGGAGGTCTCGGAGTACGAGCGCCAGTACAAGAACGGCGCCGACCCCCGGGTGCTCGACATCGTGGATGTACCCCTGTTGAGAGCCCAGCCGCACGAGTTCCAGACGGACACTACGAGATCGGCGAGAGTTTTGTCACGGTGAGTCTGGGCGAGCCATTCAATGACGCGTGCTACAAGCTCATCGCCGCGATTGTCGAGCGTTCAGAATGCCACACGTGAGCAAGTCAGTCTTGACGGTGGGGCACTCGACGTACCCCATTGGCGACTTCGTAGTCGTGCTGCAGAAGCATGGCGTCACCGCGATCGCCGACGTCCGTTCGGCGCCGTACAGCCGTTTCAACCCGCAATTCAATCGGGAGATGGTTTCGGACGCCCTGAAGGAACACGGTATTCGGTACGTTTTCGTTGGGGGGGAACTGGGCGCGCGATCGAAGGATCCGGCGTGTTACGAGGACCGCCGGATTCAGTACGGGCGATTGGCTCGCACCGTTCTGTTCCAGCGCGGTCTGGACCGCGTAATCCAGGAAGCAAGCAACTATCGTGTGGCGCTCATGTGCGCAGAAAAGGACCCGATCGACTGCCATCGAACGATCCTGGTCGGCCGCGAGCTGTTACGGCGCGGAATCGATGTCGCACACATCCTCGCGGATGGCCGGCTGGAATCGCACGAGGAGACCATGGACCGTCTTTTGACTCGGCTCGGGATGGCCGAACCGAACCTGTTTTTGTCGCGGGTCGACCTAACCGAACGGGCGTACGACGTCCAGGCCGCACGCATTGCCTACGTGGATGAAGACGCCGCCGGCAATGCGCTGGAGCCCTGTTCATGAGATTGATGACCATCGGCTTTACGAAGAAGAGCGCGAGGCATTTCTTCGAGGCCCTCCAGAAGGCTGGCGTCAAGCGCGTCGCCGACGTCCGTCTCAACAACGTCTCGCAGCTCGCGGGCTTCGCGAAGCGGAACGACTTGGAATACTTCCTCCGGACGATCTGCGGGATCGACTATGTGCATATTCCCGACCTTGCGCCGACTCGGGAGATGCTGGACGCCTTCAAGAAGCACGGCGGCAGTTGGCACGAATACGAGGACCGGTTCCTCGACCTGATGGCGCGACGTCGCATCGAGAAGACCATCACGCGCGAAGTGCTCGAAGACGGCTGCCTGCTCTGCAGCGAGCACGAGCCGCACCATTGTCATCGGCGCCTGGTGGCCGAGTACCTGGATCGACACTGGGGCGACGTCGAGATCCGGCACTTGAGCTAGAGAACTTGTTCCCGCCGGACCGCGGTGCGGCGCGCAGGATACGGAAGAACTGATGGCCACCACAAACCACGAGCGGGTCGGCAAGGCCCTCGATCTCCTGAAGACCGGACTCGGACCGTTCGTCGACCGGGAGGTCCAGGGGGCGATCAAGGCTCACCGGGTCGATTCGCAGACCCTGCTCCGGTTCGTGGACGATCCGCGGATCGGGAACCGGCCGGTCACCGAGTGGGACGTGGCGGGCCTGCTCAAGCTGATGTGGGAAACCTGGAACGAGGTCTTCCGCACGATTCTCGGGCCCGCGGAGCGCGGATTCGTCGGGGAGTTGCGCGGACACCGGAACCGGTGGGCGCATCAGGAACCGTTCTCCAGCGACGACGCCTACCGCGTCCTCGACACGGCGAACCGCCTGCTGGCGGCGGTGTCGGCTTCCGAGGCGGAGGGCGTCGACCGGCTCAAGATGGAGCTGCTGCGCGTCCGCTTCGACGAGCAGGCGCGGGGCGAGCGGCGGAAGCAAGCGGGCCTCGCCATCGACAGCGCCGCCGCCATCACCCTGAAGCCCTGGCGGGAGATCGTCACGCCGCACCGCGACGTGGCAAGTGGGCAGTACCAGCAGGCCGAGTTCGCGGCCGATCTCTGGCAGGTGCACCTGGGCGAGGGCACCGACGAGTACCGCGATCCGGTCGAGTTCTTCCGGCGCACGCACCTGACCGAGAGCCTGAAGCGCATGCTGGCGGGCGCCGTGCAACGCCTCGGCGGCGGAGCCGGCGACCCGGTCGTACAGCTCCAGACGAACTTCGGCGGCGGCAAGACCCACTCGATGCTCGCCCTGTACCATCTCTTCTCCGGCGCGGCGCCGGGCGATCTGGCCGGCGTCGACATGGTGCTGCGCGACGCCGGCGCGGTCGAGGTGCCGTCCGTCCAACCGGTCGTGCTGGTCGGCACCAAGATCTCGCCGGGCAACCCGGTCACGAAATCAGACGGGACCGTGGTTCGCACGTTGTGGGGCGAGTTGGCCTGGCAACTGGGGGGGCAAGAGGCGTTCGCCCGCATCGCCGAGGACGACGCCCACGCCACCAATCCCGGTGATGCGTTGCGGGCGCTCTTCAACGACTACGGCCCCTGTCTGATCCTGATCGACGAGTGGGTGGCCTACGCGCGGCAGCTTCACGACCAGCGCGACCTGCCGGCCGGCACCTTCGAAACACAGTTCACCTTCGCGCAGGCGCTGACCGAGTCGGCCAAGCTCGCGGCGAGTTGCCTGCTCGTGATCAGCCTGCCGGCGTCGGATACTTCCGGCTCGCCCCACGCCCAGGCCGACGACGTCGAGGTCGGCGGCGCGCGCGGGAGGGAGGCGCTCGACCGGCTGCGGAACGTCATCGGGCGCATCGACTCGTCCTGGCGGCCGGCCAGCGCCGAGGAAGGCTTCGAGATCGTCCGACGACGGCTGTTCGAGCCGTTCGCCGACCCGGTGCAGTTCAAGGATCGGGACGTCGTGGCCCGCTCGTTCGCGGAGTTCTACCGGACCCAGCACCAGGAGTTTCCACCCGAGTGCCGCGACGCCGACTACGAGAAGCGGATCAAGGCGGCCTATCCCATCCACCCCGAGGTGTTCGACCGGCTCTACAGCGACTGGTCGACGCTGGTGAAGTTCCAGCGCACCCGCGGCGTGCTGCGGCTGATGGCGGCGGTCATCCACAGCCTCTGGGAGAAGGGCGACCGGAACCCCCTGATCCTGCCCGCGAACATCGCCATCGACGACCCCCGCGTGCAGTTCGAGCTGACGCGGTACCTGACTGACAACTGGGTGCCGGTCATCGAGAAGGACGTCGACGGCCAGCAAGCTTTGCCGCTCCGGATCGACGGCTCGGTGAGCAACCTCGGCAAGTTCGCGGCCTGCCGGCGGGTGGCGCGGACGGTCTACCTCGGCTCGGCGCCAACGGCCCGCGCCGCGCACCGCGGGCTCGAGGACCGCCGCATCCGGCTCGGCTGTGTCATGCCGGGCGAGTCCCCTGCCGTGTTCGGGGATGCCCTCCGGCGGCTCGCCGCGGCGGCAACTTACCTCTACCAGGACGGCCCGCGCTATTGGTACGACACCCAGCCGACCGTCGCGAAGCTGGCCGACGATCGCGCGGAGCAGCTCAGACGCGACTCCGACACGGTGGTGCAGGCACTGGCGACGCGCGTGCGCGCCGACCTGCGCGACACCGGCGGCTTCCCGCGAGTGCATCCGCTGCCGCAGTCGGCGCACGACGTCCCGGATGAACTGGAAGCCCGGCTCGTCGTGCTCGGGACCGACCAGGCCTACAGCAAGGACCCCGGGAACCTGGCCGAAGCGGCGGCGACGGCCATCCTCCAATCCCGTGGCAGCGCACCAAGGCTCTACCGGAACACGCTGGTATTCCTCGCCGCGGACAAGACCCGGCTGCAGGATCTCGACGAGGCGGTCCGCCGGCTGCTCGCCTGGGACTCGATCCTCGCCGAGCGCGAGACGCTCGACCTGACCGCGCATCAGGTCAAGCAGGCAGAAACGCAACGTGACGCCGCGTCCGACACCGTCACCGCGCGGCTGCCGGAGACCTATCAGTGGCTGCTCGTACCCGAACAGAAGACACCCGAGGCCCCGTTGACGTGGCAGGCGATCCGGCTGTCAGGACGAGCGGCCCTTGCCGCACGGGCCGCCGCCCGGCTCCGCAGCGACGAGCTGCTGATCGGCAGCTTCGCCGGCTCGCTCCTGCGGAGGGAGCTTGACCGCGTGCCGCTCTGGCGCGGCGACCACGTCACCGTCAAGCAGATCGTCGACGACTTCGCACGGTATCTCTACCTGCCGCGGCTCCAGGGTCCCGAGGTGCTGCGCCGCGCCGTTGCCGACGGCGCCCGGCTTCTGACCTGGGAGCGCGACGGTTTCGCGTACGCGGACGATTACGACGAAGCCGCGGACCGCTACGTGGGGCTGCGGGGCGACCAACGCATCGCGCTGGACGATACGGGTGTTGCCGCTGGCGTGCTCGTCAAGCCCGAGGCCGCGCGCCGGCAGCTCGACGCCGAACAGCCGGATGTCCGCCAAGGCCCGAGCCCCGGGCCCGGCCCTGGGCCTGGGCCTGAACCCAAGCCGGATGACGAATCAGAACCCGCGCCCGCTGCTCAGCCGACGCGCTTTCATGCCACCGTTCAGCTCGACACCATGCGCGCCGGGCGCAACGCCAGCCAGATTGCGGACGAGGTGGTGGCCCATCTCTCCAGCCTGCCGCGAGCCAAGGTAACCGTCACTCTGGAGATCGAGGCCGAGATTCCCGAAGGCGCCCCCGAGAACGTCGTGCGGACCGTCACCGAGAACAGCCGCACGCTGAAATTCCGCAGTCACGGGTTCGAAAAGGACTGACGCGGCGTGCAGCGCCGGTGGGCGTCCGCGGCGATGTCATCCGCGATGATTCCCCTGTTGGCAACTCGCTGAACGTGCAGTAGCCCAGCGTCAGCCGCGCCAAGCTGTCTTCGCCGCCCCTCAACGAGCGGCCTGCTATAGACTCCGGCTTCGATGACGCTTGACGCTGGACAGTGTCAGCCGATCGTTCTTCTTAGTCTCTTCTATTTCTGGCATGCTGTCGGGGTAAACCTGCCGTAAGTGGCGCACACCCGCCTCCTGCCTTGTTTCGATTTCCAGGGCCTCGCGCAGAAACTGCATTCTGGCGCGACACTCTTCGAGTAGCGTTCCCCAAGTGCGAAGCCATACCACATGGTTCTTGCCAACATCAATTCGACCACGCGGCCGATCAGCCTGATTGATCTCGTCCTGCCCAAACGAATCAAGTTCGTACGTCACCGCCCAAAAGGTCCACTTCGTGTTTGTATCGGCCCACCTTGGATCAGCGGCGAGGGCGCGCGCATATTTCTTCACCTGGCTAACGATTTCCTCGCCACCCTTTATGGTCGGTCGCTTCAGCTCGACAACCAAGTGTTCCCGTGAGTGGGTAGGGGAGCCAAGTGCTCGCGTGAACATCAAGTCAAGACGCCCCTGACGACCATCTGACTGCCGGATCGGCTCGTCGACCACTACGTCCAGATGGGCCTTCTCCACATGCCGACGCACCGCTTCGGTCAGGGACTCATCACTCGCCGTGAGAGCATAGGCGTCTCCAAATATCCACGTGTTCCTGGCAAGTAATTCGTGAAGATGCTCACGCTCGAGAAACCCATCTCGGAGACTTGGATCGACTAGCATCGCTTCTAGCCCGCGCAAGAAGTGCAGCCGATCATCGACTATCTTCGTTGCCCGGATTATGTTTGAGAGCGTCGTTCGCTTTAGCAGGTCTGAAAGCAGTTTCCGCTCAATTACAGGAAGTGTTACGAATGCGTCGAGCATCTCCGCGACTTCGTCGGGATGGGATTCCAGGGCCCGACGAAGCAACGTAAACTGCGCCCTCTTAATTGGCTTTGGGGCTCGACTAAATTTCGGTAAGAACCGATCAACTTGCACGGCAACGATGTCGAATACCTCGCGCTCGACGGTCTCAATCGGATCATCTGGTTCGCCATCATAGGGATAGACTTCTTCATCTTTCCAGCGCGCGACAGACGCCTGAGCTCTCGCGGAGAGTCGCTCGCGGACATACTCCTTTACGGCCTCGCGGATAGCCGCGAGGACCGGATGCATCTCCTCAAGTTGCTCAACCTGACCTTCGGCAAGATCCTGGACACCCGACGTGCGGAAGTACTCAGAACTAGCGTACGCGGTCACGTAACCATCGAGAAGGTGGCTGCGCATAGGAACTTCGGAAAGGGTCGTACCATCGGCTGCACATAGAAAGATGCGACGCTCCGACGTCTTTTCCCATTCGACAAGTCTCACTCGAATGTCACCTGGTACGGAGGGCGGCAGCATAACGCTTTTTTCGTCGCTCAATAGCGACTTAGGATCGAGCCGCTCTCCTTGAACTTCTATCTTCACGTTTGGGTACTGAAGCAGGTAGGGTCCGAACTCTTCCGTCAGACGTTCCTTGAGGACCTCTACATCGAACGCCTTGGACGGCGGGGAATGAATCTCTGTAATGGAAACCCGCGTCCCAGTCGCAACGCTGGATTGCGCTGCATCACGCGGCTGAATCTCTACGTCAGTGAGGTCATCAGTGCAAATAGAAATCGCGAACGCATGGATTGTTCCGTCAATCGCTATATTGACGGTGTTCCAGTGCAATTGGCGCCCGATGCTTGCGGCCCGAAATCGGCCCTTGCCTGTCCGGCCGTGTAGGATCCGACCTTGGTCAGACACCTTGGTGGTCGCCTTCCATGAACCACCCAACTTCTGGAAGGCATCGTCCACTCGGAGGACATCGATCCCAGCACCGTCGTCGTTAACTTCAACAACTTCGATGGCCCCTATCGGCCCGTCCCGAAGCCAGACACAGACCTTGTTGGCGTCAGCGTCGAGGGAGTTCCAGATAAGTTCGGCGATACCAACTGACGGATGACAGCGAGTCAGGCCACGAAGGTGGTCGTGGTTGACCCGCACGGCCAAGTGCCTAGGTGTCACGGACATAGCAATCCTCAGACGACTCTGACTGTAGATCGTGACAGGGTGTGTCACGTGTAACGGCTGATGCTAGCACGGCGATCCCCAGGGTGTCTGGGGCAGTGCTTGAACGCGGTTGTCGGCCGAGATGCGCGAGCCGTAGGGTCACCGATCGGATAGGTCACGGCGACGCCGGAGCGTGTCCGGTTTTCTGTGGGCGCTCCGGCCCGGGGATCCAGAGGAGGTCACCGCGAGCCCGCGTGATCTGTATGGTGCTAACACGGCGTCCGAGGAACCGCTCGCAGAGGTGCTTGACGATCTGTTCGGCCGGAGTACTACCAGCATTTGCCGGTATTGCCAGCCGTGGTCTGACCGGATGTGTCGTCGTTCGGCTCCTCCACCATCTGGAAGATGCACTTTGTCGTCCGCGGAACGTCGGGGCCGCAAGCCGATCGCAGGCCCATAACACGGAATTCCGCGGCTGCACTGCGGGACAGCCTGTAGGATGCAGGCGGATGCCGATCAGGTAAAGCCCTTATTCGCAGGTGTTTATGCGCGACAATAATGGCGGTGAGGCAGTCTTCCTGAGTCCCGTCGAATCGACCCCGGTCGTGGAGAGCTGACGGAGACGGATCCCGGACTCCGCAGAGCAAGTCCACGCGCCGAACCCGCAGATTAAGAGTTAGGTCTACGACGGCTAGCACGAAGCTCCAGCCATCTCTGAGTTGTAGTCGGTTAGTCGCGGCTGCGCTCCGGAGGGCTACGACGTCACAGTGACCTTCACATAGCCATTGGTCCAGCAGCACTGGTTGCCGGCGGAGCTGTCCATCCGGCCGAAGCTGTCGGCGCGCACGCGGATCACGTACTCGCCCGGCTGCTCGAAGGTCGCTGTCGTGGTCGCCATCCCCTCTGTCTCGGCGATCGGCTCGGTGTGTGGGCTGAAGACGACCGAGCCCGGACCGGCGTGCTTGAACCAGGTCACGTTTAGCGCCGCGGCGTCGTTGTTCCGCCGCCGTCTGACCGCGACCGGTTCTTCCCAATGCACGCTGTCGTCATGGATCCAGACCGTCAGGGGAAGCGGCGTGTCCACCGACGCGCTGATCGGCTCCGCGTCGATCCCGGTGGGACCCCGGCCGGCAGGGCCGTCGGGGCTGAAGCGGACCAGTGGGGGCTGCGACCCCAGAGCCATCGGCCATTGGAGCTGGTAGGCACTGCTCTTGGCGTTTCCGGGCACGGAGAAGGACCGTTCCTGGTTGACCAGGGTCCAGACGACGTCGTCGCGGAAGCCGGCCGGCACGGTCACGGTGAACACCCCCCGCTCCCGCTGCCGGCGCGTGGGCGGGTCGTCCTCGTCCTCGTTACGTGCCCCGGGCGCCGGGAAGGAAGTTGGTTGCCGGCCGTCGAACTCCGCCGGTGCGATGAAGTTGTCGGGACCCAGGGGAATCTCCACGAGCTCGGTCAGGTTGAGGTTGGAGTAGCCGAACGACAGGGTGACGGTTCCATCCGTATTCGGGTACCAGCCGTCGAAGAACGGGGCCACCCGAAGTCCGTTCGGCGGCAGCGGTGCAAGTGGTCGTTGTAGCTGGGCCCCCAACGACGGGGAGCCGATGAGCATCGCGGCTGCGAGGCCGCCCACGAGTAATCGTCCGAACACTGCTGTTCACTCCATCAACGCGTCGTTGCCGAAAAAGCGAAAGAGTCCCTCGAAGTCGAGAGGCTCTTCCGCCACAGACCAATTCCGAACGTCTCCGTGCTGCTACTCCTCGTCGTTGTCCGTCTGCTTGCGACCTTCCCGCTCGGCCACCAGTTGCTCGTAGCTCTCGTCGTCGAGATGCGTCACGGCGATCCATGCATGCGACATCTCGTCCGCCGAACGGCTGCCGCGCCCCACCCACTGATTCGGATCGGGGTTCTGCTTGTTCCCGGCCGTGTTGTCGTAGTAGCCAGTAATCACCAGGACGGATCCCGCCGGCACGAGCGGTGCGGCGTCTGTTGCATAGATGTGACTGGTGTGCCAGTCGTTGGTCCAGTCAGATACCGAGCTCACCATCTCCAGATCGCCCGTCTTCGGATCGAAGATCTCGAGGGTCTTGCCCACCAGACGGAAGTGACCGTGCGGCTGGAAGCTGTCGATCCGCACCGGGGTCTCGAAGGAATGGAACCCCTGGGTCATCGCCGTGCTGTTCGGTGGAAGCTCGAGCTCGGCGCCCTTCATCAGCAGGGAGTAATTCTTGAGGTCCTGTTTGTGCTTCGCCTGATGGTCCTTCGGGTAGAGCCAGACGCCCATCTCGATCACATCATTCTCGACGCGCTCGCCGTTCGGATAGTAGTGGACGTCCCAACTGACCATGGAGTTAGCCGGGAGGAGACGACAGGCGTCCTCCGGAACAACCTCGCCGACCTTGCCGAGCGCGTACTCGGAGAGCCGCTCGACATCGACCCACTCCTGGCTCTCCTCGTCGAAGTCGAGCAACCGGCTGTTGGCGTGGTGCGCGACGCCGCGCCCCGATTCCGACGCCCTGACGTGAACCGCCTTCATGCACCGATCCTCGGTCAGGCCGCTCGGCACGATCGACTTCCACCAGACGTCCGACCCTTCGGCCGGCAGGGTGTACGGCTTCGTCTTGACCACCAAGTCCGGCGGGCCGAACTCATCCTCGTAGGTCCAAGCGTTGAGATCCGGCCACTCGATCGGCGTTGGGAGATCGGCAGGGTCGCCAAGGGGCACGCCGCCGTCCACCCAGCGGGCTATCATCTCGATTTCCGACTCGCTCAGCCGGAGGTCGCCCTCCAGCTCCTGAATACCGACGTGGCGGTCGTACCGATAGGGCGGCATCTCGCCCAGCACCACGCGATTCTTGATCGACCGGGCCCAGGGGCGCACTTCCTGGTAGGTCGTGAGCGACATCGGGCCGAGCGAGCCGGGCCGGTGGCACTGCTGGCAGTTCTTCTGAAAAATCGGAGCGATGTCCTTGGCAAATGTCGGCGTGGTGTCAGCGTCCTGAGCGACCGCTGCAGTAGGAGAAAATAACAGCAGCATTACCGCTGAAAAAACGGTTGCACCGAGTGTGGCACTTCGCATGACAATACCTCCAAGATCCGACTGAGCCAAACAGCCTGGTGTGCCGTGCGCCAAATACTTGTACTGGTCACTGAAACTTGGTACTGTCTGATGCATGCAGACGACCAAGGACTTTCAATTGCTCCCGGAGGACCGGGAGACCTTGAAGCGGTGGCTGCGCCGGTCGACGACGCCGAACGGTCAGACCCGGCGGGCGCGCCATGCGGCGTGGCATCTTCACCAGTGTGACCGAGCTGCGAGAAGCCATCCGCCGCTTCATCGAGACGCACAACACCCACGCCGCCAAACCCTTCCGATGGACCAAGTCAGCCCACACCATTCTCCACGCCGTGGGCCGGGCCAGCGAAGCGCTGCGCAAAGAAACTTCACGCACGGGACACTAGACGACCCGTGAGAAAGAAGAATGCACACCGGGAATTTATCCCCTAAGTTGCAGTCTGTCAATGAACATCTCCAGCTAGTTGAAACTATCGCAGACGGGGGGATCGCTGATGACTAACTGACTGACAGGACGTGTACCGCCCCAGGGTTCTTGGACAGTGGTTTGACGGTATTCGCATCTACGCGGCCGCGTCCAGCCCGACGAGGTCGCGTCGCACCTGCGCGGGGCTTCGGTACGCGTATTTCTCGAGCATCCATTGTTCATTGAGGCGGTGCGGGGCCTGGAGGTCGTGCGCACGCATTAATCGGCGCACCCGCTCCGCCGAGTTCCGAATCCCCTCGACCCGCAGCTTCGCCCAGACTTTCCGGTAGCCCTCACCATGAAACGGCGACGCTTCGAGCACCCGGCGGATGTGGCCCACCAGGACCTCGTCCGGGGCCGCGCCGACGGGCCCGCGGCGATGCGCGCGCGCAGTCCCGCGGTGCCTGCCGCCGCGCATAGACACTCGACCGCGGCCGTGCCCACACGCGGCAGACGCGCTGCACACCATACGCCCGACGGGTGGAGATCGACTGGGCGCCACTCATTGCGTCGACCTCCGGCGGGCCAAAGGGCGGCCGGCCTCCAACTGGTCTACCTTCGCATACAGCAACTCGGTCTCCATCAGGAGTTCGCCGATCTTGGCCTGCAGCCGACAGTCGTCGAACCCGCGGCCGGCGCGAATCGCGTAGACCGTCGTCTGGGGCGTGGCGAAGACCCACAGCCAGTGGCGCATGGCGCCAACGGGCCAGCCGGTTTCATCCGGCGTGACCACGGGAGAGACCCGCACCTGCGCGAGGCCTCCCGGTGTGATGGTCAGGCCGAACTGGGTCCGGAGCAGGTGCGGGACCTTCGGCAGCGGCACGCCCAGGTGCGTGTGCATCCGCACGAGCAGCGCGACGACTTCGGGACCCAGTTGCACGCCGGCCGCTCCCAGCGCGTCGGAGCTTCGCAGCCGGTGGCGGCCCTGGACGCGACGCCGACACGGCGAGCAGTGGCCGACCTCGATGTCGAAGCGCCGCACGATAGGGCGCACCACCGGGAGATCTTCCTGATATTGCGTCGCCACGCGGGACAACTCGACCGCGCCGCCGCAGTCCGGACACGCGGCCGGCGCCGGTGCTCGGCAGGTCTCGTCAACCTGCGCCGGACGCGGCCGGCACGCCTGCCGGCCGTAGTGCGCACCAGCGCGCCGGCCGCGTCGCCCGCCGCGACCTTGGGGCCGGTCCTTGGCGAAGGGCGCGGCCTGCCGGAATCCTGCCCGCCGCGCCGCGTCGAGTTTCTGCTTGAGGTGTTCACTGCGGCGCTTCCACCGATCCCGGTCGCCCTCAACCCGCGTCAACTCCTCCCGCAGCCGTGCGATCTCTCGCTCTTGTTCCTCAATGCGGGTATCGCGGGGATCCTGTTCCGTCCGGGAACGTTGCCGTGGCACCCCACAGTTATGCCAGATCTCCCCGATCAGTACAAGTCCAAAATAATGGATCTCGCGCATCATGAAACCACCCCGCTAAACAAATACGAATATGCCTCCATAGAGGCATGAGGAAAGAACGAAGTGGACGACCACACGAGTACACCAACCGTAAGGCGTGTTTTCGACATCGGCACTGGCATTTTTCGAGAAGATCCAATTCCGATGAGGACGAACGAGATAACATGGTCACGAAGATTCGCACTGCGCAATGACAATTACTGGGAGCCTAACGAGGTGCAACAGCATGCACTAATGCAAGGAATAGCGAGATGGGGTGAAGTGCAGAGATACCATGCAGTGCTGACTACAGAGTCCGGTATGCCGGCAGGATCCGGCGTGTGCGTCAAAAGTGGAGGCCAGCGAGGACTACTCACTGCACGGCACGTACTTTATGCCAACGGCAACAGAAAGAAGCGACTACCTAATCCTCTCATTAGCTTTGCGCCTTCACAACGTGAAATGCTCCAGGAACAACGGCGCCGGCGGCATTGGCAGCCGAACAGCGGTGAACCGTTGCAGAACTTGCAAGCGATCGCCATGTCAATTGGAAATAGAACAACAATTACTCCACTTCAGCAAGAAAACATGACTTGCCTAGATCCGGGGCTGCCAGATATTTCTGTTATCGTCTTCTCCGACGACATCGAGGAGAAACTACGAAGCGCAGCACTGGCCGAAAAAGCACCCGTTCCAGAGCCACAATGGGTCGATCTGGATGGAGAAAGGCAAGTGAGCGTTCCTTACGGCACCACGGGCGAGGACGACGAAATGCTCATGGGTAGTTGGTTGATAACTGGCCTGCGCGGAGAACGATCAGACGTAAAGAAAATGTACTGCGAGACGAACACGATCGCAATTGACCGCATCTACCGGCGGAACGAGTGCGAGTACTACGGAATATTCGTGGACGAGGTAGGCGGAAGGCGCGATCGGTCCCGGAATTGGGGAGGTACCAGCGGCGGCGGAGTATGGCAACAAAGACTTACGGAGTCGGGACGGCAAAAAGTCGAGCAATTGTCGCCACCTCCCCTGACGCCGGAAGATTTTGAACTACCGGTGCTGGGCGGCGTTGCTTTCTTTCACGAAACGCGTAAGCCTCCAGAGGAATTGAGAGGAAATCATAATGGCACAACGCAATACGGCGGAGAACTGTATGCTCATCGGCTCGGTGGCACGCTCCTTGACCTAATTCAACGGGCGCTCCGGGAGGGGACCAAAAATGCCGAATGAGGTGAGCACGAACTTGTGTGGAAGGCAGCCCAACAGCAGGACATGGTAAGACTCCAATAATGGATGGAGCGCTTCCTGAACGAAGGACACCTAATGCGAGTGAGTATTCGCGATCGGGGCGCACTGTTGGTGGTCCCGCCGACGGTATTGTACTCGACGTCAGACTGCTGATGACCAGACTGTGCGTGGCCGAGGGATTCGTGGCACAGTTGGCGCGCGACTACCTGCCCGACGCGCCACTGGACATCCGCATGCGGCCGGCGCCGGACGGGCGTTCGCAGATCATCGCCAACTGCACGGGACTATTGCCGGGCATCCAGAGACGGCTGGTCCCGCAACTGGAAGGCCTGGATCGCACGTGCCTCTATGCGGAAAACGTCGCCATCAACGATAGTCAGGCCCAGCGCGTGCACTTCGGTTGAACGATCTGGTACGCCTCACGGACCTGCTCGGGGCCGGCGGCACGCTGTGGTTTCGGGAGATGGTTGGTGCCTCGTGCGTGCTCGACTCCGCTACGTACAACCCTGAAACTTGCGCCGCGCAAGCAGTAACCTTGCATGCAGCCGCACCATGACATTGCATTCAGGCAATTCGCCGCCTGTGGGACGCACCATGACGCCCGTCAGCGAAGCGACGGTGGAAACCGCTGCCCTCGACTGGCTCCATAGCCTCGGCTGGGCCATCGGCCACGGCCTGGACGTCGCACCAGACACGGTTGCCGCCGAACGCGCCGGCTACGGGGAAGTAGTGCTATCTGGCCGCCTGCGCTCGGCGCTCGCCAGTCTCAATCCCGACCTGCCCGACGACGCGCTGGAAGATGCCCTGCAACGGCTGATCCGCCCGACCGGGCCGACGATGGCGTCACAGTGGAGTACGTCGACACCGACGGGAGGGTTCGGGGCGAGCAGGTTCGGGTGCTCGATTTCGATGTACCGGGCAGCAACGACTGGCTGGCGGTCAACCAGTTCACAGTCGTCGAGAACAAGCGCGAACGGCGGCCGGACATCGTTCTGTTCGTCAACGGGCTGCCGCTGGGCGTCATCGAGCTGAAGAATCCGACGGGCGAGAACGCGACCATCCGGTCAACGTTCCAGCAGCTTCAGACCTACAAGGCGGAGATCCCCTCGTTGTTCGCGTTCAACGCGGCGTTGATCGTGTCGGACGGGCTGGAAGCCCGCATCGGAACGCTGACTTCCCCGTGGGAGTGGTTCAAGCCGTGGCGCACGATAACGGGGGAGACCCTGGCCGACTCGAAGCTGCCGCAGTTACAGGTGCTTGTTGAGGGGGTCTGCGCCCCGCGCCGGCTGCTGGCTCTTGTCCGCGACTTCATCGTGTTCGAGGACGACGGGAGCGGCGCGCTCGCCAAGAAGATGGCGGGCTACCACCAGTTCCACGCGGTGGCGACCGCGGTCACCGAAACGTTGCGCGAGGCTCGGTTGCAACGGCGAGGCCTCAGGGTGAGCGAAGCGCCGGGCCGCTACGAGTCCGGCCGGCAACCGGGCGGTGCGCCGGGTGATCGGCCTATCGGCGTCGTCTGGCACACGCAGGGATCAGGCAAGAGCCTGACGATGGCGTTCTATGCCGGCCGCCTCGTTCGCGATCCAGCGATGGAGAACCCCACCATCGTCGTGATGACCGACCGCAACGATCTTGACGACCAGCTCTTCGGCACCTTCGCACGCTGCGCCGACCTGCTGCGGCAGCCGCCGGCGTAGGCCGAGGACCGCGCCGACCTGCGCGCCAAGCTCGCGGTGCAAGCGGGCGGTGTGGTGTTCACGACGATCCAGAAGTTCTTTCCTGACGAGAAGGGCGACCGCCATCCGGTGCTCTCGGAACGGCGCAACATCGTCGTGATCGCCGACGAGGCGCATCGCAGCCAGTACACTTCGTGGACGGGTTTGCGCGGCACATGCGCGACGCCCTGCCGAACGCCTCGTTCATCGGCTTCACCGGCACGCCGATCGAGCTGGCGGACGCGAATACCCGCGCCGTGTTCGGCGACCACATCAGCATCTACGACATCCAGCGGGCCGTCGAGGACGGCGCCACCGTGCCGATCTACTACGAGAGCCGCCTCGCGAGGCTGGCGCTCGACGAGCAGGAGAAGCCGCACCTCGACCCCGGCTTTGAGGAAGCGACGGAGGGAGAGGAGATCGACCGCCGCGAGAAGCTGAAGACCAAGTGGGCGCAGCTAGAGGCCATTGTCGGCGCGGAGAAGCGCGTCGCCATCGTCGCACGGGACATCGTCGAGCATTTCGGGAATCGCCTGGAGGCGATGGACGGCAAGGCGATGGTGGTCTGCATGAGCCGGCGCATCTGCATCGACCTCTATCGCGAGCTGGCGCGTCTGCGTCCGGACTGGCATGACGACGGCGACGCCGCGGGCGCCCTGAAAGTCGTGATGACCGGCGCCGCGTCCGACCCGCCCGACTGGCAGCGGCACATCCGGAACAAGGCCCGGCGCGAAGCGCTGGCGAAACGGTTCCGCGACCCGGACGATCCGCTGCGCGTCGTGCTCGTGCGCGACATGTGGCTCACCGGCTTCGATGCGCCGAGCCTGCACACGATGTACGTGGACAAGCCGATGCGCGGCCACGGGCTGATGCAGGCCATCGCGCGGGTCAATCGCGTGTTCCGGGACAAGCCGGGCGGACTCGTTGTCGATTACCTGGGATTGGCCCACGAGCTGAAGCGGGCGCTGGCGACGTATACGGAGAGCGGCGGCACGGGACAGACCGCGCTGGACCAGGAGCAGGCGGTCAGAGCGATGCTGGAAAAGTACGAGGTCTGCTGCGACTTATTCCACGGGTTCGACCGGACCGCGTGGATCAACGGCTCACCAGCGGAACGACTCGGTCTGCTGCCGGCCGCGCAGGAGCACGTCCTCGCACAGGAAGGCGGCAAGGAGCGCTGCCTGAGTGCCGTGCGGGCGCTCTCGCAAGCCTTCGCGCTGGCCGTGCCGCATTCGGAAGCCATCCGTATCCGCGACGACGTGGCGTTCTTTCAAGCGGTGCGGGCGGCGCTGTCCAAACGCACGGCTTCCGAGGGGCAGACTGACGAGGAACTAGACCATGCCGTGCGCCAGATCGTCTCCCGGTCCGCGGCGCCGGAAGGCGTGCTCGACATCTTCGCCGCCGCGGGACTCGACAAGCCAGACGTGTCGATTCTGTCCGAGGAGTTCCTGACCGAAGTGCGCGATATGCGCCAGCGCAACCTCGCCGTCGAGCTGTTGCAGAAGCTGCTGAAGGGCGAGCTGGCGACGCGGCGGCGAAGGAACGTCGTGGAGGCCCGGTCGTTCGCCGAGATGCTGGAGCAGACCATCCGCCGCTACCAGAACCGCGCCGTCGAAGCCGCCCAGGTGATCGAGGAACTGATCGTGATCGCCCGTGAGTTGCGCGAGGCGAGTGCCCCCGGCGAGGCGCTCGGACTGTCGGACGATGAACTCGCCTTCTACGACGCGCTCGGCGTCAACGACAGCGACGTGCAGGTGCTCGGCGACGAGACGTTGCACGACATCGCCCGCGAGCTGGTCGAGACCGTACGGAGCAACGTGACCATCGACTGGACGCTGCGCGAGAATGTCCGTGCCAATCTGCGCCGCCTCGTGAAGCGCGTGCTACGCAAACACGGCTACCCGCCCGACAAGCAAGAGTCGGCGACCCGGACGGTGCTGGAGCAGGCCGAAGTCCTCTCTGCCGGCTGGGCAGCGTGATTCGTTGGGTCGGTGCATCGGCGACGGCCATCCCCCTCACCGCAGCGAGTGGAACCACCCCGGACTCGGGTGTCGGCTCGAGTCCGTCCCTTCGAATTCAGAGTCCAGCGCGGCGTACTGAGGCATGCGGACGACGTGCAACGACCTCGCTGCCGAGTCTGAGGAGTTCCTTGACCTTGACGAGCAATCCTCCACTTCACGCTCGTCTCAACCGGTGTCGCAAAGATGCGGAAGGGCGCGCCGCGCGCGTCTCGAGCATTGTGCACCCGACCCTCGTCGTCGACGGCCCGGCGACGCTCGCCCACGTCGACGCCATCGCCGAGGCGGTCGACACAATGCAGGGCTGCGAGCCTCGAACGAGGAGCGCAAGGGTCGCGGCGAGTTCACTCGGGCGGGGCTACGCGGCGGGCGGCAGTCTGCCGCTCAGTCGCTGTCGGTTCTCAGGCGCGCATACGTGGCCCGGATCAACTCCTCGAGGGCAACCGCCCCTTCGGGATTCAGTTTGGGATCTTGATGGATGATGGAGGAGATCTGGGCAAGCGGGCTTGCTGCGCCGAACTGGTCAATGGTCTCGGCGCGCATGAAGTGATCTGCTGACATCCCGAGCCAGGCGGTGAGGGCTGCGAGGCTGTTGACGTCGGGCTGACGGCCCTGGGACAGACGGGTGAGCGTCGATGCGCTCACGTTCGACTGCGCCGCCACATCCTTCCAGGCGAGGCGGCGCGAACGGCGTTCGGAGTCCATTGCGGCATGCAGCGCGACGACGTCGAAGCGGTCTGTGCGTTTTTCTTGTGATTTCATTCTTGCAATCCATGGTCACGTGCAGTATGTTGCATTATAGCAATCCTGAGTCCACATTGAAAGAGGTGCAGACATGTCAGGCGATGAACACGTGAAGGACGGGATCGACGACGGGAAGGTCGAAATCACGTTGAACGACAAGCCGGTGGTGCTCGACGGGTCGAAGCAGACGGGCGAGAGCATCAAGAAGGTGGCAATCGAGCAAGGCGTGAACATCAAGGAGGACTTCGTGCTGAGCATCGAGCTCGGTGGCGGGAAGACGAATCTGGTCGGGGACGACCAGTTCATCGAGGTACATCCCAACGACCGGTTCCTCGCGATCGAGAACGACGACAACTCATGAGCACGATCGTCCCCGGGGTGGCCACGGCAATCGAGGAAATCCGTCGCACGTTCGATTCGTGTGCGGTCGAGGCGGAACCGGACGGCGCCGGCGGGGCGATCGTCATGGTGAGGGACATTCCCATGGGTTCCCCCTACGCGCAGGCTCAGGTCTGGATTTGCTTCCAGATCACGTTCCAGTACCCCTACGCTGACGTCTATCCGCACTTCACGAATCCGGACCTAGCGCGGTCCGACGGCGCCGGTCTGGGAGGCGGCTTCGGGACCGCAATGTTTCGAGGCCAGCCGGTTATCCAGATCTCGCGCCGATCGAACAGGCTGAACCCCGAGACCGACACCGCGGCGCTGAAGTTGCTGAAGGTCATCCGATGGATGAAGAGGCCAACATGAAGTCCTGGAGACTGACGATCCCCGCGGGACTGTACGCTGAACTCCAGACCCACCTATTTCCCGGGGATGGCGACGAGCATGGTGCGGTAATCCTCGCCGGCGCGTGCGAGTCCGACCGCGGCCTGAGGCTCGTCGCTAGGGAGGTCCATCTCGCGAACGACGGTGTGGACTACGTGCCGGGCAAGCGCGGCTACCGCATGCTGAAGGCGGAGTTCATCCAGAGCCGGATCCTCCGTGCGAGAGACAAGCGGCTGGCGTACCTCGCCATTCACAACCATGGCGGAACCGACTCTGTCGCGTTCTCGGCGGTCGACATGGCCTCACACAAACGCGGCTATCCCGCTCTTCTTGACATTGCGCGAGGCATGCCGGTCGGCGCGTTGGTCTTTGCGCGATCTGCGGTGGCAGGCGACCTGTGGTTTCCTGGCTGCGACCGCGCGCCGCTGCGCCACGCAACGGTCATCGGTCATCGACGACAGTTGCTGTTCCCGATTCCGGAGAGGAAGGCTGCAGCGGTCGGGACTTACGATCGGCAGAGTCGTCTGTTCGGCGACGCCGGCCAGGAACTGCTGCAACGGACGCGCGTGGGAATCGTGGGGCTGGGCGGCGCGGGGTCCATACTGGCCGAACTGTTAGGTCGGCTTGGCGTGGGGGAATTCGTACTCGCGGATCCGGACAAGGCGGATGAAACTAACCTCCCGCGCCTCATCGCAGCTCGGCGTCGCGATGCCGTCGTGCCTTCATGGATCCCGAAGTTCATTGCGGACCGATTGTGTAGACCCAAAGTCCAGATGGCCGTCCGCAACATTCGTCGTGCGAACCGCAACGCGCGGATCGAGGCGATGGCGAGGGACTTCCTCGAGGAGGATGTAGCGGCGAGTTTCACGGACTGTGACTTCCTTTTCCTCGCGGCGGACACGATGGGGGCGCGACTTCTCTTTAACGCCATTGTGCATCAGTACGGGATCCCTGGGATCCAGGTCGGCGCGAAGATTCCCGTTGCCGAGGATGGAGCCGTCGGGAACGTCTTCTGCGTCAGCCGAATGGTGACTCCCGAGCAAGGGTGCCTGTGGTGTAACGGGCTCATCAACCCGGGACGGTTACAGGACGAGGCGGTGCCGGAAGCGGCCAAGCGCGGATACGCATACGTCGACGACCCGGGTGTGGTGGCCCCAAGCGTGGTCACCATAAACGCGATCGCCTGCGCCCATGCTGCCGATGACTTCCTGTTCCATTTGACAGGTTTGAAGTACGACGATGCTGAAACCGGATGGTTTCGATGGAACTCCCGCCGAGCGGTGGCAGGCTACGACATGCCGCGGCGCGACGAGGGCTGCGTCGAGTGTTCACAGTCGGGGAACAGCCGGTTGGGCATGGGTGACAATGGGACGCTGCCGACGAGACCGGCTATGGTCTAAAGGCGCTTCTCGCGGCACTCGTACAACCTGTCGCCCCTGATCAAGTCGAGCTTCTCTGGATGCTCTCCTGCGTTGATGTCGTTGGTGACGAGAAGCCCGGGAAGATGGAGCACCAGTAAGCCGTCGCCGTCTTTGCCGGTGGAGGTCGCATCGAGAACCGTATGTCCGTAGATGCGCCGCAAGCCCGGGGAAGACTGGTTGTAGGAATGGATCGTGGAGATCTCGGTGATCCATGTGAAGTGGGGCAGATGGAGATCGAGCAAGGCGTCCTTGAGGTCGTCGCTGGCCGAGCCGCCGGCAAGGTGGCGGCGGTAGCCGCCAGCGGAGGTCAGGTATGTCCGCAGCACGATGTGGCGGGCGCCGTGCGCTGCCTGCAACTCGTCCAAGAGCCTCGCGTTGACTGGCAGTTGGCGCTCGGTGAGCATCCGACGGATGTCCGGCATTTTGTGCAAGGTGTCGTTGATGCGGTCCCAGGCGGAATGCTCGGCGGCAGCAGCGGTCGAAAAGACCCTGGTGGACATGAGGGCTACGGCGAAGACCGCGTTGCACCGGACATTCAGCTCAGTAGTGCCGTCGGGCGTCGGGCGCCTAATCGTATCGTTGGTGAAGGAGAATGTCGTGCTGGCATTGTGGTCCATGGGGAGCCACCTGTAGGGGCCGCCTTGGTCGTCGTGGACTATGTAGGCGGCGACGTAGTCGATAGCGCTGTCGGTCGGCGGGTCCTGCTTGGCGAAGACGCGGCCGACTACGGTGACGGCGTGGCCGAGCGTTCCATCGAGATTGAGGCCGAGAATGACGGGAATGCCGGATTCGACGTACGGCAGGATGGCGCGGTCGATGTCCGGGCGTCGGAAACAAAGGGGCTGATAGCCCGCTTCACTGATCCCACGAATCATCCGCTCGGAGGTTAGGAAGTCCGATCCGGCGGGAAGAGAAACGGCCTCAACTGCGGTTGTGGGAGTAGCGAAGCGCGTGATGTCCGCCACGGACACCCAATTGTAATTGTACCGCGCGTGCATGTGGCGCATCCCTGCCCAAATGGCAACTTGGGCGCACGCGCCCACGCGGGCGTCCTGTTGAAGGAAGGACGCTCCAGTAACCTGCAGGTCCACGCCAAGCAGGTTCGCGTTGAAGTCTGCACGGCACGTGACGGTAGCCTCCATGTCGAAGCCACCGCGGACCCGCCCCTTGAGAACCGTTCTGCCGATCGGAGCGGTTGGCAAGGGCCGAACGACGCAGAAGCCGCAATAGGTCTTGCTTGCGAAGTCCGGAATCTGGCGCAGCGCATCTTTTGATAGGGGCCGACGGAGCAGTGGGGATATGTCCGCAGAGAAGAAGTGGACTCGCTTACAGTGTCGGTCGTGAGCGCGAAACGTGCGGGCATAGAAGTGCACGTAGTCCGCCGAGTAGTCGCGGTCGATGTACGGGTCTTCGAGAACGTAGGATTGCGCGCCGAGGACTTGCAGATGTCTGATGGTATTGCGTACTACGGCAAAGGTTGCGCCACCAAGCGCCTGTGCTAGGCGCGCCCAAGCGTCCTGGCTGTCAAGCAGCTCGACGGTGTACCCTACCTTCATTCTGGGCTCGATCGTTGGACGAGATGACTTCGTAAAGGTAGGCGCACCGGAAGCTCATCGCCAAGAGAACTTCTGGTCCTCCTGAGCGGCCTTGACTGACTCCTCTTGAATCTGGTCGAGTTCTCTCAACACCTTGTCACTAATCTTGAGTGTGACGCCTACGTCGCTAGCGGGGATGGTTGTCCTCTCTGAAACATCGGTGGCCTTTCGGGGCGCACTGGCGCGCGAAGGCGCTTGTCGAGTTGTCATCGTGTTCCTCCTCCTCCGGGTTTGTATTTCGGTGACCGGGACGACGACGATCTCGTCTGTTGCGGTATGCCCTGCGCATACGGTTCGCAAACGACCGAGAATCCATGGGCGGCCGATGGATAGCTGGTCCGGTGGCCGGCGCGAGGGGAGCGGCAAGCGGGCGACGGCGACGACATGTTCATCACCGGCCGGCGGTCCTTCCCCCAGCCCTCGTCATCCACAAGGTTCGGGTACGTATGACGGTCATGCCCCTCGAACGTCACCTCGCACTTCAACATCGCGTGCGGCCGCGCATCCGCCTCCGTGTGCACCGGCCGACTCTAGGAGGCACCGCAGCCTTTCACGGCCACCCAGCCCATACGGAACGTCCCCGCCGGAAACACCATCATCTCCGGGCATCCGTCGCAGTCCCCGGAACACCGAGCCAGGAGCGTGCGCGACTGCCCCGCCCCGCGCGTCCCCCTCAACCGCGGGCAACTGCATCGTCGCGATCGCGATCTGTCGCGGCGCCTTCCCTGCCGCCCTACCTAGCGCCACCCCAGTCACCTCGTCGCTGGAAGGGGCGCCGCAATCGGGCTACTAGTCCGCGTGCGCAGTCGGCCGCAACCGCTGGAACGATCGTCGGCAAGACCAGCAGGAATGCTCGAATTGTGCGCTGCCATCAGTGACGGCCCGCAGTAACGACCACTTGACCGGCCCCGTCGGGTGTGAATATTAGTCGAGCGGTGTCGGCAAAGCCATACCTAAAGTCGCCCCGCGAGCGTTTTAGGGTGCCGGTAAGGCCGACCACGGCACGGTCTTCGGTGCAGACGGTCGGTATGCCAGCGCAAAATGCGGTCTGACCGTGTCGCCGTGGCAGCGCCACGCTTCGAATCGACTGAACAGCCGCAAGTCGTTACGCTGTAATATTTTGTTGTGTGTCCAACGCCGACGCCCAGTCGTCCATCAGCCGGCGGCGGCAATCGAACAGGTGCAGCCTGGCGTAGGCGCCTCCGTCTGGTTGCGCACGAGGTGCGCGAATGCAGCGTCGACCACCGGCGGGTGATTCGTCCGCTCCACGCCCAGTGGTGGAAACTCCAACGGAGACCGCGCCAGCACAGCCACGACGCCGTGCCGGTTGACCAGTTCCGGGAGCGATACGCTGCAGAGCGGCTTTCTACGCTGACTCTCGGGCACCGTGGAGGCCGCGTCGTGCGTTGCCGCGGTAAGCCGGGACATTTTGGGACGACTGCCCAGCGTCTTTGCCCTCTCGCAGGGCTTAGCACCCTCGCCTCGTACGAACGTCGAGCGCCGCCCAAGCGCGGGACAGCCCGTGGGATGAAGGCGGATGCCGATCCGGTAAAGCCCTTATTTGCAAGTGTTTGTGTGCGTAAGATTGGCGGTGAGGCAGGGATTCGAACCCTGGGAGGAGGTTAATGCCCCCTCAACGGTTTAGCAAACCGCCGCCTTCAGCCTCTCGGCCACCTCACCTGGAGGAACGCTGCCACGGGCCGCTGGCGCGGACCCGGGCCATACATGATAACGCAACCGCCTACTCGACGATCCAGAGCGCGATCTGGGGGCCGGACAGGTACTCGGGCGGCCGGTCCGCGCGGATCAGCGTGTCTTCCTCGCGCATGATGGTCACGGCCTGACCATCCCACTCCGGCACCGGGGCCGTCACGGCGAACTCGAGTGAGACCCAGTCGCCGTCCTTCAACGTGATGCGGGGGTGGTCGCCGTAGCGTTCGGGCCAGTCGTGAATCGCCCACATGCCGGCGTCGTGCACCCAGTAGCCCTGCACGTGCGAGTACACCAGCAGGTCGATCTCCTCGCTCGCGGCGCGGGCTTCCGCCGCGGCCTTGATGACCGCGCCCGTGCGGCCCACCTGCATGTCGTCGAGGATGAGGGCGGCCGCGCGTGCGGACAACGCGAACGCCGCGGCCAGCCCGGCCGGGGGCGCCGTTTCGCCGTCGCGCAGCACGTAGGCCATCTTCTGCTGGTCGGCCACGATGCCGGATGTCCGCACGCCGAAGTCGACGTGCAGCAGGTCGCCGCGCTCGATGACCGGGTCGTCCGCATCGTCCAGCGTGACGCCGCCGGCCCGCTGCAGGTCGAGCGAGGCCGGGAAGTTGAACTCGAAGCCCTGCCGCTTCCACTCGGCGGAGATCCAGTACTGCACGTCCATCAGGGAGGTTCGCCCCGGCGTGATCACCTCGTTCGACAACGCGCGGCGCAGGATGTCGTAGGTGGCGGTGCTCGCCTCGCGCTGGACGGCGTCTTCGGCCGGCGTATGGGTCGAGGCGTAGTCGACGACCAGCGGCTCGGACGAGACAAGCCGGTCGGCGAACGGCGCCCCGAGTGCATCCAGCAGATAGTCCTTGAGTTCGGCGGTCAAGCCGTCGGCCATGCTGATGGTGCGCGACTGGTTGATGGCGATTTGTCGCGGATTCCGGGCCGACACGTACTCGTGGAGGTGCGGCGCGAGCCCCTCTTCGCCATACGGCGTGAGGGTGTCGTAGAACCGCCGCTGGTGACCGCTGAGGTGCGTCCCGATGGCGGTCGTCTCGAGACCCGACCCGCTGTCGTGAAACAGGTAGGCGTTGCGATGGCCGTACCATCCGGTGACGCCGTAGCCACCGAAGAGCTCGACGAGCGGGTCCGGCGTATTCTCGCGGCTCAGGATGATCCAGAGGTCAATCTCGTGCTCGCGCATCAGCGGCAGCAGGTGCCGCCGCATCTTCTCCGCCTTGAGGGTCCACTCGCGCTCGGTCCGGGCACGCACGAGCTCGGGCGTGATCTGACCCTGTGCGACGACCGGCACGGACAGCAACGCCAGACCGGTCACGGCGCCGGCCAGCCGGTATCTGAACATCGGTGCGCGCTCAGCAGCCCGGGCGGTCAGCCCCCGTAGGTAATCCGGTAGATTGCACCGGCGGAGTCGTCGGTCACCAGCAGCGCGCCGTCGGGCATCACTTCGACGTCAACCGGGCGGCCCCAGGCGGAATTGTCGGGGTCGAGCCAGCCCTCGGCGAACACCGCGTAGTCGGTCACGCGGTTGCCCTCCAGCGTGGCGACGGTGATCCGATAGCCGGTGTGGCCCGCCTCGGGCGTGCGGTTCCAGGACCCGTGTTCGGCGATGAAGATCTGGTTCCGATACGGCTCGGGGAACATCGCACCGGTGTAGAACCGCATACCCAGCGACGCCACGTGCGGCCCGAGCGCCTGCGCCGGCGGTGAGAATTCGCCGCATCCCCGCCGTTCGCCGAATTCGGGGTCGGGCGTGTCGCCCTGGTGGCAGAACGGGAATCCGAAGTGCATCCCGAGCTCCGGTGCATGGTTCAAGGTGTCGCCCGGTGACTCGTCCCCGAGGCGGTCGCGGCCGTTGCTCGTGAACCACAGATCACGGGTGCCCGGATGCCAGTCGAATCCGACCGAATTGCGCACCCCGTGGGAGAACACTTCCTGCCCGCTGCCGTCAGGGTTCATCCGTGTGACGGTCCCAAAGCGGATGTCCTCGCCGGTGCGGTCACAGATGTTGCACGGCGCCCCGACCGGCACATACAGCTTGCCGTCCGGTCCGAAACGGATGAACTTCCAGCCATGCGAGCGCTCGGTGGGGAACGCCTCATCCACCACCACCGGCTCGGGGGGGTTCTGCAGGCGGTCTTCGATGCCGTCGTAGCGCAGAATCCGATTGACCTCGGCGACATACAGCGCCCCGTCCCGAAACGCCACGCCATTGGGCATGTTGAGACCGGTGGCGATCGTGATCACCTCGTCCGCCCGCTGGTCCTGGTCGCGGTCGAGCACGGCGTACACGTCGCCGGCCCGGCGGGTGCCGACGAACAGCGTCCCGGCCGGGGACCTCGCCATCGAGCGCGCGTTCGGGACGTCGGGCGCGTAGACCTCGATCGAGAACCCCGCGGGCAGGGTGAGCTTGTCGAGCGGGATTTCCTGCGCCGCCGCCACACCGTTGGCAAAGACCGCCAAACCGATGGCGACAGTGAAAACAGGTCGGAGCACGGGGAACCTCCTGCGAGTCAGTATCTGAACAGATAGGAAATCTTCGTGAAGAACGCCCGGTTCGTCCGCTCGAGGTCGGTCGTGTAGAACAGCGGCTCGTCGTCGTCGTCGAACAACAGGCTGCCCTGCCTGTAGCGGTCGTCGTATCCGATGTAGAACACGGTCCCGGAATTCACGCGATAGGTCAGCAACAGGTTCACCCCGAGGGTCTCGTTGAACGTGTTGTGCTCGAGGATGTTCCGTAGCAGCAGCCGGTCGGTGAACTGGAACGTGGTCAGCGCCCGGTAGATCTTGACGTTGAACAATTCAGTGTCGTCGGGACGGATCAGACGGCTGGTGCTGACGTTGACCTGCGACTGCAGGCGGCTGAGCGGACGCAGCGACAGGAACAGGCTGCCGGAGGACCCTTTGCCCACGAACGGCGTGCCGCTGTATCGCACCTCGTCGCCCCAGCGGTAGCTGCCCCCGACCGACGCGAGCCGGCTGGTGCTCACGTTGACATTGAATCCATAGCGGGTCTTGAAGAAGTCGACGCCGCGGTAGCGTTCCATCTCGCGGCGCACGTCGCCGCTGAGGCGGATGTTCCTGGCGAAGCTGGCATCCAGCCGCGCGCGGAACTCCTCATCCTCGAGCACATCGTCGAAGTTCCAGTTGCGGCTGTAGTTGAACTGGGGGCCCCAACTGATAATCCAGCTCTCGGGCCAGAACCGATAGCCGGCGTTGGTGCTCATCCGCCGGATGTCCGTGCGCCGGACGAAGCCGACGTCGGTCACGAAGTCGGGGTCGAGCGAATAGTACGATGCGCTGTAGCTGAGGTTCCGCCCGCTCTTGCGCAGCCCGACGTCGAACATCGGTCCGTCGCGCTCTCTGCCGTTGCGGTCCCGATTCGTGCTCTGGATGGCCATGAAGTCGGCGGATATCGTCGGCGAAATACGGAAGCGGCCATCGACCCCGCCGAGCCGGCTGTACGTGTCGAGGAACTCCCGGTCGGTGAAGATCGCCCCGATATGCGACTCCGAGTACAGATCGTACCGGGCACGGCCGATGACGGTGCTCGCGGTGCGTTGGTATGCCTCGGGATCCGTCTTCGCGTCGACCTTGCCGGGCCCTTCGTCGTTGGCGACCAGGAATCCCATGGTCGCCTTCCCGACCTTGCCGGTCAGCTTGGCGCCGTAGCGCGGGTCGACGATCGTGCGGGTATGAATGAGCGTGGCCGGCCCGCGAATGGAGAAGACCTCCTGGCCCTCCAGAAAGAACGGTCTGAGCTCGGAGAAGAACAGCGGGAATCGCTGGTTCACCTCGATTTGCGGCCGGTCGGACTCGATCTGCGAGAAATCGGGGTTGTAGGTGAAGTCCAGCGTGAGGTTCGACGTCACGCCGTATTTGAAATTGACGCCGCCCTCCGGCACGCGCTCATCCTCGAAGGCGCCCCGCATGTCGCCGATCGACCTGTTGAGGGACCCCGCCTGTATGGCGGTCACCGTCGGCAGAATCTCGAAGTTGCGACTCGTCGACAGGTTGCGGAGCCCGTCGAGCAGCCCCATCTGCGGCAGGAACCCGGAGACATCGCGCGAGACCGGCGCCCAGACCACCGTCTCGTCCTTGTCCCTGATCGAGCGGGCGATCTGGAAGCCCCAGCGGTGCGCCTCGTTGCTCGGGTAGCGCAGGCTCTTGAACGGAATCGCCAACTCGGCGGTCCAGCCGTCGTCGACCAGCGTGCCCGCCGATTCGAAGAGGACGTCCCAGGACCGGTCGCCCCGCGGCACGCCGCCGCCGCCGCCCCGGTAGCCGCCGCCGCCCCGCCCGCCGCCGCTGCCGCCCATGAGCGAGTCGCCCTGCACGCCATAGCCGTTCAACGTGAAGACGAACGCGCGTTGCTGGTCGAGGAACGTGTCGAAGTAGACCGAGATCGTGTCGTCGCCATAGCCGGCGCGGTCCCGATCGACCCGATTGGCCCGGATCATGCCGGGATTCGAGTAGTGGGCATACATCCCGACATAGAGATGCGTGCTGTCGAACGCCACGAAGACCTCGGTGTCTTCCGACGCCGGCGCGCCCTCGACCGGGGCGACCTGCACAAACTGGGTGATCCGTGTCGCGGTACGCCAGAGGGCGTCGTCGAGGGCGCCGTCGACCGTCGGCGGTTCGGTTGCGAAGTCGGCGGTGACGAAGGGCCGGCCCGCGAGCGCGCCGGCTGCCGCCGCCGCCGCGGGAGATGCAGAGTTCGGGTTACCCGCACGCGCAGGCACGGGCCGCTCCGGCGCCCGAACGGCGCTCCCGGCAGGGGCCTCCGCGGGCAACACGATGCTGCCGGTCACGGCGGTCTCGGCCGGCCGCGCGGGCCGAGCCGGGCGCCCGAGACCCAGGCCGGCGCCCGCGCCGCGCAGGTCCGTCACGTCACTGGAGCCGGCCGCCGCCGCGGGTGATGCGGAACTCGGGTTACCCGCAGGCCGCTCCGGCGCCCTGGCGGCCGCCGCCGCGGGCGATGCGGAACTCGGGTTACCCGCAGGCCGCTCCGGCGCCCGGGTGGCCGCCGCCGCGGGCGATGCGGAACTCGGGTTACCCGCACGCTCGAGCGCTGGCCGCTCCGGCGACCGGGCGGCGGACGCCACCTGGTCGATCAGTCCGCTGACGATCTGATCCTGCAGATCGAATATCGCGTCGACGGCGCCGTCCGTCGTCAACGTACCGGCGATCTCGCCGGTGCGGGCATCGACCAGCCGCGACGTGATTCGCAGTCGTTGCCCCACCCGTTGGTAGCCGCCGCTCACCACCCACCGGACTCGCAACTCGCGCCCCAGCCGCGTCGCTCCTGCCGCGTCGATCGGCATGCCGTCGGTGCCTGGCAGCACCGCGATGATCTGCTCCCGGCTGACGACCTGCCCACTGGCGGTGACGGTCAGATCCGCCGCCACGGTTTCCGCGATACCGTCCCCTATCCAGTCGTCCGCAGCGTCGCCAGAGATGTTCGTGAACGGGACGACGGAAAACGTCCCATCGGACAGCGCGCCGGTGCCGTTGGTCGCGCCTTCGGAGGTCTGCCCGGTTGGCGCCGACTGCACGCCCGCGGCGGCTCCAGCCGGCACGGCGGCCAGCAACACCACGAAGAGCGAAACCGCGACACGGCAGAACATGGACATGCGAAGATGACGCCGCCGCCGGGGAGTCAGACGCCGGTCCGGGACTTGCCGAACGGCGTTTGCTGCAGAACCCTGCGGCCGCAAGTTCAGCGGTGATCGGACTCGGAACCTGCAGCAGTCGGCGCCCGTTGTCGATTGCCACCCAGGAAGTACACGGCCGTACAACCTGCCTATGATACGCCCGAACGCCGAACCCTGCATACAGGCGGCCGCCTCAGTACCGGAACAGATACGAGATCTTGGTGAAGAAGGCGCGATTGGTGCGCAGCAGGTCCGTGGTCAACAACTCTCGATTGCCAACATAGGCAAGGTTGCGTTCGCTGTCGAGAATGAGATCGCCCTGCTGGTAGTTGTCGTCGTACCCGATGAAGAAGACCGTGCCCGAGTTGACCCGATACGTGAACAGCACGTTCGCACCCACCGTGCGACTGAACGTGTTGTATTCCACGATGTTGCGCAACAGGAGCCGGTCGGTGAACTGGAGGGTGGTCAGCGCCCGGAAGATCTTGACGTTGAACAATTCGTTCTCGTCAGGGTCGATCAGGCGGCTGGTGCTGATGTTGATCTGCGTCTGCAACCGGCTGGACGGACGCAGGGTCATGAAGATGCTGCCGTTCGAGCCTGTGCCGAGGAACGACGGGCGGTCGTAGAGATAGCGCACCTCGTCGCCGAAGCGGTAGAACCCGCCGATCGACGCGGCCTCGAACGTGCTGATGAAGAGGTTGGTCATGTAGCTGGTCTTCTCGAAGTTGATCCCGCCGAACCGTTCCATGTCCCGATTCACGCTGGTGCCGAACCGGATGTTCTTCGCGAACGAGAAGAGCACGCCGATCTGCCGCGTCTCGTCCACGAGGACGTCGTTGAAGTCGTAGTTCCGGCCGTAGCCGGCCTGCGGGCCCCAGTTGATGAGCCAGCTCTCGGGCCACCAGTTGTAGCCGACCTGGCTCGTAAGCGCCTTGAGGTCGCGCCGGCGGACGAACCCGACCTTGGTGTCGAACTCGGGGTCGATGGTGTAGCCGGCGACGAAATAGCTCAGGTTTCGGCCCTGACTTCTCAGACCGACGTCGAACATGTTGCCGGACGTGTCCTGCTCGAGGGCCGGGAGAAACTCGTCGCGATTGCTGGTCGTAATGGCGCGGAACCCGATGGACGCGGTGTCGCTGAGACGGAAATTGCCGT
Source organism: Vicinamibacterales bacterium (assembly GCA_965262985.1). Lineage (GTDB taxonomy): Bacteria > Acidobacteriota > Vicinamibacteria > Vicinamibacterales > UBA8438 > UBA9620. The sequence continues at coordinate 5,197,495 of OZ253576.1, read as the reverse complement.
CGAGACCGCCAAGCCGGCTGTAGCTGTCCAGGAACTCGCGATCGGTGACGATGGCGCCGATGTGCGACTCCGAGTACAGGTCGTAGCGCACCCGGCCGATCAGCACGTTGGCGGTCTTGCCGAATAGATCATCGTCCTCGTCGTCGAGATTCCCGGGCGCCTCGTCGTTGGCCACCAGCAGACCGACGGTCGTCTTGCCGACCTTGCCCGAGATCTTGCCGCCGTAACGCGGATCGACGATGGTCCGGGTATGCACGAAGTTCACCGGGCCCGGCAGACTGAATATCTCCTGCCCCTCCAGGAAGAACGGGCGCTGCTCGGAGTAGAACAGCGGGAACCGCTGGTTCACCTCTATCTGCGGCCGGTCGGACTCGATCTGCGAGAAGTCGGGATTGTAGGTGGCGTCGAGCGTGAGATTGGAGGTCAGGCCGTACTTGAGATTGACGCCGCCCTCCGGCACCGATTCGGTGGGAAATTTTCCGTTTGTGGTGTCGAGATTGCCGACCTGCACCGCGGTGACGGTCGGCAGGATCTCCAGGTTCCGGCTGGTCGACAACCCGCTCAGCCCTTCGAGCAGACCCATCTGCGGCAGGAACCCGGAGATGTCGCGCGAGATCGGCGACCAGACGACCGTTTCGTCCTTTTCGCGGATCTGCCGGGCGATCTGGAACCCCCACCGATGGGCCTGATCACCCACGGCCGGATAGCGCAGGCTCTTGAACGGGATCGCCATCTCGGCGGTCCAGCCGTCGGCGACCAGCGTGCCGCCCGACTCGAAGAGCACGTCCCAGGACGAGTCGCCGCGGGGCACGCCGCCGAACCCGCCGCGCCCGCCGGAGAACCCGCCGCCGCCGCTACGGCCGCCGCGGCCACCGCCGCGGCCGCCACCGCCGCCGCGAGCGTTCAGCAGCGAATCTCCCTGCACGCCGTACCCATTCAATGTAAAGACATAGGCGCGCTGCTGGTCGAGAAAGGGGTCGAAGTAGATCGAGATGGTGTCGTCGCCGAAGCCGGCGCGGTCGCGGTCGACGCGATTGGCCCTCACCGTACCGGGGTCGCTGTAGTGCGCGTACAGACCGATGTACAGGTTGTCGTCGTCGTACGCGATATAGACCTCCGTGTCCTCACTGGGCGGCGCGCCTTCGATCGGACTCATCTGGATGAACTCGGTGATGCGGGTCGCGCGCTGCCAGATGGCGTCGTCGAGCTGGCCGTCGATGCTCGGCTCCTCGTCGGCGCGTGCAGCGCTCACGCTGGGACGGCCGGCCAGAATGCCGACGGGCACCGCGGCGGCCGGCGCGGTGCCGGGCGCCGCGGCAGCCGGCGACGTTCCAACCCTGCCGGGGCCGCCGTTCCCGCGCGCGGCGCGCTGACCGCCCTGGCGTTCCGTCCGATCACCACCCGGCAGCACGAGCCCCCCCGACACCGCGCCAGACGCGCTGACGCCAGCGTCAGCCTCGGATGCGGGCGGGGCGTCGGCCGGCGCCGTCCCGGCACCGCGGCCGCCGGCCGGCCGACGAGACGAAGCCGGCATCCGCGGCGCGCTGACCGCCGCAACAGTGGTCGCCGCCTCCGTCGTCAACTCCCTGGCGATGCGGTCCTGCAGGGCGAAGATCTCGTCGAGCACGCCGTCCGCCATCAGCGTCCGCGCTACGACGCCGGTGGCCGTATCGGCGATACGCGCGGTGATACGGAGCTGGTCGCCCAGACGCTGGTAGCCGCCGGTGACCACCCATTGCGCGCCAAGTTCCCGCCCCAGCGCCAGCACCGCGGTTTCGTCGAGTTCCGTTCCACGATCGCCCGACGCCGGGACCCGCGCCGGAACGATGACGGTGAACGCCGCCTGCGATTCGAGATCGGCCATGACCGTCTCGGCGATGCCAGCGCCGATCCATTCGTCGGCCTCGTTGCCCGAAATGTTCGTGAAGGGGATGACCGCGACGGTTCCCGCCGGCGCCTCAGCCGCACCCGCCGTGCGAGCCGTCCCCGGTGGAGCCGACTGCATGCGCGGGGCGGACGCCAGGGTGGACGCCGGCGCCGGACCGGCCAGGGCGGCCATGGGCCAGGATGCCAGCATCGTAACCGCGATGCACAGGACGGCGAGCCAGCGGATGTACATGAACTCTTGCTCCGAAATCAACGAATGAACGACAACCCGCGCCGTCAGCGGCGAGGCTGGGTGGAGCCGGACAGCGCCGACAGATATGCACGTCTGTAGACGGCGGTCAGCGGTCCGATGTTTACGCCGCGGCGCGGATCCGGTCGCAGATTTCCCGCGCCATGGTCGAACCGCCGACCGCCGCCGAGCTGTCCCGCGGAACCAGATCCGCGGTCCGGTACCCGGCGCCCAGCGCACCGCCGACCGCCCGCTCGACCGCCTCTGCCTCCGGACCGGCGTCGAGGGCATGCCGCAGCAGCATCGCCGCCGACGCGATCGCGCCGATCGGATTGGCGACGTCCTTCCCTGCCAGGGTCGGCGCCGAGCCGTGCACCGGCTCGAACAGGCCTCCGCTGCGACCGATGCTCGCCGACGGCAGGAGGCCGAGCGACCCCACGACCGCACCGGCTTCATCGGAGAGGATGTCTCCGAACAGATTGCCGGACAGCACGACATCGAACTGCAACGGGTTCGTCACCAGCAGCAGCGCGCACGAGTCGACGTACTGATGCTGGAGCTGCACGTCCGGGTAGCGTCCGCCGACCTCGGTCACGACCTCGCGCCAGAGTCTGGAGGTCTCGAGCACGTTCGCCTTGTCGACGGAGGTGACCAGACCGCGGCGGCCGGCCGCGCTCGTGAACGCGACCTCGGCGATGCGCTCAATCTCCGCCCGCGAGTAGCGCATCGTGTTGAACGCCGACTGGCCGTCGTCGGCCATGCCGCGGGGTTCGCCGTAGTAGATGCCCCCGGTCAACTCGCGCACGATGAGCAGATCGGCGCCGGTCACATATTCCGGTTTGAAGGCGCCGCCATCCTCGAGCCCCGGCCAGACCCGGGCCGGACGCAGGTTCGCGAACAGACCGAGCGTCTGGCGCAGTTGCAGCAGCGCCGTCTCCGGACGTCCGTCGCTCGACCCCGCGTCGAACGCCGGATCGCCGACTGCCCCGAGAAACACCGCGTCGGCGGCGAGACACGCCTCACGCGTGGCGTCCGGCAACGGCGGCTGGCCGGTTCTGAGCGCGGCGCCGCCGATGGGATGCGACGGCATCGTGAAGGTATGTCCGAACCGGTCGGCGACGGCGCGCAGCACCTGCGCGGCCGCACGCGTGACTTCCGGACCAATACCGTCACCGGGTAACAGAACGATGGTTGATTGCATGGAAGAGCGTCCTGCGATGCAGCGCCGTTCGCAGACAGCGGAGCCGTGGCTTCCGGCTCCTACGCCGCGCCGGCCGAGCGCTGCGTCCGGATGTCGGCGATGATCGCCGAGAGATCGCTGTCCTCGACCTGCTTCTGCCGGTCGGCGAGATCGATCATCGCACGATACACGCGATCGAGCTCGAGGCGGCTCAGTTCGACGCCAAGCTGCTCGCACCGCTTTTTCACCGCGTGCCGGCCCGAGTGCTTGCCCAGCACCAGGGTCGAGCGGGCGACGCCGACGTCGGCCGGGCGCATGATCTCGTAGGTGCGACGGTCCTTGATGACCCCATCCTGATGGATGCCCGCTTCGTGCGCAAATGCGTTGCGGCCGACGATCGCCTTGTTCGACTGCACCGGCTCGTGGGTCAGCTCGGACAGCAACTGACTGGTGGGAAACAGCGCGGTGGTCTCGATGTTCGTGGTGTACGGCACGCGGTCACCCCGTACTCGCGTGACCATGACGATCTCCTCCAGCGACGCGTTGCCGGCGCGCTCGCCGACCCCGTTGATCGTACATTCGACCTGACGGCACCCGCCCCGCACCGCGGCCAGCGAGTTCGCCACCGCGAGGCCCAGGTCGTCGTGGCAATGGGTACTGAAGACCGCCTTGTCCGAATTGGGCACCCGCTCGATGATGGTCGTGAAGAACTGCTCGATTTCGTCCGGCGTGCAGTAGCCGACGGTGTCCGGCAGATTGATGGTCGTGGCGCCGCGGGCAATTGCCGTCTCGACGATCCTGCACAGGAAGTCGAGGTCGGTGCGGGTCGCATCCTCTGCCGAGAACTCGACGTCGTCGGTGTAGCTGCAGGCCAGGGACACGTTGTCGACGACCGCCTGCAGACACTCGTCACGTGAGATGCGGAGCTTGCGTTCGAGATGCAGATCCGAGGTGGCGATAAACGTATGAAGCCTGGCGCGTTCGGCCGGCCTCACCGATTCGGCGGCGCATTCGATGTCGGCGCGGTTGCAGCGGGCGAGGGCGGCGATCACCGGACCGGAAATCTCGGATGCAATCAGCCGCACCGCCTCGGCATCGTCCCTCGACGCGATCGGGAAGCCGGCTTCCATCACGTCCACTCCCAGAGTCGTCAACTGACGCGCCAGTATCAGCTTCTCGCGCGTGTTCATGGAAAAGCCGGGGGCCTGCTCGCCGTCCCGCAAGGTGGTGTCGAAGATGATCAGCTTGTCGTCCGTCACGGTGTCTCTCCTGTCAGCATGCAGCGGCGCGTCGTGACGCGCGTTCATCCACTTCACGCCCGCTGGCATATAATGTCAAGGTTATAATTATTACTATTTGATAACCCGTTGTTATATAGGCGCCGCCATGGAACTGAACGAGCTGCACGTCTTTCAAATGGTGGCCGCCGAGCGCAGCTTCTCGCGCGCCGCTGCCCGCCTGCACCGCACACAGCCGGCCGTCAGCCAGGCAATCAGACGGCTCGAGCTCGAGCTCGGCGAGCGGTTGTTCGACCGCTCGTCCAAGTCCGGGCAGTTGACCGAGGCGGGCACCATCCTGCTCGACTACGCCGAGCGATTGACACGATTGAAGGATGAGGCCGAAGAGGCGGTGCGGGAGCTGCAGGAAATCCGGCGAGGGCGGGTGGTTATCGGCGTGAACGAGGCGGCGGTGCATGTTCTGCTGCCGATCGTCGTCCGCTTTCGCGACGCGCATCCGGCCGCCCAGATCGAGATGCGGCGTGTGCACTCGCGCCAGATTCCAAGCGAGGTACTGAATCGCAGCCTCGACTTCGGGTTCGTCACGTTCGAGCCCGCCGAACGCGGACTGCTGTCAGTGGCCCTGGGTATCGACGAACTGGTGATGCTGGCCCATCCGAAACATCCGCTGGCCCGCCGGCGGCAGATCACGATGGAGGAGTTCGGCCGGCAAACGGTCATTGCGCACAACGACCACTCGCCCAGACGGGAACGGGTGCTGCGCCTGTTCGAGGAAAAGCATGCGCCTATCAACATCCAACTGTCGCTGGCGAGTCTCGACGGGATCAAGCGGGCGGTCGAAATGGGGCTGGGGGTCGCCCTGCTGCCGCGCCGCTGCGCGCTGTCGGAGATTGCCCGCAAGCAGCTCGCCGCGGTACGGGTGCCCCAGTTGCGGATGCCGCGCGACCTGCGCCTCGTCTATCGCCGAACGGGCGAGTCGTCGCCCGCGGCCGGCGCGTTTCTGGACGCGGCCCGGGCGCACGCGGCCGAGGGGTAACCCAGCCGGGAACAGGGCAACCAAAAGGGTTGCCCCTACGGGGTGCCACGCGCTGTTAGAAGCCGCGGATGTAGGGCACTCTCGAGGCGACGCCTCTGACGAGGTCGAAATCGTCGAGCAGCATGCCGGTGGCGTCCCAGGTGCCGGTGAGGAAGGCGTCGCGGACCGGGGCGTCGATCGCGACGGCGACCGGCGCGTCGTCCACACGCAGCGTGCGGTCTGACAACGACAGCGTGAACCGCGTGGACGGGGCATCCTCGACCATATGCATCAACCGCTCGACGTCGTCGTGCGAGGCGCTGACGCAGGGCAATCCGATGGCGAGCGAGTTGCCCCGGAAGATCTCGGAAAACGATTCGCCGACGCAGGCCTCGATGCCCCACCGCTTCAGCGCCTGTGGCGCATGCTCGCGCGACGACCCGGACCCGAAGTTGTCGTTGGCCAGCAGGATGCGCGCCTGCCGGTAGGCGGGGTTCGAGAACGGGTGGCCCGGCAGCGCGGCCCGGTCGTCCTCGAACACGTGGTCTCCGAGGCCGTCGAACGTGATCGCCTTCAGGAACCGCGCCGGGATGATGCGGTCGGTGTCGATGTTGTCGCCGCGCAGCGGCAGGCCGGGGCCTTCGATACAGTCGATACGCACGGGCATGAGCGGTACTCTCTCCGGCGGCAGGGTGCGGGCCGCGGTCGTCAGGACTCGGTCAGGACATCGCGGACATCGGTGACTTCGCCGGCGAGCGCGGCGGCGGCCACCATGGCCGGGCTCATCAGCAGCGTGCGGCCGGTCGGACTGCCCTGGCGGCCCTTGAAGTTGCGGTTCGACGACGAGGCGCACACCTCGCGGCCGTTGAGCCGATCGGGGTTCATCGCCAGGCACATCGAGCATCCGGCGCCGCGCCATTCAAACCCGGCATCGCGGAACACCTGGTCGAGACCCTCGCGCTCGGCCGCCCGCTGCACCGTCTGCGACCCCGGCACCACCAGCGCCTTCACGTGGGTGGCCACACGCTGCCCCCTGGCGATGCGCGCCGCTTCGCGCAGATCGGACAACCGCGAGTTCGTGCAGGACCCGACAAACGCGACATCGACCCGGGTGCCCTTGATCGGTGCGCCCCCGGTCAGTCCCATGAACTCGAGCGCCTCGGCGACGGCGCCGGGCGACCCTGCACCGCCAGCCGACGGTATCCGTTCACTGATCCCCACGGACTGTCCGGGGTTGATGCCCCAGGTGACACGCGGCTCGATGTCGGCCGCCGCGATCTCGACCACGTCGTCGTAGTTTGCGTCCGCATCCGACGCGATCGACCGCCACCACGGCACCGCACGATCGAAGGCCTCCCCCGCCGGCGCGAACGGACGGCCGCGCAGATAGTCGAAGGTGGTCTGGTCCGGGTTGACGTAGCCGACACGGGCGCCGCCCTCGATCGACATGTTGCAGATGGTCAAGCGCTCGTCGATGCTCATGCGGTCGACCGCGGTCCCGCCGTACTCGTAGGCGTGACCCACCCCGCCCTGCACACCGAGGCGGTGGATGATCTCGAGCACGACGTCCTTGGCGAACACTCCCGCGGCCAACGCGCCGTCGACGGCGATACGCCGCACCTTGAACGGGTCGAACGCCAGCGACTGCGACGCCAGCACGTCACGCACCTGCGACGTGCCGATGCCAAACGCGACCGCGCCGAGCGCCCCGTGCGTCGAGGTGTGGCTGTCACCGCAGGCGATCGTCATGCCCGGCTGGGTCAATCCGAGCTCCGGCCCGATGACGTGGACGATTCCCTGCCGGTCGCTGTCCAGGTTCCAGAACGGGATGTCGTACTCGGCGCAGTTCCGTTCGAGCGCGCACAGCATCGCCTCGGCCAGCGGGTCCTGAAACGGCCGGGCGTGGCCGAGGGTCGGAATGATGTGGTCGGTCGTCGCGAAGGTGCGGTCCGGAAACGCCACGCCGATGCCGCGCGTCCGCAGCATGTCGAACGCCTGCGGTGTCGTCACCTCGTGAATCAGATGCAACCCGATGAAGAGCTGCGTCTGGCCGGTCGGCAACGCCCGCACGGTGTGCAGGTCCCAGACCTTCTGGAGCAGTGTCTTGCCCATCTGTCATGGCTCGGCGGACTCGTCTTATAGCTGCTCGGCGGGCTCGTCGTCCTCGATGTCCTTCAGCAGCTCATCGCGGGTCTTGTGCACCCGATTGTAGCTGCCGGCCGACACGACGTAATACCAGTTGGCGAAACGGGTCGACAGCTCTTCGGCGCGCTCCCGGCCGTCTGCGGTGCGGCGCTCCCACCTGTTGTGGAGATCCGCCGCGTCCTTGTTGGCGCGGTCGCCAGCGGTCCACTGGGCCTCGGCCTTGTTCTCGAAGTCGCGGTTCGACGGCGCCGGCGGTTCGGGCAGCGTCTCGGTGTCGAACTCGGCGGTTATCAGCACGTAGCGGTTCTCACCGGCGCCGGGCTCGTCGCCGGCCTCCGCGCCGCCGGCGGGCTCCTCCTCGCCAATCGCGACCGCGTTGCCGCTCCCGAACAGGATCTCACCGAAACGCAGGGTGTAGAGCACCCCCAGGTCGGTGCGCACCAGCAGCTCGCCTTCGTTCGACAGCATGTCCCCCTGCACGGTCGCGTAGAACCCCCTCGACTGCATCGTCTCGATATCGGCGTTGGTGATCGTGCGGGCCTCGAACGCCTGCCGCAGGTTGCCTGACAGCCCCTCCGGCTTCGGCCGCACGCCGACGATCTCGAGCCCCATGAGCCCGCCGACCAGGAGGTTCATCTGCACGTAGTCGACCTCCTTGCCGGCCGGGACGTCATTGCCGCTCCAGACATCCTGCTCGACCCAGTCGACCGTGAACTCGCCACTGCGGCGCACCATCCCGGTCCGCTCGTCGACCTGATAGTCGTTGAGCACGACGCGCTGGACGTCGGCCCGCTCGACACCCAGCAGATTGGTCTCGATCCAGTCGTTGAACTGCGTCGAGAGACCGATGTCGGTCTGCGCGGCATAGACCCGGTTCTGGTCCGGCACCCGTACGAACCGATACCCGGGCCGCCCTTCGACCGGGTCGCCGATGATCAGGTCGGCCAGCACCTGCTCGCTCGCGCCCTTGAACGTCACCCGGCGCCCCCGCCCCCGCAGGGTGCTGACGCTCTCGTCGAGCGGGTCGATGACGCCGAACGATTCGTGGTCGGTCACGTTGTCCGAGCGGAAGTCGTCCTTGGTGATCGCGATGACCCCGGCCGCGGTGTTCGCCAGGCGCTCCGCGCCGTCGGCGGGGTAGTCATGATGCGACGGAATGGTCCACAAACCGTTCCGGTTGGTCACACGAAAGGTCGCGGCCGCCGCGGTCTCATCGTCGAACTGGACCACCTCGAGCGTGGTCGCCGTTTCCGGGTCGGTAAAGTCCGCGAAAAAAGTCTCGCCCACGTCGAAGAACGTATCCGGCGCCGCCCGCCGGGGCGTGATCAGCAGTGCCAGCGCGACCAGCACGACAGCCGCGCCACCGAACATGGAAGTCTTCCTGAGCTCGCTCATGGTCGTTCCTGCTCATCTCTTGCCGCGGTCCCGACGGCGCTCGTTCGCGGCGCCGCCGAGGCAACGGGTGCGATCCGGCTACTCCTTCAATCGCCTGGCCGCGGCGGCGCCCTCGCGCTCGCGGCGTTGGCGGCGTACCAGCATCATCACCCCCAGCGCGAACACGGGCACCGGCGGCAACAGAATGGCGAATGTCTTGATGGTGCTCTGAATGCGCCTGATCTGCGTCTCCATCCGTTCGAGGCTCGCGCGGACCTGGATTTCCTTTTCGGTCTGGATGTTCGCGGACAACACCTGCAGGCGGCGGTTCTCGACCTCTTCGAGGTTGCGCGCCATGATCTGCTTCGCCTGGGCGTCGATGTCGGTGCGGTTCTGCACCTCGGCCACCCGCTCGTTAAGCCGGTTCTGCGCCTCGGTCAGCGCCTGGTCCGCCTCTTCCTCCGCCTGCTGCTCGTCGACGGTGCGCTGCTCGACGAACTCGGCCGTTTGCGCCTCGACGCGTTCCAGGGTGCGGTGCCGCGCGCGCCGGCTGCGCAGCGCGATGAACGAGTCGTCTTCGAGCAGCGCGTCCATGGCGTTGAGAAAGAAGGTCACGTTGTCGAAGTTCAGGTTGCCCGGCGCCGTCTCGCGAATCTGGAAGAACTGCTCGCTGATGAAGTCGAGATCGGCGACCACCACCAGATTGAGGGGTCCGTCGGTCGTCCACGGCGACCCACCGTCGTCCTCGCCACCGGCCGGCGCCGCAGCGCCGTCGGTCTCCTCTGCTTCGTCACCGTCGTCCTCCGGGGCCGCGGTTTCGTCCGCGCCGGACTCTGCGGCCTCCCCGACCGACCGGATGCGCGCCGCAACCACGAAGGTCTCGTCGTCCTGCTCCCGCACCGGGTTGGGGTTGATCTGCGGGCCGAAGAACCCTTGCTGGACGAGTGTGAAGTACCCGCTGTGGCCTGAAACGGCGCCGGTCCGCAGCAACGGCTCGAACTCGACGTCAGGGTCGTCCACCGGTCCCAGGAACCCCGGATAAAGGAACACGAGCTCCTGCAGATCCTTCGCCACGTCGGCATCCTGGTTGAACGTGTCGGGGTTCTCGTTGCCGCTGCCGAGGAAGACCACCTCGGACGGCATGGAGGACAGATCGGGGTGTGGGTTGTAGCTGTCCCAGAGAATCCGCGTCGGCTCCCAGTCGACGCCGAGATCAGCGATCCACTGACGCACGTTGCCGCGCGGTCCGGGCCGTGCCTGTCCGGGTGGATAGGTGAACGGGTTGCCGTCGCCCACCCACTCGGTCGGGGCCAGCGGCGGGTTCACCGTCGGCAACGGGTCGACCAGAATCATCGCCGGTTGCCCCTGCCGGATGTACTCCGCCACGTTGGCCATCTGGTCGGTCTGCATCGACGACGGCAGGGCGACCAGCAGCGCATCGATGTCGGGCGGAATCGGAAATTCGGCGTTGACCTCGACGACCTCGTACTGCTTCTGCAGCTCGCTGACCACCGACCAGCGCGGCATCTGCTGATTGCTGGTCAGGTTCTGGCCGCCGAAGACCTTGACCATCGTGTCGACCACGCCGACCCGCTTCCGCTCGGAGCCGGCGACGACCCGGATGGTGCGCATGATCTCGTATTCGGTCGGGAGACCCCGGTCGAAGAACGGAATCACCTGCTGCGCGGCGCCCGCCGTGAAGGCGACACCCAGAAACACCTCGGTGATCTCGGCGCGCCCGGCGGCGACGCCGCGCATCGCGCGCGGCAGAATCCCGAACTTCTCGCGCGCGTTGATCGCGGCGGCGGTGAACGGTTCGGTGTCCTCGATCAGCACCTCGACCTTCGCGCCGCCCAACGCGTCGATCTCCTCAAGAATGCCGATGAGGTTCGACCGCGCCTGCACGAACGGCTCCGGCACGACCGGGCTCAGAAACGCCTGGATGAACACCGGCCGGTCGTCCGGCAGTTCCGCGAGCAGCCGGCGGGTCTCGCCGCTGACCGAGGACAACCGCTCGGCCGTGACGTCGAGTCGCAGGGTGGCCCGCGCGACCAGCGTATTGGCGGCGACCAGCGCCACGGCCAGCGCCGCCGCGCGGAGGGCGTGATGCGACCACATCGGCAGGCCGTCAGCCTCGCGCGGCCAGTGGCGGCGGCTTGCGATCAGGGTGTTCATGTAGAGGAAGAACCCGGCGACCGAGCAAAACGCGAGCAGACCCGAGAGGGTGAGCACGCCCTTCGAGAAATCCCAGAACGGGCTGAACACGCTGAGCGGCGCCAGGAACCGGCCGGCATCGGCGCTGAACGCGGCAGCCACGGTATCGACGAAGATGACCGTCCCGCAGAATGCCGCGCCGAGAATGAACGCCACGGTCATGTTCGCGGTCAACAGCGATGCGAGCATGCCGACGGGAATCAGCGCGGCGCCGACCAGCCAGAAGCCGACATAGTTGCCGAACATCAATCCGACGTCCGGACTGCCAAGGAAGAACAGGACCAGCACGTGGCTCAGGGAGAGGATCAGCGAGGCAGTGTAGATACCGAGGGTTGCGGCGTACTTGCCCAGCACGATCTCCAAATCGGTGGCGGGCAGCGTGAACAGCAGCTCGGCCGTCCCCAGCCGCTGCTCTTCGGACCAGACCGACATCGTCAGGGCCGGAATGAACAACAACAACAGGAACGGAAACACCCCGTTGAGCTGGTCGAGATTCGCCAGGTTGTCGAGGAAGAACCGGTCCTGCCAGAAGGCGGCGGCCGCGCTCAGGAAGATGAACAGCGTGATGAAGACATAGCCGGACGGACTGCTGAAATACAGCCGCAGATCACGCTTGGCCAGCGCCCGCACAATCGTGAAGTTGATCCTGATGCCCATCGTCGTTCGTCGTCTCCGTCAGGCGCTCTGGTTGGCCGGCGGCGATACGTCTCCGCCGGCCGCCGCCAGCGGCCCGTCGCCCGCCGGCCGCCGGGTCAACCGGTAGAACGGCTCCTCGAGCGACCCGTTCTCTTCGAGCTCGACCCGCGGCCCGTCGAAGAGCAGCCGCCCGTCGTGGATCAGCAGCACGCGTTCGGCCACCGCCTCGACTTCCTGCAGGATGTGGGTCGAGATCAGCATCGTCTTGGTGCGTCCGAGCCGCTGGATGTTGTCGCGAAACTGCTTGATCTGGTTGGGGTCGAGCCCGGCGGTCGGCTCGTCCATGATCAGCACGTCGGGGTCGTGCAGCAGCGCCTGCGCCAGGCCGACCCGCTGCTTGTAGCCTCGCGACAGCTTGCCGATCGGCTTCTCGAGCACCAGCTCCAGCGCGCAGATCTCCACGACCTCCTCGATTCGCCGTTTCAGGGTGGCCGCCGGCAACTCACGCGCTTCGCCGAAGAATTCCAGCAGCTCGAGCGGGGTCATGTCCGGATAGAGCGGACCGCTCTCCGGCAGATACCCCAGGCGCCTGGAGGCCTGGATGCGCTCGTCGCGCACGTCGAATCCGGCGATCTCGGCGCGCCCGGCGCTGGCAGCCAGAAAGCCGGTCAGCATACGCATCAGCGTCGTCTTGCCGGCCCCGTTCGGACCGAGGAACGCCACGATCTGCCCCTGCGGAATCGAGAACGACGCCTCGTGCACCGCCACGAACGGCCCGTAGTACTTGCAGAGGCCGTGCGCCTCGATCATGGCGGGCGCGTGCGGCGGTGGCTCGACCGTCTGTTCCGTCCTGACCTCGGTGTCCTGTTCCACGTTCTGTTCCTGTTCGAAGCGACCTCGAATGGTCTCAGGCGCCCGTATTGCACACCTCGTGGCGGGTGCGCGGCGCTGGCCGCGCGTGACGCCGCACGAAACAACCTCCAAGCATAGCCACACCGGCAGAGTTCCAGCAAGTGGCCGGACGCGGGCTGGGCGCCTCGAGTCGGTCGACGGCCTCGACGATTGCAGCATGCAGGACCGCGCGGCCCGCGGCGCGACGGCAGACGACGCTGCCGCCCGCGGCGGCGCTGCTGGTAAGCTTCGGAACGGGGGGCGCGAGAATGAACCGTTTCAGCCGTTGTCGCCGAGCGCCGCGCCGGTCCGCCGCCCTGGCGGTGCTGGCGGTGCTGGCGGTGCTGGCGGCCCTGATCGTGACGCTGCCGGCCAGCCAGCCCGATGCCACCATGGACGATCTCGCCGAACGATACGTGAAGCTGGTGCTGGCCATGGAGCGGCACGACGGCGACTATGTCGACGCGTATTACGGACCCGCGGCGTGGCGGGAGGAGATCGCTGCCGCGGCGGCGCCGCTGGCACAGATTCGGACCGCGGCCGGGCAGCTCATCGACGAGCTGGACCAGCGGTCGATCGACGGGACGGACGACGACCTGATCCTCCTGCGGCGGCGCTACCTGCGACGCCAACTCGACGCGCTGCGCGCGCGGGTGCGGATATTGGAGGGTGGGACACTGGCGTTCGACGACGAGTCGCGTGCGCTGTATGACGCCGTCGCCCCGCACCATCCGGAGTCGCATTTCCAGGAGACGCTGGCGGAGCTCGACCGCATGCTGCCCGGGGAGGGCGCCTTGATTGCGCGTTACCGCGCGTTCCGCGACAGTGTCGTCATCCCGCCCGAGCGGCTCGAGCGCGTGTTCGAGGCAGCCATCGCCGAGTGCCGGCGGCGTACGCTCGAGCACGTCGTTCTGCCCGCCGGCGAGCGCTTCACGGTCGAGTACGTCACCGGCAAGTCGTGGAGCGGTTACAACTGGTATCAGGGTGACTTTCGCAGCCTGATTCAGGTCAACACCGACCTGCCCATCTACATTGACCGGGCGATCGATCTCGCCTGTCACGAGGGCTACCCCGGGCACCATGTCTACAACGTGCTGCTCGAACAGCACCTCGTGCGCGGCCGCGGATGGCCCGAGTTTTCGGTCTATGCCCTGTTCTCGCCCCAGTCGCTGATTGCCGAGGGCACCGCCAACTACGGCATCGAGGTGGCGTTCCCCGGCGCCGAGCGGCTGGCGTTCGAGCGAGACGTGCTGTTCCCGGCGGCCGGAATCGATGGCGCGCGCGCGGCCGACTACTACGGCGTGCAGGCCCTGGTGGGCCAGCTCGACTACGCGGGCAACGAGGCGGCGCGGCGCTACCTGAACGGCGAGATCGACCGGGCGTCCGCGGCCGACTGGCTGACCCGCTATGCGCTGATGACCCCCGAGCGCGCCGAACAACGGACCCGGTTCTTCGACCAGTATCGAAGTTACGTGATCAACTACAACCTCGGAAAGGACCTGGTGGCGTCGTTCATCGACGCGCGCAGCAACGGCCGCGCCGACCGCCGCTGGGAGGCCTTCGCCGAATTGCTGGCGTCACCCCGTCTGCCGTCGGCGTTGCGGGAGTAGCCGCCCGGGGATAGCAGCCCGTGGCAAAAGCCCCGCTGCCGTCGATGGCGCAGTGCGCTGGTCTTGGAGTAAGTTGATCACAGCCCGGCCGCGGATCACCCGATACGTCTTGCGATGAAATCTACCGTCTTCCGCGCGTGCCTCGTTCTTGTTCCCGTGACCATCGCCGCAATCCTGGCGGCGGCCCCCGGCTCTGGGCAAGAGGCGCCCGACACCGAGATCCGAGCCATCGTCGACCGGGCGCTGGAGCGCACCGCCTGGGCCGAGGAACAGGAGCTTCAGGCGAAGTTCCGGTACTCGATGACGCAGCGCGAGCGGACCTTCAACGGGGACGGCGGCGTCACGGCGGACGAGACACGTGTCTACGCCATCGATCTGCATGAGGGCCTTCCCTACGCCAGCCTGATCACCAGAAACGGCGAACCGATCTCCGGCGACGATCTCGAAGACGAGGCGGAACGCCGGGAAGGGTTCCTCGAACGGATCCAGGACCCGGACGAAGAAGAAGACGAGTCCGGCGTTGAGTTCAACGACGAGCTGCTCGAACGCTACACGGCCACGCTGAAGGGCGTCCGGGAGCTGCGGGGGCGACCGAGCTATGTCCTGGAGTTCGAACCGCGGGCAGGCAAGCTGCCGGTGCGGCGGCGGATCGACCACGCGCTGAACAAGTCACGGGGCGAGATCTGGATCGACCAGGAGACCTATGAAATTGCCCGCGTCAACTTCCAGTTGATCGAATCGGTGCGACTGTGGTGGGGCATGCTGGGCAGCATATCGGACGCCAGGGGCGGCATCGAGCGCGCACCGGTCGCCGGCGATGTCTGGCTGCCCATCGAAGCGGATGTCTATTTTCACGTCCGCGTGCTGTTCAGCACAACCCGGCGCGAAGAGACCACGCGTTGGGAGCAGTACGAGCCGTTTGGCGGGTAACCGGCGGCGCGGTTGACGGCGCCGAGACGCCGCGCCTACGATGCAGGCGGCGCCTGACACTTTCCAAGGAGGCTTCTCGTGAAACCTGTCTCGATCATCGCGGCCGGACTCGTCACATCGGCCCTGCTCGCCGGCGTCGCCGGCGCCCAGACCCAGTATGTCCGGTATTCCGTGAACGGCGGGGACATCTCCTGGGGTGTGCTGGAAGGCTCGACGATTCACCAGTTGAGCGATGCACCGTATCTTGACGGCACGCGCACCGGGCGCACGGTCGAGCGGTCGGGGGTCAAGTTGGAAGCGCCGGTCGACCCGAAGCTGGTCCTGATGACCGCCTTCAATTTCCGCAGTCACATTTCCGGCGAACCGGCCGAATATCCTGGCATGTTCATCGTGCCGTCCAACTCGATTGTCGGACCGGAAGACCCGATCGTGATGCCAGGCGACGCGACCAGCCTGCACTACGAGGCAGAGTTGGTGTCGGTCGTGGGAAAGCGGGCCGAGAACGTCTCGCTCGAGGACGCGCCCGACTACATCTTCGGCGTGACCGCCGGTAACGACGTGAGCGAGCGGGTGTGGCAGGCGAACGACATTCAGTGGGTGCGGGCCAAGGGCGCTCGGGGCTTCAACGCCGTGGGCCCGGTGCTGGTGACGGGGCTCGACCGCACCAATCTGGAGATCGTCGGCCGCCACAACGGCGAGGAGCGGCAGCGCGGCAACAGCTCCGACCTGGTCTTCAACATGGCGCACATGCTGAGCTACATCTCCAAGTACATCACGCTCGAACCGGGCGATCTGATCTGGTCCGGCACGATGGGCAGCACACAGGCGATGCAACCGGGCGATACCTACGAAATCGAGGTGGATGGCGTCGGGGTACTCAGCAACCGCGTAGTGCAAGGCAAGTAGCCGGGTACGGATGCGCCGGCCGCAGACATCGGGTCCGCCGACATCTCCGTATCCCCTCCCTGCTCTCCGCCGTCCCTTCCTGCCGGTCGCGTGGAATCGACCGGCGGTCGGTCCCATTGACCTTCCAGAGATGCTGGCTGGGTGCGTTGACACGCCCCCTGTTTCTTGTAGAATGTCAAGGGGAGCAACGACGTGTTGAAGCCGAAGTCGGATCTGCTGCAGGGCACCCTGGATCTGCTGATTCTCAAGACGCTGTCGACCGGCGCGCGACACGGATGGGGCATTTCGCAACGCATCCGGCAAATGTCGAAGGATGTGCTGCAAGTGAACCAGGGGTCGCTGTATCCGGCGCTGCACCGGCTTGAGCAACAGGACTGGGTCCGGGCCAGTTGGGGCAAGTCGGAGAACAACCGACAGGCCAAGTACTACGACCTGACAGAGCGGGGCCGCCAGCAGCTCGAAGAAGAAACCAGGCACTGGATTCGTCTGTCAGCCGCTGTCGCGGGAATAGTTGGCGGGTAGGGTGGCGGCTCGGCAAACCCACGCCCCGGAATGTGCGTCTAACAGACCGGAATGTGCGTCTAACAGACCAGAGCGCACGGTCCGGGTCGTACCGAGAGCGGGGCAGGAGCAGGCGAGCAGCAAGGACTGACGATATGGTCGACATCGCGCGTCCCGACATCGCACGGGCCAAGAGACTCAAGCGCATCCTGTACGGGACCGGGTTCACCGTGGTGATCATCATGATCACCGTCGGCGTGTCGCGCCTCGAGCCGGCGGCGCCGCGGGTCGATCGCGATACGGTCTTCATGGACACCGTGCAGCGCGGCCAAATGCTGCGGCAGGTGCGCGGCACCGGCACGCTCGTCCCGGAACAGATTCGCTGGATCTCGGCGGTCACCAGCAGCACCGTGGAACGCATCGTGCTGCGACCGGGGGTCATTGTCGAACCCGACTCGGTGATCGTCGAACTGAGCAACCCGCAGCTTGAGCAGAGCGCCCTCGAAGCAGGCCTGCAACTCGACGCGGCCCGCGCGCGCTACAAGAGCCGCCAGGTCGCGCTGGACCGGGATCTCCTCACGCAGCAGGCATCCGTGTCCACGGCGCTGTCAGAGCTCAGTCTGGCCGAGTACGAAGCGCAGCAGAACGAGCAACTGTTCGCGGAAGGACTGGTCTCGGAGCTCGACCTGCGGCGCAGCCAGTCGCGGGAGGAGCAGCTCCGCACGCGGCACGCGATCGAGGAGGACCGCCTCGAAATCCAGGCCAGCGCCATGGACACCGACCTGGCGGTCGAACAATCCGAGGTGGACCGGCTCGAGACGATTTATCAACTGCGGCAGGACGAGGTCGCCGACCTGCAGTTGACCGCCGGGGTCTCCGGCGTGCTCCAGGAGGTGCCCCTCGAGGAAGGGGCCAGCGTCGCGGCCGGCACCCATCTCGCCCGCGTGGGCGACCCCTCGCGGCTGAAGGCCGAGTTGCGTATCGCCGAGACACAGGCCCGCGACATCCAGATCGGCCAGCCGGCCGCGATCGACACCCGCAACGGCGTCATCCCGGGCCGGGTGATCCGCATCGACCCGGCGGTGCAGAACGGCACCGTCACCGTGGACGTGTCGCTCGAGGGCGAACTGCCCCGCGGCGCCCGCCCGGACCTGACGGTGGATGGCACCATCGAACTCGAACGGCTCGATAACGTCATCTACGTGGGGCGGCCGGTGTTCGGCCAGGAAGAGAGCGTGGTCAGCCTGTTCAAGCTCCAGCCGGAGACCGATGACGCGATCCGAACCCGGGTGAGCCTGGGACGAAGTTCGGTCAACACCATCGAAGTCCTGGACGGGTTGCAGCCGGGCGATCAGGTCATTCTGTCGGACATGTCGGCGTGGGACGCGGTCGACCGGGTGCAGCTCAACTGACGGATTGGAACGAGGGACCAACTCATGAACGAGACACAGGCGCTGATTCACCTTGAACACGTGACGAAAGTCTTTCTGACCGACGAAGTCGAGACCCACGCGCTCGAGAGCATCGACCTCGACATCTTTCCCGGCGAATACATCGCCATCTCCGGGCCCTCCGGTTGCGGCAAATCGACCCTGCTGTCGATCCTCGGGTTGCTCGACTCGCCGTCCGACGGGCACTACCAGTTGAACGGCCGGCCGGTGGCGTCCCTCAAGATGTCCGAGCGCGCCCGCACGCGCAACCGCGAGATTGGATTCATTTTCCAGAGCTTCAACCTGATCGGCGACCTGTCGGTCTACGAGAACGTCGAGCTGCCGCTGACCTACCGCGGCATGCGCCCCGCCGAGCGGAAAGAACGGGTGAACGACGCGCTCGACAAGGTGGAGATGGAGCACCGGGCCAAGCACCTCCCCAGCCAACTGTCCGGCGGACAGCAGCAGCGGGTCGCGGTGGCGCGCGCGGTCGCCGGTCAACCGTCCATTCTGCTCGCCGACGAGCCGACCGGGAACCTCGATTCGAAGAACGGCGGCGCGGTCATGGCGTTGCTCGCCACGCTGCATGGCGAGGGCTCGACCATCTGCATGGTCACTCACGACCCACGCTACGCCCAGCATGCCGGCCGCGAGATTCATCTGTTCGACGGCAAGGTGGTCGACGGTCCCCAGGACTAGAGTTGGCCGTAGATGACTCAGGGGCGGGCGGGACGGCGGGTGACGGTGTAGTCGAGGTAGGTCCGTCCGTCCACCTCGGACACGACGGCGGTCACGCCATAGGCGCCGCCGGCGGTTTCCACCCTCACCTCGGACGTCTCGACGCCGGCGGCGGGCGCCGTCTCATCGCGTAGCGCTTCGCGCAGGATGCGCCCCTGCATCGACGGCGGCGGGTCGATGCCCAGCAGATGGAGAAACGTCGGCGCGAAGTCGACGTTGCCGCTCGGCGCCTCGACCACCGCGCCCACTTTCACGGCAGGACCGCTGGCGACGAGCGTGTTGTGTATGTCGAACGGACTCGAGCTGCCGTGCCCCGCCACGCCGAACTGGGCCGACGTCCCGGGAAAACCGAACTCGCCGGCCGCGTCAGTCCAATCGGCCGAATAGA
This sequence comes from Vicinamibacterales bacterium, assembly GCA_965262985.1. Classification (GTDB taxonomy): domain Bacteria; phylum Acidobacteriota; class Vicinamibacteria; order Vicinamibacterales; family UBA8438; genus UBA9620. The sequence continues at coordinate 5,178,183 of OZ253576.1, read as the reverse complement.
GAATCTGCGCCGATCGATCGTGACGCCAGCGAGCCAGATCGAGTGACAGCGTGCCTGGCGCCCAGCCCTCGTTTGCGCCGGGACCGGCCGCCTCCGTGAAGATCGCACCGACACCCTCGGTCGCCTGCAGGGCGGCGACGATGCCGGCCACCGCTGCGCGGTCGTCGTCACGCACGTAGATGGCGCCCTCGCCGGCCACGACCCGCGGCGACCCGTCGTCGAGCGCGCCCGCATACGGCGCGAGCAGCGCCTGCAGGTCGATGCTGCCCGTGTGCTCGGAAAACCCATGGTCGGAGGTCACCCAGATGGTCGTCGTGTCCAGCACCCCCGCGTCGGCCAGACCGTCCCGGATACGCTGGATCTCGGCGTCCAGCCGGAACAGCGCCTCGATCGTCAACGGATGACCGATGCCGTGCCGATGCGCGGTGGTGTCGGGGTCGCTCAGCCACATGACGGTCACCGCCGGGTCGACCGCCGGCAACGCCACCTGCAGGAACGCATCGACAATCCAGCGATTCCTGGCATGGTTGGGCGTCCCTGCCTCCGGCACGGGCCCGAGCCGGGCCAGCGCCTCCTCGTGGTGCACGGCGGGCAGCCCGTACTCGTAGTGCAGCACGGCGCCGCCGGCGACCGTATGGTTCAGGAGATACGACGATCCGGTGGAGCCCGAACTCATCACGAGCATCCGCCGCCCGGCCGCGGCGAGCGTCTCGCCGAGCGTCGCCGCCGTGAGCAGCGGCTCGCCCGCCGCTTCGATGCGGAGCAGGTTCTCGCGGTCGCCCGTGCTGAGAAAACGGCCGGAATCGACCCCCGGGAAAAACACCGCATTCCCCAGCAGCCCGTGCACCTCGGGGTAGGCGCCGGTCGAGATCGACGACGCGTTCACCCGGGTCACTGTCGGGTAGACCGCATGATGCCGGGTCATGACCACCCCCTGCTGCCCGAGCGCGTGCAGCGCGGGCATCAAGGAGGGGGTCACGTAGTCGGGCCGCAGCCCGTCAAGCACGAGCAGCAGGTGTCGAGCCGGGCCGCCCGGCCGGGGCGACTCGTCACCCGGCGCCGCACCGCCGCACCCGGCCAGGGTCAGGCCGGACAGGAGGAACCACACCAGCGCGGTGCGACGTGAGTGTGGCATCGTCGGGCGCCTCGGGTCAGCGCCTGACGAGACCGAGGACGAAGCAGACGAGCACGACGACGAACGGCACCACTGCGCCAGCGGTGAACATCACGGTGGCCAGTGTACTTGGGGTCGGTGGCATGTTTCGATTCCTGGATGACTCGGCCGGACGAACGTGTCGATTATAGCAGCCCGTGGTGGAACCCCGCTGCATCCGATTGGCGATGAATTCTGCGCTTCCCCGCGGAATTCTGCGGTTTCACGCTGAAACCCGCCGATCCGCGTGGACATCTGCGGATCGACGTTGCATCCCGCTGCGCTTCGTTGTTCCGGCTGACGAACAGGGCAACCACAAGGGTTGCCCCTACAGACGAACAGGGCAACCACAAGGGTTGCCCCTACAGACGAACAGGGCAACCACAAGGGTTGCCCCTACAGACGAACAGGGCAACCACAAGGGTTGCCCCTACAGACGAACAGGGCAACCACAAGGGTTGCCCCTACAGACGAACAGGGCAACCACAAGGGTTGCCCCTACAGACGAACAGGGCAACCACAAGGGTTGCCCCTACAGATGAACAGGGCAACCACAAGGGTTGCCCCTACAGACGAACAGGGCAACCACAAGGGTTGCCCCTACAGGCGAACAGGGCAACCACAAGGGTTGCCCCTACAGACGAACAGGGCAACCACAAGGGTTGCCCCTACAGACGAACAGGGCAACCACAAGGGTTGCCCCTACAGGCGAACAGGGCAACCACAAGGGTTGCCCCTGCTAGTGCGATCCGAAGGGGAACGCGGTGAGCCAGGCTCGAGCGTGGTCGAGGTCGTCGGTGCGGAGCGAGTCGGGATTGTAGCCCCGTTGGGCGCCCAGATAGTACCCGAGCAACTGGAACGCGATGACCGCCAGCGGCGGCATCAGCAACTCGCCGACCGGTCCCGGCACCGCGATCACGAAGGTCGCGTCGGGCGCGATCGTGTCGTCCCCCTCGACGACGAGCGCCAGGCTGGGGGACCGGGCGGCCTGCGCCGTACGCACCACGTCGTGCAGGCGCTGGTACGACTTCCCATAAGGCGCGATCACGACACTGGCGATCGTCTCCGACAGCACGGGAATGGCATTGTGCGCGTACTCGGCGGGACGATAGGCCTTGCAGAGCAGGCTGCTCGCTTCCTCCACCTTGAGCGCTCCCTCGAGCGCGGAGAACCAGTTCGGTCCGCCGCCGACCAGAAACAGCGCCTGCTGATCCTCGAGCGCATTGGCGATCTGCGAGACGTTCAGGTCTTCTTCCTGCAGGAATTGCGCGGCGGCATCGGGCAGGTGCGCGATGGCCTCGCCGAGCTCGCTGGCGTCGTGCGCATCGATCGCGCCGGTGGCCAGGCCAATCTCGAGGCCCAGCAGGTACAGCAGCATCATGCGCGTGGTCAGCACCGACACGTCGGGGCCGCAGCGCTGTTCGGTCGGGAAACAGATGCTGTCGTCGCAGAGCAATTGCAGCGCGCTGTCCTCGGTGTTCGTGATCGCCAGCGTCTGCACACCGAGATCGGCAGCATGGCGAGCCGCATCAAGTGTTTCGGCGCTGGCGCCGGTGGCCGACTGCAGGATGAGCGCGGTCGGTTCGTGCCCCTGTGTCCAGTGATGGGTGAATTCCAGCGAGTCGTGACTCTCGGTGGTCCACCCGGTCCACTGACGGAACAGGAACGACCCGAACTGGGCGCCGTGAAACGCCGACCCACACCCGGTGAACACCACATGGCGGATGCCCTGGTCGATCAGCCGTTGCGCGAGGGCGGCCAACTCGGGTCGCAGCTCGATCACCTGCCGCATCAGCTCGGGCTGCGCGCGAGCATCCTCGATGAGCAGAAAGGGATGCCGCTGCCTGATCTCGCCGGTGTGCCGGATACGCGCCCACAGCGGCACCCGGGCCAGCTCCGCTTCGAGCCACGCCGGCACCGGATCGTCGGGCGTGGGCGGCGCCGCATCCGGATTGCGTTCGAGCAACTCTCGAGCCCAGGCGGGTAATCTGCGTGTCATCGTCAATTCACCATCCTACCTTGATCCGGCCCGCACCATCGTCAGCGACGCCTCAGAACCGGGCAGTCCGCGGCACGCGCCGCAGTGTTACGACCGCTTGTCGGTGCGATGCGGGGTTCGGCCCTGGGCCGCCTGGGCGCGCTTGAGGAATCTCGGTGTGTTGAGGCGCGCGCACACGTCGAAAAAGGCGGGACGCGGGCCAGTCCACCGCAACGCATCGACCGACTCGAACAGGTCGGCAGTCGTGCGCAGGGTCGCCAGGTCGCGAAACTGCGCAGCCAGATCGCGATGCGCCGCCAGTTCCGTCGCCAGACGCACCGCGCCCCGGACCTTGACATCCCACCCGGAGGCGTCGTCGGGAATCGCTTCCAGATGGCCATATCGGCCGAGCACGGCCGCCGCCGACTTGGCCCCCCAGCCCCGAAGCCCCGGAAACCCGTCGGAGGTATCGCCCACGAGGGCAAGATAGTCGGGAATCGACGCCGGTGGGACACCGAACTTCGCCACAACACCGTCGGCGTCCCGCAACACCCCCGCACGACGGTCGAACTGCACGACCCGCCGGGCGACGACGCACTGCGCGAGATCCTTGTCGGGCGTGCAGATGAACACCTGTTCAACCCGCGGGTCGTCCCGTGCCTTGACCGCGGCGGAGGCCAGACCGTCGTCAGCCTCCAGGTCCGTCATCGGCCAGACGCAGACCCCCAGCGCCTCGAGCGCCTCCTCCAGCATCGGGAACTGGGCGAGGAGCGCCGGGTCGATGCCCTCGCCGGTCTTGTAGCCCGGCCACAACGCGTTACGAAACGATTCGACGACATGGTCGGTCGCCACTCCCAGATGGGTGACGTCCTCCTCCAGCATGCCCAGGACGGAACCGACCACTCCGCGCACCGCGCCGACCTCCCGGCCATCGACATCGGTCGCGGAGGGGAGGGCATAGAAGTGTCGAAACAGCTCGTACGTGCCGTCGATCAGGAACACGTTCAATGGTCGACCTCCAGGTTCGTTGTTCGCCGCTATCCGTCCGGTCCATCCAGGGGCGCGACGGGCAGGTCCGGGCGGTCAGGTCAGCTCTCGCGGCGGGCGACGGCGGCAGCGGTCGGGCACGGCTCCCAGCCGAGGCTGCTCAGGTCCTTGCCCAGCTCCTTGGCGGCGTCCAGCAGCTCGTGCTGTTCCTCGAAACGCTCGGTCTCCTCGGAACCGTCCGGATACAAGACCACCAGTTGGTACGCCTCCGGCCCCCGGTCGCAATGCACACCGACAAAACGCGGCGCGGCGGCGGCGCCATTGAAGAACCAGAGCATCACGAGAGATTATCGGGACGGCGCCCCCCGCCACGACAGCCCCCCGAGTCAATTCCCGTGCAATCATGAGTCATACAGCGCGCTGACAGGAAAATCGTCCGGTGCACATCCCAGACGAATAGATTGACCACCGAGTCGTAGAAGCAGGAGTGAACGAGGTCATGGTCGAACAGCCGGCGGCGGCGGCGTTCCAAAGCGGCGCCGGGGCAGCGGATCCCGCGTCGGATCAGGCACTTATCGCGCAGGCCCGGGCCGGACACGAGGGCGCGCGCGACACCCTGGCCATCCGGCACCGCCAGCCGGCCTACCTGCTCGCGCTGCAACTGCTGGGCAATCGAGAAGACGCGCTGGACGTCGCACAGGACGCCATGCTGCGCTTCTTCATGACGCTGGACACCTTCGATGCCGAGCGCCGCGTGCAGCCGTGGCTGTTCACCATTGTCCGCAACCAGGTGCGTGACCTGTGGCGCAAGCGGCAGCGGCGACCGGGCGACTGGGCGCCCGAGGCCGAGAGCCTGACGCGCCAACTGGCGGACCCGGCAGCGAACCCGGAAGTCGATCTTCGCCGGCAGCAGTTGCGCGAGCGGGTCTGGCGCGCGCTGGCGACGTTACCCACCGAGAAACGCGAGATCATCGTGCTGCGCGACTTTCACGACCTGGCCTACCGCGAAATCGCAGAGGTGCTGGCGATTCCGATCGGCACCGTGATGTCGCGGCTGCACGGCGCGCGGCGTCTGCTGCGCACAAGACTGGAAGAAGGAGGGCGTCATGTCTGAAGACTGTGGGCGGACGTTCGATGAGGAGTTGCTGTCCGGGCATGTCGATGGTGCGCTCACCCAGGGAGACGCACAGCGTGTGCGGCTGCATCTGGAAGAGTGCGCCACGTGTCGCGCGCTGGTGGACGAGCTGGCGGCGGTGCGGGACGCCACCATGTCATCCACCTTCGACCTGCCGCGGGACCATGAGTGGTCCGAGGCTCCGAGAACCGGCGCCAGCCGGATGCTGCGGGGGCTGGGATGGCCGATAATCGTCGCCTGGATCGTCGTCGTGGTCGGTTATGGCATCTGGGAGGCACTGCAGGAGGCCGAGAATCTGATCGAGCGTCTCATTCTCGCAGGCGGCGTGTCGGGAATCGGACTATTATTCCTCAGCGCACTGCTCGATCGCCTGAAGGCGATGACGACCGACCGCTACCGCGAGGTGCACAAGTGATCATCGTGACAACCAACCGCATCACAGGCAAGCGGATCGTCCGCACGTTCGGCCTGGTCCGCGGCAATACCATCCGCGCCCGTCACATCGGCAAGGACATCATGGCGGTCTTCCGCAACATCGTGGGAGGCGAAGTGTCCGAGTACACCAAACTGCTGGCCGAATCGCGTGAGCAGGCGCTCGACCGGATGGTGGAGGAGGCGCACGGTCTGGGGGCGAACGCCATCATCTCGTTGCGCTTCTCGACCTCGATGATCATGGGCGCGGCGGCCGAGCTGCTGGCCTACGGGACGGCCGTCGTAGTCGAGGACGAGGACGTCGAGGAGTCGTCGTGAGCATCGCAGGGCTGGTACTCGTGGCGCTCGCGGCCGCGGCGCTGCTGGGCGTGGTGGGTGTGTGGGCCTTGTGGCGGATCGTCCGGAAGTAACGACGACAGAGACCGCCAGGAGTCTGCGCCGTAGAAGATTGCGAAAGCGAAAATTCGATATCGCCATGGGTTTCTTCACGCATTTGAGGAGCATAGCGGCACTATGTGACGAAAAGGCGTGGTGAAAGCCATGAGTGAGAGCGGATTTGCAGCCGTAATCTTTCTGCGGCGCAGGCTCCTCGGCGTCTACAATCCCAACAGGTTCGGGGTGATCTTCTCCAGCCCCTGCTCCAGCGCCCAAAGGTCCAGTTCGGGGGTCGCCAGATCGTCCACCACGGGGTCCGCCACTCCGACGATCCGCAGGTCGACCGACTTGAGGTAGCGCCGGCAGCTCCGACAGGCCTCCACCCGCACGTGCGACAGTTCCTCGTCGACATGCAGCTCCAACCCGTCCTCCCCCGACGCCTCGCATGCGGGGCAGGACGATCGCGGAAACGTCCAGGGAGCGGCGCAGAACGAACAGATGAGATGCCGAATCCCCTGGGTGTCCGGCTCGTCCGCCAGCCGCGAGACCTGCGGCGGCCACCCGCAGCGGGGACAACAGGCAGAACGTGGCGCCCCAGCCGGCGGCGCCAGCAGGGACAACCCTTCGACCAAAGGTGACAGGAATCCGCGCGGCAGGAACACCAACGGCGCCGGCGCGCACCCGAGCGACGCGGCGGCGGCGTCAACCTCGGCGCCGGTCAGCAGCGCCAGCAACAGGTCCGACCGGGTCTGCGCCCCGGCCCGGGCCAGCGCCTGCGCCGCCTGGGCGACCGGCGCAGGCGCGCTGTCGGGCATCTGCCGGCAGAACGCCGCGAACCGGGCCGACAGCTCGGGGACGGGCAGGCGTTCGAGCCGCAGACGCGGGGTCCCGGCCGCGTCCGGGGCTGCGACCGCCGGCAACCAGCGGGCGGCGTCGAGTGGCGCGCAGACCGCGGTCTGCAACTCGAGCAGGGCCAGATAGAAGCGCAGCAGCGGCGCCGAATGGGGACGGTCCGCGATCAGCGTGCGCGCGCGCCGGGCCCGTGGCGCCCAGCGTGGATCGACCGCCGGCCGCCGCGTCAATCTCAATGGTTGGTCCGCTCGCCCGACCAGCGTGGGTGATGCAGGCGGGCCCAGGCTGGGGTGACCTTGCCGTCGATCATCCCGCGCGCGGTGCCGGGATACGCCACCGTGCCCAGATAGACGTGCACGATCAGGAACAGCCCGCCGCCGAGCGTGGCCGCGTAGTGCAGCAACCGTGCGGTGTTGAGCAGCTCGGGACCGAACGACTCGGCGAACCACAGCGGCAGCCCGGTCGCCACGAAGACGACGCCGAGCAGGCTCTGCACCCAGAAGAACAGCTTCTGCCCGGCGTTGTACTTCCCGGCCGGCGGCACCTTGTCGCGGTCATGCGCCGCGTAGTGCCGGATGGCGCCCAGCCACTGGCGGTCAAGCCGATCGAGAAACATGTCACGCACCCACAGCAGAAACATGAAGGCGATCCCGACACCGAACACCACCCCGATCTGCGGGTGCAGCACCCGTGCGGCCGGTCCGCCGCCCAGCAGCGTCGTCAGCCAGAACAGGGACGGGTACGAGAAGGCGAGCCCGGTCAGCAGCAGCAGCACGAACGTGACCCCGACCAGCCAGTGAACGAGGCGTTCGAGGAAGGTGAACCGGTGCAGAAACGAGGTGCTCATCGTCGTGCGTCGCGCGTCAGGCGATCTCGTCCGGGTGTTCCGGACCGACGGCCAGCAAGTGGACCAGCGCCGAGATGAACCCGAGGCCGAGCAGATACGAGCCAATGCGTTGCAACACGTTCAACCCCTGGAGCTGACCCGGACTGGCGGTCGGATGCGCGGGCAGGCTGTAGTCCTCCAACCGGTCGCCGTGCGGTACGACATACATCATGTGCGTGCCGCCGACGCCGCCCGGATTGTAGACCGCGGCATGCTCGTACCCCCGCTCCCGCAGGCGTTCGATCTTCTTGTCCGCCTGCGCAAGCATGTCCTCCTTGATCCCCCACTCGATGGCGTTGGTTGGACAGGTCTTCACACAGGCCGGCTCGAGTCCCGCCTCGACCCGGTCGATGCACATGTTGCACTTGGCAACCGTCTTCGTCTCTTTGTCGAACCGCGGAATGTCGAACGGGCAGCCGGAGACGCAGTACTGGCACCCGATGCAGTTGTCCTGGTTGAAGTCGACGATGCCGTTCTGATACTGGACGATGGCGCCCGGCGCGGGGCAGGCGAACAGACAGCCCGGCTCTTCGCAGTGCAGGCAGGCGTCCTTCTTGATCATCCAGCTCAGGTCGTCGCCGATTTCCACCTCGTTGAACCGCATCAGCAGCCAGGTGTTCGACGAGAGGTCCTTGTGGCTCTGGAAGCTGCCGAAGTTGGTGGTCTGCTCGACCTTCAGTTCGTTCCATTCCTTGCAGGCCACCTCGCACCCCTTGCACCCGATGCACTTCGAGATGTCGACCAGCTTGGAATAGACCGGTCCGCCCGAGCGCAGCGAGTTCAGCGGAATCAGTGCGCTCGGAGTGGCCGAGATGCGCTTGATGGACAGGGTGTCAGGCATGAGGGTGCAGTCTACGCTCAGGTCGTGCGCGGCTCGGAGCGCTCGACGTTGACGAGGAACGCCTTGAACTCGGGACAGCGGGTGTTCGCGTCGCCGATGTATGGGGTCAGCAGATTCGCCATCGAGCCCTGGGTGATGCCGACGAAGCCCCAGTGCACCGGAATGCCGATGGTCCAGACCGTCCGCCCGTTGACCAGCAACGGTTTGATCCGCTTGGTGACGATGGCCACCCCTTCGACCTCGCCGCGCTTCGACCAGACGCGCGCGCGCCCACCGTTCTCGATCCCCTTCTCGGCCGCCAGTCCTTCGGGGATCTCGACGAAGAAGTCGGGCATCGCCTCGACCAGCAGCGGCACGTTGCGGGTGACGAAGTGTTCGTGCTCCACCACGCGGTAGACCGTGCAGGCATACGGAAAGTCATCGGCGGCGGTCGCCAGCGTCTCGCGCACGCCGTCGTACCAGTTGATGACGGGATTCACCGGCACCGCATCGTGCAGCGTGTTCTCCGTCGGGCTTTCGACCGGCTCATAGTGTTCCGACAGCGGACCGTCGGCCAGGTGGCTGCTGAACAGCCGCGCCACCCCCTCCTCGGTCATGATGAACGCCCCGGCGCCGCCCGGCGGCGTCGTGCGCCCGTAGTCAGGCACGTCGCCGATCCACTCGCGGCCGTTCCAGGCAATCCCGGCGCGTGACGGGTCCCACGGCCGGCCATCGGCATCGGCCGAGGCCCGGTTGTAGAGCACGCGGCGGTTCAGCGGCCAACTGAACGCCCAGTCGTGATGCATGCCGAGACCGGTCGGGTCGGCGGTCCCCCGCCGCGCCATGATGTTGCCCGCCTCGGTGAAGCTGCCGGTATAGATCCAGTTGCCCGACGATGTGCTGCCGTCAGCGGCAAGCTGCCCGAACGACGACAGCAGTTCGCCGGTCTGCCGGTTGTAGCCGTTGATCTCTTTCGCCAGCTCGACCAGCGTCGGCTCGCGCGGGTTCAGATAGTCCCAGGCCAGGTGCTGGATCGGTGCGTTGTAGACCGCGTCGTCGCCCTCCTGCTGATAGAGCTCCTTCACCCGCCAGAACAGCTCAGAGAGCACGTAGGTATCCGACCGCACGCCGTCAGGCGGGTCGATCGCCTTCTCCTTCCACTGGGCCCAGCGGCCGCTGTTGGTGAACGAGCCATCCCGTTCGATCCAGTGGGTGGTCGGCAGATACAGCACCTCGGTGTCGACTTCGGCCGGGTTCACCCCCGGCGCGCGCCAGAACTCGGCGCTGTCGAGCATGAACGGGTCGATCACCACTTTCCACTTCAGCCGCGCCATCGACTCGATCAGCCGCGGCACGTCCGGACCGGCCAGCAGCGGGTTGAACCCGAGCGCCACGAACCCTTCCAGCCGTCCCTGGCGCGCTTCGTCCCAGATCGACAACCAGGTGGCGTCGCCGTCCTGCTTGCCCAGGTACTGGTAGCCGAACTCGTTGTCGGCGGTCGCGTGGTCCCCGAACCAGGCCTTGAGCTGCGAGACGAGGAACTTCGGATAGTTCCCCCAGTAGTTCACGGTGTCGGGAACCAGCGCCCGCGGGGTGGAGTCCGCGAGATGGTCCTGGAGCGTGGCCTGCTCGGGGGTCGGCACCTTCAGATAGCCCGGCAGGATGCCGGCGACGATGGCGTGGTCGGTCGCCCCCTGCACGTTGGCATGCCCGCGCAACGCGTTGATGCCGCCGCCCGGCCGGCCGATGTTGCCCAGCAGCAACTGCAGGATCGCCGCGGTGCGGATGATCTGGCTGCCGACGGTGTGCATCGTCCAGCCGACCGCATACATGATCGTGCCGACCCGCTCGGCCCGCCCGGTCGAACAGACGATCTCGGCCATCTCGAGGAACTTGTCCTCGGAACAGCCGGCGATTTGCGCGACGACCTCCGGGGTGTAGCGGTCGTAGTGCTGCTTCAGAAGCTGGAAGACGCAGCGCGGGTCTTCGAGCGTCGGGTCGCGGCGCACATAGCCGTCCGCGCCGCGCTGATAGCCCCAGGACGTCTTGTCGTAGGCGCTGGCCGCCTCGTCGAACCCCGAAAACAGCCCGTCCTCGAACCCGAACTCGCCGCTGACCACGAACGGCGCGTTGGTGTGCTCCCGCACGTAGTCGGCGTGATGCAGGTCGTTGGTCAGGATATGCCGGATCAGCCCGCCGAGCACCGCGATGTCGGACCCCGGACGGATCTGCAGGTGTTTGTCGGCGACCGCCGAGGTGCGGGTGAACCGCGGATCGATCGTGACCAGCGTCGCTTTGTTCTCGTCACGCGCCTCGAGCGCCCATTTGAACCCGCAGGGGTGATTCTCGGCCGGGTTGGCGCCCATCACGAGGACGACGTCGGCGTTCTTGATGTCCTTCCAGTGGTTGGTCATCGCCCCGCGGCCGAACGTGGCGGCCAGACTGGCCACCGTGGGGCTGTGTCATATGCGCGCCTGATGGTCGATGTAGGTCAGCCCCATGGCGCGCATCGTCTTGGTGATGAGATACGCGTCCTCGTTGGCGACCGTCGCACTGCCGACCCAGGCGATGCCGTTGCAGCGGTTGACGGTGCGGCCCTGGCTGTCCTGCTCGACGAAGGTGGCGTCGCGCGAGGCCTTGAACTTGCGCGCGAACCAGTCCATGGCGAAGTCCCAGTCGACCTCGCGCCACTCGCTGGCGCCCGCCTCGCGGAACATCGGGCTCTTGCGCAGCCGCGGACTGATGGCGAGCTGCATCTGTGACGCGCCCTTCGGGCAGAGCGTGCCGCCGTTGATGGGGTTGTCGGGATCGCCTTCGACGTGAATGACCGTGTTGGTGGTGTTCAGCCCGCCGCTGCCGTGGGTGTAGGCGATGGTGCCGCACCCGACGGCGCAGTAGGGGCAGACCGTCTTGTATTCGCGCGCATTGCGGATCTTGAGCTGGCGCACCGCCGCGTAGGCCGGCTGCAAATCGAAGCCGAGCGCGCTGACGCCCACCACGCTGCCGACGGACGCCTTCAGAAAGGTGCGCCGGGATATCGACATCTCAGCGCTACCTTAGCACAGGAATCGGCCGTGACCCGTGTGCTCCGGGATGCACGCGTACGCAGCGTTGCGTCAGTCCGGAGTGCCCGCCGGTGGTCCATCCAGCCGCCGCGGAATAGAATCACACCGATGACTGACAGCCCGTCGCTCGATACTTCTGCAGGTGTCCGCCGCGTGTCGGTCCGCCGGGCGGACCAGCAGGTCGTGTTTGACGTGGTTGCGGTCGAGGCGCCGCTGGAAATCCGGGTGGACGGCAGCCCGCTCGTGATCACCATGCGGACCCCGGGGAACGACCTCGAACTGACCACCGGGTTCCTGTTCAGCGAGGGCGTCGTCGCCGGCCGCGACCAACTGGTCTCCCTGCACACCGAGGCAGGACCTGCACGACCGTCGCCCGAGGCGCTGGCGGCGGGTCACGTCAGCGCCGGCGACCGCGTGCTGGTGACGTTGCAGCCCATGACGGACCGGTCCAACGTCGAGAAGGCGCAACGCGATTTCCGCGCCACGGCGGCCTGCGGGGTATGCGGCAAGGAACGGCTCGAGGACCTCGATCAGGTCCTGCCGGACATCGCCAGGGTTTCGGTGGCGACCGACCTGCTGGCCCAACTGCCCGATCGGATGCGGCCGCAGCAGAGGCTCTTCGCCGCCACCGGCGGCATTCACGCCGCCGGTTTGTTCACCCTGGATGGAGAGTTGCTGATCGTGCGGGAAGACATTGGCCGGCACAACGCCGTCGACAAGGTCATCGGCCGTGCGGTGCTCGACGGCGCGACGTCGCTGGCCGGCCACATTCTGGTGGTCAGCGGCCGCGCCGGGTTCGAACTGGTGCAAAAGGCGCTGAAGGCGGCGATTCCGGTGATGGTCTCGGTCGGCGCCGCGTCGAGTCTCGCCGTGGACATGGCCTCGGCCGCCGGCATGACGCTGTACTCGTTCGTCGGACCGGGACGCGGTAATCTGCACCTGTGACGCACCCGCCCCCGCGCCGCCGTGCCTGACCGCCCCCGGCCACCGGCGCCCGCCCGTCGCTATCCGTGCTCGCGTCCAGGCATCACGGCTTCTCGAAGATGGAGTGATCCACCTCGACATCAATCTCGGTCGTGGTGTACTGCATGTCGATCGTGACCACCGCGGGCAGCACGAGGGAATTGATCGACGCCAGCATCACGCCGTTGTGCTCTTCGTATCCTGACGTGTTGGCGGTGATGGTGATCTCTCCCATTTGCGGCACCATCGTGTCGAACTGCAGCCGCGAGATCAACCAGGTCTCTGCGTCGACGAAAATGTCGAAGTCCAATCCCGTCCCCCCGATGCGGACGACATGATGCGGCCGTCCGCCGACGTCGGCATCGTCGAGCTTCTCATACTCCGTGACGCCGAACTCGGGGCGCCCGTAGGAGATGAACGGGTGCAGCGCGGTCTGCGCGGCCAGGCTCGCGGCCTGGTCGCCCTCGAGGTCGATCAGGCCTTGCGCGGTGTCCGACTGCCAACCCGAGACGCCATTCCATCCGCTGAACTGTTCGAACAGGTCGCTCTCGAGCGCCTGGTAGACCTTCTGGTTCGGAATGGTGACCACTTCGATGTCGCCGTCCAGATCGCCGTACCCCGTACCCATGGTGAACGTCCCTGTTTGACGCACGCTCGTGACGGCCTCGATCGCCGCCCGTCCCCCCGCTGCCTCGAGACTGTTGTTGATGATGTCCTCGAGCGTCTGGGCGTGCGCCGCCGGAACCAGCAGCGCCGCCGCCGACAGCATGACGACCGCCAGGCCGCAATTCCGTGATGCAAGTTTCGTCATTGATTGCACTCCTCCTGCTGTGTGGACGTTCGACGCCCGCCAAAGGTTCACTCGAACATCCATGCTATTCTGCCGCATCGAAACAGCCACATGAATCGGAGTCATGACCGGCTTCACGCTGAGTTGGTCGTTCCGCCTCGGACTCGCCGCGTGCGCCGCCGCCCTGCTGGTGCTCAACTGGGCGGTTCGCCGTGAGCCCGCGGGCGGCGGTCCGGACCCCGGCCCGACTGCCGCGAATGCCGTTGGCGGCGCCGAAGCCATCGGAAACGATGCATCCGATCCGACGGCTGACCCGCTGCTGGTCAACGAGGGCTGGCAGATTCGGAACATGGCGACCGCGCAAGGCACATTCGTCATCGAGGTCGAAGCCGACGACCCGTCCCGGACCGGCACAATCGCCCGTACGCTGGTCGAGCCCATCAAGGCGGACTACGACGAGATCCTGGTGTACGTGCACCAGAGGGGCGACGATTCGGACCTCCCAGCGCGCCGCGTGCAGTGGACCCCGCGCGACGGCTACGTCGAGCTCACCTACGATCCGCCGCCGTCCGACCGCTGACCGTCAGCCTCGGCGCCTCGATCGGCCAGCGCGCCGTATCGTAGTCAGCTTCGCTCCTGATGGCTTTGATCTTCATCTCGAACTCGCGGCAACCCGTGGCAACAGCGTATATGACCGCGCAAGTTTGGGAATTCCGGCGAGTCGGCGGGGCGCGGGGCGACGCCGCGGGGCGTTGCTGGCGGCCGGGCGGGCGTAATAGGATGAGCGGCATGCAGAACAGCAACGATATTCGGTGGCGGACGCTGCTCGGGTGTGGGGCGGTGGCGGTGACGGCGGCGGTGGTTGCGGCTTGCGGGACCGGCGGGGCAGCCACGGAGACCGGCGCCGATGCCGGTTCGCCGATGGCCTGCGCCGACCTCGCGGCGCTCGCGCTGCCGGAGACGGCGATCACGCTGGCCGAAGCGGTTCCCGCCGGGCCGTTCACACCGCCCGGCGCCGCCCGGCCGCTCGAGCTGCCGGCCTTCTGCCGGGTGGCCGCCACAACCGATCCGGCGGTCAACTTCGAGGTCTGGCTGCCGGCGGACGACTGGAACGGCAAGTTCCACACGTCGGGCAACGGGGGCATGGCCGGGGTCATCAGCTACGCGGCGATGGCAGGGGCGCTCGAGCGCGGGTACGCCGCCGCCAGCACCGACACCGGGCACGTGCGGCCTGGGACGGACGGGTTCGACGCCAGTTGGGCGCTCGAGCGCCCCGACCTCGTGGAAGACTTCGGGCACCGTTCGATCCATCTGACCGCGGTCCATGGCAAGGCGATCACGGAGGCGTTCTACGGCGACGCCCCGAACTACGCCTACTACGTCGGCTGCTCGAAAGGGGGGCAGCAGGGGATGATGGAGGCGCAGCGGTATCCGGACGACTTCGACGGTCTGGTCGTCGGGAATCCGGCCCACAACTGGACCAGCTTCTACGCGAGCGCGCATCTCTGGTATGCGCTGGCGACGCTCGACAACCCCGACAGCTACATCCCGCCGGACAAGGCCGCGCTGCTGGGTGACGCGGTCACGGCCGCCTGTGACGCGATCGACGGCATTGAGGACGGCGTGCTCGACGACCCGCGCAACTGCGACTTCGACCCCGGAACGCTGACCTGCGCGCCGGGACAGGATGACGCCACCTGTTTCAGCGCCGCGCAGGTGCAGGCGGTCAGAGACATCTGGTCAGGTCCGACGAACGCCGCCGGTGATGTGCTCTACCCGGGGCTCGTACCCGGGGGCGAGGCGGGTCCGGGCGGCTGGTCGAGCTGGGTCACCGGCCGCGAGGCGTTCACCGGTACGCACTGGCGGGCGGCGGACGGTTTCATGAAACACATGGTCTTCGACGACCCGGACTGGGACTTTCGCACCTGGGACTATGACCGCGACCTGCCGATCGCCGTGGCCAAGACCGGCAAGGCGCTGGACGCCAACGACCCGGACCTGCGGCCGTTGCGTGACCGCGGCGGCAAGCTGCTGGTCTACCACGGCTGGAGCGACGCCGACATCTCGCCGATCGGCACCATCGACTACTACGAAGAGGCGATGTCGGTGATCGGCGACGGCAGGACGCCGGACGAGGCGCTGGCCGCCACCCAGGAGTTCTTCCGGCTGTTCATGGTGCCGGGCATGGGACATTGCCGGGGCGGACCCGGCCCGGATCGGTTCGACGCGCTGACGGCGCTCGAGCACTGGGTCGAGCAGGATACCGCGCCGGAGCGAATCATCGCGTCGAAGCTGGAGGGCGGCGAGGTCGTGCGCACGCGCCCGCTCTGTCCGTATCCGCAGGTCGCGCGCTGGAACGGCACCGGCAGCACCGACGACGCGGCGAATTTCACCTGTGCGATGCCCGACGGCCCGCGGTAGCGATCGCCGCGGCCCTTGACCTGCATGGGCTGGTCGCCACGCATGGCCGGCCGACGCCGCCCGGCGCGGGATCAGGGCGTTTCGAACGTCGCGAGCGGGGCGGCAGGCGCGTCGGGCGCCCCGCCCGTCAGCCGCTTCAGCCCGCGTTCGATATCGTCGAGAATGAGATACGCCGTCGGCACCAGCGCCAGCGTGATGAAGGTCGCAAACACCACGCCGAACGCCAGCGAGACCGCCATCGGGACGAGAAACGCGGCTTGAAAGCTGCGGTTGAACATCAGCGGCGCCAGACCGGCGAACGTCGTCAACGACGTCAGCATGATGGGACGGAACCTGGCGACCCCCGCCTCGCGCACTGCGCTCTGCAGGTCGGGATTCCGCGCTCGCTTGCGGTTGATGAAGTCGACCATCACGAGACTGTCGTTCACCACCACGCCGGTCAGCGCCACCAACCCGAACATCGAGATCAGCGTCACATCGAGTCCCATTACGATGTGGCCCCAGATGGCGCCGATCAGCCCGAACGGAATCGCCCCCATCACGATCAGCGGCTGCACGTAGGACCGCAGCGGCACCGCCAGCAACGCGTAAATCAGCAGCAGCGCCATCCCGAAGCCGCGGGCGAGGCCCCCGACCGAATCAGCCTGCTCGGCCTGCATCCCTTCGAAGGAATAGTTCACTCCGGGGAACGCGGCGAGCACCTCGGGCAGGATCCTGCGGTCCAGCTCAGCGGTCACCGCGCCGCTCGAGGTCGCGGTCGGGTCGACCGACGCGGTCACACTGACCGCGCGGTTGCGATCGACCCGCCGCACCGTTGAGAAGCCGCGGCCAGTCTCGACGACGGCGACGTCGCGGAACGGCACCTCCGCACCGTCCGGTGTGCGAATGCGCATGTTCTCCAGGTCGCCGAGCGACCGCCGCTCCAGTTCCGGATAGCGGACCAGCACCCGCACATCGTCCCGGCCGCGCTGGATACGCTGCGCCTCCTCGCCGTAGAACGCCTGTCTGACCTGGCGACCGAGATCCTGCAGACTGAGGCCGAGGGTCTGGGCCGACGGCTTGATGCCCAGACGCATCTCCCGCTTTCCGTCGCGGAAGGTGTCCGCGATCTCGTAGACGCCGGCGAACTCGGTGAGCCGGCCCCGCACCGCCTGCGCCGCGGCGCGCAGCACGCCGACGTCGGGTCCCGTCAACTGGACATTCACGTCTTCACCCGCGTCCATGATGGTTGCGCTGAAGCTGGCCTCGACCGCCTCAGGAATGGAACCGGTCATCTCGCGCCAGCGCCGACCCAGCGTCTCACTGTCGATCGAACGTTCTTCGGCCGGCACCAGCTCGATCGTCACCTGGCCGATATTCGCGCCGGACGGCGAGCCCATGTTGCCCATCGGTCCGCCCCCGGCGTTCTGGCTGCCCACGGCCGAGAACGTGTGCCGGAAGACCTCCTGGCCGGTCTCGGCCAGCACTGCGCGTCTCAGTCGTTCGGCGCCCGCTTCAACCCGCGCCAGCGCAGAGGAGGTCGCGTCGACGGGAGAGCCCTGCGGCAGGGTCACCGAGGCCCGCATGAAGTCGGCTTCGATCGAGGGAAAGAACAGAAAGCTGGTGTAGCCGCCGAGGACCAGCCCTCCCGTCAGGACAAGCATTGCCGCCCCGACCGCGGCGGTCAGGTACCGCCAGTGAATCGCGAACTCGAGCGATGGCTGATACACGGACCGGGTGATCCAGGCCAGGCCGCGGGTGAACAGCCCCTGGAATTTCCGCCACGGGCCCTTACGACGGCGCCGCGACAGGTGCGAGAGATGGGCCGGCAGAATCGCGAGCGACTCGACGAGCGAGAACAGCAGACAGGGGATGACGATGAACGGGATGACCTGGAACACCTTGCCCATCGGACCCGGCACGAACAGCATGGGCATGAACGCCGCCACGGTCGTGAGCACGGCGAAGATGATCGGGGTCGAGATCTCGCTCGCGCCCTCGATGGCGCCTTTCAGACCCTCCCCGTGCCGTTGCTGATGGGTGTGGATGTTCTCGCTCACGACAATCGCATCGTCAACCACGATGCCCAGCACCAGAATGAACGCGAACAGCGACATCACGTTGATCGACACGTCGAATACCGGCATCAGCCAGATCGCACCGAGGAACGAGATGGGAATGCCCAAGCTGGTCCAGAACGCCAGCCGCAGGTCGAGAAACAGCGCCAGCGAGACGAACACCAGCACGAATCCGGTCATACCGTTGCGGATCAGCAGCGACAGACGCGAGTCGAGAATCTCGGCCTGGTTCTGCCAGACGGTGAGGGTGAGCCCGGCCGGCATCGTGCTCTGGGCGCGGTCGACATACTGCTCGACGGCCTCCGCGATTTCGAGCACGCGCTGATCGCCGGTGCGATAGACCGACACCAGCACCGCCGGCTCGACATCGAATCGGGCCGACTCGTCCGTTTCGGCGAACCCGTCCACCACGGTAGCGACGTCGTCCAGCCGCAGCCGGGTGCCGTCAGGCCGGGTCAGAAGGACCAGCGCCTCGTAGTCCTGCCGTTCATACGCCTGCCCGATGGTGCGCAGCAGAATCTCGCCGCTCTCGGCCCGCACGGTACCGCCGGGCAGGTCGAGCGACGAGCGCCGTACCGCGTTGGCGACATCGTCGAACCGCAGCCCGTGCCGGCGCAGCGCCGTCTCCGACACTTCGATGCTGATCTCGTACGGGCGCGCGCCGGTCACCTCCGCCTGGGTGACCTCCGGCAGAGCGGTCAGGTCGTCCCGAACCCGCTCGGCGACCCGCTTGAGCGTCAGCTCATCGGCCGCCCCGGAGACCGCGACGTCGACCACCTGCTGCCGCGTCGTCAGCTCGCGCACGATCGGCTTCTCGGTCTCGATCGGGAAGGTCGTGATTGCGTCGACGTTGCTCTTGATGTCGTCGACCACCTTGCGGGCGTCGGCGCCGAGCTCCAGCTCGATCTGCACCGATCCCATCCCCTCGGACGCCGTCGAGATGATCTGCTTGATGCCGTCAATCCCCTGGATCGCTTCCTCGATGCGCACGCAGACCGCCGACTCGACCTCCTCCGGAGCGGCCCCCAGATAGGGCACCTCGATGGTGACCATGTCCAGCGAGAACTCGGGGAACACCTCCTCCTTGACGTTAAAGGAGGCGATCAGGCCGCTGACGATCAGGAAGACCATCATCAGATTGGCCGCGACGGGATTACGGGCGAACCAGTTGATCAGGCCATTCATGGTTCAGCGTCCTCCTGCTGCTCCAGGGTTTCCACGTCGGCGCGGTCCTTCGCTCGTCCCGTGGCGCGCTTGTTGTCGAGCAACGCCGATCGTCCGAGGAACGGGAGGTCCAGCTCGTCGATGCGGTATACGCGTCTCTCCGGCCACGCCTGCTCGAAGCGCACGCCGGTGATCGATGTGAGAATGTCGATGCGCCGGGGCGGTATTCCCAACTGGAACACCATGTCCGGCGCCGCCAGGTCAGCCTCCGAGAGGCCGAGCGCCGTGATCGGCGCACCGAATTCGAGCAACGCGGCCCAGACGCGTCCGGCGTTCTCGGGATCGGGTTGAATCCAGACATCAAGGTCACCGGTGGCGCGCGGCACGCCGTGCGCCGCCATGGCATGGGCGCCGGCGATCAGAAACCGGGCGTCTGCCCGTACGAGCGCCGCCAGCAGGTCGAGGAAATCAGGATTCACCGTTCTGGCACGCGCGGTCTCCGCGGCGGCATGCGGATGACGCGTCCGGGCATCCGGTCTCTCGTGTACTCGGGGAGGCTCCGCCCGGAGGAGATCCATGCATCGACCGCCAGTCTCCACATCATGGCAATGCGTTCTTCGGGTGTTGTCAGGTCGCTCAAATCGTCGCCCGGCTCTGCACCCAGGCGAAACACCTTGACCGGCCACGAGCCGCGCGCCTGCCGTCTCGCGGCGGCGGAACCGTCATTGGGCGCCATCACCCTCCATCATACCGCCCGGGGCGGGCCCGGCAGCCCGCGACAACCGCCGCCGCTGCACTCGACCGGCGCTGCGCCGGTCTCGCTGCGACGCGGGACGTTCGCCAGGAGTCTGCCGGCTACCAGCGCGCGAACGAGGTCTGGGTTCCGGGCCGGGTCACCGAATCGCTGGCGTAGCGCACGGCGAAGGCGGCCGCTGCGGCGGCGTCAACGCCGGAGAGCAACGCGGCGGCGAAGGCGCCGTTGAAGGCGTCGCCGGCGCCCGTCGTATCGGCGGGAGTCACCGTGGGCGCGGCGAGCAGGCGCGGATGTCCGCCGGCCTCTGCGAACAGCACACCCGCCGCCCCGAGAGTCAGTGCAACGCCGCCGTAGCCGCGGGCGAGCAGGTTCGTGGCAGCGTCGACGGCGGTGTCGGCGTCGATCCGTTCGCCGGCCCGCCCCAGCAGCGCCGCGCATTCGACCTCGTTCGGCGTCACCCAGGCGATCTGCGCCGGGTCGAGACCGGGATCGTTCTCCGCGTCGAGCGGCGCCGGATTCCAGATCACGGGGACGGCGGCCGAGGCGGCGCGTGCGACCGCGCTCAGGACCCCGTCAGCGGGCGTTTCGTTCTGGATCAGCAGCAGACCGGCCTCTTCGATCGGCGCCGCGGCCAGGCCGGCCGACGTCAGGCGGGTATTGGCGCCGGGCGCGTTCAGGATGCGGTTGTCGCCTGTCCCCGCTTCGACCCACACCGCGGACAGGCCGGTGTGGATGTCCGGCAGAATCAGCAGACCCTTCGTGTCCAGGCCGTCATCGGCGAACACCCGGCGCTGGGCGGCGCCGTGGATGTCGTCGCCGACGGCGCCAACGAAGCAGACGGCAGCCGGCGTGCCCCGCAGGCCGCCGCGGCAGCGCGCCGCCGCGACCGCCTGGTTGGCGCCCTTGCCGCCACACGACTCGAACAGCTCGGCGCCGGTGAGCGTCTCGCCGGCCCTGGGCAGACGGCGATGGCGGAAGATGAGGTCGTAGTTGACCGAACCGATGACCAGCAGGGGGCCCGACCCGCCGGTCATCGGCTCAGTTCCCGTCCCGGCGCTGCGCACGGGCGCCGGCGGTGAAGACCGCACTGTCGATCAGCCGAATAACTCTCGAAGCCAGTTCGCGAACCTCATCGCGACAGGTGCTGTCGCATCCAGGTCACCAGCGCCGATGGCCCCGCCCATTTTTCGCGGCTCGGCCCTCGTCGCCAGCCACGCGTGGATCTTCGCTCTTGAGATCTTGCTCGCCTTGAACTTCCGATCTCCGATCGGGATGCCATCGATGTACCGCTCAGCCAGCGGCCACACCGAATCGCCCTGGGGGATCAGTCTCGAGACGAAGTCTTCGAGCTCGCCAGCCGCCTCGTTGTCCGGCATCAGCCAGATTCCTACGCGGGGCCTGCCATCGATGACCGTACCGGCCGGAGCCATGTTAGTCGGCAATTCGATATCTTTCCTCTGCAACCTGTCTGCGATCGCTTCCCACCGCGCGTGTGGGTCGTCGTTCGCATCCGCCAGAATGCCGACAGCAAGCCGACCGGGCGCGTTGATTTCCGGTCCGATTGCGCGGACAAGGTTTGGAAAGCCTTCCTTCGCCAGAATGCCGACTGCGGGCCGATTGGGCGCGTTGGTTTCCGGACCGATCACGCGGCCGTTCTTGTCGATGATGTTGAACGCCGGCACATTCGGCTCGTCAGAGTAGTTGCCGAGATGTCGTGCGACATTGCTGTCGTCGACTCCTTCCACCAACAGGATCCGGCTACACGGTAACTCTGCGGCCACGTGGCTACCTTACTTCGATGCCCTGCTCGGCAGCCGTCTCGAGATCCTCTCCCGTGTACTCGACCGCCCGCACTTTCTCGCCGTCGCGTTCGAGTCGAACGAGAACGCCTTCGACATCCTTGACCTCCGCTGCCGCCCGCGCAAAGCCCGTCACGCAATCCCAGCTATGGGTCGTCGCCAGAACCTGCACGTTGTTCTGATGCGCAGCGCCCAGCACCATGCGCCAGAAGTCCTTCTGGACGGAGTAATGGATCCCGTTCTCCGCTTCGTCAACGACCAGGAAGCCGTCGCGGCTGTTGGCCAGGGCAAGCCCGGCGGCGAACATGCGCGTGACACCGTCGCCGAGACTCTTCAGTGGTACGGGACGGGGATGATCCCGCAACTTCACGACCACGCGGCGACCATCCCCTCGGTAGCGTCGTTCGTCGTCACCAACCACGGCGACTCGATCGATGCTGTCACCGATCAGTTTCAGCGCCCGTATCGACAGGTCTTCTTCCTCTGTCAGGGCGACATTGTCCCAGAAGCGCGCCAGCGTGCTGTTGCTCAGCAGTCCCGGTCCCAGGGACTCGCATTCGATGACCGGCCACTCACCGTTATCGAACCGGCCACGTTGCAGACTCCGGAAGTAACGTTGGCGTGACCAATTGGCGCCCCGCTCATTCACGGCGAGAAACGACGGCAGCAACCTCTCCTTTTTCCGGTACACGATCTTGACGGCCTGAACGTCGGCCTCGGTCACATGGTCCGCAAACAACCCCCGCTGTTCGGGCGTCCAATCCCCCGGCGCAGATACTTCGATTCGGAGATCGTCCCTGCCGTGCTTCGGACCGATTGTGATGGGCTGCGCCTGAGTCGCGGCCCGGCCGTGAAACAGGGCAGCGTAGTCCGGGAAGACTCCGGGATTGTGATCCTCGTCGAGACCGACTGCGAATTCTTCACGCCGCTCCAGTAATTCGTGCAGCACGATCTGACGCCCGCGCGTGGCATAGATACGCACGGCGTCGAGGACCGTCGTCTTGCCGACGCCGTTCCGCCCGGCAAGCAGGGTCACTCGGCCCAGTTGGGGAATCACGAGATGATCGATTCCGCGAAATCCCGAGATCGACAGACTCGGAAGGTGCAGGCGGTCGTTCGTACGTTCGTCAGACATGGCGCGCATTGTGTGGCTGTTTGACGGATGTCATCAGAGTGTTCATCCGTCTCACCAACACACCCTGGTGGTCAGACTACTCACCACAGTGTAGACGAGCGACCACAGGACCTTCAGGGGCTGCACTCCGATGCGTGTCGGTCCGGGCCGGACACGGTTCGCCCCCGACGCGGCTCATCGCACGCACAAGCTTGCGCGCCATGTCGTACCAGAGACCGTGCGAGCCGCCGAAGACGTCAAGCTGCGCCCCACCCCCACCGACGGGCGGGACCGTCCGTCCGGTTTGTAGCCATGGGCGCCTAGTGCGGAATCGCGTACCCGCGGATCGTCGGCGCCTGGTCGGCCACGCTGTCGACGACCGCTTGGGTGACGACGTTCGTGAACCGCTGGCGGATGTTGAGCGGGCCGTGCCCCGGCAACTGGATGAACATGAGCCCGATCAGGTCCTCCGCCGGGTCGGCCCAGTACAGGGTGCCGTAGGCGCCGCCCCAGCCGTAACTGCCGGGCGACAGGGCATCGAACGACTGCGTCGGGTCGACGAGCACGCCGAACCCCAGGCCGAACCCGTAGCCCGGCCCCCGGATATAGATGTCCTTGTCGGCAGTGTGACTGCTGATCATCAGGTCGACCGTCATGCGGCCCAGCAGGCGCACGCCGTCGAGCTCGCCACCGTTGGCGATCATCTGCGCGAACCGGAAGTAGTCGGCCGACGTGCCGTTCAGACCGGCGACACCGGGAAAGTAGGTCGTCGGCTCGCGGAATTCCGGGGCGCGCGTCAGCATCAACTGCCCGTCCCGGCCGCCGCGGTAGACCGCCGCCACGCGGTCGACCTTCTCGCGCGGCACGTTGTAGAAGGTGTCCTCCATGCCGAGCGGCTCGAAGATGCGCTCCTTCAGGAACGCATCGATCGGCATGCCGGAGATCTTTTCGACCAGCACCGCCACATAGTCGGTCGAGGAGCCGTACTGCCAGTAGTCGCCGGGGTGGAACGCGCCGGGGATTCTGGCCGCGCGGGCGACACGCTCGCCGATCGTCGCGATCGGCTCGCCGTCGTTGGTCACGTGCCGGCGGTCCGCTTCCGACAGACCGGCGTTGTTCGCGTTCAGCGTCAACCCGGACGTGTGCGTCAGCACGTGGCGAATCGTGACCGGCCTGGCTTCCACGACCCGGCGCTGCGACGGTCCCTCGCGCTCGATCACCATGTGATCCGCGTACTCGGGAATCCAGTCGGAGATTGGATCGTCGAGCCGGAAGCGCCCCTCCTCGAACAGCATCATCAGCCCCGCCGACACGATCGGCTTGGTCATCGACATCATCGTGAAGATGGCGTCGGTGGTCATCGGAAGATCCGCTTCCTTGTGCTTCCACCCCACCGCCGAGTGATGCACGACCTTGCCGTGGCGGGCCACCAGGGCGACCGCCCCGGCGATCTGGTTGTCGTCGATGAACCGCTGGAAATACTCGTCGACCCGCGCGAGCCGCTCGGATGACATCCCGACCGTTTCGGGCGAGGCCATCGGCAGGTCTTCGGCCGCCCGCGGGCGAGTGGTGAGGGTGGCCACGGCCACCGCCGCACATGCCGTCACGACCGCCAGTCGGGTCGTCCACCGTCGTTTGCTGTTGCTCATGATGCCGATGCTCCTTTGCGTGCTGCCCACGGTACCAGAAAGACGATGCCGTCCACGATCCCGTTTCCCTCCCGCTAGCGAAAGCCCCGCTGCATTCGATAGGCGCTGAATTCTGCGCTTCCCCGCGGAATTCTGCGGCTTCACGCTGCATCCCGCTGAACTTCGTTGTTCCGGCTGACGAACAGGGCAACCACAAGGGTTGCCCCTACAGGTATTTTCCCTCTGCATTCTGTTGAACTTCGTTGTTCCGGCTGACGAACAGGGCAACCACAAGGGTTGCCCCTACAGGTATTCTCCCTCTTCTTGCCTTGCACGGCGCACCACCACGGACTGCTACGGTGTCAGCGGGATCACCCCGACGAGCGAGAACGACCAGCGGCTGGCGTCATCGAGATAGCGCACATTCCCGATCACGTCTCCCGCCCGCGGCAGGCCGGTCGCGACGTAGTCGAGCGAGCCTTCGATCTCGACATGGTGCAACCAGCGGTCTTCCGGCAACCGGGAGAATGGGAGAAACGCCGTATCGAACTCGAAATTCAGTTTGTGCGTGTACACGCTGGCCGCGGTCGGAGTTGCCCCGGGACTGAACTTGTCGACGATGTCGAAATGACTCTCGACCCAGCCCCCGGTCTGTTCCGTCTCGAAGATCGACAGATTGAGCTCGATCTCCACCTCGATGCCGTTGTCCCGGAATGACGACCGGCCGGCGCCAGCGGCGGTCGCTCCGGTGAACGGGTGCGTGGCCGTGTCTCCGAACGGCACGAAGATCGTTTCGAACGTGAATCCGACCCGGGGAATCTCGGTCGGGACGCCGATGGCGAGAATCAGCTCGACGACCGACTCGCGCGCCTGAACAGCGGTGTCCAGGACGGTCCCGGCGCCAGCGCCATCCTCACTCAGGATCTCCATGCGGGCGGCGCCGAACAGGTGTTCGACGGTGACGGTCGGCTCGATCTTCAGGCTGGGCACACACAGGAGCGCGCACTGCGCCTGCACCGCCGCCGGACCCGACGCGAGGGCGGCGGCGACCGCCCCGGCGAGGAGAGCGGCACGGCGACACGAGACGGTTGCGCGCACCATCGTCCGACAACGCTATCATTCATGGACGATGCTGCACAGACCACGCGGTGGACGGCGGTGGCTGCTGGCGCCGGCCCTGCTGGCGGCGGCGTGCACTGCAGGCCCTCGCGGGGCCGGGGAACCGGTGGACGCGGAATACGCCGGGTCCGACTCGTGCCAGGCCTGTCATGCCGACATCCATGCCCGCTGGCAGGACACCCTGATGGCGAAGGTGCTGCAGGATCCGGCCGCGCAGCCGGACGTCATCCTGGGAGACTTCACCGCCGGCGACCCGCTGGTGACGTTCACCCCCGACGAGGTCGCCTTCACCTACGGCAGCAAGTGGAAGCAACGCTACTTCACGCAGGTCGGCGACGACTACTTCGTGTTGCCCGCGCAGTGGGACGTGCGGAACCGGCAGTGGCGGCGCTACTTCCCGCAACCGGGCGGCGACTGGTGGACCGAGCACTATCCGGTCGACCCGATGCAGCGCCCGACCGGTCCCCTGTGCGACGGCTGCCATTCCGTGAACTACGACATCGCGGCCGGCACCCCCACGGAGTGGAACGTCGGGTGCGAGGCGTGCCACGGCCCCGGCAGCGTGCACAACGCGGACCAGTCGGCCGCGAGCATCGTGAACCCGGCGCGGCTCGACCCGGTGCGGGCTGACGACATTTGCATCCAGTGCCACTCGCAGGGCCAGCCGCGCGAGAATCCCATTGACGGGCAATACTATGACTGGCCGGTCGGCTTCCGGCCGGGCGACCGCCTCAACGAGTACTGGGAGCTGGACGGACCGCACCTCGGCGAAGAGACCTTCACGCACTGGCCCGAAGGCTCGGCGCACAAGAACCGGATGCAGGGGAACGACTACGTGCAGAGCCAGATGTACGTCAAGGGCGTGACCTGCTACGGCTGCCACGACGTGCACGGCACGGCGCACGACGCCGAGCTCATCGCCC
Organism: Vicinamibacterales bacterium; assembly: GCA_965262985.1. GTDB lineage: Bacteria > Acidobacteriota > Vicinamibacteria > Vicinamibacterales > UBA8438 > UBA9620. Next base: position 5,151,768 of record OZ253576.1, on the reverse strand, counting down.
CGGGCAACGAGGTCTGCCTGACGTGCCACGGTCCGCAACTGCAGGCGGGGCCGCGAGGCTCGATCGCCTATCACACCCAGCACGACCCCGACGGCGAGGGCAGCGCCTGTGCCGCCTGCCACATGCCGGAGATCGCCCGCACCATCGGCGACGTCAACGTGCGCAGCCACCGGTTCGCGTTCATCTCTCCGGCGCTGACCGATCGCTACGGCATCCCGAATCCCTGCACCACCTGTCACGACGATCAGACGACCGCCTGGGCAATCGAGGCGCTGGAGATCTGGCCGCAGGTGTCTCCGTGGAGGGTCGCGCAATAGCCGGCCGGATTCGAGCACGCCCATGAAACTGCCCGCCACCGAACTGGCCTACATCTTCGGAAAAGGAGAGATGCGCCGGGATCTCCTGGCGCTGTTGCGGTACGGGCTGTTTCTGATCGGCGTGGTCGCGGTCTACTCGACGCTGTTCCGCGTGATCATGGAGCGGGTCGAGGGTCAGGCGCATTCGTGGGTCACGGCGGTGTACTGGACCCTGGTCACCATGACGACGCTCGGCTACGGCGAGCTGACGTTCCAGAGCGACCTCGGACGCCTGTTCAGCGTCGTGGTCCTGCTCTCCGGCGTGGTGTTGTTGCTCGTCGTGCTGCCGTTCACGTTCATCCGGTTCTTCTATGCCCCCTGGCTGGAAGCCCAGCTCCGGCTCAGAGCGCCCCGGCGGCTCCCCAGCGACACGCGGGACCACGTCCTCATCGCCGGCTACGACGACGTCGCGGCCGAGCTGATCGATCGGCTCCGTCCGGCGGGCATTCCGTTTCATGTGATCGAACCGGACGCGACGACCGCGGCGCAACTGCTGAACGACGGCATCCCCGTGGTCACGGCCGAGCTGGACAACCGTGCGACCTATGAGAACCTGCAGATCCAGCAGGCCCGCCTGCTGCTGGCGAACCGCACGGACACGACCAACACCAACATCACGCTGACGGCCCGCGAGGTGTCGCAGGACGTGCCGATAATCGGGATCGTCGAGCACAGGGACTCGACAGACATCCTGGAGCTGAGCGGCTGCACGCAGGTCCTCGCGCTCAAAGTGCAGCTCGGGGAATACCTGGCCAACCGGATCAGCGCCGGTTCCGGTTCGGTCGACGTGATCGGCGGCTTCAAGGGATTGCAGATTGCGGAGTTCTCCGCGCGCGGCACCCCCCATGAGGGCCGGGCCGTACGCGAGACCCGCTTGCGGGAGCAGACCGGTGTAAACATCATCGGGATGTGGAACCGGGGCCGCCTGGCGCCCGCATTCCCCGACACCACGATCACGTCCGAGAGCATCGTGGTCGTCGTCGGTCTGGAGGACCACCTGGCCAAGCTGGACGGTCTGCTCGGCAGCAGACCGCCGGCGGGGGCGCCGACCCTGGTCATCGGCGCCGGCGCCGTGGGCCGCGCCGCCACGCGGGCGCTGAAGAAGAACGGCATCCCGGTCCATGTCCTCGAACGGGACGCGCGGGCTCTGGGGAGGCTGGCGGGCATTGCGGACAAGACGTTCGAGGGCGAAGCCGCCGACCGGCAGGCGCTCATGAACGCGGGCCTCGAACAGGCCTCCTCGGTCGTGCTGACCACCAACGACGACGCCGTGAACGTCTATCTGGCGGTCTATTGCCGGCGGCTCAAGCCCCACGTCCGCATCGTCAGCCGCATCACCCACGACCGCAACCTGGAAGCGATTTACCGCGCCGGCGCCGACTTCGTGCTGAGCTACGCGGCGCTCGGGGCCGAGGCGGTGGTCTCGATGCTCGAGGGACACGAGCTGGTCAGTCTGGGCGAAGACGTCGACCTCTTCTCGGTGTCGCTGCCGCGGGCGCTGGAGGGCAAGCCGCTGTCCGACAGCGGGATCGGTTCGCAGACCGGGCTCAGCGTCGTCGCGGTGCAACAGGACGGCCAGCTCATTACCAACCTGCGCGCCTCGATGACGCTGGAACCAGGCGCCGAGCTGTTCATGCTGGGCACCATCCAGCAGCGCACGGCGTTCGCAAAGGCGTTCGATTAGGTGGATCGCGTCGGTCTCAGCTTCCGCGCAGCCAAGAGTGAGACCAGGTCCAGCAGTTCGGGCATGGTGCCATCATGCTGCGGCATCGATTAGCATGGAGCCATGGTTCGGACGCAGATCCAACTCACTGAAGAGCAGGCGCGAGCGCTCAAGGAACAAGCCCGGCGAGAAGAACGCTCGATGGCTGATCTGGTGCGCGAGAGCGTGTCCGAGTACCTGGCCCGCAGGGGGGTGGTGGACCGAACCGCACTCGCTTCCCGCGCTCGCGAGCTGGACGGCCGCTTTCGGTCGGGCCGCCCTGACCTCGCCGATGAACACGATCGGCACCTCGACGAGGCCTTCGGCTCGTGAGAGTGTTCGTCGACACGCCGTCCGATTCGCGCGCTGATTGACGGGGCCCGGGCGGGCAGGACGCGCGGCCGTCAGGGCGCCGGGCGCGCCTACGCGATAATGCCGCGGATCGGGTGTCCGTCAACGTCGGCCAGGCGGAAGTCTCGGCCGCCGAAGCGGTAGGTCAGTCCCTGATAGTCGAGCCCGAGCAGGGTCAGCACGGTGGCGTGCAGGTCGCGCACGGTGTGGGAATTCTCGACCACGCGATACCCGTACTCGTCGGTCTGGCCGTAGATGAACCCTTTCTTGAGGCCGCCGCCGGCCATCCACAGACTGAAGCCGTAGGGGTTGTGGTCGCGGCCGTTGGTGCCCTGCACGAACGGCGTCCGCCCGAACTCTCCCGAGAAGATCACGAGCGTTTCGTCCAGCAACCCGCGCGCTTTCAGGTCCTTGACCAGACCGGCGACCGGCTGGTCGACCGTCAGCGCATTGGCGGTGTGGCCCTCCTCCAGCTTGGTGTGCTGGTCCCAGGGGTTCGCCGCCTGCCCCATCCCGCTCGTGCCGACCATCGTCAACTCGACGAAGCGGACCCCGCGCTCGACGAGCCGCCGCGCCACCAGGCACTGGCGGCCGTAGGCCGCGGTCGAGGCATTGGGCGAGTCCATGCCGTAAAGTTTCTTCGTCACCTCGGTCTCGCCGCTCAGGTCGACCAGCTCGGGCACCGCGGTCTGCATGCGATAGGCGATCTCGTAGTTGTCGATCGCCGCTTCCACCTGCCGGTCGCCGCCGGTCCGGTCGAGAAAACCGGTGTCGAGATCGCTGATGAGCGACAGCCGCGCCCGCTGCTCGTCGTCGGTCTCGCGCGGGCGGACGTTGTTGAGCGGCTCGGCGTTCTCGGGGTAGATCATCGAGCCCTGATGGACCGCCGGGAGGAACCCGTTGCCGAAGACGTTGACCCCGCCCAGCGGGATGCCGCCGCTGCCGAGCACCACGAACCCGGGCAGGTTCTGGTTTTCGGTGCCGAGGCCGTAGGTGATCCAGGCGCCCATGCTCGGAAACCCGGTGAACGGCATCCCTGCGTGGAAATAGAAATTGGCCTGGGCGTGCTCCATGAACGGCGCGGTCATCGAGCGGATGACGGTCAGCTCGTCGGCGACGCCCCCGATGTGCGGAAACAGCGCACTGACCGGGATGCCGCTCTGTCCATAGTGGGTGAACTCCCAGGGACTCGGCAGGATGTTGCCGTCCTGGTTGAACATCGTCCGTTCCGTCTGGAACGGCATCGGCCTGCCCGCCTCGGCGGCCAGACGGGGCTTGGGGTCGAACGAGTCGATGTGCGAGAGGCCACCCGACATGTAGCAGAAGATGACGTTCTTCACCTTCGGCGTGAAGTGCGGCTCACGCGCGGCGAGCGGCCCGGCCGGTTCCTGCGCCAGACCGCCGTAGGCCCGGTCGGCCATCAGCGCCGACAACGCGAGAAACCCGAACCCGGTCGACGTGCGGCGCAGCATCTCGCGGCGTGACGGGTACGAGCCGGGTCCCGGATGATGACGTGGGTCGTAGCACATGGCACTTTCGTCCCGAATCTACTGGATGAACACGTATTCCTTCAGGTTGAACAGGCTGTGCGCGACATCCTGCCAGACCCGCGGGTCGTACAGCAGCAGGCGCTCGGCGACGCCCCGCTCGGCGGCGACGGCGGTCAGATAGGCTGTGACGCGCGCGCGCTCGGTGTCGGTCGGCCGGCGGGCCAGCGTCTTGACGAACATGTGATCGAGGCGCCCGTCGATCGAGCCCGCCTCGCCTTCCGCGAGCCGCTGCCCCCACTCGGCCGCCTGGCCGATCACGAACGGGCTGTTGAGCAGGGTCAGCGACTGCGCCGGCACGTTGGTCGCATCCCGCTGGCCACGGGTCGTCGCCGGCTTGGGCAGGTCGAACACCTCGAGGAACGGATTGTGGGCGTTGCGCCGAATCTCCTGGTAAATGCTGCGGCGGCCGTCGCCGTCCACCGGACCGTTGTCCGGATCTCCCTCGGTCAGCCCATGCCGCGCCGCGTAGTGCACCGGCACCGACGGCCCGTACATCGTCGGGTCGAAGCGGCCTGAAATCGACAGTATCGAGTCGCGGATCGCTTCCGCGTCCAGGCGCCGGAGGTTGGCATGTTGCAGCCAGCGGTTGGACGGGTCGCGCTCGAGCGCCTCGGCCGACGCCTCGCTGCTCATGCGGTAGGTCTCGCTCAACACCAGCCGGCGGATCATGCGCTTGAACGAGTACCCGTCAGCGACGAACGCCGCCGCCAGGTGGTCCAGCAGGTCCGGATGGGAGGGCGGGTCGCCGAGCCGGCCGAAATTGTCGACGGTGCGCACCAGACCGTAGCCGAACAGGTGCCGCCAGATACGGTTGACCGCCACCCGCGCCGTCAACGGGTTGTCGTTGGCCGTGATCGCGTCGGCCAGCCGCATGCGCACCCGACCGGGGTCGGGATAGGGCTGGTTGTCGAGTGCGGTCAGGAACCCGCGGGGCACGGCGTCACCCAGGTTCTTGTGGCTCCCCCGCACCAACAGGGGCTGGTCCGGCGCCGCCTCTTCGACCACCCCGGGCGCCCTGCGCGCCACCGGCACCGCACGCTCGAGCAGCCGGTATCTGGCGGCCGGACCGCGCAACGCGACGAGGTCCTCGAGCGAGCGCGGCAGGAGATCGGCGCGCACGAACTCGTCGAGAAACGCCGCCTGCTGCTCGGTCAGGTCACCGTCGCGCCAAGCCGACACGACGTCCTCCAGCCGGGCGCCGATGAGCGCCGCCAGCTCGTCGCGCGAGGCGGGCGGCTCGGCCGCCAGCAGCTCGAGCAACGGCACGACGGTGTCGCGGGGGGTCGCCTCTTCGTCGTGAAACAGCACCTGGCTGACGCCGATCGACGAACGGCCGTCACCGCGCCGCGACGGCCGGTTGGGCTGGCTGCCGTCCTCGGGGTCGAAGGAGAACTGCGTGACGTCATTCTGCGTCGCGAACTCGATATAGGCGGAGAACCCCTTCCAGAACGAGGTGTCCCACTGCGCCCAGGCCATCTCGTCCTTCTTCGGGCTGTAGCGCAGGTGATAGATGCCCCCGCGCGGCACCGCGTAGTTCTCGATGATCAGGACCGCAAAGCTGAGATCGGCTCCGAGCACCCGCAGGCTGATGAAATCGTTGTCGATCGTGAAGCGCGGGGTCTGGATGACGCCGGCATGCTTGTCCGACAGCAGATGCGTGTAGGCCCCGCCCGGATAGATGCCGTTCAGCAGCCGGTCGCCCGAGCGCCGGATGGCGAACTCGCCCGCCGGCGACGGCGCCGCGGGCCGTCCGGTGCCGTGCCCCACCGTGCGCGCGTAGTCGTCGCCGCTGAAGTCCCAGGCGGTCTCGAAATGTTCCCGGTTGAACCGTTCGCGGTCGGCGATCTCCGAGGCCCAGCGCTCGCGCAGGTCCTGCCAGGCGGCGGTGAACCCCGCCGGCTCGACGGCGGCCAGCTCGCGCCAGGCAGCCAGCACGCTGCCGTCGCGTTCCGCAGCGTCGGCGTCTGGCGGCGGGGGGTCGCCGGGCGCTTCAGAATCGCCGCCACCCGGTTCGAGATCGGCGAGCAGCCCTGCCGCCACCGTGCCGGTCTCGGCGCGCCAGGTGTCGGCGAGCGTGCGCCGGATGTCGCCCTTCAGCCGCGCCAACTCGTCCTTGTTGGTCTCCAGCACCGCCGGATCGTCGATGGCGCGCTGGGTCGGCCGCGCGCCGTACAGCGTCCCGAACAGCGAGTAGTAGTCCTTCTGGCTGATCGCGTCGAACTTGTGATCGTGGCAGCGGGCGCACGAGACGGTGAGCCCCAGAAACGTCTTGGACACGACGTCGACCTGGTTGTCGGCCCATTTGACCCGGTCTTCCCAGGGATCCACCGGCTGGTAGCCATGTTCCACCAACCGGTAATGGGCGGTGCCGATGATCGACTCGTTCAGCCCGTCGTCAGGATTGATGCGGGGCGCAGGCAGCAGGTCTCCGGCCAGATGCTCGCGCACCAACTGGTCGTAGGGGACATCGGCGTTGAACGCGCGGATCAGGTAGTCGCGATAGCGCCACGCCTGCGGAATGTCGGGGTCGCCCTCGCTGCCGTGAGACTCGCTGTAGCGGAACAGGTCCATCCAGTGACGCGCCCAGCGCTCGCCGAAGTGCGGCGACGCCAGATAGCGATCGACCAGATCGGCGTAGGCGGTCGGCGCCGGATCGCCGGCGACGCGGGCGATCTCGGCCGGGGTCGGCGGCAGGCCGCGCAGATCGAACGAGAGCCGCCGAATGAGACGTTCCCCGTCGGTCGCCGGCGCCGGCGCAAGGTTGTGTTCCTCGAGGGTCGCGAGGATGAAGGCGTCGACCGGGTCCTGGACCCAGGCCTCGTCACGCACCGCGGGGGTCTCGACCGCCCGCACCGGCTGCCACGCCCAGTGGGCGGTGCGGCGCGCCTCGAGATCGAACGGCTCGGACGGATCGGGCGGATCTGCCGACGCGGCGGTCTCGGGCCAGGGGGCGCCCATCTCGACCCAGCGCGCGAGCGCGGCAATCCGGTCCTCGGGCAGCGCGCCGGTGGGCGGCATGAGCAACGGACGCCCATGCAGCCGCTGCACCAGCGCGCTCTCACCCGGGCGCCCCGGCACGATCGCGGGACCACTGTCTCCACCGGCCAGCAGCCCGGTCCGGCTGTCGAGCCGCAACCCGCCGAACCCGGTACCGGCGGCGTGGCACCCGAAGCAGTTCTCGGCCAGCAGCGGGCGAATCTCGTTCTCGAAGAACTCGACCTGCACGGAGGTCGGCGTCCCGTCCTGCGCGGACACGGTCGCCGCGGGGACGACGCCCCCGATGGTGAACAGGAGACACGCGAACGGGGCGCCGAGTCTGGCTGTCATGCTGCGATTCCGCCTCCGGCCGCCGGGATACCGCCGAGCAGCCCGTGGTGAAAGCCCCGCTGCATTCGATCCCCGCTGAATTCTGCGCTTCCCCGCTGAATTCTGCTGAGCAGCGTTGTTCCGGCTGACGAACAGGGCAACCACAAGGGTTGCCCCTACGGCATTCTGCGGGCGCATCGCCGATCTCGGTGCAACGCGGGGTTTCACCACGGGCTGCCAGTCGGGCTTGACTGTGCAATCTACCGCCAGTGGCGCCCGTACGCAAGCGGGGCGGTGGTCAGGGGGGGGCGCCCGCGACGAGCGGCAGCTTGAACGAGCGGCGGCGCTTTGCGAGACTGACGGCAGCGCATGACCGGTTTCACTGCCTGGGCGCCCAATGCTCACGCCCTGATCGTCCATTTCCCCATCGGCCTGCTGGTCACCGCGGCGGTCGTCGACCTGATCGCCCTGCTGCGCGCCGACCCCCGCACCCCCGTGACCGTCTCGACCGGGCTGTACGCCGCCGGCGCCGCCGCCCTCGTAGCCGCGTATCTCACCGGCCGGGCCGCCGCGGCCGAGGTCTATACCCCCGGGCTGGCCCTGCCCCTGGTGGCGCAGCACTGGGACCGCGCACTCTGGTGCGTCTGGTACTTCGGTCTGGTCGCCGCCGCCAGGGTCACGTTGGCCGTCCGCGCGACCCCGCTGCGGCGAAAGACCACGATCTATCTCTGGGCAGCGGGATTCGTCGGCGTCCTGCTGCTGGCGGCGACCGCCGACCTGGGGGGCCGTCTCGTCTACCAGCACGGCGTCGGTGTCGCCGCGCCGCTGTCGCGAAACCCCTGACCACCCGTCGCGACCGCCCCGCGGACCCGGTGCAAGCATGCGCCCCAGAAGGCGGACGCCACGCCGGGACGCCGTGCGGCCCGGACCGACCCCTTGGCGGCGCTGCGGGTAGAATAGCTCCCTGCCCGGCCCCGGGGGCGAGTCACAGCAGGTCGTTCAGCCTCCCGTAGCCGCGGCGGGGAGGCGTGTGGCCGTTCCGCGATTTGTCGATCGACGCACGGCGTTGCGGGTGGGCGCTCAGGCCGCGTTCGGCGCCCTTGCCGCTACCGGCTGCGCCCTGCGCGGACCGGCGGCGGGCCTCGACCCGCGCGCCCCGGTCCTGGCACCCGTCAACGTCTCGCCGGATCGCATCATTCGACGCGTCGTCGGCCTGCGCCCCTACCGCCCGGCCGGTTTCCTGCTGCGCGCCGCACGCATGGGCGACCAACTCGTCGTCCACAACTACGGCCACGGCGGCGGTGGGATCTCGCTGTCGTGGGGGACAGCCGAGCTTGCGGTCCTCGAGGCCGAAGCCGGCGCCAGCGGGCCGCAGCGCCGCGCCGCCGTGCTCGGCTGCGGTGTGGTGGGACTCGCGACTGCCCGCATCCTCCAGCGCCGGGGCTGGTCGGTCACAATCTACGCAAGAGATCTCCCGCCGCGCACGACCTCCAACGTCGCCGGAGGGCAATGGACACCCGCATCGGTCTACGATCGTGACGAGGCGACGCCCGCGTTCATCGAGCAGTTTGTCCGGGCGAGCCGTATCGCATACCGCTACTTCCAGGACTTCGTGGGCGCCGGGTACGGTGTCCGGTGGATCGACAACTACTACCTGTCGAACCGGCCGCCGGGGCGGAACCGGCTGGCCGAACTCCTGCCCGACGTATTCGCAAGCACGACCGAGCTCTCGCGGCGCCAGCATCCGTTTGCGGCGCGCTCGGTGACACGGGTCCGGACGATGTTGATCGAACCGGCCATCTACCTGAATGCCCTGCTGCGTGACGTGCGGATTGCCGGGGGCGCGGTCGTCGTGGGCGAGCTGCGCGATCGACAGCAGGTCGCCATGCTCCCCGAACGGGTCGTGATCAACTGCACCGGCCTGGGCGCCGCGGACCTGTTCGGCGACGAGCAGCTTGTGCCGGTCAAGGGCCAGTTGACCGTTCTGTTTCCACAACCGGAAATCGACTACATCGTCGTGCAGGAGGGGCTCTACATGTTTCCGCGGTCGGACGGCATTCTCCTCGGCGGCACGTTCGATCGCGGCAACGCCAGCCTGGCCGTCGACATGGCCGCGGAAAACCGTATCGTCGAAGGGCACCGCCGCCTGTTCGCGAGCATGCGCCCGCGGTAAGACGCATCTGCCGCATCGCGTCGCGGCGGCCGGCGGCCAGAGCGCCCCGCCGACATCCACGACCCCCGGCGATGCGCGCGGCATCGAGGGGCCGTAGCTCGCGCGCTGGTCACGGAACCCCCCGTCCCTCATCCGCCGCTCGACGTCGACCGGCCGGCGCCGGTCGACATGAACAGGGAAAGCAGGATCTCCCTCCTGGATTGCGAGCTGCTCGACCGGAGGACGTTAGTCTACGCACGCGGAGGCACGGGCGCCGGTGTTCGAGTTCATCGTCAAGGGAGCGCGAACACGAACAGGTTGTTCCCGAAGCTGGGACGAAGCTCGGGCGTCAGGCCGACAAACGCCGACGCGCTCGCGGCCGTGCCGGTGCTGACCGCGAGATACTGGCGGCCGTCGACCGCGAAGCTGATCGGGAAGCCGGTGACCGGCGAGCCGAGGTTGATCTCCCAGAGCACCTCGCCGGTCTCCTGGTCGAGGGCACGGAAACGCCCGTTCACGTCGCCGCCGAACACCAGTCCGCCTCCGGTGGTGACGAGCGACAGCGTGGCGGCCCGCTGCTCCTGGAGCCAGGTCGTCCGGCCCGTCTCCGCCGAGATCGCCCGTACGGTGCCGAGCTGGTCGGTGCCGGGCGCCAACTGGAACCGGGCCGCGAGCTGGTAGATGGCGAGCCCCTCGTCCGGGGTCGCCAGCACGCGCGCGCAGGAGTTGCGCAGCGGGTAGTACATCGTGTTCGTCAGCGGGCTGTACGCGCCGGCTTCCCAGTCCTTGCCGCCCAGCCAGCCGGGGCAGGACAGGATTTCCTGCCCGTACGCGCTGAAGACCACCTCGGAGTTTTCGCTGACCTCGCCGGTGGCGCCGTCGATGTCGCTGATGAGGTTCTGGGTGACCGTCGGCGTGGCCCAGAGGAACTCCCCGGTCTCGCGGTCGAGGGTGTACACCACGCCCGTCTTCCCGGGAATGCCGGTGATCACCTTGCGCACCTCACCGGCGCGCAGCCGCGGGTTGATCCAGCTCACGGCGTCGGGGTCCGGGGTGACCGCCGTGTCGACGAGCAGCCGCTCGAACGGATGGTCCATGTCCCAGTGGTCGTTCAGGTGCTGGTAGTACCAGCGAATCTCGCCGGTGTCGCCGTCGAGCGCGAGCGTCGAGTTGTGGTAGAGGTGCTTCAGGTCCGAGCCGCCCAGCAGGAACTTCGGCGCAGGAGACGTGACCGACGTCCCGACGTAGATGAGGTTGAGCTCCGGGTCGTAGCTGGGCACCATCCACGACCCCACGTGCAGCCGCTCCTCGTAGGGCACGCCGCCCCAGGTTTCGTCGCCCGGCTCGCCCGGCGCGGGCACGAGGCGGGTCCGCCACAACTCGGCCCCCGTGGTGGCGTCGTGCGCGACGATCACGCAGGCCGTCGGCCCGCCGGCAGGCCGGCAACTGCGCCCCGAAATCACTTTGCCGTTGGCGACGATCGGACCCGACGAATGCCGCGCCGACCCCGTCTCGAAGTCGAAAATCTCAGTCTCCCAGGCCAGCTCCCCGGTCGAGGCGTCAAGGGCATAGACGTAGCCGTCGTTGCCGGTGTCGATGATCACGTTCCCGTAAATCGCCACGTTCCGGTTGACGGAGACGAGCCCCGCAGCGGAAGCCAGCGTCACGGCGGCACCTTCCGGAAGCTCCCGGCGGTATTCCCAGAGGAGATCACCAGCCACCGCATCGATCGCCTGCAGGTGGTCGTTCGGGTTCGGCATGTAAAGGGTGCCGCCGTAGACCAGCGGCGTGCCTTCCTGGTAGCCGGAGGACAGGGCGCGGGTCCACACCAGACGCAGGTCGTTCACGTTCTCCCGGTTGATCTCGTCGAGCGGGCTGTAGCCCCATCCGTTCAGGGTGCGCCGCCACATGAGCCAGTCCCCGGCCGCGGGATCCTGCAGCATGGCGTCGGTGACGGGAGGAGCCGGGGGAGCCTGCGCCGTGGCCGGACTGACCGCGGCTACGAGTCCGAGTACGGCGAAAACAGCAAGACGCATCATTCACAAGCCTCCTGGGAGTCCGTGGTGAAACCCCGCGAAGCACCGAGAGCGGCGAGGAATTTGCCACGGGCTGCGTAGTTCTCCGACGCGTTCAATGAGCGGCCGGAACGACGAATCCGAGGCCCGTGTCGATCAGCTCGACGCGCCGCCGATCGAGGAAGACGGGAGCGGCGTCTTCTACCGCGAGGGTGACCAGCTCGGCGCGCGCGTAGTGGTCGGAGGCTCCGATGACGGTTTCGGCGACACTCATCAACGACGACTGCACTGCGGGCGTACGGCAGGTGCTCCCTTACTGAAATCTGCGGCGCAGAACACGATGCGACAATCGTAAACCATCCTGCGACGAAAGAACCTGATGTCGGCGACGTTTCGCCGCGACGCACCGGTCTGGGAACCATCTCCCGCGGCGAGTTCATCTTGTTCCACACTGTCAGGCCGCGCTTGGCGTGTCTCTCCGCAACTTCACAGGCTGTCGGGATATAACATGTGCTATATATCACATTGAAAATCACATGGCTATGCGGTAAGGTGAACATCACGTCGTCAGGCAAATGAACCAACGAGACCTTGTGCTCCCCGTCGACTACTACTCGCGAGTCAAGTCCATCCGCGAGCGACTGGGCCTTACCCAGGTACAGTTCGCAGCGCGGATCGGGGTCTCCTTCGCGACGGTGAATCGCTGGGAAAACGCCAAGACAAAACCAGCAGGTCTCGCATGGCGACAGATCCTCGACCTGGAAGCAGCAGCAACACCGCCTGCGGCAACTGCTGCGCCGCCGTCCGATTCGACTGCGCAGACGCCGATCGACTTTACGGCTCGGCCGACCGTGGTTTCAGCGGTTGCCGAGGCGACTCGCCTATCTTATGGCCACCTCTCCAACCCGACCTTCGCGACTGAGGTCTCGCTGATCGATCCACTACCACACCAGCGCATCGCCGTCTACGAGCGGATGCTCGGCCTCTCGCCTCTCCGGTTCCTGCTTGCCGACGACGCCGGGGCCGGAAAGACGATCATGGCCGGCCTGTACCTGCGGGAAGTATTGGCTCGTCGTCTTGTGAAGCGCGTGCTCATCGTGCCGCCAGCCGGACTGGTCGGCAACTGGGAGCGGGAACTGCGAACGCTGTTCTCGTTGCCGTTTCGAATCGTCTGGGGCGCCGACGCGCGCAACGACAATCCGTTCGCAGGGCCGGACAGCGATCGCGTGATCGTGAGCGTTGACACGTTGGTCCGGCAGGGCATGTTCGCTCGGCTGCGCGAGGCGGTAGCGTCACGCGAGCTGCCCTACGATCTGGTTGTCTTCGACGAGGCGCACAAGCTGGCTGCTCACCAGCGCCCCGACTTGTCCGTCGAGAAGACGGATCGCTACTGCGCGGCCGAATCGTTGGCCGGTCTGCCGGCCGACGATCCGCGCTGGGAGCTCGGGTGGTCAGCGACGCACGTCCTGTTGCTCACCGCGACACCGCACATGGGAAAGGACTTTCCCTACTATTGTCTCTGGCGGCTCCTGGCACCGGACGCGCTGGCGACGTTCGACGCGTTCCAGGCGTTTCCCGAGGCCCAGCGCCGGCGGCACTACATTCGGCGGACGAAGGAGGAAATGGTCCACTTCAATGGGCGTCCGCTCTATCCCCAACGCCGCTGCGACACGATCAGCTACGGCCTGAGCGCGCCCGAGCAGGCGCTATACGATGCAACCACCCACTATATCTCCGAGACCTACAACCGGGCGCGCGTGCTGAATCGCTCGGCGGCGCGTCTGGCGATGAGCGTTTTTCAGCGCCGGCTGGCCAGCTCTACCTATGCGCTGATGCGGTCGTTCGAACGCAGGCTCGATCGCCTGGACGAGGCGATCGAAATGGTGCGTGCCGGACGTGCGGACGAACTGGAACGTCGTCAGGCCCGCCTCGGCGCGATTCCGGACTTTTTCGAGAGCCGGACCGCGGACGAGGAAACGGACGAACCTGGCACGAGCGAGGGGCACGAAGCGTTCGAGCTAAGTGCACTGGGCGGCATCGTCGGCCCCGCTCTGGCGCAACTGCGAGAGGAGCGGGGCGAGGTCGACGCATTGCTCGCTCAGGCGCGACGGTTGGCTGATGAGGGTGAGGATTCCAAATTCGAGAAGCTTCGCAGCGTGTTGCGCGACCAGTCCTTCGCGCGCGAGAAGTTCATCGTCTTCACCGAGCACCGCGACACGGCCGAGTTCCTGGTCCGTCGACTTGAGGGGCTTGGCTTCACGGGGCAGGTCGCGATGATCCACGGTGGCCTCGACTACCGGGAGAGGGAGGCGCAGGTGGAGTTGTTCCGGCGTCCACTCAGAGACGGCGGCGCCAACTACCTGGTGGCCACCGACGCCGCGGGGGAAGGGATCAACCTGCAATTCTGCTGGCTGATGGTCAACTACGACGTGCCGTGGAATCCCGCGCGCCTCGAACAGCGGATGGGACGAATCCACCGCTACGGTCAGAAGCACGACCCGGTAGTCATCGTCAACCTCATCGCGGGCGATACTCGCGAAGGCAGTGTGCTGAAGACGTTGCTGGACAAGCTGGAACTGATCCGCAAGCAGCTCCAGTCGGACAAGGTCTTCGATGTCGTGGGCCGGCTGTTCGTAGACGTTTCGCTCAAGACATATATGGAAATGGCTGCCACCGACGAAGGAGCCGCCTCGGCCATAGACGGCATCGAGGGCCTGCTGACAACCGAGCAAGTGCGTGCTCTCGACGAGCGGGAGCAGGCGCTGTTCGGCGGCGGCGAGGTGAAGAGCAGCCTGCCCGCGCTACAGGCTGCCATCGAACAGGAACAATACCGCCGGCTGTTGCCCGGCTACGTCCGGCAGTTCGTTACGGCTGCGGCGCCGCTGATCGATCTGCGCATCGACGGCGATCCAGATGGCGTATTCCGGCTAGCGCAGGAGCGAAGCAGCAGCCTGGACCCGGTGCTCGGCGCCATGGAGATTTACCCGACTCCGGCTCATGGCCGCTTCACCGTTTACCGGCCCGAGGGTTCTTCGGACGTCATCTGGCTCCACCCCGGCGAACCGGTTTTCGATCGCCTTTGCGCCGCGCTCCTGTCGCGGCACGAGAAGGAGGCTCGCCGCGCGGCCTTCTTTGTCGACCCCCATACCGACACTCCCTATCTCTTCCACCTCGCCCGGGTGTCCGTGGTGCGAAGGCAGGCGACAGTCGAGCCCGCTGCCCGGGACGCGGGTGCCGGCGGCTCACAGGCCGACGAGGAAGATGCTCGATGCCAAACCATGGAGAGTCGCCTCGTCGGACTACGCCAGGACGAAGGCGGGCGCATCGAAAGGTGTCCACTGGAACATCTGCTACTGCTGCGCGGTGCCGGCAACGTGGCGCCCGGCAGCGTGCCTCTGGCGCGGATCGCTCGGCGACTTGCCGACGAAGCCGGCGAGTGGCTGAGGGACGACGCGGTGGACCGCCTTGTAGGCGAGCACCGTGCCCGCATCGAGCAATCACTTCCCGAGCGGCTGGACTGGATCGCCCGCGGTTACGACCACAGGACGGCCGAATTGCTGGTCAGGCGGCAGCACGTTGCCAGGCAGGCACGTTCGGGCGATCCCCGGGCGGAAACGGAGCTTGTCAGGGTCAAGGACTCGCAACGCCGTATCGCCGTCGAGAAGGAGCGTCGACTCGGCCTGCTGAAGATGGAGTCGTCGCTCGTTGTCGCCGGCGAGGCCGAAATGGTCGCGCACGCCCTGGTACTCCCGACAACGAACGCTGCGGAACGCAAGCAGCACGACGCCCGTGTCGAAGAGATCGCCATGCGGATCGCACAGGCGCACGAGGAGGCGACCGGCGCCACGGTCCGGGATGTCTCGCGCCCTGAACTCGCGCGCCGTGCCGGATTGGGGGATTGGCCGGGCTTCGACCTCCTGTCGGCCAAACCGGCGGCCAACCGCCGCGCCATCGAGGTCAAGGGCCGCACCGGCGCCGGGGACGTCGAGCTGTCCGAGAACGAGTGGGCCAGGGCCTGCAACCTGCGCGGCGGCTACTGGCTCTACGCGGTCTACGACTGCGCCACGCCCCGGCCGCGGCTGGTGCGGGTGCGCGACCCGTTCGGGAAGCTGCTCGCCAGGAACCGCGCGTTTTCCGCCTATGCCATATCGGCGGCGGCGGTGCAGGCGGCAGCGGACGAAGACCGGGGGGATGAACGTGGAGCGGGCGTGCGAACCCCTAGTCCGAAAAGCACGACATGCTGAAGCGAACCGTGCGGCTCAGTGGAGTGACCGGATGAGGCTAACCACCGTCAGGATCCGCAACTTCCGTTGCATAGAGGATCTCACCGTCGACCTCGACCAAACGACGATTCTGATTGGGGAAAACAACTCCGGAAAGACCGCGTTTCTGGAAGCCATCCGCACCTGCCTCGAACGCCTGCGGGGACGGGGCCGCGGTCCGTTCAACGAATACGACTATCACCTGCCGGACGACGACTCCGTGCCCGCGGAGGCCGCGCCCATCGAGATCGATCTGGCATTCGCCGAAACGGAGGCCGAGCCGTGGAGTGACGAGGTCGTCCAGGCGCTCGCCGACCTGCTTGCACGCGACGACAACGACCGCGCCAGGGTGGCTTTGCGCGTGACGTCGTCGTTCGACCGCGACGCCGGTGATTTCCTGACCGACTGGGACTTCCTCGACGCCAGCGGCAACCCCCTGCCGGAACGAAAGTCGACTGTTCAACTCACGACCCTGCAACGGCTTGCGCCGGCGTTCTATCTGTCGGCGCTCCGGGACGCATCGAGACACTTTGCCGCCAAGGGCCGGTACTGGCGGACCTTTCTCGCCGAAATCGGGGTTCCCGACGACGACAGGCAGAAGCTGGAAACGGCGCTTGCCGACTTGAACGACCAATTGATCGAAGCTCATCAACCTCTGTCGGAAATCCGCAATCGGCTCGAAGAAGCCCGCAACGTAATCCAGTTCGGCGTCAACGAAGCCGTCTCGATAGACGCGCTGCCGACCAAACTCTTCTCCTTGCTGTCCCGGGCCCAGGTGAGCCTTGCATCGCGTTCGGGCGCCAGAATTCCTGTCGAACTTCAAGGTGAAGGCACGCAGAGCCTGGCTGTGCTACTGCTGTTCGAAGCGTTTCTCCGAAGCAAGCTCTCAGACCTCGATCCCGACGCGGCGCCGATCACGGCTCTGGAAGAACCAGAGGCACACCTGCACCCGTCCGCAATCCGGTCACTCATGGGTATTGTCCGCGAATTGCCGGGCCAAAAACTAGTATCGACCCATAGCGGCGACCTGCTCGCGAGCGTGCCTTCGTCCGCCATCCGCCGATTCGCACACGCGGACGGCGGCATCAAGGTGCATCGGATCAAACCGGAGACGCTGACAGCGGAAGAGGAGCGGAAGTTCGAGTCACACGTCCGCCGCACCCGCGGCGAGTTGCTGTTCGCCAGGTGCTGGCTGCTCGTCGAAGGTGAAACCGAAACCACGCTGCTCGCCGGCGCCGCCGATGCGCTTTCCCTGGACCTCGATCTCGCGGGCGTGCGTTGCGTCGAGTTCAGCCGGACCGACGTGGGCATGTTGGCGAAGGTCGCCAACAGCTTCGGCATCGTCTGGTACTGCGTGTTGGACAACGATAGCGGACGCCAAAAGTACGAACAACGCGTGAGAAGCCAGTTCGGCGCCGCACTCGAGCAGGATCGACTGACCATACCTTACGAGAACGTGGAATTGATGCTATGCAAGGCCGGGCTGGGCGATCTTTATGAGTCGCGAATGTCCCAGCAGAAGCAGCAACCGACCTCTGCGAAGGGCACCTCGGACTACTGGAAAGAGGTCCTGGACGCATTGCCCAACCAGTACAGCAAGCCGGCAGTCGCAGCGGACGCTGCGGTCCGGATGACGGCGGCACCAACCACGGTCCCCGATGCGCTGTCACGTATCCTGAACAAGGCGTCAGAGCTCGCCGGTACATGACCATGATCGATCTGGAGTCCTTGAACCTCAACCAGCGGCAGGCCGTCGATTGGAACGAAGGCCCCATGCTGGTCCTCGCCGGGCCGGGGGCCGGCAAGACCCGCGTGTTGACGACGCGTGTTGCGCGGCTCATTCTGGAATCCCCTGACAAGCGCTTCAGAGTCCTCGCACTCACGTTCACCACCAAGGCGGCCGACGAGATGAGGAATCGGGTCGCCAAGATGCTTGGCTCGGACGCTCGGCGATCCCGCCTGACGACGTTTCACGGCTTCGCGACCGATGTGTTGCGCCAGCACGGCAGTCACCTCGGCCTACGGCCCGATTTCACAATCCTCACGCAGGACGAAGATCGGCATTCGGTATTACGCGGCGCCTTGGAATCAACCGATGGCGCTGGCATACCGGCCGGCGCAACGGCGAATGGTGTGCTCCCCTTGATCGACCGTCTTCTTCGGGACGGCCTGGACGGCGGAGAGAGTCACGATGCACCGTTGCCTTTCACAACGCCCGGCAGAGAGTGGGTCCGGCCAATTTACAGCGCATACCTCCGCCTTCTCATCGAAAGCAACCACCTCGATTTCGGCGCGCTCCTCGTGTGCTGCCTGCGCCTGTTTCGGAAACGTCCCCGTATCGCCCGGGACTACGGCGTCATCTACCGGTTCGCGTGCGTGGACGAGTATCAGGACACCAACAAGGTCCAGGATCTTCTGTTGCGGGCGCTCTACGCCGACCGGAACGCCAACCTGTTCGTGGTCGCCGACGACGACCAGACCATCTACCAGTGGAACGGCGCCAGCCCCGAGCGACTCCGCCGACTCCAGGACGACTACGACATGCAAGTCGTCCAGCTTCCCGAGAGTTTTCGGTGCCCACCGGAAATCGTCGACTTGGCCAACAACCTCATTCGTCACAACGTCAACCGGGCGCAGAACAAGAAGCCGCTGGTGTCGGCCGCCGCTGCGCCGGCGTTGCCCGTTGTCAGATTCCAGCGATTTGCCGACTGCGCAGCCGAGATGTCGTGGGTCGCGGCGGACATCAAGCGCAGGTCCCGGGATTCCGGAACCTGCACCGTCCTCGCCCGCAGCACGAAACTCGTCCGGGCCGCCGCCGCGGCGTTGTCCCGGGCCGGCGTGCCGTCGTACGTCGTCAAGCGCAAGGCCGAGTTCGAGTCGCCGCTGTTGCGCTTCCTGCACTCTGCGCTGCGCTTGACCAATCGGCCGGCCGATCTGGACCAGCTCGCCGCATTGTGCCGCGCGTACCGCGACCTCGCGGGCGCACGTGTACAACCGGAAGATGCTGCGGCCGAGAGCGTTATCACCGGGGATTCGCTGCTGGCCGGGTTCCTGTCGGCTTCGTTGGCGTGCGCTCACACGAACACACAACCCTTGCTCGCCACGCTGCGGGATGATCTGCTCGAACGCGTCAAATACGACGCCTTCATCAGGAACGTCCTGACTCGGCGCGACAGCCATCCATCGGGGATGACTGACGATGACGGTAATGACGAAGAATCCGAAGAGAGGAACATCTGGAGATCGCTGACGCGGGAGATTCGACAACAGCTCGGTGCCGACCCGGCGCTGAGTCAGTTCCTCCAGCAGATCGACCTACGACAGAAGACGGCGCCGCCGCGGGCGACCGACGTTCAGTGTCTAACGATCCACCTGGCCAAGGGCAAGGAATTCCAGCACGTCTACCTGACAGGTCTGGCGGAGGAACAACTCCCCTCATATCAGGCTGTACAGGGTCACCCGTCAGCGATGGAGGAGGAACGCCGCGCTTGTTTCGTGGCGATCACGCGCGTTCAGCGCACCCTGATGCTGACCCACGCCGACTCGTACTTCGGTTGGCCCAAACAGCCGTCGCGGTTCTTGAAGGAAATGGGACTGCATTCGGGAGACACCGGGTGCTGAAGCGTGTTCACATCAAGGGCTACAAGTCGCTGGTCGACGTCGAGGTAAAGCTCGAGCCGCTGACCGTGCTGTTCGGGCCAAACGCATCCGGCAAGAGCAATTTCCTTGATGCGCTGCAGTTGCTTTCCAGGCTCGGCACGAACCAGACCGTCAGGGATGCATTCGATCCCCCGTCCCACGGTACGCCGCTCGAGTCGTTCAGCATGGGGCCGGACGGCCGCAAGGGTCTGATCCAGCAGGAGCGTCTCGTGTGCTCCATCGAGGCCGACCTGCAGTTGTCCGAAGCGGTCGTCGACGCCGTCAATCGACAGATCCGGAGCATGCGGCGTTCGGGGGACCGGACGGCGCCCCGCGATTCCGGATCACGGTCGCCTGGCGTGCGCACACGAAATCTACGGTACCGCATCAAGGTCGAGATGCTGCCGCGGTCGGGCGCACTGCGCGTCGCCGACGAGTACCTGGGCGCCCTGACCACCCGGGGCCAGTTGAGCGGTAAACGAAAGCCGTTTCTGGCGCGCCAGGGCGACAAGCTGCACCTGCGACTCGAGGGTCGGGCGCACGTCACGCACCACGCCCGTTTTCTGGACCACAGCATTCTGTCGATGCCGCACTACCCGCCGCACCATCCCCATCTGGTCGCGGCGCGGCGTGAGCTGGAAAGCTGGCTGTTCTTCTACTTCGAGCCGCGGGAACGGATGCGGGCCGCCATCCCCGTCAAGGAAGCGCGGCGCATCGGACCGATGGGGGAAGAGCTGGCCGTGTTCCTCAATACGGCGAAGGCGGCCGATCCCATTCTCTTCCGCTGCATCGAACAGGAGTTGACCGCGCTCATGCCGAACATCGACGGCATCGAGACCGACGTGAACGACCTCGGCGAAGTTGAGCTCAGGCTCAACGAGAAGGGTGTGGCGATGCCGGCGCGTCTGCTGACGGACGGAACTATGCGCATGCTCGGCCTCCTGGCGCTGGCCGCGGTCGACGAACCGCCGGTGCTCGTCGGATTCGAGGAGCCGGAGACCGGTGTACATCCGCGCCGGATCCCGATGATCGCTGAAATGCTGGAATCGCGCGCGAGTCTGTACAACGGCCTCCACAGCCAGTACGTCGTCACCACGCATGACCCGTTTCTGCCCGATCTGGTATCGAGCCGCTCGCTGTTCGTGGTGCAGCGCACCAAACGCACCGACGACCGGACCTGCATCGTTCCATTCTCCACATGGCATGAATCGACGCGCCGCCGCAACGTCCGCGCCGCACGGCGCGACTACCGGGGAGAGACGCGAATCTGGGAGCGCATCCTGCGAGGCGACTTCGGTGCGTGAGATCGCTCTGTTCGTCGAAGACTCTGCCCACCGGCTGATCATCGGGCCGTTGGTGTGGCGCTGCGAGTCCTCGCCATGACGCTTCCCGGCGGAGCCGCCAACAAGCTCGGCAACCGTTACGAGAAATGGTGGACGCTGTCGGAGTTCGTGCGGATGCTCCGGGGCGAGACCGAGGCCCTCCGCATTGAAGCTCCCGGCGTCGACAAGGCGGAGTTCGTCGTGACGACAGGCGGGCGCCGGGAGCTGCATCAAGTCAAACGCAATTACCCGAACGGCAAGTGGAGTCTGGCTGCGCTCCACGCTAACGGATTGCTCGAAGCGATCGGCCGCCAGTTGCGGGACAATGCCGATCGGTTCGTGTTCGCATCAGCCAGCCGCGCTGGTGAGCTCGCCGACTTGTGCGAAGCGGCCAAAGACGCGGAGTCGATGGACGAGTTTCAGGGAAAGTTTCTCGAAGCCAGACACAAGCAGCAGAACTTCAAGCGCCTGCTCGCCGACTGGGCGTGCAACGCCGCGGCGGCCCATGCAATCCTGCGGCGGATCGAGGTCCACACCATCGACGAGAGCGGGCTCAAACAAACGGTGAAGTGGGGCCTGCAAGCGCTGTTTCTCGCAAACCCGAACCAGGTACTGGAGAAGCTGCGCGGTATCGTCGAAGACTCCGTGCACCGAACGATCACCCGCCAGGATCTTGTCGACGATCTCTCCCGGCGCGGCTACCACCTGCGCCGGCTGACGAGCCCGCAATCCGCTGGTGTCGCCGTCCGCGCGGCCACGGATCGCTATCTGAGCAGCACACGGGCGGGATTGATTCGGCAACGGCTCGTCCCGCGCGAGGCGACGCAGACACTGCTGTCGCGGCTGGACGGCACGAGGGCCGATTGCGTCTTGACCGGCGGCGCGGGATCCGGGAAAAGCGCCTGCGTGGTGGAAACCGTAGACGCTCTGCGCGCGCGGGATACGCCTGTCCTGGCCTTTCGGCTCGACAGTTTCGTTTCGGCATCCGCCACGCCCAACCTTGGTAAGCACTTCGATCTGGAAGAGTCGCCTGTCCTGGTTCTCGCCGCCGCGGCCGAAGCGGCAGGACGCCCCGGGATTCTGATCGTGGATCAGTTGGATGCCGTGAGCACCGCATCCGGTCGGAGCGCCGGCGCGTTCGAGCTCGTCGAACAGCTCCTCGTCGAGGCGCGCGGAACCCGCCCCCGGGCGGTGATTCACGTGGTAGTCGTCTGCCGGGAGTTCGACTGGACACACGACCACCGCCTGCGGCGGCTCCTGCCGGAAGCGAGCGGGCACGTTGCCGTTTCCGAGTTCACGGTCGATCGGGTCAAGACCATCCTGGCCGATGCGAACTTCGAGCCGGGAGGGTTCCGGGACCGGCAATTGAAAATCCTGCAACTTCCACAGAACCTGTCCCTGT
This sequence comes from Vicinamibacterales bacterium, assembly GCA_965262985.1. GTDB lineage: Bacteria > Acidobacteriota > Vicinamibacteria > Vicinamibacterales > UBA8438 > UBA9620. Next base: position 5,129,711 of record OZ253576.1, on the reverse strand, counting down.
TCCTGCAAGCCGGCTTCGATGCGGCGCACGCGCCAACTTTCCGCACCGCCAAGGAGATCTTCGATCGTTACTGGGACGCCAAGCTCCGCGTCATCGAGAAGCGCGTGCCGGGCGCGGCCGGCCAGTGGATGGGCGTGATGGAGACCCTCTGCGGCGAGATGACGTCCACCCAGCAGCTCTCAGTGCCCATGGAGAAGCTGGATGCGTTCTCGCCCGCTTTTGTGGGCCAACTGGCTTCGGAAGGGGTGCTTGCGTTCGACGGGCGCCACTATGGATTCGAGCACGAAAGCTTCTTCGACTACGTGTTCGCCCGCCTGTTCGTCGTTCGGTCCGAGCCGCTGGCGGCGTTTCTCGATGCATCGGAGCAGCATCTGTTCCGCCGCGCCCAGGTCCGGCAAGTGCTCACGTACCTCCGCGAAACCCCTGCCGACCGGTACATCGCCGAACTTCGCGGCCTCCTGGCCCACGACGGGATCCGACCGCATCTGAAAGACCTCGTCTTTGCGCTGCTCGCCGAAGTCACGGACCCGACCGAAGCGGAATGGGCAATCTGGAAGACATGGATTGACCCGGAACTCGGGGCCATCGAGAAGGGCGCAGCAAATCCCGACAAGCTGTCCGCGCTCGCCTGGCGTCGGTTCTTCACGTCGCGATCCTGGTTTGCCGATGTTGACCGGCGGGGCCTGATCGAGAGTTGGCTGAAGTCGGGGAACGATCGGCTCGCCGACATGGCGATGAACTACTTGCGATTTCACCAGCGCCATTCACCGGATCGAGTCGCCGAACTGCTTGAGCCGTACGCAGACCTCGGTGGCGAGTGGCGACTTCGACTTCGATCCCTCATGGAGTCAGCCGAGCACCACAGGAGCCGCCGCTTCTTCGACCTTTTCCTGCATCTGGTGGACAACGGCGTGCTCGACGAGGCGCGCAATCGACTCGCGACAAACGGCACCTTCTGGCTCATGCTCTACGGCTTGGGGAAGAACCGTCCCGATTGGGTGCACGAGATTCTCGGTCATAGACTCCGCCGCCGCTTCAATGTAGTCCACGCGGCCGGAACCGACAAGCATGGCGGCGAGCTCTTCGAGTACGACGGCATTGCCGCGGACATGATTAACGAAACCTCGCGGCGCGCCCCTGCGGAGTTCGTCGAGCATGTGCTACCCGTCATTCTCGAAATCTCTGACGCTACCGCGTACGGCGACACGCCGCCCAGGCGCGACGCCGTATGGCCCGCGCTGATCCTACCCGACCAGCCGTCCGGTGAGGATGCATGCCTCTCCGCGTTGGCGCGCACGCTGGCTGCGCTCGCACACGACGGCGCTCCGGCACGTGACGGCGTAATCCCCGCGTTACGCGGCCGGAAAACGCACGTCGCCAACCATTTGCTGATGGCCGTGTACAACGGCGACGCGGAACGGCATGCCGATGAGGCCGTCAAGCTACTGTGCGATGAGCCGTGGCGATTTCAGAGTGGACTGTTCCACTATCACGACGGATGCGCGACGGCGGTAGTCCGAGCGGCCGTCCCGCACTGCGCGATCGAGAGTCGAGAGCGGTTGGAGGAAGTGATTCTGCGTTACGTTTCTCCCTACGAACGGTCCACTGACGGATACAAGCAGCACGGACTGACTCGCCTCGGCCTCCTCTTGGCGTTTCCGGAGAAACTGCGCAGCGCGCCGGCGAACCAACATCTCGCGGAATTGATCAGGAAGTTCGGCGAACCCGCGCCAGAGCCCCGACGAATCAAGGCCACCTTCGTCAAGGCGCCGATAGATGAAACGGCCGCGGAACGGATGACGGACGACCAATGGCTGCGCGCCGTCGCGAAGTACTCCTCGGAGGACCGGATCAAATTTTCGGACGGTGGACCGACGGGGGGAGCATGGGAGTTGACAGGCGTGCTTGAAGCCCGCCTAAAGGAAGAGCCGGAGCGATTCGCGCGTCTGAGCTTGCGTTTTCCCGTCGGCGCGAACCCCATGTACCTGATACGGACGCTTAGTGCCTTGAAGGACATCACCATCCCCACCGAACTCAAGCTGAGAGTCTGCCGCAAGGCGTTCGGCGACTCGCGCGGTCCCTGCGGCGGTTCGATTGCTGATGTTCTTGGAAGCGTCGAGGATGTCCTGCCGGATGACGCGATCCTAATGCTCGACTGGCTGGCGACCGAAGACAACGATCCGGCGACGAAAACGCGAAAGAAGGATGCTGGTGGCGGCCAAACGTACTACGGCGGCGACATTCTCACGGCCGGCATCAACACCGCCCGCGGGCGGGCCGCCTGGGCCATTCGCGACCTTGTCCTCAAGGACGCGGCGTACGTCGAGCGATTCCGTGGCACGCTCGATCAGATGATCCACGATCCCAGTGTGGCAGTTCGGTCATGTGTCGCGGGGACGCTCCGCGCCGTCGCCTTTCGCGATCCAGCACTCGGCATGCATCTCTTCCTGGGCATGGACCTCTCCGAGGACCGCCTGCTCGCAACTGCCGATGTCTACCACTTCATCCATATAAACCTGCGTGACAGGCTTGCCGAACTGCGGCCGATCATCGAGCGGATGCTCCGGTCGTCCGAGCATGAGGTCCGTCAGGCGGGTGCGCGTCTGGCCTGCATCGGCGCCCTGCATTACGACAGCGCCGCTGATCTCGCGGATGAGGCCATGTGTGGCGATGCCCACAGCCGCCGCGGCGCGGCGCAAGTGGCCGCCGCCAACAGCGCCAACGAGGAGTGCCGCGGCTGGTGTGAAGCGGCGCTTGTCCGACTGTTCGACGCCGAAGACGCCGAAGTACAGCGCGAAGCGGCGTCATGCTTCCGTCACGTGCCGAACGATGACCTCGGCAGCTACGACGACCTGATCACCGCGTTCTGCGACAGCCGGGCGTTCGAAACTGCTTCCTTCTCACTTCTGCGCGCGCTGGAACACTCACGCGGACGGCTGCCGGGAACGACGTGCGCGGTCTGTGAGAAGTTCTTCGAGCGCTTGGCCGGCGACAACCGCGCGGGCGGGACGGAGGACATGGTCGCGAAGCTCGTCTTCCGGACGTATCAGCAGCACCAACACGACGAATGGACGGCGCGCGCGCTGGACCTGATAGATCGTCTTTGCCTCGAAGGCATGTTCGGAGCACAAGGTGAATTGGAGAAGTTTGAGCGGTAGCCATGCGAGACGCGGGGGTGCATGGGCGCCGGTGCCGAGAAACGGACCTCTTCGATCGCCGGGCCGATCGGAGCCGGAATCGCGGCTTCGCCTGCTGTTTTTCGCGCTGCCTCAAGCGAGGCTATCGGGTGACCGTTCTGTGGTTGCTTGCCGAAGGCGTTCAAGGATGAGTGCCGAACACGTAAGGCCGACGCGGCCGTTCGGACCGCCGTCACAGGCGTCGCCGGCCGTCACGCCTGCGCGCGGGACCGGCCGCAAGACGCCGTTGACCGGTGAGGAGGATTTGGGATGAACGACGCGCGGCTCAGTTTTTACCAGGCGCAGGGGTACGAGGAAGTTCCGGGACCGCTCCAGTTGGGGGAGCTGCCCAAGGGGGCGAGAACACGGATCTGGAACCTGTTCTTTGTTCACCTGAACAAATCGATGGCGACCGCCGAATTCGTCGACGGGTCGTGGATCAGTCGCGGTTGGGACGACATCTTGCGGGCCGTGCACACGGATATCGACGAATCGGCGCTTGATGAGTGGCGTGCCGATTTCTGGCCCGTCTGCAAGAACCTCCGCAAACGCATCGAAACGCGGCCGTTCAAGGAGGTCTTCGACCTGATCCAGTTCGTGTTGCGCCACCCCGAATGTTCGCCAGCGTTCATCCGCCAGATGCAACGGACGTTCGAGGAATGCAGGCTGGCGTACAAGATCGATATCGCACGGCCGCCGACCATCCTCCCCGCGGTGACGCCCGAAGAGGGAAGTGCCATCGTCGACGCGCTCCGGACGCTGCGACAGGCCGGTCTGGACGGCAGCGCGGCGCACTTGCGCACGGCGGCGGAGCGCATCAACGAAGGCGACTGGGCGGACAGCGTCCGGGAGAGCATCCACGCCGTGGAGTCGGTGGCCCGGCAGCTCGATCCCGGCGCTGCGAAGACGCTGGGGCCGGCGCTTTCGGCCCTGGAGAAGCGCGGCGCCCTGCATCCCGCGCTCAAGGATGCGTTCAGTAAGCTCTACGGCTACACGTCCGACGAGCAGGGCGTGCGCCATGCGCTGATCGACCAGACCAAGGCGCAGGTCGGCCAGGACGAGGCGGTGTTCATGCTGGGCGCGTGCGCGTCGTTCGCCAGCTACCTTTGGCGCAGGCACGCGGCGGGGGCGCCCTCGTGACGGACAGGCGCCTCATCGAGGCGGCGTTCCCGCTTGAGCACGTCTCGCTCGACTCGGTCCACGAGAAGAACGTGCGGCACGGGCATATCTCGACGCTGCACATCTGGCCGGCGCGGCGGCCGCTGGCGGCGTGTCGGGCGGCGTTGATCGCGACGCTGCTGCCGGACACCGGCGGGGCGCGGGAGCGGCAGGCGGTCTATCGGCGGATGGCGGGAACGGTGGTCGAGACGGTCGAGGACGAACGCGCCGGCGGGCAGACGGTGGCGCGGCGCAAGCGCGAGACGCGGGGCGGCATCCTGCACTGGAAGCGCGAGAGCGGGCCGGGCCTCGACTGGTTCCGCGCGCGGATCCGCGACGCTCATGACGGACGGGCGCCGCGGGTGCTCGATCCGTTCGCGGGCGGCGGCGCGATTCCGCTGGAGGCGATGCGGCTGGGGTGCGAAGTCACGGCGGCCGACGTCAACCCGGTCGCGTGGTTCATCCTGAAGTGCACGCTGGACTATCCGCGCCGGCTCGCCGGGCAGACCCGGCCGCTGCCGGACTTCGCGCTGCGGGACCGGGACTTCATGGCGGCATTCCTGCGGGCGCAGGGGCTCACCGGCCGGGCGCTGCAACGGGAGCTGGACGACCTCTGTCTCGGCGAAGACCGCGAAGCGGCGGAGCCGAGGCTCCTCGATCCCGGGCCGGCGCGGGAAGCCGACCTCGCGTGGCAGGTCCGCGCCTGGGGGCGCCGGGTGCTGGCGGCGGCGCGGCGGCGACTCGCCAGCCGCTATCCGACGTATGCCGAATTCCGGCCGCTCAAGCCGGGCGGCCGGCCGTTCACGGAACGGCGCCGGAAGCTCCTGGTCCCCGACGCCGAGGGCAGCACCAGCGTCGGACCGCTGAACGAAGCGTTCGACGCGGTCTATCTGAAGGACCGGCGCAACCCGCGCTGGGTTGCGACGCCAGCCGTCGCGTATCTCTGGGCGCGCACGGTCCGCTGCAAGGGCTGCCGCGCGACGATCCCGCTGCTCAAGACCCGCTGGCTGGCGAAGAAGGGCGCCAAGCGCGTCCTTCTGGTGATGGCGCCGGTCGCGGATGGGACCGGCGTCTCGTTTGCGATCGAGGCCGAGGTGCCGCGGGGCGAGGGCAACGCCGCACGGCGGCGCGAGCACGACAAGCGGATCGGCGCCGGCACGATGAGCCGGTCGGGCGTGCAGTGTCCGCTCTGCCAGGCGATCGCGACCATGCAGGATCTGCGCCTCGACGGGCGGGCGGGGCGACTCGGCGAGGTCATGACCGCCGTCGTGGTCGATGGGCCGAATGGCAAGGAATACCGGCTGCCGACGGAGCTGGAGCTGCAAGCGGCGCGCGTGGACCCCGCGGAGCTCGACGCGCTCTACGCGGATATCCCGTTCGGCCTGCCGGACGAGCCGACGCCGAAAGCGGGAGTCGGCGCCTCGCGGGCCTTCTCGGTCGACGGTTACGGTTTCGACAAATGGCGCACGCTGTTCACGAACCGCCAGCTCCTGGCGCTCGGCACGTTCGTCCGGGAAATCCGCTGCCTGCCCGCGGCGACGGCCGACTGGCCGGCAGCGTGGCGCGAGGTCACGGTCGCGATGCTGACGCCGACGATCAGCCGCCTGGCCGATCGCGGGAGCAGCCTGGCGACCTGGACCAACGATCCCGAAAAGATCCGCAGCACGTTCGCCCGCTTCGCGCTGCCGATGGTCTGGGACTTCGTGGAATCGTGCCCCCTCGCCGATACCAGCGGCGGCTTCATCCAGGCCGTCGAGTGGACGGCCGAGGTGTGCGAGCACCTGCTCGCCGCCACGCACGACGCGCCCGCCCCGGCCGTACTGCGCCGCTCCGCCGCCGAGCCGCAGGCCGCCGCGACGAGCGGCGAGGACTTCGACCTGATCTGCACCGATCCGCCCTACTACGACGCCATCCCCTACTCGGACCTGATGGATTTCTTCCACGTCTGGCTGCGGCGCACCCTGCACGGGCTGTCGCCGGAGGTGGACGCGGCGTTCGAGCCGCCGCTCGGCCCGAAGTGGGACGCGGCAGCCAACGACGGCGAGCTGATCGACGATGCCGCCCGCTTCGGCGGCGACCGCGCGGCGTCCAGGCAAAACTACGAGGACGGCATGGCGCGCGCGTTCGCGCTGCTCCACGCGGCGTTGCGCGACGACGGGCGGCTGGTGATCGTCTTCGCCAACAAGTCGCCCGACGCCTGGGAGACGCTGGTGTCGGCGCTGATCCGCGCCGGTTTCGTGGTGACCGGTTCGTGGCCGATTCAAACGGAACGACAGGCGAGAACGCGCGCCATGCAGTCCGCCGCCCTCGCCTCTTCCATCTGGATCGTCTGCCGCAAGCGCCCCGCGGCGCGCGCGGGCTGGGACGCCGCCGTGCTGGCCGAGATGCGCGCGAACGTCACGCAGCAGCTCCGCGAGTTCTGGGACGCCGGCATCCGCGGACCGGACTTCGTCTGGGCGGCCACCGGGCCGGCGCTGGAAGCGTTCTCAAAGTATCCGGCCGTGAACAAGGCGGACGAGACCGACGCGCGGATGTCGGTGTCGGAGTTCCTGCGGGAGGTCCGCCGGTTCGTCGTCGACTTCGTCGTCGGCCGGATGCTGACGCGCGGCGGCGGCGCAGAGGCGACCGGCGGGCTCGACGACGTCACCACGTACTACCTGCTGCACCGCAACGACTTCGGCATGGGCGACGCGCCGATCGGCGCCTGCATCCTGTATGCGATCTCCTGCAACCTGTCGGACCGCGAACTGACCGACCGCTACGACATCCTGTCCCGCACTGGCCGCGCGGCCGGCGGCGAACCGGAAGACGGCGTGGCCGACCCCGATGAAGACGCCGGCTCGGCGGCCCGTCCCGGCGCCGCCGGGAGCCGGGCCGTGCTGAAACCCTGGAGCCGCCGGACCGCCAAGGCGCTTGGCTACCGGACGCCGGACGGCCGCGAGCCGCCGTTGATCGATCAGGCGCACCGCCTGATGCACCTCTGGCGCGCCGGCGACGAAGCGCAGGTCAACGACTATCTCGACGACCGCGGCCTCAAGCGCCATGCCCTGTTCGCGCGCCTGCTGCAGGCGCTGATCGAGCTGTCGCCCGCCGCCTCCGAGGAACGCGCGCTTCTGGAATCGCTCTCCAATCACGTCGCCGCCCGCGCCGGGCTCGCGCGCGGGCGGCAGGCGGGGTTGCAACTCGGGCAGGACGCATGATCGAACGAATGGACCGAGTGTGCACGGCGTGCCAGTTTCAGGCCCATGCGCTTGCACTTAACATTGGAGGTTGATCCCGTGGGCGATTCCCGGATGACAGAAATCAACGCCCAGCACTGGCCGGCCGGTAGAAAGGACAAGGACGAACACGAAATGAAACCGTGGAGACGGGGACCGGCGATGACGCTCGTCCATCGGAAACCCGCTCGTTCCGCCGCTGCGTGCGTTGCGGCGGCAGATGGTCCCCGGTGGACGGCATGACCGCGGGCTATGCGAACTCACCGGCAAGGGGCGCCGCGGGCCACAGGGACGGCTCCGCGTCGTTCTGGGACTTCGGAGCCCGAAGAGACAGGAGAGAGGATCCGATCCATCGGATCCACAGCTATCCCGCGAAGTTTCCCGCCTTCATCACCACCAAGGCCCTGGAACACGCTGAACGGCAGGGCGTCGACGTGAAGGTCGTGGCGGACGTGTTCTGTGGCTGCGGCACCTCCGCGGTGGAAGCGAAGAGAAACGGAAAGAACTTCTGGGGTTGCGACATCAACCCGGTCGCCACGCTGATTGCGAAAGTGAAGACCCGGCACTACCGCGGTGTGGTTCTGAATCGGTACTTCGACGCCATCCGGGACGGATTTCGTGGCGCGGAGCCTTCATCGGAGGACCGTGCCCGCATCAGCGACCGGATACGGTACTGGTTCGACGAAGAAAATATTGCCGACCTGATCCGCCTCGACCATGCCATCCGCCAGCAGACACCGGCCAACAGCCCGTACCGCGCTTTCTTTCTCTGCGGTTTCTCGAACATCCTGAAGCCGACATCCAGATGGCTGACCAAGTCGATCAAGGCGCAACTCGACCCGCACAAGTCCCCGCGCGGCGTGATGGAAGCGTTCGCGGATCAGTTCGATCTGATGCGGAAAGCATGCCGGCGGAACCGCTTCCCCGCCCGCGGGCAGAGGGTCCGCATCCGGACGCAGAACTTTCTGGCATCGACGAAACCCGCCTGCCACGCGGATCTCATCGTTACCAGCCCGCCATACGTCACGTCGTACGACTACGCGGACATCCATCAACTGTCCACGTTGTGGCTGCGCTGCGCCTCCGACTATCGCGCACTGCGCAAGAACATGCTCGGCAACCAGTACGGCGTGGAGCCGCCGGACTCAGCCGCCGTAGAGTCCCTGGATCAGACGGCCGGCGCGATCTGCCGCAGCCTGTTGCACGAAGACCGGCGCAAGGCGCACTCGGTCGCTCGGTACTTCCTCGACATGGACAAGGCTGTAGCAAAGTGCTGGCGGATGCTGAACGCAGGCGGCATGGCGGTATTCGTGATCGGCAACACGCAGTACAAAGGCGTCCGGATCGACAATGCGCAACATCTGGAGCGCTGCATGGAGCGCGCCGGTTTCCACGATATCGAGGCCGTCCCCCGCCGGATCTCGTGGAAGATCATGACGCCGTACCGCGACGCCCACGGCCGTTTCACCCGGGATTCGACGCAGCGCCGGGTCTACGGCGAAGAATTCGTCGTGGTTGGGAGACGGCAATGACGTCCGAGGCATTGCCGATCCGTCCGTACGCCCGCCTCTTGACCATGCTGGGCGACCAGTTGATCAAGAACGAACGGATCGCCCTGGTCGAGTTGATCAAGAACGCCTACGACGCGGACGCCGGCCGGGTCGAGGTGCGGTTCGAGGGTTTTGGCGACGACATGACGCACGACGATAGTTCCCGCATCGTCGTCCGCGACGATGGCGCCGGCATGTCGCTCGATACCGTGCGGACCCGGTGGATGAATCCCGCCGCACCCCAGAAGTACCTCGACAAGCAGAAGGGACGCGGCCGAACGCCCGGCAAGCAGCGCGTCATCCAGGGCGAGAAGGGCATCGGCCGCTTCGCAATCCTGAAGCTGGGCCGCGTGATCACGGTCACGACGCGCCAGCGCGGAGCGGAATTCGAGACCGTCCTGGAGCACGACTTCTCCCGGTTCGACGACGACTTCGTGTCGGAGCACGGCCGGTCGAAGGAGATCTTTCTGGACGAGATCACCATCGACTACCGGCAGGCCAAGCCCGAGAAACTGCCGGGCGAGGAGCACGGCACCGTGATTGAGATAGGAAGCCTCAAGGGGGAGTGGAGCGACGACACCATCAAGAAGCTATGCCGGGACGTCTCCAATCTGACGGATCCGGTGTCGCGGCTCACGCGCCGCAAGGTCCCGGACCGTTTCGAGATCGCCATTTTCTGCAACGGCGAGCCGCAGGCGCCCGCGACATACGGCGCGGAATCGCTGAAGGCCCTGATCGAAGACAAGGCCGTGTTGAAAATCCAGGGCCGCTTCGTTTCGTCGGACGGAGCCTTCTCCTTCAGGCCGGGGGGCGACGACGAAAAAATCAGTCTGCGGGACCCAAAAATCACCGGTCTGTGGGTATGGCGGCAGCGCTTCGGCAGGTCCAAGCGCAACGCGGGAACACAGATGCCGATATCGTTTTCGGACGCGGACGGCGCCCGATTCACCTGCGGCGATTTCGCGTTCCAGTTCTACGTCTTCGACTTCGCCCGGGGCATCGACGGCCGGTACGTGCTGGCCCAGACGGACAAGAACCGGCTCAAGGACCACCGGATCTACCTGTACCGGGACGGCGTGCGCGTGTATCCCTACGGCGACCCGGACGACGACTGGCTGAATATCGACGTGACCCGCGGCACCGGCCGGGCCGGCGACTTCTTCAGCAACGACCAGCTCGTCGGCTGGATCGACATCACCCAGGAGCACAACCCGAGGCTGAGGGACAAGACCAACCGCGAGGGCCTGATTGAGACCGGCGGCGCAGCCCGCGATCTGATCTTCCTGGTGCAAACCTTCCTGTCCTACGTCAAGCAATATCCGTACGCGCGACACCAGCAGAAACAGCAGCAGCGCAGCACCGCCCGCTTCGTGCGCGACGAGGTGGTCGCGCGGAGTCTGGCGGACCTGCAGGAGGAACTCCGGAATTCGGGGTACGAGTCACAGGCGCACCAGGTCGCCAAGGTCGCCGGGGAGTACGAACGGGAACGCCAGCATCTGACGCAACGCGCCGACACCGCGGAAGATCTGGCCGGCGTCGGTCTGTCCGTGGAAATGGCGTCCCACGACATCATGCTCCTGATGAGCCGAGCGCAGGACATCGCCAGGCGGATCGCCCGGTCCGTTCGCGCGGCTGGCAATGGCGACGAACGCGAGCAGGCGGACATGCTCGTCGGGGTGCTGCAGCAGATCACGGACGGGATGCAGGAGGTGCAGATCCTGTTCAAGTCGTCGCGGCGGCGGCGAAAGGTTCTCAGAATCGAGCCGCTGCTGGACAGGATCCATCAGATCTACGCGGCGGTGCTCGAACAGAGAGGCGTCCGCTATCGCAAGGTCACCGCCGAGGGCTCGCCGCTCACCGCCAACACGACGGACGGCGTGGTCATGCAGGTTCTGATCAACCTGTTCGACAACGCCTGCTACTGGCTGGACACCGTCGAGCCTGCCCGCCGTGAGATCACGGTCACGGTCGACGGGAATCAGGGCGACGTGATTTTTTCCGACAGCGGCCCCGGCGTGGACCCTGACGACCTGGGCTACATATTCGAGCCGTTCTACTCCGGCAAGGGACAGGAGGGACGGGGCCTGGGTTTGTACATCGCGCGCCAACTCCTGGAACGTTACGGTTACCGCATCGAGATGGCGGACGATCAGCGGCGGGTCCTGCCGGGCGCCAACTTCGTCGTCAGCTTCGTGAGTGAGGATGCCTGATGGATCTCAAGGACCTGATGTCCGGTATCGGCGTAGTCATCGACGACGCGTTCGATGAACGTCGCTTGGTTCCGGACGACGAGGCCGGCAACACCGACCCGATTTTCGAGATCGTCAGGCAAATCGAACAGCAGTGGAACCTGCCGTTCCTCACCGCGAGCAGCATGCCTCCCGAAGACAAGTGGCCCGGCCTGCTGCACGCCGCCAGCTTCATCCTGCTGGACTGGCGCCTGTGGCCGGCCGGCGCCGCGGAACTGGAACGGGCCGGCATCGAGAGGAACATCCGATTCCTGAACGAGGCGAAGGACTATTTCGTGCCGGTCTTCATCTTCACCAACGAGAACGCTGAAGACGTCACGAACCGGTTGCCGGAACCTGTGTACCCGGAGGAGTCGCCGGAAAAGAGCTTCGTGTTCGTTCGCAACAAGACCCGCCTGCTGCCCGACGGCGCGCTGGCTTTCCGAAACATCGAACAGTGGGTGAGGGGCAATGCGTCCGTATATGCGTTGAAGACATGGGACCGCGCCTTCCTTGCCGCGAAGAAGGAGCTGTTCGCATCGATGTACGCCAGAAGCGTGGACTGGCCCCGCGTGTTCTGGAAGGCGTATACAGACGACGGGGTGGACCCGAGCTCTTCCCTCACGCACCTGATCAACGACAGCCTGCGAGGGCGCATACGGACGAGCGCGTTCGAGGCGGGCATCCTGGCCGAGCCCGCCGCGGTGGTACAGAGGGGAGATCTGCAGGCGTTGATCGCCGAAACCAGTGTCAGGCGGCGGGAGGTCTTGCCGGAAGAAGAGATCGGATGCGGCGACCTGTTCCGGCAGACCAGGGGAAAGCTCCTGCTCAATCTGCGACCAGACTGCGACTGCGTTCCGCGGGACGGAACCGACTTGGACGATGTGGAGCTGTATTGCGTCGAAGGCAAGAGGATGAAAGACGCGGAACTGCGAGACAACTATCAACACGGACATTTCAACGAACGGGTATGGGAAAGCATCGCATTCTCGGTCCACGAAAGACGAAGTGTGCAGTTCGATTTCAGGAAGTTTCGCGTCCAGAAGTTCTCCGAGTTGAAGGACCACCGCATCGGGCGCCTGCTGCACCCGTACCTGACCAGAATCCAGCAGCGGTTCGGCCTGTACCTGCAGCGACAGGGGTTGCCACGCATTCCTGAAGCTGCGATTCCTCCAGAACCGCAGCAGGCACAGGAGACGGAGCCATGATCACCTCGCTGCGACTCGTAGACTTCAAGAACTTCGCCGACGAGACGCTGCGCGTCGGCCCGTTCACCGTGATCGTGGGTGCGAACGCCAGCGGGAAGAGCAATATCCGCGATGCCTTCCGGTTCCTGCACGGCATCGGCCGCGGTTACACGCTCGCGGAGATTCTCGGCGGCAGGTATGGACAAGGCGGTCAGGCCGAGTGGCAGGCGGTCCGAGGCGCGCCCAATGAAGTCGGTCGCGTGGCTGACACGGTATCCGGTTCACGGTTCGGCCTGGAAGTTCGACTTCGATTGGGCGATACCGATGCGCTCTACCACATCGAAGTATCCCGAAGCGCTGGCGGAGCCGGCAGCTTTCGCGTCGTTCGCGAAGAGCTATCGGCCGGGGGTTGGGAACCCGTCTACACCAGCCACCCCGGCTACGCCGATCCGCTCGTCCAGGACGACGACACACGTCTTTGGCTTCGCATGGCGAAGACCGGATCCCAACGAAGACTCGGATCATCGGTTGGCGTTCGGTCGAGCCAGCCCGCGTTGACGCAAATCCGGGAACACAAGTGGGTAGCGAAGTCACACAAGGAGGACGCACAAAGGGTGATCAACGCCCTGGCGAGCATGCGCTTTCTGGACCTGATCCCGGATCGCATGCGGCCGCCCTCGTTTCCCGGACAGACGGTTCTGGGTGACGGCGGCGAGAACCTGCCGACCGTGCTGCGAGAGATCTGCACCGACCCGAAGCGGCGAAAGACACTGATCGACTGGGTCCGCGCGCTCACGCCGATGGATGTCGACGAATTCGATTTTCCGGTCGACGCGGTCACGGGTCTGGTGCAACTCGTCGTGCTCGAAAAAGGCGGCAGGACCTGTTCCGCGTACAGTGTCTCCGACGGCACGCTGCGTTTTCTGGCCATGCTGGCGGCGCTCCTCGCGGATGACCCGACCGGGTTCTATTTCTTCGAGGAGATCGACAATGGCATCCATCCGGCGCGGCAATGGCTGCTGTTGGAGTTGATCGAGAAGCAGACGGCGACCGGGGCCATGCAGGTCGTCACCACCACGCACTCACCCGGGTTGTTGACGTCGATTAACGACCGCACGTTCGAGAATACTTCCGTCATTTGCCGCCCGGAGACATCAACCGACGCCATCATTCGCCCCGTAGCCGAATTGCCCGACGCCCGAGAGCTGCGAACGTCCCAAGGACTGGGGCGGTTGCTGATGGGCGGCTGGATGGAAGACATGATCGCGTTCACGGAAGACGCGGAGGAATCGGACGCATGACGGTCCTCATCGTTCCCGAAGACTTTCGTAAGGACCAGTTCATCCTGAAACCTCTCTTCACGAGGCTACTCGCAGCACTGGGTAAACCGCGTGCGAAGGTAAGGGTCTGCCAGGACCCGCGGCTGGGCGGCGTTGGCGAAGCATTGAAATCCGAACGCATCGCCGAAATCGTCGAACGCTACGGCGGTATGGTGCAGGTCATTCTGCTGTGCATCGACCGCGACGGCGATACCGGACGGCGGCAACGGCTCGACCAGCTTGAAAACCAGTTCGGCGAGCGCTTGCTTGGGGCCGAGGCGTGGGAAGAAATCGAGACGTGGGCGCTGGCCGGGCTGACACTTCCTCCCGACTGGATCTGGGCGGACGTGCGCGCCGAAGTGCACGTCAAGGAAAAGTACTTTGACCTGCTGGCGAGACAGCGCGGCGTCGACGGCGGCCCTGACGGCGGGCGGAGCGATCTGGGCGAAGAAGCCGCCCGCCGCATTGACGCGATCCGCCAAAAGTGCCGAGAGGACTTCGATGCCCTGGCCCGGCGGATCGAGGCTATCGTCCGCGGTAATTGAACGAGATATACAGAATGCCGCAGAAACTCCCCTGGACCCCCTGGCACCGCGTGGTGCGGCTGCGCGAGGACGTGCGCACCGGCGAGTTGTCGCTGGCCGACTTCGCGGCGGACCTCCACGACGTGATGATGCAGCGGGGGGCGCGGCCGATCTACGAAGATCCGGAGCGGTTCTTCGCGCTGACGTTTCCCACCTTTTCGCTGCGCGAGCTGGCGAAGGACGTCGTGCTGCGGCTCGCGGGCCGCAACACGAAGGCGGTGCGGCAACTTGAACTGACCTACGGGGGCGGCAAGACCCATACCCTGGTGGCGCTGCGTCACCTCGTGCACAATCCGGACGCGCTGCCGAACCTGCCGGCGGTCGAGCAGTTCAAGTCGCACGCTGGCGTCCCGCTGCCGCCGGCGCGCGTGGCGGCGCTCGCCTTCGACAAGCTGGATGTCGAGAAGGGCATGGAAGTGCGCGGTCCGGGCGGCGAGCTGCGCTGGCTGAAGCATCCGTGGAGCGTGCTCGCGTTCCAGCTTGCCGGCGCCGCCGGTCTGCGAGCGCTGCACGCCGAGGGCCGGGACGCGGAGCGCGAGACGCCGCCGGCCGAGCCGCTGTTGGTCGATCTGCTGGCGCGGCCGCAGTCCGAGGGGCTGGCGACGCTGGTGCTGATCGACGAGGTGCTGATGTTCGCCCGCGGCAAGGTCGCGGTGGACAAGGCATGGCGAGGCCGGCTGCTCGACTTCTTCCAGTACCTCTGCCAGGCGGTGACCAAGGTCGACCGCTGCGCACTCGTCGCGTCGCTGCTCGCTTCCGACCTGGACAAGAGCGACGAGACCGGCAAGGCGATCGGCGGCGAGATTGCCGCCATCTTCAACCGCCAGAAGGAAGAGGGAGTCCAACCGGTCCAGAAGGAGGATGTCGCCGAGGTGCTGCGCCGCCGGTTCTTCACCCCGGCGTCGATCGGCGACCGGGACGTCTTCCGACCGCACGTGACGGCCGCGGTGGCCAACCTCGCGACCGTCGATGACGCCGCCCGCAAGGACCGCAGGAACGTGGAGAGCCGGTTCTTACAGGCATTCCCGTTCCACCCGGATCTCACCGACGTCTTCTATACGCGCTGGACGCAGCTCGACCGCTTCCAGCGGACGCGGGGCATCCTCCGCACGTTTGCAATCGCCCTGCGCGACGCCGAGAGCTGGGACACGGCGCCGCTGGTCGGACCCAGCGTCTTCCTGCGGGCGCCCGGCCAGGACGGCATCGCCGAGGCGGCGCGCGAGCTGACTGGCATCGCCACGCGCGAGCCGACCGAGAGCCGCGGGCAGGACTGGGCAGCCGTCCTGGAAGGCGAGCTGGCCAAGGCGCGGGCCATTCAGGACGAGCAATCCGGGTTGAAGGGCCGCGAGTTGGAGCAGGCGGTCTGCACGGTGTTCCTCAGCTCGCAGCCGATCGGCCAGAAGGCGCACACGCGCGACCTGATCAGCCTGGTCGGCGCGACGCGGCCGGGCCGCATCGAGCTGGAGCAGGGTCTGCGCCGCTGGACGGATGTGTCGTGGTTCCTCGACGAGAACGAGTTTGGCCGCGGCGCGGCGGGCGGTGAAACGCCGCCGCTGCCGAAGGCGTGGCGGCTCGGCAACCGGCCGAACCTGAAGCAGATGCACGACGACGCCTGCGCCAACCGGGTGACGGCCGAAGCCGTGGAGGTGAAGCTGCTCGCCGACGTCCGGGCAACGAAGAGCCTGACCCATGGCGCGCGGGCCGGCGGGGCGCGCGTGCACATGCTGCCGGAGCGGCCTCGCGACGTCGAAGACGACGGCGAGTTCCACTTCGCCATCCTGGGGCCGGCGGCCGTGTCGACCCCCGGCCGGCCGAACCGGACAGTGCGGCGGTTCCTCGACGAGACGACCGGGCCGGACCGTCCCCGCGTGCGCCGCAACGCAGTCGTGCTGGTGGCGCCGTCGACCGACGGGCTGGAGGTCGCCCGCCGGCGCGCCCGCGACTACCTGGGCTGGGACGAAGTGCTGCAACAGCTCAGGGGGCAGCCGCAGGACCCGGTGCGGGAGGAGATGCTGGCGGCATGGACGGCGGAGGCCCGCCGCCGGATGCCGGAGGCGATCCGACAGGCATGGACGATCGTCGTCACCGTGAATCCGCAGAACGCGGTAGAGGCGTTCCGAGTGACCGTCGGCTCCGATCCGCTTTTCACGACGGTCAAGGCCGACCGCCGGGCGCGCATCCAGGAAACGGCAATCAACGCGGAGGCGCTGCTGCCGGGCGGGCCGTACGACCTGTGGCGCGACGGCGAACCCTCACGCCGCGTGAAAGACCTGGCAAGCGCGTTCGCCGAGCACCCGCGGCTGCCCAAGATGCTGCGCGCCCTGGAGATCCTGGCCACCATCGACCGGGGCGTGCGGGACGGCCTGTTTGTCGCCTCGCTCCAACGGCCCGACGGGTCGGTCAAGACGTGGTGGCGGGCGCCGATCGACGAGGCGGCGCGTTCGGAGCCGGCCCTGGAGCTGTTCCTGCCCGGGGCGGCCGCCCTCTCCGACCTGGAACCGGGCGTGCTGGCGCCCGGCGTACTGCCCGAGCTCTGGAGCGAAGAGTCGGTCAAGGTCGCAGCGGTGATCGACTATTTCGCGGGCGGGCGGACGGTGATGGCGCCGCGCGAAGGTTACGAGGAGCCGGTGAGAATCCCGGCCTGTGCGCCGACGGCGGTCGAAGCAGCCATCGCGGAGGCCGTCGAGCGGGGCGTCCTCTGGCTGCTCAACGGACCGGCCAGCTTTCAGGACGAGCCGCTGCCCGTGGGCGTGTTGACCGCGGCGGCCACACTGCGGGCTCCGATGGCGCCGATACCGGTGCAGCGTCTCATGTCGGACGCAGTGCCGGACGCCTGGAAATCAGGAGCGGCGACCGTGCTGACGTTGTCCGTCGCGCTGGCTGGTCAGGAAGGCCGCCCCGTACCGTGGGCGGTGCTGCGCCGCGCGATAGATGGCGCCATTGCGTCCCGCTGGCTGGAAGTGGCGCCGGGCAGCGCCGCGTGGCCGTGCGACGCGGCCGGCGTGGCTGGGGTGATACTGAGGCCGCCGGCCGACTTCAAGCCGGAGTCGGTCTCGGAAACGAGCGGTGCCTACACGTCGTCTGCTGTCCTGGAACCAGCCGGCTTTCAGGATCTGGTCGATGCGCTCCCGGACATCGTCAAGGCCGCCGCCGGCATGCCGCTGGAGTTTCGGCTTGAGGTGACGCTTCGAGACGAGAAGAACGTGCCCTCCGAAACCGTCGAATCGATCAACGCATCGCTAAAGGAAGTCAGCCCCGAACTTATTCTGAAGAAATGACCTCACCTTCCGGCGCCGATAGGAAAGGAACGCGAGAAGCTGGGATCCGACACGAGGTCGTCTCCAGAATCTCTCGCGCTTCCGAATCAAAAGGATTCGGGCTCGCATGCGGAGTCAGCCTGCCGTACGGATCCAGCCGGCGTCAAGCGTTCGCGGGGCCAAGTCTCGAGAGCCTGCACGCGCCCGCGGTCGAGCCCGTGGAGGGCGGCCGCCTGGCGCTCACGGGGCGCCGGGCGCGACGAGCGCGGTCCCGAGGGACTTGCCCTTGTCGATCGCCGGCACACCCTCCGCCATCCACACGGGGGCCGGCGCGTCCTGCAGGTAGTGGTCGAAGAACTGCTGCATGCGGACCGCCCAGTCCTTGCGGTGCGCCGCCCGGCGCAGGCCGTGGGCCTCGCCGTTGTAGTTCAGCAGCCACGCCGGCTTCTGCAGCCGGCGCAGGGCGACGAACATCTCGATGCCCTGGTACCAGGGCACGGCCCCGTCCTCGTCGTTGTGCATCATGAGCAGCGGGGTCCGGATCTTGTCGGCGTAGAAGAGGGGCGAGTTGTGGAGATACTCGCTGGTGGCCTCCCATAGCGTGGCGCCGATGCGGCTCTGGGTCTGCTCGTACTGGAACATGCGGCTCATGCCGGTCTGCCACCGGATGCCGCCGTAGGCGCTCGTCATGTTGCTGACCGGGGCGCCGGCCTCGGCCGCGGCGAAGATGTCGGTCTTCGTGATCATGTACGCAATCTGGTAGCCGCCCCACGAATGACCCTGGACCCCGATCCG
The DNA here is from genome assembly GCA_965262985.1 of Vicinamibacterales bacterium. Taxonomy (GTDB): domain Bacteria; phylum Acidobacteriota; class Vicinamibacteria; order Vicinamibacterales; family UBA8438; genus UBA9620. Next base: position 5,111,239 of record OZ253576.1, on the reverse strand, counting down.
GTCTGGCGCGACGAAGCCGTCGTCGATGAGGCTGAGCACCCCCGGCACGACCGCGTCGAGCGCGCTCTCGCCCGGATAGCCGATCTCGTACGGAATGTCCGGGATGAACACGAGGTATCCGCGGCTGACGTAGAACGGCACCGCGATGGAGGAGCCGCCCGGCCGGGGCGTCCGGTAGGTGTGGACGCCGTCGGACATCCGCTCGTAGAAGTACACCAGCAGGGGGTACTTCCGCGTTGCATCGAAGCCGTCCGGCTTGAAGAGCATGCCCTGCAGCGGGACGCCATCGGCGGAGGTCCAGTCGACGATCTCCGAAGATCCCCACGTGTAGTCGGCCTGCTGCGGATTGGCGTCCGACAGCCTCACCATGTCGGTGATTCCGCCGCCGCTCACCCACAGGTCCGGAAACTCGCGGAAATCCTCGCGGGTGAGGATCCACCGATCCGCATCCTCTGCCTTGCCCCGCAGGCGCCAGGTCTTGTCGGCCATGACCACCTCGACCGGCGATGCGGCCCGGTCCGTGCGGCCGCGCTGGAAACCGGCCCGCTTGTTCGTATCGTGAAATGCCTGCCAGAGCGCCTCGCCCTCGGGAATGTGGTCCAGCTCGGGCTCGACCCGCGCGTAGCGGAAGCGGATCTTCGCCGCGCGGCCCGCACCCTCCGTGAGGTTGACCGTGCGTCCCGAGTCCGGCTCGTAGCGCCACACGTCGTAGCGGTCGTAGAACAGGAACGCCGCGTCTTCCGCCGTCCATCCGGCCGACCCGTACGGGGGCGGGTCGTGCGGGTGGTCGTCCAGCTCGTTCCAGACGGGATGGGGCACCGCGGCGCTCGCGGTCGCGGGATCACCGCCCGCGAGGCGCGCCACCTTCCAGTGCCGGTCGGACCCGTCCCACCACGCCGCATGCGTCCCGGCCGGCGAAATGGACGCGCCGGCGAAACGTCCGACCCGATCGGCGAGCGGCCGCTGCCCGCCCGTGGCCAGGTCGATGGCGTAGAGGTCGCTGTAGCGTCCGTCCCAGGAGACCAGCTGGCGGTAGGGCCGACCGGTGACGCCCAGGGCCTGACCCGCGTCGCCCTCGGCAGCGAACCGGACCGTGGGAACGGCGATCGTGCCCACCTGGACGACCGCGCCGCCGTCCAGGTGGACCGCCGCCGCGTACGTGCGCTCCCGCTCGGCATCGGCCTGCACGAGTTGCATCGGCTGGAGGTGGGGATCCTGCCAGTTCCAGACGTCGAGGGTGACCTGGTCCTCCTCCAGGGTCTCGTCCGTCTCGTCCGGCTCGGGCCGCGGCGCCGTCCCGAATTGAAGCAGGGCGCCGCCGTCCGAGAACCGGACGCTGCCATGTTCGCTGACCCACCAGCCGGCCGGCACGCCGGCGGTGCGGGCATCGGCCGCGGGCCGGGCCCGCCAGTCCGGGGCGCCGGCGTGGTAGAGCGTGAACTCGGGCTGGTCCGCCTCGACATCGTCCCGGTCGGCCAGGAACGCCACCTGCCGGCCGTCCTTCGACAACTCCAGCTCCAGGTAGCGTCCCTCGCCTTCCAGGACCGCGCGCCGCGTCCCGCCGTCGAGCGGCACGACATACGCGCCGTCTCCCGTCCCGTCCCGCGTCGCCGTGGCAAAGGCCAGAACGGCGGCCTCCTCGGCGAACTTGTAGTCGGCGACCCGGTCGTAGCGCGTCTCGGCGCCGGTAGCCAGGTTCAGCAGCACCAGCGTGGAACCGTCCGCCTTGCGGTCGTCGGCGTCCTCGTCCGAGCCTGAACCTTCGCCTTCCTCGCCCTCCGCTGCCGGCGTGCCGGCGGGGGCCGCTTCGTCCGCCGCCGCCCCGCCAGTCTCGCTCGCGTTCTCCTCTTCCACGGGCACGTAGGCCACCCAGCTTCCCTCGCGCGCGACCTTGTAGCTCTCGACGGGACCGAGGGCGCGGATTCCGGAGCGGCCGGGCTCGGCGTCCGCGAAGACCGCCGCCAGGTCCGCGGCGGCGAGGGCGTCCTCGGGCAGGTCGTCCCCCTCCTTCCCGTCGCGTTTGAGGGCGTCGACCTCCGCTTCCGGCGGCGGGACCTCGTAGACGAGATAGCGGGAATCAGACGTGAAGGCCGGGCTCGTCCCCCGCACCGTCAGCGCGGGACCGCCCTCGACCGCCGCCTTGACGGTGAGGGCCGGGTCACCTTCCAGGGCGCTGAGGACGAAAGCCAGCCAGGCGCCGTCGGGCGACAGGGACGGGTCGCCGATGGCGTTCCAGCGGAGCACGTCCGCGTGGTCGAGGGGCCGTGGCTGGGCGAGGGCGGGCAGGGCCGCTCCCAGGCAGACGACGACAGCGGCGATGCAGGCGCGCGGATATCTCATCGTGTCATCTCCAGGCGGCGCTCACCGCGCGAGGCGGACGCCGGCAGGCACCGTCGCTGATGGTAACGCGTCCGGACGGCGCCGGCTCGCCGGGACCGGCTATGATCTATGGATCCGCGCGCCGCACGCGGCCTGTGCGACGGCCGCGACCGCGCCGTTCGCGTGCGAGAGGGACACGGAGACGCACATCGAGCAACGGTGCGGCGTGAGCCCGTTGGCGCAGGGACGCAGAAGCGAAGGAAAGCAACTTCACGGACCAGCCGCCCGCCTGCGCGTGAGATCGATCAGGCAGCCGCATCAGGCATGACACAAGGAGACCGCGTAATGAGTGAGCGAGAGCCGCAGGACAGCCCTGCGAGCCATTGGATTTCGTACCGCCCCGAGATCAAGGTCATGGACTGCACCATCCGGGACGGCGGTCTGATGAACGACCACAGCTTTGCCGACGAGACCGTGCAGGCCGTGTACCGCGCCTGCGTCGAGAGCGGCATCGACTATATGGAGATCGGGTACATCAACTCCCGCAAGCAGTTTCCCCCCGGGCAGTTCGGGCCATGGAAGCACTGCGTCGAGAGCGATCTCCGGCGCATCGTCGGCGACAACGACACGACGCTGAAGCTGTCGGCGATGGCCGACGCCGACAAGAGCGATTACCGGGAGGACATCCTGCCAAAATCGGAGAGCGTGCTGGACCTGATCCGGGTGGCCACCTACATCCACCAGATTCCCCTGGCCCTGGACATGATCAAGGATGCCCACGACAAGGGCTACGAGACCAGTCTCAACCTGATGGCCTTGTCGACGGTGCCCGAGCGCGAGCTGAACGAGGCGCTGGCCCTGGTCGCCCGCGCCGAGGCGGACGTCATCTGCATCGTCGACAGCTTCGGCTCGCTGTACGCGGAGCAGATCGACGACTACATGGATACCTTCCTGGGCTATGCCGCCCCGGCCGGCAAGGCGGTGGGCATGCACGCCCACAACAACCGGCAACTGGCGTTCGCCAACACCATCCAGGCGACCATCAAGGGCGCCAACCGGCTGGACGCCAGCATGGCCGGTCTGGGCCGGGGGGCGGGCAACTGCCCGATGGAGCTGCTGCTCAGTTTCCTGCACAACCCCAAGTTCCGCCTGCGGCCGGTGCTGCACTGCATCCAGCACCATATCGAGCCGTTGCGCGACGCCCTGAAGTGGGGCTTCGACTACCCGTACATGATGACCGGCGTCCTCAACCAGCATCCCCGGGCGGGCATGGCGTTCAACGAATCGCCGGACCGCGGCGACATCGTCAAGTTCTACGACTCGCTCGAAGACCCGGATTGACGGGCGACGGTTGATCATCCCAGCGTACGCGTCGTGCAGATGGCATTGGATTTGCTCTTCTTAGTACCCGGATCGCCGAAGTGATTGCTCTCATCGACTACGATAATCTGGACGTGCTGGCACGGCGTCGTGGGGTGCGACATGTGCTGACGCACCTGATTGGCGCTCTTGGTACCGAGCGCATTGCCGCTGCGCACAAGGTAGTCTGCCGCCTGTACGGCGGCTGGTTCGACGAGACTGCGCTGTCGCGTGGCGCACAACGCCTCGTTCCCGATCTGCGACAGGAGTTTCCGCGGCGAGTGAACGTTACCGACATGGAGGGCTCGCACACGGTTCTCGTTCACGCGGAACTCGCCAGTTCCCTCGTCTGCGATCCGAGAGTTGTGCTCACGCATACGTATCGCCGGCGTTCGTTGCCGCCGCGCCTGCAGTGCGCCGCCGCGCCGTTCACGGACTGCGCAGACCAGTCTCACTGTCCGATCGCCGGCCTCGATCAATTCATTCGAGACGCCAAATGTCCACTTGACCGCTGCGCGGTGGCGCCGCGTGCCGTGCTGGCGCGCGAGGAACAGAAGCTGGTCGACTCAATGCTTGTCATCGATCTGGTCCATCTGGCACAGACGACGGAGGAACCACTGGTCGTGGTATCAGCGGACGAAGATCTCTGGCCGGGAATTCGTTTCGTGCTCCTTCGCGGAGCGCACGTCATTCACATGGTTCCACGACGCGGCCGCGCGGCGCCGAATCGGTATCGGCAGCTGGAGACCGCGACGTACTCACAGGTCGTGATATAGGCAGGGCTCTCATGCTGTTCGAAGACTTCAAACGGATCGTGACCTGCTTTGCAGATCGAGTCGATGACGTGGACGCCAGCCGGGGTGAACTGCTGGTGCAGATTCGAGACGAGACAATCACAGCCAGATTGCGCCAACGATCGGACGGGTTGATGGTCGAAGAGCACGGCGATTTCCTTCCCGCCGTGTCATGGATCGTGAACCGGGTGGCAAGGGTCCCGCTGCTCGCTGACCGAATCTGTTCGTACGTGTTGCCGCCGGATCACTTCGTCAGACCGTCCGGACAACTTCTCGATCAACCTGATCAGGAACCCTCGGATGACGAGACCTTCAAGGCGGACGTGGTCGACGCGCTGACCGAGACGCTCGACCGCCGACCCGCCGGTACGACCTCCGTTGTCTACTTGACGTCGGACGCGGGTGAGGGGAAGACGTCTCTGATCGACTTTCTGGCCGTCAAACAGGCGGAAGCGTACAAGGCCAAGCAATCAGACTGGCTACTCGTGCCGATCCCATTGGGAGGTCGGACGTTCCTGCGGTTCGACGATGTCGTGGTCTCGGCGCTTGTGAACAGGCTGCGATTTCAGCTCTTGTACTACGATGCATTTCTCGAGCTGGTTCGCCTCGGCGTGCTGGTGCCGGCGTTCGACGGATTCGAAGAGATGATCGTCGAGGCATCGTCAGGTGAGGCGATTTCCGCTCTTGGCAATCTGGTGGGAAGCCTGCGGTCGGCCGGCACGCTGCTCGTCGCTGCCCGCAAGGCCTACTTCGAGTATCCGAGCTTCCGATCACAGGCGCGGCTGTTCGAAGCAATCGGATCGAAGGGCGACGTCGCATTCGAACGTGTGTCGTTGAATCGATGGGACCGTAGCGCGTTCACGAGGTACGCCACCCAAAGAGGGGTAAGTGCGCCCGACGACCTGTTCCGCGCGGTGTCGGCGCGGCTGGGCGAAAAGCATCCCGTCTTGACCCGCGCTGTGCTGGTCAGGCGGCTGGTCGACGTCGCAAAAGAAGGCGCCGATCTGACCGGCCTGCTGGATCGGATTGGCCAGGACCCACAGGATTACTTTCACGAGTTTGTCGAGGGCCTCGTTGAGAGGGAAGCCGAACTCAAGTGGTTGGACAAGTCCGGTGATCCGCCCCGGGCGTTGTTGACGACCGCAGAGCATCACGAGTTGCTGTCCATGGTGGCGCAGGAAATGTGGCTGAGCGCGACAGACGATCTCAGAACCGACGTCGTCGGCATCCTGGTGGAGATGTTCGCAAGCGCGAGGGAGAAGAGCCCAGCGGTGACGCGGCAGATCGGAGAGCGGATCAAGCAGCATTCGCTTCTGGTCACGACCGGCGGCGGTCGATCGACGCTGGCATTTGATCATGAGGATTTTCGTATCTTCTACTTCGGGCAGGCGCTGGGACGAACGCTCGTCGAAGGTGATTCAAGCGCAATGAAGTCGATCATCGAGAAGGCCGCGTTGCCGGCAAACGCGGTCGACGAAGCCGCCAGCGTAGTACGGCGGAATGGTAAAGACGCGAAGAAACCACTGGCTCTGCTCCAGCAGCTTGCCGATGGTGAATTGCCGGCGTCGTTTGTCCGAGAGAATTGCGGCGCATTGACGCTGGCCCTCGTCGAGCATGAGGACAGTGCGTACGCGGCACGGAATATGAGTTTTCCCGACGGCGCGCTACGTGAGCGTCGTCTCCAGAACGTAACGGTGTCCGGATCGTACTTTCACGCGACGAGCCTCGCACAGACGGTGTTGTGCAACTGCCGATTCGTGAACTGCAATTTTGAGCGTCTCGAGATCGACGGTTCGGAGAACGTGTCACAATCGTCGTTCGACAACGAGTGCCGGGTAAACAGTGTCGTGCGGTTGGATGCTGGCGACCAGATTGCGCAATTCGATCCCGAGCAGATTGAACGGGAGCTTCGCCGAGTGGGATTCGAGATCGGATTCGGTGGGGCGACTGACGCCGAACCCCCGGAGCAAGACCCCGACGACGATTTGCGTATAGTGCAGCGCGTTCTTCGAGCGTTTCTCCGCGCGAACGCACTGAACGAATCAACGATTCAGACGCGCCTGGGTGTGAATGCAAATCACTTCTTCAGGTCCCTTCTGCCGCAGTTGCAGCATGCGGGCGTCCTGGAGAATGTGCAGTACCTGGGCCATGGCGATCAGCGGCGATGGAAGTTGGCGGCGCCGATGACTCGTATCGAGGAAGCCATGAGCGCCGCTGGGGGGGAGTTCGGCCGTTTCGTCCAGGCGTTGCGGCAGGGGTGACGTCGACACCCACGAGCGAATCGCCGTGGCGGTCAATGCACCCTCAGCGAGAGCGACGGCCGCGATCATGCAGTGGACGAACCGGTCGCGCCGCCGTCCCAACCCCTTGACCAAGCGCGACGCTCGTCCTACGCGGCTCTGACCCAGCGGATCAGGGTCTTCAGGTCGGGGGGCTTGCCGTACATCAGCAAGCCGATGCGGAACACCTTGGCGGCGACCCAGACGGCGCCCACCACCGATGCGAGGCCGATGACGATCGACAGCCAGACCTCCCACCAGGGCGGCGGCTGACTCGACGCCAGTCGCATGAGCATCCCGAACGAGTTGATCGGCGGCACGTGGCTCACCACGATGGCGAGCATCGAGTTGGGGTTGCGGGACACGGCGGGCCAGATCAACCAGGGGACCATGATGACCAGCATCAGCGGCATCTGGAGCGATTGGGCCTCGCTCATGTCGTTGACGGCCGCGCCGACCGCCAGCATCAGCGACCCGATCACGAAGAACCCGATCAGGAAGAAGATCGGGAGATAGACGAGCAGCCAGGGGTCGAGCAGACCGAACAGCGAGAAGGACGACAGCAGCACCAGTCCCAACCCGGCGTAAAGGCCGATCATGACCAGGCTGATCGCGACCGCGCCGAGCAGCTTGCCGGCCATCAGCTCCATGGGCGACACCGCCGACAGAAGCACCTCGACCACGCGGCTCGACTTCTCTTCCACCGTCGACGTGAGCATCGTCTGACCGCCGGCCATGATCCCCATGAACATCAGGATCATGAACGCCATGGGCAAAATGATATTGAATCCCCCAACCGTCTGACGTTCGGCATTCGGACTGACCGTGGTCGACCCCGGGCGCGGCACCCGCAGCAGGGCGTCGATTTCGGCCCGGTCCAGCGATTGGGCCGCGACCCGCGCGTCGACGATCGCGTCCCGGGTGTTGTCGTTGATGAAGTCGAGGTCCCGGTCGTCGAGGCCGGGCGGCACATACAGGTCATAGGACCCGAACTCGCCGTCGGGGCCGGCGGCGTCGACCGCGTGCTCGTGAATCACGATCAGCGCCGTGTGGCGCAGCCCGTCCGCTTCTTCGTTGAGCCAGGCCTTGGCGGCCTCGATATCCGTGTCGGCAGGCAGCGCCGTCATCCGGACGTTGGGCGCCGGTCCGAGCGTGTCTTCCATCGACTCCAGTATCGCGGTCCCGGCCATGTCCCGGATCAGCGCCGGGGCCTGGTCCAGGCCTCGGCGGAACTCCTCCAGACGACGTTGGGCAATCGTCTGCGGATCGAGCGCGGCGTTCATTTCCGGAAAGACGACGCCGGTCGGGTCGACGACGGCGTACTCGCCCTCGATCTGGAAGTTGCTGTCGTCGAAGATCCGCGGAGCGACGATGACCATGACACCGGCGATGACCGGCATGATGAGCAATCCGATGAGGAAGCCCTTGGTCAGGACCGTCGCGAGAAAATCCCGGATCGCGACGTGCAGGATGCGGGTCATGCGAGCGCCTCCTCCGCGTCGGGGTCCCGGAGCGCCGCGCGCAACTGGTTCTCATCGCTGTCGGACGCGCCCCCGGCGACGATCTGAATGAAGATGTCTTCGAGGCGTGGGCGGGACAGCTCGATGCGCGCGGCCGGCACCGTGTCCATGATCCGGCGCATCGCCGCGGCCGGGCCGGTCCCTTCGCGCAGCAGGATCTCCAACCCGCGATCGGTGCCCTGGACACGCTCGACCTCGGGTATCGATCCCAGCGCCGACGTATCGGCGGCCGGGTCGAGCGGCTCGAACTGAATGGACCGCGGATCGTGCTGGCTGCGAATGGTGGCGAGATCGGCGTCCAGCACCTTGCGGCCCGCATGCACCATGATGATGTGCTGGCAAATCTCCTCGGCCTGCGGCATCACGTGCGTGGAGAACAGGATGGTGGCGCCCCGCTGATGTTCCTCGAGGATCAGGTCGCGCAGCATGCGCGTGCTGACCGGATCGAGGCCGCTGAACGGTTCGTCGAGAATCAGCAGGTCCGGCTTGTGTATCGTCGCCCCGACGAGCTGGACCTTCTGCGACATGCCCTTCGACAACTCGTCGCAGCGCTTGAGCTCGATGCCCGGCAGACCGACACGCTCGAGCGCGGCCGAGATCCGCCCGTCCAGATCAGGCCCGTCGGCGCCCTTGAGACGCGCCAGGTACCTGAGGAACGCCCCGACCTTCATCCGTTTGTAGAGACCGCGCTCTTCGGGCAGGTAGCCGATGCGGTCCTTCGCCTCCAGCGCCGAGCCATGCCCCAGGATGGAGACGGCGCCGGTATCCGGGAAGAGGATCGACATGATGATGCGGATCGTGGTCGTCTTCCCGGCCCCGTTCGGCCCGATGAAGCCGTAGAGTCCGCCCCGCGGCACCTCGAGATCCAGGTGGTCGACCGCGGTCAACGGTCCGAACGTCTTGGTGACGCCGGTCATTCGAATGGCGGTATCCATAGGCGCAGTGCTCACCGACAATTGGTTGACGCCGGTATCACGAGGGTACACCGAGGGACGGGCGCCGCCTTACTGATCGTCACGGGGAATGCTGGGACGCCGCCGGTTCCGACTCCAACGCCAGCGCTCGCCAGAACGCTCGGATTTGCGGGTCAGCGGGCGTGTGTTCGTATAGGCCCGCCATGATCTGCTCCGGCCGGAACCGGCGCCGCAGAAACTTCTTGGGCTTGCCGCTCGTGCGCCGGCTTTCCTTCTTCACGATGTCGTGTTCGACGAGCAAATGCTCGATCGTGTTCCACCCGGGATCCGTGAAAATCTCCTTCAGGTTGGGGTCGGCCATGCACACCGGGTTCGCCCGCCGGTACGCGCGCATCAAACGCTCCAGCAACCTCATGTCATCTTCCGACACACCGGGACCGGGGCGTTGCAGATCGGTCCGGATCGGCGCGCCGCATGCTCTCAGCGTTGTCGCCACACTCGACGGATCGTAGGTCGTTTCCATCGAATCGCCATGCGGAGCGCGGATACCGATCACGTGCTCGGTCTCGATCCCATTCAGTTCGAGACGCGTAAAGTCCGGCGCCACACGAGGTCCGAAGAACATCACGTTGCGGGCTTCACAATCGACGAACCTCGCCCGCGCCAGATCGGTGCGCCGAAACGTCACGTCAATCAACGAACATCGTCTCAACGTCACGTCGTTGAGGTTACTGCCTGGAAAGACGACGGATCGAACCATGCACTCCTCGATTTCGCGTCCGTCTTCGTCCGCACAGGCATACTCGCGAAGCAATGCCATGACGAGAAGGCCCGCATTCTCACGGACCTGCGTCGTTCGGCGCCATTCCTTCGCGCCGGCTTCGGCAAGGCGATCCAGGAGTTTCTGCAGGCGCTCCGGTGTGCCTTCTCCCTCCGACGCGCCCAACGCAATCGCTACTCTCTCGGCAATGTCTTCAGGCAATGCCGATCGACTCAGGACGACTTGCACGTCCGTGTGCACCGAAGCGAACTGCGACACGATCGATCCGGCGAGAAAATAGAAAAAGAACAGCTCGTGCTCGAAGGCAATCCCGGCGTGCGCCGCGGGGCTGTCGCCGCGCGCGAGAAACGCCAGCGTTGGCATGCGCTCGACGATTACCCGTTTCGCGACATCCGACAGCCCTTCGTCCTCGACGACGTACTCTGCGACTTCGCGAACTGAATGGGAGTCGAGCTCGCGGGTTTCCTGGTTCCACATCTCCTCCGCCAGTTCGCACATCAGCCGCTCGAACTGATCCTCCGTCAGCAGGAATCCGGACTGGCTGTCCAGGAGCTTCTCGGTCCGCTCCCGGGACAGGTATTCGTGCACCAGTGCTTCGAGCAGGTCATCGCCTCCCGAGAAATCCGGATTTCGTCGCAGCAACTCCACGATGCGCGTGAAGAACAGTGGCTTCGATGCCAGGGCCGCGTTCCTGTCATCAAAGACCTCATGCACGCGTTTACGAAGTGCCGTCGACTCCGCCTCGGACAGCCCTTCATCTTCCGCCCACTGGTCCAGGTAGTCCTCGCGATCTTCATCCGACCACTCAAGCACGCGCACCGCATCGTGCGACCATGCTTGATTTCCGGCGGTCGACATACTGCCAGCTCGCGCGAGAAACTCTTCTTCGTAGTACACGGAACGCGCCGACGTCAGCAATTGCCCTTCGCCCTCGAGTTGCTCGAGAAAACCCGCCAATGAACTGAAGGCGTCGTCATATCCGCTAACGCCAAGCAGCTCATCGAAGCCGTCGATGACCGGTATCAGAATCCCGAGCTTGGCCAGAACGGCGACCGAGTGATAGGTCAGGCCTACCTTCAGATCCTGCAGTTCGGTCGCCAGGGCTTCGTTCAGGCGCGCGAGCGCGCGTCCCTGCGCGTTGACGTACAACAGCAGCCTTCGCGTTCGTCCATGGATGTAGTCCTCCGCCTGCCGACGGACGAGCTCCTGCAACACGCGGGTCTTTCCGGCACCCGCCGCACCGGTAACCATGAGGACACGCGTCGCGTCGTCGCTCTCCTGGTCGAGCAGCGCCGTCAACAAATCGATGGCCGGGCCAGGTGGCGTGTCACCACCGGCCGTGCGTGTCGCCTTGGTTGGAACGTACAGCCGCGGATTCGACGCTTGGAGAATCATCCGGGCAACGAACGGAAGATCCGCCATGTCAGTTCCGGCGAAGAACGCGCTGTACGCCAAATGTCGTCCGCCGACGTCCACCGAAACACCCCGGTCCGGGGATGTGGAGAACATGGCCTCCCGGCCTATGCCACGCATGGTCCACTCGGCACGAAACCGGCGCCTCGATCCGGTGACGTTGACAGTGGCGCCCGGATCGCCGAACGACGCCAGGTCACGTTCGATCCGGCTCTTCCAGTATTTCGAGAGTTCAACCGCGTCAGGCATGGATTATCTCCCCAAGACGTTGAATGCGCACTCCACGCTCCGACAGACGTTGATCGTTCAACCCCTCGCCGGCGGGTCGAGGCCGCAGCCACACGGTCAGCGTCGTATTCGCCGCGTGCGCCGACAAGGTCGCGGGCACGAGATCATCGTCATCCGAAATGACGCCGACTCTCGCCAAGCCCTCGGTCGCACCGAACATGGCGTCGCATCCCAACATGCCGTCGACCATTTTCTGACGAGTTCGGCCAGATTCGAGGCGAACGGTCCCTCTCAGAACCAGATCCGGGAACTGAAGCATCGCCGTCGCAAGAGACGGGCGGACAATCAACCCATGTCGCCTGCCGCGAAGCGCGGGCAGCGTCTGATGGAGCCAGAGTGCATCACGACTTGGAAGTCCCCTTTCGTCCGTCCACCCGCCGTAGAAGCGAACGTCCAGTTCCCGCAGGTCAGGGAATCCGGTACGGAACGCATGTGCAAGCATGTCGATGAGCTCCGCCGCGTGCTGTTCAAAGTCGGCCTTCGACTTGCGACGGTACCCGCGCATGTTGTCATAGTCGACGAGGGCCAATCCTTGCATGACATGTTTGGAGGCATCAGCCGTAACAGATGACCGGGTCATCGTTCAGAGGCACAAGCAAACAGCATACCGCCTTTGCTCGCGGGCCCCGCCAGGGAACCGCGAGCTCCGTGGGCTCCCAACGCCGCGTAATGAACACGACCGGCGACGGGTTCGCGGGCAAGCTGGCCACTTGCCGGCTTCCAGGGTAGCCTCCCAGGATCGGATCATGAATCCGCAACTTGCTTCTCGGGCTCGATGTCCTTTCGGCCCCTGCGTGACGAGCACGGGACCGCGCTCAATCGCCATCGCGGCAATCTGGGTGTCGGGAGTGGCAACCCCGGTCTCCCTACCAAGACGCGCGGCGCGAGCCGTCGCATTCGACTGGCCCGAACCGCGACCAGGCGGCCCCTCAGGCGTCGCGGTTCTCGGGGCAGCTCGCGCCACAGTTCCAGCACTCGCCGAACTGGCCGTCGATGACTTCCTTGCAGCGCGGGCACTTCCACTCGGGCTGCGCCGAGTCCGCCGGCTCAAGCGCCTCGTCCACGAGCCGCTGCGCCTCCTCGAGATTCGACGGATCGACCACCCACAGCTCGGCCCACGTCTCGCCCGGCGGGAGCTCGCCGGTCGCCCCCGAGCGGTACTCGCCCTGGATGCGACACTCGATGCCGTGCATCTCGAGGACGTGCTTGATGTGCGTGACCTGCGCCAGAACGGGCGCGCTGTAGACTCTCATGTGTCAGCTCTCGAACAGTGCGGCTCGATGTCCACGGGTTGCGCGTCACGGGAGCCGGCGATCTCGTCGAGCCGCTCGCGTTGTCGCGGTGCCAACCTGGTCAGCACTTGATCGTCTTGCGTTTCCTGCCAGCTCTTCCGGCATTTTCGATCTTTTCGATGTACGCCGTAGCAAGCGGAACCTTGCATGACGTCCCGTGCATATCCACGAAGACCTTTCCCAGCTTCTTGGCGGTTGCCTTGGCGTGTCTGCCGAGCGGCAATACATACCCACCCACGGCAATCACGAATCCGTTCATCGTATAGCGCACCCGGTTGGGGGCGGAATCGATTTCCCGTTCGATCTTCTCGAGCAGTGATCTGATTTCCGCCAGATCCAGATCTTCGTCCGGTGTCACGGTGACGATTCCGGCGTACGTAGTCCAGCCGGAGGATGCAACGGATTCTCTCTTCGACTTGATCCACTTGGTCGCCAGGTCGCGGGCATGCTTGCTCTCGGTCGCCACGCCGGGAACCGTATATTCCGAGACCATCGGCCAACTGGCGTTCTTGGCCCATGCGTCCAATTGCGTTTCACTCATCAGAGACCCTTTGGCAACCATGCCCGCCAAATACATGGCGTCGCCATTGCCGGTGTCGTAGAGCTCGCACGCCAACTCCTGCTTACCTTTGATCTTCCTGGCAATCACTTTCATGTCGGCCACGCTGACACCGAACAGGTCCGCCGGCGCACCGTGTGGCGCAAACACCTTTATCCGTAACGGGGTTCCCATTTTTTTCAGTTCAGTCATGACCTCGGCGACCGTGTGCATGAGTTGCTCCTCCGACAAGAGACGAGTCGATTCAATGCGAGTGTAACGCCTGAACCTGCGGCATGCGGTGCCCCGCGGCTGCGGCCCGGCGAGCGCCGGCGGTGCGCCGCCGCTGCACTCGACCGGCGCTCGAAAAACATCTCGACCGTGTGGACGCGCTCATCAATGCAACGCGAACGAGATAGTGACGTCAGTGCCGCCGGAATACCGATTTCGTCCTGGGTGAGACGGCAATGTGATGCAGGGCCGGTGACGCCATCAGCAGCAAGGCCACCCAGAACAGCGGCCAGTTGAACGTCGTCGGCAGCACCTGCAGGACCGCGTCACGGCCATCCGAAAGCGCCCGCCCGGCGTCGATCATGAAGACGGCGAGCGCCAGCACGATCCCGACGGCGGCAAGCGCCCACGTCCAGCGGGCGTCGGCCGCATCGTCACCCGACTGCGTCTCGAGTGTGCCCCACAGCATCATCACCAGCGCGATACTGACCGGCGCGAGCACAGGTCCCCACCAGGGAAGCGGCAGGAGGAACAGGATGTCCCAGTCCAGCAACGTCGTCGGCCAACCCGACATGAGGCGAAGGAAGACATAGTAGCCGATGTCCCAGGCGCCGAACGCAAGCGCCGCGTACCCGGCGCGGCGGCGCCACGACCGGCCGGCGAGCACCCCCAGCGTGGCGATCATGACGAGCGTGGCCGCCTCGCGCCACAACTCGACGCTGCCCAGCGCGTCATTCATCGGCAGCGGGTCTGCCTGGTACGGCTCGATCCGATCGACGAGCATGCGGATGTAGAACACGCATGCGGCTTCGACCCATGCCATCGCGCTCGCGAATGCGACGACGACCATCCAGCGCGTTCGCTCCGAGAGGTGACCCGTCATCGCGATCACAGCCCCGGCCGCCCGTGGTGAATCCCCGTGTTGCACCGAGATTGACGCTGCGCCCGGCGGGCGAGGCGCGACGAGGGGCGCATGGTGTCGAGAATGCCCGTTCGGGGGACCGCGGTCAAGCGTGATTCCGGCCGAGACGACGCTGGTCCGTGAGGCCCACGGTGCGGGCCCGGGCGCGCTCGACGAGCCGCGGGGGGGCGCCGCAGATCTCCAGCAGCGCGATTGCGTTCCAGGTACGAGCGGGACCCTTGCGCAGCCGATAGTCGAACACCAGCTCATCGGCTTCGATGCGGTCGCTGAAGTGGTACGCGGTGCAGGTCCGCGGCATCAGCTCCACGAGCTCGCGATCGTGCGTCGCCGCGATCACGATATGACTCGACGGTGTGTCGCCGTCACCATCGATCAGCTCCGCGAGCGTCGCCTCGGCGGCGGCGGCGTCGAGCGTGCCCACCGCGGCGAACGTCCGGACGAGCGCCTTGCCGTGGGCTCGAATGTGCCGTGACGCCAGCAAGAGAAGAGTGACGTCGAGCAGCAGGATCATGTTCGCGAACTCGGAGACCACGGCGGTCAGGGTGTCCGCAGCGTGCGGGTCGAAGGTGACCCAGCCGGCGATTCTCCGCAGCGGGCGCAGTCGAGCCAGGTCGGCCGGCAACGATTGCCCTATGGCAGCCCGTGGCAAAAGCCCCGCTGCATTCGACCGGCGCTGCATCCCGCCTGACGGCGTTGCTCCTCGGTCACAAATGCCCCAATTTGCTCCCTCGTCGCGCCTTGTCAGCCGGGCGCAGCGCCACTCTCGGCGCGACGCGGGGTTCTACCACGGGCTGCTATGGGGTGCGCCGCACCCGTCGCCAACAGGTATCCGGCGGCATGAGCCACGGCAAGCAGGGGTGCCACCTGTCGAAAGTAATTCAGGGGACCGCGCAGGCGCGGGGCCGTCCGGTACCGCACCGCCATGTTCGTGAAGATGCCCAGGAACGCCGCCAGGAAAGCCGGCGGCCAGACGACGGCCAACAGCATGGCAGACGGAACGACGAGCCCCAGGAACGGGAAAACGACGTCGACCCTGCGGGTATCGAGGACGCCCGGCTGAGTGAGCCACCATACGTCCCCCGCATACTGGCGCAAGCGGAACAGCGAAGCCTGGAGCCGTTCGCGCTCCGAGGCGTTCTCACCGAGCCGGGCCGTCAGCGCCTCGAAGGCCGTCCGGTTCGCCGCGGTCGGCGTCGTCCGCAGCCGGTGGTAGAGAGGCTGCTGGCCAACAGGGCTTTCCGTCCGATCAAGCACCTCGAACACCGCGTCGAGGTCCAGGTCCTTCCCCGTCCGCTCGTCGAGCGGCTCCTCCCCGGCCTCTGCGAACGCCCAGTGATAGTGCGCAATCGCCTCCATGTCGCGGTCGCACTGCATTGGCCGGCCCCACTCGGCGCGCAGCCGCGCCACGAGCCTGCGCCGACGGCGCCGCTCCAACAGACCCCAGACGGCAAGCAGCAGAACTTCCGCGCCCAGGACCAACCAGAGCGTCATGTCGGGAATCGGACCGACCATGCCCCAATGGTACCGCTCGCCGTTCCAGACGACCGAGGTGGATGCTGATACGCGATTCAGCCTCGAGCTTGGCGAGAAATCGACGCTGGTTAGTGTAGAGCGCGACATCCCCGCTTTGGGGCACGCGGCCGATGTAGTACCGCGTTCCGACCCACCGCCGCGGCCCGACTAGCTTGAGAGAGAGTTTTCGATAGTCGAGTCGACCGAGATCTACCGTGCCGAGACCCTTGAGGCCATGGTACCAGTTGTTTCCGTCGATGAAGAGCGTAGCCCGACGTACCATTGCGCGGACAGAAAAAAACCCCGGCGTGTGATGCACAGGGCACCAGACCCCGGGGGAATGAAGCCCGACTCCCTTGGGAGCCGAATCCGGAAACCTAGCGCGCCAACTGACAGCTTGTCAACGGCGGTCCACGCCCCTGCCACCATCTCGACCCGTCACGTCACTTCGCCCGATAACGGGTAGTCAGGTGTCGAGGTCGCCTCGTGACGGGCAGGATTATCGTCAGTCTCGGCGGGATCGCGCACCATCGGGGAGAACGCCGCTTCGAAGGCCTCGCCGCCGGACCTCGGAATGGGCGAGCGGACCCTGTTGCTAACCCGTCGCGCAAACCCCGCTCCACCCCTACGATGAGCCGGTTCTCCTCCGTTTCACGCATGTCCTGGATAGAGGCATGCGGATCACCAGAGGGAGGGCAGGACGATGACTTTCGTTACGAGAACCGGAGGACGCGGCATGTTCATGAAGTTCCGACGCTGGTCAACCGTGGCCGCGGTGGTGCTGGCGGCGGCAACCGCCCCGACGGCCGAAGCCCAGGTCGCCGGCTCATTTGAACAACTTGGAATGCTGGTCGGAATAGACGAACGCATCACGGTGACCGACCGCGGCGAACAGGAAGTCACCGGATGGATCGCCTTCCTCTCGCCGTCCAAACTGACGCTGCTGATTCAGGGGTCACCGTACGACTTCGACGAAGCCGACATCAACGCCATTCGCCATCGGCATAGCGACTCGCCCAAGAACGGCGCCGTCATCGGGCTGTTGAGCGGCAACGCGGCCGGGTGCTTGACGGTCGGGATAGCAGCAAAAGGTCGCGCCGCACACCCCGCCATCTGGATGACGATCTCGGGACTATTTGGCGGCGCTGGCGCCAGGGTAGGCGCCGGAGTCGACGCCGGGATCCAGGAACAGCGCATCATCTATCGCCAAACCGGTTCCGCACGACGCCTGACCGTCTCGCCGATGCTGTCGCGCGGGCGCCAGGGAGTCGCCGTCTCGCTGGGTTTCTGACGCCTCCCGCCAGACTGCACCCCGCAACATCCGACGCGCGAGGGCGGCGTCCGCACCGGCCCGCCCGGCGCCCACTCGCAACGGCGCACCTGCCGTGCCGCAGCATCCTCCAGGCGCACCCCGGCCGGCAATTGCTGGCTGCAAGGGCGAATCGGCGGAACCGGCCGTTACGGCTTGTCGTCCGATTTCCCAGCGTGCACCTGGCGGGACGGGTGTTCCTTCGACGCTTTCGGTGCTGACCTCGTGGCGGACGGCGGAGACTCGAGAAAGGGCGGCAGCGAGATAGCCACGGTCCGGGATCCACCGGCGGTACCCCGACTCAGCGGAAGCACGCGCGGCCCCGGAAATGCTGCGGCCAGCGCACCTGCCGGAACGAACGCGAAACCAAGAGAACCCATGGGACCTCCCTCAAACCGGCCAGCGAAGTGTGCGCACTCCGCCATCCATAGCCGTGGGAATGATATCGGGTGATTTGAATACTTCGTGCGTGTGCCACTTCAGGTGCCTGGGGTCGGGCCAGGCGTTGACGTCCGCAGGGATGTGAACCGGTTGCCCGTGAAAGCGCCCAAGCGCTTCATCCAGGCCTCTGCCACTCACCGCCGTAGCCACAACGACGATAGGCGGCGAAGGTTCGCTCGCCGTAATCGGTCCGTCCTCGGCAACCAGTTCCATGGTTGATACCTCACGGCTCGGACGTGAGTACGTTGGCATCGGGCGGCTGGTCCCATGGGGGAACAGCGTGAATGCGCCGGCGTCAAACAACCGGTGATGAAGCGCGCAGAGCGCGATACCGTTCCGGACGTCAGCCGGACCCCGAAACTGATGCCACTTGATATGGGCCGCATCGAGGGCGATCGATTTCTTGTTCAAAGTCACGGCAAAGCTGCAAACCGCGCATTGGTACTCGTAAGCCTGAAGTACCCGCTCACTGAACCAGGAAGCGCGCCGTCTCCGGCGCGCTTGGACAAAGCCCGGATCGATGTCGACCGCTCGGAGGATTTCACCGTAGAGCGTCGGCTGAAAGTGGGCCTCCACGAGCGAACGAGCGATCCTCACCGCAAGATCCGGCCCGCCAGCCAGTGTGTCGTAGATCTTCTCCGGGAATCCGCCTCGGACATCGTGCTCGAGCAGGTCGCTCCTGTATGCATCGCCGCTCTTGTTGATCCTGACCTGAGCAGCGCCCTCGAGCTCCCACACGTGATCGTTGCGCAAGCGCCAGAACGGAAAATCCGTATGGATGACCCTGCGGTACGGTCCGAAATCACGCAACAACTCACCAAGGTGCATGTCGACTTCGCGGTAAGTGGCCAAGCGCGGCTCGCCTCTCAGGCACCGCCCGATCGCCCAGAGCGCGAGGAGGGGTTTGTTGGGAGCACGCTGGCCGTTGGCGCTCCAGATGTTGAGCTTTCCGAATGCGGAAAGCAGGCGGTCGGCGTTCATGACCGCCCTGACCTCAGGTGCTCACCGAACGCGTGGACGGCAGGAATCACACCACGTCTGGAGACTGCGCCGCGACGATCAACGGGATCGATCTGGTGAAAACGGCCGCCACCGAGCATGTGCGGTCAATGCTACACCGCGCTACGGAGCCGGTCCATTTGGATGTGGAACGTCACCACGCCAAACGCCGCTACCGCACCGGATGGAGCGCCCGCAGGCGGTCGCGGTCGAGTTCGGTCAGCGGCAGCCACTCCAGCGTGTCGTCCTCCGCGGCGATCGCGGTATCCGCGATGATCACAGGCGTTGCCTATACCGAGCCAAGTCTTCTTCGGTGAGTTCAGTTGAATCGATCAGCTTGTAGTGCATCTCTGTCGCAATCTTCACGTCGCCGTCTATCTTTTCGAACCCGAATAGCGCGATCACGTCACCCGTCATGAACTGCGCCGCCACTGGACGACAGACCAGCGCCGAGAACCTCGATTCGCACAGCGCCATGTCCTGCTCGATCTGCACGATGTTCAGCGTGTCGCTCCCGCCCTTGGCTTGTACTGGAATGACGTATTGGCATCCTCGCTTGTCGACTCCCACGTACAGCTCGTCTGTTTCAATCTGTCCGATGCCCTTGACGGAGGTCCGCAAGTGATTCTGCAGCGAGTAGCAGGTGATGCCGGTAAAGATGTCGATCAGTCGGTTATACCGGATCTTGGCTAGAAGGGCCTGCTCATCGCCTAGCGCATACATCGCGACGACGCCAGGTGTCGCGTCCGGCACCTTCGTGGTCGCCATGTGTTCGTTCGGCGCGAGGCGAGTCGGTGTGCTCAGGACAAAAGAGTAATGTCCCGATCCCCGGCCTGGAACGGTCCACTCGTGTCCCGGCGTGGCCATGTTCAGAATTGACTCTGGTATCGCATTCCGGTACCGCGCGGCGTAGATAACGTCGCCAACGTTGCTCGGAACTTTCACGCCGCGGCGCCCGGCCGCCAGCGGGATATCGCTTCTCTCGAAATCGACCTGCGTCATTCCCTCTCTGAACGTGGAAAAGAAAATGTCTTCGAGAATAGAAGCGTAGGCACTCAATCGAGCCATTGGGATTTCCATCAAGTCATGTGACGGCGTCGATCATCCGGGCCAGCGGAGCAGCACGACTTCCTCTCTCAAGTGCTCCCTGCTGGCCGTGGAAATCCTGGTTCGGAACAGGTCGATGCCAGTCAGCTCGTAACCGAGCGCCTGGGCGAGATCTCCCAGGATCTGTCCTGTTCTGATCATGATCCTCAAGTATGACGCCTGGTCGCCGACGACGTACGCGAGTCTCGCACCGGGACGCAGGATGCTTCTCAGTTCGGACAGGTGGCGTACCATGCCGCCGAAATACAGCTTCGTGACTCTGGCGTACTGCCGTTCGAAACCGGAAGTCTTGCCCAGTTCGATTCGCCGCGCTTCAATCTGCGCCGCGATGCGCTGAATGCCCTCGTGCCCGGCGACCAAATCGTCGTCCACATCCTGCTTGTAGACACTCCGCGTGTTCGAGCGGACGAGTCCCTGCTTCAGGCTTCTCAAGTCCTGCTTGTTCCGGATGAAGCCGAGCAACACGCTCTCGAGGCGCGTCGTGCGCGTGTAGTCCTTCTCGTTGGGATACGGCGGTGAGGTAATGACCGCGTCGACGGATGACGGTTCCAGACAATCCTCCAGGTGCCGCGAGTCGGCCAGATGCACCGTGGCGTCCGTCCTGGCTGCCTTCCGCAACGCCATGAGGTCGTTGCTCATCGACCTGACGCGATTCAACCACGGAACAATCACCGACGCATCTTCCTGTACTTTCCCAACGCCGACCTCCGGCCCGAAGTGCAGGTTGCCGACTCCCGAGACGAGAGCCGCCGCGAGCGCGAGCTGCTCGTGTCGTTGAACGGACGCCTCGCAGTTCTGCTCCAGGGTCTCGATCAAGACGAGCGTCTTGTGGAGCGGCAGCGGACTGATCGAGTTCTTCAGCAGAAGTTGCAGGCTGTCGGCAGGCAGCGTACGCAACGTGTCGATTCGAGGACGGTCTGCTCGGAACAAGGGCGCGACCCCAAGATCATCCACTCCCTCACGGTGGAGCTGTTCGATTGCGCGGGACGCGATGGACTTGGCGTGCAACTGCAGCGCGCGAGGATCAACGCTCCAATCCACTTTGGTCTGACTGGCGAACTTGGCCATCGGGTTGCGCTCGACCCCGACGCTCGGGATGCCCATCTTCTTGCACTCGACCAACGTCGTTCCGGTGCCGCAAAACGGATCCAGGACCAACTGCGATGCGCCTGTCCCGAATTTGTGCAGATAGTCGCGCACAAGGTGTGAAGGGAAGGAGAGGACGAAGCGGTACCAGTCGTGAACCGCGCGATCTTCGGGCCTGAGCTTGTTCCGTTCCGGAGCCACCCTGGCCTCGGCACGTGCATGCAGAACTGTCATCAGCGCTGTCCAACCTCGTCGCAAATCAACGATCGCACAATCGTGTCGAACGACCATCGTGCGTTTATGCTCACCTGCTGTTCCTGTTCCTGGTCGACTGGCGAGCAATAAACGCGCCGAGTTCGCCACGCTGCACGCGCCAGTGTTTTCCGGCCTTGAACGCGCACAGATCGCCGGTGCGCACCATCCTGTAGACGGTCTGCTTTGGAATTTTCAGAAACTCGGCAACATCGTGAACAGTGAGGATTTCGCCAAGTCCGGAGGTTGCACCGAGATGATCAACGGGTTCAGAGTGATAGGAACGATCACCAACGAGCATTTGCGGACAATATTAGGCTACACTTTCCATTGCGTCAATCGTTTAGTGTCACCCCCATATCTTGTGGTCACCACGCCAAACGCCGTTACCGCGCAGGATGGAGGGCGCGCAGGCGGTCGCGGTCGAGGTCGGTCAGCGGCAGCCACTCCAGCGTGTCGTCCGCCGCGGCGATCGACGAGCAGGGGCCGCACATGAGCGTGATGCTCGTGCGGTGGTGGGTCAACCCGAGCGTGTGGCCGAGTTCGTGCGCGATGACGTTCCGCAGCACGCGATCGTCGTTCGGGCGCTCCGGCTCGGGCATTCGGATCGCGACGAAGTAGTCGGGCGAGCCGACCAGCGGCCAGGCGAACGGCAGCAGCGGCTGCCGGGACAGCAGGACGATGACGTCGCCGCCGAAGTCGGTGAGGACGGCCGGCGGCTGGGGGCCGAACGCGCCCTTGGGCACCCGTCCGCCGCGCTGCGACAGGAAGCGCGCGAACGTCTCGATCGCACGCGCGTCGGGTGACCCGATTACAGGCTCCACCGCGCGCAGCCGCATGGCGAGACCGAGCTCGGACAGCGTCTGGTTCCAGAACTCGATCGCCGCGCGGGTCTGCGCAATGCGCGGGTCGTCCGCGCTCCGCGCGACGATGACGACATGACGCTCGACGTCCTGGGCGGCCGCGGGGACCGCCAGCAGGCTGGCGGCGGCGAGCAGGGGGCAGGCGAACCTTGCAGCACTGGTCATGGGTGAGCGGCGGCGTTCGATGACGCGCCGCGGGTGGCAAGACTCGCGCCGGCGGCCTCGACGGGTTCCTAGTACCTGAAAAGATACCGCAGTTTGGTGAAGATGGCCCGGTTCGTGCGCCGCAGGTCGGTGGTCATGAACAAGCGGTCGTCGAAACCGTCGCCGTCGTAATCGCCCGCGAGCTGGTCAGCCTGCTGGTAGTGGTCGTCGTAGCCGAGGTAGAACACCGTGCCCGCGTTGACCCGGTACGTGAACAGGAGATTGAAATCCAGGTCCTTGGCGAACGTGTTGTACTCGACGATGGTGCGCGCCAGCAGCCGATCGGTGAACGTCAGCACGCTCTGGCTGCGGTAGATCTCGACGTTGAAGCTGGTGACCTGGCCGGGCCGCGTGTCGGTGAAGCGGCTCGTGGTGACCCCGATCTCCGAGCTGAAGCGCGCGAACGGACGCAGGGTCGCGCTGAGTCGGCTGCGGCGGCCGGCGCCGAGGAACGGGTTGGCGGCGTCGTAGAAGATCTGATCGCCCCGGTTGTAGCTCGCGTTGACCGCCAGCGCGCGACTGCTGCTGACCCCGCCGTTGATGCCGTACGAGGTCGTCGAGAAGTCGACGCCGCCGAACCGTTCGAGGGCCCGGACGGCATCCACGCTGAGCCGGATGTTTCTGGCGAAATCGAAGCTGAGTCCGAACCCCCCGTCTTCGTCCTGCAGCACGCCGGCGAAATCCCAGGTCCGGCCGTACCGGAATTCCGGTCCCCAGTTGATGAGCCAGCTCTCAGGCCACCAGCGGTAGCTGCCGTTGCCGAGGACGCGCCGCTGGTCGAAGCGGCGCACGAAACCGACATCGGTGGCGAAGTCGGGCGTGATCTCGTACGCCGCCGCGAACCAACCGAGATTGCGACCGGTGGCCCGGATGCTGGCGTCGTAGACGTGACCCTCCCGTTCCACTCCGTCCAGGTCGCGATGCGCCGATTCGATGAATCGGAAGTTGGTCGACGTCGACCGTGACAGCCGGAAGCTGCCATCGAGGCCGTAGAGCTTGCTGCTGGAATCGAGAAACTCGCGGTCGGTGAAGATGGCGCCGACGTGCGATTCGGAATACACGTCGTACTTCACGCGGCCGATGAAATTCTGCGCGGTCCGGCCGTATCGCTCGTCCAGCGGGTCGTCCACATTGCCGGGCGCTTCGTCCGCGGCGGTGAGCATCCCGACGGCGAACCGCCCCGCCTTGCCGGTCAGCTTGGCGCCCCAGGTCGGATCGACAATGGTCCGGGTGTGCACGAACGTCACGGGACCCGGAAAGTCGAAGATCTCGGCGCCTTCGACGAAGAAGGGGCGCAGTTCGCTGAAGAACAACGGATCCCGCTGGTTCACGTCGATCTGCGGCCGATCGGATTCGATCTGCGAGAAGTCGGGGTTGAACGTCACGTCTGCCGTCAGGTTCGAGGTGAGGCCGTACTTGATGTTCAAGCCCACGTCGGGGTCGACGTCCAGATCGACGTAGCGGCGCTTGTCCGGGTCGAGCGAACCGAACTGAATGGCGCTGAAGCTCGGCAGCAACTCGAGGTTCCGGCTCGTGGAGAAGTCGGTCATCCCCTCCATCAGCCCCATCTGGCGGTGGAACCCGGCGACGTCTCTGGACATCGGCGCCCAGACGGCGTTTTCCTCGTTCTTGCCCTTGATCTCGCGCACGATCTGGAAGCCCCACTGGTGCGGCTGACCCGGCGCGCGTTGCGGGTAGCGGAGGCTCTTGAAGGGAATAGCCATCTCGGCCATGAATCCGTCGTCGACGATCCGGGTGGCGCTGTGGAACAACACGTCCCACGACCGGTCGGCGATCGGGATCGGTCCGCCCCGTGTATTCCCGGTGGCGTTGACGATGCCGTCGCCCTGGACGTTGAAGGCGTTGAGGTCGAAGTCGTAGGCGCGCTGCTGGTCGAGGAACGTATCGATGTAGATCGTGATCAGGTCGTCCTGCCAGGCGGTGTCGCGGTCGACCCGGTTGGCCCGCATGAGACCGGGGTCGGAGTAGTGCAGATGGAACCCGAGGTAGAGGTGTTCGCTGTCGTACGCGAGATAGACCTCGGTGTCTTCGGTGGCCGGCGCGCCTTCGAGCGGCGCCTGCTGGGTGAACTCGGTGATGGTCGCCGCGCTGCGCCAGGCGGCGTCGTCGAGCCGGCCGTCGATGTCAGGCGGGGTGACGGTGCGCGGCGGCCGTACGGTGGGGCGGCCGGGAATCAGCCCCAGCCCGTCTTCCGCGGTCTGCGCCGGCTGCGCAACGGCCACCCCGCCGCCGGCGAGCAGCCACAGCGCCACGGCGAACGGGGCCATCCGGGCGCGCCCCGGGATCAAGCGACGGTGCGTCTGCAACTGTGTTCTCGAGGTCCTGGAAGATACCCGCGGACAGACGCGGTCAGTCGGATCCGACGTCGACCCGCCCGGCGACGCCGTTGTGACGCACGCCGCCGCTGCCGCCGTCCCTGACGATGAAGTCGCCCCCGACATCCGCCACGTCGATGCTGCCGGAGCCGTCGTCTTCGATGATGACGCTGCCGCCCACGCCGCTGATGTCGATGCCGCCGGAGCCGTCCCGCACCCGGACGTCGCCGGCGACGCCGGCGATGTCGATCCCGCCGGAGCTGTCGCTGAGATCGACCGCCGCGACATCGGCGATCTCCACGCCGCCTGAGGTATCGTCAATCTCGAGCGGCAGGGTGTCCGGCACTTCCAGCAGCAGGTCGAGCTGCCCGCCCGTGTCGGCCGTGTGTACTTCGATCAGGATCGCGGACCCCGATCGGGTCGCCGTCAGCTCGATGCGGTCCAGGTCGTCCGCCGTCCCCGCGCAGGCGGTGCCGGACGCCTGCACGCTGGTCAGCCCCGGCCGGCCCTCGATGCGCAACGACCCGGCCCGCGCCCGTACCGTGACCTGCGTCGCGTCGCCGACGGCCAGGTCGGCCGAGCGCGGAGCGGTGAGGTCGCATTGCAACCCATACAAGAACCTCGCGGTGCAACCCGTCGACGCCGCACTGGCCGCAATGGCAAGCGCCGCGACCGTCAATCTCGATACGCTACTTCCCGCAATTCTCATGGCGTTCCCCCTGTCTTCTGCATACGTGCCTGGTCACGCCTGGGTTCACCCGGCGGGACCTCCCGGGGACCATCGCGAGCCGGCGACGACGCGCCGGGCGGGATTACCAGCGGACCATGGCCACACCGCAGAGGGCAGGACGTGAATTGAGAACCGGCGTGACCAGCGCCAGGGGACGGGCGTGGCCGCCGGCGTGACCGGCGGCCGCGTGACGACGCGTCAGTGCTTCACGAAGGCGAACAGTTGCTGCCCGGCGGCGACCAGCACGTGCTGCTGTCCGTCGACGAGATAGGTCTGGGGCGCGTTGGAGATGTTGCCGATGCGGGTGTTCCAGAGCAGGTCGCCCGCGGCGGCGTCGAAGGCCACGAAGTTGCCGCTGCCGTCGCCGGTGAAGACCAGCCCGCCGGCGGTCGTCAGCGCCCCGGCGCCGCCGCCGCCGCCGATCGGCCAGGCATGGCGCCAGCGGGGTTCGCCCGTCTGATAGTCGATGGCGGTGAACGCGTTGCCGCCCGACCCGACCGAGATGCGGTCCTTGCCCCCGAGCCCCATCGACCCCCGCGGGTCCGGATCGGTCAGATACAGCAGATTGAAGCCGTTGTTCTCCTGCGTGTAGAAGAGCCCCGTGTCGGGGCTGAACGCCGGCGGCTGCCAGTTGGCGACGCCGCCTTCGACCGGTGACACGAGCGCCCCGGGAATGATCGCTTCCTTCGCCGGGTGCGGATTGGGAGATCCGTTCTCGCGGATGTGGCTGGCCCAGTTCGAAGTCGCGCCGTAGCGGGTCGTCACGATGTGCTCGCCGGTCACGCGGTCGATGGTGAAGAAATAGCCGTTGCGCGCGGCCGTCGAGACCAGCTTCCGGGGCACGCCGTCGATGACGCCGTCAATCAGAATGGGCGTCTGCGCCGAGTCCCAGTCGTGGGTGTCATGCGGGGAGGTTTGGAAATACCAGGCCATCTCGCCCGTCGCCACATCCACCGCGATGAGCGTGCAGGTGAACAGGTTGTCGCCGCGACGGGCGACGCCGGTGTAGCCCGGCGTCGGATTGCCGGTGCCGAAGATGTAGTAGCCGGTCTCCGGGTCGTACGACCCCGGCACCCAGACCTGTCCGCCGCCGTGCATGGCCGCGTCGAGCGTGGGCCAGGTGTCGATGCCAACATCGTCCTCGCTCATCGGGACCGTATAGAACTTCCACTGCAGATCTCCGGTGGCCGGGTCGAACGACTGCAGGAAGCCGGGCGCGTCGAGGTCGTTGCCGGTGCCGACCAGCAGGTGGTCGCCGACGACGATTGGCGCCATGGTCGAGAAGTACTGTTCTTCGAAACTGGCGATCTCGGTGTGCCAGCGTTCCTCGCCGGTGTTCGCGTCGAGCGAGACGAGGTAGTTGTCGACCGTCTCGAAGATGACGGAGTCGCGCCACACCGCCACGCCGCGATTGCCGATGTGCGGGCCGCCGCGCGTCTTCCAGAAATAGTGCCAGCGGGTGCCGCCGTCCCGCACGTCGATCGCCCACACGTGGTCCGGCGCGGTCACGTACAGCAGGTCGCCCACCTGCAGAATCGAGCCCTTGATGCGCTGTGTCCCGATGGTGAAGTCGCCGGTCCCCTCGCCGCCGGTGAAATCCGGGGCGTTGGGGCCCCCCTGCGGCGGCATCCCGGTGTTGAAGGTGCGGGTCCAGGCCAGCGACAGTTGCTGGACGTTGTCCGTGGTCACCTGGGTCAGCCGGCTGTAGCGGCGACCGCTGTAGTCACCCGAGTAGGTCGGCCACGAGTCTTCCAGCGGCGCGAGCAACGCGGCGGGGTCCAACCCTCCGCTCTGCGATGACGCGGCAGCCGGGACGATGAGCAGCACGGCGGCAAGGACGAATCGCATGGGTGTCATTTCAGCGTGGCCAAATAGGCGGTGACGTTGTGGATGTCCGTGTCGCTGTAGAGCGGCAGCATCTCTCGATGGGCGGCCATCGGATCGTCGATCTCCACCACGGGCACGTCGCCGCGGCGCCTGAACGAGCGGTGCCGGCCCTCTTCGTCCGTCAGGACGACCAGAAAATCGTTGAGCCGCTCGAGGTCGCCCGCGACGCGCTCGCCCGACGGCTGGATGACCGTGACCGTCACCGGCGGCCGATCGGTGTTCCGCGCCCCGCCGCGCACCCAGGTGTTCTGCAGTTCCTGCGCCCGCTCGATGCGCGTCGCGAGGCCCTCGAGATCGCCCTCCGGTGAATGGCACGACGCGCACTTCTCGGCGAAGTACGTCCGGCCCGCCGTCGCGTCGCCCACCAGAATGTCGAGTTCCACCTCTTCACCGGGCGGCGGCCCGCCCTGCCGCGACGCGCTGCCGAGGACGTCGTGGATGTATTCGACGAGGGCGTCGACATCTTCCTCGGACAGATTCTGCGGGGGCATGGTGGAATCGCCGACCCCTGTCTGCCCGTCGCGGATCACCGGCGCCATCAGGTCTCCGCCGTCATCCTTCAGCACGAGCTGCGACCGCAGCAGGTTCGGCCCACCGAGGTCGCCGCCCCGCAGGTCGAGGCCGTGGCAGGCGCGGCAACTGATGCCGTAGACGTCACGCCCGCGGGCGATCACTTCCGGATCGCCCGGTTCCCGCTGCAAGGCCGGATACAGGCGCTGGTTCCGATCCGGCTGGCCCGCCTCGGCCCGCGGCGCCGCGATGTGCACGACCGCAATCAGCAGCGCCGCCAGGGCGCCGGCGCTCAACGGCGAACGGAAGAGCTTCGACATGGCAGAGTCCTTCAGCGGTTACCGTCCGTTGGACCGCTCCGACATCAGGATGTTCGTCATCGCGTAGTTCCCCTCGTGGCACGCGTACTCATAGATGATGTAGTCGTCGAGACGCGGCATCGGACGCACGGCGGTCCAGGGCTGCGTATACACCGTCGAGTCTTCGATGGTGAACTGAAAGTCGATCAGATCGTCGCTGACGCGCCGGAACCGTTCGACCGCCACCGTGTTGCGCGACGACGGGAAGCGGTGCACCGTCTGGTCGCTGAAGTTCGCGGTCTCGACCACCAGGGTGTCCCCCTCCCAGTGCGCCCGCGAGTCGCCGTTCCACTGCCGGATGTCGCCGGTCAGGCGCGGGCGCCCGTCGAGCGGAATGATACGCACGTCGTGGATGT
This sequence comes from Vicinamibacterales bacterium, assembly GCA_965262985.1. Taxonomy (GTDB): domain Bacteria; phylum Acidobacteriota; class Vicinamibacteria; order Vicinamibacterales; family UBA8438; genus UBA9620. The sequence continues at coordinate 5,082,638 of OZ253576.1, read as the reverse complement.
TCTCGACACGGATCGCCACATGGTCGGGGGTTTGCAGAATCTGATAGCTGTTGTTGTAGCCGGTCGAGATCGGGGGCACGCCGTGATACGTGATGCAGCGGTCCCAGTTGCTGCGGTCGAGCCAGGAATCGGCCGGGTGCTCGCGCGTGTACGCGCGTCGGGCCGCCGCCCGTTCCTGTGCCTCGGACCTGACCGGCAGACGGCCGCTGGGGGGATCGACGATCAACGACGTGCGGAGGTCCGAGCTGACCTCGCCCCGGTCGAACCACAACGCGTTGTATGACCCGACACTGCCCGGGGCGTCCGGCTGCTCCTGGGTCACGGCGAAATTGCGCTGGGCCGCCTCCTCGGGCGTGAAAAATTCCTTGTCTGCCATCGACGACGGGCGCTGCAGTGGCGTCAATGAGGCGTACGACCAGGTGCCCTGCAGATCCGGGTCGCCCCACGGCGTCTTCGGCGGACCGTCCTGACCCGCCGCCGGCGCCGGAGTGAGCATCACGATGGCCGTCACGACGGCCGCGAGGGTGCTCCTGCGCATCTGGTTTCCTCCCTGCAGTGACTGCCGCGCGACGGCCGCCGCGGCGCTACCGGCCGCTTTCATTGTAGACGTGCTGCACGATCGTGGCGACCGTCCCGGCCGGCGCCTGAAAGTCGTCGTAGCGCTCGGGCTTCGTGTAGGCGCCGGCCACCTGTTCCGCCGTCTGCCCGGCCGTCATCCCCGCCCGCGCTTTCCCGATCAGATCGTTGAAGAACCCGCTGAAGTTCACGAAGTCGTTCCACGGCACCGTCGCGGTGTGATGCCCCGTGATGACCGTGTCGACGTTCCTGATGCCGTCGACCGCCCGATGCAGGGTGGACCCGAACTCGGTCGCGCTGCCGTTGCCGTTGGCGACGTCGATGAAGGGCAGCCCCTTGCGCTGGAACATGTCGCCCGTATGCACCGTGCGGGCGGCCCGGAACACCACGAAGGTGTCGCCGTCGGTATGGCCGCGGCCGAAATAGTACAGGTCGATGCGATCCTGCCCGTCGAAGAGCGCCCTGCGGCTCGCAAAGGTCGTGGCCGGCAGATATTTGGCGTTCTCCCCCTTGAACGCCTCGCAGTTGGTGACCGGCTGGCAGGTCGCGCGAGCCATCTGGGCGCGGGTGTTCTCGTGCACGATGAACTCGACGGTGTCGGGGAACTCGTTGTTGCTGCCGGTGTGGTCGAAGTGGGTGTGGGTATTGATGATCGTGGTGACCGGTTTGTCGGTCACGCTGGCCACCAGGTCGAGGATGTCCTGCCCGTAGCCCGCCAGCTTCGTATCGACGAGCACGACACCGTCGGCGGTGACGAACATCGCCGTGTTGCCGCCGGTCTGCATGCCCTGCAAGGCCGGATCGCTGCCGAGCATGTAGAGGTTGTCGGCCACCTCGTGCACCCCATGGATTTCCGGGCGCGGTTGGCGGGCCGCCTCGATCCCGACCGTCAGGCACAGCCCTAGCACCGTCAGACAACCCAGGCTCACACAGCGTCGCATCCGCTACCTCCGCTCAGTTGGTTCAGGGGACCGATTGTATCATTCGGCATCCGCCGCGGACCGCCGCCAACGGGCGGCGAAGACGCGGCTGGAACCGACCCCGCCGCCAGGGTAAGCATGACCGGCTCAGACGCAGCAGCCCGGCCGCCCGCGTCCGGGATCAGCGTGCAGGCGGTCGCCGCCCCGGTCGTCACACCGCGGCGTCGACCGTTGGGACGACATGCTCGAAGGAGGAAAGCAGCAACCGTGAGAGCGTCTCGACGACCGCCGCGTCGGAGAACCCCAGATCGACGTCGTACAGCTTCGTGAGGCCGGCATAGTGCGCGGGCAGCGCCATCATCGTGAACGCCACCAGACCGGGGTCGCCGGGGCGAAAGGCGCCCGCCGCTTGACGCTGGGTGACGTAGCTCTTCAGGAAGCCGAACAGCGGCGCCCGTACCCGCTCCCACATCTGCCTGTTGGCGGCCTGCCCCTGCTCGAGCCAGGCGTACGCCATCATGCGGTGCAGATCCCGGTCGCGCTCGTACCCGAACAGGATGGCCGCCACGAGCGTGCGCAGCAGTCCTTCGTCGTCGTTCCGGTCCGCGAAGGCCTGCAAACCGGTCACGAGCTGGCTGGTCCCCTCACCCGTCCGCCGCTGAAACGCCGTGACATACAGATCCGCCTTGGTCGGAAAGTACTTGAAGATCGTGGCTTCGCTGACGCCGGCGGCCCGGGCGATCGCCTTGGTGGTGGCGCCGCGGAATCCGCGGCGGCCGAACAGCGCGACGGCAACGTCCGCAATCTGCGCCGTGCGCTCGGACGCCGTCATGCGCGTCCGGGCTCCCGCGGCCGCCCAGCCTTGCGCCGGCGGCTCACGCGTCGGGCGCGCGTCACAACAGGCCACGTGTCGAGACTCCGTGCGGCGAAGTTCGAACCGTCATGTGTGCCTCTTTTCGCGCGGGTCAGCGTGGCGAGCGCGCGCGTACGATTGCCTCGTCGGAAATTCCAGCCGTGGAACGAAGTAAGCGCCGCGGGCGTGCGCGTACGACGATGGGCGCCAGTGTATCAAGTCACTCGCTCGATAGCTCGGTCTTCAGCCAGTCGAGCAGCGCCGGTTCGAGATCGGCGTTCTTGTCGAACATCGGCAGGCCATGCTCGGTGCCGGCGTAGATCTTCGCGGTGGAGCGCGGGTGATTCGACCCGGCGACGGCGCTCCGGAGCGTATCGGCCACGCCGCGGGTGACCGGATCGTCCTCGGCCGCCGCCGCAAAGACCGCCAGCCCCGGTGTCGCGGCCATGTGCGCAACCGCGTCCTCGCTCGGCGGGCTCGAGAGCAGCATCAAGGTCTTTATGCCGGGCCGCCGCGACGTCTGGTCCGCCAGGATCATGCCTCCGCAACTGGCCCCGCCGACACCCAGACGCGACTGGTCGACACCCGACTGCGAGACGAGATACTCGAGCGCCATGTCGGCGTCACCGGCCGACTTCTGCAGCAGCGTCGGGAATCCGCCCGACATCCCCTCGCCGCCGCTGTCGCCGAACCCCCGCAGGTCGAGCGTCAGCACATGGATTCCCGCCTCGACGAGCGCCGCCGAGATGCCGGTCCAGGAGGTGCGATCCATGTTGCACTGATGAATGAGCAGCATGCCGGGTCCGGGACGGCCGGGCGACGTGTAGGTCGCCTTCAAGGTCACCCCGTCGGCAGCCTTGAGATCCACGTCCTTCGACTGCGCCGCCGCGGGTGCGGCAATGACGAGACCAACGAGCGCGGCGGCGACGAATCCGGTGACTCTCATGACATCTCCTTTGTGCGGTGTCCCCGTGCGCTCGCACGCACGACTGTTCGAAAGGGTCATTATAGTGGCGTTTCCTGAGCTGGCGCGGCCGTTCTGGCCGGCCCCGGCCGGACGGACCGATTGCCGCGCGCGAAGCGGCGCGGTACATTCTGCGTGTGTCGGTCCGGTCACGCGGCGGGACGGCGGCCGGAGCGTGCGTCCTCATGGCCGCGATCGGTTGGCAGGCCCAGGCTCCGATCCCGGATCGACTCGCGGCGCCGATCCTGCCCGACCCGCCGTATCGCTACGACGACCGCGGACTCCCGCCGCACTTCACCGCCGCCGGCGGACCGCAGAGCGTGGCTGCCGCCGACAACACGCCGGCCGGCAACCCCACGACCGACGCAGGGGCGGCGCTGGGCCGGGTCCTGTTCTACGACACCCGGTTGTCGGCGAACGACACCGTGTCCTGCGGCTCCTGTCACCAGCAGCGGTACGGGTTCTCCGACGCGCGCCGCTACAGCGTCGGGTTCGACGGCCGCGCGACCCGACGGCATGCGATGAGCCTGACCAACGCGCGCTACTACCGCCGCGGCCGGTTCTTCTGGGACGAGCGCAGCGCCACGCTCGAAACACAGGTGCTGGAGCCAATCCGGGACCCGACGGAAATGGGTCTCTCTCTCGATGCGCTCGAGGGGAAGCTGGCGCAGACGTCGTTCTACCGCCCGCTCTTCGAGCGCGCGTTCGGGACCCCGGCGATCACCACGGACCGGGTCGCGCGGGCGCTGGCGCAGTTCGTGCGCGCGCTCGTCTCGGCCCGGTCGCCGTACGATGCCGCACGCGCGGCCGGTCCCCCCGGCTCGGCCGCCTTCGCCGCGCGGCTGTCCGCAGCGGTCCGGCTTGGGCAGCGGCTCTTCGTCAGCGCGCCGGGCGGTCCCGCCCGCGGCGCCGGCTGCGCCCGCTGTCACGTCGGCGACGCGCAGATCAGTTTGTCGCCACGCAACATCGGGCTCGACCCCCCGGACACCGGCGACCAGGGCGCCGGCGACGGGCGCTTCAAGGCGCCGTCGCTGCGCAACGCCGCGGTCCGCGCGCCGTACATGCACGACGGCCGGTTCGGCAGCCTGCGTGAGGTCATCGCGCACTACAACGGCGAGGTGCAGGCGAACCCGTTCCTCGACATGACCCTGCTCGACCGCCGGCTCGCGGTTACCGGCGGACCGGTGCGACCGTTGCGGCTGCAGTTGACCGGCGCGGAGATCGATGGCCTGGTGGCGTTCCTGCACGCCCTCACCGACGACATCTTCCTTGCCGACCCGCGCTTTGCCGATCCGTTCGTTCCATCAGCCGCACGGCGCGGATCGATCCGCTGATCGCCCTGAAGGTGGAGTGACCCGCTCGCAGCGCGCGGGACCAGCCGGGCCGGGCGCGGTGCCGTGCACGGTACAGCGCGGCGGTCCACCGTGGGCCGCCAGATCGATGTGTTAGCGTCTGATGCGTGCGCACCACCATCAACATCGACGACGATGTCCTGCTGGCCGCGAAAGAACTTGCGCGCCGTGAGAAGACGAGCGCGGGGGCGGTAATCTCCAATCTCGCGCGCAAGGGGCTCAGCGGTGGACCGGCGGCCGACAGGGCCGCGGAAAGCGACAGTTTCTACGGCTTCCATCCGTGGCCATCGCGGGGTCGGCCCGTCACCAACGAGCTGATTGACTGGCTGCGTGAAGATGGACCGTATTAGCAGTCCGTGGTGAAACCCCGCGTTGTACCGAGATCGGCGATGCGCCCGCTGAGCAAGGCCCGTAGGGGCAACCCTTGTGGTTGCCCTGTTCGTCAGCCGGAACAACGCCGCGCGCCGGGATACAACGTCGATTCGCAGATGTCCGCGCGGATCGGCGGGTTTCAGCGTGAAAGGCTGAATTCCGCGCGGAAGGCTGAATTCAGCGTGAAAGGCTGAATTCAGCGGGGAAGGCTGAATTCAGCGGGGATCGAATGCAGTGGGGCTTTCGCCACGGGCTCCCAGGTCGCCACCTGGCTGTAGGATAGGATGACGTCATGCGGCGCCTCTATCGCGCGGCGGCCGCGGAACGAGAGCGGGTGGCGCGCGCCTTCACGGCGACGCTGGAGGCGGAGGCGGACCCGGTGTTCGCCTACCTTCACGGCTCGTTTCTCGCGGGCGGCGGCTTCCACGACATCGACGTCGGCATCCACCTGGCCGCTCCGGCCGAGCAGCGCCTGTACCGCGGGATCGATCTGGCCCTGCTGCTGAGTCGTGAGGCGCGGTTCCCCGTGGATGTGCGTGTGCTCAACGACGCCTCGGTCGCCTTTCGTTTCCACGTCTTCCGCGCAGGCCGTCTGCTGCTCAGCCGCGATGACGACCATCTGGCCGAGATCATGGAACGAACCGTCCGTGAATATCTGGACATCGCGCCGCTGCTGCGACGGGCCACCATGGAGGCGTTCGGCGCGTGACCCTCAACCCGGATCTCATCCGCGCGCGCTGTCTCGAGATCGAGGAATCGGTGCAGCGGCTCGAGACGCTCGCGGCGCTGCCGCTCCCCGACTTTCTGGCCGACCAGGACGTGAAGGATGTGGCCTGCTACCGCCTGCTCGTGGCGATCGAGGCGGCGCTCGCGCTGTGCTATCACGTGTCGGCCCGCCGGTTGCGCACGACCCCCGAGGACTACGCCGGTTGCTTCGCCACCCTTGGCGAGGCGGGAATCCTCGCAACCGAGCTCACTGAACGGTTGCAGCGCATGGCGAGGTTCCGCAACCTCCTGGTCCATGTCTACTGGACACTTGATCACCGGCAGGTACATGCAGTGATCCAGCGGGACCTTGGCGACCTGCGCGCGTTCGCGGCGGCGATCGTCGCGCTCGTCTGACGTGTGTACTTGCCGACAGCCAGCATTGGCGAGCGCCAGAACGGCCTCGCAGACAGCCACGGCCGGCTACGGTCCAGAATCGCCGGGCTGCCGCGAGCCGGAGGCTTCACTGGTAGTCGGACGCGTCGAGCGAGACGCGGATGATCTCCTGGTCGTTGCGCAGGATGATGTGGCGATTGGCGAAGGCGGGGTGGGCCCACATGACGCCGCGGTCACCCCAGCGGCCGCTCGCGCCGCCCTGGGTGCGGGTGGTCGGTTCGATGACCGTCGTGCGGGCGATCTCGGTATAGCCCCGCGGGGTGAGCCGCGCCAGGATCAGTTCGCCGCTTTCGTTGGTCACGAAGACCCGATCCTCGTGCTGCACGAAGATCGCCGTGCCCCAGCGCTCCTGCACCACGAGTTCGTCGGTTTCCCAGAGGCGTTCACCGGTACGCGCATCGAGGCACCGCAGCTCGCCGTAGCTGCCGACTCCATAGAGATAGTCGCCGATGATGAGCGGGGTCGTGATGAGGGCGTGCAGCCCGTCGGTCTGACCCGGCAGTTCGCTCCGGCTTCGGCCGCGCCAGAGCTCGCGGGCCCCCGGCCGGTCCTGGTCGAGCTGCAGCATGAGCGACCCGCGGCGGAAGTGGGTCAGCGCCAGATAGGGTCCGTTCACGACCGGGGTCGCCACCGTCATGCCGCTGGGAATCTCCCAGTCGTGCTGCCAGTACACCTCGCCGGTGGCCGGGTCCAGCGAGCTGATCCCCAGGGGATGCCACAGCATGAGCTGGCGCACCCCGCCCACTTCGTGGATGAGCGGCGCACTGTACCCGGCTTCGGACAACAGCGGCAGCGCCCGCCAGACCTCTTCCCCGGTGCCGGTATCGAACGCCACGACCAGCGCGTCGGGCTCGCCCCCCACGAGCACGATCAGCCGGTCTCCATCGACCAGCGGCGAGGCGCTGAAGCCGTAGACCGGCACCGTGGCGGCGTACGCGGCGGTGGTGTCCACCTGCCACAGGACGGCGCCGGTCCGCACGTCCAGGCAGAGGATCGTCCCGGCCGCCCCGACCACGAAGATCCGGTCGCCGTCGACCGCGGGAGTCGCCCGCGGGCCGGTGGCGAACTTGGCGTGCAGGTTGCGATAGGTCGCCGGCCACTCCCGGGTCCAGAGCAGCGCGCCGGTCTGCTCGTCGAGGGCGACCAGCCGTTCGGCGCCGGCCATGGTCCGCGTGCCCGGCGTCTCCTGGTAGTCGAGCACGAAGACCCGCCCGCCGGCCACCACCGGCCCGGCGAACCCGCCCCGGATCGGGGTGCGCCAGGCGACCTTCAGGCCGTCGTCGGGAAACCGGTCGACGATGCCGGTCGAGGTCCAGACCCCGAGCCGGGTCGGACCCCGCCACTGCGGCCAGTCCTGCGCCTGCACGGCCGGCGCGAGCAGCCAGCACGCGACGGTGACCGCGAGCGCCCCCCGGCAAACCACGTGGGACGGACCACGCGAATGAGACATCCGGCCTCCCCCGACGACCTGCTACCGGCTATAGCGGACAAGCTGCCGGGGACCGACCTCGGCGCCCAGAATATTGCCGTTGGCGTCGACCGCGATGCCCTCGGCCGCGCTGGTCCCGCCCGCGCCGACCGGGTCCGGAATGAAATACATCACCTCGCCGGTGGCGGCGTTGCCGACGCGGATGCCGCGGCGCCAACCGGGGTTGCGGGTGTCGCTCGACTCGGAGTCGGTGCCATAGAGGGTGTCGTCGTCCGTGATGAAGATGCCGCTGAGCCGGCTGAACTGCGTCCACTCCTCCTGGAAGTTGCCCTCCTGGTCGAAGATCTGGATACGCACGTTGCCGCGGTCCGCCACGAAGAGCCGCCCGCGCGAATCGAACGCCAACCCGTGCGGCGTCCGGAACTGTCCCGGTTCAGAGCCCAGCCCGCCCCAGTGGGAGATGTAGTTGCCCTCGGCGTCGAACTTGACGATGCGGGCCACGGTGTCGGGCGGCGCGTTGTTGTTCTGGCCGCCGTGCCCGTCGGCGACGAAGATCGACCCGTCGGGCGCGGTGATGACGTCGCACGGCGTGTTCAGCAGGTGGTCGGTCCCGTCACCGGCCACGCCGGCCTCGCCCAGCTCCAGGAGCACCTCGCCGGTGGGGCTGAACTTGATGACCCGGTGGCCGAGGCCGGCCGTCTCGGGCGCGTTGTCGCGCGGTCCCTGCGCGTCGGTGATCCAGACGTTCCCGTCGCTGTCGATATGGATGCCGTGGGGGAAGAGCAGCATGCCGGCCCCGAAGCTCGTCACGAGATTGCCGTCGGCGTCGAACTTCAGCATCGGGTCCAGGTCGGACCCGGCGCAACTGTTCTGCCCGCAGCGCTCACCCACCCAGATCGACGTGCCGTCCGGGTCGATGTCGACGGCGCTGGTCGCTCCCCAGGTGCGTCCCTCCGGCAGCGTGAAGTGCCCCTGGTGGGTGGTGTACGGATTGGGCAGATCGTTGACCGCCTGGGCCGAGGCCAACGCGGCGGCGCCGAGAACGGCCGCGAGCGCAATGGCGGAAATGCGGCATGCTAGTGTCATGACGGTCCTTCCTTCGAGTGTCCCGATCGGTGGAAAATGCCGGAGTACAGGCTGCAAACCTACCGCAGACGCCAGCCCCGCGCAACCCTGCCGCCACCACCGCAGACGGCTAGAATCTGAACAACCGGTTCAGCTTCACCACGAATCCGCGGTTGCGCAGCCCGGCGTCGCGGTCCGGCATGAGCATGAGCATGTCGGTGTCGCGGTCCTCGGTATAGACCACGAACAGTTCGCTGCCTGGCGAGTATTCCCAGCGCAGCCGGACGTTGGTGCTGAAGATGTCGGCGCTGCCGTTGTATTGCAGCAGTCCGCTGAAGAACATCCGGGGGCTGACGGTGTAATTGATCCGCACACGGCCCAGATGAGTCGTGAAACGGCCTTCGGGCAGATCGAACCAGTTGAACGAGACGCTCGGCTCGACCGACAGTTGCGGGACGATCTCGACGCGGCCCCGACCCAGATCGAGCGACGTACCGTCGCCGCTCCAGAAGCGGCCGGACCGCACGGCGATGATCCCGCTCAGCGGTCGCTGCTGGCCGAACGAATACGAGACCCCGGCGTCACGGAACCGATAACCGCCAAGCGGCAGCGTGACCCCCGGTGCGATGGGGAACGGTTTGAAGAGCACCTCATAGCGGTCGGACGCGGACAGCGTGAGCAGATCGCTGTTCTCGAGCTGGATCTCGAACCCCGCGTCCTGCGTGCGCGTCGCTAGCAACCGGGTGTCGGCCGCCAGTACATAGCTCAGCGCACCGGTCACGCTGAACCGTCGGATCCAGTCGATCGACACGGGCCGCGGGCTGAACCGCAGCGCGGCGGACGACTGCCGCATGTTGACGCGGCGAATGAACCCCACTTCAGGCAGGAAGTTGTCTTCGATGACCACATGCCCGGCCGCCACCCCGTAGCGGTCACCCGCGTAGTTGAACTGACCGCCGAAACTCGCGTCGCGCCCGGCCCGGCCCCGTGTCCGGGTGCGGGCCGCGTATCCGAGGATGTTGACGTCATCGAAGAAGGCAAACCGGCCGTCGAGCCCGTAGGCCTGGTTTCCTCCGCCGTCCCCTTCGAGCGAGACCGAGCGATTGGTGATGATGCCGCCGATGGCGCTGCGGCGCAGGATGTCCCGTTTGATCCGCAGGACCGTGAAGTTGGCCGCCTCGATCGCCGGCGGCATCTGCTCGCCGGTCTGCGCGTTCAACTCGCCGGGCCGCGCGCCGGTCTGGATGTTCAACGCCCCGATGTCGAAGGCGCCGACCTTGCCGGTCAGCCGTCCACCCGCCCGAATCGGCACCACCCTCCTGTCTTGCAGCCCGATCTTGCGGCTGAAGAACAGGGTGGGCAGCCCGCCGCCGAGGTCCCGGCCGCCCTGGGCGAAGTCGAAGTTGCCCCGACTCTCCAGGAAGAACTCGCGCTTCTCCGGAAAGAACAGGCTGAACCTCGTCAGGTTGACCTGCTGCTCGTCCACCTCGACCTGGGCGAAGTCGGTGTTGAAGGTGAAGTCTGCCGTCAGGTTGCGCGTCACGCCGTACTTGATGTCGAACCCGGCCTCGCCGTCCGTGGCGTTGCGCACCGCCGGCGTGGCCGTGAGGTCCGACGTGACGCCGCCGATGGCGTACGGCTTGATCTCGAGGTTCACACGCTCGGGCGGCGCCTCGAGCCCCACGAGCGAACCGGCTTGCGACACGCGCCAGAGCCCCGCGATGACGCTGTTTCCGCGCGCCGCCGAGATCGGCAGCGCCGTCAGATACGAGGCCTCGGTGCGGCGCCGGACGATGCGGCGGAGTTGCAATCCCCAGACCTGGACGGGCCCCGGACGATAGCGCAGCGACTTGAAGGGGATGCGGATCTCGACCGTCCAGCCGCCGTCGAACCGTCCGGTCCGCGAGTCCCAGATCGTGTTCCAGTCGCTGTTGACGCGGCCTCCCTCGTTCGACACCTCGAAGTCGGAGAAACCGCCAATCGGGTTGACCAGGAATGCGACGCCGTTCCGCCGGTCGTAGAAGGTGTCCAGCAGCACCGAGAACGAATCGTTCTGCCGCAGTTGAATCACGTCGCGGCGCATCTCGTTCGCCACCCATTCATCCGGCGGCGCGGTGTCGTAGCAGCGTGCCGCGATATAGATGTTCTCGTCGTCGAACAGCACCCAGGCTTCCGTCCGTTGGCTGCCCGGCTCACCTTCATCCGGCAGTTGCTGGACGAAGTCGGTGATGAACCGGACGTCCTGGAACACCGGCTCGTCAAGCTGCCCGTCAAGGCGGATCGGCTCGTGCACGCGGGTGGCCCGCACCGTCGCGCGGCCGTCCGCGTCGCGCGACACCACCGCCGGGGCGACCGGCGGCGCCGGCCCCTGCAGCACCGCCGGCGGGCCGGACGCGACCGGCTGCGCGTCGGCGCCTGCCGCCACCGCCGCCGCGAACAGCACCATCCGAACAATGCGGCCGCGACAGCGGCCGCAGGACCGCCTCGGAACCTTCACGAATAGTGTGGGCCGCGGCGTCATAATGAGTGCAGTATGTACAAGTACCCGATTCTCTTCAGGAAAACAGGAGACGAGATGACGACCGACCCCAACCATCGTCGCACCCTGCGGTACGCCGCCGGCCGCCTGACCGCTCTGATATCTGTCTGGCTGCTGTCGTCGGGAGCCGCCTTCGCCGCGCAAGGCACCGAGCTGCGGTGGAAATTCGAGGCCGGGACCGACCTCGTGTATCGCATGTCGATGATGAACGAGTCCGAGCTGCCGCAGGGCATGGGGTCGGCGACGACGAACATGGAGATGACCCAGCGCTGGAGCATCCTGGAGGTCAACGGCGATGGCGATGCGACCATGCGCGTGACCATCGACCGGGTGCGATTGAGCATGGTGACGCCGATGGGAACGGTGAGCGTCGACTCGACGGACGAGGCGAGCACCGGGTCGCCGCTAGACGCCTTGAAGGTGCTGGTGGGAACCGGCTTCACGCAGGTCCTCGATGCGCGTGGCGAGCTGCTGGAGATGTCCGGCCTCGACGAGTTGCGCGAGACGCTGGGCGCCCGCGGCGCCGACCCGGCCCTCGCCGCCATCCTCGATCAGACGCTGAGCGAAGAGGTGATGCGCAACCAGTTGGGGCAGGGAGGAATAGCGCTGCCCGATGAAACCATCGGCGTCGGCTCCACCTGGGACAGCACCGCCACGATCGCCAATCCCGTTTCCGGCGCCATGACGGTCGCCATGGCCTTCGAGGTCGAGTCGGTCGACGGAGACCTCGTCGTCATCGGCAGCACGGGGACCGTCTCGCTGGAACCCGGGGCCACCCCCCAGTTGCCCATTGCGGTGGAGATCGGCGATTCGGCGATGGTCGGGACCACCACCTTCGACACCGGCAGGGGCCTGATCACCGTCAACCAGAGCACCATGAACATACAGATGAGCATGACCATGGGTGGCCAGACGAACGTCATCGAGTCTGCCGTGACGATGACCATGGAACTCGTCGAGGGCGGCGAGTAGCAACGCTGCGGTCGCCCACGCGACTCCCTCGGTATAGACTTGTCGGACGCCGGGGCGGCGCACGTCCGCATGCGGCGTGGGGCGGCCGCCCGTGATCGGGGAACGACCTCGCGGCGGCGGCAGGAGCGACAGATGACACTACAGAACCTTCGACACCTGGCGCGACCGGCAGTGATTCTCGCGGCGCTGGCGGTAGGGGCGTTGCCGCTGGCGGCCAACGACTGGCCGGAATGGCGCGGAGCGAATCGCGACGGGGTGTGGTCCGAGACCGGCATCATCGAAACGTTACCGACCGAGTTGAACGTGACGTGGCGCGTGCCGATCAACTCCGGTTTCTCGGGGGCGGCGGTGTCCGGCGGGCGGGTCTTCATCACCGACTGGGCCGAGGATCCGGCGTCACGCACCATGGACGGCACCGAGCGGGCGATCGCGATCGACGAAGAGACGGGCGAGATTCTCTGGACCCGCGAGTGGCCGACCACGTACCGGATGCTGATGATCTCATATGCGATCGGGCCTCGCGCCACCCCGACCGTCGACGGTGAGCGGGTCTACGTGGTCGGCGCCGCCGGCGATCTGTATTGCCTGAGCGTCGAGACGGGAGAGATTCTCTGGGAGAAACATTACATCGCCGACTATGACAGCTTCATCCCCACCTGGGGCGTGGCCAGCTCGCCGATCGTCGACGGCGACCGGCTGATCGCGGTGGTCGGCGGCGAACCGGGCGGTCTGGTCATGGCCTGGGACAAACGGACGGGGGAGGAAGTCTGGCGCGCGCTCGACGTGGTCGGCGAGATGGGCTACGGGCAGCCGATCATCATCGAGGCGGGCGGCGCGCGGCAGCTCATCGTCTGGCACGCCGCGGCGCTGGTCTCGCTCAACCCCGAGACCGGCGCGCTCTACTGGGAAGAGGAATGGGAGGCCGGCGCCGGCATGTCGGTCGCCACCCCGGTGCACAGCGGCAACTACCTGCTGGTGACCCAGTTCTATCGCGGATCGCTGATGATGCGGCTCGACCAGGATCGGCCGGACGCGACGCTGCTGTGGAAGGGGCAGAGCCGGAGCGAGATGCCGGGTGAGACCGATGGCCTGCATGCGCTGATCACGACCCCGCTGATCGACGGCGACCAGATCTACGGTGTCGGCAGTTACGGCGAGCTGCGCGGGCTGAATGCCCGGACCGGCGAGCGGTTGTGGATGAGCGACCAGATGACCGCGCAGGCCCGCTGGGGCACCGCGTTCATGGTCAAACATGACGACCGGTACTTCGTGGTCAACGACGACGGCATCCTCATCCTCGCGGAGTTCACGCCGGCGGGCTATATCGAGCATGGCCGCATCCCGTTGATCGAGCCGACCGCCGATGCCGGATTCGGCCCCGCCCGCAATTTCGACCGCAAGGTGAACTGGAGCCACCCGGCGTACGCCAACGGCCACATCGTGCATCGTAACGACAACGAGATCATCAGGGTGTCGCTGCGGGCCGCCGACTACCAGTGAGACCAGCACGAGGACCGTCACGTCGCGACTTCGTCAAGCGAGTCGGCGCAGCAGCCGGGACGGCGGCGCTGCCGGCGTCGGCCGTTGCGGCGCTGGCGCAGGCGCCGCCCGCCGGACCGGCGTTCCCGCTGGAGACCCCGCGATCGGTCTACCCGACGCTCAATCGGCGCACCCGCGGCTGGCTGCAGTTTCTCTGGGAGAAGTCGACCACCGACGACGACTGGAGTTCGGCCGGCGTCCCGCACCAGTGGTGGGATCGCTACTCTGCTCCCGTCGTCCTGAGCTACGGCCGCTTCGATCTGTCCTTTTCGTCGTATGCGCTCCTGCTGATGGCCGACCAGACTCCTGCCTGGCGCGAGGTCTACACGGAAATCGCCGACGGGCTGGCCAGCCGCTATCCCACCTACTGGGGCGCCATCGACTGGTTGACCCAGATTGGCGACGACCCCAAACGCGCGAACTACCCGCCCCGGGTGATGAACCAGATTCCCGACCGGCTCAAGGGCAACTACAACCGGTTCGGTTGGACCGCCAACGGGGTCGAGCCGTGGGGACTGCAACGCGACCCGATCGGCGCCGACGGATATCTGTTCTTCCGCGGCTGGTTCACCCTGCTGCTCTCGATCTACAAGTACGTCTCGGGCGACGACAAGTACACGCGGCCGTTTCCGGTCACCGGTTACGCGGACGAGGTCTTCGAGTGGGACCACCACCGGATCGCCGAGCACATGGAGCGGCAGTATCTGGACCATCCCGAAGGCCCGCAGTGCGAGAACACCAAGATCTGGTTCTATTGCAACAGCGCCGGCGGGCTCGGCATGTACCTGTACGACCGGGTTTTCGGCCGCCAGACCCACCGCGCCTTCGAGAATTTCCTCGAATATTCCCGTGACAACTACATGGGGATTGGCGACGACGGCGCGCTGGAGTGGGTCACGAACTACTACGACCCGCTGGTGAACCACAAGGCGAACGGCGGGCCGGCGGCCGGTATCTCGACGGCGTTCATGGTGCTGCCGCAGCAGCGCGAGCTGGCGACGACGCTCTACGACGCGGCGGCCAACGCGCTGGGCTGGCGGAACCCGCGGGCGCCGATCCGGGCCAACGCGACCGGCCTGCTGCTGGCCCGGGCGCTGGGCGACCACACCGCGGTCACCCGGCTCCGCGCCGCCGCCGAGCAGGCATACGAGCCCCGGTTCTTCGGCGACCACGACGAGAAGTTCGGGTGGTTCTTCGGGCTGAACGAGGCGTATCCCCGCGGCCAGCAAAGCGCCACCATGATGGTGTCCGAGGTGGGCGGTGACGGCGACTGGATCCGCGCGTTCGACGTCCCGTACATGGACAAGTTCGATGCCCCCACCGTCGAAGGAATCGATTTCCCCTCGCTCGGGCTGTATCAGGCGTGGAACGACACCGAGAGCGGGGCGCTGCACGTCGGCACCTATCCGACCACGCCGGACCGACGGGGCGTCGAGACGAGCTGGCGCATCACGAACCTGCCAAATCCGGAGAACGTCTTCATCCTGTGCGACGGCCAGCCGTTCGATCGGTTCCGCATCAGCGGCGACGGCACGATTCAGCTCGAGACGACCATCGACACCCGGCAGTATCAGATCTTCACCGGCTACCGCGGGCCGGGCGGGCCGCCGGTTGCACGCCGCGACGCACCGCGGGGCGCCCGGGCCGGCGCCGCGCTGGCCGCCATGCCGGCAACCGCCGCGGGCGACCCCGCGGCCGTGCAGCGCGCGACCAGCGAGCTGACGCAGGGCGGCGGACCGGGCTGCCCCTGTTGTGCGTGACGAGCTGCCCGCCTCGAGCTGGCCGGCCGGCGGGGCCGGCGCGGCGGGAGAGATGAGATCACCCACCGGCGGCGCCGTAGGGGCGTCCCGTATCGGTCGTTGGAGGACCTGACCTATGACAGAGCACGCCGCACGCGCCGACAGCTCGACGTGGCGATCGATGAACGACCGCCTGGTCGCGACGCTTCGCCCCTTCGCCGCCCCGGTCGCCATCTCGTTTCGCCGCGCCGGTGACCCGCTGGACGCATCGAGACGGGATGCTGCCTACCCGGCGCCGAACGAACATGGCCGCACCGGACAGGTACCGGCCGGCTGCGTATTCTGGATTCACGGTTCGAACGAGACATTCGCCACCACTGCCGCCGACCACGCCAATTGCAGCGTCGGCAGTTACACCCACGGCTTTCTGACCCTGGAACAAGCGGCGGCGACGGATGACGTCGGCGCCGTGCTCGAGTCGGGCTGGGTCGACGAGGCGGCGGTGATGGCGCTGCCGGTCGTGACAGAGACACCGGAGACCGTGGTGTACGGGCCGCTGGCGGACGCCCAGGACGCGCCCGACGTGGTGCTGCTGCGCATCAGCGGTCTGGGCCTGATGACCCTGAAGGACGCGATCCCGGAGATGTACATCGAGGGCAAGCCGCAGTGCCACATCGTCGCCCTCGCCAAGGAGCGGAACGCCGTGGCGGCCAGCGTCGG
Source organism: Vicinamibacterales bacterium (assembly GCA_965262985.1). GTDB lineage: Bacteria > Acidobacteriota > Vicinamibacteria > Vicinamibacterales > UBA8438 > UBA9620. Next base: position 5,066,437 of record OZ253576.1, on the reverse strand, counting down.
CTGCGCACTGAGCCGGGCCCGGACCGGCATGCGGCCGGAAGAGCTGACCTGCGTGATTCCCGGCAGCCGGCTGGAAGAGGTGGCCGTCGCGCTCGAATCGACGGTCGGCCTCAACCGCGCCATGGCCAACTACGCCGCGACGGACGCCCAGCGGTTCGCCTGACGACCGACCGTCCGCGTCACGCGGCGCGCCGTCTGGCGGCTGCGAGATAGACGGTCGGCACGACGAACAGATTCAGAACGGTCGACGAGCAGAGCCCGCACACGACCACCAGCGCGAGCGGCGCCTGAATCTCGCTGCCCGGCTCGCCGAACGCCAGGGCGACCGGGACGAGCGCCAGCCCCGTGGAGAGGGCGGTCATCAGAATCGGCACGATGCGGTTGACCGACCCCTGCACGACCGCCTCCCGCGCATCGGTCTGCCCGTCCGCCTCTCGCAGATCCCGGATGTGGGTCACCAGCAGGATGCCGTTGCGGGTCGTAATGCCGAAGAGCGCGATAAAGCCGATGAGGGCGGCGATTGACAGGACGCCATCGCCCAGAAACACCCCCGCCACGCCGCCGATGAGCGCCAGCGGCACGTTGATCATGACGATCGCGGCATCGCGAGCAGAGCCCAGCGCACTCAGCAACAGGAGGAAGATGCCGGCCAGGGCCGCCACCCCGAGTCCGGCCAGCACGCGGGTGGCCTCGACCTCGGCCTCGAACTGACCGCCGTACTCGACCCGATAGCCGTCCGGCAGCGTGACCTCGGCCGCCACCCGTTCACGGATGGCGGCCACGACGCTCCCCAGGTCGCCGCTGGCGACGTTGCAGGTCACGACCAGCCGGCGCTGCACGTTCTCGCGTCCGATGAAATTCGGGGAGCGGTCCTCGACGATGGCGGCGATGCTCCCCAGCGGTACGCGCACCCCGGCCGGGGTATCGATAAGCGTCTCCGACATGATGGCGAGGTCGGCCATGTCGGCCGGCGCGTAGCGCACGACGAGCGGCACGGCGACCTGTTGGTCGTAAATCTGGCCCACCTCCCGGCCATGCAACGCGGTTTCCAGGGTCAGGGCCGCCTCGCCGGCCGGCAGTCCGTGGCGGGCCAGCGCGGCCCGATCGAAACGCACCCGCACGGTGGGGATGTCCGCCTGCGGTTCGAGGGCCAGATCGACGACCCCGGGGATGTCCTGCATCGCCGAGACCGCCTGGTTTCCGAGCGCCCGCAGCACCGTCAGGTCGTCGCCGAAGATCTTGACCGCCACGTTGGCCCGCGATCCCGAGAGCATGTGATCGATACGGTGCGAAATCGGCTGGCCGATGGTGATGTTCGTGCCCGGGACCAGGCTCAGCCGATCCCGGATCTCGTCGAGGATCAGTGCGCGGGATCGCCCGCCCGGTTCGAGCCGGACATCGATCTCGGCCGATTCGACCCCCTGCACATGTTCATCGAGCTCCGCGCGCCCGGTCCGGCGGGCGGTCGCCGCCACCTCGGGGACCTCGAGCAGCAGCCGCTCGATGGCGCTGCCCAGGGCATCGGATTCAGCCAGACTCGTGCCGGGCAGGGTCACCGCGCTGATGACCAGCGCCCCTTCGTTGAACGGGGGCAGGAAGGCGCGCCCCATGCGCGGTGTCGTCGCCAGCGCCGCGACGAACAGGACCGCGGCCCCACCGATCACCAGACGAGGGTGGCCGAGCACGTGGGGCAGCCAGCGCGCGTACCACCTTCGCACCGCCGCCGCCAACGCCGGCTCGCGCCCGCTGAGAATGCTGGACACGCCAGGCAGGAGATACGAGCAGAGCACCGGCGTCAGCGAGAGCGCGACGAACAGCGATGCCAGCAGGGCGATCAGATACGCCAACCCGAGCGGCTGCAGCAGCCGGCCCTCCACCCCGGCGAGAAAGAAGAGCGGCAGCATCACCAGGACGACGGTGAAGGTCGCGTACACGATCGACCCGCGAATCTCGCGGCTCGCCACATAGACCACCGTCAGCACCGGCCGCTGCACGGCGGCCGGGCGGGCCGCGTTCTCGCGCAGCCGGCGGGTCACGTTCTCGACGTCCACGATGGCATCGTCCACCAGCGCACCCACCGCGATCGCCATCCCGCCCAGGGTCATGCTGTTGATCGAGAGACCGCAAAGCCGCAGCCCCACCAGCGCGGCGAGCAGCGACAGTGGAATGGCCAGCAGGGTGATCGCGCCGGCGCGCAGGTTCGCGAGAAAGACGAGCGTGACGACGATCACCAGCAGGGTGCCGTCGCGCAACGCGGTCATGAGATTCGAAAACGCCAGCTCGATGAAGTCGGACTGCCGGAACAGCCGCGCGTCGAGCTGTATTCCGGCCGGCAGCTCGGCCTGGATCTGGTCGAGCACCGAATCGAGCTCGCGAGTGAGCGCGAGCGTGTTGACTCCCGGCTGACGTTGAATGCCGAGAATGACCGCCGGCCGGCCGTTGCGCGACCCGTCGCCCCGTTTGGGGGCGGCCCCCACCCTGACGCTGGCCACGTCGTCGACGCGAATCGGCCCGGTACCGCGCGAATCGATGACCGTGGCGCCGATCTCCGCCACATCGGCGAGACGTCCGACGCCCTGGATCAGATACTCCTGCCCAGCGGTCTGCCTGAATCCGGCCGCCGTGTTCCGGTTGGCGCGGCGCAACGCGTCCTCGACCGCCGACAGCGACAGCGCGTAGTCCGACAACCGGACCGGGTCGACCAGCACCTCGAACTGCCGGCGTGCTCCGCCAATGACGGTCACCTGGGACACACCGTGGACGGCCAGGAGCCGGCGGCGGACCAGCACGTCGGCGGCGGTGCGCAGGTCGAGTGGATCGTGCGTGTCGGATTGCAGCGCGACGAACATGATCTCGCCCATGATCGACGACAGCGGCGCCAGGACCGGAGGGTCGACGCCAGCGGGCAGCGCCGCGCTCGCCAGCGAGAGCTTCTCGGTGACCGTCTGACGCGCCCGATAGATGTCCTCGCCCCAGTCGAAATCGACCCAGATCACCGCAAGACCCACTGCCGTCGCCGACCGCACCCGCCGTACGCCGGAGGCGCCGTTCATCGCCGCTTCGATCGGCAACGTCACCAGCGCCTCCATGTCGGTCGGCGCCATGCCGTGACCTTCGACGAGCACCGTCACCGTCGGCGCAGTGAGGTCCGGCAGCACGTCGACCGGCAGCTCCAGCGCGACGGCGCCGCCCCACAGCAGGAACGCCGTCGTGACGCCCAGCACGACCAGCCGGTTGTGCAACGACCAGTGAATGACCGCATCCAGCATGTCAGGACATCTGCAACCGATGATCAACGCCGTCCAGGCGGGGTGCAGCGCCAGGCGAATTCCACGGAGCCTGCACCATTAGTGGGTATGCCCGTGCGCGGGCAGTTGCGGGGACAGCGCGGCCAGTCGGATCAGCGGCGCCCCCACCGTGACCACACGTTCGCCGTGCTCGATGCCGTCGATCACCTGCACGAGCCCCGCCTCCCGGTTCCCGAGCCGCACCGGGCGCCGCTCGAAACTCTCGCCGCCGACCTGCACGAACACCACCGCCTGGCCGGCATCGTCGACCAGCGCGCTCTCTGGCACGGTGACCGCGTCGGTCGCCGCCGAGATGAATACGCGCAGGGTGACCGCCTGGCCGATGGCCAGCCGCCGGTCAGGGGCAGGCAGTTCATAGATGATCGGCACGGTGCGGGTCCGGGCATCGAGCACACGGCCGATCGCCACCAGGCGGTCGAGCACCACCGGTGCGGCGCCGCCCGGCACTTCGAGTTCGGCGCCCGTCAGGTCATCAACGCGGGCCAAGTCCGCCTCGGGCAGGGCGCCGACGACGTGCACCCGGTCCAGCGCCACCAGACGGAAGAGCCGCTCTCCTTCCTCGACACTCGCCCCCGGCGTCGCCGCCGATTCCGCCACTACCCCGCTCATCGGCGCACGGAGAACGAATCGAGTGTCACCATCGCCCTCCCCCGCTCCACGCCGCGTCGAATCGAGCTGCGCGAGATGCGCGTCGGCCGCGGTGACCTGTGCCTGGGCGATCTGCTCGGCCAGCCGGGTCTCGAGCCGCCGCCGCGCCGGGAGCGCGCCCGCGTCGACCAGACGGTCAACCCGGGACCGTTCCGCCGCCGCCAGTTCCAGGGCGCCGCGCGCCTCGGCCACCGCCAGCTCGAGCGCCGGGCGGTCCTCGCCGTGCCCGCTGCGCGGCACAACCTCGGCGAGCAGGTCGCCGCGGGACACGAACGACCCGACCGGTCTGGGTGGCAGGTTGTCCGTGAGCCGGCCCGCGACCGGAATCGTTACGTCCGCCTGACCCCCGGTGCGCGGCTCGATCTCGGCCGGCAGCTCCAGGCTGGCTGCCATCGGACGGCGCTCTACGACCTCGGTCGCGAAATCGAGCGCCCATTGCTGCTCCTTGAGAAAGGGGACCGCCCCATCCACCACCTCCGGGATGGACGGTGACGCCGCCGCCTCGGCCGCCGTCAGCACGATGACCTCGCCCAGGTCGTGGCGGTCGCGCACCGCCGGCGCCTCGAGGACCAGCTCGAGCCCGAACCGGCCGGCGCGCCGCGGTGTCACGTCGACACCGAAGATTCCGGGACGCCCCGGGGCCTCGACCGCGAACTCGGCCGCCTCGGTCCCGGCGCCGGTCAGCCGCACGATCGCCCGCCCCTCCCGCACCGGCGCAAAGGTGGCCAGGTCGGTGAAATGAATCGCGAACCGGCTCGCGACCCCCTCGACGAGCGGCGGAAACTCGACGAACAGCTCGCTGAGCCCGGTCCAGCGGCTCACCACGACCGGCGGCGGCGTCTCGGCCGCTTCCGGGGGGTCGGACGGGGGCGGGGCGGTGTCGGCACAGGCGGCGAGGGCGATGGTCGCGGCAGTCACCCATACATGCGGACGAATGATCATGGTGCGGTCTCCCCTCCAACCGCGCGGCCGAGATCGATCGCCGCCCGGCGGGCCGCGGCCGACAGGTCGAGCAGCCGGAGCTGCGCCCGAAGCGTGACGCGATACGCGTCGAGCAGCTCGAGGATGCCGTACTCTCCCTCCTCGTACGCGGTCACGGCGATTGTCACGAGGTCGGCGGCCCGTTCGACAGAGTCGGCCCGGTACTGGTCGGCGACACGGCGATAACGGGTCGCGGCCACATGCGCGGCGTCGACGTCACTGGCGATGCGGACCGCCAGGGCGCGGCGCTCAGCCTCGACGCGGGCCTTCCCGGCCTCGGCGCGAGCGACCTGCGCCTGACCCCGACTGAACAACGGGACGCTCACCGCCGCCGCAAGCGCGTATCCGGTATCGCCGGCGCCGAACGAATCTGCGCGCTTGATCCCGCCGGTCAGCGTCACGTCCGGCAATCGACGCTGCTCGGCCACGCGGCGCTCAGTCGTCCAGCGTTCTTCGTCGATAGTCAACGACCGATAGTCAGCCCGCTGCTCGAACGGCGCGGAGACCTCCGGCAGGACGCGATGATCGCCGAGGCGGCCGGCGGCCGACAATGTTTCCGGGTCGGCGCCCGGCCCGAAGAAGGCGGCAAGGTGCGCCTGGGCCAGCCGCCGGCTGATGCGCGCAACGGCGAGATCCGCCTCCGCGTCGGCCACTTCCCGCTCGACCCGTAGCCGGTCGAACCGCGACCCTTCACCGAACTCCTCGCGCGTGCGGAGCACCGCGACCAGCGCCTGCAGCTCGCGCACGCCGGTCTCGAACGCGGCGAGGCGTTCCTGCGCGATGAGGAGATCGGTGAACGCCAGCCGCAGGCTGGTCTCGACCGCGAGGAGCGCGGCATCTGCACCGGCCTGCGCGCCGGCGATCTGCCGATCCGCGAGTTCACGTTGAAGCCGGCGGCGTCCCCACAACGGCAGCTCCTGACTGACCAGCAGGAAGTCGTCAGCGGTGAAACCGGTGTCCTCCCGCGTATAACCGACGGTCGGATTCGCGCGCACGGTCCGCAACCTGGCCTCGGCCTCCGATTCGCGTACCGCAAGCCGCAACGCCTCGATGCGGGGATGTTCGGCTCGCATCCGTTCCAGCGCCTCCTGCTCTGTGAGCGGCTGCGCCGCTGCCGCCGCGCCGGACAGCAGCCAGCAACCGGCCGCCAACATCGTGTATCGAGACATCTGCGTGTGTCGAGACATCTGCTCGTCTCCTCGAGTCCCCGACCGGTCATGGCGGAGGATGGGCCTCGGTCAGGGGTGTGCTGATCGAACGTGGACGTACGTCACGCGGCCAGGCCGCGGCGAAACGCTACGGGCCTGTCAGGCGGGAGGAGGGGCGCGCGGAGGGGCGGATACGCGGGGCGGCGGCGCGGGCGGCGGTCGACTGCTCCGAGCCGTACCGGACACTGCCGGATCAGGCGCCGCAGACTGCCCGTGGGCCACCAGCAGGGCCGGTAACGGTGCGCTTGCAGCGGCCTGCGGGGACTCACCCTTCGCCGCGTTGGCCACGACGATCCCTCCATGCTGCCCTGTTGGTCCGTGGGCAGGTACAATCGCATGGTGGTCGTGGTCAGGAGCCGGCGCCTCGCGCACGTGCCCGTGGATACCGGACGCGTGCGGATGGCGATGCGCCCGCCGCTCGCTTTCGGACGCGGCGCGCGCCGAGCGCGCGGCGCTGGGCGCGTCGCCGGCACGGTGCGTATGACGGACCACGTGCACATGCGCCAATGGCGCCGATGCGCCGGTCGTTACGAGCATGGCCACGAGCGTCGCGCATGCGACCCGCTGCAGCATGGTCCTATCCTGCGCCGACGATCGCCCTGCTGTCGAGCACTTTCGTCGATTGCGCCGGCGGTCCCGACGATCCGGCGAGCCGATACCGATCACACTTGGCCGAACACCGTTTACGCCTATATGCATATGGTGATATGTATTCCTGTATGAAGACAACCGTAGATATTTCCGATGCACTGCTGACCGAGGCCAAAGCGCTGGCGGCGATGCAACGCACCACGGTCAGAGCGTTGATCGAACAGGGTCTGCGCCGGGTGCTCGTTGAGCGCCAGGGACCGGGGAGTCATCGGTTGCGCGCGGCAAGCTTCCGCGGCGACGGCGTGCAGGCGGGGGTGCAGGAAGGCGCCTGGGAACAGGTGCGCGAGCTGGCGTACGAGGGTCGCGGCGGATGATCGCCCTCGACACCAACATCCTCGTCTACGCCCACCGCGAAGATTCCCTGTTTCACGAGGCGGCCGCCCGGTGTGTTGCCGGGCTCGCGGAAGGGAGGGCGGAGTGGGCCATACCGTGGCCCTGTCTGCATGAATTCCTCGCCATCGTTACCCACCCGCGGATCTACAAGCCGCCGACACCGCTCGAACTCGCCCTCGACCAGGTCGCAGCCTGGATCGAGACGCCGGCGCTGGTGCTGTTGGGTGAAACGGCCGGCTACTGGGAGCAGTTGCGGTCGGCGGTCAGGGGCGGCAACGTCAGCGGCCCGCGAGTGCACGACGCGCGGGTGGCCGCGCTTTGTCTGCACCGTGGCATCGACGAGTTGTGGACGGTCGATCGGGACTTCAGTCGATTCACGGAGCTCAAAGTCCGGAACCCGCTGGTGTCATGAGGCGTGTGATCCCTCTTGACCCGACTCGGACAAGCGTCCGACCATACTCGGCGCTGATACGAGGTGGCACCGCAGGAGCACAGGCGCCCTTATGAAACATCGACGGAATTTCAGCGGCCTCCACCGTGCCGCACTGTGCGTCTGCCTGTGCCTGGGGGCCGCCACGGCGTCCACTCAGCCGGCGCAGGCGAACCCGCCGTCCGGATCGAACACTGCCGTGTCGGCGTCGGTCGATCTCTCCGCTCAGCCGCTCGCCCAGATTGAGCTTCACACCGTGGAACCGACCCGTACGCCCGCTGCACCGCGACTCGACGGGGTGCTCGACGAATCCGCGTGGCAGAGCGCCGCAATCGTCGACCAGTTCGTGCAGCAGGAGCCGGCGGAGGGGGACCCCGCCACCGAACGCACGGTGGTGCGCCTCATGTATGACGCGCAGGCGCTCTATGTCGGCGTCGAGGCGTATGACTCGGTCCCGAACGGAGTCATCGCGACCGAGATGCGGCGCGACTCGCGGCAACTGCTGGACGAAGACAACTTTCAGCTCATCGTCGACACGTTCCACGATTCCCGCTCCGGGTACATGTTCGTGACGAGCCCGCTCGGCGCCAAGCTCGAACAGCAGATCGCGGAAGAAGGCGAGGGCGGCTATCGCCGTCTGAGTTCGAGCATCAACTCGAACGTCAATCTCGACTGGGACGGTGTGTGGCACGTCTCGACCCGCCGCACCGCCGAGGGCTGGGTCGCCGAGATCGCGATCCCGATGGTGACGATGCGGTTCCCGAAGGCGGACCGTCAGGTCTGGGGCGTCAACTTCATGCGGAACATCCGGCGCAAGAACGAGCAGGTCTATTGGGCCCCGATTCCGAAGGGCTACGACCTGACCCGCGTGAGCCGGGCCGGCACGATGACCGGCCTGGGCGGGGTGGACCGCGGGCTCGACCTGCGGATCACGCCCTATACGCTGGGCGGGGGACGCCAGGACCGTGTATCGGCGGACAGACTCGCCGGCTCGGGCTTCCGCGAGGTCGGGCTCGACCTGAAATACGGCATCGCCTCGGGGCTCAACCTCGACGTGACCGCGAACACCGACTTCGCGCAGGTCGAGGTGGACGAGCAGCAGGTCAACCTGACCCGGTTCCCCCTGTTCTTCCCGGAGAAACGGGATTTCTTCCTCGAAAACGCCGGGATGTTCAGCGTCAAGGAGCAAGGCATCACACGCATCGCCGACCTGTTCTTCACCCGCCGCGTCGGTCTGGCCGCGGGCCGGGCGATACCGATCGGCGGCGGCACCCGGCTGACCGGCAAGGTCAATCGGCACAACATCGCCGTCATGACCATCCAGACGAAGGAGACCGGGCCTGCGTACGACCCGCGGCCCGGCGAGAACTTCTTCGTCGCCCGCTACAGCCGCGACATCTTCGCGCGGTCGAAGGTAGGCGGCATCATCGTGAACAAGGAGGCGATCAACGGCGCGCACTACAACCGGACGTTCGCGGTCGACGCCTCGTTGACGCCGCATCCGTTCTTCTCGGTCACTGGATTCGCGGCCATGACCCGCTCGCCCGTGACCGACGCCGACGGCAGAATCAGACCGTCCGAGATTGCCTCCGACGGCATGATGGGGCACGTCATGATGTCGTGGCTGAGCCCGGCGGCACGCATCTACAGCGAGTACACCGACATCGAGGACAACTTCAACGCCGAGGTGGGGTTCGTGCCGCGCATCGGCATCAGGCGGTCGAAGCTGCACGCGCAGTGGAATCCGCGCCCGGGGCGGTGGGGCATCCGGTCGATGGACCCGATGATGAACCTCGAGTACACGACCGACCGGCACAACCGGCTGCTGTCCCGCCGGGTGCATCACATGATCGGGTTTCAATTCGAGGACGGCTCGAATCTGACGTTCATTACCAACAAGGAGTTCGAGTACCTCGACGTGCCGTTTCTGATTACCCGAACCGTGACGATTCCGGCCGGTACGTATCGCTTCTGGAGCCCCAGCATGCGCTATCGGAGCGACCCGTCGCGCCGGGTCTCGGCCAACGCGAGCTATGCGCCGCAAGGGTTCTTCGGCGGCACGCGGGTCGATTGGAGCGCCGGCGTGAACTGGCGCGCCACGAGCCGGATTGCGGCGCAGGCCAGCTTTCGGCGGAGCGACGTCGACCTGCCGGGAGGCGCGTTCGTCGCCGATCTCGCATCGGCCACGTTCGATCTCGCGCTGTCGCCCGAGATCACCCTCCGCTCGCTGACGCAGTACAACTCCACGACCGACGCGATCAGCACGAGCGTCCGGTTCAACTGGATCTACAGCCCGGGCAGCGACATCTACATCGCTTATGACGAACTGCGCCAGGACGACTTCATGATTCTCGACCCGGCCCTGCGGCACGCCGGCCACGTGCCATGGATCCAGAACCGGCAAATCGCGATCAAGATGACGTATCTGTTCTCGAGGTAGCCGCGTTCGGGACCCGATGCCGCTCGTCGCGAAGCGACCCCGGCGGCGACATGCCTGCGGGACGGGTTGCGGGTCACCCGTGCGGGGCGCTACGATCAGGTACTGAGGCAGACATCACGTAGAGGAGTCACTTCATGACCAAGAGAACTTGTGTCGGTTCGGCGGCCGGGCTGGCGCTGCTGCTGGCGGCGGGACCGCAGCCAGCCGCCGCTCAGACCGCGTCTGACAGCGAGGTGACCTTCACCAGGGATATCGCGCCAATTCTGCAGCGCAGTTGTCAGAAGTGTCATCGTCCCGGCTCGGTGGCCCCGATGTCGCTCATCTCCTATCAGGAGGTGCGGCCCTGGGCACGTTCCATGAAGAACCGGACCGCGTTGCGTGACCAGCCCGGTGTCATGCCGCCCTGGTACATCGAGCGTGAAATCGGTATTCAGAGCTTCAAGGACGACCCGTCGCTGAGCGAGGAGGAAGTCGCCAAGATCGCCCATTGGGCGGACAACGGCGCGCCAGAGGGCGACCCGGCCGACATGCCGGCGCCGAGGGCGTTCATCGACGTCGACGAGTGGGAGATCGGCCAACCGGACCTCATCGTCTCGTCGCCGTCCTTCGACGTGCCGGCGCGTGCGCCCGACTGGTGGGGCGACGTCGGGTCGGTCTCGCTGGGACTCACCGAGGATCGCTACGTCGCGGCGATGGAATACAAGGAGCGGGCCACGGCCAACGGCCCCAGCACGCGCAGCAACACGGTCGGCGGTCTGTTCGTGGTGCACCATGCCATTCCGATCGTCGTCGACGAGGATGGCGATCTCGTCGGGAGCTGGCCCGTGCACGAGGTGGGCCGGAATGCGGACCAGTTCGAAGCGGATGCCGGTCGCCTGCTGAAAGCCGGCTCGACGCTCGTGTTCCCGTCGGTCCACACCCATTCGAACGGCACCGACACCACCGCGCGGATCGAGGTCGGCTTCAAGCTGCATCCGGAGGACTACGAACCGACCAGGGAAACCCAGTTCATCTTCTTCGGCAACGGGCCGGACATCGACATCCGCGGCATGGACGCAGATCAGCGGCTCGACGCCTACTACACGCTGCCGGAGAACACGCGGGTGAGCGTCTTCGAACCCCACATGCACGCTCCCGGCGTGCGGATGTGCCTGGAAGCGATCTGGGGCGTGACGACGCGCACATTGAACTGCGCCGGCTACGACCACAACTGGGTGCGGGTCTACAACTATACGGACGATGCGGCGCCGCTGCTGCCCAAGGGCACCATCATGCACCTGGTCGGCTACTTCAACAATTCGCCGTCGAACCCCAACGTCGCCGACCCCCGCAACTGGTCGGGCGCCGGTCACCGGTCGGTCGACAACATGTTCATCAATCTGATGCAGGGCACCTTCCTGACCGACGAAGAATTTGCCGCCGAGGTCGAGAAACGCCGTGAGTACCTGCAGCTGACGGGGGCTCCTCGCGGCGACCTGAGCTGTCCGTCGTGCGCGCAGGGCAGCGACGTGCCGGCGGGCGGCGGCGGCCAGTAACGCGGCCGGCACCCGAGACACACTCATGCTCGTCACACGCATCGTCCCGGCGGCCGACCGTGGTCACACCCCGTGTCGCGCCGAGATTCAGCCGATACTGCATCGCACCGGGCGTCTGCCGTGGAGTGTGCGCCAAGGGTTGCCGGTGCTGCTGCTGGTGTTGTCCCTTGGCGCGGTCGACGGCGCCGCGCAGCAGGGCTTCGCCCGCGGGCAGAACATCGCGCCCGCCTATGAAGGCTGGGAGCAGAACGACGACGGGTCGTTCAACCTCGTCTTCGGCTACATGAACCGGAACTGGGAAGAGATCATCGATCTGCCGATCGGGGGGGACAATCAGATCGAACCGGGCGATCCGGACCAGGGACAGCCGACCCACTTCTACCCGCGCCGCAACCGTTTCGTCTTCAGCATCCGCGTTCCCGCCGATTTCGGCGACAAGGAGCTGGTGTGGACGCTGACCAGCAACGGGCAGACCGAACGGGCGTACGCCACCCTGAAGCCGGACTACTACATCGACAACGCCGTCATCCAGGCCAACTACGGCGCCGGCGGCGCGGCCGGCACGCGCCCCGATCTGCCGGACAACGTCGCGCCCGTGCTGACCCTGGAGGGAGAACACACACGCACCGCGCGGGTTGGCCAGCCGCTGACGCTGGCGGCGGTCGTGGCCGACGACGGTCTGCCGCGGGCGACTCCGCTGCGCCGGACCAACCTCCGTCTTCCGGGGCGTATCACCACCGAGAGCGCCACCGGGCTGCGGGTCTCCTGGTTCGTGTACCGGGGCGACGGCGCGGTCCGCTTCGAGCCGGAGCAGACCAAGGTTTGGGAGGATTCGCGGGACGGTGAGAATTCTCCCTGGTCGCCAGGCTGGAGCGCGTCCGAACCGCCCCCGGACGGCCGCTGGATGACCCAGGCCACCTTCGCCGCCCCGGGCACCTACGTGCTGCGTATCCAGGCCCACGACGGCGGACTCGCCACGAGCGACGCGGTGACGGTCACGGTCAGTCGCCAATAGCCGGCAACCACGGAGCGGATCGGGGAAATTGGGAGAACGGTCCGTGGTCGCGGGTCAGCCGGCGACCGGATCGTGCGGCCGGACAATCATGACCGTCGCCACCGGCTCATCGCCGGCGGCCAACTCCTGTTCGAGCCGGCGATGCTCTTCGAAGGCAACCCACTGCCGGTCGCTCCAGTGACGGCGATGACCACGGGGCTGCTGGGCGAGTTCGGCGCCGTCGGCGCCGGCATAGATGGGCACGGTCTTGCGGAGGGCGGCACGGTTCACGCGCCGCGCATCGACCGCGACCGCATCGGTCACCTCGTGGGTCGGAAGCGGAACCGGGTCGTACTCGACGCCGCGTTCGTCGCGATACACGACCCCATTGTATGCGCCCGCACCATTGCCCGAACAAAAATGCGCTGTCGGCCCGATTGACATCCGGCGCCGCATGGCCAAGGATTGGAGTGACATTGGTTCCGCGCTGCGTCGCGGCGGCCTGCGCAGGGGTTCAGGGCGGCCCCGAGGCCGGGTGGGTTGGGACCCGCCGCTCACTGTACGCCCAACGAAGGAGGTGATCCTGTGGACGACTTTACCAGTGGCTCTGCGGAGGTGGCGTCCTCGTAGGGACCTCCAGCGCACTGGTGGCGCCAGGGGTATCCCCGAACGGGGGTAACCCAACGTCACCGACGCAGACCATACCTGGGCCCCGGTCCCCAACAGGATCGGGGCCCTTTTTCTGTACAGGACGGTGAACAACCGCGGCGCACCTCCACGACGGTCTGCGCGAACCAGCACCGGTTCATGTCCGGCTGCCACTCCGCCGTAACCTTGGAGTTGCCGCGGTCGGGGAACCGGTAGCGCAGGATGCGGCGCCGACCGCGCGGGTCAGGGGTCCGGCAACGTACGCGAGAGGCCGGCTCACTCCGGCTCGCCGTATCCCAGGCGGAACCACAGCGGGCAGAGCGCCAGTCCGGTCACGAGCAGCGCGCCGATCCAGAGGGGGCGCGACGGCAGCCAGACCGGCGCGGGACTGCCGACCAGCCAGGTACCGATCCCGACCAGCAGGCAGAATACGGTGGCCGAGCAGAGGACCATCGCACCGGCAGCGCGCCACAACCGCCGCGGACCGCGGTCGGCGCCGGCCCGTCCCTGCACCTCGGCGGCAATCGGACCCCAGAAGCCGACCGGCCGTACCCGCCGGTAGAACGCGACCAGTCCGGATCGGTCTTCAGGCCCAGTGATCCAGACCGCCGCCAGCGCCGCCGCGGTCGAGACGGCGGCCATCAGCAGCAACCGCAGCGCTTGCTGGTCGTCCCCGAAGGTGGAGAGCAGGATCGGCGCCGCCACCGCCGACACGATCATCGCCGCGATCTCCGCCCAGGCGTTCATTCGCCACCAGAGCCAGCGCAGGACCTGCACGACGCCGAGCCCGGCGCCGAACAGCAGGTTGATCTGCCAGGCCTGATTGATGGAGGTGAGCTGCGTCATGATCACCAGCGCCACCATGAGGATGGCGACGTTGGCCCCGCGCGCCACCCAGACCAGCGAACGGCCGGTCGGCTCCCGTTTCAACCAGGCCTGACAGATGAACCGCTTGTAGAGGTCGTTGGTCCAGTAGGAGGCGCCCCAGTTCAGATGAGTGTCGACGGTCGAGGCGAGCGCCGCCAGCATACCGGTCAGCATCAGCCCCATCAGGCCCGGCGGGAGCAGCTCGGCCATTCCGCGAACGTAGGTGGCTTCCCGGTCCGCCTGCAGAAACTCCGGCGCCAGCCCCGGGTCCGGGGGAAAGAGCACGAGCAGCCCGATGCCGAGTGGCAGCCAGAGCAGACTCCGCACCAGGACCTGGGTGAACGTGAACACGACCGCCGCGGTCTTCGCGTCGCGGTCGCTGCGACAGGCCATCGACCGCTGCGCCAGGTAGCCGGTGCCGTCGGACACCGAGTTGATCAGCCACAACAGCGCCAGCAGCGACAGCACCGTCAGTGTGACGTCCTTCCCCTGGTCCGGCGTGAAGGCCAGGATCTCGGCCGGTGTAATCCCTCCCGGACCACCCGCGGCGAACGTGTCGTACACGCGATCGGTCATGGCGCCGAGACCGCCAGTCTGCGACACCACGATGCTGGTGAAGGCCAGGGTGCCGGCGAACATGACGCCGATCTGCACGACGTCGGTGGCGGCCACGCTGCGCAGACCGCCCGTGGACGAGTAGAACGCGGTGACCGTCAGGATCAGGACGAGGGAAACGAGGTTGTTGGCCGTCAGGACCCATACGTCCGGGTCATCGACCCCGCCGATGGTGAGCGGCGTGCCCACCGACTCGACCAGCGCCACCACCGGCTGCATCAGTCCCGCGGGCAGCCACTCGTTCCAGAGCAGGAACGGCTCGGCGATCTTCGCGGCGGCGAACAGCACCCACGCCAGCGACACGCAGTTGATGATGGTGCCCAGATAGAACGCCTTCACGCCCCGCAGCACCGCCGCCGGCGTGCCGCCGTAGCGGACCTCGGTCAGTTCGGCGTCGGTCACCACGCCGGCGCGCCGCCAGGCGCCGGCCAGGACGAACCCCATCAGCAGGAACGTGACGGCGAAGATCCACAGTTGCCAGAGCCCGAAGATGCCGGAGACGGCGACAATGCCGGTGACCAGCAGCGGCGTGTCGGCGGCAAACTGGGTGGCCGCCATGCTCAGTCCGGCCTTCCAACCGGGCAGCGTACGGCCTGCCAGAAAGTACTCTTCGAGGTTCTTCGACGCCTGCCGCCGGTGTGAAAGCCCGACGCTGACGGCGTAGGCGACGAAGGCAGCGACAATGAGGACGTCGACCGTGCTCACGCGGCAATCCTGTCACGACTCGGTGACCCGGCCGCGGAGGGAGGCGGCAGGCATGCTCCCGGTCGCTCGACGGAAACCGGGGACCTTTGCGGACTCAGTACCCTTCCAGCACCGGCAATCGCTCATCGTCCGGCAGCGGCTGCACCCCAAGCGCGTTCAGGGTCATCGACACCTTGCGGTAGCGCGCCACGATGGCGGCGATGCTCATCATCTGATGCGTGTCGTAGGTCTCCGACAGCGCCGCCCACGTCTCGTCGGAGATGATCGTGTCACGGTACATCTCGTCGGCGGCATCGATGAGCAGCCGCTCGGTCGGGTTCCAGCCGCGGGCGTCCTTGCCCTGAGCGATCCAGAGCGGCTCGAGCCCGTGGTCGCGGGCGCGCCCCACGCTGCCCACATGCTTCGCCCACTCGTAGACCGACTGGGCGTTCCAGCCGGTGCGCAGGATGAGCAGCTCGCGGTCGTGCGGCGTCATCCGTGACCGGTCCGGGTTCTGCACGTAGCTGGGATTGGCGTACCACTGATCCGCCATGCGCGGATGCTGCCGCAGCGTGCGGCCCACCCGGATCCCGTCACCCTCGATCGGGTCGATACGCGGTGTGATCAGCGCCGGCTCCCGCCGCGGCACGACGATGCGATAGGCGACATCGGCACTCGGTATGAGCTCGGCGGCGCCGGCGTCCGGCTGGATGCCGAGCGTGTTGAACAGAATGGAGGAGGCCGTCGTCTCGCTGACCGTCACGACGGCGTCGGCCATATTGGTCAGATCGTACATGCGCGACAGGTCCGCCCACGTCCGGTCGCTGACCGCGGCGTTCCGGAACATCTCGTCCGCCAGGGCGATCAGCACCTGCTCGAAGGCGGTCCAGCCCGCGCCGGCCCCTTCGGCGAGCTGCCGAATCTCGGCGGCGGTCAGTCCGTGGTCGCTGCGCCCGGCGTGCGCCGACCAGAGATAGCCGTTCTGCGCGAGCCAGGCGGTGCGCAGAATCAGAATGGCGCGATGTCGCGGCGACAGCGTCGAGTCGTTGCTCACGTAGGTCAGCAACGGCATGAACCGGTCGGCCAGCGCCGGCACCCGGATCAGCGTGCGCAGGGCGTTGCCCGCGTTGCCGTCGGGTGCGTACTTGTCCACCAGCGCCCGCTGCTCGGCGGTCCACGCCGACTCGGGCACCGGCGGCACCCGGGGCGCGGTCAGCCGCTCGACGAAGATCGCACTGCCCGGGGGATCCACAATCGCGGTCGCCGGCTCCAGACGCAACAGCACACCGTCGTCCTCATCGGTCAGGACATACAGATACCCGTCGGGGCCCTGGCGCACGTCGCGGATACGCTGCTTGAGCTCGGTCAGCAGCGATTCGCGGCGAATCTCCTCGCCCCGGCGGTTGAACACGATGCGCTCGATGTGCCCGGTGCGCGGCATGCGGCCTTCCATCATCGAGCCGACGAACAGGTTCCCCTGCCAGGCGGGGAAGTGCGGGCCGGTGTAGAACGTCAGCCCTGAGGGACCGATGGACGGCCACCACAGCACCTCGGCGTCTTCGAACTCAGGCCGCCATGGGGTCTCGGTGACCCGCACGCCGGAGTACTCGCGGCTGTAGGAGGCCAGCGGCCAGCCGTAGTTGGCGCCCGGCTTGATGATGTTCGCCTCGTCGCCGCCCTGCGGCCCGTTCTCGGTGGCCCAGAGCTCGCCCGTCTCGGGGTGCCAGGCCAGCCCGAGCTGGTTCCGGTGGCCCATCGAGTAGATCTCGGGCAGATAGCTGGCGTCGCCCAGGAACGGGTTCCCGGACGCGGCGGCGCCGTCGTCGTTCAGGCGCATCAGCTTGCCGAAGTGGGTGCCCGGATCCTGGGCGTAGCTGCCGGTGTCGGCGAAGACGTAGGATCCGCCCACTGTCATGTACAGGCTGTCGTCGGGGCCCCAGATGAGACGCGAGGCGGCAATGCCGCGGTCGAGCCCCTGCGCCACGAAGATGTCGCGCACCTCGGTCAGGTTGCCCGCGTCGAGACGCCCGCGAGCCAGCGCGACCGTCACCCCGGATTCGCCGTTGGTCTCGATCGACTTCGAGTACGTGAGATAGACGAGACGATCGTCGTCCGGATGGACCGCCACGTCCATCAATCCGGCGCGGTCGGACTCGGAGAAGACCGCGGGCACCCCCGGAATGTTCCGCTCCAGAAGCTGGCCATTCCGCACCACGCGCAACGTGCCCCTGTCTCGCTCGGTGATGAGGATGTCACCGTTCTGGCGAAACGCCATGCCCCAGGGATGGGACAGGTCGCCCGTCACCGGCACGACCCGAATGCGCTGGACCTCGGCGGTGTACAGCACCACCGGCCCCTCCGGCGGCGGCACCGGGGGAATGAAGTCGCGTCTCTGCGCCGAGACCGAACCGGCAGCGAGAAGACACGACAACGAGAGCGCCATCACCCGAGGGCAAGCCTGATAGTTCATTGGTCCTCCCGGACACCTGCATTTGCGCGGCTCAAATCTATCGCATTTCAGGAACTGAACGACAGCGCCGGGCTGCTACATCTTTCTGCGGCGCGACTGCTACGCACCGATCAGGGCGCCGGTCGCCCAGACGTAGAACGCGATGAGCGGCACCTTCCCCAACGCAATCCCGAACGCGAACCGTCCGAGATGCATCCGCAACGTGCCGGCCACGTAGCAGATGACGTCGGTCGGCACGAACGGAAACGCCGACCAGCCCACCACGAGCCAGAACCCTTTCTGGTTCATCTGCTGCTCGAGCCAGCGCACATGTTTCGCATGTTTCCGCTCGAAGAGATCGCCGAGGCCGAGGAAGTCGAAGAAGCAGTAGATGAGGACGGTCGAGAGCACCACGCCGCTCAGCGAACTGATCATCACGAACCAGGGCCGGTCGGGAAACAGCAGGGTCCCGACGATGATGAACACCGTGCTCGGCACCAGCGTGAAGGCGCGGACCATGCTCAGCAGCACGTAGCCCAGCAGCACCGACTGTCCCGACCCGCGCAGCGTTGCGACGATCCGTTCAGGCTCGAGCAGCTCGGGCCGCAGCGCATAGAGCACCGACAGCACCGCCGCAAGCGCCAGCCAGAACACGAGGGCGATCAGGCGAATTCTCGGCATCTGGAAGAGATGGGTCGCGATGCAGCGTGGCCGGACCGGCTCACTTCACCCGGTAACGTTCCGGGAGCCCCGGCTGATACAGCGGCGGGCTCTCGTAGGTGAACCCCTGGAGAAACTCGACTCTGTTCTCCAACGTGAGCCCCCGCTCCGCATCGACCGAATCGCGCCATGCCCGCCAGTCGGGCCCATTTCCACCAGCGAACACGGCCTGACCTGGACGCGCGGCCCGATAGTGGTCATAGCTCGCGTATCTGGTCATCGTGATCATCTCGTCGTAGTCGGGGCTCTCCTCCGTTCGGCTCGGCGCA
The DNA here is from genome assembly GCA_965262985.1 of Vicinamibacterales bacterium. Lineage (GTDB taxonomy): Bacteria > Acidobacteriota > Vicinamibacteria > Vicinamibacterales > UBA8438 > UBA9620. Next base: position 5,047,657 of record OZ253576.1, on the reverse strand, counting down.
GCGGGGTAGATCACTCGCCATTGTCCGATCGGGCGAGCCCCGATCTTTTCCTCGAACGGCCAGACGGCCGCCACGGTCGCCTCGAGAATCTGGTCGAAGGACCCCTTGCGAATCCGGGCGTAGCGCAGCACGACGGTCTCGGTACCCGGCTGTGCGACGTCGTTGCGGACCGCAATGACCTCATCGCCGGCCGCGGGCGCGGTCGCGTCCACGAGCTCGTACTCTTCGTCCAGCCCGGGCAGGAACCACGGCTGCACGACAGCGGTCAACCCCTGCAGGAAGTACCCGCCCGCCGACCCCAGACTGACCTGCTGCCGCATCTGCCCCGCCTGCCCACTGCGGTCGCGGCTCGGTCCGTTGCCCGCCAGCGCGCGGGACAGCCGCCCGCGCGTGTACTGCCAGTGCTCGAAACTGGCGTAGCGCGCGAGCCGATAGCCCTCGTCGAACTCGGGGCTGCCGCCGCCTTCGGGATAGACCACCTGCCATTGACCGGACATCCGGGCGCCCAGCCGTTCGTACCAGGGCCACACCCCGAACCGGCTGGCCCCGTAGTACAGCTCGTGCGCCCCTTTCTGCAGCCGCTGGTGACGCAGCATCAGCACCTCGTCCGACGGTCCGAGGGGCCGGGCCACGTCGTTGCGCGCGGGCCGCGGCGCGTCCGGGTCATCCCGGGTCTGGGTGTGTGTGCCGGTCGGCGCCGCCAGCAGGCACGCGAGCAGGACCGGCAGGCCTAGGTGACGGAGGGGTCGCGTCATCGATCGTTCCGTTCGATTGGCGCCGCAGTGACGGCGGCGGCGCGGGGCGCGCCTGCGATTGTAGCCGCGGGGGGCGTGCGGCGGTAGGGGCCGGCCGGCAGGTCTTCGCGCGAGGACGGCTAATTTCCCGGCAGCGACAGGTTCACGGCGCACGCCTTGTAGGACGGCTGCTTCGAGTAGGGATCGAAGACCGCGTCGGTAAGCTGGTTCGTCACCTCGTAGTGCATCGGCACGAAAAGCTGGCCCGCCTGCACCGAGCGGGTGACGAACGCCGTGGCCATGATCTGTCCGCGCCGAGACGCGACACGGACCCGATCGCTGGAGCGCATCTCGCCCGGCCGCCTGCGATTGTGCGGACGCTACTGGTCGCCGGCAGCCGCGCCCGGCGCGCTGTCAGGCCGCAGCCGCCGCATGATCAGCTTCACCACCAGCGGGAAGAGCCCCAGCAGGACGAACGCCAGCAACAACTGCGGTGACAGGACGCCGCTGACGCCCTGTTCGCTCAACGTCTGCAAATCGGGAACCGTCGAACCGGCGTAGACGTAGACAGCCGTACCAGGCAGCATCCCCAGTTGACTCACCCACCAGTACGTGCCGAGGCCGATGGGGGTCAGTCCCATGACCAGGTTGATCATGAAGAACGGCACCGCCGGTACGAGCCGCAACGTGAACAGATAGAAGGCCCCGTCGCGCGCCAGCGCCGCGTCGAAGGCGCGCAGCCGTTGGCCGAAGCGGGACTGGATCGACGCGCGCAACACGTAGCGGCTCAGCAGGAACGACAGTGACGCCCCGCTCGTGGAGGCGAAGCTGACCAGCAGCAGCGCCTGGAAGAAACCGAAGTACCAGCCGAACACGAGCGTCAGCACCGCCGCGCCTGGCAACGACAGCCCGGTGACCGCCACGTAAATCATGAACGCCACGCCGGGCACGAGCAGCGGATACACCTGCTGCACGTCACGCAGGGCCGCCTCCTGCTGCGCAATGGCGGAGAGTGACAACGCATCGCCGAACCGCAGGTAGACCACCACGGCGGCCGCGGCCACGACCACGATCACCAGCAGCTTCGTGAGGTTGTTCCCCGTCCGTTGCCCGTGCTGCTCGGTCATGATTGTCACCTGTCGCGAAATGGCGGAGGGACAGGGATTCGAACCCTGGAGACGCTTTCACGCCTAACGGTTTTCAAGACCGCCGCCTTCAACCACTCGGCCATCCCTCCGTTGGTGCCGGCGCAGACTCCTAGCCCGTGATAGAACCCCACGCGTGTCGCTCAGGATGAGCGTTCGCGGGCCTCGATAATCTCCTGACCGCGCATGTAGGGGCGGAGCGCCTCTGGAATCACCACCGAGCCGTCCGCCTGCTGGTAGTTCTCGATGATCGCGACCAGCGTGCGACCGACGGCCAGGGCGGACCCGTTCAGGGTGTGGACATGTTCCGCCTTCCCGCTGCCGCCGGGCCGGTACTTGATATTGGCGCGGCGCGCCTGGAACGCCTCCGTATTGCTGCAGGACGAAATCTCGCGGTATTTCCGCTGCGCCGGCAACCACACTTCGATGTCGTAGGTCTTGGCCGCAGCGAATCCCATGTCCCGCGTGCACAGGAGCACGGTCCGATACGGGAGGTCGAGCCGTTGCAGCACGGTTTCAGCGTGACCGGTCAGGGTCTCGAGCATCTCGTACGACGCCTCCGGGTGCGTGTAGGCGACCAGTTCAACCTTGTCGAACTGATGCTGCCGGATCAGCCCGCGCACATCGGCGCCGTAGGAACCGGCTTCGCTCCGGAAACAGGGCGTATAGGCGGCATAGCACAGGGGCAGATCCCGACCGTCGAGAATCTCGTCCCGATGCAGATTGGCAAGCGGCACTTCGGCGGTCGGAATCAGATACAGATTCCAGTCGCCGGCAATCTTGAAGAGATCCGCTTCGAACTTCGGGAGCTGGCCGGTCCCGATCAGCGAATCGGGATGCGCCAGAAACGGGGGCTCGATCTCGACGTACCCATGGTCAGCCGTGTGGAGGTCGAGCATGAAGTTGATCAACGCCCGGGAGAGGCTCGCCCCGGCGCCGGCCAGGACGGTGAATCGCGAGCCGGCCAGCTTGACGCCGCGCTCGAAGTCGATGATCCCGAGCGCCGGCCCCAGATCCGCGTGGGAGCGGACGTCGAAATCGAACGCTCCCGGTTCTCCGTGGCGCCGGATCTCGACGTTGTCCGCATCGCCCGTACCGACCGGCACACTGTCGTGCGCCAGATTCGGCAACCTCAACAACCGGGTCCGGCGCTCATGCTCCACCTCGTCGAGCCGCCGTTCCTGCGCCTGGATCTCGTCGGTGTGCCCCTGACCGGCCGCCAGCAACTCGTTGACCGGCTGACCCCGTCGCTTGGCCTGGCCGATCTGCGCGCCGTGCAGCTTCTTGGCGTGACGCGCCTGTTCGAGCAGTGGAATGATCGTACGGCGCTCCGCATCGAGCCGCCGCACCTCGTCGAGGAGGCCGCCGAACCCGTCGCCGCGCCGGTCGAGTCGGGCGCCGATACCGGACGCGTCGTCACGCAACAGTGCGGGGTCGAGCATGGCGTCTCGACCTCAGTCGCGCGAAGACGTCGAGCCGCCGTTCGACGCGGCGCTCTTCGAGGAGACATCCTTCTTGGCGGTTGTCCCCGTGTCGGCCTTCCCTTTGTCGGTCTGCCCCGCGCCGGCCTGCTTGGTTTCGGAGTCGGCCTTTTCCTTGCCGGCCTCGGTCGCCGCGCTGTCGGACCCGCCTTTCTTCGCGTAGTCCGTCACGTACCAGCCGGTGCCCTTGAACTGGATCGCGGGAGACGACATCAGCTTCCGCACGGCGCCATCGCACTTCGGGCAGTCGGCCAAGGGGGGATCCGAGTATCTCCGGATGCGCTCGAAGCGGTGCCCGCAGACATCGCACTGGTATTCGTAGAGTGGCATCGGCTTCAGGTCGGACCCTCGACGTCGGCGGCCGAGGCTGTCGCGGTGAGCCCAACCATGGATGGTAACGGCAGGTCGGGCGGGCGGTCAATCGAGCAGCTCGTCTCCGGTGTCGCCCAGCATCAACGTGCGGTGCAGCCAGAACGGAACCGATCCCTGTCCAAGCAGCCGATCGTGGAACGACTTCAGAGAAAACGCCGACCCTTCGCGAGCCTCGACGTCCTCCCTGAGTTTGAGCAGCATGAGCCGGCCGGCGGAGTAGAGAACGTAGGCGGGATCGAAGGCGCCGCGCTCGGCCTCGCGGCGCGCGCTGCCCTCCTCGAGGTAGGCCTCCTCACGGAAGAACCGCACCCCCTGCTCGACCGACATGTCTTCGGTATGCAGCCGGATGCCCACCACCATCCGCGCCAGCCGCAACAGCGCCTCGGCGATCTGCCCAAGCTCAATGGTGTCGTCGTCCCGCCCGAACCCCTCCTCAACCATCATCTGCTCGCAGTAGTGCGCCCATCCCTCCACGAACGAGACGGGGGCAAACAGCGTGGACTTGCGAAACGAGCGCTTGATCTTCCGCTGATGCCCCGAGTGAAGAACGTGACCCGGAAACGCCTCGTGGACCGACATCGACCACAGGGTCGCGAGATTGAAGTCGCGCAGATGCTGTTCCGCGCGCTCGGGCGACCAGGTCGGATCAGCGTCGGTGACGTAGTAGTACGAGGGAAGCGATTTCGGTTCGAAGGGCCCCGGGCTCCAGACGCTGGCGGAGGTCCAGCGATAGAAATCAGGGGTGGGCGCGACGATGACCGGCTCGTCGTCAGGCACGGTGACGATCGCCTTGCGCTCGACGAACGTCTTGAGGTCGTCAAGCTGATCGCGCACGGTCTGGACGAGTTCGCCGGGCGCCGGATGACGCGCCTTCACCCGGCGCCAGACGTCCAGCGGTTCCGCTCTGGCCTCGCGCCGACCGGCCGCCTCGCGGAAGCGCTCCTGCGTCCGCGCCAGCTCGCGCTGGGCGATCGCGAGCAACCGTTCGGCGCTGACGGGGATGCCGTCCTGGTAGCGGAGCCGTCCCTCGAAGCGCTCGCGCCCCAGCCTGAATGAGGCCCGGCTGCGCGGCGCGAGGGTGTCGCGCAGATAGCCTGTGTAACGCCGGATCGCCTCGGTCGCCTCGGCCGCGGCGTCGGCCAAATCACCCAGCAGGTGCAGATCTTCCAATTCCCGGACCGCACGGGGCAGATCGCGCTCGATGAACGTCACGACGCCGTTGAACATTTCGACGCCGGTCTTGATGAAGATACCCGGCGGGTCCTCGACATTGGCCGTGGCGGCCTCGATCAAGCGGGGCGTCTGACGCAGCTTCGAAACCACCCGGCGGGCGCGTTCCTGAACCGGCGCGTAATCGAACATCGTCTGGCCGGCCAGCATCCTGGCCAGCAGCGCTGCGTAATGCTGCGGGTTGCGTTCCCAGGGACGGATCTCTTCCAGTTCAAAGAGGCCCCCTCGAATGTGATCGGCCAGCATGCGCCGCTCGATCTGCTCTTCAGCGGTCAGGCTGCGGGACGAGATGCGGTCGAGTCGCCGCGCGAACCCCCCATATTCGCGCGCTTCGCCGTCGATCGCCGATCGGGAGAGATCCTCGATGCGATCGTCGTACGCATGAATGCCGTCCGCCGAGGCTGCCGTCGGCGAGCTCTCGTACAGAAACTCCAGATACTGGTCGGCCAAGTGCGACAACGGTTCCGTGGTGTACATGCGGTGTCGATGTAGCGCCTCTGTGATCCAGCTTTCTCAGGTTCCGCGGCGCCCGGGTGGAGGCAGTTGGGCTCGAAACAGAACAACTTCTGAATGTTACAATAGCCGTGCCTCGACAATCCCCATTTCGTGATGTCTGGAACGCTCTATCTGGTCGCTACGCCGATCGGAAACCTTGAAGACATCACACTCCGGGCTCTCAGAATCCTCGGCGAGGTCGATCTGATTGCGGCCGAGGATACCCGCCGGTCTGCACGACTGCTACGGCACTACGGCATTGCGACCCGGGTCACCAGCCTGCACGAGCACAACGAGCGACAAAAGGCACCGCGTCTAGTCGACCGATTGCAGGCCGGCAGCTCGATTGCGCTGCTGGCCGACGCCGGCACCCCGGTCGTCTCGGATCCCGGCCTGCTGTTCGTCCGACTCGTGATGAACGCAGGCATTCGCGTCGTCCCTGTCCCGGGTCCGTCAGCGCCCATCACGGCGCTCGTCGCGACTGGCGCGCCGCCAGACAGTTTCACGTTCGTTGGATTCCCACCACGTAGGTTGAACGACAGAAAACAATGGTGTCAAGCGCTCGCCAACGAACCCAGGACCTTGATCTTCTTCGAATCGCCGCACCGGCTGCGGACGACCCTCGGCATGATGTTGGAGCACTGGGGTGATCGGCAGCTTGCGTTGTGCCGCGAGTTGACCAAGATACACGAAGAATATGTCATACGACCTATTACGGAACTTCTCGAACTCAGCCAGGCTCCTCGCGGAGAGTATACGGGGGTCGTCTGGCCTGCATCCGCGCCCGCCCCACAGGCTGGACAACTCCCTGGCGAGGGCAGACTGATCGACGAATTAGGTCTTACAACAGAAGCCGTGGGATCTCGGCGTGGCGCAGTAAAGGAGATGGCCCGCAAGTACGGGCTCACCTCCAGAACCATGTACGCCGCAATCGAACGCGCCAAATCGGTCGGGTGACGGCGAATCGATTACACTGCATGCGGTGTCTCGACCCTGAGGTCACGCCACCAACTGGAATGCCGAGTCATGTATTGATTCTGGCCGCCGGGCATGGCACCCGGATGCGGTCGCAGAGACCGAAAGTTCTGCATCGCCTGGCCGGGTTCGCATTGATCGAGCACGTGCTGCGCGCGGCGCGAGCCATCGATCCCGCGTCGACCACGGTCGTTGTCGGCCACCAGGCGGAGCGGGTGCGCGACAGCCTCGCCGGGTACGCCTCGCTCAGGTTCGCTGTGCAGACGGAACAAGTGGGTACCGGGCACGCGCTGTTGCAGGCCGCCCCACTGCTTCGCGGGCAACGGGGAACGCTCATCGCGCTCTCGGGCGATGTGCCCCTCATCCGTCCCGGCACGCTTCAACGGCTGCTCGCCACCCACAATGACACCAGCGCGGCGTTCACGGTGGCGACCGCCCGCGTGGCACGACCATACGGCTATGGCCGCATCGTGCGCAGGCAGGGCCGGCTCGTCCGCATCGTCGAAGAACGCGACGCATCTGAAACACAGCGGCAGAAGAACGAGATCAACAGCGGGATCTATGCGTTCGATCTCGAACCGCTCTTTGCCGCGCTCGAGGACATTCCGCGGGCGGGCGCCGCCAACGAGATTTACCTCCCCGGTCTGGTGACCATCTATCGCCGGCGCGGGCTGACGGTCGAGACGATCGCGGTGGCGGACCCGGACGAGGTGCGCGGTGTCAACAGCCAGACCGAGCTGGCGGAGGTGAAACAGATCGTGAGACGACGCAAGAACGAAGAACTGATGGCAGCAGGGGTCACCATCGAGGACCCCGCGACGACCTATGTGGACGTGGATGTGACCGTGGGTCCCGATTCCGTGATTCACCCCGGGGTCATCCTCGAGGGCCGCACCAGCATCGGGGCCCGCTGCGAACTGCACGCCGGGGTGCGGATCGTCGACTCGACCGTCGAAGACGATGTGCTCGTCAACAATCACTGTGTGATTCAGGGTGCGCGGATCGCCCGTGGCGCCCGCGTCGGCCCCTTCGCCCACCTGCGTCCGGAGACAGACATCGGCGAGGAGGCCCGCATCGGGAACTTCGTCGAGACGAAAAAGATCACGTTCGGCCCAGGCTCGAAGGCGGGCCACTTGACCTACCTCGGCGATGCGACCATCGGCAGCGGCGTGAACGTGGGCGCCGGCACGATCACCTGCAACTACGACGGCGACGCCAAGCACCGCACCACCGTTGGCGACGGCGTGTTCATCGGCAGCGGCGCCGAGCTGATCGCGCCGATCTCGGTGGGGAACGATGCGTATGTCGGCGCCGGCTCCTGCATCACCACGGACATCCCGCCTGGCGCCCTCGGGGTGGCCAGGGGCCGGCAGGTCAACAAGGACGGATGGGTCGGCCGGCGCCGGGCGAAAGCGGACCGGGCCACGTCCGATTCCTGATACCCGACGGGCGACGTCATGTGCGGCATCATCGGTTACATAGGCGACAAGCCTGTCGTTCCGGTCCTGATCGAGGGGTTGCGGCGGCTGGAGTATCGCGGCTACGACTCGGCGGGGGTCGCGCTGGTCAATGACGGCGCCGTCGAGGTGCGGCGCAGCGCCGGCAAGCTGGCCCGTCTCGAGGCCGCGATCGCGGACCAGCCGGTCGACGGCGAATATGGGCTGGGCCATACGCGCTGGGCGACACACGGCCGTCCCACGGAAGAGAACGCGCACCCGCATCGTGACTGCAGCGGTCGCATCGTCATCGTCCACAACGGCATTGTCGAGAACTACCTGGCGCTGAAGCACGAGCTCGAAGCCCAGGGGCACCGGTTCGAGACAGAGACCGACACCGAGGTCATCGCCCATCTGGTCGAGCGCGAAATGCGCGGCGACGGTCTGGAGCATGCTGTCCGGCGCGCCTTGCACGACGTGACGGGGCTTGTCGGGCTGGTGCTGCTGTCTGCCGATGATCCGCTCAAGCTGGTCGCCGTGCGCAACGGTCCACCGATCCTGGTCGGTATCGGCGACAACGAATTTCTCGTGGCGTCGGATGTCCCTGCCGTCCTGACCCACACCCGCGACGTCGTCTTTCTCAGGGACGGGGAAATGGCGGTCATCACCCGCACAGGGGTCGAATTCACCGATCTTGCCGGGAATCCGGTGAAAACGACGACCCAGCGCATCACATGGGACCCGGTGATGGCGGAGAAGGCCGGCTACAAGCACTTCATGCTGAAGGAGATCTTCGAGCAACCGTGGGCCGCGCGGGAAACGGTGCTCGGGCGTACGTCACTCGATTCCGCCAAAGTGTTTCTCGGCGAATTGGAGATTCCGGAACGGCAGCTTCAGGCGGTCTCTCGCATCGTCATCCTGGCCTGCGGCACGTCCTGGCATGCCGCGCTCGTGGGGAAGTTCCTGATCGAACAGATCGTCGGTGTGCCGGTCGAGGTCGACTACGGGTCCGAGTACCGCTACCGCTCACCCGTCGTGACCCCTCAGACCCTCGCCGTGGTCATCAGCCAATCGGGCGAAACGGCCGATACCCTGGCTGCGCTCAGGGAAGCGCGACACAGAGGGGCCACGAGCATCGCCATCTGCAACGTGGTTGGGAGCATGGCGACCCGGGAGGCCGACGGCACCGTCTACACCCATGCCGGACCGGAGATCGGCGTGGCATCGACCAAGGCGTTCACGTCACAGCTCGTCGCCCTGCACCTGCTGGCGCTCTATCTCGCCCAGGTGCGCGAGGTCATCCCGGCAGATGTCTTGCGTGGGCATCTCGAAGACCTGAACCACCTGCCGCGACTGATCGAGCAGACCCTCAAGTGCGACAGCGCGATCCAGGCCGTCGCGCGCCGGTTCTATGCGCATCGGAATTTTCTCTATCTGGGCCGCGGCATCACCTACCCGATCGCGCTCGAGGGAGCGTTGAAACTGAAAGAGATCTCCTACATCCACGCTGAGGGCTACCCCGCGGGAGAGCTGAAGCACGGCCCGATCGCACTGATCGACGAACAGATGCCGGTGGTGGCGCTGCTGCCCGGCGGCCGGGTGTTCGAGAAGATGGCATCGAACCTGCAGCAGGCAAAAGCGCGGGGGGGCGCCGTCATCGCCGTGACCAACCATGATCAGGACGACTTCGCCGGGCTCATCGACCCGACCCGCGATGCGCTAATCAACGTCCCCCCGTCGTCGCCGCTGTTGACGCCGATCATCATGGTGGTGCCGCTGCAGTTGCTGGCCTACCACATCGCCGTCCGCCGCGGCTGCGACGTTGACCAGCCGCGCAACCTCGCGAAGAGCGTCACCGTCGAGTAGGCGCACCACCTGGACGTCCGACTCCCATCCCCATGGATTATCTCGATCATCTGAATCCAGAACAGCGCGCGGCCGTGCTGCAGACGGAAGGGCCGTTGCTGATCCTGGCCGGCGCCGGGTCTGGCAAAACCAGGGTCATCTCCTACCGGGTCGCTCATCTGATCGGGGACGGGCATGCCGACCCGCATCAGGTGCTGGCGGTCACGTTCACCAACAAGGCGGCCGAGGAGATGCGCGCGCGGGTCGAGCGGCTGCTGGGGACCGACTGCCGCGGCCTCTGGATGTCGACGTTTCATGCCTTCTGCGCCCGGATCCTGCGCCGCGAGAGCGCGGCCGTCGGGTTGTCGCGCGATTTCGTCATCTACGACGCCTCGGATCAACTGGCGCTGATGCGGCGGGTGCTTCGCGATCTCGACATCGACGACAAGCGGTTGTCCGCCCGCCAGGCCCTGTCATTAATCAGTCGCATCAAGAACCGGATGATCGATCCTGTGGCGCTGCAGAGCGAGAGCTGGAGTGCACGGGGCGAGATGACGGCTCAGGTCCACGACCGCTACGGGCGGGCGCTTGGCGACGCCAACGCGCTCGACTTCGACGACCTGCTGCTTCGAACCGTCGAGATGTTCGCCACCGCGGAGACGGTGAAACGTCGCTATGCCGAGCAGTTTCGTTTCATCATGGTCGACGAGTATCAGGACACGAACCAGCCGCAGTACCTCCTGATCCGTCACCTGGCCTCCCACCACCGCAATCTCTGCGCGGTGGGCGACCCCGACCAGTCGATCTACAAGTGGCGCGGCGCCGACCTGCGCAACATCATCGACTTCGAGCACGACTTCTCCGATGCGACCGTGGTGCGTCTCGAGCAGAACTACCGCTCGACCCAGGTAATTCTGGATGCCGCCTCGGCGCTGATCCGCCAGAACAGCAACCGCAAGGAGAAACGATTGTGGACCGACCGATCGGGCGGCGCCCTGGTGCGCTATTTCCGCGGCGGCGACGATCTCGAGGAAGCCGACTGGGTGACTGCGCGGCTGCGAGAGGCGCGGCGGGCGGGGAAAGACCCGCTGGGAGTGTTGTATCGCACCAATTCCCAGTCGCGTGCGATCGAGGACGCGCTGATCCGCGAGGGCATCCCCTACAAGATCATCGGCAGCGTCCGGTTCTACGAGCGCAAGGAGATCAAGGATGCGCTCGCCTACCTGCGGTTGCTGATGAACCCCGACGACGACGTCAGTCTGCGCCGGGTCATCAACGTGCCGGCACGCGGTATCGGCAAGGGGGTCATGGGGGCGCTGGACGAACTGACCTCGCCGGCGGGCGACGCCGGACCGCTGTTCGCGGGGACCGCGGCGGACTCCAGCGCCGAATCGCTCTGGCGGCGTCTGGTCCGTGCGGTCGACGATCAGTTGCTGCCATCCCGCGCCGTCACGGCGCTGCGGCGTTTCCGCGACATGATGCGGGTGCTTGCCGACGCCGCCTCGCACGCGCCGGTCTCGGATGTGCTGGGCAAACTGCTCGTCCAGAGCCGGTATCTGGACGACCTCCGCGAGCAACAGACGGAAGAGGCGGACAACCGACAGGCCAATCTGATGGAACTCGTATCCGCGGCGCGCGATTACGAAGTCCGCGAGTCGGAACCCTCGCTGAGCGGTTTCGTCGACCGGCTCGCACTGTTGTCTGACACCGACCAGGAAGACGGAGCCCCGGAGGCGCGCGTCTGGTTGATGACGTTGCATGCCGCGAAGGGACTCGAGTTCCCCGTGGTCTTCATTGTCGGGATGGAGGAAGGTCTGCTCCCGCACATGCGGTCACAGGAGGACGCCGAGGAAATCGAGGAAGAACGCCGGCTGTGTTACGTCGGGATGACACGGGCGCAGACCCACCTGGTGTTGACAAGCGCGGCCAGGCGCCGGGTCTTCGGCGAGTACAGGGCTTCAGATCCGTCGCGCTTCCTGAGCGAGATCCCCGCCGCGCTGGTGGAGGTCGTCGAACCGGTCTTCTCGACGCCGGCGCCCACGCCGACAACGTTCGGACGGGCACGCCGAGGCCACAGCCGCTCCCGCACGACAGGCGAGAAGATCCAGCCCGATTACGGATATGCGTATGAAGACGAGGACCAGTCCGTCATCAGCGTCAGCCCCGGGACCAGGGTGCGCCATCCTACGTTCGGCGTCGGCACCATTCTCGCGGTCGAACCGGTCACAGACGACATGAAGCTCACCGTGCGCTTCACCGACATCGGTCGCAAGACGCTGCGAGCGAAGTTCGCGAAGCTGACGCTGGCGTAACGTATGCCGCGGCGGCGGGCCGGCGGTGCCACCGCTATCAGTCCATGGTGAAACACCGCGTTGCACCGAGATCGGCGATGCGCCCGCTCAGCAAGGCGAGAAGAGGGAAAACACCTGTAGGGGCAACCCTTGTGGTTGCCCTGTTCGTCAGCCGGAACAACGCAGAATTCAGCGGGAGAATACCTGTAGGGGCAACCCTTGTGGTTGCCCTGTTCGTCTACCGGAACACCGCAGAATTCAGCGGGGAAGGCAGAATTCAGCGGGGCTTTCACCACGGGCTGCTATACCACGAGCGCCAGCAGCCACAACGCGAGCACGACCCAGAACACGGTGGCCCCGATCGGGAAACGATAGCGGTTTTCGTCGTACGCCGGCGCGGGCCCGGCGGTGCCGGGCGCCAGGCGGTCGACCGCGATGAGCGGGTTGGCGGCGAATGCGGCGGCGGTGCGTACCCCGGATTCGGACACGGCGCGCGCCAGACGTCCTGTCGCCGCCGCGACGCCGACCGCCCACCACACCACGACCGGCAATGGCTTGCGGTAGAACCAGTCGGTATCGAGGCTCTCGGTCGCCTTGCCGTGCAGCGCGACGCGCAACCACCAGAACGTCAGGGCGGTGCCTGCCAGCAACTGCAGCGCGCCGGCCACATGGTCAAGCGTATAGGGGTGATAGTCGACAAGGTACGGCAGGCGCGCGTACAGCCAGCCGGGCGCGACGCCGAGTGCGATGCAGCAGACGGCCGCCACTGCCATCGCAGCAATCATGTTGCGCGGAACGGGCGCCGCGCGGATGCCGCGAGAGGGGCCGAAGAACGTGAACCACGGCAGCTTGAGCCCGATGGACAGAAAGGTGCCGACGCTCGCCAGCGTCAACAGGAGTTCGGCGGTTCCGCGGCCGTCGTCCCCGGCGGCGGTGACGATCATCGCCTTGCTGATGAACCCGTTTAACAACGGCATGCTGGAGATCGAGAAGGCTCCAATCATGTACAGCGTCACGACAACCGGCATCTGCGCTGCGAGACCGCCGAGATCGGTCAGCTTCCGCCGGCCGGTCGCCGTCAAGACCGCCCCGGCGCCCATCAGCAGCAGCGCCTTGTACAGAATGTGACAGAACGCATGAGCCGCCGCGCCGGCGAGGGCCAGCGGGGTCCCGATACCGACGCCCGCCACCATGTAGCCCACCTGACTGATGATGTGGTAGCCGAGCAGCCGGCGGATGTCGTTCTCGATCACCGCATACACGACGCCGTACAGCGCCATGACGACGCCTGCCCAGACCAGCAGTTCGCTGCCGCCGAACACGCGGATGAGCACGTAGACGGCCGTCTTGGTCGTGAAGGCGCTCAGGACCACCGTGCCTGTCACCGATGCCTCCGGGTAGGCGTCGGCCAACCAGGCGTGGAACGGAGGAATCGCGGCGTTCACCGCGACCGCCAGCAGGATGAGCCCGTACGCCCAGCCGCCCGCCGAGGAGAACGGACCGAACTCCATGGCTCCGCCGGAGACCAGGTGCACCGCGAGCCCGGCGAGGAAGCACGCACCACCCGCGATATGCACGAACAGATACCGGAACCCCGCGGCACGCGCACGCGCCGTGCCGCCCGACCAGACCACGACCAGCGACGCCATCGCCATCAACTCCCACCAGACGAAGGCGCTGACCCAGTCGCCGGCGTAGACGACCCCCAACGCTCCCCCGGCGTAGATCAGGGTGGCGACCTTCTCGGCGGCGCGCCCGATGCGCCAGGCGTAGAGCGCGGCAATGGCCGTGATCAGCGTGAAAATCACACCAAAGAGGTGACTCAGCGTATCGACACGCAAGAGCTGCAACGACATGTCGCCGACCGTGTAGCTCCAGTGCGCCCCGGCCGGCAGCACGGCGGCGGCCGCGAGCGCCGCGGCGGCGCCCAGCACCGCGACGACGGACCGCGCCGCCCGCGGACTCGCCGCGGCAAGCCCCGCGGAGACGAACAGAATGATGGCGGGATGGGCGGTCATTCGCCGGGACCCTCGTAGAAGCGCTCCCGGCGCTGCAGCCACGCCTTGCCCAGCGCTTTCGAGACGGTCACGATGATGGCGCAGCCGACGAGTCCGAAAATCAGGTCGAACCCCGGCAGATGGTGCCACCACGTCTCGCCGTGCGGATGCCCCAGAAAATCGAGCGCCGCGGCGGCGATCACGGTCACGGCGATCAGCAGTCCCCGCCCGACGGTCATGGCGACCCTCCGGCGGCCGGTCCACCGACGACGCTCTCGGCGGCGCTCCAGGCGAGTTGATAGAAGCCGACCCCGATGCCCGGCATCACCCCCAGGAGAATCACGACGGACGCCGTGATCACGAGCGGAGCCGTCAGCATCACGCGTTCACGTCCCACCTCGCCGTACGGCGCATCGAAGAACGCGCTGTAGATGATCGGGAACAGGTAGGCCAGGTTGAGGAGACCGCTGACGATGAGTACGGCCACGAACACCCCTTGTCCCGAGGCCAGCGCACCGAGACTGAGGTTCCATTTGCTGATGAACCCGCCCAGCAGCGGCGTCCCCGCCAAACTGGCTGCGGCGATGGCGAACGCGGTCATCGTGATCGGCATCTGCCGGCCCAGACCGCCGAGTTGCCTGACGTCGTCTCGATGTGACTCGGTGTAGATGGCGCCGGCGCAGAAGAACAGCGTGATCTTCGTGAATCCATGGGCCGCGATGTGAAACATCGCGCCGGCCAGTGCGGCCGCCGAACCCAGTGCGGCGCCGAGCACAACGTAGGAAAGTTGGCTGACCGTGGAGTAGGCGAGACGGCGTTTGAGATGTGTCTCTCCGAGCGCCCGGATGGAGCCAAACAGAATGGTCGCCGCGGCCGTCCCGGCGAGCAGCGTGTCGAGACCGACGGTGTCCAGCAGATCGACGCCGAAGACATAGCCGATGATGCGCAAGACGCCGAACGCGCCGGCCTTGACGACCGCCACCGCATGCAGCAACGCGCTGACCGGCGTCGGCGCCACCATCGCCGCCGGCAACCAGGCGTGCAACGGCATGATCCCGGCCTTGACGCCGACCCCGGCCAGAAACAGCACGAAGAGCGAGACGACGGTCCACGTTGGAGTCTCCGCGGGCAGCAGCCCGCCAGGCCGAAACTCCCCGCCGGATCCGAGGGAGTAGGTCCACACGATCGCCAGCAGCAATGCCTGCCCAGCCAGCAGGGTATAGACCAGATACTTGCGTCCGCCGGCGCGCGCCTCGGGGGTGCGATTGTGGGCAACGAGCGGATACGTCGCCAGCGTCAGCACTTCGTAGAACACGAAGAAGGTCAGCAGGTTGGCGGCGAACGCCAGACCGAGGGTCGCCGAGATGCAGAGCGCGAAGCTGGCGAAGTAGCCGGTCTGATTGGGATAGGCTCCCGCACGCATGTACCCCACCGAATACACCGACGTAATGACCCACAGTATCGAGACGACCAGCCCGAACAGGAGCCCTAGCGGATCGACGCGAAGATGCAGCGCCACGCCGGGCAGCAGCAATAGACGGGACGACTCGATGACGCCGCCATCGAGCACGACCGGCAGCATCGGTACGACCAGCGCGACCGTGAGGACGCCGGCGGCGAAGGTGCAGGACTCCCGCAGGATGGGGTGCCGACCGAGCAGGCGGATCGCCGCCGCGGCGGCGAGCGGCACCAGCACTGCGACCAGCGGGCGGTCCGCACCGAGCAGGTCAAACATATGCACTCATCGCCGTCTGGCGTCTCCCGTTCATCTTCCTTCGCGGCTACAGATCCGGAAGGGCGTGCCGGATCACCACCGTCACGAGAAGACCGTTGAACATGCCGATCAGGAGCACCGCGGCGCCCAGCGTCGCGACCGGCCCAAGCAGCCGCCACGAATGTTCGGGACCACGGGACGGGGGTGGGTCGGATACCGGCGCAGGCGAAAAGTAGATCCGCTCGAGGATCCGGAAGAAATAGACGGCGCTGAGCAGCGAGCTGACGAGCAGCACCACCGCGAACACCCATGCGCCCCCCTCGATCATGCCCTGCAGCAGATACCACTTGGAGAAGAAGCCGGCCGTCGGCGGCATTCCGATCAGTGAGAGGGCGGCCACCGTGAACGCCGCCATCATCACCGGCGCGCGGCTGGCGGCGCCGGCCAACCCCTCGATCTCGACCTGCACGGTCTGGCGGGACAAGCTGCCGATCGCCCCGAACAGGCACCCCTTTGCGACCGCGTGGCCGGCCACATGCAGCAGCGCGCCGGTGAGCGCCGCCACGTTGCCCATGGCGAGACCGAGCACCACGTACCCCATCTGGCCAACGCTCGAGTACGCCAGCATGCGCCGCACGTCGGTCTGTGCGAGGGCGAGTATCGATCCGGCCAGCACCCCGGCCGCCGCCACCCAACTGAGGACGCCGCGGGCGGTCGCAACCACCTCGCCGGCCGGCAGCACGAAGAACAGCACCCGCAGGAGAGCATACGCGCTCACCTTCGACATGACGGCCGCAATGAACATCGTCACCGGCGGCGGCGCGTAGGTGTAGGCGTCCGGCATCCAGCCGTGGAGCGGGAACACCGCCATCTTGATGGCCAGACCGACGACGATCAGCACCACCCCGACGGTGACGGCGCTGCCCGGCGCGACCTGCGGGAGACGGCTGGCGAGATCGGCCATGTTGAGGGTGCCGGTCAGCGCGTAGAGATAGCCCAGACCGAGCAGATAGAAGCTGGCGGCGATCGTGCCGATGATCACGTAGCGGAACGTCGCCACGACCGCCCGGTCACCACCGGACGCAAGCAGCGCGTAGGCGGCCAGCGACGAGATCTCGAGAAAGACGTAGAGATTGAACAGGTCGCCGGTGAGCGTGATCCCGAGCAGACCGCTGACCAGCAGCAGAAACAGACTGTCGAACACGGCGGCGCGCAGCGAGGAGAACTCACGCAGGTGCGGGCCGGCATAGACCGCAACCAGGGTCGCGAGCAGCGAGACCAGCACGGCCATGCCGCCGCCGAGCGGATCGACGACATACTCGATGCCCCATGGCGGCGCCCAGCCTCCAAGGTGATAGCGCCAGACGCCGCTGTCGAGGACGACCCGCAGGGCGGCCAGCGCGAACAGCAGCGAGGCTGCCGTCGCCAGGACCGTCAGCGCCCGCGCCAAGCCGGCCGACGTACGTGCCACCAGCGGCACGAGAAGGGCGGCCAGTAGAGGGCAGATGACGATGAGGATCGGGAGGTGCTCACTCACTCGCGCAACCGGTGGAGCAGCTCGGACTCGTCGAGGGTGCGGAAACGGCGATGGACGCGAACCAGAAGCGCGAGTGCAACGCCGGTGGTACTGACGCTGACGACGATCGCGGTTAGCATGAGGGCATGCGGCAGCGGGTTCGCATAGGCGGCGTCGATCCCGGACTCCACGTGATCGAGCTCAATCGGCGGCGTACCGTCGGTCCTCACCGCCAGTAAGATGAAGAACGCGATGACCGCCACCTGCATGACGTTCATCGCCATCAGCTTGCGAGCGAAGTTCGTCTTGACGAGCATGCCGTACAGCCCGATCAGCAACAAGACGGCCGCCAGCAGGTACTGCACGTGCCCCCAGTCGAACAAAGTCATGGTGTCCTACACCGTACCGTCGTCCCACGGCGCGAGCACGTCGAAAATCAGCACCAGGACCCCGGTGACCCCGATGGTCACTCCGATCTCGATGCCGAGCGTGCCGATGACCCGAACCTCCGGTGACTCCATCGGAAGCGGCGATGCGCCGTAATCCAGAAAGGCGCCCCCGGACAGCAGACTGACGACACCGATGCCGCCATACAGCAGCGGCCCGAGACAGGCGAGGGTCAGGGCGTCACGCGAGCGCATGCCGGAGTCGTCCAACGGGCCGCGAACCAGACGCAGAAGGATGACCGACGCCGCCAGGATGACCCCCGCCTGGAAACCGCCACCCGGACTATCGTGGCCGTGGATGAGCACGTAGGCGGCAAAGAGCCACATGACGGGTGCCATGAGCCGGGCGGCGGCGTCGAGCGCGGGGCTGCCGAAGCTCGATCTCACGTGGCCTCCCCGTCCGGCGGCGCCTCGTCGCGCCCGCCGAGAATCAGCAGACAGGCGAGCCCGGCCGTGAAGATGACCACCAGCTCGCCGAACGTGTCGTAGCCGCGGTAGTCGGCCAGCACCGCGGTCACGAAGTTCGGCGCACCCGTATCGTCATGCGCGTGCTCGATGTAGTACGGCGCCACATGGGTGAACGCGGGAGCATTACCGTCTCCGACGGCCGGCAACTGGCCCGCCGCCTGGAACAGTACGACCCCCGCCGGCACCAGGATGAGCACAGTCAACCGGCCGATCACGGTCGCCCTCCGCTCGTGCGATGAATCGCGCAAACGAAGAACACGGTGGTGATGACCGCGCCGACGGCCGCCTCGGTGAACGCGACGTCCAGCGCATCCTGCACGACGAAGAACGCCGCTGAAAAGAAGCTGAAGGCGCCGAAGATGGTCACAGCCGAGAGCAGGTTTCTCGCGTTGAGCGCCGCCACGGCACAGACGACCATGAGCGCGAGAAACAGCGGACCAAGGGTGGCGGTCACGAACGTGTCTTTCCGGACGTCCACGGCGCCAGGCCGGCGCGGACCGCCGACCGCCCCAGCGCATGGGTGGCGGTCGGGTTGGAGAGTGACACGAACAGTAGCACGAGCAGCATCTTGAGGCTGTCGAACGTGAACTCCTGGCTGGCCACCAGACCACCGATCATCAACGCGACACCGACGGTGTCGCACTTGCCCATGGCATGCAGCCGGCAGTAGAAATCCGGGAGTCGGAGAATGCCGATGACTCCGGCCAGGATGAAGCCGAACCCGAGTACGATCAAGCTGCCGGCGACAATGTTCATTCCCGGCCATCCTGCCGGCCGCGGGAGACCTCGAAATACTTGGCCAGCACGAGCGTGCCGACGAAGCTGATGAGGCCATACGACAACGCGATGTCGACGTACAGATCAACCCGGCCATTCAGGACGCCGAGCAGCAGGAGCAGCACGATCGTCTTGCTACCGATCAAGCCGAGCCCGGTCAGGCGGTCGAACACCGATGGGCCGGTCAGCACCCGATAGAGAGACAACATCATCACGAACACCAGAGCGACCGCCACCGACGCGAGCAGCAACGGCATCGTCATGTCAGAACCCGTGGGGACCAGCCGGCTCATCGAACAGCCGCAAGACCCGGTCGGACATCGCCCCCTGCTCCAGGTCCGCAGCAGCGTTGCCGGTCAGCGCATGGACCAGGAACTCGTCGCCGTCCACGTCACCCTCAACGTCGAGGGTGACCGTGCCCGGTGTCAATGTGATCGAATTGGCAAGGGTCAGTCGCGCCACCATGTGCGGATAGCGGACCTTGATACGCACCACGCAGGGGCTCACCGGCAACCGCGGGTGCAGCACGATGTAGACCACCTGCAGGCTGGCCGCCACCACTTGCCAGGCGAGCCATGGGAGATAGCGAAGGAACCGGAACCAGGAGCCCAAGACCAATGACCGGCCGTCCGCCGCACCGACCATCGGAGGATGGGCGGCCAGACGGCCGGACAGCATCGTGACGACCAGGACGGTCACGACGCCGAGACTCAAATGAAATAGATCCCGCTTCGGGGAGAGCATCAGCCACAATGCCAACAGCACGAACCCGAACGGTACCGCCTGGCGCAGCCGGACACCGAAGAAGCGGGTGGCGACCGGCGGGGGAGTCGGTGACTGGTTGTCTGCAACTTCCGGCATGGCGTGGCCGGCGGTACCGGTGTCTCACGTCAGACGGCGCAACGCGCCGGAGCGGGGCTCGGAGCAGTCCTGACCTCGCGCACGCTGGAGATCCAGGACCTCTATCGGTTGGTGGCGTATTTGCCGGCAGATTGTCGACCGTCGTGGTCACTCAACTGATGTTGGCGACCACCCAACGCCCTTCGGTGACCGTCCCGTCGTCGGCGGTCAGGATCGCCTGCAACAACGTGACCGTCATGGACCGCTCGGTCTCGGCGCCGTTCAGTTCGACGTCGGCGGTAATCGACACTTCTTTCGTAATCAGCTCGCCGTCGTATTGCGTCAAATCGAGCGGGTTGCGAGGGTCGGACATGCTGAGGGCGGCGTTGTTCTGCTCTCTGCCGAGTTCGGCGCGGGCGTCGGAGACCATCTTCGAGTGCTCCATGGTCCGGTTCCGCCAGTCGGTCCAGGCTTCCTGGATTTCGACATCGCGGCGCGCGACGTCGTCACCGTCCCGTTCAGCGCCAAGCACGCGATTGATCGCGTCGAAGTTCTCGTCCTGATACGCGACCTTCTCGGTATTGAACGCCTCTTCCGCCGCCTGCGCGTCGGCCAGCGCCTGGTTGAACTCCTTCATTCGCAATGGTCGGCGCTGCTCTTCCGCAACGCTCTGCACCGCCGCCCCCGACACCATGCCGTCCTCGCCTGAATCCCAGGACACCATCGCGATGTTTCGCAGCGTGGCGCGATCGTTCAGCCGCGTCGCCGTAAAGTAATTTCGAATCAGTGTCTGCTCTCCGCCGCCGCCGCCGCAGGCAGAGACCAACAATGCCGCCAAGGGCGCCGCGAACAACACGAGCACGAACGTCGTCGTCCTGTATCGAGCCATCTCACGCCTCCCATACCTTCCGCGCTTGGTACGGATCCACGGTTATGAGGGATCCGATTCAAGAGCGGAAACTGCTTCGGCTCCGTCTCCCACGTCAATCAGGCGCGCGAGCGAGACGACCTTGTCCTGGTCGTCTATCTCAATGAGCCGCACCCCCTGGGTCGCCCGACCAATCGGCCGAATGTCCTTGGTATCCATGCGGAGCACTTTTCCCTGCTGGGTGATGAGCATCAACTCATCTTCGTTCTCCACGTAGGTGATACCCGCGACGCGACCATTTCGAGCCGTCGTTTGAATGTTAATGATACCGACTCCCCCGCGCGATTGCACGCGATATTCGTCAATCTCGGTTCGCTTGCCGTAGCCGTTGTCGGTCACCGTCAACAGCGTGCCGCCAGGGCGTACCACCGCCATGGCGACCACCTCGTCGCCGTCCCGCAAATAAATGCCGCGCACCCCGCGGGCGGTGCGCCCCATCGGTCGGACGTCCTGTTCCGCGAAGCGGATCGCCTTGCCGCGGCGTGTCCCCAGAAACACGTCGCCGTGTCCATCCGTGATCTCGGCGGCAATCACCGCGTCGTCTTCGGCGACACCGGCGGCGATGATCCCGCCGTGCCGCGGATTGCGGTACATCAGGAGGTCGGTCTTCTTGATGACGCCGCGGCGGCTGCCGGTCACGATATAGCGCTGACCTTCCTCGTCCGGCCACTCGCGCACGGCCAACAGCGCCGCGATCTTCTCGCCGGCTTCCATCGAGACCAGATTGGCAATCGCCTTGCCGCGCCCCCCCGGTCCCACGTCCGGAATGGTGTAGACCTTCAGCCAGTAGACCCGTCCGCGATCCGAGAAAATCAGGATGTAGGCGTGCGTCGAGGCCACGAACAGGTGGGTGAGATAGTCTGCGTCGCGCGTCCGCATCCCCAGACGCCCCTTGCCACCCCGGCGCTGGCTGCGGTACTCGGTGATCGCCGTTCGCTTGACGTAGCCTGTATTGCTGACGGTGATCGCCATGTCCTCCTCGGCGATCAGATCTTCGATCCGCAACTCACCGGGGTCGTCGACGATCTCCGTGCGGCGGGCATCCCCGTACTTGGTCTGTGTCTCACGGAGTTCGCCGACGACGATCTCCAGCAACAGGGATTCACTGCCAAGAATCTCCCGCAGCCGCACGATCTGGACGTGCAGTTCCGTCAACTCATCGATCACCTTTTGTCGTTCGAGCCCGGTCAGCCGCTGCAACTGCATGTCCAGAATCGCCTGCGCCTGGATTCGACTGAGTTCGTACTGTTCCATCAGCCTCGCACGTGCGTCGGCCGGGTGACGGGCGCTGCGGATGAGCGTAATGACGGCGTCAAGGTGATCGAGGGCGATCTTGAGCCCTTCGAGGATGTGGGCGCGAGCCTCTGCCTTGCGAAGCTCGAACTCGGTGCGCCGCTTGATGACGCCATGGCGAAACGCCACGAACCGCTCGACCAGGGACAGCAGACTGAGCACCCGCGGGCGTCTGCCGACGATCGCGAGCATGATGACGCCGAAGGTGGTCTGCAGCGGGGTCTGCTTGTACAGGTTGTTGAGGACAACCTCGGGCACCTCGCCGCGCTTGAGGTCGACCACGATCCGTATGCCTTCGCGATCCGACTCGTCACGCAGGTCGCTGATGCCCTCGAGCGACTTTTCCCGAACGAGATCGGCAATCTTCTCGATAAGCCGTGTCTTGTTGAGCTGGTAGGGAATCTCGTTGATGACGATCGCCTGACGGTCGCCCTTGCCAATCTCCTCGATCGTCGTCCGGCCTCGCACCGTCAGTGAACCGCGGCCAGTCTGATACGCCGCATCGATGCCGGCCCGACCCACGATGAATCCGCCGGTCGGAAAGTCGGGCCCTGTAATGCGCGCCCGGAGGCCCCGGTGCTTTTCCTCGTCACTCTGCTCCCAATGCTCGATCGTCCAGATGATCCCGTCAATCACCTCACGGAGATTGTGAGGCGGAATATTGGTCGCCATGCCGACCGCGATGCCGGCCGATCCGTTGACCAGCAGATTCGGAAACGGGGACGGGAGGACGGTTGGTTCGTTGGTGGTCTCGTCGTAGTTCGGAACGAAATCGACCGTCTCCTTGTCGAGATCGACCATCAGGTCGTCGGCCAGCGGTTGGAGCTTGGCCTCGGTGTACCGCATGGCCGCCGGAGGATCGCCGTCGATGGACCCGAAGTTGCCCTGGCCGTCCACCAGGGGATACCGCATGTTGAAGTCCTGGGCGAGCCGCACCAGGGTGTCGTAGATGGAGGCGTCGCCGTGGGGATGGAAGTTGCCCATCACGTCGCCGACGATCTTGGCGCACTTCCGATAGGTGCGGTTCGACGTCAACCCCATCAACCGCATGCCGTAGACCACGCGTCGATGCGCCGGCTTCAAGCCGTCTCGCACGTCGGGCAAGGCACGCCCGATGATCACGCTCATGGCGTAATCCATGTACGAGCGCCGCATCTCGTCTTCGATGTTGACGGGCGTCTTGATCTCGGGAGCGTCGGACATCTGATTCGGATCGGGCTGCCGCGCCCGTTACACGTCGAGGTTCTTCACGTCGAGGGCGTTGTCCTCGATGAACTTGCGGCGCGGCTCGACCTGGTCGCCCATGAGCGTGGTGAACATCAGATCGGCCTCGGTGTCGTCTTCGGCGCGGACCTGGAGCAACGTGCGGTTATCGGGGTTCATGGTGGTCGTCCACAACTGGTCGGGGTTCATCTCTCCCAGCCCCTTGTAGCGATTGATCGCCACCCCGCGCTTGCCAGCGGCGAGAAAGTGCTCGACCAGCTCGTTGATGTCGGCAACCTGGACCTCTGTCTGCGCCGTCTCCCTCGGATCGTCCGATTCGGCGCCGGCCTGGGCGTCTTTCCGGGACATCGTTGCAACCACCATCGGACCGCTGATGCCGCCGATCGCCTGGAAGCTGGCCAGTAACGCGCGGTACTCGGCAGAGCGGATGAAGTCGATTCCGACCGTCCGGATCCGGGCAAAGCCGCCGCTGCGATCCTCCACCTGCAACGCCAGCGCATTGTGCTCTTCGTCGGCCACGACCCTCACCGACCTCGCGGGCGTCGACACCTCGAGCGCCAGGGATTCGATCTCGGTGCGGTGGGTGAAGAACGTCTTGTCCTTGACGGACCGGCGCAGCAATGCCTCGACGATGTCCGGCGCAGGCCCGCGGCGCTTGACGATTGCCCGATACCGTTGAAAGGTCACCAGCTTGTGAAGCAGCGCTTCGAGTTCGCCGCCGGTCATTTCGCCAGCCGGCAGCTTCAGCACCCGAGTCTCTGCCCCGCGCTTGAACAGCCAGGATTCCAGATCGCTGTCGTCCTTGACATACGTCTCGTGACGTCCCCGCTTGACCCGGTACAGCGGCGGTTGTGCGATGTGGATGTGGCCGCGTTCGATCAGTTCCCGCATCTGCCGATAAAAGAACGTCAACAGCAGCGTACGGATGTGTGACCCGTCGACGTCGGCGTCCGTCATGATGATGACGCGGTGATATCGCAGCTTCTCCGGATTGAAGTCCTCCTGGCCGATGCCGCAGCCCAGGGCCGCGATCATCGTGCGAATCTCGTCACTGCCCAACATCTTGTCGAATCGGGCCTTCTCGACGTTCAGGATCTTGCCCTTGATCGGCAGCACCGCCTGAAACCGGCGGTCACGGCCCTGTTTCGCCGAGCCGCCGGCAGATTCGCCCTCCACGATGTAGAGTTCACAGCGCTCGGGATCCCGCTCCTGGCAATCGGCGAGTTTGCCCGGAAGACTGCTGTTGTCGAGCGCACCCTTGCGGCGAACCAGATCGCGGGCCTTGCGGGCCGCTTCCCGGGCGCGCGCCGCATCGATGGTCTTGTTGACGATCCGTTTCGCGATCGCTGGATGTTCCTCGAGAAACGCGCCGAGGCCGTCGTTCACAATCGCCTCGACGATCCCCTTGACTTCCGTATTCCCCAGCTTGGTCTTCGTCTGACCTTCGAACTGTGGATGCGGGATCTTGACGCTGATGATCGCGGTCAAACCCTCGCGAATGTCGTCGCCGCCGATGCTCTCTTTGAGATCCTTTGCCAGATTCTGCCGCGTCACGTAGGTGTTCAGGGTGCGCGTCAATGCGGCGCGCAAGCCCGAGACGTGAGTGCCGCCGTCCTGCGTGTTGATGTTGTTCGCAAATGCGTGGAGGGTCTCCGCGTATCCGTCGTTCCACTGCAGCGAGGTCTCGACGTCGACCCCGTCGCGCACTCCTCGGATGTAAATCGGATCGGCGTTGATGGCGATGCGGTTCTGGTTCAGGAACTGCACGAACGAATTGATGCCGCCTTCGTAGCGGAAATCGTGGTTTTTTCCATCCCGTTCATCATCGAGCGTGATCCGCACTCCGGCATTCAGAAACGCGAGTTCGCGCAGGCGCTGGGCGAGGGTATCGAAACTGTAGACGATCGTTTCGAATACCTCGGCGTCCGGCATGAACGTCAGCTTGGTCCCGCGCCGTTTGGTCGTGCCGGTCTCCTCGAGATCTCCTACCGGCACCCCTCGGGTGTACCCCTGCTGATAGACCCGTCCATTCCGCCAGATCTCCAGGGCGACCGATTCAGACAGCGCGTTGACCACGGACACGCCGACGCCGTGCAACCCGCCCGAGACCTTGTAACTGTCGTTGTCGAACTTGCCGCCGGCGTGCAACATCGTGAGCACGATCTCGGCAGCCGGCCGGCCGCTGGAATGCAGGTCTACGGGAATACCCCGGCCGTTGTCGACGACGGTGATCGAGTTGTCGATATGGATCGTGACCCTGATGGTGTCGCAAAAACCGGCCAGCGCCTCGTCGATCGCATTGTCGACCACCTCGTAGACGAGGTGGTGCAGGCCGATCGAGCCGGTGGACCCGATGTACATCGCGGGACGCTTGCGTACCGCCTCGAGCCCCTCCAGAATCTTGATCTTGTCGGCGCCATAATCGGCGAGATCCGCTGCGGTGACCTCGGGTGACGTGGGAGCGATCGGGATCGTGATGTCTCCGGAGACGGGGGCAGCGCCCACATCCTTGTGTTCCAACTGCGTCATCTGTCGTGTGTCTTTTCCACGATCGAACCCCGGCGGCGATTCACTCGTCTCGCCGTGCATTGACCGGGCGCGGCATCGTTACATCCAGATCTCGGAGCAACGCGGGGCGTGGCCACGGGCTGCTAACTTCGCATCGGCATGATTCCTTGAGCGTAGCCGCAACTGTCGAGGTTATAGATGGCTAACTTCGCATCGGCATAATCACGTAGGTGTAGTCGCAACCGTCGGCGCCCACCGGGGAAAGGACCGCCTGACTCAGCCCGTCCTTGAATTCGAGCGCCACGCTGTCAGAGTTCGCAACCCCAAGAAAATCAATGAGATACTGAGCATTGAACGAAATATCGAGCGCCTGTCCTTCAAACTCGACCGACAGCGTTTCCGATGCCTCGCCGTGTTCCGGGCTGCTGGATGTGATTTCGACCTTTCCGGCGTCGATGTGAATCTTGATTGCATGCGATCGTTCACTCGACAACAACGCCACACGCCTGATGGCCTGCGTCAGCCGGTCCCGTTCGAATTCGATTCGTTTGTCGTTCCCTGTCGGAATTACACGTTCATATGCTGGAAACTGGGCGTCAATCTTCCGCGACACGAGCTGCCGGCCGCCCACGTCGAAGAAGAGATGATTCTCGCTGTGCTCATGCTTCACATCGCCCGGATCGTCGTCCAGCAGCCGCGCCAATTCCCAGAGCGTCTTCTTCGGAAGGATCGCCTTTCCTTCGTCGCTGCCCTCGTTCACCGGCGCGACGCCGCCCCCCTCCCCCTCCGCAACGCTCTCCCGCGGCGCCGACGCCAGGGCAAGGCGATGCCCATCGGTGGCCACCATGCGCATCGTGTCGTCCGTCAACAACAAGAGAGCGCCATTCAGGAAAAACCGGGTGTCTTCTCCCGTGATGGCGAACTGGGTCTTCGCGATCATCTCGCGCAACGGGGTGCCAGGGAGCGATTCGGCGTGCGTTCCGGCCGGCTCGGGGATCGTCGGAAAATCGTCACGCGGCAACGCCTGCATACGCGAATTGAAATGCGCCGCATCGACGGTGACCGTCCCGGCCTCCGACTGGATGATGCGCACATCGGTGTCTGGCAGGGCGCGAACGACCTCGTAGAGCTTCTTGGCCGGCAGGGTCAATGAACCACCAGTCGTCACAGTCGCCGCACATCGACTGCGGAGCCCGACCTCGAGATCGGTCGCCGCAAGCTGCACGACATCGGCGCCGTCATCCGCTTCGACCAGAATGTTCGCCAGAATCGGAATGGTGTTCTTGCGCTCGACAATGCCTTGGAAGAGCTGAAGTTCGCGGAGGAGTTCAGTTCGGCGGACGGTGAATTCCATCTAAACGGTGTCCTCGAAGATTGCGATGTCGCCGGTTTTTTGCGAAGAACATCTGACAGACAACAATTATATCAAGGATCTGTAGTCCTGTTGAAAAGTGATTTATGCGGTGTAAGGTATTTAATTTCAATATTTTACACTGTTCAAACCGTCGTGGGAAAAGATCGCGTGATGCCGCCGTGCGTCAGGAGGTGCATTCGTCCACAGATCTTCCACAGTTCAGGGCTGTGGATTGTGCGGTGCACAATGCGCCGCCGGCCCGCGGGGACGCCGCCGGGACCGCCCTGGTCGGGCTCGATCAGGTGAAAGACTTGAGAAAGTTGGCGATGAGATTGTTGAACGTCGCGTCCTGTTTCCGGCTGGCTTCGATCTTGCGCACGGAATGAATGACCGTCGAGTGATGTTTGCCGCCGAAACTCTTGCCTATTTGCGGCAGCGACGCGTTCGTCAACCCCTTGCACAGATACATGGCGATCTGCCGCGGCAGCGCGACCGATCTTGCATTGTTGCGGGACTTCAGATCGCTCAGCTTCAGCGAGTAGAAGTCGGCAACGTGCTTCTGAATGACCTCGATCGTTACCCTGGGGTCGTCCCGGTCGAGGATGTTGCGGAGGACGTCCTGGGCGAGTGGCAGCGAGATCTGCCGGCCGGTGAGCGACGCATAGGCAATCAAGCGGATTAATGAGCCCTCGAGTTCACGGACGTTGGATTTGATCTTCCCGGCGATGTACAAGGCGACGCTGTCCGGCAGCGGGATGTTCTCGGCTTCCGCCTTCTTCTTCAGAATCGCGACTTTCGTTTCGAGATCCGGTGGATGAATGTCGGCAATCAACCCCCACTCGAACCGGGACCGCAGACGTTCCTCGAGCGACGGAATCTCGTGGGGCGGGCAGTCGCTGCTGATGACAATCTGTTTCTGCGCGTCGTAGAGCGAGTTGAACGTGTGGAAGAACTCGGTCTGCGTGCCCTCCTTGCCCGCGAGGAACTGAATATCGTCAACGAGCAGGACGTCGATGCTGCGGTAGCGCTGACGAAAATCCAGGATGCGGTCGTAGCGCACCGCGTTGATCATCTCGTTCATGAACCGCTCTGACGAGATGTAGGTCAGCCCGAGTTGGGGAGATCGTGTTTCGAGGTATTTTCCGATGGCATGCATCAGGTGGGTCTTGCCCAGACCGACGCCGCCATAGATGAACAACGGATTGTACGAACGGGATGGGGCCTCGGCCACCGCACGCGCGGCGGCGTGCGCGAATTGATTCGACGGGCCGACGACGAACTTCGAGAAGGTATACCGCTGGTTCAACTGGGCGACGGCCCGCCGCTGGGCGAGCACGGTCGTCGGGGTCGCCGCCAGCGGGTTCGCGGGAGTCGTTGTCGCGCTGTCGTCGTGGGTGACGAACGAGATAACCGTACCCCGCCGGTCAAGTTCGTCGACCGCTTCTGCGATCACTCCCGCGTAGTGTTTTGTCAGCCAGTCGAGAAAGAGGTCGTTCGGAACCTTGACGGTAACCGTTTCGCCCGCGTCGCCGAGGAAGGCGGTCGGCTTGAACCAGGTTTGGAAGCTGTGGCGATTGATCTTCGTTTCAACCCGGGCGACGATCTGATCCCAAACATTCCCAGCCATTTGTGACACTCGGGTCGGTGGTCAAGTGGATTACCAGGCCGGGTTGGCTGGTTTGATCGCAGTTGAAAAGAGGCTGACGGGGTTTCTCAGTGCGCGGGACACCTCTCAAGATCACAGAGACCGCCGAATTTCCACATTTTTTTCCACAGTTGTGGAAAACTCCGAACGAAGGGGCCCGCTGATGGGACCGTTTCCAGCAACAGTGAGAATCGGACTGTAGCACACGGATGTGCGGGCCGCAAAGAGAACTTCCGCGCCTTGACGTTGTGGACCTGAGACCGCTATGATGAGCAGTTCTCGCCGTCTAAAAGGAGTCCGGGCCAGATGAAACGCACCTTTCAACCGAACCGCCGCCGTCGGAAAAAGACGCACGGCTTTCGCGTGCGCATGAGCACTGCCGCCGGGCGGCGTGTGCTGAGCCGCCGGCGGGCGAAGGGCCGTCATCGCCTCACCGTCTCGGGATAATCGCGTTGGCGTGAACACAGAGTGGGCGCCGTGGAACACACATGCACCGCCCGGACGCTGTCGCGCACCGAGCGGATCCGGCAGCGTCCAGAGTTCCTGCAGGTCCAGCGTCGCGGCGTTCGCACCGGTGGTCGTTTCATGACGCTCATCGGGCTGCCGACCGCGCATTCCGTCAGTCGGCTGGGTATCATTGCCCCACGCCGGCTGGGTGGCTCCGTCTGGCGGAACCGATCGAAACGGCGAGTGCGTGAACTCTTCCGTCACGATAAACCGTCGCCGGGTCTTGACCTCGTCGTGTTGCCGCGCCGCAATTTCCTTGATGTGTCTTTTGCCTCCCTGGCGGACGATTACCGTCGCACACTCCGCCGCCAACGCCACCGGCATCGTTCATCGTGAGGTCAACCTGACCGACTGTTCCTCGATCGCGCGGTGGCTGAACCTGCAGTGCACGGCACTGTGCGTGCGGTGCGTGCGCGCGTATCGCAGCACGTTCAGCCTGCTTTTTGTCGGCTCATGTCGCTTCGAACCCTCGTGCTCGCACTACGCCGAGGAGGCCGTGCAGCGGCATGGCTGTGTGCGTGGACTCTGGCTCACGGTGTGCCGGCTCGGGCGGTGTCAGCCTTTTCACGCTGGAGGGTA
Organism: Vicinamibacterales bacterium; assembly: GCA_965262985.1. Lineage (GTDB taxonomy): Bacteria > Acidobacteriota > Vicinamibacteria > Vicinamibacterales > UBA8438 > UBA9620. The sequence goes on along the minus strand of OZ253576.1, from coordinate 5,017,857 downwards.
CGACCCGGTGCCTGGCGGTCCGGGACCGTCGCTCCGGAAGCGGGCCTGCACCACGGGCCGCTGAGCCATCGGACCTCTTATGGAACGCCGAGTACTGCTCGCCGTGTTTCTGTCCTTTCTCGTGTTGGTGATCTACCAGCGCTGGGTGGCCCCCCCCCCGCCGCCGGTCGATCAGATCGACGCCGTGCAGACGGGGGCGCCGAATCAGGGCGCCGCGGCGTCGATGCCGCCGCGTGCCGGCGGTGTGCGAGACCCGGCGCCGGCCGCAACGCCCCCGCCGCCGGTCGCGACGACCCCTGACAGCTTCGAGCCGCTGGTCGCTGACGCCGGACCGCGTGACATCGTCGTGGAAAGCGACCTGGTGCGGGCGCAGTTCACGAACCGCGGCGCCGAGCTGGTCAGTTGGCAGTTGAAGCGGTATCTCGACGACACGGGCGGTCCGGTCGAACTGGTGCCGCCGCAGGTGGAGGCAGGCCAGGCACGGCCGTTCACGCTGGTCGTGCCGGGCGACCCGGAACGGACGGCGCGGCTCGACGACGCGTTGTTTCGTCCCTCCGCGGACGGACTGACGTTGACCCCCGACAGCGCCACACTGACCTTCGAGTACGAGGACACCTCCGGGTTGCACGCGCGGAAGACGTTCACGTTCAACACGTCGTTGGACCAGCCGTATGTGGTCGAGGTCGGTGCGGCGGTGACGACCGCCGGCGGTTCGCTGCCGGTGACGATCGGGTGGGGTCCTGCGCTGGGCGGGGTGCGCGCCACGACCTCGCGACTCGTGTTTCAACAGTTGCCGGGCGCGCTGCTGTATGGCCGCGCGTTCGAGAACGACCTGCTCGAGGACGTCGACATGCATCGGGCGCAGCCCGGCGATCTGGCAGAACGGTCCAGCTACACGGGCCAGTTCACGTTCGCCGGCGTCGACAACCACTACTTCCTGGTGGCCGCCTTGCCCGGGAATGGGCAGGCACGGTTCGATTTCCGCCCCGTGTCGACCGCGGCGCTCGAACACGATTTGGTCGCGTTCAACGTGACCGTCGAGCCTGCTGCGGGCGCGGTGCCGATCTTCATGGGACCAAAGGATTTCGACGTGCTGGCCGCGGTGCACCCCGATCTGGTGCGCGCGATCGACTTCGGATTCCTCTCCGTGCTCGTCGTGCCGCTGCACCGCACGCTGAAGTGGATCTACGGTTACCTCGGCAACTACGGTTGGTCCATCATCCTGCTCACGGTGGTGATCAACCTCTTGATCTTCCCGTTGCGGCACAAGAGCGTGGTGTCGATGCGGAAGATGCAGGAACTGCAACCGGAAATGAAGGCGATTCAGGCGCGCTACGCGAACCTGAAGGCGACCGATCCGGGCAAGCAGAAGATGAACCAGGAGGTCATGGAGCTGTATCGGAAGCACGGGGCGAACCCGGCCAGCGGCTGCCTCCCGATGCTGCTCACGATGCCGATCCTCTTCGCCTTCTTCCGGCTGCTGTCGATGGCGATCGAGATTCGGGGTGCGCCATTCATTGGCTGGATTACGGATCTCTCGGTGCACGATCCGCTGTATGTCACTCCGCTGATCATGGGTGGGGCGATGGTCCTGCAGCAACGGATGCAGCCATCCAGCGCCGATGCGATGCAGCAGAAGCTCATGATGATGATGCCGGTGGTGTTCACGTTCATGTTCCTGTGGGCGCCAAGCGGGCTCGTAATCTATTGGTTGACGAGTAATCTCTTCGGTATTGGCCAGCAAGTGGTGACGAACCGTATCGCCGGCCCTCCACGGGTCCACCAGGTGCGGCCGCCGGCGGAACGCCAGGTGAGAAAGCCGCCCGCTGCGCCAACAATCGATGTCGAGCCGGCGCAACCCGGCCATTCGCCGCCGAAGGCCGGACCGCCCGCAAAGCGGGGCAGACGCTCGCAGTCGACCAAGGGCGGACGGCGCTCACGCGCCGCGGGCCGTTCGTGACGCCATCGTAACGAGCGCCACGCCTGTGGCAGCAGTGGTGGGTCGGTCCGGAGCGGGTTCGAACAGGAGCGAGAGACGAGGAGCGCAGGGTGACAGCCGATCTGGAAACCAGGATGGTAGCGTTCGTTGAAGCGGTTGCCGCAGCCATGGGTCTGTCGCTGGAGGTGGCGTGCGTAGCGATTGAAGACGGCACCCGCATCACGCTCGATGGAGAAGATGGCGAGGTGCTGCTGCGCCGGAAGGCGGTCGGCCTGGATGCGCTGCAGCATGTCGTCAATGCCGCGTTCCGGAGTGAGCACACCCGCGGTCACATCGTCGTCGACTGCCTCGACTATCGGAAGAGCAAGGATGAGGAGCTCAGGCAGACCGCCGCGCTGCTGGCGGAGCGTGTTCGCACAAGCGGAGAGACGCAGGAGATCGGTCCGCTGAATCCGTACGCTCGACGAATCGTGCATATCGCCGTGGCCGACGAGCCCGGCGTGTCCTCGGAAAGCATCGGTGACGCATTCCTCAAGACGGTGCTGCTCTCCACGACCGGAACCTAGCAGTCCGTGGTGAAACCCCGCGTTGCACCGAGATCGGCGATGCGCCCGCTGAGCAAGGCGAGAAGAGGGAAAACACCTGTAGGGGCAACCCTTGTGGTTGCCCTGTTGTACGCAAGACCTGTAGGGGCAACCCTTGTGGTTGCCCTGTTCGTCAGCCGGAACAACGAAGAGCAGCAGAATTCAGCGTGAAACAGCAGAATGCAGCGGGGCTTTTGCCACGGTCTGCTAGGAGCCTGCCGAAGACTCGGAACCTGCACGACCCTTCCTTGTCCTGCCCCGTAGAGCCGGCGCACCGCCGCCCTCGGCGAAACGCAGGACCATCACCAGGGGCTGTTGGTATTCACGCCGGATGACACGATCGTGGCGGTGGCGACGCCCCCGGGTCGAGGCGGCCTCGGGGTGATCCGTCTGAGCGGGTCGGCGGCGGCGTCGATCGCCGCCGGCCTGCTCGACTGTCCATCACCACTGCGCCCGCGGGTCGCCACGCTGGCACGGGTGATCGACGGCTCTGGGAACGCCGCCATCGATGAAGTTGTCGCATTGCATTTTCCGCGGCCGCGGTCCTACACGGGTGACGACGTCGTCGAGATCAGCGGGCACGGCAGCCCGGTCCTGCTGAATCGCATCGTCGAGTTGGCGTGCGCCGCCGGCGCGCGGCTGGCGGAACCGGGCGAGTTCACGCTGCGAGCCTACCTGAACGGCCGGCTTGATCTGATGCAGGCGGAAGCGGTCGCGGATCTCGTCGATGCAGTGACGCCGCTACAGGCGCGAATGGCGTTCGACCAGTTGCAGGGCACGATGACCGGACGGATCGGTGCGCTGCATGGCACGCTGTTCGATCTGATGGCCAAGCTGGAGGCCTCGCTCGATTTTCCCGAAGAGGGGTATCACTTCGTGGAGGCGGAAACAGTCGCCGATGCGGTAGACGAGATTCGCGAGCGGGTGACTGAACTGCTGTCGGAGGCGGATCGCGGCCGGTTGATTCGCGAGGGCTGTCAAGTGGCGGTCGTCGGCAAGCCGAATGTCGGTAAGTCTAGTCTGTTCAACAGGTTGCTAGGTGCTGCAAGGGCCATAGTGGCGCCAGAGGCGGGCACGACACGGGATCTGGTCAGCGACACGGTCGATCTGCACGGGCTGGCCGTGACCCTGGTGGACACCGCGGGCATTCGCACTGCCGGCGGCCTGGTCGAGACCGAGGGGGTCTCGAGAGCGAGGCGGGCGGCGGCGGCCGCCGCTGCCGTGGTCGTCGTGCTGGACCGGTCGGCGCCCCTCGACGTACAGGATAGGGCCGTGCTCGAGGAGACCGCCGGCGGGACACGATTGGTGGCGGTGAACAAGACGGACAAGGCGCCGAGTTGGGACATCGGTTCGGTGGCTGTTAATCGCGATGTCCCGGTGGTCGAGGTCTCGGCCCTGTCGGGTGACGGGGTCGATCGGCTTGGGACGGCGTTACGCGACCTGCTGGTGGGCGGGGCGGAGGAGCGGGATACTCCTGCGATAGCGAATCTGCGGCACATCGGGTTGCTGAAACAGACCGAGGGCGCGCTGGGCGGGGCGGCTGAGGCGGCGGCCGAGGGGGCGGCCGAGGAGTTCGTCCTTGCGGATCTGCAACGCGCGCGCGCGGCGCTCGAGGAGTTGACCGGCGTGCGTACGCCGGACGATGTGTTGCGCCATATCTTCGATAGATTCTGTATCGGCAAGTAGTCGCGTCTCCAAAGGCCAATAGGCGGATCCACTGCGGGAGCGGGTCGGAATGAACAGACAGTTCGACGTGATCGTCATCGGCGCTGGGCACGCCGGCGTAGAGGCGGCCCATGCTGCGGCGCGGTTGGGGTGCACGGTGGGTCTGTGCATGCTGTCGCGGGACACGGTCGCTCAAATGCCGTGCAACCCTGCGATCGGCGGCACTGCGAAAGGCCACCTGGTGCGGGAGATTGACGCACTTGGGGGGTTGATGGGGCGGGCCATCGACGCCACCGCGATGCAGTTCAAGTTGCTGAACCGCAGCCGGGGTCCGGCGGTGTGGTCGCCGCGTGCGCAGGCGGACAAGTGGCGGTACGGAGCGTGGATGCGGCGGCGGCTCGAGGCGGATCCGAACATCACTTGGCTTGTTGCTCGGGTCGGCGGAATCCGGGTGCGCTCGGGGCGGGTCGTGGGAGTGGAACTGGAAGACGGCTCCCGCTTCGGCGGCGCGGCGGTGGTGGTCACGACCGGCACCTTCCTCAACGGGGTGATTCACGTTGGCGAGGAGCAGCGCTCGGCCGGGCGGGTCGGCGAGCCGGCGTCCTGCCGGTTGGGAGAGGCGCTGAAGGAACTGGGGTTGGTCTGGGGGCGCCTGAAGACGGGCACGCCGCCGCGACTGGATCGGGCGAGTATCGATTTCAGCCGGTTCGAGACGGAACCGGGGGACGATCCGCCGGTGCCGTTCTCGTTTCTGACCGGGACGATCGACCGGGCGCAGGTGTGTTGTCACATTCTGTATACGACCGAACAGGTGCACGAGATCGTGCGTGGGAACCGGCAGCGGTCACCGCTGTACAACGGACAGGTGACGGGAATCGGTCCGCGCTACTGCCCCTCGCTCGAGGACAAGGTGATGCGTTTTCCGGATCGGGACCGTCATCAGGTGTTTTTGGAGCCGGAAGGTCTGGATGTCCCGGAAATCTATTTGAGCGGCTGCTCGATGTGTCTGCCGCGTGAGGTTCAGGAGCGGGTGGTGCACGCGCTGCCTGGATTGGAGGCAGCGGTGATGCTGCGCCCAGGCTACGCGGTCGAGTACGACTTCATTCAACCGACCGAACTGCGCTCGACGCTGGAAACGCGGCAGGTGGCGGGGCTGTTCATGGCCGGACAGGTGAATGGCACCTCGGGATACGAGGAGGCGGCCGGGCAGGGGCTGGTGGCAGGCGTGAACGCGGCGCGGGCGGTGCGTGGCCTCGGCGAATGGGTGCTCGGGCGGAACGAGGCGTATATCGGGGTGTTGGTGGACGATCTGACGACGCAGGGCTGTCTCGAACCGTATCGCATGTTCACCTCCCGCGCGGAGCATCGTCTGCTGCTGCGAATCGACAACGCGGACCTGCGGTTGACTCCAAGAGGGCGTGCGGCGGGTCTGGTCGGCGACGCGCGGTGGCGACGGTTCGAGGCTCGGCGGGATCGGTTCGCGTCGAACGTCGAGCAGGTGCGCGGCGTGAAAGTCAGGGAGCGCGGCCAGACGGTGCCGCTGGCGCAGGTATTGCGGCGTCCAGGGGTGTCGCTGGCCGATCTGGCGGAACGGGGCGTGGTGGAAGTGGCGACCGGGGGACGCGCGGGTCTGGAGTTGTCGAGCGTCGAGACCGTCGTCAAGTATGAGGGGTATCTGCGCCGCCAGGAAGCGGCCGTTGCCAGGCGGGAGCGGGACGAGCGGAGGAAGATTCCGGCGGGGTTCCCCTACGGCGAGGTGGCTGGCTTGTCACGCGAGGTGGTGGAGCGGCTCGGAGCAGTGTCGCCGGAGACGCTGGGACAGGCTGGCCGGGTGCCGGGAGTGACCCCGGCGGCAGTGGCGGTGCTGGGAGCCTACGTAAAGCGCCGGGGTCGGGGAACGGTACTCACGGCGCCCGCCGAGTGATCGGATCAGGACGTGACGGTTCGAGACCTTGCGGGGAGAATTCAATCACGTGCCGCACGTGTTGGGCTGGACGTGGCTGATTCGCTCGCCGCGCAGGCGGCAGAGTACATGAAGCTGCTGAGCCGGTGGAACCAGCGTATGAACCTGACCAGGTTGGGCGAGGACGACCTCGGTGTGGACCGTCTGGTGGTGGAACCGCTCGCGGCGGCCGCGAGACTGCCGGCCGGGACCGCCACGATGGTCGACATCGGCTCGGGGGGCGGGTCGCCGGCGGTGCCGATGAAGCTGGCCAGGCCCGAGATCGCGCTGCACATGGTGGAAGCCAGGACCAGGAAGGCGGGGTTTCTTCGAGAAGTCGTGCGTGGCCTGGCGTTGACCGACGTGGACGTGCACGGTTGCCGGTTTGAACGGCTGGCAGAACAGTCTGACCTCGCGGCGAGCGCCGATGTGGTCACCGTGCGGGCGGTCAAGGTTGACAGGCAGGCACTGTCCGTTCTTGGCAGTCTGTTGCGGGAGGGTGGGCAATTGTTCCTTTTTCGCGCAGATGAGGGCCGCGGTCTCAGGGAAGATCTGCCCGTCCCGCTCTACTGGGAGGGGTCGCACGTGCTGATCGACGGAGTGCGGAGCGTGCTTGTCGTGTTACGAAAAGAGCGCGAACACGCTTCGTTGTCTACCGGCGTTGACTGACGCGATCGCCAACCGATGGCGACTCTGCGGGCACGTTGCTCGCGCAGGGATTCCTTAGGCCCTTTGTGCCACGAGGCTGATCGTTCCACGTGGAACACCCACGGCCACCACGGGCTGCTGAGTTGGAAGAACGACCTGACGATGCGTCTCGGGACGCACGCCCAGTTCAAACTTGCGGCGCTGAATGCTTGAGGAGTACCATACAGATGAGACACGAGCAAGATGCTGGTGTATGACAGAACTTTTAGGTTACGTGGGGAATGAACAGGATCATCTCGATCGCAAACCAGAAAGGGGGAGTGGGCAAGACGACAACGGCCATCAATCTGGCAGCTTCCCTGGCGATGGCCGACCGCACCGTGCTGCTCGTCGATCTCGATCCGCAGTCGAACCTCACGAGCGGTCTTGGACTGCGATCGGCGACGGCGGCCCGCGGCACGGTCTACGATGCCCTCGTCGCCGACTCCGTGCTCGACCCGGTGTCGTTCGAGGTCTCGACCGAGGTGCCTGGCCTGCACGTGATCCCGGCCGACCGGAACCTCACCGGAGCGGAAATCGAGCTGGTGAGCGTGCCGCATCGCGACGCCCGGCTCCGTCCGTTTCTTCACCGCGCCCGAGCCCGGTACGACTACATCTTCATCGATACCCCACCGTCGCTGGGATTGCTCACGCTCAACGCCCTCGTCGCCGCCGATTCAGTTCTCGTTCCCCTGAACTGCGAGTATTTCGCCCTCGAGGGGCTGGCCGAGCTCATGGCGACCGTGGGCCGCGTACGTGCAACATCGAACCCCGGCCTGACCCTCGAAGGGGTGCTGCTGACGATGGCCGACACCCGCACCCGTCTCGGACAACAGGTCGCCGACGATGCGCGCGCGCATTTCAGAGACAAGGTGTATCTGACCATGATTCCCCGCAACGTCCGGTTGGGTGAGGCGCCCAGCTTCGGGCTTCCGGTGGTCCTGTACGACGTGGGATCGACAGGCGCGGCGGCGTACCTGGCGCTCGCGGGCGAAGTGCTGGCGCGGCACAAAACGTCGCCGCACCCCAACGTCATCCAGTAGCGTTGACCTGGAGATTCCCATGGCCAAAACACGTCGAGCGCTCGGCCGCGGCCTCAGCGCCCTCATTCCGGACAGACCGACCCCGACCCCGGCCGATAACCGGCCGACGGAGGTCGACCTGGACCGGCTGAACCCGAACCGCGCGCAGCCCCGAACCGTTCTCGATGATGCCAAGCTCGATGATCTGGCGCGCTCGATTCAGCGCAGCGGGGTCATTCAGCCGATTGTCGTCCGGCGGACCGAGGCTGACTCGTTCGAGATCGTGGCTGGCGAACGCCGCTGGCGCGCCGCCCAACGGGCGGGTCTGTTACGGGTGCCGGTCGTCATTCGCGACGTGCCGGACGACAAGCTGCTCGAGTTGGCGCTGATAGAAAACCTGCAACGCGAGAATCTGAATCCGATCGAAGAAGCGGAAGCGTACCAGCACCTGATCGGCGACTACGGCCTGACCCAGGAGGAGGTCGCGGCCGCGGTCGGCAAGGACCGCGCCACCGTCGCGAACTATGTCCGTCTATTGGGTCTTCCCTCGGAACTGCGGGCCGACCTCGCGAGTGGCGCGCTGGCCATGGGACATGCCCGCGCGTTGCTTGGACTGTCCGACCCGGCAGCGCAGCGCCGCGCGTCGCGCGAGGTCGTCGCCCGCGGTCTGTCGGTGCGAGAAACTGAGGGTCTGGTCAAGAAGCTCGCGAGCGCCGACTCCGAGCCTGTGCCGCGGCCGGCGCCAACCCAGGACGTCCACACCCGGGCCGCGCAAGACCGCCTGCGTGTGGCGCTCGGCACTCGGGTGCGGATCGTCCGCAGCGGCCAAAAGGGCCGAATCGAGGTTGCATTCAATTCCGAGAGCGAACTTCAACGTCTGTTCGACCAGTTGACGGCGTCCTGATAGCCGTCCGCGGGTTGCTGGCCGCCCCAGCCGAATGGTATAGTTCATCGTTTGGCCCACTCGGGTTTGGGGTTGTCTGCGGTCCCATCCGCTCTGGCAGTCCGCAACGAAACCTCCGGCCACTCGGAACCGATGACCAATCGCACCGCCGCGGCGCGCTACGCGCGCGCATTGTTCGATGTCAGTGTCAAGGATCACGACCTTCGGCAGGTCGATGCCGATCTGGGTAGATTCTCGGCGCTCGTCGAAGCGCACGACATGCTGCGCCGGGTGCTGCTGAACCCCGCCCTCCCCGCGGCCGGCAAGAGGTCGATCGTGACCGGGTTGCTGGACCGGCTCGGATCAGTGACGCCCCCCGTGGCGAAGTTGCTCACGATGCTGGCAGAACGCGACCGGTTGGAGCTGCTCACGGACATTCTCGAGTCGTATCGCGCCCGTCTGCGCGACCACGAGGGGATCATCGAGGCGCGGGTGACGACTGCCCGGGCGCTCACCGGCGAGCAAACCGCGGCCATCGAGCGCGGTCTGGCGCGGCGAGCGGACGCAAGGTCACCATGACCAGCGATGTCGACCGTGAGATTCTCGGGGGCATGATTGCGCGGCTGGGCGCGACCGTTTATGACGGCAGCGTCGCCACGCATCTCGAGCGCATGCGGAACAGCTTGTTGCAACGATAGCGCCGTGACGGGGCGTGGCGCGGTAGCGAGGCGCCGGCCAGGGACACGGCGGCCACAGGACGAAAGTTTCCAGATGACCATCAAAGCGGACGAGATTACGCAGATCATTCGCGAGCAGATTGGCGGCTACACCCTCGACATCGACGTCGCCGAAGTCGGCACTGTCGTATCGGTCGGCGACGGCATCGCCCGCGTGCACGGCATCGAAAGCGTCATGGCCACCGAGATGATCGAGTTTCCGCACGGGGTCTTCGGAATCGCGCTGAACCTTGAGGAAGATGGCGTCGGCGCGGTCCTGCTTGGGCAGAGCACCGAGATCAGCGAGGGCGACACCGTCAAGCGCACTGGCCGCATAATTTCGGTGCCGGTCGGTGAGGCGCTGCTCGGACGGGTCGTCAACGCCCTTGGTCAGCCGATTGACGGCAAGGGGCCGATTGCGACCACCGCAACGTCACCGGTCGAAAAGATTGCCCCCGGAGTCGTCGACCGGCAACCGGTGAAACAGCCGCTGCAGACCGGTCTCAAGGCGATCGACGCCATGGTGCCGATCGGCCGGGGTCAGCGCGAGCTGATCATCGGCGATCGCCAGACCGGGAAGACCGCGGTCGCCGTCGACACCATCCTGAGCCAGCGCGGCAAGGATGTGGTCTGCATCTACAACGCGATTGGACAGAAGCAGTCGACGATCGCGCAGGTGGTCAAGACGCTCAACGACGCTGGAGCGATGGAGTTCACCATCGTTGTCGCGGCGCCCGCGTCGGAGCCGGCGCCGTTGCTGTTCATCAGCCCGTATGCGGCCTGTGCGATGGGCGAGTACTTCCGCGACAACGGCAAGCACGCGCTTTGCATCTACGACGATCTCTCGAAGCACGCCCAGGCCTACCGCGAGATCTCGCTGCTGCTTCGCCGTCCGCCGGGTCGCGAGGCCTACCCGGGCGATGTGTTCTATCTCCACTCGCGGCTCCTCGAGCGGGCGGCGATGATGCGCGACGATCTCGGCGGCGGCTCGTTGACGGCGCTCCCCGTCATCGAGACACAGGCCGGCGACCTTTCCGCCTACATCCCGACCAACGTCATTTCGATCACCGACGGGCAGATTTTCCTCGAGTCGGATCTCTTCCACCAGGGTGTCCGTCCAGCGATCAACGTCGGCAACTCCGTGTCGCGTGTCGGCGGTTCGGCCCAGGTCCGGGCGATGCGCCAGGTGGCCGGCACCTTGCGGCTCGATCTGGCCCAGTACCGCGAGATGGCGGCGTTCGCGCAGATGGCGAGCGACCTCGACAAGTCGACCCAGGACCAGCTCAACCGTGGAAAGCGGTTGGTCGAGGTGTTGAAGCAGCCCCAGTACCAGCCGTTGGCGGTCGAGAAACAGGTGCTTATCGTCTATGCGGGCACCCAGGGTTTTCTCGATCCTGTGCCCGTGGATGACGCCCGCGCCTACGAGACCGATCTCTACGAGTTCGTCGAGGGCCGCGAGCCATCACTGCTGGCGGACATCGCCTCGCGGGGGAAGATCGACGACGACTTGAAGACCCGCATCGAAGCGTTGCTCAAGGAATTCAACGAGCAGTTCACGGCGGTCCGCAAGACTGCCGCCGCGTAGCGCGGTGGAACACCTGTAGCCGAGACATACGAGTGCCCTCTCTTCTCGATATTCGCAGACGTATCCGCGGGGTCAGGTCGACCCAGCAGATCACGAAGGCGATGAAAGCGGTCGCAGCGTCGCGGCTCCGCAAAGCGCAGGACCGGATAATCGGTGCGCGCCCATTCGCCGAGCAGATGCTGCGGGTGCTGGGCGGTCTGGCGGCCCATGTCGACACCAACGCCCATCCGCTCCTGACCCGGCCCGAACCCGACGCCCCGCATCGTCCGACACTCCTGATCGTCGTGACCGCCGACAAGGGGCTCTGCGGCAGCTTCAACACGAACATCATCAAGGAAGCGGGCGAGGTCATCACCAGCGGCGACAGCCAGGCGATATCGCTTGGTCTGGTGGGCCGCAAGGGCCGTGACTTTTTCGGGAAACGCGGTTTCGACATTCGTTTCGAGCTGGTGAACATCTTCACGACGCTCGATTACGGTCACGCGCAGGCAATTGCCCGGGAAGCGATCGCGGCGTTCACCGCCGGCGAGGTCGACTCGGTGCAGCTCGTGTACAACGAGTTCAAGAACGTGCTCCAGCAGCAGGTCGTCGTCGATCAGGTGCTGCCGATCAAGCCGCTCGACACGTCGGACACCGGCGATCCGGCGCTACCGGATTACCTGTTCGAGCCACACCCGGCGGCCATCTTCGACACCTTGATCCCGCGCCACGTCGACATCCAGTTCTTCCGTGCGCTGCTCGAGTCGGCCGCGGCCGAGCATGCCGCCCGGCTCACGGCGATGGATGCCGCCACGAACAACGCGACCGACATGATCGAGGACCTGACGCTCCATATGAACAAGGTGCGGCAGGCGAAGATTACCGGAGAAATCATCGAGATCGTGTCGGGCGCCGAGGCGCTCTAGCCGCGTGACAACGGGTACGATGCCGCCAAATCAGGAGAACGGCTTGAGCCGTCAGAGGTCGGAAGGACGCGTCGAGTAATGGTGAATGAAGCTGCGGCGGAACGGAAAGTCGGCAAGGTCGTGCAGATCATCGGACCCGTCATCGACGTCGTGTTCGAAGGACATCTGCCCCCCATCTACAATGCGTTGCACGTCAAGTCGAACGCGAGCGGCGTCGACATCGACGTCATCGCCGAGGTCGCACAACATCTTGGCGAGAAACGCGTCCGCGCCGTCGCAATGAAGCCGACCGATGGGATGCAGCGTGGCGTCGAGGCGGTCGATCTCGGCCACCCGATCCAGATGCCGGTCGGGCCAGAGGTGCTGGGCCGCGTGCTCAACGTGCTCGGTGAACCGGTCGACTTCCCTGATCGGCCGGTCGTGACCGCGGAACGCTGGCCGATTCACCGGCCGGCGCCCACGCTGGTCGATCAATCCACCGACCAGGAGATGTTCGAGACCGGCATCAAGGTCATCGACCTGCTCGAGCCGTATCTGCGCGGCGGCAAGATCGGGCTCTTTGGCGGCGCGGGCGTGGGCAAGACCGTGCTCATCATGGAACTCATCAACAACATCGCGCTCAAGCACGGGGGCGTGTCGGTGTTCGGCGGCGTCGGCGAACGGACCCGCGAGGGCAACGATCTGTGGCTCGAGATGCAGGAGAGCGGTGTCGTCAACATCGAGGACCGCGAGAAATCACGCGCCGCGTTGATCTACGGTCAGATGACCGAGCCGCCTGGCGCCCGGCAACGCGTCGGGTTGAGCGCGCTCACGGTGGCCGAGTATTTTCGCGATGCCGAGGGCAAGGACGTGCTGCTCTTCATCGACAACATCTTTCGCTTTACCCAGGCCGGCTCCGAAGTCTCGGCGTTGCTCGGCCGGATGCCCTCCGCCGTCGGCTACCAGCCGACCCTGGCCAGCGAGATGGGCGCCATGCAGGAGCGCATCACGTCGACCAACAAAGGATCGATTACGTCGGTGCAGGCGATCTACGTGCCGGCTGACGACTACACGGACCCGGCGCCGGCCACCACCTTCGCGCACCTCGACGCCACGACCAACCTGTCTCGGGCCATCGTCGAGAAGGGTATCTACCCGGCAGTCGACCCGTTGGCCTCGACCTCGAACATTCTCGACCCGAACATCATCGGGGACGAGCACTACAACGTCGCCCGCGACGTCAAACAGGTGCTTCAGCGCTACAAGGACCTGCAGGACATCATCGCGATTCTCGGTGTCGATGAACTCTCGGAAGAAGACAAGCTCGCGGTGGCGCGGGCGCGGCGTATGGAGCGGTTCCTGTCGCAACCGTTCTTCGTGGCCGAGCAGTTCACCGGGCTCGACGGCAAGTATGTGTCGATTGCCGATACGATTCGCGGGTTCAAGGAGATCGTCGAGGGCAAGCACGATGCGCTTCCCGAGCAGGCGTTCTATCTGGTCGGGAGCATCGAAGAAGCGATCGAAAAGGCCGACAAGATGAAGAGTCAGGCGGCCTGAGCCCCGGCCGGGACGCGCGACGCTTGACGTGAACGAGTTCAGACATGCCGCTGCCGGAACACCTGACCCTGGAGATTGTCACACCCGAGCGCGCGGTCGTCAGCGTACGGGTCGACGAAGTGCAGATCCCTGGCGCCGACGGAGCGTTCGGCGTGCTGCCGGGCCATACGCCACTGTTGGCGGCCTTGCAGGTCGGCGAGCTCTGGTATCGTCAGGGCCAGGAGATCTCGTACGTGTCCGTGTCGTTCGGGTTTGCCGAGATCAAGCCCGATCACGTCACGATTCTGGCGGAAATCGCCGAATCGGCCGAGGACATCGATGTCACACGCGCCGAGGCGTCGGTGAAGCGGGCCAGGAATCGACTCGACACGTCGGTGCTCGACATGGACCTCGAGCGGGCCCGAATCGCCATGCTGAAATCGATGGTCAGGCTGCGGGTGGCGTCGAGAGCCAGAACCCGAAGCTAGCGTGAGCGCTGGACGCTCACGGGTCTTCACCTGACCCCTCACCGCAACACGAGCCATGCGCGTTTCCTCTGCGTCGGCCACGGACAAAGGCCTCCGTCGGGCGATCAACGAAGACAGCCTCGCGGTGCGAGAGGATCTCGGGTTGTTCGTGGTGGCCGACGGCATGGGCGGCCATGCCGCGGGCGAGGTTGCCTCGCAGTCGACGATCGAAGGCATCGAGGTCTTCGTCGAGGCCACGGTCAGCGTCTCGCCGGACCAGACATGGCCGATCCCGTTCGATCCGAACCAGAGTCTCAACGCCAATCGGTTGCACGCCGGCTTCTACATGGGGAACCGCCGGCTGGCGGCGCAGATCGCCTCGTCGGCCGAGTTGCGCGGCATGGCGACGACGGCGGTCGCGGTGCTGATCTCAGATGACGTCGCGACGCTCGCACATGTCGGCGACAGCCGGATCTATCGGATGCACGATGGCGAGCTCGAGCGGTTGACCCGCGACCACTCGTGGGTGGAAGAGCAGATCCGCGCCGGCGCGCTGAGTGAGGCTGCCGCACGGGAGCACCCCTGGCGCAATATCGTCACCCGCGCGATCTCCGGGTCGAACGACCTCGACGTCGAGTTGCAGGAGGTGCCTGTGGAGCCCAACGACCGGCTGCTTCTCTGTTCCGATGGCGTCACCGCGGTTCTCGGTGCCGAGCAGATCGGCGACATCCTCCGCCGCGAGTCAGACCTGGACAGCCTCTGCCAGGCTCTGATCCAGGGCGCCAACGACGGCGGCGGACCCGACAACGTGACCGCGGTCGTGATCGAGGTCAATGTTTCTTAATCTGCGGCGTCTGTTCCGCTATCGCGGCCTTGTCCAGGCTCTCGTCGCTCGCGAACTCAAGGCCCGCTATCGGGGGTCGGTGCTCGGGTTCTTCTGGTCCTTCATCAATCCGCTGCTGCTGCTGCTGGTCTACTCGTTCGTGTTCACGATCGTCATTCCCCGCGGCCAGCTCGTCGAGATCGAGCCATACGCCGTATTCCTCTTTTGCGGGCTGCTGCCCTGGACCTGGTTCTCGTCGTCGCTCTCAGATGGCGCCAACGTGCTGATCGTGAACGGCAACCTGATCAAAAAGGTCATGTTTCCGGCCGAGATTCTCCCCATGGTGGCCGTGATCTCGAACATGGTGCACTTTCTCCTCGGTCTCCCGATCCTGGTCGGATTCCTGGTGTTTCACGCGGTCCCGTTGCGGCTGGCGGAGTTGGCCTGGTTTCCGTTCGTGGTCATCGTGCAGTTCATCCTGACCCTGGGATTCGCGATGGTGCTGTCGGCCTTGACGGTGCACTTCCGCGACATCAAGGATCTGCTGGCCAACCTGCTCACCCTGTGGTTCTTCGCGACACCGATCATCTATCCGATGTCGGCCGTGCCAGAGCGCGGCAAGTTCTACATGGACCTCAACCCGTTCGCACATCTCGCGATCTCCTATCAGGAGATTCTGTTCTATGAGGGCCCGGTCGGGCACTGGAAGTGGTTGATCGCCCTGGCGCTGGCCGGTGTAGTGCTGTTCTTCCTCGGCTACGCCCTGTTCGACCGGCTGCGGGACTCGTTCGCCGAAGAAGTGTAGGTCCGGTTTCAACGAAACCTGTGCAGAGACGTCATGCCCGCGATTGACATCGACCACGTCACGAAGGTCTACCGGCGGCATACCCGCTCGCGGCAATTCGCGACGTTGAAGAGCGCCCTGCTGACCGGCAGCCTGGCCAGGAACCTGCGGCCCGAAGAGTCGTTCCGCGCCTTGAACGACATCTCCGTCACGATTCGAGAAGGCGCGTCCTATGGCGTCATCGGGCGCAACGGTTCCGGCAAGAGCACCCTGCTGAAACTGGTCGCCGGCATCACCAAGCCGACCAGCGGGACCGTGCGCGTCGCGGGCCGGGTGTCGGCGCTGATCGAGCTGGGGGCCGGGTTCCATCCCGAGATCTCCGGCCGGGAGAATGTCTTCATCAACGGCATCATGCTGGGGTTGTCGCGGCGCGAGATTGTGCGCCGCTTCGATGAGATCGTGGAGTTCGCCGAGCTCGAAGATTTCATCGACGCCCCGGTCAAGACCTATTCTTCCGGCATGTACGTGCGCCTCGGGTTCGCGGTCGCCATCAATGTCGACCCGGACATCCTGCTCGTGGACGAGGTGCTGGCCGTCGGCGACGAAGGGTTCAGTCTGAAGTGTCTCGACAAGTTCGCCGAGTTCAAACGGCGCGGCAAGACAATTCTGCTCGTCACCCACGGATTGTCGTTGGTCGAGCGCTTCTGCGATGAGGCGCTCTGGCTCGAGGCGGGCCGGAACCGTACGACGGGCGATCCGAAACGTGTGGTGCAGACGTATCTGGCGGATATCGAGCGGGCCGAGAACCAGTTGCTGGCGGCCCAGGATGCAAAGGCGCAACACACACTGAGCACGCTGGCGCCGGATGACCAGCCTGACGACCCGGAACCGCAGCCGGAACCGCAGCCGCCGCCGGAGCCGCCACCGGAGCCGCCACCGGAGCCGGAGCCGCCACCGGAGCCGGAGCCGGAGCCGGAGCCGGAACCTGATCCAGATCCAGAACCGGAACCGGAACCGGAACCGGAACCGGCGCCGGAGGACGATGGCACGCCGCCGGCCGACATGTTTACCGCGAAGGAAGGGCGCTGGGGTTCGGGCGCCGTGCAGATCGAGACGGTCGCCCTCGCGGGCGACCAGGGCCCGGTCCAGGTCTTCCATACCGGCGAGCGCATGACGATTCGGATGCAGGTTCGCGCCCTCCAGAAAGTGGACGACTTTGCGTTCGGCGTCAGTATCTTCAGTGCCGACGGGGTGTGCTGCTACGGCACCAACACCGACATCGAGGAGATGACGTCCGAATCACTCGAGGGTGACGCCGAGGTGGCCTTCGTGATCGAGCGGCTCGATCTGGTCGCGGGCACCTACAAGCTGGATGTCGCCGTACACAAGCGGGACGGGTTCTCGTACGACTATCACCGCCTGCTCTACACCTTCCGCGTCAAGTCGAACACGAAGGATGCGGGCATCTACCGCCCCCGCCATCGGTGGAGTTTTTCCGACAACGTGCGTTTCCAGGATGTGCCGGCGGGCGCGGCGCACGCGGCGGCGGACCACGCGGCCGGCGAGACGGAACCGGTGGCGCCCCCTGACACCGATGCCGACTGAGCCGATCGACCCGGTCCGGGGCATGATTCCGATCGCCGATCGGATGTTTCCAGTGACCACCACCTCGCTGACGCTGCAGGCGCTGCTCAAGACGTCCGCTGCCGGGGCCGGCCTTGGTGGCGCGGCACGTGCACTCTCGGGTCTGACGGCGCCGGCAAAGTGCCTGGCGGTCGCCGCCGCGGCCACCGAAAGTGCGGTGGTTGTCATCGTACCCAATGACGGCGCGGTCGAGCAGACGGTCGCCGACACTCGTTTTTTTCTGCGCGGGTTGGCGGGGCTGTCCGAGCATGAACTGCGCGGCCGGGTGCTGCCGTTCCCGTCCCACGAAGTCGACCCCTACCGCGGACTCGCGCCGCATTTCGACATCGCCGCCGCCCGCGGCCGGGCGCTCCACGCCCTGGGCGCCGGTGCGGCGCGGGTGGTGGTGGCCTCAGCCGCTGCCCTGTTGCCGCGGCTCAGCCGCCCCGCACGCGTCCTCGCCGCCGGCGGCAGCCTCACGGTCGGTGAACTGATCGAACCGCCCGACATCGGCGACCATCTCGCAGACGCGGGGTACACGCCGGCAGACCCGGTGGAGTCCCACGGCGAGTTCTGCATCCGGGGCGGCGTGGTCGATTTCTTTCCGGCGGGCGACGATCAGCCGATCCGCGCCGAATTCGCGGCCGACAGCCTCGAATCGCTGCGCCGGTTCGATCCGGCCACGCAACGGTCCACGGAGTCGCTCGACCGGGCCGACATCCTGCCGTTGCGCGAGCTGTTCGACACAGATCCGGTGGCCAACGATGACGCGCCGGACCGGTCGGCCTGGTTCGCCGACTATCTGACGCATCGATCGGGAATCAGGGTGTATCTCTCCGAGGCGGACGAATCGAGGCACGCCATCGAGACCCGGAGGTCGCAAGCGGCGGCCGGGTTCGCCGACGCCGGGGCGCGCGGCGACGCGGCGCTGCCCCCGGACGCACTGTTCGTCGACACGTCCATGCTCGACGCGTGGCTCGAGTCCGCGATCCGTCTGGAACAGCTCTGGGAAGACCAGGACACCACTGCGACGGTCCGGCATGTGGCCTGCCAGCCGGTCATGGAATTCCATGGGCGGGTGGGTGACTGGGCGGCCGAGATCTCCCGCGGCCGCGAGCGCGGCGATACCACGCTGCTCGTGGCCGGCACACCCGGCCGGGCCGAGCGGGTCATCGAGTTGCTGGCCGACTACGACCTGAGGGCGCTCTCGATCGATCAGGCCTCCGAAATCCACGGCGCCGCGCTGCTGGTGGCAACGGGACAGTTGTCCCGCGGCTTCCGGTTGTTGGACGCCGGGTTGCAGATCTTCGCCGAGCCGGACGTCTTCGACGAAGAGCGCCGGGTGCGGGAACGGCGGGCCGGGCCGGCCCGGTCGTTCCTGTCGGATTTCCGTGACCTGAAGGTGGGCGACCACGTCGTGCACGTCGATCACGGGGTCGCGATGTTCGTCGGCCTGAAACAGATTCCCGTCGGGCTCGAACAGCAGGAGTTCATGGAACTTCGCTATGCCGGACAGGACAAGCTGTTCGTGCCGGTGCAGCAACTGGACCTGTTGCAGAAGTACACCGGGTCGACGAAGGCGACGCTCAACCGCCTCGGCGGCGCCACCTGGGCGAAAACGAAGACCAGGGTGCGCAAGGCGATGCGCGACATGGCCGAGGCGCTGCTGAAGCTGTACGCCGCACGCCGGGCGGTTGCCGGTCATGCCTTCAGCACCGACACGCACTGGCACCGCGAATTCGACGACGCGTTCGAATACGAGCTCACCGCCGACCAGCAGACGGCCATTGCCGACATCCGACGGGACATGGAGGCGTCCACGCCGATGGACCGCCTGTTGTGCGGCGACGTCGGGTACGGCAAGACGGAAGTGGCGATGCGCGCTGCGTTCAAGGCGGTCATGGACAGCAAGCAGGTAGGGATCCTGGCGCCGACCACGGTGCTCGCCTTTCAGCACTTCAAGACCCTGACCGACCGCTTCGCGGCGTTTCCGGTGCGAGTTGATCTGGTCAGTCGGTTTCGCGCTCGCGCCGAACAGACGCAGACGCTGAAAGACCTGGCCAGCGGCAGACTCGACATCATCGTGGGCACGCATCGGCTGCTGTCGAAGGATGTCCTGTTCCGCGATCTGGGGTTGCTGGTCGTCGACGAGGAACAGCGGTTCGGGGTGGCCCACAAGGAGCGCATCAAACAGATGCGGCACCGGGTGGATGTGCTCACCATGACCGCCACCCCGATTCCCCGCACCCTGAACATGTCGCTGGTGGGGATCCGGGACATGTCGATCATCGAGACTCCGCCCAAGGATCGCCAAGCCATCCAGACCAACGTCGTGCGCTTCGATCACCAGGTCATCGCCAGGGCCATCCGCACCGAACTCGAACGCGGCGGACAGGTGTACTTCCTGCACAGCCGCGTGACCTCCATCTACGCGATGGGCGAGCTGCTGACGCGGCTGGTGCCCGAGGCGCGGGTCGCCGTGGCGCATGGTCAGATGCGGGAGGGCGAGCTCGAGCGCTGCATGGTCGACTTCGTGCAGCGCAAATACGACGTGCTCCTGGCCACGACCATCATCGAGAACGGTCTCGACATCCCGAACGCCAACACCATCGTCGTGAATCATGCGGAACGGTTCGGATTGGCGCAGTTGTATCAATTGCGGGGGCGGGTCGGACGTTCGGATCGTCCTGCCTATGCCTATCTGCTGGTGCCGCCCGAGGCGACACTGCCGCCGGTCGCCCGCCAGCGGCTGTCGGCGATACGTGAGTTCAGCGACCTCGGCAGCGGGTTTCGCATCGCGGCCCTCGACCTCGAGATCCGGGGCGCGGGCAATCTGCTGGGCGGTGAGCAAAGCGGGCAAATCGAGTCGGTGGGGTTCGATCTGTATGTCAAGCTGCTCGACCAGACCGTGCGTGAACTCAAGGGCGAGGAGATCGAGGACGAGTTGCGCGCGGCGGTGAATCTGAACGTCGACCTCAAGATCGAGGAGCGCTACATTCCGGATTCGAATCAGCGGCTCGCGGTGTACCGCCGCGTGGCGGGGGCGCGCGTCGAGTCCGATCTGACCGCGTTGCTCGACGAGGTTGGCGATCGATACGGACCGATCCCGGCCTCGATCGCCACGCTGGTCGACTATGGCCGAATCCGCGTGCTGGCGGACCAGCTTGGCGTCGAAAGCATCGACCGGGACGCACATTTGATCGTCTTCAAGTTCAGGCCCACCACCAACGTGGAACCGGTGCGCCTCATGCGGTTCGTCGAACGCCGGCGGGATCTGCTGCTGAAGCCGCCATCGATGCTCACGGTCGATCTCCGTGACCGCCGGACGGGCGGGTCGGGACAGGTGTCCTGGTGGACCGACCGCGCTCGTGACGACAAGGTTCGCGGGGGGTTCTCCAGGGTCGACTACCAGCGGGCAGAGCGGAACCGGAAGGGATCTGGCGAAGTGCTGGCGCGGGTCGGCGACCTGCTCCTGGAATTGCGCGGATTGGACGCGATAGAATCGTGAGATGAGGGGATTGATGCGCATACGAACGAGACTGCCGATCACGGTCGCCGCCGCCGTCCTGGGGTTGGGCGTGGCCCTGGCCGCCCAGCCGCCGACGCCGCCATCGCCGCCATCGCGGTCGCTCACCTCGAATACGCCCGGCGCGCTCGTCCTGGAGCGAGTTCTGGTGATCGTGAACGGCGAAATCGTGACCCAGACCGATCTCGAAGAGGCGCAGGTGGGCGCGTTGCGGGGCCGGGCGTTGCCGCAGACCGAAGCCGAACTGCGACGGCTCGTCCAACAACTGACGCCCGAGCTCGTCGCCAATATTGTCGACAACATGCTGCTGCTCCAACGCGGCCGCGAGATGGGCTACGAATTGACCGACGAACAGTTCGATGAAGTCGTCGAGAGCCTCAAGGTCGATAACAACGTCGATGACGAAGGGCTTGTCGCCGGTCTCGCTGCCGAGGGGATGACGATGGCTGACCTGCGAGAGACCCTCGAACAGCAGATGCTGGTCGGCAACGTCCGGTCGGTGGAGGTGGACCGGCGCATCTCCATGAACGACTACGAAGCCCAGGAATACTACGAAGCGAATATCGACGAATTCATCCCGCCGGTGACGGTCACATTGCGCGAGATTCTGATCGCGGTGCCGGAGGGCGCCGAGATTGGCGCCGCCAGCGATGAATCGGCCCGCGTCAGGGCCGAGGCGGTGCACGCGCGCGCCACCGCCGGCGAAGATGTCGCGGCATTGGCCGCCGAGGTCTCCGATGCCGTATCCAAGACCAACGGGGGTCTGATCGGGCCGATTGAGATTGGCGATCTGGCCGACAACGTAAGAGCTCGCATCGAGGGACTCGAGGTCGGCGAGGTCGGCGCGATCGAGCGTACCACCGCGGGGTATTACATGTTGCAACTGGCGTCCCGGACCGCGCTGGAACCGACCCCCTTCGACGAGGTTCGTACCGAGATCATCGACTCGGTCTTCGAGAGTCGGCGGCAGGTTGCGCTGGAGGAATACCTCGTGGAACTGCGGGAACAAGCGATCATCGAGTGGAAAGACCAGGTCTTGAAGGAGGTCTATGATCAGCACTTGGCGAATCGCGCGGCCAGCTTGGGACTGTAGCAACGCGCCAGATGGTTCTGTCACCGGATCTCGCTGACGTGTCCCTGCCCGGGGACCGCGCTCCAGCGATCGAATCGGCGCCCTGGTTTGCGCTCTGGACCCGTTCCCGTCATGAGCAGGTTGTGCGACGGCAGCTCGAGCGCAGACAGGTCGAGACCTTTCTTCCGACCATCACCCGCTGGAGCCACTGGAAGGACCGACGTAAGAAGATCGCGTGGCCGTTGTTCCCCGGGTATTGTTTCGCACGGTTCGATGCTGCCAGCCGCATGGAGATTCTCCGTTGCGCCGGTGTGGTCAACATCGTGTCGTTCGACGGTGAGCCGGCGCCAATCGCGCCCCTCGAAATCGAAGGTATCCGGCGTCTCGTCGACACCGATCTGCAATACGACGCCTGTCCCCTCATCCATGTCGGCACGATGGTCGAGGTGGTGCATGGCCCGTTGCGTGGGGTAATCGGCCGCCTCGTGCGCAAGGGATCGCACGCCCGGCTCGTGCTGTCGGTCGACCTGATCGGCCAGGCGGTCTCGGTAGAGGTCGACGCCGCCGACGTCAAGGCGTTCTAGGCCCGGGTGCAACCCGGGCATCACCGCGGCATCTCATGAGCGACATGTCAGTCAAAATCGGCGCCGTGACGCTCGATTCGCCATACGCGCTCGCGCCGATGGCGGGCATGACCGACACCGCCTTCCGCCGGCTGGTCAAGCGGCGCGGCGGATGCGGCCTGGTCGTAACCGAGATGGTCAGCTCGGCAGGGCTCGTGCGCGGCATCGACCGGACGCTCGAGTACGCCGAATACACCGAGGAGGAACGTCCGGTATCGATTCAGATTTTCGGCGGCGATCGGGCCACGATGGCCGAGGCCGCCCAGATCGTCGAGGGGCTGGGCGCCGACGTCGTTGACGTGAACATGGGGTGTCCCGTGCCCAAGATCGCCAAGCATCAGGCCGGATGCTCGCTGATGCGGACACCCGAGCATGCGGCGTCGGTCGTGGCGGCGATGACGGCCGCGGTGTCGATTCCGGTCACTGTCAAGATGCGCGCCGGGTGGGACGAGGACCATATCAACGCCCCGGCCGTCGCCGGGATGATGGAACAGGCCGGCGCGGCGGCGGTGGCGGTGCACGGGCGCACGGCGAAACAGTCGTATTCCGGCCGCTCGGACTGGAATCTCATCGACGAAGTCGCGCGATGCGTGTCGATTCCGGTCTTCGGCAGCGGCGACTGCGTGGCCCCCGAGGATCTGGTCGGGCGGTTGCGCGAGACGGCGGTGGCCGGGGTGCTGGTGGGCCGGGGCGCGCTGCGCAATCCCTGGATCTTCGAGCAGGCCGAGCGGCTGATCCGTGGAGATGCGGCGGACGCGGTGGAGGCCGCCGACCGCGGTGCGTTCCTGCTGACCTACATCGACCTGCTGCTCACCGAAGGGACGGCAGAGGCGAAGGGGTTCAGACACCGGGCGACGTCCGCGCCAGTCTCGGGGCCGGCGCGGCGGAGCGCGGCCAGGCGGGAACGCTGGGTGATCAACAAGCTCCGTGCCCTTGGGTCCTGGTACACGAAGGGGTTCGACAACGGTTCGCGACTGCGAATCGAGATCAACCACGCCGGTTCGATCGATGCGTTGCGGGCGATCATCCGTGACTTCTTTCAGGTGGACGGCGCCGTGGCGCCGTCCGTCCCGCTGACGGTGCCGCCGAACGCTCGCTGACGCGGCGAAGTCCGCGGGGCGTTTGCCACAGGCTGATATGATAGATATTTGTCTCTCACGGTTCCGAACCGGAGGTCGCCGATGAACAGCACCCGCAGCGTTTTCGATCCGGGCGCGCCTGATTCCGTCTGCTGGTGTCAGGCGGCGTTCAGACCGTTGTCATGGCTGCTCGGCGGCGCGGTCCTCGCCGCCGTCGCGACCGCGGCCGTGATCGCGGCCGGCGCCGGGCCGGCGCGCTGGGTCGACGACCTGACTCCCATCGGTGCGTCCGACTGGGACTACGACAAGGCGGCCCACCTGCTGGAACGCGCCGGGTTCGGCGGCACGCCCGCCGAGATCGAGCGGCTGGCGGCGATGACCCCCGAGGCGGCGGTCGGCGAGCTCGTCAATTTCACCCGCATCGACAATTCCGAGACGCCGGCCTTCGATGCCTCGCCCATCTGGGACCCCGGCATGGACCCGTTCCCCAAGAGTCGTGCCGAGGCGGTTCGCATCGCACGTGAAACGGGGTCCTCGATGGGGGTGGCCGCTCTGCCCGCCGGAGAGTCGCGGCGCCTGCAGCCGGTGGTCAACAAGTTCTTCTACGGGCTGCGCTCGAATGCCATCGAGACGCAGCGGCTGACGCTCTGGTTCGCCGAGCGGATGCTCGTGACCCGCCGGCCGCTCGAAGAGAAACTGACGCTGTTCTGGCACGGACATTTCGCGACCGGCAACACCAAGGTCCGCGACACGCGGATGATGTGGCAGCAGAACGAAATGCTGCGCGCCAACGCCGCGGGCAGCTTCCGCGACCTGCTGGTCGGGATTCTGACCGACCCGGCGATGCTCGTGTATCTGGACAACGGCGAGAACCGGAAGGGGCATCCGAACGAGAACTTCGGCCGTGAGCTGCTCGAGCTGTTCACGATGGGCGTGGGCAACTACACCGAGCAGGACATTCGCGAGGCGTCGCGGGCGTTTACCGGGTGGACCAACGATGTGCTCGAGTTCCGGTTCGACGCCGCGACCCACGATGACGGCGAGAAGACGTTCCTCGGGCGCACCGGGGCGTTCAACGGCGACGACATCATCGACATCATTCTTGCCGAGCCGGTGACCGCCGAGTTCATCACGGCGAAACTGTACCGGTTCTTCGTCCGCGAAGAGATCGACGCCGCGACCCTGTCCGAGCACGCGGCCGCCTTGCGGCGCGGCGGGTATGAACTGCGGCCGCTGTTGCGCCGGATGTTCTTGTCGAGAGACTTCTACAGCCCCGCCTCCTACGCCACCCAGGTCAAGAGCCCGGTGCACCTGGTCGTCTCCACCTACCGCAAGCTGGGGCTCACCCGGCTCCCGACGATTCCAGACTTCGGCCGCCTGACCGCCTCGCTCGGGCAGACCTTGTTCAATCCGCCGAACGTGGCCGGATGGGCCGGTGGACGCACCTGGATCACCCCGGCGCTGCTGCTCGAACGTGGCAACCTGTTTCGTGACGTGTTGTTGCCTGATACCGACGGGTTCTGGGCGCCGGATCGCGCGTTGCCCGGGATCTATGCGCGGGTCGGTCAACGGATCGACCGAGGCATGAACATCACCGCGGCGACCCAGGAAGGGGACGCCGAATCGAGCCTGCTCGCTGACCGGGACGAAGACTACAACACGCGGTATGGCGGCTACATGGGGTACGTCATGGCGTACGAGCGGCTCAATCTCGTGCCCCGCCACACCGCCAATCTCGATCTCGCCAGCATGCTGCAGGAGGCGGGGGCGTGGACGGTCGACGAGGTCGTCGACCACTTCATCCGGCGGTTCCTCCGGGTGCCGCTGAACCCGGATGCGCGCGCGGTGCTCGTCGAGCGCTTGCGCGAGGACCTTGGCGCCGACCGGCTGCCGCCGGAGGCAGGACCGCAGGTCGAGTTGGGGCTGCGTTCGGTGCTGTATCTGGTGTTGAGTGCGCCGGAATATCAACTGGCGTGACGGCGAGGCTACCTGTCAGGCAGGGATGCAGGAAGAGGACGACATGACTATTCGCCACTTGAACGGATGCGGGTGTTCGCGGCGCGACTTTCTGCGGAAGGGGATGTATGGCATCGGTGTCACCGCGGGGCTGCCGATGCTGCTGAGTCGCACCGCCCAGGCGCTGACTACCCACGCCCTGGCCGGCACCAGCATGGAGGTGCATCCGGAACGCATCCTTGTCGTCGTCGAGTTGTCGGGCGGCAATGATGGACTGAACACCGTCGTCCCGTTCGGCGACGACGAGTACTACCGGGTGCGACCCAACCTCGGCATTCCGGCGTCGGACGTGATCCCGATCGAGGACGGGTTCGGATTCCACCCGTCGCTGGTCGGGTTCGAGCGTCTGTACAAGGATGGCCTGATGGGGGTCGTGCACGGGTGCGGCTATGAGAACCCCAGCCTGTCCCATTTCTCCTCGATGGGCTTCTGGCACACCGGCGTCCCAAACGGCGGTGAGCCGCTGGGTTGGCTGGGTCGTCTCGCCGACGGCGTCTACGATCACGATGCGCAGGGCAACCGCATCGTGAACATCGGAACCCGGCAGTCGCCGGCCGTGCGCGCCCGTCATCATCAGCCGCTGGTCTTCAACGATCCACGCAGCTTCCGCCGCGTAGGCTCGGACGCCGAAAAGCAGGCCATCGACAAGCTGATGCCGGGCGCGCCCGAGAATCCCACGCTCGAGTTCCTCGCGGCGACCGCCACCAACGCCGTGCAGAGTTCAGAGTTCGTGCGCGAGGCGGCGGCCGGCTACAGCACGCCAATCGACTATGGCATCGGCGGACTGTCGCCGCAACTCCGGCGGGTCGCGGCGCTCATCAACGCCGAGATGCCGACGCGGTTGTATTACGTCAGCTATCAGGGAAACTCGTTCGACACCCACGTCCACCAGGCTGATCCCCATGCTCGGCTGCTGGCCTACACCGCCGACGCCGTTCGGGGATTCGTCGAGGATCTGAAGCGAATCGGCCGGGCCGACGATGTGGCGATCATGATGTTCACCGAGTTCGGCCGGCGGGTCGAAGAGAACGCCAGTCTCGGCACCGACCACGGCACGGCGACCCCGATGTTCGTCATCGGCAACGGCGTCCAGGGTGGGCTGTATGGGCGTCACCCGAGCCTGACCGACCTGGACGACGGCAACTTGAAGATGACCACCGATTTCCGTCGCGTCTACGCGACGCTCATCGAGCAGTGGCTCGGCTCCAAGGACGCGCCGTCCATTCTCAAGGGGTCGTTCGAACCGCTGGGGTTGTTCACGTAATCGGCCCCGAGGTCTGTTCCGCACGCACCGGATACGCGTCCCCGCGGTCGGGATCGAGCTGCGGCGCAGGCTCCTAGCCCAAGTTTACCGAGTTGACCGGCCATTTTGCCGATTTTGGCTGTATTTCGGGATTGCCATGTCTGTAAGTTGTTGATTCTAAAGGAACGGGTTTTGACGGTACGCGATGTAGTGCCATAATCGTATAGGATGGGTTGACTCCGGCCGCCGCGCCCGCTATCGTGGGTAGCGTGTTCATTCGGCGCACCCAAACCCGGCGGACCCAGGACGGAAAACCCTACTTCTCCCATCGCCTCGTGCACTCCGAGCGCGTCGGAAACACCGTCCGGCAGCGCACCCTGCTCAATCTCGGGCGCCACTTCGACATCCCCCAGGCCCAATGGCCGCCGTTGTGCGCTCGCATCGACGACATCTTGACCGGCCAGGCGCCCCTGATCGCCGATGGCCCGCCCGCCGTCGAGCACGAGGCGCAGCGCATCGCCGCGCAATTGCTCGCTCGCGGCGCACCGCGGGACGGGACGGCCGCCGAACCGACCGACGTGCAACGGGTCGATGTCGACTCGCTGCGTCTGGTCCGTCCCCGCAGCGTCGGGGTCGAGCAACTCGGCCTGTGGGCGCTGGAGCAATTGGGCCTGCCGGCCCTGCTCGCCGAGTTGGGCGTCAACGGCGCCCTGCGCGCGGCGGCGGCCGGCGTCATTGTCGGGCGTCTCGCCCAGCCCGCCTCGGAGCGCGCGACGCACCGCTGGCTGCAAGCGCGCAGCGGCCTCGGCGAGTTGCTCGGCGTCGACTTCGAGACCGTCGGCGCGATGCAGCTCTACCGCGCCTCGGACGCGCTGGTGAAGCATCGCGAGGCGATCGAGGCGCATCTGTTCGACCGCGCGATGGGGCTGTTCGACCGCCAGCCGACGGTGACCCTCTACGACCTGACCAACACCTACTTCGAGGGCGAGGCGAGCGAGCAGCCGCAGGCGCAGCGCGGGCACTCGAAGGAGAAGCGCAGCGACTGTCCGCTGCTGACCCTGGGCCTGATGCTCGACGCCAGCGGCTTCGTGCGCCGTTCCAAGGTCTTCGCCGGCAACGTCCGCGAACAGCGCACGCTGGCCGACATGCTCGAGGCGCTGGAGGCGCCACCCGGCGCCCTCGTGGTCATGGACCGCGGCGTCGCCACCGCGGCCTGCGTGCAGTGGTTGCGTGAGCACGACTACCGCTATCTGGTCGTCAGCCGCGAACCGCACCGTCAGTTCGACGCCGAGGCCGCCGTATCGCTCCAAACCCAGTCCAACCAGACCGTGCACCTGCACAAGGTGGTCTCGACCGACCCCGACGAGGTGCGCCTGTACTGCTACTCCGAGGCGCGGGCCGAGAAGGAACGAGGCATCGTCGAGCGTTTCGCCACCCGCTTCGAGACCGCCCTGACCCAGCTCCACGAGGGGCTGGCGCGCCCCCGCACCCACAAACGGCTCGACCAGGTGTGGCAGCGCATCGGGCGATTGAAGACGAAGCATTCCCGCGTCGCCGCCCACTACCAGATCGGGGTCACCGCCGACGAGACCGGCGAAAAGGCGGTCGCCGTCACCTGGACCCGCCGTCCCCGGGACGGCTCGATGGCCACCCATCCGGGGGTCTACTGCCTGCGCAGCAGCGAGACCGACTGGGACGAAGACGCCCTGTGGCGCACCTACACCACCCTCACGGACGTGGAGGCCGTCTTCCGCTCGCTTAAGGCCGAACTCGGCCTGCGCCCCATCTACCACCACAAGCCGCGGCGGGCCGACGGCCACCTGTTCATCACCGTCATCGCCTACCAACTCGTACAGGTCATCCGCACCCGACTGCGCGGGCACGGCAACCCCGCCAGTTGGACCACGTTGCGCCGCATCCTGGACGGCCAGCAGCGCGTCACCGCCACCTTCCGGCGCCCCGACGGACGCACGCTGCACGTGCGAACGGCCACGCAACCCGAACCCGAGCAGCGGGACATCTACGACGCGCTCGGCGTCGACCCGCACCCCGGGGGCGTCCGCAAAACGCTCATCTGACCAACCCAGCTCACCGGTTTGCGCAGGTTTGTAGTGCCACTCGAGTATTCCTGTCGGCGTAAGCTGCCTATTTACAATAGTTTATATTTTTGACTGGTAAACTCGGGCTAGGATGGCAGGAGCCGCCGCGCCTTCTCCACCAGCGTCGTCCGCTTGAGCCCCAGCAACTGCGCGGCGCGTTGGCGATTCCCGCCCGTTTCGTTCAGCGCCTGCCGGATCAACTGCCGTTCCACGTTGGCGACATACGCCGGCATGTCGAGCCCGCCCGCGGGCAGCGCCACCGTGTCCGCCTGATCGGCGGCCGGACTGTCCTGCAGCTCCGGTGGGAGATCGCGGATGCCGATCTGCGTGCGGTCGCGGCCCAGCGCCAGCGCCCGTTCCACGGCGTTTTCCAGTTGACGGATATTGCCGGGCCAGGCGTACGCCATCAACCGCCGCATCGCTTCCTGGGTCACCGTGATCTTCCTGGCCGGCGTGTCCCGGCTCGACAGCGCGGCAATGAAGTGTCGGATGAGCAGAGGGATGTCCTCGCGCCGCTCGCGTAACGGCGGCAGGAAGATCGGAATCACGTTGAGCCGGTAGAACAGATCCTCCCGGAACTTCCCTTCGCTGACCAGTTGCTGCAGGTTGGCGTTCGTCGCCGCGATGATCCGGACGTCGATCTTGATGGTGCGCGTGTCGCCGACACGTTCCAGTTCGCGTTCCTGCAGTACGCGGAGCAGCTTCGCTTGCAGACTGGCGCTCATGGTGCCAACTTCGTCGAGGAACAACGTGCCCTTGTGCGCCGCTTCGAGTCGCCCGGCCCGATTCGCGACCGCACCGGTGAACGCGCCGCGCACATGACCGAACAGCTCAGTCTCGAGCAGCGACTCCGGGACCGCGCTGCAGTTCAGCGCAACGAACCGGTGCGCCCGCCGGCTGCTGTTATGGTGAATGGCCCGCGCGGCCAGCTCTTTTCCCGTGCCGGTCTCGCCCGTGATCAGCACCGTGCTGGCGCTCGCCGCCACCGTTTCGAGCAGGTCGAACAGCTCACGCATGCGAGGGCTGCGGCCCACCTGTCCTTCGAATCGGTAGCGCTCCTCGAGCTGCGATCGAAGATAGGCGTTCTCCGATCGCAGTCGGCGTTGTTCCTGTGCCGAGGCGAGCACATGGAGCAGGTGGTCGAACTGAAAGGGCTTGGTAATGAATTCCGCCGCGCCGCGTTTGATCGCGTCGACCGCGTCCTTGACCGTGCCGAAACCGGTCACCACGATGCACACGAGTTCCGGATATCGCGCGAGCGCCGCACTGAGCAGCTCGGTCCCGTCGATCCCGGGCAGTCTGAGATCGGTCAACACGACATCGAACGCGAACTCGCTGAGCTGTTCAAGCGCCGCCTCGCCGCTCTCGACCGCCACCACGTGGTAGCCATGTTCCGTCAGGCGCTCCGCGGTGATCTCCCGCAACGGCGCCTCATCTTCTACGAGCAGGAGATACGTGTCTTTTTCAGGCATGCCGTGTGACTTTCACCAGAGGCTGCTAATGGCATTGCCATGCGGTGCCGATACCCTTCTCCGAGGCCGCCGCGCGAAGACGAACCGGGTCGGCACAGTGGGAATTCGCCGATACGTGGCGGGTCGCATGCGAGGGCAGTGATGATAGTGGACAGTAAAACCATCTCGATCATGAAAGCCTGCGAGCTGGTGGGCGTGAGCCGGCGGACCATCTACAACTGGATTGCCAGCGGCAAGGTCGAATATGTCAGAACCGCCGGTGGTTCGGTGCGCATCTTCGTCGATACGTTGTGGCGAGCGCCGGATACTGGTCCGCGCTCGCGGACCACAACGCCGTCAGCCCGGCCCCACCGCTGAGGCACGACTCCGTCAGCGTCAATTCCCGCACCTGCGTAGCGAGCGACCGCAGATGGACAAGCCGGAAGATATCGGCGCCCTCTTCCATCGGTTGAACAACCAGCTTGGCATCATCCTCGCCAATGCCGAGCTCCTCGAAACGCACCTGAGCGATGACGCCGGTACTTCGCGCGCCGCGCAGATCGTGAACAGCGCGGTCGAGGCGATCAGCGCGGTCCAGCAGATTCGCGCACGCTGCGAAGATCCGTAGCAGCGGTTTCAGCATTGTCCCTCCGTTCGGTCCGTGCCGTCAATAAAATGGCGTTTCCTGTCCATGAACCGTCAAATATTTGTTCGCACGAATACAGCCCTCCCCCGGCCGGGAACGGGATCGAAACCGCCAAGAACGCACGTAACCTCTTCTTATGCAATGAGTTGCTGGACACAATAGGGCCGCCGTAGGACCCGTATCGCCCCTGGACCGCACCCTGGTACGACGCTTGCGACATCACACAGTGCAGCGATTTCCGATTGTCACGCTGTACACAGAGCGGAGACGAGGGCAACCATGGCAGTTCAGGCGCTTGATTCCAAAGACCACGACCGCATTACCGACAGTGTGCCGTTCGTCGAGGCGCTGGCGCGCCGCATGGCGGCCTCCATGCCTCATTCCATCGACCTCGGCGATCTCGTGCAAGACGGCATGATCGGTTTGATCGACGCCGCGAACCGTTTCGACGAATCGCGCGGCATCAAGTTCGAGACGTTCGCCGAACAACGGGTGCGCGGCGCGATGATCGACGCACTGCGCCGTGACGCGTGGCCGCGAGGGGTTCGGCGCGCGCGCCGCGAGCTCGAAGCAGCCCGGGAACAATTGCGTCGCGAGTCCGGATCCGAGCCGTCGCTGGCCGATCTCGCCAAGCACATGGGGTCGGATGAAACACGCCTGAGCCGCACCATCGTCAGGATCAACACTATCGAGTCGACATCGCCCCTGACCTCCGACGACGCCGTCGACAGCGCCCATCTTCCGGCGGTACTGGTGCCGCCCGAGGTGCCCGCGCCGGATCTGGAGTGCGAGCGCCGCGAGGCGGCCACGCGCGTGCGCGAGGCGATCAAGGCGCTTCCCTGCCGAGAGCGGAAGATCATTGGTCTCTACTACTACGGCGACGTGACGATGCGTCAGATTGGCAGCGAGATCGGTGTGAACGAGTCGCGGGTGTCGCAACTTCATGCGCGCGCCGTGCGGCGTCTTCGAACGATGCTGGGTCCCGCGCTGCACGCCGGGTTGCGGGCGGGGGCCATGAACGGGCGGGGGTCTCAACCGGATACCAGGCGGCCGGCGTTGAGAATGGCGAAGGCCCGCTTGCTCCCTGCACGCCGGTCGACCGCGACGCAAGGTCTTTCCAAGGCGTCCTAGCCCAGCACCTCGTGCGCCGCGCGCAGCAGGTCGCGCAGCCGGAACGGTTTGGGCAGCCAGCGGCACCCTGTTTCGAGCAGGAATCGCTCGGCTTCGGTTCCGGCGACGTCACCGGTGACGAACAGGACGTGGCGGGCCAGCGCCGGTTTGCGCTGCGCGAGAATCCGGTAGAAGGACGGTCCGTCGAGATGCGGCATCTTCAGGTCGCAGATCACCAGGTCGAACGCGGTCGTCGTCACCCGTTCCAGTGCCTCTTTCCCGTCCGCCGCGCGGTCCACGCGGTACCCGGCGTCTGTCAGCGCATCGGACACCGCCGCGGCAAGGGCCGCTTCATCCTCCACGAGCAGCACGGCCGATCCGGTGGCGGCGGGGGGTAGCGGCGGGGCCGGTGCCGGGGCTCGCCGGGCGCCGGCCGCGGCGGGAAACGCAATGAAGAACGAGGCGCCGGCTCCCGGCGTCGAGGCCACGCTGATCTGGCCGCCGTGCTCCTGGATGATCGCGTAGGCCACTGTCAATCCAAGTCCGGTACCCTTCCCGACCGCCTTGGTCGTGAAAAACGGGTCGAAGATCCTGGTCCGTACCTCTTCCGGCACACCTGGACCGTCGTCGTTGATCTCGAGCATGACCGTGTCGGCTGTGCTGTCGTACCAGGTACGCGCCACCAGCGTGCCCTGCCCGTTGGTCGCCAGCATCGCCTGTTCCGCATTGATCACCAGATTCAAGAGCACCTGCTTGACCTGATGCGGGTCGGCGAAGAGCTGTGGCAGCCCGCTTGCCAGCGCCGTGACAGTCGTCACGTTCGAGATTCGTTGCTCATAGGCGCGCAACGCCAGGGTGTCGCGGACGACGGCGTTGAGATCGACCTGGGCTCGGGTGGTATTCGGCTTGCGTGCAAACGTCAGCAGGTTGCGCACGATCTTGGCGGCGCGTTCCGACTCGCCCAGAATGGTCTCGAGCCCCCGTTTCGTATCGGCGTCGACCGGCTGCGCCGCCAGCCGCTCGGCCCAGGTCAGAATGGTCGCGAGCGGGTTGTTCAACTCGTGCGCCACACCGGACACCGTCTGGCCCAGCGCGGCCAGTTTTTCCGCCTGTCCGATTTGCTGGCTGAGATCCCGACCCCGGTCTTCCAGCTTCCTGCGTTCGCTCACGTCCCGGACCAGGGCATCGACGTGCTGATCCTCGGCCTGCACCGTGGCGGTGACCTCGACCCAGAAGGAACTGTCGTCAGCACGCCGCAGCCGCAGCAGGTAGTCGCTGACCGCGCCGTCTCGCCGCAGGCGCTCGAAGAATGCGTGCCGGGCCCTCGGGTCGACGAAGCGATCAGCAGCGAACGGGCGGATCTCCGCGGCGGGTGTCTCGGGGTCGTACCCGAACATCAGCTTGAGGTGTGGATTGGCGCCCAGCGCAGGGCCGGTGTCGCCGTCGAGCGGGCCCAGGTAGACGCCGACGCGGATGGCGTCGAACAGGTGGCCCAGCAGCGCAGCGCGCGGCCGAGTGGCCGCAGAATTCGTGGTCCGCGTCATGGCGGGCCTAGCAGTCCGTGGTGAAACCCCGCGTTGCACCGAGATTGGTGGTGCGCCCGCATGGCAAGGCGCGACGAGGGAGCAAATTGGGGCATTTGTGACCGAGGATCTAAGCGGATCGGCAGGCTTCCATGCCGATCCGCCGGTCTTAACGCCGCAAGGCGGGATGCAGCGCCAATCGAATGCAGCGGGGCCTTCACCACGCCTTTTCGTCACATAGTGCCGCTATGCTCCTCAAATGCGTGAAGAAATCCATGGCGATATCGAATTTTCGATTTCGCAATCTTCTACGGCGCAGACTCCTGGCAGCCTCTCACGCCATCCGGGACCAACCGCGGACTGGCGCCGGGTCTGTTGCCGGCGCGCGCAGGTCCGGCCACCGCCGGGATGGGACGGGATCGGCCGGAACCCTGCGCGGATGTCTCGTTACGGCGCCGCCGGCGTCGGCGTCGAGGAGGGATACATCGAGCCGTATTTGCTGATGATGGCGCCCTGGATATCACGAACCGAAGCGCCGAGGGCATGCATCTGCATCGCGTCACGCGCGATATCGAGGCAATGCGTTCAAGTCATGCCGTGGGTGTCCCACGACTCCACGGCGCCGCTCGGTGCCCGCGATCCCACGAAGCAATCCACGTTCGAGACGTGGCCGTCGTTTTCACATCCGCAGTAGCAGGGCACATAGCTCAACACGCCCGGGTTCTGCGCGGCGAAGACATAGGCGCGCCTCACGAGTTCGGGCGGCCGCGGCACCATCTGCGGCACGTACGGGAGTGGCGGCATCGGAAGGTCGTCGAGCGTTACCGGCATCTCGGGGACCGGCGTGTCCGGTGCGCGGGCCGTCGAGGTCGCGGCGACCGGCGCCGTTTCGCTCGCCGGGGCGGCGCTCGAGTCTTCCGCCGTCGGTGAGGCTGACGTGCGCGACTCCGCGGTATCGTCACCTCGGGACAATGTGAACACCCCGACGGCCGCCACCGCCACCACCGCGGTCGCGATGAACAGCCAGGGTGGGCCCTTTCCGGCGACGGGCGTGCTGGCGGCGGGTGCCGCCGGAGTGCGTTTCCGACTCTTTTTCGAACCCATGCGCTAAATTCTATCACCGTCGCGCCTGACGGCGCGGACCGGCCGAGTACCGGCCGCAACCTGCGTCCGGTGCTCGACCTGGACTACTTGGTGGGACCGAGCGCGAACGTCATCCGGCCTTCGAGCACGATCTTGCCGTCTGCCGTCGCCACGCCATGCAGTTGACCCATGCGGCTGCGCAACCGGCGCACGTTCACCTCGATGTTGACGACATGCCCGGGGTGCGCGGGTCTGCGGTAGCGTACGCGTTCGATGCCGACGATATAGATGAGCTTCTCCCGATTCTCGGGCTTGGCGAGAATCAGAATGGCGCCGACCTGGGCGACCGCTTCGGTGAGGATCGTTGGCGGTACGACCGGTGGGGCGCCGGGTCGATGCGACAGGTAGCGCTCGTTGAGCGAGATGTTCTTGACGCCGACGATCCGTTTGTCGACCTCGAACTCGGTGATCCGGTCGACGAGCAGGAACGGATACCGATGCGGGAGGATGCGCTCGATCGCGGTGTAATCGAGCGGCAGACTCATCGACTCCATCCGACCAGTATAGTCTGAACCTGTGAGGCGCCACCGTCGCCAGGAGCGCCGTGACGCTCGCGAGCGCGTACGACAGTGGTCTCGCGGCGTCGCCGGCGCCCCACAAGACCGATTGCGATGCTGCCGGCGCATACACGAACGCGAGGGGTTCCCCGTCGAGTACTGCCGACTTTCCGGGTGCGCACGTCGTCTGACCAGACGATAGAGGAAAGGAGGCGTTATGCACACGAGTCATCCGGGGTGGACGGTTGGGGTCGCCGCTGTCGTGGGGTGCCTGCTGCTGGGCGCGACAGTTGTTGCCGAGGCGCAGGGAGCCCGCGCCACCCGAACGATCTTCGCGTTGAGCCAGGACGGCGGCAGCCGTATCGGCGTCTCGATCGAGGATGTCGCCGACAACGATAGCGTGGCAGAGGGGGCGTTCATTCGGGGCGTGAGCCCGGAATCGCCAGCAGAATCGGCCGGATTCAGCGAGGGCGACGTCGTGGTGGAGTTTGACGGCGAGCGGGTGCGCAGTGTCCGCCAGTTGACGCGGCTGGTGCAGGAAACACCCGTTGGACGGGCGGTCGGGGTTGTCGTGGTTCGCGAGGGTGGCCGCGTCGAGCTGGAGGTGACGCCGGAACCCGGGGGGCTGACACTGGAGCAAGAGGCGCTTCGATTCGCGCCGGACCAGACCGGGGTCGAGTCCGAACTACGGCGCGAGTTGGGATCGTTCGCCGACCGCCTTGGGGTCCAGCGTTTCGCGTTCGCCATCGGGCCGGCGGCGCGGCTCGGGGTCAACGCGCACGAGCTTACCGACCAACTGGCTGGGTACTTCGGTGTCGATGACGGGGTGCTGATCAGTCAGGTCGACGAGGTATCCGTGGCCGCCGAGGCGGGTCTCCAGGCAGGCGACGTCATCACCGCGGTCGATGGTCGCGCGGTCGGCGACGTGGGGAGTCTGAGGCGGCGATTGTCGGGTTTGGCGCCCGGCGACGAGGTCGTGATCGCGATCACGCGTGCCGGAAGTGAACTGGAACTGACCGCCACGATCGGAGACGCACGGTCAGGCGGGCGACGTCTCGAATTCTCGAACTCCGCGGGACCGGCGATCTGACAGCCTAGGCTGACTCCTGCGTGGTGGCTGCCGGCGCGGCGGGCTCCATGACGGGGTCGCTGGGAAGCAGGGTGGCAATCTGGGCGGCGATGATGGCGGCGCTGGCCTGCACCGCCTCGCTCGACTCCCACCCGTCACGCAGCTCGGCGGACAGGACACCGAGGCACCGGTCGACCGATCGCAGAGGGGTGGCGAGGGCGCCGATGCCAGTCTCGTTGCGCTCGACGACCTGCATCTGCACGTTGCGACAGGCGGCCGCGGTCGCGTTCTTTCCGTCGTCGGGTATCGAGCCGAGTCTGGCCAGAGACTGCTCCGAATATCCATGACCGATGGCGGGGCGCAGGACGTGACCGCTCGAGTCGTGCACCCAGACGATCAACCCGCTGGCGTTCATGATTTCGGCGGCCCGGGCGAGGAGCGGCGGCAGCTCGTTCGTGTCTCCCACCATGCTCAGGTCGGTGCACAACTCGGCGGCGGCACGCAGATCGGGTTGGGGCGCCGCCGTAACGGTCTCGGCAGACTCGCCGGTCGTGGGTGAATCGTCGCTGCCGAGCATCAGTTGCTCCGGGGATGCCCACGCCGAGTCTCCGGTCAGGTCGCTCACCGCGGTGTCCGCCTGATCGTCGAGAGTGTCTGGATTCTGCTTTCGAGCCACCGGCGTGAGCATGAGGACCGCGAGCAGCGCCACGCCGCCTGCGGAGGCCACGAAGGTCGCCTGTGCCTGCCGCTGCGACCGAACGGCCTCGACGCGGGTGGAGCGCTCCACGGTTCGCGCGAACTCGACCTGTGCGGCCGCTCGAGCGACCACGTTCAGGCCCTCGGTGAAAATGAGATCGGACGCCAGCAGCGACTGCTCGAGAACCGTGTGCTCGCGGGCGCGCTGGTCGATCCGCGTCAGGTCCGCGAGGGCGTCGTCCGCGGCGTCGAGGGCGTCGATCGACGTAGTCTCGGTCGCCAACTGCCGCAGATTGTCGAGACTGGCGTTGGCGATGTCCAGCAGACCGCCGACCGCGCTGGTCCATTCGCCCTGATTCTGTCCGACTGCGACGTAGGCCTGTTGCGCGGCGCGCAGATCGGCGAGGGAAAGGGTGAACGCCCAACTGAGATCGGTGAAGGTGCGCTCGGCGTCCTGTTCGGCATCGATCGCCTGTTCGGCGAGACGAACCTGAATCCCCGTGAATCCGAGAGCCGCGAGAGTTGCGATTACGATCGCAACCCGAACCCACCGGCGCGCCACCATGAGCAGCTACTATAACATTCGCGGTCCGTGGTGACACCCTGCGTTGACCGTCGCCGGTATGCGGACCACGTACGCCATGAGTACGGCAGCGCCCAGAGCGGTCGCCATCATCAATTCGGTCGCCGGTCCAAGGGCCAGTCGGGTCCGCAGCCGCAGAGTCGCGGACCTCGTGCGCGCGGCGTGTGCACGCGGCGCCCTGTCCTGCGACGTCGTGTTCACCGAATACCCCGGCCACGCGTACGAGATCGCGTCAGACTGCGCGGTCCGAGGTGTGTCGCCCGTCATTGCCTGGGGCGGTGACGGTACCGTAAACGAAGTCGCGTCGGCGCTGGCGTTTCGCGATGTCGTGCTGGGCATCGTGCCGGCCGGGTCGGGGAACGGACTGGCCCGCGAGCTGGGCATCAGTCGCGACCCCGAACGTGCTCTCGCGACGGCGATTCGGGGTCGTGACCGCGTGATCGACGTTGGCGAACTGGGTGGCCGCCTGTTCGTGAATCTGGCCGGGATCGGGCTGGACGCCGCAGTGGCCGAGGGCTTCAGCCAGCTCGCCAGTCGGGGCCTGCGCGGTTACGTGCAGGTGACGCTGGCCACGGTATTCCGATACGAGTCGCAGGTGTACACCGTGACTGCCGCCGGAGAGACCTGGACGCGCCGTGCGCTCATCGTCGCGTTCGCCAACGGCACGCAGTACGGCAACGACGCCCGCATCGCGCCGCGCGCCAAGTTCGATGACGGGCGGCTCGAGCTGGTGGTCGTCCCGCCGCTCCGTGCGTGGCAGGTGCCGGGGGGCGTCCGGCGCCTGTTCAACGGCACCGTCGATCAGCATCCGGGGGTGACCACGTTATCCGTGCGCAACGTCACGATCACGGCCACCCGGCCGATCTGTTTCCATGTCGATGGAGAAGTGGTTCAGGGCGGCGTCACGTTGACCGCGACGACGCATCCGGGGGCGTTACGGGTGCGGACTCCCAGGTAGCGCCACGCCTACCAGTCCCACGCGTTCTGGTCCGCATCCCACAGTGCGTAACAGACCTCTGCGATACCGCCGTCGAGGAACACCTGCGGCAGAAAGGACATCGCGCCGACCGGCGGGTCGACCGGGGTGCCGTTGAGCGTCCAGATCGAGCGGATGTGTCCTTCGAACGGCACCCGCTCGTCTTCACGCGGTTCCAGCACCGCCGACTCGATGCGGACATGCCAGTCGCCCGTGCCGCCGCGTCCATCCGGACCGCGGAACGTCCACTCGGCACCCGTGCGTTCGAGGTCGTCGACCCCGTCGACCGCGGCGATCTGTGCGGCGAAGGAATCTTGCAGATTCGCTTCACCAGGCTGCATCGCGCACGCGGTCAGCAGCAGCACCGCTCCAATCGCCGGCCGTACGTGCCTGATCATCGTTCGTCCTCCGCGCCGCGACTGCGGTCAGCGGAACGCGGCCGCAGAATGGCGTAGGTCGGGAGACCGATGCCGTCGAGGTGCTGCAGCACTTCTCGCGCGGGAGAAGCGTCCGGATCTTCCGCCTGGAACTTGACCTTGACGTAGTGCTCGAGGCCGGACTCGACCGCCGCGGTCTTCAATGTCGTCCGGTCCATCGTCAGGCAGTTCTTGCACCATGTCGCCCACATGTCCACCAGCACGAGATTGTCGTCTGCCTGCGCCGCCTGCAGCCCCTGGCCCAGCGAGGCGTACCAGCCTTCGTCGAGGAGCTCCTGCACGCTGTCGGCGACCTCGGCGGGATCGACCCACCGTTGCGCGATGAGTCCGTAACCAAGGTAGCCGTAGTAGACCGCGGTGCCCAGGATGAACACGCCGAAGGCGTGCTTGACGTGCACCATCCAGGGCCCCGGTTTCGGCATGAACGACAGACCGGCGCCGGCGATGGGCCAGGGCAGCGCCATGCCGATGCCCAGAAAGAACGGCAGCATGAGCGCGATGGTCGTTCCCGTGTTGTAGAGGTTGCTCGAGAAGACGATGACCTGGATGACCACGGGAGCCACGCAGGCGCCGGCGAGCAGCGCCGCCACCGCGCCCATGCCGAAGGCGACGACGAACGACCCGCGGTCGTTGCCGCTCCGCGACAGCCTGGACTGCAACCGTGAGAAATCGATCGCCAGCACATCGAACATGGCGAGTCCCAACACGACGAACAACGCGGCGATGCCGAGGTTGAACCACGGAGACGAGTTGATTGTGCCGAATGTGCCGGCGGTCAGAATGACGGCGAGTCCCAGAATGCCGTAGACCACTGCCATGGCGAGCCCATAGGCCCCCCCGAGCGCGAAGCCTCTCGCCCGGGACCCTGCTCGCGTGCCGGCGCCGATGATGGCGAGGTTGATCGGAATCATCGGCAGCACGCAGGGGGTCAGGTTCAACGCCAGACCGCCGGCGAGGATGAGCGCCAGGATCGCAAGCGGCCCCCGTCCTTCAAACCAGCCGCGCTCACCTTCACCAGACTCGGCGGCGGCCATGAAGTCCAGGAAATCGTCGGTGTCCAGATACCCGCCCGTGCTGCCCAGGACCTCGAAATATTCGAGTGCCGCAAGGACGGACAGGTCGTCGAGCACCGGTGCGGTGA
Source organism: Vicinamibacterales bacterium (assembly GCA_965262985.1). Lineage (GTDB taxonomy): Bacteria > Acidobacteriota > Vicinamibacteria > Vicinamibacterales > UBA8438 > UBA9620. The sequence continues at coordinate 4,977,787 of OZ253576.1, read as the reverse complement.
TCACGGGGGCGCCGACAGGGTCGCCGGCGGCCGGGTCGGCCAGACGCAATCCATCGAACAGGTTGCTCCGAACCGTGCTGAGTGCCCGGCTCGGCGGCGCGACCGTCACATCGAACTCGACCGGTGCGTTGACCGGTGCGAAACACACCCGGTCGTTGCAGGCCTGATAGCGGAAGGTGCCGGGGAGGGCATACGTGCCCGGAGTCAGCGAGGCATCCAGGTCGAGAATAGCGCCGATCCTGAACTCCTCCTCGAAGACCGCCAGCGGCTCGTCCGCGATGACCTGTTCGATCAGAATCGCCTCGGGGAACGCGACACCCTCGAGTGAGAATCCCTCAGGCATCTCGAGGGTGAGGGCGGTGGGAATCAGGCTGTCGTCGAGCGGGGTGTCCGAGTTGACGTGGAAGCCCGGGTCGAGTTTCACCTCCAGCGCCACCCGCGTGGTCGTACCGGGGTGCGCCGCGTCGGTCTCCATGACCGGCGCGATCGACACCTCCGGGGGCCGCAGTTGCGCCGCGGCCGGACCGGCCAACGCAATTGCGCCGCACAGCACCGCCGTTGAGAACCGGCGGCGGACGCCGAGATTTGCACTCACTGCCGCCTCCACAGGTGGTAGTCCGTGACAAACGTTCCGTGCAAGCATCATATCAAGCTCCGGACCTCTCCGGTGACCGCCCCCGAGTCGCACCGCGCAGACCTGCGGCGCCGGCCTTGCGTCCACGATTGGGAAATGCCACTCTCTTCGAATGAACCTGCTGCGCCGGTCGGCGCCGCTGTTTCAGTGGCTGCTGGCCGCCCTGTTCCTCGCCGCTGCCGCGGTCGTGGCCACGAACCTCGTGCGCGAGCTGCGGGAGGCGACCGGTGATGCGGCGATTCCTTCCGGGGCGCCACCGCCGAATGGCGTGCCCGCGGGCGCGACCCGCGTGCCGGTGTTGCTGTTCGACGATGGCAAGAGCGTGCGGGTCGGCGACACGGCGGCACATGTCGCAGCGCTGCTCGGGCGCCGCGCAGAGGTCGGACGAGACGCGGTCCAGCAGACACCCGCCGGAGAGCAACTGGCGCGCTACTACGAGTACCACGGAAACCGCTTCGTGCTGGTGTTCGCACTGGCGCTGCCGCAACGGAACGCCACCGTCTCCGCGATCTACCTCGAGGCGCCGTCAGGATCTAGCGGTCAATCTCTGCCAATGCCATATCGTCGCGATTGACGTGGACGCGCCGCAGGCGTCCTTTGGCCGGCACGCGCACCTCGGTGACCCGGTCGGTCACCGGTACGACCACGGACTGTTCCTCTCCCGATCGATACACGAGGTCGACCGTCACCGGCAGATCGTAGATCCGCTCGGTACGTTGCTCGAACCGCAGGATGATGTCCTCGCCTGCCGGAGTCGTGTCCACGCGCGACGAGAACTCGAGTTCGGGCAGCCCCGATTCGTGAATCCAGCGCTCGAAGAACCTATCCAGCGGCTGACCCGACTCGATCTCGAAGGCAAGCTGCAGCGCGTCGGTGCCGGCCTTCTTGAAACGCCACTCGTGATAGAACCGGCGCAGTCCCGCAAAAAAGGCCTCGTCGCCGATGAGACCGCGCAGCATGTGCATCACCATCGCGCCCTTGTTGTAGACCAGCGCCCGGAACACCCGCGGTTCGCCGTCGAGATGCCCGAGCCGGTACCCGAGATAGACGGGGCCCTGGTCGGAGTGCCGCATCGCCCACCGGCGCATCTTGCGCACGATATCGGCGAACACGTCGGGGCCTGAGCTCTGCTCGGCGTAGAGCGCCGCGAAGTACTGCGCGAGCCCCTCACTCAACCATTGTTCGTGGTAGTTCTTCCACCCGACCGCCTGCCCCCACCATTGATGCGCGATCTCGTGCGCCAGAAAGAACGACGGATGACTGCTGAAGCTCACCGGGTCGGTCTGCCATGACACGATGACACCGGGTGTACGGGGCAACTCGTCGTTCAGGATCGCGAAATACGCGGGACTGTGGCCTCCCGGCAGCCGGCTGTCCGTGACCGCCACCGTCATCGACGGATACGGAATATCGCCGAGCAACGCTGCGTAGAACGACGCGATGTCCGCGGTCTCGTCCACGATCGCCCCGATCTCGTCGGCGCCCCTCGAGTTGGTCGCCGAGTCGATCCTGAGCGTGTCGTAGTAGACGGCGTACTCCGGTTGGGACACCGCCGGCCGCAACCCCGCGTCGGCCAGGCGGACCTGCTGCATCGGCGGGGCATGATCCGCAAAGCGGGAGATGACGGCTGACAGGTAGCGGGCCGGTTGCAGCGTGGCGAACGCGAACTGCCGTGGTTGGGTGTCGGGCGCCGCGGCCGCGGCCGCCGGCGGATTGGTATCGAGCGGGACGCCGCTGGCCACCACGCCCCAACCCGCAGGCACCGACAGACTGAGGGTGGCGGTGGCATAGTCGGTGAAGGTCCCTTGCGGGTACCAGTAACTGCGATTGCTGTAGATGTAGCGAGGTGTGCCCAGCCCGTAGAGCCCCGGGGCTTCGTACCAGAGATAGCGGGTGGCGATCCAGTTCTCGTCTAGCGACTGCGCGCGCAGATCACCCGCGAAGGTGACGGTGACGGTGAATTCCGCGCCGCCCGGCACCTCCGAGGGCAGATTGATGAACAGGCTGTTCTGCCCGTTCATGCGGAAGAAAAGGAGCGGTCCGAATTCGGTCGAGGTGACCGAGGACACCGCCAGCTCGTCGGCGAGCCGCAGGTTGAACGCGTTGACGGGGAGCCCCTTCACGCGCAGCGCGATCCGGGCCGTGCCCACGATCCGGCAGCCGACCAGCTCAGGCTTGGCGCGCAGCTCTTGTTGCGTGACACCCAGCGGTTCGAACGCGGCGGTGATGTCGTAGTCCAATATGTCGAGGGACAACTGATCGTTGTCGGCGAAGTAGCGCCCCCGGGTGATTCGCTTGCGCGCCGACGGATAGAGCGCGATCACGTGACCGGCCGCCCGGTCGGAAAGCAAAATGTCTTCCGGCCGGCGTCCCGACTGGGAATAGGTCAGCGTGCCGTGGCGCTTGCTGCGGACCTCTGCGAGGAACTCGCCGACAGCGGGGGTCAGCGACCAGACGCGGTCACTGATATGAGAGAGGTCGAGCATGAACGACAGTTCGACGAACTCGTTGAAGACGGCCGTCGCCCGACGCAGGTCGCCAGCATCGACAGTCCGTTCGACCAGGCCGCTGGACAATACCCGCGATCTGAACAGGTCCGGGTGCAGGCGGATGAATGCCGCGTCGAACTCCGCGTCCAGCGTGTCGTCGCCGCTGAAAATCCGCACCTGGTCGCGCTCGGCCTCCGGTTGCGGGGCGAAGTGCATGATGCCGTCGCCGAGCAACACGAGTCCGGTGACACCGGCCTCGGTTTCGGCGACGAACACCGATCCCTCGGTCAGGGTCAGCGACAGATCTTCTCCCAGCACGACCAGATTGTCGGCGGTGTATTGCCTGGTCGGGGTCAGGCGCAGATGGTGCAACCCATCGATCGAATCGATCTGTGCCTGGTGCCGGATGCCCCAGGCGGTGTCATCGTCCATGCGCACGAGCTCGAGTTGCCAGGTCTCGATTCGTCCGCTGGCGCCCTTCTCGAAGAACACCTCGACAGTGACGTCATATCCGGCCTCGACCGGCAGATCATCGAGCGGCAGTTGGAAACGCGGGGTGAGCGTGACACGGTCGACCGGCGCAGCGAACATGTCACGGGCGAACGCCGTGCCGGCGTCCCGATCGGCGTCAGGCGTCAGGAGCGAGAGAAACGCCTCGTGATCGGCCGCCAGCACCGTCTGGCGCAGCGTGTCGATCAGCGGCTGGTAGGGTGGCGGGGGCGGGGCGGTCTGCGCCGCCACGCGAGCCGCGAGCACCGACACGATGATGAGTGCGCAGGCAAGGTGGCGCAGGACCGCAGGCACGTGACCTCCTCAACCGCGGTGCGCGGCTACGCCGCGGCGCGGAATCTGGCTGTGAAGTCGGCGATCGTGTCGTAGATCGAGTCCAACTCCGGTGGTGACGCCAGGAACACGATGCGCATGAACCCATCGCCCGGGATGGTGCCGAAGCCGGAACCGTGGACGCACAACAGCCCCGTGGCCTTCAACAGCCCGAACACGTAATCCTCGTCGGTGCGTCCGGGCGGCAACTCCACGCGCGGCATCGCATAGAACGCGGCCTGCGGCGGGACGCACGAGATCCCCTCGATTGCGTTCAGACGCCTGGCGGTGATCGCGGCCCGTTCCCGCAGCGCCTGGACGAACGCGAGCGTGTGTTCGTTGCTGCCGGTCAATGCCGCCAGGATGGCGAACTGCATCGGGCCGGTGCTGCAGAGCCGCCCGTCGGCCAACTCGTTGATTGCGTCGAGCACCGCGCCGAGCCGGTCGCCCCCGCTCACCGCCAGCCAGCCGGCGCGCCAGCCGGGGGCCTGATACGCCTTCGAAATGGACGAGAACGAAATGACCGGCGCATCCGGGTCGAGCGCGCCGATGGGCGGCACCGGGGCGTCGTACGCGAGATCCCCATAGACCTCGTCCGCCAGAATCACGAGGCCGTGCTCGTTGGCCAGATCGATCAGCGCGCGCCGGATCTCGGTCGAATACACCGCCCCGGTCGGGTTGTTCGGGTCGATCACGACGATCGCGCGGGTCAATGGGCCGATCAGGCGGCGGATATGTTCCAGATCCGGCATCCATCCGTTGCCGGCGTCGGTCCGGTAGAAGACGCCCCTGGCGCCGAGCTTGGTCAAGGTGGCGGTGTAGAACGGATACGTCGGCACCGGAATCAGCACCTCGTCTCCCGAGTCGACCAGCACCGACAGGGCCAGCTCGATGCCTTCCGACGTGCCGGAGGTCAGGATGACCCGTTCCGGTCCGATCGGCAGGCCGGCCGCGCGATAAGAAGCCGCCACCGCCTCCCTCGCCGGCCAGATGCCGGCGGCGGGGGTATATCCGTTCTCGCCGTCCCGCATCGCGCGCGTAACCGCTTCAATCAGGTGCGGCGGCGTGCGGAACCCGAAGGCGACCGGATCTCCGATGTTCAGGTAGGTGACCCGGCCACCGCGCGCCTCGACTTTCCTGGCCTCCGCGACCACGTTGCGGATGGCATAGGCGAAGCCCTCGAGACGGCTCCCGACCCCGATCGGCGCAGGCGCCTGTACGGCCATGCTTCATCTTATCCTACCGGGGCCGGCCCTTTCATCTGCGCCCTGGCAGCCCGTGGCAAAAGCCCCGCTGCATTCGGACGGCGCTGGGCGTCTGATTGCCGGGGTCACAAATGCCCCAATGTGCTCCCTCGTCGCGCCTTGCACTGGCCGGGCGCAGCATCGTTACGACCAGTTCTCGGTGCAACGCGGGGTTCTACCACGGACTGCTAGCGCCGGGCACAGCGGTTTCGTCGCCGGCCGGCAGTGCGATATCCTCCCGACATGGCGATTCGCACGGAACTGACGCTTCGACTCGACAATACTCCCGGCGCGTTGGCGCGCCTCTGTCAGACACTGGCGGCCGAGAAGGTCAATGTCCTCGCGCTCAACCTGGAAAGCTCCGGAGTGCTGCATCTCGTAGCTGACAACCCGTTGCACGCGGCAGGGCTGCTGCGGGAGAAGGACTATGCCGTCGGCGAGCGTGACGTGCTGTACGTGCCGATGCCGAACCGCCCCGGCGCGATCGGTTCAGTGACGCGCCTGCTCAGCGGCGCCGGTGTCAACGTCGACTATGCGTTCGCCTCGTCGATCAGCGAGCATGCGATGAGCGCACTCGTGATCGCCGTCGACGACGCGCCGCGCGCCGCGACCGCGGCGGGCATGTAGCACCGCCGGACGCGAGAGGAGATCGCCCCGATGCGTCTCTACGTGGATACGATGGATGCGGTGCTCGTCGAATATGAACACGATGGTGCAGTCCGGTTCGACGGGGAAGACTGGTCGACGCCGTCGCTGCAGGAGCGCCGTGCGATTCTGCACGCCGCGCACACGGAGATCGAGAAGCTCCAAGACCTGATGCTGGCGCTCGATCCGGACGCCGCCGACTGACGGGCTGCGAGCAGGCTATTCCTCGTCCTCGGCAGCGGTCGAGGGTGGACTCGGCTCGATGTCGAATCGGATGGCGTCGTCGGCCAGAGAAATCCGCACCGTGCCGCCATGTTCCAGCCCACCGAACAGGATCTCGTCCGTCAGCGGGTTGCGTACGTCGGTCTGGATGAGCCGCGCCAGCGGCCGGGCGCCATACTTCGGGTCGTAGCCCTTGCGGGCGAGCCACCTGCGTGCGTCCGGCTCGAGGGTGATCGCGACGCGCCGTTCAGCAAGCTGCGTCTCGAGCTGCAGCACGAACTTCTCGACCAGCGTTTCCACGACTGCCGGTGGCAGGCTGTCGAACGTGACGACGGCGTCGAGGCGGTTCCGGAACTCGGGGCTGAACACGCGTTCGATCGCCGCCTTCGTGCGGCCGTTGGCGCCGGCCGTCTGGTCGTCGCCGAACCCGATGCGGGTCGCGCTCAGCTCGCGCGAGCCGGCATTCGACGTCATGATCACGACCACCTGCCGAAAATCCGCCTTGCGCCCGTTGTTGTCGGTCAACGTGGCGTGATCCATCACCTGCAGCAGGATGTTGTAGACGTCGGGATGCGCCTTCTCGATCTCGTCGAGCAGCAATACTGCGTAGGGGTGCGCCCGCACCGCGTCGACCAGCAAGCCGCCCTGTTCGAAACCGACATAGCCGGGCGGCGCTCCGATCAACCGCGCCACGGCATGCTTCTCCATGTACTCGCTCATGTCGTAGCGGATGAACTCGTTCCCCAGATGAATAGCCAACTGTTTCGCCAGCTCGGTCTTGCCGACGCCGGTGGGACCGGTGAACAGGAAGCACCCGGCCGGGTGATCCGGCTGTCCCAGACCGGCGCGTGCGCGCTTGATCGCGGTTACCACGGCGCTCACGGCGTCATCCTGTCCGAACACGACGCGGCGTAGCGCATCGTCGAGCGTGCGCAGACGCTCCTTGTCGGTGACGGACGCCTGCTTCTCGGGGATGCGGGCCATGCGGGCGATGACCCGCTCGATATCCGCGACCGTCACGCGTTGACGCTCCGGCGCGGGGCTGTCGATGACCGTCTCCGTGGCGGCGGCCGTCGCGGCCTGCGCCGGGGCGGACGCGGCCATCTTCGCGCCCGCTTCGTCGAGGACGTCAATGGCGCTGTCCGGCAACCGGGAGTCACGCAGATGGCGGCCGGCGAGTTTGGCGGCGGCCTTCAGGGCGCCAGCGGTGTAGCGCACCTGATGGTGATCCTCGTATCGAGATCGCAGCCCGGTGAGAATCTCAACCGCTTCCTCGACGCTCGCCTCTTCGACGACGACGCGCTGCAGCCGGCGCGCGAGCCCGCGATCTCGCTCGATATGCTTGAATTCGTCGAACGTGGTCGATCCGATGACCCGGAGTTCGCCGGCCGCCAACACCGGTTTGATCAGCGTAGCCAGGTCCATCGTGCCGCCGGTCGTGGCGCCGGCGCCGACCGTCGAGTGCACCTCGTCGATGAACAGGATCGGCTTGGGGCGTCCGGTGAGGGCATCGATCACCGCCTTGAAGCGTTCTTCGAAGTCGCCCCGGAAGCGGGTGCCGGCGAGCAGGGCCGCCGTATCGAGCGAGAACACTTCCGCGCCCCGCAGCGGCGCGGGCACGTCGTCCTGCAGCAGCCGGCTGGCCAGGCCCTCGGCCAGGGCGGTCTTGCCGACCCCGGCGTCACCGACGAACACGGGGTTGTTCTTGCGCCGGCGGCAGAGAATCTCCATCGTGCGCTGGAGTTCGTCGGTCCGTCCAATCAGCGGATCGAGCAGGCCGTTCTTCGCGCGATCGGTCAGGCTTACCGCGAACGCCGTGAGCGGATTCCGCGTGGGCGCGGACCCGTCGCCGCCGGTCTCCGCCTCAGCCGGTTCGGCGCCCCCCTGAGCGATGGCGGGCACCTTGGAGATGCCGTGGGATATGTAGTTCAGGACGTCGAGACGCGTGATGTCCTGTGATTGCAGCAGCTCGGCGGCATGCGAGCGCGGTTGTTGGAGAATCGCGGCCAGGACGTCGCCGAACCGCACTTCGTCCTTCCCGGCGCTCTGCACATGCAGCACGGCGGTCTGCAGGACCCGCTGAAACGCCAGGGTCTGGTCCGGCTCGCGTCCGCGGGCGCTGCGCGGAAACTGTTCCAGGGTGCCGAGAAACTCATCGAGGGCGTGGCGCAGCGCCGGCAGATCGCCGCCACAGGCTTCGAGAATCTTCTCTCCCTCGGGGTCATGAGCGAGGGCATACAACAGGTGTTCCAGGGTCAGGTGGGTATGCCGCCGGGCTGTCGCTTCCCGGTAGGCGACGTTCAAGATCAGTTCGAGTGCGGCGCTGAACATCGGTACGGGGTCACTCCTCTTCCAGTGTCGCCTGAAGCGGAAATCCTGCCCGCTTGGCCAGATCCTGGGTCATGGCGACCTTGGTTTCCGCCACCTCGAAGCTGTAGGCGCCGCAGACGCCGCGGCCCTGCGTATGCACCTGCATCGTGATCCGGTAGGCTGCCGTCGGGGACTTGTGGAAGACCGTCTCGAGGATCTGCACGACGAACTCCATCGTCGTGTAGTCGTCATTCAACAGGATGACCTTGTAGAGCGTCGGTTTCCGGGTCTTGGGACGGGTCTCGTCAAGAACGCCGTGGTCGCTGCGCGGATCGCCAGCCATGCAACTCCATCAGACTATGGAGGCGCTGATCAGGTCAAGCTGACGGCCGCCCCGGCATAGTAAGATTTCATCAGCATGCAAACGATTGCCCGCGGTATCACCTTCGCCGATTTGATGTTTCTCGGAAAGCCACGCGTCATCGCCACGGCGGTGCTGCAGAGCCCCGGCGGGGTGACGCTGGTCGATCCGGGTCCGTCGACCTGTCTCGACACGCTGCGCGCCGCGCTCGCCGGCCAGGGCATCGCGCTGGTCGATGTCCGCACGATTCTGATCACCCACATTCATCTCGACCACGCCGGCGCGACCGGGACCCTGGTGCGCGAGAACCCGGACATCGAGGTCTACGTGCACGAGCGCGGCGCGCCGCACATGGCAGATCCGGCCCGACTGCTGCACAGCGCGACCCGTCTGTATGGCGACGACATGGATCGGTTGTGGGGCGAGTTCCTGCCGGTGCCGCAGGACAACCTGCGCGTGCTCTCCGGCAACGAGCGGATAACGGCCGGAGATCGGGACCTCGAGGTGGCGTACACACCCGGCCACGCGTCGCACCATGTCAGTTTCTTCGATCGCGCCAGCGGCATCGCGTTCGTCGGCGACACCGCCGGCATCAGGACTGGCGCCGATCTCTTCGCCATGCCGCCCACGCCGCCTCCCGACATCGACATCGACCTGTGGAAAGCCAGCGTGGCCCGCATCGAGCGCTGGCAGGCGGACACGCTGTTCGTCACGCACTTCGGGCCGCATGGCGACCCGGCCGCGCATCTGGCCAACCTGGTCGAGCACCTCGACGGCATGGCGGCGCTGGCGCGCACGATCATCGAGCAGGGTGCGAGCCCGAGCGGGCGCGCCGCCGCGTTCAGCGCCGAGGCCCAGCGGTATCTTGCACGGACACTGGCCGGTGTCGACGTGGCCCTGTACGACCAGGCTGCGCCGTTCGACCAGTGCTGGCTGGGACTGGCGCGCTACTGGAAGAAGCAGGGAGTGGGCGCATGAGCGACGGCCGGATGACCGCGGCGGAACGCACCGAGGTGATACGGCTGCTGGCACAGACGCGCGACGAGTTTCTGGCGGCGGTCGAGATGGTCTCGGAAGACGAGTGGTATTTCCGGCCCGCGTCCGGCGGATGGTCGATCGGTCTGATCGCCGAACATCTCGGTCTGGTCGAGCGCGGGTTGTTCAGTCGGGTCGAGCAGGCGCTGGCGCGCGAGGCGAATCCAGCCTGGGAGACGGTGACCGGCGGCAAGGATGCACTCGTCTGGACGATGCTCGCCGACCGCGACACCCGGCGCGAGGCGCCGGCGGCGGTCGTGCCGACCGGGACAGTCGCGCGGGAGGAGGCGCTGCGGCGCTTCGCCGAGCGCCGCGCCCGGTCGCTCGCGTTCGCCGAGACGACGGCCGAGCCATTGCGCGCGCACACGCTCGACCATCACCGGCCGGTGTACGGCACCCTCAACGCCTACCAGTGGCTGCTCTACATCCCGCTGCACAACCAACGGCACATCGCACAGATCCGGGAGATCAAGGCGGCGTCCGGGTATCCGGAAACCACCCCCGTCTGACGGGTCGCGAACCGGCGCGCTCCGTTCTCGGCGCCCGGTCGGAGGACAGGCATGCAGCTCGGGTTCATCGGTCTCGGCACCATGGGGCGTCCGATGGCGCGGAATCTGCTGCAGGGCGGGCACGGGCTGTCGGTCTTTGCCAGGCGGCCCGAGACGGCGCGGCCACTCGTCGATGCGGGGGCCGTGGCGTGTCCCTCGCCGGCGGCCGTCGCCGGGCAGAGCGACGTCGTCTTCACGATGGTCACCGCGGCCAGCGATGTCGAGCAGGTCGTCCTTGGCGACAGTGGGGTGATTCACGGCGCCCGTCGGGGTGCGCTCGTCATCGACATGAGCACCATCGATCCGACGAGCGCGCGATCGATGGCGGCGGCGCTGTCCGAGCGCGGAATCGACATGCTCGACGCGCCCGTGTCAGGCGGTCCGCGCGGCGCGACCGACGCGGCGCTGACGATCATGGTCGGGGGTCCGGCGGCGGCGCTGGAGCGCGCCAGACCGCTCTTCGCGCTGCTCGGGCCGACGGTGATCCACATGGGGGCGTCCGGCGCCGGTCAGACCACCAAGGCCTGCCATCAGCTCGCGCTGCTGGTGACGGCGCAGGGGGCCGCCGAAGCGTTGACCCTGGCCGGGCGCTGCGGCCTCGACCTCGAACGGGTGCGGCAGGTGATGATGGGCGGCGTCGCGTCGAGCCGGGTGCTCGATCTCTTCGGTACGCGGATGGCGTCTCGAGACTTCAGCGCCGGAATCGAGTCGCGGCTGTATCACAAGGACCTCGACATCGCCCTGGGACTGGCGCATGAGCGCGGCGCCGCTGTGCCGGCCGCCGCGCTCACGATGCAGTTCGTCAACGCGCTGGTCGGCCGCGGGCGCGGCCGGGATGACCTGTCGGCGCTGATCACCCTGGTCGAAGAACTCGGATCGGCGCAGGACGCCGCGCCGCCCGAGCGTGCAGCAGTTCGCTGAGGTTCCGAGGCCGGTGTCAGACCGGCGATTCTGTCGTATCCTGTCCCCGTCGGTGCGGAACAGGTCAGGAGAGGTCCCATGAGATACAGGTGGTTTCCGATAGTGGCTGTCGTCGTGCTGGTGTTCCCGGTTCCGGTGGCGGCCCAGACAGGCGCTGACGATTGGACCGTAGCGCGCACCCCCTGGGGTGCACCTGACCTGCAGGGTCTCTGGACCTCGGCCACGCTGACACCGCTCGAGCGCCCGGGGCGGCAGGCCGACCGTGCGGAGCTGACCGACGAGGAAGCGGCGGCACTCGAGCGGCAGACCATCGAGAACCGCGCCGCGAACGACGGCAAGGCGGCGCCCGGCAGCGTCGGCGGCTACAACCAGGTGTGGCTGGATGCCGGGACCGCGATCACCGACACCCGGCGCACGTCGTTGATCGTCGACCCGCCCGAGGGTGTGATTCCGTGGTCGGATGGCTCGAAAGAGGCGAGCGACCGCGAGCGGGCCAGGTACGGCGTCGGTCCGTTCGACACGTGGACCGACATGGACACCGGCGAGCGGTGTATCACGGACGGTCTCCCCAACATGGTCCCGCTGCAGCCCTACAACATGAACCTGCTGGTGTTTCAGACACCGGGCCAGGTCGTCATGCTGCACGAGATGTATCACGAGCTGCGCGTCATCCCCCTGGACGGCCGACCGCTTACCGGCATCGAGCAGTGGACCGGCGAGGCGCGGGGCCGCTGGGAAGGGGACACGCTGGTGGTCGAGACGATCAACTTCGCCGACAAGCCGGACGCCTATTGGAGCGCGCCCTGGCGCAAGGCCCGTTCCACCCTCCGGCTCGTTGAGCGCTTCACCCGCGTCGGCCCGGAATCGATCGACTACACCTTCACCCTCGAGGACCCGCAGGTGTTCAGCCGGCCCTGGACCGCGGCGGCGCCGATGACGACCGACCACACCTCGCGCGGCGTGACGTCAGGACAGATGTGGGAGTACGCCTGCCACGAGCGCAACTACGCGATGCTGAACGTGCTGACTGGCGCCCGCCTGGAAGAGGCGGCGGCTGACGGTGGCCAGTAGCAGACCGCGCTGCCGCTCTCCGGCCCTGCATCGAAGACCGCCGTCCAGAGCTCCTCGCCCGTCGCCGCGTCGAGCGCGAACAGGGTCGATCGCGAGTGCAGATACATCACGCCGCCGACCACTAGCGGCGTGACCTGGGCGATGTTGTCGGCCGGGCCGACTTCATAGGTCCACCGCGGCGCGAGCCGGCCGACGTTGCCGCTGTGGATCTCGGCGATCGGTGCGAACCGGTTGTTGTCGAGGTTGAGGTTCTGACTGGCCCAGTCGGTCGATTCCTGCGCGGCGCCCGGACGGCCGGCGGCGGCGAGAATGCCGCCCGCCATGAGGGCAATCAATACCGCCCGCACCCCGTATCGAGCGCGCCAGTCGCCGCCCCGCATCGCGAGCACTCTTAGCAGCCCGTGGCAAAAGCCCCGCTGCATTCGATCCCCGCTGAATTCTGCGCTTCCCCGCGGAATTCAGCCTTCCCCGCTGAATTCTGCGCTTCCCTGCGGAATTCAGCCTTCCCCGCTGAATTCTGCGCTTCCCCGCGGAATTCTGCTGTTTCACGCTGCATCCCGCTGCGCGTCGTTGTTCCGGCTGACGAACAGGGCAACCACAAGGGTTGCCCCTACAGGTGTTTTCCCTCTTCTCGCCTTGCTCAGCGGGCGCACCGCCGATCTCGGTGCAACGCGGGGTTTCACCACGGACTGCTAGCGCCCTGCCTGGTCCTCGGCCCGCGCGCCGCTCAACGAGTTCGGGACGGCCCAGTTGCCCTCATGACAGGCGTACTCGAACTGCTGGTACGCGTCGTCCCGCTTGTAGGGGAAGGCGACCGTCCACGGTTCGGTGTAGGTCTCGGGGTCGTCGACGGTGAGCTCGTAGTTCAGCGTGTTCTCGTCGGCGAACGTGAAACGCTCGACCATGCGCCGGCCCTCGTGCTGCGGCGCGCGCGAGCCGGGCGCCCGCAGGTTGCCGACCGCCTTGAAGTTCATCGACTCGATGATCAGCGTGTTGCCTTCCCAGCGGCCGCGCGGGTCGCCCTCCCACTGGGTGATGGTCGACGAGACGTGGTCGCCGCTGTCAATCGGGATGATCCGTGCGTTGTGGATCATCTCGCTGTGAATGACGATATGGTCCTCGGTCTGCACGATCAGCTTGCCGTTGTTGTAGGCGGTCGGCATCATCATGCCGAAGACGCCGCGCGACAGACAGCGGTCGCCTCCCTCCATGTTCGCGGCTTCGTCATGCAGGTGGTCCCGATAGTACTGGACGCTGTCGCGGGCCAGTTCGGTCAGCGCCGGCACCTGGCCGTCCGGCGGATGAATGACCAGTGCGGGGGCCTCGCCGGCGACCGGCTCCTTCCAGAACCAGTCGAACCAGTAATTCGCGTACGCGCCGACACCGCGGCTGGCCTCGTGCCCCTGCCACTCGACGGCTTTCGCGCGGTCGGACCGGGCGGTGAACAACTCGAGGCGTTCCTCCGCGGTCAGCGTCCTTCCCGCCAGATTCTCCGGGAGCTCCAGCGGCACGTGCGACGACCCGACGTTGTTCCACATGCCGTTGATGTCGGGGTGGCCGTTGGCGAGACGCGGCGGCTCCCAGGTCTGCCCTGACGAAAGCGCGGACACGCCGAGCAGCAACGCGGCCGCGAGCACCGCAACGCAGGATCGAAGCTTCATCTGGACCTCACTTTCACCATTTGGGTCTTCATTTCACCAACTGGTGTTCATTTCGCCAACTGGTCTTCACTCTTGCAATCGGGTCTTCATTTCCACAATCTGTCTGCTGACGCCGTGTCTCAGACGCCGGGCACCGGGTTGCCGGCGATGTAGACGGACTCCAGCGAGTGGGTGTTGGAGATGTCGTCGAGGGGATTGGCGCCGAGCACCATGAAATCGGCCCACTTGCCCGCTTCGATCGAGCCGAGGTCCGTGTCGACCTCCATGCAGCGGGCGGCGCCCGAAGTCGACGCCACAATCGCCTGCATCGGCGTCAGACCGGCTTCCACCATCAGCGCGAGCTCGCCATGCTCGAAATATCCCTGGAACCGGGCGGCGGGCCCGGTATCGGTGCCCATGGCGATCGGGATACCGGCGTCCGAGAGGGTCTTCAGATTCCGTTTGGCCACCTCGAGCTGTGCCTTGTAGGTCTGCGCGCTGCGGCTGCGCGAACGCTCCTGACGTTCGGGAGTCTCGAGTGCGGCGATGACGGCTGGATCCACGTTCTTGGTGAAGAACGGGTCGTCGAACCAGTCCGGCCGTGTCTCGTACACGAACGTCGACACCTCGCGCATCAGCGTCGGGCAATAGCAGATGCCCGCATCGCGCAGCAGCGTGATCAGTTCGTCATCGACCTCGGTGTCGCGCACGCTGTGGGCGAGCAGATCGGCGCCCGCTTCGAGCAATCCTCTCGCATCCGCGAGATAGTACATGTGCGCCGTCAGTTTGAGACCGCGTTCGTGAGAGGCTTCGGCCACGGCCCGATAGGTGTCGGGGGTCATCTTCGTGCTGGCGCCCAGGTTGTCGTCGACGCGAATCTTGACGACGTCGGCGCCGCTGTCGGCGACCGCGTTGACCTGCTCACGGGCCGCCTCGGGCGTCGGACCGGTCACGATGTCGCCGGCGACATACAGGCGGGCGTGCTGCAGGTCGGGGCCGTTCTGGCGGTCGCGCACGGCCATGGCTTCCGGCCCGTCGCCGCCCAGGCTGAAGACGGTCGTGACGCCATACCGCGCGTACAGCCCGAGTTGATACTCGACCTGCGCTTCGGTGTAGTCGACGGTGTCGAGGCCACGAACATTGTTGACGTGGCCGTGGGCGTTGATCATGCCCGGCATGAGGGTGCGTCCGCTGAGATCGATCTGCTCGGCGTCGGCCGGCATTTCTACCGCGCCAACCGCCCCGACCGCCTCGATGCGGCCATCGCGGACCACCAGCACGCCCTCCTCGATGGCGGCATCGCCGGTCCCGTCGATGATGCGTGCGCCCACGAACGCCTGCAGCCCCGGCGTCATCTCGACCGGCGGCGCCTCCGGCTCACCCCCGCAGCCCGCAGCGACGGCAACGAGCCCCAGCAGCACGACGAATCGTCTCACCTGCATGTCTTGTCTCCCTGTTCTTCGTGGCTGACGGCGTTGCTCGCCCGTCGTGCCCGGCTGTGACGAAGCATCGCCGTTCCCTGCGTCACGCCGCACTTGTACCACGGACCGCCAGTTCTGCATCTGCCGCAAACAACTGATTCAATCCTGTATGCGGCTGAGCCGTTCCAGCACCGTCCCCAGTTGCTCGATCTGCTCGCCGTACTCGGCCCAGTTCCCCTCCCGTTGCGCCTGTAACGCGAGGCGGTAGTGTTCGCTGGCGTTGGCGACGAGCGGGTCGGGCCCTCCGGGTGCGGCGCTGGCAGTGGCCGCGGTCTGACCCGCGGGCGCCGCCTGCACGTCCGCGACCACCGCGTCCGGCGGCAGGAGACTCGGCGCCGTGCCCGCTCCGGACCCGAAGAGCTGGTCGAGCGCCGCGTCGAACGTCTCCTCCATGACGATCTGGTTCTGATACCCCACGATGACCCGCGTCAATTCCGGGATGCGTCCGCCGGACGCTCGCAGATACAGCGGGCGCACATAGAGCAGCGCCTCTTCAATCGGGATGATCAGCAGCGTGCCCTGAATCACCTCTGAACCCTGCTGGTTCCACAGGGTGATCTGCGGCGAGATTTCCTGATTCTGATTGATACGGGCCACCATCTGGCTCGGTCCGTACACGACGGTCTGCTTCGGGAACTGGAAGACGAGAATCTTGCCGTACTGGTCGCCATCGCTGCGCGCCACCATCCAGGCGGCGAGATTGTTCTTGCCGCGCGGAGTGAACGGCAGCATCTGGATGAACTCGGCGCGCGATTCACCCGGCAGCCGCATGATGGTGTAGTACGGCTGCATCTGCTCGCTGTCGATGACCGGCACCTCCCACTGGTCTTCGCGGTTGTAGAACACCGCGGGATTGGTCATGTGGTAGGTCGAGTAGATCGCCGTCTGCAGCGAGAACAGATCTTCCGGGTAGCGGATATGCCGCTGGAGATCCTCCGGCATGGCCTCGAGCGGTTGGAGCAGGTCCGGAAAGATGGCTCTCAGGGTTCGCGCGATCGGATCCTCGGCATCGGCCAGATAGAACGTGGTGTCGCCGTCGTAGGCGTCGACCACGATCTTGACCGCGTTGCGAATGTAGTTGATCCCGTTCGCGGCCGGTGTCGCGTAGGGGTAGTTGCCGCTGATCGTGTAGGCGTCGACCATCCAGACGAGCCGGCCTTCGGTGATCACCAGGTACGGATCGTCGTCGAATCTGAGGAACGGCGCGATCGTGCCCACGCGCTCACGGATGTTCCGGTGGTAGAGAATCCGGCTGTCGCCGCCGAGTTGGCTGCTGACGAGAATCTCGTAGGCCCGGAACTGCGCGGCGAAAAGCAACCGCCGCAGCAGGGACGACAGCGGCACGCCGCCCGCGCCGTCGTAGCGGGTCGACACGTTGTCGTCTCCTTCCGGGTAGTGAAACTCGTCCGTGTCGGTGTTGACGATCACATACTCGTTCGACAGCTCGCCAAAGTAGATGCCAGGCCGGTCGACCGCCAGGTCTACCGACGACGTCGGCGGGATGTCCTGGATGAACAGCACCGGCAGCCCTTCCTGGGTAACCTGATTGACCGGTCCCATCGCCACCCCGAAGCCGTGGGTGTACTGCAACCGTTCGTTCACCCAGGATCGATTCGGCAGGCTGTCCGAGTTCAACTCGCGGCTCGACAGCATGGTCTGCCGATATTCGCCGTTGATCAAATAACGGTCGTTGTCGACCGACGCGAAGTCGTAGTAGGTCCTGATCTCCTGGAGCTGCCCGAAGGTATCGAGCAGCGGTTCGTGGTCCCAGAGCCTGACGTTGTTGATCGTCTCGGTGTTGTTCTGGATGTCGGCCAGCGTCAGCGTGGCGTCGCCCGACAGTTCACGCGCGTCGACCTGATCGAGTGCGAATGCCTGCCGGGTCGCTGCGATGTTGTGGGCGATGAACGGCGCCTCCCGCTGCTGCTCGTCCGGTGTGACGATAAGCCGCTGGACCGCGAACGTCCCGAGGTTGCCGCCCACCGACACGAGGGCATAGAACCCCACCGCGGCGAAAACCGGGAAATTGCGGGGCGTCAGCGCGCTGACGATGCACAAGGCGGCGCCGACCAGCGCCGCGAACGACAGCCCCCAGAAGACCGGCGTGCGCATGGTGACGTCGACGTACGACGCTCCGTGTATGATGCCGGCCGGGGTGGTCAGCAGTCGCGGAATGTCCAGGTAGGCGCCCCAGGCCAGCAGCAGGAACACGGTGGCGGCGATGATTCCGAGGTGCCGGCGCGCCGCGTCACCGACGACGATGCCTTGACCCGGGCTCAGCGAGAGTGTCCCGGACATGACGTACGCCGCGGTCGATCCGACCAGCGACAGCACCGCCAGCGCCAGCGCCAGATAGCGGGCGAGGTCCAGGAACGGAAGCGTGAAGATGTAGAAGGCGATATCGCGGTCGAAGAGCTGGTCCGTCCGGCCGAACGGCACCGCGTGCTGGAACTGCAGCCACGTCAGCCACTCGGTCGACGCGAAGAGGCCGAGAAACAGCGCGGCCACCGCCGCCACGCCGGTGCCCAGCAGGCGCAGTTGGCGCGGTTCGAGCGCCAGCGGCTGAATGTCGCCGCCGCCGGGGAACAGCAGATAGGGCGTGGTGATGCGCCGCAGCGGGAGGCGGAAATTCAAGGCCAGCGTCCCGAAGGCCGCAAGGGCCACGACACCGCCCAGGATCGCTTTCGCGGTCAGCGTCCGGATGAAGATGCTCGTGAACGCGACCTCGTCGAACCAGTACCATTCGGTCAGCAGGTCCACGGCGGACGGCACCACCAGGAAGAGCAGCAGAAAAGCGGCGAGAAAAATAAATTTCACGGGCATGATCAGCCTCGGGCAACAGACGCCGCATGACGGGCGCGGGTAGATTTGGCGAGACCGCGGCTCGGATCGCCCTGACCCGGTCGGCTTGCCTCGTTAAGCGGAGTCTAGCAGACTACGTGACCGGCCGGCAGGAGGCAACCTGAACCGAATCCCGGGCGCCGGTGGTCCGGCACCTGGGTGGCCCCCGGACCGCGCCGCGGCATGTGATCGCCCGTTTGTCGTTCGGGGACACGAATCAGACCAGGGGGAACGAATCCAGTGCACGTTGAGATTAGCTCGACGGCTCCCGATTTCGAGCTCGCCAGCCATCGCGGCGGCCAGGTGCGGCTGTCAGATTTTCGCGGACGGAAGCACGTCGTCATCGCGTTTCACCCGCTGGCGTTCACGCCGGTGTGCGCGAACCAGATGCGCAACTACGAAGCGGACAAGACGTGGTTCGACACGCATGACACGCACGTGCTCGGGTTGAGCGTCGACGCGGTGCCGGCCAAGATCGAATGGGCCAAGGTGCTGGGCGGCATCAACTTCGACCTGCTGAGCGACTTCCATCCGCACGGCGCGGTGGCGGCGCGCTATGGCGTTCTGCGCGAGGGCGGTATCTCCGAGCGCGCGATCTTCGTCGTCGACAAGCGCGGCCGGGTCGTTTTCGCCAAGGTCTACGACATCCCGACCCTGCCGGACAACGCCGAGGTCAAACAAGTGATCGAAGCCCTCGGGCCGCGGGGCGCGGGCGAGTCGTCGATTGGCGGTGGACAGAGCGGGGTGGGGGACGCGGTCGATTCCGAGACGAAAGGCGGAGAGATCTGATGAGCAGGACAACACGGCACGCTGTCGTCTGCGCCCTGATCGGCGCGGCGCTCGCCTGGGCCAGCCCGGCCGCCGGGCAGTACGGCGCGGCCGATGGCGAGTGGCGGTTCTATGCCGGCGACGGCGGGCACACGCAATACACCGCGCTGGACCAGATCGATGCCGGAAACGTCGGTGAACTCGAGGTTGCCTGGCGCTGGCAGGCCGAGAACTCCGATCCGCGCCCGTTCTTCAACTTCGAAGCGACGCCGATCATGGCGGCCGGCGTGCTCTATACCTCGACCGGGGCCAGCGAGGTGGCCGCCATCGACGCCGCCACGGGTGAGACGATCTGGCTCTTCACGCCGCCGCCGCGGCCCGGCGCCGAGGATGACCCGGCAGGGCGGCCCCAGGGCTCGGGGCGCGGCGTCGCCTATTGGACCGACGGCGAACAGGAGCGCATCTTTCACAACGTGAGCGACGGGCGCCTCGTGGCGCTCGACGCCCAGACCGGCCGGCCGCTGGCCGGGTTCGGCGAGGGCGGCTACGTCGATCTGTCCCGCGACATCGACAAGCCGGGCGCGCAGGTGCGCTGCATCTCGACGCCCATCGTCTCGAACGACGTGGTGGTCGCGCAGGTTGTCCCGACGGGCGACAGCGGGTACGAAGCGACGCCCGGCCACATTCGCGGTTACGACGTGCGGACCGGCGAGCGGCTGTGGATCTTCCATGTCGTGCCCCAGGGTGATGACTTCGGTGTCGAGACCTGGGACAACGAGTCGTGGAGGTACACGGGTCATGCCGGCGTCTGGACGCAATTGACGGTCGACGAGGATCTGGGCTACCTCTATCTGCCGACCGAGATCGCGACCAACGACTGGTATGGCGGCCATCGCCCGGGCGACAACCTC
The DNA here is from genome assembly GCA_965262985.1 of Vicinamibacterales bacterium. Classification (GTDB taxonomy): domain Bacteria; phylum Acidobacteriota; class Vicinamibacteria; order Vicinamibacterales; family UBA8438; genus UBA9620. The sequence goes on along the minus strand of OZ253576.1, from coordinate 4,957,844 downwards.
TTTGCCGAGAGCATCGTCTGCCTCGACATCAGAACCGGCGAACGGGTGTGGCACTACCAGCTCATTCATCACGGCGTCTGGGACTACGACAATCCGGCACCGCCGACGCTGGTCGACGTCACCCACGACGGCCGCCGCATCAAGGTGGTGGCGATGGTCACGAAACAGGGATACACGTACGTCTTCGACCGCGAGGACGGCACGCCGCTGTGGCCCATCATCGAGATGCCGGTGCCGCCGTCGGATGTCCCGGGCGAACGGCTGTCGCCGACCCAGCCGGTTCCGTCGTGGCCGCCGCCCTTCGAGGTCCAGGGGTTCAGCGTCGACAACCTGATCGACTTCACCCCTGAGCTGCGCGCCGAAGCGCTGGAGATCGCGGCGAACTACCGCATGGGCCCGCTCTACTCGCCGCCGTCGTTGATCGACGATCCGGATGGAACCAGGGGCAGGTTGGTGCTGCCCGGGTGGGGCGGCGGCGCCAGTTGGCCCGGCGCCGGGGTCGACGTCGACGAAGGGATTCTGTTCGTTCCGTCCCTGACGTTGCCGATCGTCATCGCCCTGGGGAAAGGGGACCCGGGCGGCGCCAATCCGGACTACATGCGGGTCGGACCCGTCTATCCTCCCGGTCCGCGCGGGTTGCCGCTGGTCAAGCCGCCGTGGGGACGCATCACGGCGATTGACCTCAACACCGGCGACCACCTGTGGATGAAGCCGCTGGGCGGCGCGCCCGGGGAGGTTCGCGAACACCCGGACCTGCAGGGGTTGGGTCTGGACTTCTCGAGCATGGGGCAGAACGGCCGGCCTGGCGCGCTTGTCACACAGACGCTACTATTCATGGGCGAGGGCGGCGGCGTGCGCGGCGGCGTGGCATCGCTCTTCGGCGCCGGCGGACCGATCTTTCGCGCCTATGAGAAACGCACAGGCGAGGTGCTGGCGGAGATCACCCTGCCGGCCAATCCGACCGGCGGTCCGATGTCCTACATGCTCGACGGCCGGCAATACATCGCCGTCGCCGCGGCCACGCTGGAAACCCCGGCGGAGATCATCGCGTTGGCGCTGCCGTAAAGTGTGGCGTTACCAGGGCATGTGTGGGGGCCAAACCAATGAGTATCTCGATGAAGCAGGTCGTGACGGTTATCCTGGTCAGCACTGCGGTCGGAACGCTCGGCGGCGTGGCGGGGAACTATCTGGGTTTCAGTAGCGGGGTGATTGGCGGCGTAGCGGGCGGCATGTCCGGCGCGATCGCGGCGTTCGTGTTGCACCGGCCGAGCCAGTAGGTTCTGGCGATGCAGGTGCGACTGCCCAGCGTCACACGGGGTGGCGCCCGCGCCCGCAGTGACGACTGGCGGTTCCGTCAATCGTTATTGTAGTATTGCAACGTTATGGTGAAAGTCACCTACTCCCTTGACGACGCCACGGTGGGCCGCATTCGCCGGACGGCGGAACGGCTCGGCAAACCGCAGAGCCAGGTCGTCCGGGAAGCGGTCGCCGAGTATGACGCGCGGGCCGACCGGTTGAGCGAGGCCGAGCGGCTCCGCATGCTGGAGGTGCTCGAACGCTTGCGCCACGCGCCGGTGACGCGATCCCGGGAGAGCGTCGATGCCGAGCTCCGGGAGATCAGCGCGTCCCGCCACGAAGGGTGGCGGCGTCCTTCGGATGCATGACAATCCATCTCGATACATCGGCGCTCGTGGGCGCATTGACCGATCCGCGCCGCTCGTTCGACCAGTTGTGCACGTTCGTTGAGGAGGGCCATCGTGTGGGGTTCTCGACGATTGTTCTGTACGAGTGGTTGCGCGGCCCGCGGACGGTCACCGAACTCCGCGCGCAGGAAGATCTGTTCCCGTCTGCCGCCGCCATCCCGTTCGACGCCGAGACCGCCCGGCGGGCGGCGGCGCTTTACTCGACGGTGTCCCACCCTCGCAATCGCCCGGCCGACCTCGCCATCGCCGCTTGCGCCCTCGTCCACGACGCGGCGCTCTGGACGCTGAATCCCAAGGACTTCAGCGACGTGCCCGATCTCAAGCTGATGTAGGAGCCTGCGCCGAGAGCGCGAGCACGACAGGGTGTTGCCGGTGTTCGGCCGGGTCTCAGGCGTCAACCGTTGTGCTGCGCATTCAGTCGGGTAGACTGAACCATCCTGGTATCGTGGCGTGGCCACTTCGGTTGACCTCTCGACGTTTCCCCCGCACACGCGGGGATGGACCAGAGGCGGAGTCTTTGGAAGAGACGATCGACTTGTTTCCCCTGCACCCGCGGGGATGGACCCGACGCGGACGGGCTCACCTGGGAGATCATCGTCTGCGACAATGCTTCAACCGACAACACAGCCGAGATTGCTCGCCGCGCCGGCGCCCGCGTTGCGTTCGAGTCCGAGCGCGGAATCGCGCTGGCGCGCAACGCCGGTGCGCGGATCGCCCGAGGCGCGTGGTTGCTCTTCATCGACGCGGACTCCTATCCGACTGCGGAGCTGGTGACCGACGTGCGGATGCTGCTTGGCGACGAGTCCATCGTTGGTTGCGGGTCAACGATGAGGCCCATCGGCGGCACGTGGTGGATCCGGCTCCGAATCAACAGAGACAACTACCTCTTGCGGCTTTGGGGAATAGCCGCGGGTGTGTTCCTCCTCTGTCGGCACGAGGCATTCAGGGCAATCGGCGGCTTCAGCGCCAACCTGTTTGCGTTCGAGGAGCTGGATTTTGCCGTTCGTTTGCGGCGCTACGGCCGTGTTCGGGCACAGCGCTTTCCAATACTGCACCGGCACCCGGTCGTCACGTCCGCACGGGCCAAGGGTGGATCCGGGGTCGGGTCGTTCGTCACGATGGCCGTCTCCTATGTCGTGGCGCTCGTGCTTCTCCTGCTTCACACGCTGCTCCCGAAGCGGCTGCGCATCCGCAGCGGCAGGAAGCTCCTTGGTTTCTGGTATCCAACCCGGCGCTGATGTTTCGTGTCAGCGGCGTGCGCAGAATCACAAGGAGTGTGGATCATGAACTCGATTGAGACGCTGGCGACGTTTTTCGGTTGGTGTGCCGTCATCAATTTCGGGGTCATATTGTTGGGGGTGGTGTTCTTTGGTGTCTTTCACGAAGGCGCGGCCAAGATCTCGGCGGCGATATTCGGTGTCACGAAGGAAGAAGCGAAGGCGACGTTCTTCCATGTGTTTCAGCAATATCGACTCGCGCTTGTAGTCCTGAACATCGTTCCTTATATCGCCCTGACAATGATGGATTGACCCGGGGTGCGAACGAGGATGTGCGCCGTGTGGCCACCTTCACCGTCACATCGACTGCCAGCCGTGCCGCGCGTCCGTGGCGCCGTCACTGCCGACTTCCCGGGCGCCGCGTGCCCGGTCGGCAGCCGGGTGCGGTTCAGCGGGGGCGGCCAGCCGATCGAGGGCGTCGTCGCCGAGTTGCAACGCACCCGCGCCGTGGTGCTGACTGGCGACGGCACCCGCTGGAAGGCGCCCTACGCCGTGCTCGGCATCGTCGAACGCGTGCCCGAGCGCGAGTGCACGCTGGCCGACGTCGAGGCGCTGGCCCGGCGCCTGCTCGCACGCTATCAGGCCGACAGCGGTCTGGCGCCGGAGTGGACCTTCGGGTTCGACCTCTCCACCGTACGCGGCGGCGTCTGCCGGTATCAGCACAAACGCATCGATCTGTCGGTCAGCTTCTGCCAGCGGGCCACCCGGGCCGAGATCGAGGACACGCTGCTGCACGAGATCGCCCACGCGATCGCCGGCGTCGAGCACCGCCACGACGAGGTCTGGAAGGCCACGGCGCGGAAGATCGGCTGCACCGCCGAGCGCTGCCATGACGTGACCCACACGCTGGCCCGCTGGATAGGCGAGTGCGGATGCGTCCGGCGCTGGTTCCGCCACCGTCTGAATCGCCGGCTGCGGGGTGGCGCGCGCTGCTTGAAGTGCGGCCGCCCAATCAAGTGGCGCTGGAACACGGTCGACGACGGTCAACCGTCTACCCGCTGACCAGCCGCCCGCCGCCGCCACACCCGCCGCGCCCCGCCGCTGCCGGCCGGCCGTGCCTGACGCCGCGGGGCAGGGGGCGGGGTCCTCAGAGCTCGCGCAGCGCGGTGACGACCGGCAGCCTGGCGGCGCGGATGGCGGGGAACAGGCCGCCGACGAGTCCCATCAGCAGGGCGTAGAGGGCGCCCTGCACCAGCAGTTCCGGGGTGACGGTGAAGGCGAAAGCGACCTGGCTGAAGGTCTGCCAGTTCAGCGTGGCGGTCTGGTAGCCGTGGAAGGCGGCGTAGGCCAGGCTGCCGCCGATGACGCCTCCGAGCGCCGCGAGCAGGGCCGATTCGATCAGCACGGAACACACCACCGAGCTGCCGCGGAATCCGAGCGCCCGCAGGGTCGCGATCTCGCGTGTGCGGGTGGCGACCGCGTTGTACATCGTGTTGATTGCCCCGAACACCGCGCCTATCCCCATCAGCAACGCGATGACGGTGCCGATGCCGGTGATGATGAGGCGCACCTGCGCCGAGTTCGCGCTGTAGTAGTCGGTCTCGCGTTCGACCTGGACATCCAGACGCGGGTCGGTCGTCAGCGTGTCCTTGAACCCCTGAAACGCCTCCTCCGATTCGAGCCGCGCCACCACCGACTGGAACGAGCTGCCGCGCCGGTAGGCCGGCTGCAGCACCGCTGCGTCGCACCAGATCTCCGACTCCGAGATCGTGCCGCCCGCCTCGAAGATGCCGACCACGGTCCAGGTGTTCTCTCCCCAGCGCTGTGAGGCGCCCAGATCGAGGCCCGCGAACTGTTCGGACGCGGCGCGGCCGACGATGATCTCGTTGGTGCCGCTGGCGAAGCTCCGTCCCTCGACGATTCTCACCTCCGGGCGCACATCGAACGCCGCCGCCTGGATGCCCCGCAGCGGCACGTTCGCGTCGGTCCCGGTCGAGCGCTTCGGCACGTTGACGATGACGAACAGCTCGGACGAGGCCATCGGGCCGGCGTCGCCGCGGCGAATACCTGGCATGTCGGCGATGATGCGTGTGCTGTCGAGCTCGAGCGCGCTGTTCATCTCGGTGTTGCTGCCGCCGCGCATGATGATGGCGGTGTCGGGCGACCCGGCGTTCGCCATCGCCGCATTGAACCCCTCGGCAATGGACAGCACCGCCACGAAGGTGACGACCACCCCCGCAATGCCGACGACGGCCACCACGGAGGGGCCTGCGCGCTGGGGCAGCGACCGCAGGCTGAGGCCGATCACGGCAAACGTTTGAGAGCACCAGCGGAACATCTGCGCCTCGCTTTACGTTTTCCGAAGGGCGTCGACGATGCGCAGGCGGACCGCCTGCGCGCCGGGGACGATACCGCAGGCCACGCCCAGGAAGAGAATCAGTCCGGCGCCGAGCAGCAGATCGCGCGGGGCCACGAAGAAGGCGGGCAGCAGACCGCCGGTGGGATCGCCCTGCTGCTGGATGATCAGCCAGGACAGGCCGAGCCCGAGTCCGCCGCCGACCACCGCCAGCAGAATCGACTCGACCAGCACCAGCGTGAGCACGCTCCGGTCGGTGAACCCGAGCGTCTTGAGCACCGCCAGCTCGCTCGTCCTTTCGCGTACCGACTGGCCCATCGTATTGGCCGCGACCAGCAGGATGGTGAAGAGGACGGCAGCCATGATCGCGGTCATCATCGCGCCGATGTCCCCGATCTGGGCGGCGAACGCCTGCACGAACGCCTGCTCGGTCGAGGTCGAGGTCTCGAACGGCGAGTTGGCGAACCGGCTGTCGATCTCTTCAGCGATCGCCACGCCCCGGTCCGGGTCGTCGATCTTGATCTGATACCACCCGACGAACCCGCGGCCCAGGGTGTTGGCTTCGTCCAGATAGTCATGGTGGAACAGGAACTGGCTGTCGTCGGTGGCCTGCTCGGCGCCGTCGTAGATGCCCTCGATGGTGAATTCCCAGCCGGCGCCCGACTGCGTGCGCCAGATGGTGCCCTGAAGCGGAATGCGGTCGCCCACCGACCAGCCGAACCGGTCGGCGGTGGAACGCCCCACGATCGCGCCGGTCCGGTTCCGGAACCAGTTGTCCTTCTGGTCGTCCGGAAGCAGGAACTCGGGATACATCGTCAGGTAGGCCTCCGGCTCGACCGCGAACTGCGCGAAGAAGTTCATCGGGTCCTGATAGACCCCGCCGAACCAGGTCGAGTGGGTGACCTCGGTCACGCCGTCCACCGCCAGAATCCGTTCCTTGTAGCTTTCTGGCAGCAACTGGATGAACGACACCTTGTGGATCAGCGTCAACCGGTCGGCGCCGGCGACGTCGATGCCCATGCTGAACGCCACCCGGACCGCGGACAGGTAGTTGAACAGCACGAACGCGATCACGATCGACAGCAGGGTGAAGAGGGTGCGGACCTTGCGGCGGAAGAGACTGCTCCAGATGAGCGGCAGGAATTTCATCCGTCGGCTCCTTCCGTGACGAGCGTGCCCTTGTCGAGATACAACGTCCGGGTGGCGCGTTCGGCCGCTTTCGCGTCGTGGGTCACCATCACGATCGTCTTGCCGTGCTCCCGGTTCAGCGCCTGCAGCAGGTCGAGAATCTCGTTGCCCGCCTTGCGGTCGAGATCCCCGGTCGGCTCGTCGCACAGCAGCAGCGTCGGGTCGGTGACGACCGCGCGCGCGATGCCGACGCGTTGCTCCTGTCCGCCGGAGAGCTGGCGCGGGTAATGTCTGGCGCGGTCGCTGAGCCCCACCATGGCGAGGGCGGTCGCGACATGCTTCTTGCGCTGGCTGCGTGACAGCGGCGACAGCAGCAGGGGCAGCTCGATGTTGCGCTCGGCCGTCAGCACCGGCAGCAGGTTGTACAACTGGAATACGAACCCGATGTGCCGCGCTCGCCAGCGCGACAGCTTCCCGGCCGAGAGCTTGTCGATGCGATCGCCGCCGACCGTGACCGATCCGCCGGTCGGCGTGTCGAGGCCGCCAATCAGGTTGAGCAGGGTGGTCTTGCCCGACCCGGACGGTCCCATCAGCGACAGGAACTCTCCCTGCGCCAGGTCGAGGTCGACACCCTGCAGGACGTCGATGCGCTCCGAGCCGCGCTTGAACACCTTGTGCAGATTGCGGACCTGCACGAGAGGGCTGCCATTGTCGCTCATTCCGCCACCACCACTGTGTCGCCGTCCACCAGATCGGCCGGACCGTCGAGTATTACCCGTTCTCCGGCGGTCAATCCGCCCAGCACTTCGATGTCATCGCCGACCGTCGACCCCAGCCGTATGGCGCGGCGCTCGGCCAGATTACCCCGCACGACGAACACGATGTCCCGGCCGTCCTCGGTGCGGGCCGCCGACGCCGGCATCAGCAACCGCGGCCCCGCCTGCGCCTGCACCGGCTGGTCTTCGAGGAAGGCCACCTTGATGCCCATGTCGGGTAGCACCCGCGGGTCGAGCTCGTCGAAGGCGATACGCACCAGCACCGTCGCTCGCTGGCGGTCGGCGGCCGGCACGGTGGTGATGACCGTCCCGGGAATGTCCCAGTCGGGATAGGCATCGAGGTTGGCGACGATTCGCTGGTGGTCCTCGACCCGGTTGATGTAGCTCTCGCTGACGTCCACCTCGATTTCGAGCGAGCGCATGTCGACGATCGTGGAGATGCCGGTCCGGGTGAATCCGCCGCCGGCCGAGACCGGTGAGATCATCTCCCCCTCCTCGGCGTCCTTCGAGATCGCCACCCCCGCGAACGGCGCGCGGATGATGGTGTCGTCGAGTTGCGTCCGCAGCACGTCGATCTCCCGCTCGGCGACGGTGACCTGTTCTCGCGCCAGCGCGATGCGGGCTGCCAGCGAGTCGACCTCCGCACCGTCGGTGTCGAGCTGGGCGGTGCCGACGATGCCCTCGTCCACCAGGCGGCGGGTGCGCCCGAGTGTCAACTCGGCTTCCCGCAGGCGGACCTCCTGTTCGGCGAACCCGCGCCGGGCCAGGGACAGCCGCGCCTCGGCCAGAGCCATCTGCGACCGGAGCGACGAGTCGTCCAGCCTGGCCAGCACCTGCCCTTCGCGTATCGCCATGCCTTCCTCTACCAGCACTTCGACCAGCTTGCCGGTGATCTTCGACGACACCGTGGCGCGGCGGCGCGCGGTGACGTAGCCGGACGCGTTGAGAATCGTCGTCTCCTGCGGCGGGCCGGTCGTTTCGCGCGCCGCGGCGGTGCGCACCTCGACGATTTGGGCCGGTCCGGTCCACCACCACCAGCCGGCGCCGCCGGCGAGCAGCAACAGAAAAAAGACGACCACCCACGGCCAGCGGCGTCGACCATCGTGGTCGCCGGCGCGGTCGATACGGAGATCGTCGAGCGAAGGGGAGGAGGCCGTCACACGCAGTTATCCAGGAGACAACTTGATAATAGATCGAAACGTTTGACCGGACGCCGATCCGGCCACGGGAACACACTCTATAATCGGGGCAGCCGGCGCTGACGCTGATTCGAACTCAACCCCTGAGACGGGACGCGCCGCCTCGAAGTTCCTCGCCGCGGGCCCAACGCCCATGAGTGATCGCAAGTACCGCCAACGCGGCTATCAGGATGATGACCGCGAGCGCACCGCGCACGGCCCGCAGCGCAAGGCGCCCCGCGAGGGCGCCCCCCGCGGCGTCACCAACCGCGAACACCGTACCCCCAACATGCCGGGGTTCCACGACGTCATCCGCTGCGCGCGTTGCGGCCAGCGGGTGCAGGCGGCCATCGGTCCGGACACCACCTGCGCGAGTTGCGCCGCCCCGCTGCACACCTGTGCGCAGTGCGCCTCGTTCGACACCGGCCAGCGGTTCGAATGCGTCCAGCCGATTCCGGCGCGGGTCTCGCCGAAGGACGCGCGCAACGACTGCGCCTGGTTCGCACCGCAGGTGACCGTCGAGCGGCAGACCCATTCCGAACGGTCGGCATCGTCCGGCCGCCCCGACGCGAAACGCGCGTTCGACGATCTGTTCAAGTAGGGGCCGGCGCGGTGTACGCAATCTTCGCCATGTTCGGAGGATCCTGCTACATTTCGCATGTCCGGATCGTTTTCCAGCAACCCTTGGAAGTATTTCATGATGCGAGTCTCTGCGGTGGTGTGCTGCGTACTGGTGCTGGTGCTTCCCGGCGCTGATCTCCATGCCCAGCGCGGCGGGGTGTTCCTGCCGGCCGAGACTTCCGGCGACGCAGACCCCGCGCCCGGCGTGACGGTCTTGCGGAGCCGCCTGGTGCGGGTCGACCTCAGCGCGCTGGCCGCGGCGCGGGCGGATGCCCAACCGGGGGCGACTCCGCCGGCGCTGACGCTGAATCTGTTCGGTGACGTCGTGTTCTCGGTGGTCGTCGAGCGGACCGCCCCGACCGCGTCCGGGTACACGCTGCAGGGCCGGCTCGACGGCGTCGAGCTGGGAACGATGACGCTGGTGGTCAACGGCGAGGTCGTGGCGGGCGCGGTCCGGACGCCGCAGGCGACCTACCGGATCCGCTCGGCCGGCGACGGCCTGCACGCCATCCGCCAGATCGATCCGTCGACGTTGCCGCCCGGGGGCGAGCCGTTGATTCCCCCGCCGGTGGATGTCGATCCGCCGGCCGCCGACCCGCCGATCGCCGCCGCTGATGACGGGTCCGTGATCGACGTGGCGGTCTTCTACACGCCGGCCGCTCGGCGTGCGGAAGGTGGAACCACCGCGATCGAGGCGCTGATCGACCTCATGATCGCCGAGACCAACCATGCCTACGACGACAGCGGCGTGATTCAGCGGGTGAGGCTCGTCTGGAGGGACGCCGTCGATTACAGCGAGGCCCCGACAAGTTCAGACGATCTCCATGCGCTCAGGGATCGTGACGGCGTGATGGACGAGATCCACACAACACGCGACCGCGAGGGCGCTGACCTCGTGCATCTGATCGTCGACAGGGACCGTGGTGGGGACTTCGACTATTGCGGATTCGCGTGGATCCTAACCACCGTGTCAACCAGCTTCGAGAGATGGGGTTTCGGCACTACCGACTATCGCTGCGGAGGCCGCACCTTCGCGCACGAGCTGGGCCACAACATGGGGCTCCACCACGACCGCTACGTGGTGGAGGAGAGAGGGAGCTCCAGGTGGTCTTTTCCCTACAGCTTCGGCTACGTGAACCAGCGGGCGTTCGAGACCGGCGCGCCGGCGTCCAGCCGCTGGCGCACGATCATGGCCTACAATCGCCAATGCGCCGACGCGGGGTTCCGTTGCAGCAGGCTGCTCCGCTTCTCGAACCCCGATCAAACCTACCGCGGCGACCGGTTGGGCGTTCCCGGTGACCAGGTGACCTCCAGCGCGACCGGGCCATCCGACGCGCGGCGCACCCTCAACAACACGCGGACGACTGTGGCGAATTTCCGTGCAAGTATCGACGCCACGTGCCCGTTGAACCCGCTTGGATCGGTGGCCTATACCTGGAGAAGGGTTGCCGGGTCCTGGGGTAGCGACTGCGTGTCGTCGCGCCGGCCGGGCCGTTACGCGCGCTACTACAGCTTCGTGCTGCCTCGGGCGGTCACAGTGCGAATCTATCTGGCATCCCCGACGGACACGTACCTGAATCTGCTGGCCGGAACAGGAACGGGCGGCGTGGTCATAGCCAGTAACGATGATATCGCCCTCGGATCCAATACGAACTCTCAAATCGTCAGCCAATTGATGAGGGGACCGTACACGATCGAGGCCACGACGTTTGCTGCCGCGAGAACCGGCGATTTCGTGCTGTGGGTGAGGGCGTCGAGGCCGTTCACGGACGACACCATCGTCGCCGGAACAGCCATCAAGGCGGTGCATGTCACCGAGCTCAGGGAGCGGGTCAACGATCTCCGGCGCTGGGCCGGGCTGCCGCCGTACGTCTGGTTAGATCCGAACATTAGACCCGGCGTCACACCGGTCAAAGCGATGCACCTGACGCAGCTTCGTCGGGCTCTCAATGAGGCGTACGCCGCCGTAGAATGGGTCGAACCGCAGTACACTGACGTGGTGGAGGCAGGTATCCCAATCAAGGCTGAGCACATCAATGAACTAAGGCGCGCGGTTGACGCCGCGGATTTGTTTCGTTGAGGGTCGGCCGGGGGGAACCTCGCCAGCGGACGGGCAAACCTCGGCGCGGTATCGAGGGCCTGCGAGGCGCTGACCGCAGATAGCGCCGCAGCACGCCCTTCTCGGCCCTGCCTCGCTGAACATGGCCGACCCAACGCACAGTCTCCTCGACGAATCGGCAGGCGTCCGCACCGGTCTGGATCTGCAGGTCGATAGTCTGGCTGCCGTCGAGGAAATCTCGATCCCGATTCAGGCTCGGCAGGTGGCCGATGTGTAACGTCACGATCATCCTCCGATGATCCGCGATCCGACCCCCTTCAGGCTCATCTCACGTTGGAATCAATCCTCCCTTCAGGCTCACTTCTCATTGGACAAGGCTCAAGCTGGCGCCAGGTTCCGGCGCCTGCGATAATCGTGCGATGGACGCTCGCAGCCCGGCCAATCTCGAGGCGGCGCTGGACGGAATCTCCGCGCCGGTCAAGCTCGCCTTCTTCACTCGGACCTTCGGCTGCGAGACCTGTCTGCCGGCGCGGCGGATCGTCGACGAGGTGGCGTCGCGTTCCGACCGGATCACCGTCGAAGAGTTCAACCTGGTGCTCGACACGGAACCGGTGGAGGCGTATGGCATCAGGCGCACTCCCGCCATCGCCGTCATCGGCGAGCGGGACACCGGCATCCGCTTCTACGGCGTGCCGGAGGGGCACGAGCTGGTTTCGCTGGTCGAGGCGATCGTCCTGGTCGCGTCGCGTGATTCTGGTCTGAGCGACGAGAGCCGCGCCCTGATCGCCGCCGTCGATCGGCCAATCGACATCCAGGTCTTCGCCACACCCACCTGACCGCATTGTCCAAAGGCGGTCAGCCTGGCACATCGCATGGCGCTCGAGAGCGCCCACATCACCGCCGCCGCCGTTGCCGCGGTCGAGTATCCCGAGCTCGTGCAGCAGTACCGTGTCACCGGTGTCCCAAAGACGGTGGTCAACGAACGCGTCGAAATCCTGGGCGCCGAACCGGAGGATGCGTTCGTCGGCCACGTCATCGCGGCAGTGGCATGACTTCGCAGTTGCGCGGGCCGTTCGCGTTTCGCCTCGCCGGCGCGGCGGCGCTGGCGGCGGGCTGTCTGATCTGGCTCGTGCCCCGGACCGGCGGGCAGGCGCCGTCCACCCTCGGCGACGAACCCGCCGTGCGCTACGAGCTCAGCTTTCCCGAGCCGGAGCAGCGCTGGATGCAGGTCACGCTGGCCGTGAACCGGCTGCCGCCCGAGCCGCTCAGCCTGCGCATGAGCAGCGCATCGCCGGGGCGCTATGCGCGGCACGACTTCGCCAAGAACATCTTCGACGTGCAAGCCCGAGACGGCGCCGGGCGCCCGCTCGACCCGCGGCCGGAGGATGTCGCCCGTTGGGAGCTGCCGGGCCACGACGGGACGGCGGTGGTGTCCTACAAGATCTTCGGCGACCGCATCGACGGGACCTATCTCGCGATCGACGATACTCACGCCCACGTCAACATGCCGGCCGCGCTGCTGTGGGCCGCCGGGCTCGATCAGCGTCCGGCCACCGTGCGGTTCGAGCCGCCGGCGGGGCGCGACTGGCGGGTCGCGACGCAGTTGTATCCCACCGCTGACCCGCTGACCTTCACGGCGCCCAATCTGGCCTATCTGCTCGACAGTCCCGCCGAGTTCAGCGGCTTTGCCGAGCGGTCGTTCACCGTGACCGACCCCGCCGACGCCGGATACGCGCCCACGTTCCGCGTGGCCCTGCACCATGCCGGCGCGCGCGCCGACGCCGATCTCGATCGCTACACCGCCGGCGTCGAACAGATTGTGCGTGAGATGGTGAGTGTCTTCGGCGAGTTCCCGCGCTTCGAGACCAACCGCTACACGTTCATCGCCGACTACCTGCCCGCGGCCCGCGGTGACGCGATGGAGCATCGCAACAGCACCGTGCTGAGTTCGCCGGCGGGGTTGCAGCAGACGCCGCGGTTGCTCGGCGCGGTCTCGCACGAGTTCTTCCACGTCTGGAACGTCGAGCGCATCAGACCCCGCTCGCTCGAGCCGTTCGACTTCGAGCGGGTCAACCCGTCAGGCGAGCTGTGGCTGGCGGAGGGGTTCACGAACTACTACGGCGTGCTGATCCGCCAGCGCGCCGGGTTGCTGGCGCTGAGCGACACCCTGGGCCAGTTCGGCGGCGCCATCGAAACCGTGCGTCTGGGGCCGGGCCGGCAGTTCCGGTCGGCCGTGGACATGAGCCGTCTGGCGCCGTTCACCGACGCCGCCAGTCCGATCGACCCGACGAACTGGGACAACCTCTTCATTTCGTACTACACCTGGGGCGAAGTGCTTGGCCTCGGGCTGGACCTGCTGTTACGCACTCGCGACGTCGACGCGGACGGCGTGCCCGCGGTCACCCTGGATGACTACATGCGTCTGCTCTGGCAGCGGTTCGGCCGGCCCGGCGGCGCCGCGCCGGGCGTGGTCGATCGGCCGTATACGCTGGCGGACACCCGCGCCGCGCTCGCCGACCTCACGGGGGATCAGGCGTTCGCCGACGACTTCTTCGATCGCTACGTGGAAGGCCGCGAGGCGATCGACTTCGCACCGTTGGTCGAACGCGCGGGGCTGGTCCTGCAGCCGCGGGCGCCCGGCCGCGCCTGGCTGGGCGACCCGGCGCTGCGCTTCGGCGGAGGCGGCGCGCAGGTGAGCGCGCCGGTTCCGTTCGGCTCGCCGCTGCATTCGGCCGGGGTCGCGCGCGGAGACGTGCTGGTCTCGATCGACGGGCGGGAGCTGACCTCGGCCGGCCGGCTCGACGAGCTGTTGCGCGACCTCGACGCCGGCGCGCGCGTTCCGCTGGCGTTCACCCGCCGCGGCGGCAGGATGACCGTCGAGCTGACCGTCGAAGCGGAGCCGGCGCTCGCGCTGGTGTCACTTGAACAGGTGGGCCGCCGGCCCACGCCGGCCCAGCAGCGGTTCCGCGACCAGTGGCTTGGCTCGACGGCGGGCGCCCAGGTTCACCACCAGCGCGACCGCGAGCACCGTGTCGGTCTTCTGGAATCCGGGCACCGGTTCGTTCAGGTAGCTCAGCTTGTGCGACGCCCGCAGCGATAGCCGCGTGCTCAGCGCGGCGGTGGCGGCGATCTCGTTCGAGAACCGCCAGTTGATGCCGGTGGTCAGGTCTGCGACGAACGCCGCTTCTTCGGTCACGGCGCTCGTGTCGGAGAGCGCCCAGTCGTAACGGCCGGTGGCGTTGGCGGTCCCGAGCGAGAGGTCGTCTCCCACCAGTCGCGTCTCCTGGGTGAACCCGGCGCCGCCGAGCAGTTGCAGCGAGTGCGGCTCGCCGGCGAGCAGGCGGATGGCCAGACCGCCCTCCGACGTCAGCCGGCGTTCGATACCGGCGAACAGGTCCCGCACGTAGCCGCCCCGCCCATACAGCTCGAACCGGCCGGAGAAGTCGCGCGACACCTCGATCTGCCCGCGTTGGGAGCGGGCCTTCACCTCGTCGTCGGCCGCCGTTTCCACGAACGCCGCCCGCGCCAGCCATGTCCAGCCGCCGGGGTCGTAGATCACCTCTGCCCCGAGACCGAACGTCCGCGTGTCCGAGTTGCCCGAGGTGGCGACCGCGGACACTTCCGCCGTGCCGGACCAGGGGCTGTCCGGAGCATCGTCCTGCGCCGCGCTCAGGGCGGGGCACAGCGCCAGCAGCGCGGGCAGCGCGAGCAGCCGGCGGCGCAGGCCCCGCGCTGGCGGTCCGCGGTGCACCGGCGGCTGCCGCCGGGGTCTGTCGATCTGGTGGGGGATCAGCGTCTGGGTCATGTCGCGAGCCGTGAGTGGACGAAGGCGATTATGATGCGTAATCGGGTGGCTGCCGGAATAACGATACATGGCCAGCCGGTCCCCGCCGCCTGAGCCCTGAGTGATGACCAACGAGACACGTGATCCGGTGTGCGGCATGCGGGTCGATCCGGCCAAGAGCCGGTTCAGCCACGAGCATGCCGGCCAGACGTACTACTTCTGTTGCGGCGGGTGCCAGACCGCATTCAGTACCGACCCGGCGCAGTTTCTTCCCGCGCTGGCTGGCGCCGGCGCCCCGCCCGAGCGCCGTGCCGTCGAATCCCCACCGGCGGGACACCCGCCGGGCGGCACGACCGTCGATGCGGCGCCGCCCGGCGCCTGGTACACCTGCCCGATGGACCCGGAGGTGCGAGAGCCGCGGCCGGGAAGCTGTCCCGTATGCGGCATGGCGCTCGAGGCGGAACTGGCGGCTCCGGCGCCGGCCGTCGAGTACACCTGCCCGATGCATCCGGCGGTGGTGCAGCCTCAGCCGGGGAGCTGCCCGGAATGCGGCATGGCGCTCAAGGCGCGGACGGTCGACCAGACCGACCAGCCGAACCCCGAACTGGATGACATGACCCGCCGGTTTCGGCTCGGCGCCGCCATCGGGTTGCCGGTGGTCGCGTTGGCGATGGCCGAGATGGTCCTGGGTGACAGCGTCAATCAGACGATTGGCCGGGCCGCCTCGAACTGGGTGCAACTCGTCTTCGCCACCCCCGTCGTGCTGTGGGTGGGGTGGCCGTTCTTCGAGCGGGCCTGGGTGTCGGTCGTGAACCGCAGCCCGAACATGTTCACCCTGATTGCGCTGGGTGTCGGGTCGGCCTACGTCTACAGCGCCGCCGCCACGGTGGCGCCGGGTCTGTTCCCGGCCGGGTTTCGCCGGGACGGCGGGGTCGAGCCGTATTTCGAGACCGCGGTGGTCATCATCGTCCTGGTGCTGCTGGGACAGGTGTTGGAGTTACGGGCCCGGCGCCGCACCGGCGCCGCGTTGCGCGCGTTGCTCGATCTCGCGCCGCCGACCGCGCGGCGGGTGACCGGCGGCAGCGAAGAAGACGTGCCCCTGGCCCTGGTGCAGCCGGGCGATCTGATTCGTGTGCGGCCGGGTGAGCGGGTGCCGGTCGACGGCGTCGTCATCGAGGGGCGCAGCGCGGTCGACGAGTCGATGCTGACCGGGGAACCGCTGCCGGTCGAAAAGACCGCGGACGCCCGGCTGGTCGGCGCGACGCTCAACGGCACCGGGACGCTGCTGATGCGCGCGGAGCGGGTCGGCGCACAGACCCTGCTCGCCCGCATCGTGGCGATGGTGGCCGAGGCGCAGCGCAGCCGGGCGCCCATTCAGCGCCATGCCGACCGGCTGGCCCGGTTCTTCGTGCCGTCGGTCGTGGCGGTCGCCGGACTGGCGTTCATCGGCTGGTCGGTATGGGGCCCGGAGCCGCGGCTGGCGTTGGCCCTGGTCAGCGCGGTGGCGGTGCTGATCATTGCCTGTCCGTGTGCGCTCGGGCTGGCGACGCCGATGGCGGTCATGGTCGGTGCCGGCCGGGGCGCCGCCGCCGGGGTGCTGATCAGGAACGCCGAGGCGCTGCAGGCGCTCGAGCGGGTCGATACGCTCATCGTGGACAAGACGGGCACACTTACGGAGGGGCGGCCGGCGGTGGCGACGGTGCTGCCGGTCGGCGGGGTCGACGAGGCGCGGCTGCTCGCCGTCGCGGCCGGGCTTGAACGGGGCAGCGAGCACCCGCTGGCGGCTGCCATCACCGCGGCGGCGGCCGAGCGCGGCGTGGCGGCGCCGGCGGTCGACGGTTTTCAGGCCGAGGTGGGCCGCGGGGTGACCGGCGCCGTCGGCGGACAGGCGGTGCTGCTGGGTACGGCGGCGCTGCTCGACGCGGCCGGTATCTCCACGGGCCCCCTGGATGATCGCGCCGGCGTCCTGCGCCGCGAGGGGCAGACCGTGGTGTATGTGTCGATCGGCGGCGTGCTGGCGGGGCTGATCGGCGTGGCCGATCCGATCAAGGCGACCACACCGGACGCGGTGCGGCAACTGCGCGCCGAGGGGCTCCGTCTCGTCATGGCCACCGGGGACGACCCGGTGACCGCCGGCGCGGTCGCCGCGCGGCTCGGTCTCGACGAGGTGATCGCGGGGGTGTTGCCGGCCGACAAGCGCCGCCTCGTCGCCGAACGCCAGGCGGCAGGTCAGGTGGTGGCGATGGCGGGCGACGGCATCAACGATGCGCCGGCGCTGGCCGAGGCGGCCGTGGGCATCGCCATGGGCGCCGGTGCCGACGTGGCGATCGAAAGCGCCGGAATCACCCTGGTCCGGGGCGACCTGCGGGCCATCGTCCAGGCGCGCCGGTTGAGCCGCGCCACCATGCGCAACATCCGCCAGAACCTGTTTCTGGCGTTCGTCTACAACGCCGTCGGGGTCCCGGTGGCCGCCGGCGTGCTCTATCCGGTGCTGGGTCTGCTGATCAGCCCGATGTGGGCCAGCGCGGCGATGACGCTCAGCTCGCTGTCGGTCATTTCGAACGCGCTGCGTCTGCGCAACGTCCAGTTGTAAGGGTCGGCCGACGCGGCCTCGGCGCCGCGGCCTCGTCCGTCGCGCCAGGGCGGCGCCGCACCGGGCGAACGCAAGGGGCGTTTCTATTGCTGTTGACGCGCCGATTCGACCAGCCCGTCGAGATAGGCCAGGAACGGCCGGCCGGCGTGCGCCTGGTAGCCGTCGACGACCGTGGTCGTCAGCTTGTCGAAGAAGCGGTCGTAGACGGTCGCCCGCTCGTGCTGCAGCGGCGACGGGCAGTAGCAGACCTCGCTCCATTCGATGACGCCGCTCTCCGTGACGACGGCGCGTGCCATCGACTCGACAATCTCTTGTCCGTCGGGCTGCTGCCGCGCAATCGCGCCATCGCCGAGCGCCTGTCTGAACGCGCCGGCCGCGTCGTGCCGAAGCTGCCCACGGACCAGGTAGTGCATCATGCCTCCTCGCGCGCGGATTATGGGCCCACGTGCGCCAGATCCACGAGATCGAGGCTGTCGAACCGCCTGAAATCGGTCAGGTTGCCCGTGACCATACGGGTCAGTCCATGTTTCTGCATCGTCGCCACGATGTTGGCATCATGGATCTGTTTGCCCGCGCACGTCGCGGTCCGGGCGAGATGCCTGAGTCGGGTGGCCACGCCGCGGTTCTCGTCGAGAATCGTGCTGCGTTCGATGATGGCCTCGACGTTGCGGATCGCCAACCGCGGTGACAGCCCGAGCCCGTTCACGTCGACGGGACGGGTGCAGACCACCAGGAATTCACGAACGATTTGACCGCTGAGGCACAATTCCGTTCCCTGCGTGGGCAGCGCGTTCAGGACATGCAGCGCCTGGCGGTGCAGCGCGCGCCCGCGGTCGACGGCGCTCAGCAGCACGTTGGTGTCGCAGAACAACCGCTCACCGGCCGTCATCACCATAGATGTCCTCGCGCGTCCATTCCCGGTCGTTCCCGACCTCGACGTGGTGAAGCTGAATGGGAGGGAATCCCTCTGCCGGGGGAGCCGCCCGCGCCGCCTCGGCGAGAATCGCTCGAACTTCGCCCTGCACCGATCGGTGATGCGCCTGGGCTCTACGTTTCAACGCGCGCACGGTTTCCTCGGACAGATCCCTGACATGAATGCCAGCCATGACACCATTGTGCCACCATTCGAGATTGATAGCATCGTGCGGATATGCCAGTCGGTCGAATTACAGGCCGACGGCGCGTAGCGCCTGGTGCACGGCGGTGTGGACCCCGCTGCCGGCGCCGAACAGGTCGACCGCCGCCTGGCGGATGACCGCCGCGGCGATGGCGAAGTCCGGGTAGGCCGGCATCAACTCGGTCATGGCGCGGAAGTAGACCTGCTCGACCGCGTCGGCGGTCTGGCGCCCGCCGCCCGTGACGCTGCGTCCGGTGGTCGCGTTCCGGCCGCCTTCGATGGCGAGATGGAACGCGTGACTCAGGAGGGTCGAGTTCCAGTGGGCGCCGCCCACGTCGGTGGACGGCAGCGCGCCGACGAACTGTCCGTTCACGAAGGCCAACGGGATCCACCGGGCGACCCCGCCGTCGGAGCCGATCAGGAACGCCAGCGCCCCCGCCGCGGCGTCCGGATAGCGGATCGACGTCCCGCCGATCCGCCGCGAGCCGGGATTCGCCAGCGACCGGACGAGGCCGTTCGGAACGTCCTCGCCGATCAGGTAGTCGGCCATCAGCGGTCCGTCTCCCGGGGTCTGTTGCGAGAATTCGACCGCCGTCGCGAAGATGTCCGAGAACGCTTCGTTGACGGCCCGGCCCTGGTTCGAGAACAGCACGAACCGGCCGTCCTCGCAGATCGGCGGCAGCTCGACGCCATCCGCGTAGCGGAACCGGAGCGTGTCGCAGGTGTGCGTCCGGCCCGCATGCACGAAACGTTGCAGGTCCGGCCGTTGAATGGTCAGACTGTCGAGCAGACTGTGCGCGGCCCCCGTGCGGCCGTTCACGGCGAAGTACGTGACGCCGTGCATCAGCTCGTGCGCGACGAGGTCCTGGGCGACCAGCGGCGTCCCGGCGGCCGTGTCGCCGAACACGTAGGCCCCGCGGCCTTCCGGGCCGAACGGCGGGCGGATGAAGAACGAGGTGGGCGCGGCGGTGTTGACCAGGCCCACGACGCGACCGTTGTGCCCGTCGACCCCGGCGTAGCCATGCGCCCGGGCGAAGTAGTCGTAGGTCCAGCCCGCATGGACGTGGGCGTCGACGACCGCCGGATCGTCCCAGGCGTTGTCCGCGTCGCTCGCGACGTCGCTCGCCGCCCAGCGCGGGCCGGCGGGCGCCGCCGCGAGCAGGTACTCCAGCCGCTGCGCATCATGGCGCAGGTCCAGCATGAGGGTTTCGCCCGGCCGCAGCCGGTCGCGCGCCTGAAACACCCCGCCGGCGCGTGTCGCGCTGACCTTCTTGCGATCGCCGTGGATCCCGAAGCCGGTGCCGACCGCGCTTTGCGCCTGCAGATCGGGGATCTCGAACGCAATCTCGCCGCTGTGCGCGTTGACGAAATACGTCCGGGCGTTGGTCAGGGTCGCGCGCCAGGTCAGGGTATACGACCCGTCGGGCATCGGGAAGATCACCAGCGTGGGCAGCCGGTCGAGCACGGGTGCGGCCCCCGTCGCCGACTCGAGCCGCGCCGCGGCCTGCGCCGCCGAAAGGCTCGGGATCGGGTCGATCTCGATCGCCCGATGCACGGCGCCGAAGATCGAGACGGTCTGGCCGCGGGCGCGCTGGCGGGAGACGCCGCCGCCCTGCACCGGGACGCCGCGGTGGTACTGCGCGAAGCGCTCGTGCATCCGGTCCCGCACCCGCCGGTCCGCCCGTCGGGCCTGGAGCACCAGCGCGTCCGACCCCGCCAGGGCGTCCACCCAGGTGTCCCACGCGCGCAGCCTGGCGGGATCGTCCACCGCCGACGCGGCGATCGACACCAGGCGTCCGCGGTCGGGCGGTATGGCGGCTGCCGGAGGGGCGTCCGGGTCGCGTGCCGGTTGCGGCCGGGTCTCCGTGCGGCGCGGCCCGCCGGTGTCCAGATCGGGAGCGGTCGTGCCCGCCGTCGCCGCTGCGCCCGCGTCACCGTCGCCGGTCGCCGCGGAGGTCACCGTTCGGGGCGGAGCCAAGCCGGCAAACTGCGTCACGGTGGCCATGGCATTCCCGACCATGAGGGCGCCGGTGCGAGTCGTGGCGCCGGTGTGCTCCAGCGCGGTGTAACGGAACGTCCCGTCACCGGTGCCGGCCCCCTCGCCTGTAACCTGGAGGAAATCAACCGTGCTGCGCGCGGTCCAATAGCAGGAGGGGGGGCTCGCAGTGACCGCGACCTCGAACGGCCCCCCGCCTGCGCCGAGCACGTAGTGGTGCGGCGGCGACAGGGTGAAGCGGCATCCGAAACGTGTCGGCCGGAAGTTCGCCACGGTCGTGCGTGTGTTGTTCAGGGTCCGCCGGGCGTCGGACGGTCCGGTCACGAGCTCCGAGACCTGGTCGCCGGGCACGCCCAGCCGGTCGCCGTCATACGCCTGGTCCGGGTTCGAAAAGCGAAGCAGCTTCACGCACCTGACCCCGGCTTCACTGCATTGGCGGCGGTAGGCCATGATCGTGCGCCAGCGGCTGGACACCGGCGCGCCGGTCTCCAGCGCCCGCTGGTTCACGTAGCCGAAACTGTAGGGATAGGACAATGCTCCGGGATCCCCACGGTCCTCCACCACGTAACGGTCATGGTGGAGCCCCATGTTATGACCCAGCTCGTGCGCGAACGTGCGACCTCCGCAGCGATAGTCGGTGATGCCGAAGCCAAGGTGCTCAAAGCTGTTCGACACGGTAACCATGAGATACGCGCGGCCGCACACGTCGTAGTCCCCACCGTGGCTTCTGTCGAGGATCAGGTGCACGAGGTCGGCGCCGTCCCGATTGCGGATCGCGTGAATTTCGTCCATTGCACCGTCCATAAAGCGGAGCGCACGGAGATCGTCTGAACTTGTCGGGGCCTCGCTGTAATCCACGGCGTCCCTTGATACGAGTCTCACCCGCTGAATCACCCCGCTGTCGGCGTAGGCCTGATTGGTCTCGGCGATCATGAGGTCGATCAGCGCCTCGATGGCGGTGGTTCCGCCTTCCGCGCGCCGAGCGGCCGGCGTGTAGAAGACCGCCACGTCGATCACGGAGCCGTCAGCGTCACCGGCGCCCGGCGCGGTCGGGTCGGCCGTATCCGGTGCGCCGGCAGCGGGCGGCGGGGGGATCAGCGGCTCGCCCTCGGGCGGCAACGTCGACGGATCGATCTGGCGAATGGTGTGCAAACGGCCGCCGGACGAGCGGATACGGTAGGTCGCCTGCGGCGTCAGCACCGTGCCCGCCACCATCTCGCCGTTGACCACCAGTGTGAACGTCCCCAACGCGACGTCATCGAGGCGGCCCGAGAGGACGTAACCGCCGGATAACGTCGGCGCCGTCCGTTCGACAATGCCCGAGAACACGACCTCGTCGAACAGATTCAGCGTCAGCGTCGGCGAGGACGTCACCCGTTCGACGTCCAGACGCGCCGCCGCCAGCGCCCCGAAGTCGATCCGCACCACACGGCTTCGCAGGACCGTGACGCCGGGGGCCGGGTCTGCGGCGCCGGGGGTCTCGGCGGGCAGAAACAGGCCGCCGCCCTGGGCATGGAGATCGGCGCCGGCGAGCACCGCTGCCAACATGAGACACACCGTGACTGAAAGCTGTCTCATGAATGATCCGCGCGTGCTGGTCGGGGTCTCCCGCCAGCCCGGCAGGTGGCCCGTCGTGGCGGTCGTGGGTGACGCCCGTGAGGTCCGGCGAACCGTGTCAGAAGCGGACGCGCAGGCCGCCCGATACCTGCAGCGCGCCCGTGTCGATCGTGACGGTGCCGCCGTCCGGCGAGGTGAGCACGGCCGATCCGCGGCTGAGGCGGACCGTGCCGCCGACACCGATCCACTCGGAGAAGTAGAACGCCACGTCGCCGCCGACGTTGAACCCGGTCGTCGAGACCGATTGCCCTTGTTTGTCCGTCCCCGAGAGCGTCGCCACGTCGTAGGGGTACGCGTGGTCGTAGTTCACGCCGGTGACCAGCTCCTGCTTGACGGTAAAGAACGTCGGCCCGCCCGACAGCGTGATGTGGATCGAGCGGCTGGCCGGGATGACCCACAGGGCCTGCAGGTGCACCGCCGTTTCCTCGCGTGCGAACCCCGGCTCGGTCCCGTCGATGGCGCGGTGCCGGTCGAAGAAGAACGGGTGCGGTATGCGCGCCGTGATGCCGGCGTCGCCCGTGTGGGAGAACAGAGACACGCCGGCGCCGATCCCCAGGTTGCGCCAGACCCGCACCCCACCACCGGCGTCGAACAGCGTGTCGGAGCCATTGGCGTAGCGCGCATCGAAGTCCCCCTCCTCGGCGAAGTCCGTGAAGGCGATGTTGTCCGAAAAATCGGGGGAGGCGGCCTGCTGCCCTCCGTTGACGGTGAGGAATCCGCGCGCGTCCCACGTCTGGGCCGCGGCAGGCCGGGCGAATCCGGCGAGTGCGCCGGCGAACAGGAGCAGGCACGCCGCCGCCGGGGCCGCGGGCGGAAACGTGCGGGACGAGAAACGCATGGCGCTCACCCTCATGATGCTGTCCGGTAATTCGGTACTACTACAGTCCGACGGCGACCAGCGCCCGATGCACCGAGTTGTAGACCCCGCTGCCGGCGCCGAACAGGTCGATTGCCGACTGGCGGACGGTCGCGGCCGTGATGTGGAAGCTTACGTTTGCGGGCATCAGCTCGGTCATGGCACGGAAGAAGACCCGCTCGACGTCCTGGCGGTTCGCACCACCGACGCCCGCGACGGTGATTCCCGTCGTCCGGTTCCGGCCGCCTTCGATGGCGAGAAAGAACGCGTGGCCGAGAATCGTCGCGTTCCAGTGCACGCCGCCCGAGTCCGTGCCCGGGAGCGAGACAATCGTTCGGCCATCCACGGAGCCTAGGTTCGAGTAGAAAAACTCGCCGGTGTCCTCGAGATTACCGATGAGAAACCTAGTCGTTCGGCTGTATGCGTCCGGGAAGGGGATTGAAGTGGGCCCCAGTGTGATCGAACCCGGATCTTCCAGCGATCTGATCGTCCACCCGATGTCCTCGCCCATCAGGTAGTCCGCGCGGTTCGAGCCGGCGCCGGGTTCGTGCAACGAGAACTCCGTGGCCGTGCCGATGATGTCCGAGAATGCCTCGTTGACGGCGCCCCCGTGATTCGCGAACAGCTGGAATCGGCCATCCCGGCACGAGAAATGGAAAGGCCGGCCGGCGATTGGTCCGCTGCTAAAACGCAAGGATTCGCCACACCGGAATGTCCGGGTGAGGAAAAATTCCGACGGTCCGAGTATGTACCAGAAGTTGTCCCGCAGGCCCTCGCCGGTCCGTGCACTTACCGAGAAATGGGTGACGCCGTGCATCAATTCGTGGGCGACGATGTCGACCGGCACAAGCGGCGTGCCGTCCGGCAGCTCGCCATAGGCGAACGCCCCGGTTCCTTCCGGGCCGAACGGGGGCGGGATCCAGAACGCGTTGAAGAAGTCATTGTTGACCAGGCCGAAGACGCGGCCGTTCGCGCCGTCGACGCCGTTCCACCCGTGCTGCCGGGCAAGGTAGTCGTAGGTGAAGCCCATGTGCGCGTGCCCGTCGACCACCGCCGGGGCGTCCCAGACGTTGTCGCTGTCTGCCGCCACGTCGCTGTCCGTCCAGCCCGGTCCGAACGGTAAGAGCAGCGCGAAAAGCTGCGCCGCGCTGTAACCCACGTCGAGCGTGACGGTCTCTCCCGGGCGGAGGCGGTCGCGCGTCTGAAAGGCGCCGCCGCTGCGCATGGCGCTCACCTTTTTCCGATCGCCCACGATACCGGTGCCGGTCCCGACCTCGTCCTGCGTCCGCCGCTCGTCGATCTCCCAGATGATCTGGCCGCTGTCGGCGTCGAGGAAGTACGTCCGGAAGTCGCTCATCGTCGCGTGCCAGGTCAGGGCGTACGAACGGTCGGGCAATGGAAAGATCGTCAGGGCGGGCAGTGGGCCGCTCACCAGCGCGGCCCCCCCCGACAGATTCTGAAGCGCCGTCCTGGCCGCCGTGGCCGACAGCGCCGGCGTGATGTCGATGTCGATCCCCTGATGGATGGTGCCGAAGATCGAGACGGTCGCGCCGCCGGCGAGCTGACGGGTGATGCCGCCGCCATGGACCGGGACGCCGCGGTGGTACTGCATGGCGCTCTCGTGCACGCGTCCCGCCAACTGCCGGTCGGCGTTTCTCGACCTGACCAGCAGCTCGCCGGCGCCCAACATCGTCTCGACCAGCGCATCCAGTTGCCGCAGTTCGGCGATGCCGGTCGTCGCCGACGTGCCGGCGAGCGTCAGCGCGCCACGCGGCGCCTGCCCGGCGACCTCGATGCCGCCGGCAACCAGCAGCATCCCCACAACACTCATCACGGTTCGTTGTCTCATCAAATCGGTTCCCGTCAATTAATTGCGCTGATATCTTTCGGTTGAACGAATTGCAATTAATTGAGCTCGGCCAGTCAATTAATTGCGCCTATATCATTCACTTCCTGTTGCAGAAATTGCAATTGTCCGGTGTTGGCCACGGTTGCAGCGGAGCCTGACGGCACGCCGGTGGTAGGATGCACGTTCGATACGGCGGCGAGCGCCACCGTATCACACCACGCCGGAAACTCCAGGAGAGCATCGTGTCACTCAGTACGTATCTCACATTCGACGGCAACTGCCGGGACGCGTTCAAGTTCTATCGGTCGGTCTTCGGCGGCGAGTTCACGACCTTGCAGACGTTCGCTGACGGTCCGCCGGACATGCAGGTGCCAGAGGCGGTGCAGGACCGTATCATGCACGCGTCCCTGCCGGTCGGATCGAGCGTGCTGATGGGCAGCGACCGCGTCGAGGGGTTCGGCCCGCCGTTCGTGGCCGGGAACAACTTCTCCATCGCCATCGTGCCGCAGAGCCGGGCGCAGTGCGACGAGTGGTTCGCCGCGCTGTCATCGGGCGGGTCGGTCGCGATGCCGCTCGCCGAGACGTTCTGGGGCGCCTACTACGGCCTGCTGACCGACCGGTTCGGCGTCAACTGGATGGTGAACTATCCCCTCTCGCAGGGGTGATCGCCGCGGGGCGGGCATGACGGGCGCCTACGCCGTCATGACGGGCGCCTACGCCGTGTCGATGCGCGCGTCGCCTTCGAGTCCCAGCTCGGCGGTTGCGATGTCCCGCATCCGGAACTTCTGCACCTTGCCGGTCACGGTCATCGGGAACGACTCGACCAGCTTCCAGTAGCGCGGAATCTTGAAGCTGGCGATGGCGCCGTGGCAGAACGCGTGGAGCTGCTTGTCCGACAGCGACACGCCCGCTCTCGGTTTCACCCAGGCCATCACCTCTTCGCCGTAGCGGGCCGACGGGACGCCGATGACCTGCGCGTCCTCGACGCCCGGATGCGTGTAGAGCAACTCCTCGATCTCGCGCGGGTAGACGTTCTCGCCGCCGCGGATGATCAGGTCCTTGATGCGTCCGACGATGTTGACGTAGCCGTCGGCGTCCATCGTCGCCAGATCGCCCGAATGCATCCAGCGGGCGTCATCGATCGCCGCGGCAGTGGCCTGCGGGTCGTTCCAGTACCCGAGCATGACCGAGTAGCCGCGCGTACACAGCTCCCCCGCCTCGCCCCGCGGGACGACCCGGCCGCTGTCGGGGTCGACGACCTTGATCTCGACGTGGGGGTGGATGCGCCCGACGCTGCCGACACGCTTCTCGACCGGATCGTCGACGCGGGTCTGCGTTGACACCGGTGCGGTCTCCGTCATCCCGTAGCAGATCGTGATCTCCGTCACATTCATCCGGCTGCGGACCTGCTTCATCACTTCGACGGGACAGGGGGAGCCGGCCATCACGCCGGTGCGCAGCGACGAGAAGGTGGTGCGCGCGCAATCGGCATGGTTCAACTGCGCGATGAACATCGTCGGGACGCCGTAGATCGACGTGCAGCGTTCCGCCTCGATGGCGGCCAGCGTTCGGCCGGGGTCGAACCCCTCGGCGGGCACGACGATGCAGGCCCCGTGGCTGGTACAGGCCAGATTGCCGATGACCATGCCGAAACAGTGATAGAAGGGCACCGGCACGGCGACCCGGTCGGCCGCGGTGTAGCGCAGGATCTCGCCGCAGAAGTACCCGTTGTTCAGAATGTTGTGATGCGACAGCGTGGCGCCCTTCGGTGTCCCGGTCGTGCCCGAGGTGTACTGGATGTTGATCGGGTCGTCGAAGGCGAGGCTCGCTTCGCGCGCGGCCAGCGCGGCGTCGCTCGCCGCCGGCGCCTCGGCGAGCAGCGCCTCCCAGTCGTCGTCGAGGACGACCACCTGGGTCAACGCGGGACACCTGGCGCGCACACCGTCGAGAATGGCGGTGTAGTCCGTCGTGCGAAAGCCCCGCGCCTGCAGCAGCAGCCGCAGACCGGACTGCGTGACGACGTGCTCGAGCTCGCGGGCTTTGTAGGCCGGGTTCACGTTGACCAGGATCGCGCCGATACGCGCGGTCGCGTATTGCGTGACGACCCATTCGTAGCGGTTGGGGGCCCAGATGCCCACGCGGTCGCCCTTGGCGATGCCGCGCGCCAGCAACGCCCGGGCCAGCCGGGTCGTCTGATCCCACAACTGCCGGTAGCTGGCCCGGTAATCCTGGGACCGCACGACGAGCGCATCGTGGTCGGGGTACCGTTCCACCGTCCGGCGCAGGTTCTCGCCGATGGTCTCCCCGAGCAGCGGCACGTCGGCGGCGCCGTGGGCGTAGGACGGCGCGCTCATGTTCCCCACCAATCGCCGCGATGGCGATGGACCTCGACGACGGTTGAGCCGGGCCGCGCCCTGTCCGAGCGGCGCCCCCGTTTCGCGCCGATGAACCAGGAGATCAGCCCGACCCCCAGCGCGCCAAGCACCGCCGAGAAGAACGACGCCACCCGAAAGCCGGGGACCAGGTACGCGGCCAGCCCGAACGCGACACCGTTGACGACGAAGTAGAACAGCCCCAGCGTCACGACGGTGAAGGGCAGCGTCAAGAGCACCAGCACCGGCCGCACGATGGCGTTCACGAACCCGAGCACGAGGGCCGCGACCGCCAGCGCCGCGAGCGAATCGACCTGCACGCCCGGCAGGATCCAGGCGGTGACCCCCAGCGCCGCCGCGGTGGTGAGCCAGTGGGCGAGGAAACCGTTGTTCATGCCGGGTCCTCCAGGGGCGCTCCCGGATCGAGCGGGAACAGCAGGCCCGGCGCCAGCTTGCCGGCGGGGTCGAGCACACGCTTGATCGCCCGCATCTCGGCGATGCCGGCGTCTCCGTGCAGCGCGCGCAGCAGCGCCTGCTTGGTCCGGTTGCGCCCGACCCCGTGTTCGGCCAGCGGGCAGCCGCCGAGTTCGATGATCTGCCGGCCGCACTCGAGTATCGCCGCCCTGCCGCGCCGGACGTCCTCGGTCGAGCGGGGGATCACGTTCGGGTGCACGTTGGCGTCCGAGATGTGGCCCCAGATGGCATAGTCGAGGCCGCGCGACTCGAAGGCTTCGCGGAACACCGCCAGACTTTCGCCGAACCGGGTGAATGGCACGATCATGTCGGCCGCCGTCTTCTCGATTCTGTCATCGACGGTGCGCCTGGCGATACCCACACGCCGGTTCACCGCCTCGGGCGCCGCCTCACGAAACGCCAGCAGCGCGGCGGCGCGGGCGGGCGCGTCGGGCGCGACGAGCTCGGTGGCGTCCAGCAGCCCTTCCGCGTCGAGCAGACGACAGAGGCGCACGACCGGTCCGTCCGGCGCGTCCGGCGCGGCGGCAAGCCCGACTGCGTGGTGCAGTTCGGCGGCGGTGGCGCGCTGCGGCAGCTCCAGTTGCGCGAGCAGCACGACGCCGGCCGCGTCCGGCACCGTGACGCCCGTCCGCCGGTCGGCGCCGTCCGCGCGCAGCAGTTGGAGACAGCGCTGATCGAGATGCTCGATGGCGGCGATGTCCAGACCCCTGGGGTCGCCGCTGCGTCTGGTCCGCAGCGACGCCTCCCGCAGCGCCGCGGTCACCGCAATCGCCTGCCGCTCGGTCTCCAGCGCCAGCAGGACGAGCGCCGTGTGCGGCTGGTACGGCAGGACGTCCAGCGTGACCGACGTCACGATACCGAGGGTCCCTTCGGACCCGACGAACAGATCGACGAGGTCCAGCGCGTCGCCGGCGTGATACCCCGCCGAGTGCTTGGGGACATCCGGCATCCGATAGGTCGGCGTCCTCACCGTCAGCACCCCCCCCGACGTGACGATCTCGAAGCGTCCCCCCGCGGCCTGCACCATCCCCCGCTCGAGGTCGAGCAGTTCGCCGCAGGCAAGCATGACCGTGAGACCGCGGACCCAGTCGCGGGTCGTGCCGTACTTGAAGGTGGCGGCGCCGGCGGCGTTCGTCGAGACGATGCCCCCCACGGTAGCGCCCTCGAACGTCGGCGCCGGCGGATAGGCCTTGCCCGCGGCGGCCAGGCGCTCGCGGAGTTGGGTGATCGTGACCCCCGGCTCGACGGTGATGCGCGACCCCTCCGGCGCGCCCAGCGCGGTCCACCCGCTCAGGCTCACCAGCACCTCGCCCAGCGGCGTCGCACCGCCCGTCAACGACGACTGCGCGCCCACCGGCAGCACCGCCTCGGCGTCACGCAGGACCGCGGCCAGTTGAGCTTCGCCGCGCGGCGCCACCACGGCCCGGGCGTGTCCGCCGGGGTAGTGCGCGGCATCCTCCAGATACGGGCTCATCCGCTCAGGCGCGACCCGCTGGATCGGGCCGGATACGCCGGGGCGGGGCGGCCGGGTGCTGACGCGATGGACGGGCATGGGCGGCAGATTTGATCAGCGGCTGATGATACAGTGGCGTGTCACGACCCCAATGAGAAAGGTGTTCCCCATGTATCAGCGCATTGGTGCGGTGTGCGCCGTCACCGCCATCTCGATGATCGGCGCCGCGCAGCCGGTCCTCGCGCAGGCCCCCTCCGACGTGGCCGGCCGGGTCGGCGACGTCATCGTCACGATGGCCGACCTGGACGAGGCGTGGCGCAAGAACGACGCCGCCTCGCGCATGCGCATGCTCCAGGATCTGTATGACACCCGCCGGCGGGCGCTCGACATCGTGGTCGGCGACATCCTGATCGAGCGCGAGGCGGTGGCGCAAGGCACCTCCCGCGACGAACTGCTGGCGCAGGAGCTGCCGCCGCGCACGTTGCCGGTGACCGAGGCCGAGATCGAATCGCTCTACGGGCAGAACCGGAATGCGTTCGGGGGGCGGACGCTCGAACAGATGGCGTCCGAGATTCGGTCGTTTCTCGAACAGCAGCGTCCCACCCAGGCGTTGCACGCGTACATGAACGAGCTGCGCGCGGCGGCCGGCGACGTCAGGATTGAACTCGACCCGCCGCGGACACCGGTCGCGGTGAACGACGACGACCCCGCCTTCGGCCCCGCCGCGGCGCCGATCGAGATAGTCGAGTACTCGGACTTCCAGTGTCCGTACTGCCAGCAGCTCACCGGCACGATCGAGCGGCTGCAGGCCGACTATGGCAACGACGTCCGGCTGGTCTTCAAGGACTACCCGCTGCCGAGCCACGCCCAGGCGTTCAAGGCGGCAGAGGCGGGGCATTGCGCGCACGAGCAGAACAAGTTCTGGGAGCTGCACGACACGATGTTCGCAAACCAGGACGCGCTCGGCGTCGACGATCTGAAACGGCACGCCGGCGCCCTGGGGCTGGACCAGGCGGCGTTCGACGTCTGCCTCGACAGCGGCCGCCACGCCGCCCGGGTCAACGGCAACCTGCGCGAGGGTCAGGAACACGGCGTCCAGTCGACCCCGACCGTCTTCATCAACGGCCGCACCGTGCTCGGCGCCGCCCCCTACGCACTCTTCGAGCAGATCATCGAGGAAGAGCTGGCCCGGGCGCGGCCGTAGGCGGGGGTGGGCCGCCTCGGACCTTCTACGCGTCTGCGGGCCGCCTGCCGCGACGAACGCACTTGGTTCGTTCTCGACGCGGTCCCCGGTGCGGACACCGCGCGGAGGCGGTAACCCATACCGCTCGACGAGTTGATCTCGGTGGCCGTGTCACCAGGAGGCGCACTATCCCCGGAACCATGCCGCGAACGCCAGCGCCTTGACCTGTCGGGCGGCGCTGCGAGCGGAGTGCGGAAACCACGCCAGCTCGCGACCGGCGCCGTCGCGGGATTGCGCCGAACGGGCGCGAATGCCGCGTAAACCGGCGACCTTCACCCGCACGCCGACCGGCTGGCAGCGCGCGTGCGGCAGCGGCGCGCCGTCCTTGTCGAACGGATAGGTCTGCGGCAAACCCGCGGCGTGAACGCCGGCCGATGAAAATGCGTCACAGACGGCTTGACGGCGCGGCAGGACGGAGCCGACCAGAATCGGCCCGGTGTCGTCGCGCAAGTCTTCCGGCTCGTACGGCCACCTCGCGACGAAGGCGCGGAGATTGAGGCGCGCCGTCACCATGTCTTCATTGAGGTAGAGCGCGGGGAAGCTGCCAGGCGGGTTCCAGCGTCCGCCGTGCCGTTGCGCAAAGCTCGGATCGAGCGGATCGACCCAATCCGGATCGGCAATGCGCCACCAGACGTGGGTGTCCGGAACCGTCTCGCGCAGAAACTCCACGGTCAGATCTGCACCCGGTCGAACCGGAACATGTCGCGGCAGGCCGCCAGCACGGCGCGCGTATCGTCCTGCGCCAACAGATCCACCAGGGACGCGCCGTCCAGGGCCGGGATTGGCCGCCGCACCACCGCGGGAATGCGATCGCGCTTGAGATGGCGCACGAGCAGATCGGTGGCGGCAGCCAGATCCGCGATGGATCCCGCGCGTGGCGACGGTACACCGTGTCGCAGCCATTTGCCGACGGCCTGGCGGCTCACGCCGAAGAAGTGCGCCGCCGCGGCCTGGCTCAGATCCCAGACTTCCATCGTGCGCGCGAAGGACGCGCCCGCGCGCCGACGGTCGAGACGTTCGGTGAACGCGTCGAGCCAGGCGCCGTCCTGCTGGTGCGCCGAGAACATCTGCTCGGCCGCCTCTTCCGGGTCGATCGGAGGGCTCGTGGTGACGGTACTCATGTCTCGCTCGCCTATTGACCGCAACCCTATGTCAACCGCTACCGAATGTCAACACGCACGATCGGTCTCGTCTATCGGAATCGGGCGCCGTCAGTCACGAGCGCCTCTGGTCAACCGTGACCGCGGTGGTGTTGCGGATCGTCCTTTACGGAGTGACTGTTTTCGGCATGTCGTCACTCTTGCAGTGACAATTTCGGGGGAGATCCTGCGCGTCAAGCTCGACGAGTCGCTGGCGACCCCGCCCCGGCGTCGGACGCACCGGGACGTGCGGCTTCCGGATCGAGTGATCTGGACCCCGCCCACCCGCTGGCTCCGGGAGAACGTGCGCTGATCCATCGCCGGGTCGGCGTGACGCGCACGACGGCCGGAACCATGCCGCCAACGCCGGCGCCCGGACCCGCCGGGCGATAAAGGGGAAACCACGTGAGGCGCACGCCGGGGCGTACCGGTTGCGCGGCTCGTCGCGTGCAAGCCCAAGGGCAAGCGGCAACCGGACGTACTGAAGGGAAAGATCGTCGTTCCCGACAGTGTTTTCGACCCGCTTCCGAAAGACGAATTGAAGCTGTGGGAGGGTGGATTGAGCCGGGTGGCTGACCGGTCCTCATGCGACCCGTGCGACCGCATGCTGATTGCCCAAGCGCTGGCGCACGGCTTGACGATCGTCTCCATCGAGAAAGCCGTCGACCAGGACGGCGTCAACCAGCTGTGGTGACCGGCGACGGCGTCCTTTGTGGCCGGGAACCCGGGTGTGCGCCGCGAAAGGCTATAGTGCCTTACCGCTAAAGGACAGATCACCTTGCGCAAGGAAGTGCTCGAACATCTGGGGGTGCGCCCCGGCGAAAAGGTAGACGTCGATCTGCCGCGGGATGGGCGGGAGACGTATGAAGATCACGGTCGACACGAACATTCTGCTGCGCGCGGTCGTGCAGGATGACGTGGAGCAGGCCGCTGAGGCCCAGGCGTTGCTCTTGCGGGCGGCGGTCATTGCGGTTCCCGTTCCGGTGTTCTGCGAGTTCGCCTGTGTGCTGAAGCGCACGTACGCCCGAGGTGCCGACGACATCGCGGCGGCGATCGAGGCGATAGCCGGAATCGCCGCCGTCGCCACCGACCTGGCGGCGGTCGAGGCGGACCTGCCAAGTCGTGACACATCGGATCAGGGAACCGAGGCCGGCCCCGCCGTAGGCTGCGGTGGACCGCCTGGTCCCCGCCCAGCCGAAGGCGGGCGCCGCCGCGTCAGTTGCCGCTCAGCCGGGCGCTTTCTTCGGCGAGGAACGACTGGAAGTCCGCCTGGCTCTGGACGGTTACGGCGCCGCGCATGCGGTAGTGCCCCAGGCCGCACAACTGCGAGCAGTTGATCTCGTAACTGCCGATGACGGTCGGATCCCACCAGACCGGGATTTCCATGCCGGGAATCGCATCCTGCTTCACGCGCATCTCGGCGATGGCGAAGCTATGGATGACGTCCATGCTGGACAGGTAGGCGAGCACCGGGACGTCGACGGGCATATTGAACTGGTTGATGGTGTAGATGTCGTCGGCGCCGTTGGGGTCGCTGCGGTCGAGCCCGATTTCGTTGGTCGGCGTGACCAGACTGGCGTCGCGGCGCCCGAACCGGCCGTCCGGACCGGGGTAGACCAGGTGCCACGCGAACTGTTTCCCGATGACGTGCACGACGGTGGCGCCATCCTCGGGCGGGAACGCGTTCACCCGGACGGCCCAGGCCGGAATCGCGAAGGCGACCAGGATGACGATCTCGATCACCGCGATCGCCACCTCGAGGTAGCTCGATGTGTGGCTCTTGACGCCATCGTAGTCGGCCTTCGGGTGCGCACCGGCCCTGAAGCGGATCAGCGTATAGACGAAGAACACGCCCCAGCCGACGAACAGCACGGCCATGAGCCAGTGCACGATGACGATGATGCTGTCGATTTGAGCGGCGTGGCCCGAGGCCTGCAGCGGCAGTCCAAGAAACTCCTGCATCTATACACTCCCTGACGCCTGGGACGACCGCGACACCTCGACGCTGTGTCCCAGCGCCATTCGCGACCGTTTGACCAGGTAGAGGAAAAAGCCGGCGAAGGCGGCCAGCACTCCGGCGGTGACGCCGAGCAGCAGGACGATGCCCCAACTGGCGCCGATCGCCATCGTCGAATTCGGGTCTCCGAAACAGACCGGACAGGCCCAGGCCGCGCGCGGCATCATCGCCAGCAGCGTCGCCAGCACCAGCGCCGTTCCCGTTCGTGCGTTGGTCATGGTCCGTTCCTCGTGTCTCAACTCATCTCAAGCCGAGCTCGCGCGTCTTCCGAATGAACGTAAGGAAGTACGCGACGAGCAGTCCAGCCGTGACGACCGAGCCCAGGGCGGTCGCGAGATGCCAGATCGACCCGCGCTCGGTACCGTAGGTGACGCCGCCCCACACCGCCATCATCAGCGCCAGCAGAATCGAGGCGATGATGAAGACCAGGTGAAAGGAGCGCAGCGACATCAGTGGGCCTCGTCCGCGTGCGCCACCGGCGCATCGGCGTTCGGCAGCGTCCAGTGCTCGCCGACACGGTCGCTGATCGTGAAGATCGGCACCAGCATCAGGACGAACCAGAACACGACGGTGAGCGCCAGCGCGAAGACGAGCGCGTTGCTGCGCTCGTGCACCAGGTGCATGAAGAAGCTGGCCACCAGCGAACCCTTGGTGATCGCGATGATCAGGGCGATGACGATCGCCACCGGCACCGCCACGGGGAGATACGACGCGCCGACCGTCGTGATCGTCAGCAGCGCCAGGGCGAAGGCGACCTTCTTGTAGATCGCAACGTGGTGTCTGACCTCTTCGGGACTACCGCTCATGAAAACCTCTCGAACTGTGATGCGTTACAGGAGATAGAGCACCGGGAACAGGAAAATCCAGACCAGGTCGACGAAGTGCCAGTACAGCCCGGCCGCTTCGACGCGGTTCTCGAACCTCTCCCGTGCGGTGAACCACATCTTGCTGCCGGCTCCCCAGAAGTATCCGTTGACCACGATGCCGCCGACGATGTGCAAACCGTGCAGCGCGGTAATCGTCCAGTAGATCGCGAGAAACGTGCTGTGGGACGGCAGGTGATCGTGAGAGACCTTCTCGTAGTACTCGTAGCCCTTGACACACAGGAACGTCAGCGCCAGCAGCACCGTCAACCCCATGTGGAGCCGGTACTTGCTGAAATCGCCGAGCTTCAGCGAGGCGTGCGCCATCACCATGGTGACGCTGGAGGCGATGAGCACGACGGTGTTGAAGGTGCCGATCGGAATGTTCAGGAACTCCGCGCCCAGCGGCCAGTCGATGCCGCCGATCCGCAGCACCACATAGCTCGAGAACAGCCCGCCGAACAGCATCACCTCGGAGGCGAGAAACAGCCAGATGCCCAGCTTGACGTTGTTCAAGCCGGTGTCCGGCCGTTCCGCAACGGTATAGGGAATTTCCATCGTTGATTGCACTTTCGCCGGTTGCGGGTCGGCCCCGGCGGCCTGACCCTGCATGGTAGCGTTGGTTACACTTTCGCCGGTTGCGGGTCGGCCCCGGCGGCCTGACCCTGCATGGTGAAGTCGCTGGACGCGCCGGGCACGCTGTATTCGTACGGCCCGCGATGCACCACCGGCGGCGTTGCGAAGTTGCCGTGCGGCGGCGGTGACGGCGCCTGCCACTCGAGCGTCGTCGCCTGCCAGGGGTTGTCGTCCACCTTCCTGCCGTGCCGGATGCTCCAGAAGAAGTTGACGATGAAGAAGATCTGGAAGAACCCGAGCGCAAACGCGCCAAAGGACATGAAGGTGTTCCACTCGATGACGTCCTGCACGTGCGCGTACTCCATGCCGCCGTCATACAGCCGGCGGTTCATGCCCGCCAGCCCCGTGATGAACATCGGGAAGAACACGCAGTTGATCGCGATGATCGAACCCCAGAAGTGGATCTTGCCGAGCAGCTCGTTCATCACCCGGCCGGTCACCTTCGGATACCAGTAGTAGATGCCGGCGAACAGCGCGAAGATCGTGCCGGGCGCCACGACGTAGTGGAAGTGGCCGATCACGTAGTAGGTGTCATGCAGGTGCAGGTCCGGCGCCGGCAGCCCGAGCGGCAGCCCGGTGAGCCCGCCGATGCCGAACATCGGCAGGAACGCCAGCGCGAACAGCATCGGCACGTTGTAGCGAATTGATCCGCCATAGAGCGACAGGAAAAACGCCGACAGGATGATGATCGACGGAATCGAGATGATCATCGTCGTGGTCGCAAAGAAGGCGCTCATCGTGGTGCCCATGCCGGTCAGGAACATGTGGTGCGCCCAGACGATGAACGACATGAAACCGACGAAGACGACCGACGCCACCAGCGAGCGGTAGCCCCACAGCGGCTTGCGGGTGTTGTTGGCCAGGATCTCGCCGACAATGCCCATCGCCGGCAGAATCAGGACGTACACCTCGGGGTGCGCCAGGAACCAGAACAGGTGCTGCCACAACAGCGGACTCCCGCCGCCGCTGATCTCGAGCGCGCCGTCGCCGGTGACCAGCCCGCTGGGCATGAAGAAGCTGGTGTCCGCCACGCGGTCCATCAGTTGCAGCACGCCGGCCGCTTCGAGCGGCGGGAACGCCAGCAGCAAGAGGAACGAGGTCACGAGCTGGGCCCAGACGAAAAACGGCAGCCGCATGAAACTCAGACCGGGAGCGCGCAGTTGCAGCGTGGTGACGATGAAGTTGATCGAACCCAGCAGCGACGACGTGATCAGGAAGATCATGCCGATCAGCCACCACGTCTGTCCGTCGGTGGCGATGACCGAGAGCGGCGCGTAGGAGGTCCAGCCGGAGTTGGCGGCGCCGCCGGGCACGAAAAAGCTGGCGATCATGACCACGCCGCCCAGGAAGAACGCCCAGTAGCTGGCCATGTTGATGCGCGGAAAGGCCATGTCCGGCGCACCGATCTGAAGCGGCAGCACGTAGTTGCCGAATCCTCCGACCGCGAGCGGCACCACACCCAGGAAGACCATGATGGTCCCGTGCATGGCCCCCAACTGGTTGTAGAACTCCGGCAGCATGATGCCGCCCGGTGCGTTCGACATGCCCAGGAAGTTGCCGATGACCGGGATCGGCGCACCCGGGTAGGCCAGGTTCCAGCGCATGAGCATCATCAGCGTGAACCCGAACAGCAGGAAGAGCAGCGCCGTCACGGCGTACTGGATGCCGATGACCTTGTGGTCCTGCGAGAAGACGTACGCCTGCAGAAAGCTCAGCTCGTGCGCGTCGTGCCCGTGATCGTCGTGCGCGGCATGTTCGGCGGTGGTCACGTTGTCCAACGTCGTGAATCCTTTCTTGACGTTCCCGAAGACCAGCCCGGCGGGCACCCGACACCCGCAAACGTGCATTATTTCACAAGCGCTCGGACACCCCAGGAGCCGTGACGCCCGCGCAATTCTATCGACGCCGGTCCCGGCGTGCAACCCCGCCGGTCAACGCAGGTCCGGCGGGAATCGGTATACTGCCACGTCGTGTCGCAACCGCTGAGCGTTCCGTCGCGTGAGGTCAGGGTCATCGACACCCGCGGTGACGAACCGTTCACCGCCGTGTACGTCGCCGTGGTGGCGATCGAGGGATTCGTGCTCGCCGCCCTCTGGCTGTTCTCACGCTATTTCTCCGGGTGATGCCGCTCGTGTCCCGGCAACCGGCCAGCCGGCGGAGCTCCGCTGCCCCGCGGTTCCAACCGCACACGCGCTGAAGCTGCAACACCATGCATCCCGTCGACTGGGCGATCATCGGCTCCTATCTGACCTGGGTGATCTACGACGGATTGAAACGCTCGAAGAACACGGACGCGATCGAGGGGTATTTCCTGGCGGGCCGGTCGCTGCCGTGGTGGGCGGTCGGACTGTCGGTCATGGCCACCCAGATGAGCGCCATCACGCTGGTCGGCACGACCGGACAGGGGTATTCCGACGGGATGCGGTTCGTGCAGTTCTACTTCGGTCTGCCCGTCGCAATGATCATCCTGTCGGTCACGCTGGTCCCGTTCTTCTACCGCGCGCGGGTCTTCACGGCCTACGAATATCTGGAACGGCGGTTCGACGCGAAGACCCGGATGCTGGCGGGGCTGCTGTTTCTCGTGTCGCGCGGGCTCGCCGTCGGCGTGGTCATTTCGGCGCCTGCGGTCGTCCTGTCGATCGTGCTCGGGTGGAACCTGGAGTTCACCGCGCTGGCGATCGGCGTCCCCACGACGCTGTACACCATGTTCGGCGGGGTGCAGGCGGTCACGTGGGCCGACGTGAAGCAGATGGTGATCATCATCGGCGGGGTCCTGGCCGCGGTCGCCATCCTGATTCTGGGTCTGCCTGAGGACGTGGGGCTGGGTGACGCGCTGCAGGTGGCGGGGTCGACCGGACGGCTGACGACCATCGATTTCAGTCTGGACGTGAACGAGACCTATACCTTCTGGTCCGGACTGCTGGGCGGACTGTTTCTCATGCTCGGGTATTTCGGGTGCGACCAGAGCCAGGTGCAACGCTATCTCACCGCGCAATCGGTCGACGCCGGGCGCCGCTCGCTGCTGATGAGCGCGTTCTGGAAGATTCCGCTGCAGGCGCTGATCCTGCTCACCGGTGTGCTCGTCTTCGTGTTCTATCTGTTCAACGAGCCGCCGATGCTCTTCAACCCGGCGCACGACGCCCAGATTCGCGGCGGCGCGCGGGCGGCCGAGTACGCCGCGCTCGAGACAGGGTTCCGCGAGGCGTTCGGGCGCCGGCGGGACGCCGCCGGCGGGATGATGGCGGCGCGGCGCGCGGGCGACGCCAATGCCGTCGCCGACACGCGGGCGCGGTTCCTGGCGAGCCAGCAGGAGGTGGACGAGATCCGGGCCGGCGCGGTCAACCTGGTGCAGGAGGTCAGCGGCGACGCGGCCTACTCCGACGTCAACTATGTCTTTCCGACGTTCATCACGACCCGGCTGCCGATCGGTCTGGTCGGGCTGCTGATCGCCGCGGTGTTCGCCGCGGCGATGTCGAGCATCGCGGCCGAGCTCAACGCCCTGTCGGCGTCCACCGTCATCGACTTCTACCGCCGCCACGTCAAACCGGGGGCCAGTGACCGGCACTACCTGCGTGTCTCGAAGGCCACGACAGCGTTCTGGGGCCTGTTCGCCACGATGTTCGCTCTGTACGCCGCGAATCTCGGCTCGCTCATCGAAGTCGTCAACCGGGTCGGCTCCTATTTCTACGGATCGCTGCTGGGGGTCTTCGTCCTGGCGATCGCGGTGCGGCGCGCGACCGCCAACGGCGCGTTCTGGGGTCTGCTGGCGGGCATGGCGGCGGTGGGTCTGGTCGAGGCATCTACCGAGATCTCCTACATCTGGTACAACGTCGTCGCGACCGTCGCCGTGGTCGTTGTCGGCGTGACGTTGAGTTTCGTGCACCCCACCTCGCGCCCGACCGTGTGAACACCGCACGTCCCGCGCCGGTGACCGCTGCCGGGCTTTCCAGCCGTCGCGATCGCGTGATATGTTTATATCCGACCGATTTGGTCGGGAATGCCACCGGCATGTCAGGCGGGGTCGGATCTTCGGTCTGCCGGTCCGGTCCGCCGACAGCGCACGCAGGAGCATCATGAGTACTGCGACCCATACCGTCGAAGAGCTGGCGAATCAGGAATACAAGTACGGCTTCGTCACCGATGTCGAGTCCGACACCATCCCGACGGGCCTCAACGAGGGCGTCATCCGGCTGATTTCGGCCAAGAAGGAAGAGCCGGCGTGGCTGCTCGAATGGCGGCTGAACGCCTTCCGGGTGTGGTCGCGAATGACCGAGCCGAAGTGGCACAACGTCCGTTACCCCCCGATCGACTATCAGAGCATCAGCTACTACGCGGCGCCGAAACAGCAGGCGACGCTCGAGAGCCTGGACGACGTCGACCCCGAGATCCGGGCGACCTTCGAGAAGCTCGGCATTTCGCTCGACGAGCAGAAACGGTTGTCCGGAGTGGCCGTCGACGCGGTCTTCGACAGCGTGTCGGTGGCGACGACGTTCAAGCACACCCTCGCCAATCTCGGCATCATCTTCTGCTCGTTCTCCGAGGCGGTGCGCGATCACCCCGACCTCGTTCGGAAGTATCTCGGCACGGTGGTGCCGCACTCCGACAACTTCTTCGCGGCGCTCAATTCCGCGGTCTTCAGCGACGGGTCGTTCGCCTACATCCCGAAAGGGGTGAAATGTCCGATGGAGCTGTCGACCTACTTCCGGATCAACGCCGCCAATACCGGCCAGTTCGAGCGCACGCTGCTCGTGGCGGACGAGGGCGCAGAGGTGAGCTATCTCGAAGGGTGCACCGCGCCGCAGCGGGACGAGAATCAGCTTCACGCGGCGGTGGTCGAACTGGTCGCGCTCGACGACGCCACCATCAAGTACTCCACGGTCCAGAACTGGTATCCCGGTGACAAGCAGGGCAAGGGCGGCATCTACAACTTCGTGACCAAGCGCGGCAAGGCGTTCACCAACGCCAAGGTCACCTGGACCCAGGTCGAGACCGGGTCGGCGATCACCTGGAAATATCCGAGCTGCATTCTGCAGGGCGACAACTCGGTCGGCGAGTTCTACTCGGTGGCGGTCACCAACAACTGGCAGCAGGCCGATACCGGCACCAAGATGGTGCACCTGGGCAAGAACACCCGCAGCACGATCGTCTCGAAGGGCATCTCCGCCGGCCAGGGCCAGAACACCTACCGCGGCCTCGTGCGCATCGGCAAGAACGCGCGCGGCGCCCGCAACTATTCGCAGTGCGACTCGCTGCTGATCGGTGACCGCTGCGGGGCGCATACCTTTCCGTATCTCGAGGTGAAGAACACCTCGTCGCAGGTCGAGCACGAAGCGTCGACGTCGAAGATCGGCGAGGACCAGATCTTCTACTGCCGGCAGCGGGGGCTCTCGACCGAGGACGCGGTGAACCTCATCGTCAACGGCTTCTGCAAGGAAGTGTTCCGCGAGCTGCCGATGGAGTTCGCGGTCGAGGCGCAGAAGCTGCTCAGCATCAGCCTCGAAGGCAGTGTGGGATAGGAAGAGAACGACATGCTCGACATTCGCGACTTGGGGGCCGCGGCGGGCGGCCGCCAGATTCTCAACGGCATCAACCTGACGGTGAACGCGGGCGAGGTGCACGCCATCATGGGACCCAACGGTTCCGGCAAAAGCACGCTGGCCGGTGTGCTCGCGGGCCGGGACGGGCTCGAGGTCACCGGCGGTTCCGCCACGTTCAAGGGGCAGGATCTGCTGGACCTCGAACCTGAGGAGCGCGCCCGCGAGGGGCTGTTCCTCGCGTTCCAGTATCCGGTCGAAATTCCCGGGGTCAACAACGCGTATCTGCTGAAGGCGGCGCTGAACGAGGTGCGGAAACACCGCGGTCAGCCGGAACTCGACGCGATGGACTTCATGACCCTGATTCGCGAACGGATGAAGCTGCTGCGGATGGACGACAGCCTGCTGCACCGGCCGGTCAACGAAGGGTTCTCCGGCGGTGAGAAGAAGCGCAACGAGATCTTCCAGTTGGCGGTGCTCGAGCCGTCGCTGGCGATTCTCGACGAAACAGACTCGGGGCTGGACATCGACGCCCTGCAGATCGTGGCCGCCGGCGTGAACTCGCTGCGGAACGCCGAGCGGTCCATGGTGGTCGTCACCCACTACCAGCGTCTGCTGAACTACATCGTGCCGGACTTCGTCCACGTGCTGTCCGATGGCCGAATCGTGAAGTCGGGCGGCAAGGAGCTCGCGCTCGAACTCGAAGACAAGGGTTACGGCTGGA
Source organism: Vicinamibacterales bacterium (assembly GCA_965262985.1). Classification (GTDB taxonomy): domain Bacteria; phylum Acidobacteriota; class Vicinamibacteria; order Vicinamibacterales; family UBA8438; genus UBA9620. The sequence goes on along the minus strand of OZ253576.1, from coordinate 4,916,539 downwards.
TCGAGGCGGAGCCGGCGGCGGCGAGGTGAGGCATTGATGACTCAGCTTGCCACCGGCGCCGACAGCTATGCCGCGCAGTTCGCCGCGTGCGCGCAGGCGTCCGCGCTCCCTGACCCGTTCGCCTCGTTGCGCGAGGACGCGTTCGGGTGCTTCGACCGGCTCGGGTTTCCGACCACGCGACTCGAGGAATGGCGGTTCACCAACGTCGCGCCGATCGCTGCGACCCCGTTCGTGACTGCACCCGCGCCGGCCGACTACAGCCGGGCCGCGCTGGACGCCCTGCACCTTCCACGGCTGGGCGGTCCGGAGTTGGTGTTCGTGAACGGCGCCTTCGTCCCCCGGCTGTCCGACGTCGAAGGCCTGCCGGCCGGCGTGCGGGCGCGCAGTCTGGCCGAGGTGTTGGCCGACGACCCGCAGACCGTCGTTCCCTGTCTGGGACGCCTGGCCCGCATCGAGAATCACGCCTTCACCGCACTCAACACCGCGTTCCTGCGAGATGGCGCGGTCATCGAGGTGCCCGCCGGGGTGGTTGTCGGCGCGCCGGTCCACATCCTGTTCGTGACCACCGGCGCCGAGGCGCCCGTGCTGAGTCAGCCTCGCGTGCTGGTGCTGGCCGGCGAGCACAGCCAGGTGCGGGTGGTCGAGAGTCACGCGGCAGACGGCGACTGCCGGTATCTGAGCAACGCCGTGACCGAGATCTCGGTTGCCGACCACGCGGTCGTCGATCACTACGCGCTGGTGCGGGAGGCGGGCGCCGCGTTTCGGATGGGGCGCCTGCAAGCCACCCTCGGCCGCGCGAGCAACTTCTCGTCGCATACCATCACGCTCAGCGGCGCCATCGTGCGCAACGAGACCGGCGTCACGCTGGGCGGCGAGGGTGGCGAGTGCACGCTGAACGGCCTGTATCTGACGAACGAGCGCCAACTGGTCGACAACCAGACGATCATCGACCACGCCCAGCCGCACTGCAACAGCCACGAACTCTACAAGGGAATCCTCGCCGGGCGCAGCCGCGCCGTGTTCAACGGCAAGATCATCGTGCGGCTGGATGCCCAGAAGACCGACGCCAAACAGTCGAACAAGGCGTTGCTGCTCTCAGAGGACGCCCAGATAACCACCAAGCCGCAACTTGAGATCTTCGCGGACGACGTGAAGTGCACGCACGGCGCGACGATCGGGCAACTCGACGCGGATTCATTGTTCTACCTGCGGTCGCGCGGGCTCTCCAAGGCGCAGTCGCGGCAGATCCTGATTCACGCGTTCGCCGCCGATCTGCTGGCGTGCATCAAGGTCGACGTGATCCGCAGTCAACTCGACGCCCTGTTGCTCGAGCGGCTGCCGGTGGTGGCGTAGGCCAGGAGCCCCCGGTGACGACGATGACGACGGTGGTCCACACGGACTCGACGCCGGCCGGGAACAGTTTCGACGTGGCGCAGATCCGCGCCCAGTTCCCGATTCTCGCGCAACGGGTCGGCGCCCAACCGCTCGCCTATCTCGACAACGCCGCCACGACACAGAAACCGCGGCCGGTGCTCGACACCCTGTCGCGGTATTACGCGCACGAGAACGCCAACATCCACCGCGGCGTCTACGGGCTCAGCCAGCGCGCGACCGACGCCTATGAGGGCGCGCGGGTGAAGATTGCGCGCTTTCTGAACGCGGCAGAGCCGGCCGAGATCATCTACACGCGCAACGCCACCGAAGGGATCAACCTCGTGGCCCAGACGTTCGGCCGGCAACGGGTCGGCGACGGGGACGAGGTCGTCATCTCGGCGATGGAGCATCACTCGAATATCGTGCCGTGGCAGATGCTGTGCGAGCAGACGGGGGCCCGGTTGCGGGTGGCGCCAATCTCCGACCGCGGCGAGCTGCTGCTTGACGAGCTCGCGTCCCTGATCGGTCCCCGCACGAAGTTCCTGTCGATCGTGCACATGTCCAATTCGCTCGGCACCATCAACCCGGTGCGGCGGGTGGTCGAGCTCGCGCACGCGCACGGTGTGCCGGTGCTCCTCGACGGCGCGCAGGCGGCCTACCACATGCCGGTCGACGTGCAGGCGCTCGGGTGCGACTTCTACGTCGTCACCGGGCACAAGCTGTACGGGCCGACCGGCATCGGGGCGCTCTACGGACGCCGTGCGCTGCTCGAGGCGATGCCGCCGTATCAGGGCGGCGGCGACATGATCAGCTCGGTGACGTTCGAGCGCACGACCTACAACGAGGTGCCCCACAAGTTCGAAGCGGGCACGCCCCATATCGCCGGCGCAATCGGGCTCGGCGCCGCGATCGACTTCATCAGCGGCGTGGGGTTCGACTCGATCGGCGCGTACGAACGCCAGCTTCTCGCGTATGCGACCGCGGCGCTCGAGACGGTGCCCGGACTGCGGCTGATCGGCACGGCGCCCGAGAAGGCGAGCATTCTGTCGTTCGTCCTCGACGGTGTCCATGCGCATGACATCGGCACCATCGTCGACACCGAAGGGGTGGCCATCCGCACCGGACACCACTGCACCCAGCCGGTCATGGACCGCTTCGGGGTGCCAGCCACCGCCCGCGCCTCGCTCGCCATGTACAACACGACAACAGAGATCGACCAGCTCGTCGACGCGCTGACCAAGGTCAGGGAGGTGTTCGGTTGACCATGTCGGATCTGCGCGACCTCTACCAGGAGGTCATCCTCGACCACAACCGGAGCCCGCGCAATTTCGGCGCGCTCGAGGACGCCGATCTGCGCGCGGACGGGAATAACCCGCTCTGCGGCGACAAGCTGTCGATCACCGTCAAGGTGGCGGGCGGCGTGGTGACCGACATCCGGTTCGAGGGTTCGGGCTGCGCGATCTCGAAAGCCTCGGCGTCGCTGATGACCGAGGGCGTCAAGGGCAAGACGATCGACGAGACCCGCGTGTTGTTCGATCGCTTTCACCAGTTGGTGACGGATCGATCCGCTCCGGTCTCCCCTGAACTCGGGAAGCTGGCCGTGTTCGCCGGTGTGCGTGACTACCCGGTCCGGGTCAAATGCGCGATTCTGGCCTGGCACACCATGCGAGCCGCGGTTGACAACAAACAGGCTGTCGCATCAACGGAGTGACTCGTGGGAATATTCAATCTGCACACACTGCCTGACGCACCGGACGCCGATGACGAGCCGGCCGCGGCGCCCGCCGATCCGTCCGCGCGGGCGGCTGCGCGGATGACGTCGCCCGATACGGAACCGCCGCGCGCGATCCCGCCGGCGCAGCCGACGGCGCCGACCCCCGCCACCACGCATGACCCGATCACTCGGGACCCGCTCAAGACGCTCGAGCTGAAGCCGAAACTGATCGAGGCGCTGTCGACCGTCTACGACCCCGAGATTCCGGTCAACATCTACGAGTTGGGTCTCATCTATGACGTGGATGTCGATGCCGAGGGTCTGGTGGGAATCCGCATGACGCTGACGTCGCCCGGATGCCCCGCGGCGCAATCGCTGCCGAACGAGGTCAAGGCGAAGGCGAAATCGGTCACTGGTGTCAGCGACGCCTGGGTCGACGTGGTCTGGGATCCGCAGTGGGACATGAACAAGATGTCCGACGCCGCCAAGCTGCAGCTCGGTCTGCTCTGATTTCTGCAACGGACGGTTGCGCGTCGTGCCGGATTGCGCCAGAATGCCCGGCAGGAGTCGATCGTCACGCAGGCGATCACCCCATTCCGTTCAGATGTCGTCGGTGTACGCCACGTAGCCGTTCGGGAAGCGCTACTCGTCGTCGCGTCGTTCTTCGAGATCCCGGATCGGTGAGACGGTCGTTGTGCCGTCTTCCGTGTGTGTTCGTCCAACCGGCTGAAAGGAGTGGAGGCTCATGAAGAGATGGCAGCGCTGTCTGGCTGTGATGTCCGTCCTGTGCGTAGGCTGCGGGGGGGCGGCCACTCCTGAACTGCAACTTGTCGAAGACGCGGCGGAGGCGATGGGGAGTCTGCGCGCGGTGCGCGACACGACCACGGTGACCCTGGAGGGTCAGGGACGCACCTTTCGGCTTGGTCAGAACACGAGACCCCGCGCCGACCTGCCGTACTACGAGGTCGCCAACTATCGCATGCAGATCGACTTCGCCAATGAGCGCTGGCAGGTGCGTCAGGATCGCACCTCGACGTTCCTGACCGGCAACCCGTTGTACGGCGTCCGCGAGACGTTCGGGCTCGATGGCGACGTGGCCTACAACCAGAGCGGCGAGAACACCTCGCGTGCGTCGGATCAGGTCGCGGCCGACCGTTGGGCCGAGATGTATCGCAATCCGATCGGCATCGTGCTGCTGTCGCTCGACGAGACCTCCACCGTGAGCAATCTGCGTGAGGAGGGTCCGAACCAGGTGGTTGATGTCACCGCCGCCAACGGCGTCCAGTTCACGTTGTTCCTCACCACCGAGACGGGGCTACCCCGGCGGGTGACCACATCGACCTACCATCCCAATCTCGGCGATGTCGCGGTCGAGACCATCTTCGAGGATTACGCGGAGACGGGCGGCCTCGGCGGGTTTCAGGCACGCCTCACGCTGCCGCGCAACTACACCACCACACTCGACCGGTTCACCATTTCGGAATACCGGACGACCAGCGAGACCGACGGCGCGGTCGACGACCTCTCGGCGCCGGCCGAGGCGCGGGACGCACAGCCGGCCACGGCCAGTCCCATGGTCGAGGTGGAAGAGGTGACCGACGGGGTCTGGGTTCTGGGCGGGCAGTCGCATCACAGCGTCGTGGTCGAGTTCGACGACTACCTCGCGCTGATCGAGGCCCCGCAGAACGAGGCGCGCACGCTGGCGGTGATTGGCCGCGCGCGGGAGCTGCAACCGGAGAAGCCGCTGCAGTACGTCATCAACACGCACCACCACTTCGATCACTCGGCCGGCATCCGCGCGGCAGTGGCTGAAGGACTGACCGTCATCACGCACCAGATCAACCGATCGTTCATCGAGGATATGGTCGCGCGCCGGCACTCGATCGTGCAGGATGCGCTGGCCATGAACCCCCAGCCCCTGACCATCGAGACCGTGAGCGGCGACGAGCCGTACGAGTTGACCAGCGGGCGCCGCACGCTGCAGGTCATGCGCATCGTCGACGATCCACACTCCGAGGGAATGGTCATGGCGTATCTTCCCCGCGAGAGAATCCTGATCGAGGTGGACGCCTTCTCCCCCTCCGCACGGGAGGCGCCGTTCGCGGAGACGTTGCTGCAGAACATCGAAGACCGCGAGTTGCGGGTCGAGACCATCATTCCGCTGCACGGTGGCGTGGTGACGCTCGAAGACCTCGAGAGCGCGGTGAGGAGGTCACAGGAGCTGCGGTAGCGAGAGCAGCCGCCGCGCCCCTGTGTCCGGTTCGGTCCCGGCTGTCGAGATTCATGCTCGTTTCGGAACGCGTACGTGTGCATGCGCCGGCCACGCTGTCGAACCTGGGTCCAGGATTCGACGTGCTTGGGCTGGCCATTGAAGAGCCCGGGGACCATGTCGCGGCGGAATGGTCGGATACGCCGGGCGTTGACATCGTCGAGGTGCGCGGCGACGACGGCCGGCTGACCAGCGACCCGACCCGCAACGTCGTCGGCATCGCCGCCTCGGCTGCGCTGGCGGCGTTCGACGCGGCGGCCCCGGCCGCGCGTCCGGCCGGGGTGCGGTTGTGGCTCGAGAAGCGGATGCCGCTGGCCAGCGGACTCGGGAGCTCAGCCGCCAGCAGCGTCGGCGGGGCGCTGGCGGTGAACGAACTCCTGGGCGGGGCGCTCGACCGCGACCAGCTCATCGCGTCGGCGCTGGAGGGCGAACGGGCGGTCTCCGGCGGTGTGCATGCCGACAACGTCGCGCCCTGCGTCACGGGCGGCATCGTCCTGATCCGCGCCCTCGCCCCGCTGGAGTTGCTGTCGTTGCCGGTGCCCGAGGCGCTGCGCGTCGCGGTCGTGCATCCCCACACGGCGGTGGTGACGTCCGAGGCGCGCCGGCTGGTGGTTGAACGCCGGTTCGAGATCGCGCAGGTCGTCGCCAATCTGGGTCAGCTCGGCGCGCTCGTCACGGCGCTGCATCGCGGCGACCTCGACCTTTTCGGCCGGGCCATCAGCGATGCCCTCGTCGAGCCGATCCGTGCGCCGCTCGTGCCCGGGTTCGCCGCGGCGAAACACGCTGCGCTCGACGCCGGCGCGCTCGGGTGCTCTCTGTCGGGGTCGGGTCCGTCCGTGTTCGCGTTCGCCGCCAGCGACGATCACGCGGCTGAACTCGCCGGCTGTCTGTCGGCGCAGTTCAGCGCGGTGGCCGGGCTCGACAGCGATACCTACGTGGGCAGGATCAACCTGCGCGGGGCGTGCCGGGTGGATGACGGGTAGCCGACCGCGATGCCCTGGCGCCCCTACACCGGTTCTGCCGTTTCGGCGGGCGGCGCCGGAGGGGCTGGCGTGGGCGGCGTCGCGGCGAGCGGCGCCAGCGGCATCACGAGCCAAGCCACGACATACGCCAAGATGCCGCCGACGATGACGCCGGGCACGATCGTCAGCACGGCCCATAGCACACGGATCGGCGTCGCATCGACATCGAAGTAGTTGGCCAGGCCGCCACAGACACCGGCCAGCTTCGCGTCGGTGGTCGAGCGGGTCAGTTGGCGACTTGATCTCGGCGGGCCCGCGTGTGTCGCCTCCGGGATGATCACCCACGCTGCGGCATAGGCGATGAGACCCAGCAGCACCGCGCCGGGGACGATGCTCAACACGACCCACAGCACGCGGACGAGGGCCGGGTCGAGCCCGAGATACAGGCCCAGGCCTCCGCAGACGCCCCCGATCTGGCATTCCGAGAGAGACCGCTCGAGACGCCGGCGCTGCTGTGCGCCGCCGCCCTGGTGCTGCGCCGCCCCACAGTGGACGCAATAGGCCGAGTCGTCACCAATCTCTCGCGCGCAACGGGGGCAAGTCATTCTGCAGGCTCCTTCAGTCACTACCTTGATACGCGCCGCATGGCGCGTCGGTTCCCCGCGGTGCTGATGCGGGTGCCTGGCAGCCCGCCCGCTCTCGCCGCCAGCGGCCGCGTCATATAATCCAGCCTGAGCAGATGGTGGGTCGCAAGCGACGAACGACACGCGGACTGAACCGGGCCCAGGCGCACCGGCGGCGCACGGCGGCCCCGGCGGCGCGCCGCTGGATCGGGGTGGCGGCCGTCATTCTTGCGGCGCTCGCCGCGGCGCTGATACTCCGTGCGGCGCGTAATTCGCCGGCGTCGACGGCCGCCGGGGCCGCGCCAGCGGCGGCGCTCGCCGCAACAGGCCGGCCGCAGGAGGTCCGCAACCTGCGGGTCGAGGTGTTGCGCGAGCTCTCGCACGAACGTGACGCCTACACACAGGGGCTTGTCTGGTGGGATGAGCACCTGTTCGAGAGTACCGGCCGCACCGGCGAGTCGACCCTCCGCCGTCTGGACCCGCGCACCGGCGCGGTGGAACAGCGTATCGATACCCACCCGCAATACTTCGGCGAAGGTCTGGCGCTGGTCGACCGTCGCTTCATCATGCTGACCTGGCGGGCGCAGCGGGCGTACGTCTATGACCGCGACTCGTTCGAAGAGCTCGATACCTATCGGTATCAGGGCGAAGGCTGGGGCCTCTGTTTCGATGGCGAGCGGTTGGTCATGAGCGATGGGAGCGACCGCCTGACGTTTCGGGACGCGCTGACGTTCGAGCCGACCGGTACACAGGCGGTGCGGATGCGCGGCCAGCCGGTGCACGATCTCAACGAGCTCGAGTGCGTCGACGGCGCGGTGTACGCCAACGTCTGGGAAGCGGACTACATCGTGCGCATCGATCCGGCCACCGGCGTGGTCACCGATTACATCGACGCGGCGGGGTTGCTGCAGGGCGCCGATCTCATCGGCTCCGAGGTGCTCAACGGCATCGCGTACGACGAGAACGCGGAGACCTTCTACATCACCGGCAAATGGTGGCCGAAGATGTTCGAGGTCCGATTCGTCGAGTAGTCGATTCACGATCGCGGGCATCGCCACGCGCCGGACATCGGCCGGTTCCCCTTGCGCACCCCGGCCCACATGCTCTGCGCGAGAGTGGGGCCCACCGGGGCTGCTACAATCGACACAATGATCATCAGAACCGCTCGGTGCACGCAGGACGTTCAGCACGGGCTGCTGGCGGTCCTTGTCACGCTGGCGCTGCCGCTGCTGTTGGCCGTACCGGCCGACGCGCAGCGTCCCAACCGCAACCACTGGACCACCGACGCGGACATCGGCCGCGGCGCACCGGCGGTCGATGACCAGGCGCTGCGCGCCGCGCCGTCGGACCCGGCCGAGTGGCTGCACTTCGGCGGGAACTACCAGAGCTGGCGGCACAGTCCGATCGAGCGGCTGACGCCCGCGGCGACCGGCAGTCTGAAGCTGGCGTGGATGGCCCAGACCGGAGTGCCCGGCCAGCTCGAGGCGTCGCCGGTCGTCTACGACGGCATCCTCTATCTGACGTCGGCCCGCAACCGGCTGCTGGCGCTCGACGCCAGAACCGGTGCGCTGCACTGGCGCTACGACCATCCGCTGCCCGATGACCTGCGGCTCTGTTGCGGGCCGGCCAACCGGGGCGTGGCGATCGCCGGCGACGTGGTGGTGATGGCGACGCTCGACGCCAGGATCGTGGCACTTGGGCGCAAGACCGGTCAGATCGTCTGGGAGACGGTGATCGACGACTACGCGGTCGGATTCAGCGCGACGTCGGCGCCGCTCGTGATCGGCGACGTGCTGGTCATCGGCGTGGGCGGCGGCGAGTACGGCGTGCGCGGGTATTTCGACGGCTACGACGTGCGTACCGGCGAGCGCCGCTGGCGGCACTACACGATTCCGGCAGCGGGCGAGGCGGGGGTCGAGACCTGGGCTGGCGACTCGTATCTGCACGGCGGGGGCGCGACCTGGTCCACCGGGAGCTACGACCCGCAGACCGACACCCTGTTCTGGACGACCGGTAATCCCAGCCCCGACTGGAACGGCGACGATCGGCTGGGCGACAATCTCTACAGCGACTCGGTGCTGGCGGTCGACCCCTCGACCGGCGAGCGCAAGTGGCACTTCCAGTTCACTCCGCACGACGTCTGGGACTACGACGGCAACTCGGAGATCTGGGTGGTCGATGTCGAAATCGACGGCGAGACGGTGCCGGCCCTGGCCCAGGCCAATCGGAACGGGTATCTCTATCTGCTCGATCGTCGGAATGGCCGCTTCCTGCGGGCGACGCAATATACCGACCAGCTCAACTGGGGCACTGTCGGCCCCGACGGCCGGACGACGGTCGACCCCGCCATGATGCCGTCCGAGAACCCGGAGGTGCGGGTGTGTCCCGGCCTGGCCGGGGGCAACAACGCCGCCTACGCCGGGGCCGTAAATCCCGATCTCGGTCTGGCGTTCGTGCCGGTCATCGAGAGTTGCATGATGTTCCGCAAGGCGCCGGCGGTCCTGCGGCCCGGCATCCCGTTCTTCGGCGGGTCACCCGTACAGGTGGACAACACCAACGGCGACGCGTATGGCCACCTCAGCGCGATCGACCTGGCGACCGGCGAGATCCGCTGGCAGTATCGAGATCCGTATCCGATGATGGCCGGCGTGCTGAGCACCGCGGGCGGGCTGGTGGTGACCGGCAACGCCAGCGGCGATATCCTCGGTTTCGACGCCCGGACCGGCGACGAGGTGTGGCGAGTGCAGACCGGGTCCGGTATCCGCAGTCACCCCGTGGCCTACGAGCTGGATGGCGTCGTCTATCTGGCCGTCGGTTCCGGCGGTGGCGGCGTCGTGCAGCAGGTCAGCGGGAATCCGCCCTCCGTGCCGCTCGGCAGCGCGCTGCTCGTATTCGCGCTGGGGGAATCGTGACACGGACGGTGGGGATCGTGACACGGACGGTGGGGATCGCCGCGGTCGTGCTGGCGTGCGCGGGCAGTGTCCTGGCGCAGCCGGGCCAGCGCGCCCGGAACCCGTTCGCGGGGGACAGTACGGCGATCGCCGAAGGCCGGAATCTGCTCGCCGCGGTCTGCGGCGGGTACTGCCATGCGACGGTGGAGGGCGTGACGACCGACGCGCCCGATCTCTTCGATTGCGAGTGGTGGCACGGCGATGCCGCGGACAACGACGACGACCTGTTCGCCGTGATCCGCGACGGGGTGCCGGACACCCGGATGCAGGGTTTTGGCGGGATACTGCCCGACGACGACATCTGGCGTCTCATCGCCGCCATTCGCGCCGGCTCGCGGTGCGCGGGCGGAGGCGGGACAGACCCGGCGCCGGCGAACTGAGCGGCCCCGCAGATTCCGCCGACAAGGGGCTTCGATCGGCTATGCTATGCTGCGGCGGGGTTGGCGGCGGGTCCCTCCGAGGAGATGTCCGGCTGACCCCGAGTCGCTGCTGTTAACGGCGTACCACCGGCCCGCAGACTGCGGGCCGAATCTCTGGAGCAGGTGCTTGCGGCCACCGAATCTCGTGCGTGCGGCGGTGATCGCCGCGACACTCGCCGGTGTCGGGCTGGGAGGGCTGTGGGCCGCCGAGCGTCCCGCGCCGGTCGTCCCGCGCCGCGTCTCCGCACCGGCCGCGCAGGTGCAGCCGATCTTCCGGCGCGCCGACGTCCGACCTACCCTCACGAATCCCAGCGCCAACGCCCGCGAGTTCTTCTTCACCCGCGCCATCTACAGCGGCGGCGGGCGCCGCTACGGCGGGGGCTCCTGGGCCACCGATTATCCCAAGGCCGATCGTCAGTTCCTGACCATCCTCAACCGTCTGATCGACATGGATGCGTACGAGCTGGAGAATGCAGTGCAGCTCGACGATCCCAACGTGCGGCGGTTCCCGTTCCTCTACGCGCTGGAGGTCGGGTACATGTACATGACGGAATCGGAGGTCAAGGGGCTCCGCGACTACCTGCTGGCCGGCGGCTTCCTGATGATCGACGATTTCTGGGGCACCTGGGAGTGGCAGAACTTCGAGGCCGAGATCAAACGCGTGCTGCCGGAATACCCGATTGTCGACATTCCTCTCGACCATCCGATCTTCAATACCGTCTATAACATCGAGGAACTCGTCCAGGTTCCGGCGTTCGGCAACACGCGAGGGGGACGGACGTGGGAGCAGGACGGTTACGTTCCGCAGGTCAAGGGCATCTTCGATACGGAGGGGCGGTTGATGGTGATCATCAACTGGAACACCGATATCGGCGATGCCTGGGAGTGGGCCGAGAGTCCGGCCTATCCGTTGCGATACTCTACCTTCGCGATCGAGATTACCGTTAACATCATTGTCTATGCGATGAGTCATTAGAACGAGGTCGATCCGGCGGGGTGTCGGCGCCGCGCCGGATCTTGCCACGGGTTGCGAGGAGTCGGGCCGAGGTGATCGCGAGCGGGGCGTACGCCCCGCGTGCTCGCGGCGCTGGCGGCCCGATCGTGTCTTCAGAGATGTTCGAAACGCTCTTCGAGTTCTTCTTCAAGTACCGGCCGATCGTCTTCGACGAGGGCACGCTGGCGGTCCGGCCGACGACTGCGACCTGGTTCATGGCGCTGGCGGTGGTGGCGATTGGCGTCGTCACCTGGCGCACCTATCTGGGGGTGCGGGCCAACAGCCGGCCGCTGGACCGCGCGGTGCTGATCGGTGTCCGCTTCGCAATTCTGGCGCTCGCGCTGGCCTGCCTCCTGCGTCCGGTGCTCGTGCTCTCGCAGGTGGTCCCGCAGCAGAACTTCCTGGGCGTGCTGATCGACGATTCGCGCAGCATGGGCATCGCCGATCGGGACGGCGAGACCCGCGCCGACTTCATCACGCAGCAGTTCGGGGGCGAGGAGCCGCCGCTGCTGGCCGCGCTGGCCGACCGTTTCGCGCTGCGGCTGTTCGGCTTCTCATCGGCGACCGACCGTATCGGTTCGGTCGATGAGCTGACCTTCAACGGCACGGAGACGCATCTCGGGCAGGCGCTGACCCGCGCCCACGAAGAGCTGGACGGTGTGCCGCTTTCGGGTCTGGTCGTGTTGAGCGACGGCGCCGACAACGCCAGCGAGCCGGTCGCCGACGCCTTGCTGCCGCTCGAAGCCGCCGGCATCCCGGTGTTCACGGTCGGTCTCGGCCGCGAAGAATACACGCAGGACATCCAGTTGAGCCGCGTCGATACGCCGCGCGCGGTGCTGAAAGACGCCGCGCTGGTGGTCGACGTCGTAGTGACGCAGAACGGTTATCGGGGCGAGACAGTCAGCCTGCAGGTGGAGGACGAGGGGCGGATCGTGGCCGAGCAATCGGTGACGCTGCCGGCCGACGGTGAACCGACGACGGTACGCGTGCGGTTCGCGGCCGCGGACGCGGGTCCGCGGCTGTTCAGTTTCCGGGTGGCCCCTCGACCGGACGAGATGGTCATCCAGAACAACGAGCGGCACGTGCTGATCATGGTCGAGGACACCCGCGAGAAGATCCTCTATTTCGAGGGTGAGCCGCGCTGGGAGCGCAAGTTCATCGGGCGCGCGGTCGCCGATGACGAGAATCTGCAGGTCGCCGTGCTCCAACGGACCGCCGAGAACAAGTTCATGCGGACCGGGGTCGAGGATGCCGACGATCTGGTGGGCGGTTTTCCCCGGACCCGCGAAGAGCTGTTCCAGTACCGAGCGCTCATTCTGGGGAGTATCGAGGCGAACTACTTCACCCCGGACCAGTTGCGGATGATCGCCGACTTCGTCAGTGAACGCGGCGGGGGGTTCGTGATGCTCGGCGGACAGCGGGCGTATGCCGAGGGCGGATACGCGGGCACGCCGGTGGCCGACATCCTGCCGGTCGTACTCGACGAGCGCGCCGGTGAGGGCGAGGCGAGCTTCTTCCTCGAGACCGACGTACGGCCGACCCGGGCCGGGGCGACGCACCCCGCCACGCAGATCGCCGACACCGAAGAGGCGTCGGGCGAGCGCTGGCTCGAGCTGCCACCGATCACCATGGTGAACGAGATTCGCGAATTGAAGCCCGGCGCGACTGCGCTGCTGACCAGCGGCGACGAGTCGCTGGTGGTGCTCGCGTTCCAGCGCTATGGCGCCGGCAAGGCGCTGGCGTTCCCGGTGCAGGATTCATGGATGTGGCAGATGCACTTCGACATCCCCGTCGAAGATCAGACGCACGAGACGCTCTGGCGCCGTCTGCTGCGCTGGCTGGTCGAAGGCGTGCCTGATCAGGTCGCCGCCGATCTGCCGAAGGATCGCGTGGAGCTGGACGAGTCGATCCAGTTGCGGGCCGAGGTGGACGACGCGAACTACGAAGAGATCAACAACAGCCAGGTGTCGGCCTGGATTACTGATCCGGACGACGAGTTGACCGAAGTGCGAATGGACTGGACCGCCGATCGCGACGGAGAGTACGCTGCCAATTTCGCGCCGCGCAAGGAGGGCCTGTACGAAGTGCGGATGGAAGCCACCGGTGACGGCGAGCTGCTCGGCAGCGACACCGCGTATCTCCGCGTGGCGCCGAGTGACTCCGAGTACTACGACTCGACCCTGCGGGAGCCGCTGCTCGAGCGCGTGGCGGAGGACACCGGCGGCCGGTACTACACCGCCGACGCCGTCGACTCGCTGGTCGACGACATCCAGACGGTGGGAGGCGGGGTCACGGTGGTCGAAGAGCGTGACCTGTGGGACATGCCGGCGTTTTTGTTCCTGTTCCTGGTGCTGGTGCTCGGCGAATGGGGCTATCGCCGCTCGCGGGGGCTGGCGTGACACACCGCGGGCATCGTCTGCTCGGCGCGCTTGTCCTGACGGCGCTGGCGGCCGCGCCGGCCGCGGCGCAGGAGACGCATATCCTCGTGTTGACCGGGCTGAGCGGGGATCCGGCCTATGCCGAACAGTTCCACACCTGGGCGGCGACGTTCATCGACGCGGCGGTCGACCGCTACCGGGTGCCGGCGGAGCAGGTCATCTACCTGGCCGAACAAGTCGAGGTCGACCCGGATCGGATCGACGGACGCGCGACTCGCGAGAACGTCGAGCAGGCGTTTCGGGACATCGCCGAGCGCGCCGTGCCGAACGATCACGTGCTGGCGCTGCTGATCGGTCACGGGAGCCACAACAGCGGCGAATCCCGGTTCAACCTGCCGGGGCGGGACCTGACGGCGACAGACTACGCCCTGCTGCTCGAGCCGTTCGCGTCGCAGCAGGTGACCTTCGTCAACACCGCCACCTCCAGCGGCGGTTTCATCCAGGCGCTGTCGGGCGACCGCCGCACGGTCGTGACGGCGACGCGCAGCAGCGGTCAATGGAACGAGACGGTGTTCGGCGGCTTTTTCGTCGCGGCCTTCGCGGAGGGTGAAGAAGAGTCCGATCAGAACAGGGATGGACGGGTGTCGGTGCTCGAGGCGTTCGAGTACGCGACGGCGCAGGTGGCCCGCTCCTACGAAGCGGACGGTCGGTTGCAAACCGAGCACGCGCTGCTTGACGACAACGGCGACGGTGAAGGGGCCCGGGAACCGGACCCGCTGACCACCGACGGCGCGTTGGCCCGCACCCTGTTCATCACGTCCGGCGAGGGCGCCGGGCTGGCGGCGTTGCCAGAGGACCCGGCGCTGCGCGCGCTCTACCTGGAGCGGCTCGAGATCCAGGAACAGATCGAAGCGTTGCAGGCGACTCGCGGCGGCCTCGACGCCGCGCTGTATCAGGCGCAACTGGAGCAGTTGCTCCTGGCGATGGCGCTGAAGAGCCGCGAAATCAGCACCCTGGAGGGTGAGGAACAGGGGGAACCGCGGTGACCGGGGCAGCCACGAGACGCGGGCAGCTCGCCGGTGCACTGGCGCTTGCACTGTTGCTGGCGGGCGCTGCGGCCGCCGCGGTCGGCGCCGCCGCCGACCCGGCGCCGGTCTCCGGTCCGGCGACGTTCGACGGTCGATTCGTCTTTGCGCGCCTCAGATACGCCGACGGCTACGCCGGCGGAGGCTTCTTCTATCGTCAGGATCTGCCGTGGGCTCACGATTATCCCCGCGCCGAGCAGAACCTGATGATGATCCTGGGCGACGTCACGTACATCGATCCCTATCTCGGACGGGACGGGGGCACCATTCTGACGCTCGACGATCCCAGCCTGTTCAAGTACCCGTTCGCCTACATGTCGGAGCCGGGATATTGGACGCTCTCCGACGCCGAGGCCACCGGACTGCGGAACTATCTGCTCAAGGGTGGGTTTCTGATCTTCGACGACTTCCACGGGGATGCCCACTGGTACAACCTCGAGACCCAGATGAAGAAGGTGCTGCCGGATCTGAACTGGATCCAGCTCGACGCCACGCATCCGGTGTATCACTCGTTCTTCGACATCGACGCGCTGGAGTACGACGAGGTGTATCCCGGGGACATCCCGATCTTCTTCGGGTTGTTCGAGCACAACGACCCGCGGGACCGGCTGATCGCGGTGGCGAACCACAACAACGACATCGGCGAAGCCTGGGAGTTCTCGATGACAGGCTGGATTTCGATCGATCTGTCGAACGAAGCCTTCAAGCTCGGCGTGAACTACATCATGTACGCGATGACGCATTGACCAGGACCCGCGCCGGAGGCTGAACGCCGCCTCCGGCCGACCGATGAGGAGAGATCGTGGACGCATTCGCCGATCAACCGACCAACCTGGAGAGCCCCGACGACATTGCGCTGGCCGACCGCATGAAGGCTGGACGCGAGCAGATCCTCACGGAGTTGCGCAAGACGATCATCGGGCAGCAGCAGGTCATCGACGAAACGTTGCTGACCCTGTTCGTGGGCGGCAACAGCCTCATCATCGGCGTGCCGGGGCTGGCCAAGACACTGCTCATCCAGACGATGGCGCAGGTGCTCGACCTCAATTTCGGTCGCATCCAGTTCACGCCGGACCTGATGCCGTCCGACATCACCGGGACCGACATCATCCAGGAGGACGCCGAGACCGGCGGCCGGAAGATGGTCTTCGCTCCCGGACCGGTGTTCACGAACATCCTGCTGGCGGACGAGATCAACCGGACCCCGCCGAAGACCCAGTCGGCGCTGCTCGAAGCGATGCAGGAGCATCGGGTCACCGTGCAGGGCCGCACCTACACGCTGAAGGAACCCTTCTTCGTCTTCGCGACGCAGAACCCGATCGAGCTCGAAGGCACCTATCCGCTGCCGGAAGCCCAGCTCGACCGTTTCATGTTCCACATCATCATCGAGCATCCACCCGAGCACGAAGAACTGGAGGTCGTGCGGACGACGACCGGCATCGCGCAGCCCGAATACAAGCATGCCGTCTCGGGCGACGATCTGGTCGAGTTCCAGCAACTGGTGCGCCGGGTGCCGGTATCGGAAATGGTCATGCGGTACGCCCTGAACGTGGTGCGCACCAGCCGGCTGAAAGGGGACGGCGCGCCGGATTTCACCAGGAAATGGGTCGCGTACGGCGCCAGTGTCCGCGCGGCGCAGTATCTGATTCTCGGCGGGAAGGCGCGTGCGCTGACCCAGGGGCGATATCACGTCAGTTTCGAGGACATTCGCGCGCTGGCGCACCCGGTGATGCGTCACCGCATTCTGCTCAACTTCCACGCCGAATCGGAAGGCATCACGTCGGACCAGCTCATCGACCAACTGCTCGACATCGTGCCGGTGCCGGTGTCGCAGATGTAGCCCACTGCCCATGACGACCGCCGCCACCATTTCGCCCGGCGCACGTTTCATCGACCCCAAGGTGCTGGCCCGCATCGGCAGCCTGGAGTTGGCGGCGAGGTTCGTGGTGGAGGGGTTCATCAACGGGTTGCACAAGGCGCCGTATCTCGGCGTATCCATCGACTTCGCCGAACATCGCGGGTACATGCCGGGCGACGATATCCGGCGCATCGACTGGCGCCTGTTCGCGAGAACCGACCGCTATTACGTCAAGCAGTTCGAAGCGGACACCAACACCAACTTCTCCGTGCTGTTCGACGTGTCGAAATCGATGAGCTTCGGCAGTCGGGGAATCACGAAGCTCGACTACGGGCGGTTTCTGGCCGCCTGTCTGAGCTATCTCAGCACCAAGCAGCGCGACCGGGTCGGCATCGTGACGTTCGATGACGATATCGTCGAGCGGGTGCCGCCGTCGGCGAAACACTTCGACGTGACGCTGCACACCCTCGACAAGATGAATGCCGGCCGGCCGGGCGCGTTGGGGCCCCCGCTCTTCAAGGCGGTCGAGTTCTTCAAGCGGCGCAGCATCCTGGTCATCATTTCCGACTTTTACGACGAGCCTGAGAAGATCCTCGACGCGGTCAAACCGCTGCGGTTCGCCGGCAACGACGTGATCATGTTTCACGTCCTCGACCCGGCCGAGGTGGACTTTCCCTACGACGACTCGACCAGCTTTCAGGACCTGGAGACCGGGCGGAAGATGCCGGTCGTCCCGGACAAGCTGCGCGAGCAGTATCGGGCGCTGGTCCAGGAGCACATCCTGGCGCTCGGCCAGCTCTCCAGCCAGAACCGGATCGACTACGCCTTCCTGAACACGAAGGTGCCGCTGGACCACGCGCTGTTCAAGTATCTGGCGATGCGGCACAAGATGACGAAGGTGCGTTGATGTCCTTTCTCGCCCCGTTGTTCTTCGCGGCGCTCGCGGCGCTCAGCGTGCCGGTGCTGATTCACATGATCCAGCGCCAGCGCACCGAGGTCATCGAGTTTCCCTCGCTGATGTTCGTCCGCAAGATTCCGTTCCACTCGCTGCGGCGGCAGCGCATCAGACACTGGTTGCTGCTGCTGCTGCGGTGCGCCGCGCTGGCGCTGCTGGTCGCGGCGTTCACGCGCCCGTTCTTCCGTTCGGCGGCGCTGGCGGCGGTGGGCGGCGGGTCGCGCGAAGTGGTGATTCTGGTCGACCGTTCGTACAGCATGGGCTATGACGGCGGGTGGGAGCGGGCGCGTGACGCGGCGCGCGACGTCGTGCGCGATCTGGCGGCGGACGATCAGGCCACGGTCATCTTCTTCGACAGCGGGGCAGAGTCGGGCGCCCGGTCGACGACCGACCGGGCCAGCCAGTTGGCGGCGATAGACGCCGCCGAACTCGGCGCCGGGACGACGCGGTACGGCCCTGCCCTGCAACTGGCCCAGGGCATTCTCGAGGACTCCGATCAGCCGCTGCTGGAGGTGGCGCTCATCAGCGATTTCCAGCGGACAGGCGTCGATAGCGCGTCGAATACCTTGCTGCCGCCCGGCACGGTGCTGATCCCGATCCCGGTGTCGGAGGACGACGCGATCGCCAACGTGAGCGTCGCCGGGGCGTCGGTGCAGCGCGACCTGTTTTCCGGACGCGAGCGGGCGGCGGTGACCGCGCGGCTCGCGAATCGCGGGAACGAGAGCGTGGACGACCTGCGGGTGTCGCTGGAGCTCAACGCGCGCGAGCTCGAGTCGCTGACGGTCACGCTCGAGCCCAACAGCCCCGCGACGGTGACGTTCTCGCCGTTCACCCTCGAAGAGACGGCGATGCCGGTGTCGGTGCGCGCCGCGGCGGACGCGTTGCCGCATGACGACGTCTTCCACTTCACGGTGGCGCCCGGCGACCTCGTGCCGGTGCTGCTGATCGGGAGCCCCGGGGCGGGCGACGCCAACCTCTTTCTGCAGCGTGCGCTGGCCATCGGCACGAGCCCGGCGTTCGTACTCACGGTGCGGTCGGTCGATCAGGTGACCTCGGCCGACGTGGCCGCGGCGGCCGTGATCGTGTTGAACGACGTCGGGCTGCCGGACGGCCCGATCGGGGCGGCGATCACCCGGTTCGTCGAAGCGGGCGGCGGCTTGTGGATTGCGTTGG
Source organism: Vicinamibacterales bacterium (assembly GCA_965262985.1). GTDB lineage: Bacteria > Acidobacteriota > Vicinamibacteria > Vicinamibacterales > UBA8438 > UBA9620. The sequence continues at coordinate 4,897,784 of OZ253576.1, read as the reverse complement.
GGGAACGGGTGCGCTGGCCCGGCGACAACCTCGCGCTGCTGCCGGGGCCAATCGACGTGCCGGCCGACCGCGACGGCCGGGGCGGTGCGATCGGCTTCGTCGACTACAGTCATCCGGTGTTCGGCGTGTTCGGCGCGCCCCGCAGCGGCGATCTCACCGCGCCTCGGTTCTACCGCTACCGCCCGCTCACGGTGACCCCCGAGACCAGCGTGCTCGCCAGGTTCGACAACGGCGCGCCGGCGCTGGCCGAGCATCCGTTCGGTGACGGGACGGTATTGATCTGGACGTCGACGATTGACACTTTCTGGAACGATTTCGCACGCAAGGCGACCTATCTGCCGTTCGCGCACAAGGTCGTGGAGTACCTCGCGGGCTACGCCGCGCCGACGCCGTATCTGACGGCCGGGCAGGTGCTCGACCTGGCGGAATACCCCGGCGCCTCGGGGCTCGACGCCCTGAGCCCCAATCTCGTGGTGCGTGACCCGTCCGAAGACCGGGTCGAGATCGGCCGCGACGATCGGCCGGGCTTCATCGAGTTGAGCGATCAGGGCTTCTACGAAGTGCGCGACACCGATTCCGAGGCCCCGCCGGTCATGGTGGCGGTCAACGTCGATCTGAGCGAGTCGAATCTCGAACGTATCGATCCGGAAGAACTGGTGGCGATGGCCACCGGTCGCGCCGGCGGCGATCGGTCGGTCGCCGCCGAGCGCGAGTTTCGACCGGAAGACCTCGAACGCCGCCAGACGGTGTGGTGGTATCTGCTCGTCGGCGCACTCGGGTTCCTGGCGGCCGAGACGGTAATCTCGAATCGGCTGTCCCGAACGGAGCTCGACACGGACTGACGGACGCGGCGTCGGTCGAATGCGGGGGAACTATCACGTCGGGCTGTTATGATGGGGCCAGTTCCGGTAAAGAGAGGCCAGCCATGTTGAGCACGTCCTGGGCATCAGACGGTCGGCAGGATCTCGTTGACGTCATCCGGCGCGTTCGGAACCGCTGGCGCCTGCGTATCGCGCTGCGCGGCATCGCGGTGCTGCTGGCGGCCGGACTGGGCGCGTTCCTCATCTCCTCGTATGGACTCGAGGTCTTCAGGTTCTCCGCCGGTTCGGTCGTCGCGTTCCGGGTGCTTACGTATCTCGCGATCGGCGGATTGGCCTGGTGGTATCTGGTCAGGCCGCTCACCCGCGCGGTCGCCGACGAGCAGGTGGCGCTCTACCTTGAAGAGCACGATCCGTCGCTGCAGGCAGAGGTGCTCAGCGCGCTCGAGGAAGCGAAACGCGGCGCGCGGCCGGACAGCCCGGACTACTCGCCGGCGCTGGTCGATCGGCTCATCCAGTCGGCGGTCGAGCGGTGTCGGGCGCTGGACATGGGGTCGGCGGTCGAACGGGAGAAGATCCGGCGGTCGTCGAGCTATCTGGCGGCGGTCGCGGCGGTCGCCCTGCTGGCATTCATTCTCGGGCCGTCGTATCTGCGTGACGGCGCGTCGGCGCTGATCACCCCGACCGGCAGCCTCGAGGCCGCGAGTCCGTATCACATCGAGGTCCAGCCGGGCGACGCCACCATCGCCCGCGGCTCGGATCTCACCGTCACCGCCGTGCTGGACGGGTTCGAGACCAACGACGTGAACCTGTTCATGCGCAGCAGCGACAGCGCACCCTACGAGCGGGTGCCGCTGCTGCCGCAGGAATCGTTCGATGGCGAGCCGCCGGTGCTCGGCGGGTTCGAAGCGCTGCTGTTCGACGTGCGCGAGGAGACCGACTACTTCATCGAAGCGGTCGGGGTGCAATCGGACACCTTCACGCTCGACGTCATCGACCTGCCGTATGTCGAGCATCTCGAGTTCGAGTATCACTTCCCGGCCTATACGGGGCTCGAGCCTCGCCTGATCCAGGACGGGGGCGATATCGCCGTGTTGCGGGGCACCGAGGTGCGCTTACGCGTGTTCCCGACGATGAGCACGCCCGCCGGCCGGCTGGTGTTCGATGAAGCGAACGCGACCGCGCTGTCCCTGCGCGAGGACGGCGTGCTGACCGCCAGCTTCACCGTCGAGGAGGACGGGTTCTATCAGGTCGAGCTGGAGGGTCCCGCCGGCGAGCGGGTGGATGCGTCGCCGCAGTACACGATCGACGTGCTCACCGATCAACCACCCTCGGTCATGTTCGTCAAGCCGGGCCGCGATACGAACGCGAACGCCATCGAAGAGGTGTTTCTCGAGGCGCGGGCTGACGACGACTTCGGGGTACGCTCACTCAGTCTGACCTATTCGGTCAACGGCGGTCCGGAAGAAACGGTCAGCCTGTTCGATTCCGACGAGGGCGGTCTGAAGGAGGTGTCGGCCGGTCACACGCTCTTCCTGGAAGAGTTCGAGCTCGAGCCGGGCGATTTCATCTCCTACTACGGCAGCGCAGGCGACAACCAGACCGGCGTCGATCGGGTGGTCAAGAGCGACCTGTATTTCGTCCAGATCCGGGCCTTCCGGCGAGATTTCCGCGCGGCCGATTCGCAGGGCGGCGGCGGCGGCGGGGGCGGTGGCGGCGGCGGTGGAGACGCCCGCGCGCTGTCGGAAGCGCAGCGGCAGGTGATCTCGGCCACGTTCAACGTCATCCGTGACCGGAACACCTACTCCGACGAGGATTTCCGCGAGAACCTCGTGTTCCTGACGTTGTCACAGGGGCGGTTGCGTGAACAGGTGGAGACCCTGCTGCGCCGGATGAACAGCCGGGTGATGCCGGCCGACCCGGCGTTCCGCTCGATTCTGGCGATCCTGCCCCTGGCTGCGACCGAGATGGCGGCGGCCGAGACGGCGCTCCAGGAGCAGGATGTCGACGCGGCGCTGCCCGCCGAACAGCGTGCGTTGCAGCAGTTGCAGCGTGCTGAGGAGGCGTACGACGAGGTGCGCGTCCAGCAGCAGCAAGGGGGCGGCGGCGGCGGCGGGGGCGGCGGTCAGAACTCGGCCGAAGATCTGGCCGATCTGTTCGAGCTCGAGCTCGACAAGCTGCAGAACCAGTACGAAACGGTGCAGCGCGGAGAGCAGCAGGCGTCTGACAATCAGGTCGACGAGCTGATGGAGCGTCTGAAAGAGCTGGCGCGACGGCAGGAGCAGGAAGCAGAACGGCAGCGCAGCCGGGCGCGGGGCGGACAGACCGCGCAGGCGGGCGGCGGCGCCTCGCAGCGGGCTCTCGCCGAAGAGGCGGAAGAGGCCGCGCGGCGGCTCGAGCGGCTGGCGCGGGAGCAGCAGTCGCCCCAATTGATGCAAGCGGCCCGAGACTTGCGAGAGGTGGCCGACACCATGCGCGAGGCGGCGGCCAACGCCGACAACCAGGGGTTCGCGGAGGCGGCCGCGGCGCTCGACCGGCTGCGCGAGGTCGAGCGAGCGCTGCAGGGGGAGCAGAGCAGCCGGTTGTCCCGGGACATTCAGGAGGCGCAGCGGCGCGCGGCCGAAGTGGCGGCGGAGGAGTCGGACATCGCGGACCAGGTGAACGGTCTGAGCGACCTGCCGGACCAGGAACGGATCGACCGAATCCGCCGGCTGATCGAGCGCAAGGACGAGATGGAGGCCAAGGTGGCGAATCTCGAGCGCGATCTCGACTCCACCTCGGCCGAGTTCCGTCGCGACGAGCGTGACGCGTCCAGGGCCCTGCAAGAAGCGGCGAACGGCATCCGCGAAAGCCAGTTGAAGGAGAAAATCCGGTATTCGCGCGGATTGGTGCGTGCGCGTTCGCCGGACTACGCCCGCCAGTTCGAAGAGGAGATCACCGGCGACATCGCGGATCTCGAGCGCCGGTTGGAAGAGGCGGCCGAGGCCGTGGGCAACTCGCGGGGATCGGTGCAGGAGCAGGCGCTCGACCAGACCCGCGATCTGATGCGGGGGCTCGAGTCGCTCGATCAGCGCATTCAGCAGCGTGGCCGACAGGGGCAGGAAGGCCAAGAGGGCCAGCAGGGGCAGGAAGGTCAGCAGGGCCAACAGGGACAGCAGGGCCAGCAGGGCCAGCAGGGTCAGCAGGGCCAGCAGGGTGGGCAGGGCCAGCAAGGCCAGCAGGGCCAGCGAGGTGGGCAGACCGCGGATGGCCGCGGCGGCGACACGTTCGGCGCTCCGTTCGGCGGCTGGGGTCCGGGGAACCGCCGCCCGGGAGACTGGACCTTCGACCCCAGGGATGTCCGGCAGTGGCAGCGCGAGTTCCAGCAGCGGGGCGAGGACGCGCGTGACTTGCAGCGGATGATGCGCGCCGAGAACTTTGGCGATGTGGGCGATCTGGGTGACGTTATCGAGGCGCTGCAGCAGCTCGACGACCCGCGCCTCTATCAGGACGCCGAGGAACTGGCCCGGCTGCAGGCCTATGTCATCGAAGGTCTGAAACGGTTCGAGTACCAGCTGCGCCGGGAACTCGAGGGCGAAAGCGACGATCTGTTCCTGGCCGGGGGCGACGAGGTGCCACCCGAGTACCGCGAATTGATCGAGGAGTACTACAGGTCGCTCGCGGAAGAACGGCCGTAGCGGTCTGTGGCGCACGTGCCGCCAGGCTGGCGCGCTGCGCCCTGGTCACGTAGACCCTTTTGCGGAATGCCGGGAGCCCGTTACGGTCGGAGTCATGCGTACTGGTGGAACCTGGAACACCGGGCGGCGGCCCGGCCGGCGCCGTATCGTCTGCGTGCTGGCGATACTGCTGGTGTGCGGTGCCGCGGCGTCGGCGCAGTGGTGGGGGGGGCGCCGGCGCACGCCCCCGAGATTCCCCGACGGCGTGCCCACGCACCGGCTGTTCACGTTCAGCCGCGGGCTGTACCAGAGCACGCACCGGGAGCAAGGCGGGCAAGGCTGGTTCACCGACTATCCTGACGCCGACATCAACTTCACCATCCGGTTGTCCGAGTTGACCCACACGCCGGTCGGCTGGACCGACCACGAGCGCCCGGATCACATCGTCGTACAGCTCACCGATCCGCAGCTCTTCAACTACCCGTTCCTGTTCATGTCCGATGTCGGCACCGCCTTCTTCGGCTCCGAGGAGGTCGACCGGCTCGCCGAGTACCTGCTCAAGGGGGGATTTCTCTGGGTCGACGACTTCTGGGGACCGTACGCGTGGGAGCAATGGGCGGCCGAGATTGGCAAGGTGCTGCCCCCCGGACAATACCCGATCGTGGACATCCCGCTGTCCGACCCGATTCATCACAGCATGTTCGACGTCTCCGAAGTTCCGCAGGTCCCGTCAATCCAGCACTTTCGGCGAGTGGGGGGCTCCAGCACCTCCGAACGGGGTAGCGCCAGCGAAGTGGTCCACGTGCGCGGCATCTACGATGAACGCGGCCGGCTCATGGTGCTGATGACCCACAATACCGACATCGCCGACGGGTGGGAGCGCGAAGGCGAGGACTATGAGTTCTTCTATCGTTTCTCGGTCACGTCCTACGCGATCGGGATCAATTTCATCCTGTATGCCATGGCGCAGTAGCAGGTTCGGCGCGACACCGGCCGAAGGCCGCCGCGCACTGTCGCCGCAAGCTGTCAGGCCGTACCGACGATGACTGCCACGACCACGACACTCGACACAATCGAAGAGGAATCCGGGGGCGCGATCGGGGCCTCCGTGATCTGGCTGCACGGACTCGGCGCAGACGGACACGACTTCGCCACGCTGCCGCCGCAGCTCGGAATGTCGCCCGATCTCGGAATCCGCTACGTGTTTCCCCATGCCCCGGTGATCCCGGTGACCCTCAACATGGGGATGCGCATGCGCGCCTGGTACGACATCGCCAGTTTCGACGCGCGGGCGCAGGACGAGTCCGGCATCCGCCGGTCGGCCGCCGCCATCGAGGCGCTGATCGAGCGCGAGGTCGAGCGGGGGGTGCCGTCGTCGCGGATCGTGCTGGCCGGGTTCTCGCAAGGCGCCGCGATGGCCCTGTTCACCGGTCTGCGATACCCGTCGCCCCTCGGCGGCATTCTGGGGCTTTCGGGGTATCTTCCGCTGCACGAGTCGCTGCCGGCCGAGGCGAGCCCGGCGAACCAGCAGATCGCCATCCTGCTGGCGCATGGGCGTCATGACGACATGGTGCCCCATGATGTCGGCCGCCGCAGCGCGGACCTGTTGCGTGCCGCGGGCTACGAGGTCGAGTGGCACGAATATGCAATGGCGCACCAGGTCTGCCTGGAGGAAGTGCACGAGATCGGGCGATGGCTGAATCGCGTTCTGGGTTAGGAGCCCGTGGTGAAAGCCCCGCGGCATTCGCGCGGCGATGCATCCCGCCTGGACAGCGTTCTGCCTCGGTCACATATGCCCAAGATGCTCCCTCGTCACGCCTTGCCACGCGGGCGCCTCGCCACGCTCGGTGCTACGCGCGGTGGTTGCCGGTGTTGATGATTGCCGCGTTGCCCGCCTGCGCCGCGGAGGAGCCACGAGCAGACGTGCCCGCGCCGCCTGAGACCCGCAGCGAGCACGTTGTCGACACGCTGCACGGCGTCGACATCGGCGATCCCTATCGCTGGCTCGAAGATCAGGAGGCGCCGGAGACACGTGCCTGGATAGGCGTGCAGAACGCCTACACCGACCGCGTGCTGGGTGCGTTGCCGGGACGGGACCCGTTGGCCGCGCTGGCGGCGAAGGTTCTGGAGGTCGACGCCATCGGCCTGCCGAACGAACGCGGCGGGCGCTATTTTCACAGCCGCCGCGGGCCGGACCAGGACCTGCAGGTCCTATATGTCCGGCAGGGGAGTGACGGCGAGGACCGGGTGCTGATCGACCCGCATCCGCTGAGCCCGGACCATACCACCAGCGTCAGCTTTCTGGACATCTCCCACGACGGCCGGCTCGTCGTCTACGCCGTACGTGACGGCGGCGTCGACGAGATCTCGATCCGCCTGCGTGACGTCGACAGCGGTGAGGACCTGGCCGACCAGCTTCCCGCGGCGCGATACGGCAACGTCAATCTGACCCCGGACAAGACCGGGTTCTACTACGAGCGGTACGGCGACGTGACGCCGCGGGTCATGTATCACGCCATCGGCGCCGACCCGGCGGACGACGTGCAGCTCTTCGGAGACGGGTACGCGTTGCGGCACATCCCGGTCTCGCTGCTCTCCGAGGACGGACGCTGGCTGCTGGTGCACGTGATCGAGGGGTCCTCGGGGCCGACGGAGATCCATCTCAAGGATCTGACCGCGGACACGCCGTTCGTTACCGTCATCCAGGATGGCGTTACCGAGTCGTGGGCGGAGTTCGCCGGCGATCAGTTGGTGATCACGACCAATCTCGATGCGCCGAACAAACGTGTGGTGACGGCCGACCCCGCGCAGCCGGCAGTCGACCAGTGGCGCGAGATCATCGCCGAGCGGGACGACGTCGTCATCCAGGACGCCCGCGGACTGGGCGGCCGGCTGGCGGTCTCGTATCTCCGCGACGTGCAGCCGCGGATCGCGATCCATGACCTGTCAGGCGCGCATTTGCAGGACGTCAGTTTCGAGACGCTCGGGTCGGTCGGCGGCGGATCCGGGCGCTGGGGGAGCGACGAGGCTTTCTTCACGTTCCAGTCGTATCACCGGCCCAACACGATCTACCGCTACGATCTGGCCAGCGGCGCCCGCACGGTCTGGGCGCAGGTCGAGGTGCCGATCGACACCGGAACGTACCAGGTGAGCCAGACCTGGTTCACCTCCACGGACGGCACCCGCGTGCCGATGTTCATCACCCACCGCGAGGACGTCACGCTCGACGGCGGCAACCCGACGCTGCTGACCGGATACGGCGGCTTCAATATCAGCCTGACCCCGGGTTTCTCCTCGCTGGCGGCGGTGTGGCTGGAGAGCGGCGGTGTCTTTGCCGAGGCCAACCTTCGCGGCGGCGGGGAATTCGGAGAGGACTGGCATCGCGACGGAATGCTCGAACGCAAACAGCAGGTCTTCGACGACTTCATCGCGGCGGCCGAACACCTGATGGCCGAAGGCTATACCAGCCCGGAACACCTGGCGATTCGGGGCGGCAGCAACGGAGGGTTGCTCGTGGGCGCGGTGTCGAACCAGCGTCCGGACCTGTTCGGCGCGGTCGTCTGCACCTATCCGCTGCTCGACATGGTGCGCTATCACCAGTTCCTGGTGGCGAGCTTCTGGGTGCCGGAATACGGGTCGAGCGACGACCCCGAGCAGTTCGCCTACCTCTACGACTATTCGCCGTATCACCACGTCGACGAGACGGCATCCTATCCGGCGACGCTCTACATCACCGGCGACGGAGACACCCGGGTCGCGCCGCTGCACGGACGCAAGATGACCGCCCGCATGCAGGCGGCGCATGGCGCCGACACCCCCGTACTGCTGCGCTACCACACCGACGCGGGGCACTCCGGCGGGCAGCCGGTGTCTCGGCAGATTGACGAAATGGTCGACACGGTCAGCTTTCTGCTCTGGCAGGTCGGCCGCTAGCAGCCCGTGGTAAATCCCCGCGTTGCACCGAGATCGGCGATGCGCCCAGTGAGCAAGACCTGTAGGGGCAACCCTTGTGGTTGCCCTGTTCCGTGCAAGACGAGACGTAGGGGCAACCCTTGTGGTTGCCCTGTTCGTCAGCCGGAATAACGCGGATCGGCGGGTTTCAGCGTGAAACCGCAGAATTCAGCGGGGATCGAATGCAGCGGGGCTTTTGCCACGGGCTGCTTGGGAGGAGGACACGTGCGCAGATTCGCGATTGCCGGCAGTCTCTTCATGCTCGCCTTGCTCGCCGCCTGCCAGGGCGCTTCGGACGCTCCGGCCGGGGCCACGGGGGCCGGTGACGGCGCGCCGGCGGTCGCCGCCGGCATCGGCGCCGATACGCTGCTGGCGCAGATCGAGCGGCTCGCGTCCGACGAGTTCGAAGGCCGGGCGCCGGGTTCGGTGGGCGAGACCCGCACGGTCGAGTATCTGATCGAGCAGTTCAGCGCGCTCGGGATCGAGCCGGGGAATCCGGACGGCACCTGGGTGCAGAACGTCCCGCTGGTCGGCATCACGCCGGCGGCGGGCGACATGCTGACCGTGAGCGGCGGCGGCGACACGACCACGCTGGAGCCGGGCGCCGACTACGTGGCGTACACCAAGCGGGTCGTCGACGAGGTGGAGCTGGACGCCGAATTCGTGTTCGTCGGATACGGCGCCGTGGCCCCCGAGTACGACTGGAACGACTTCAAGGACGTCGACGTCAGCGGCAAGATCCTCCTCTTCCTGGTCAACGATCCCCCCAGCGGCGACCTGTTCGGCGGCGAGGCGATGACCTACTACGGGCGCTGGACCTACAAGCACGAGATCGCGGCGGAGCAGGGGGCGGCCGGAGCGCTGGTCATCCACGAGACCGGTCCGGCCGGCTATCCGTGGGCGGTCATCGGCAGCAGCCCCTACGGCGAGTCGTTCGACCTGGTCGCTGACGACCGCAACATGGGACGGGCCGCGGTCGAGGGGTGGATCCAGCGCGACGCCGCGGCCGCGCTGTTCGAGATGGCGGGGCTAAACTTCGAGGCAGAGAAGGCGAAGGCGGCCGGCGCCGATTTTCAGCCGGTCGCGCTCGGCGTGACCGGCCGCACCCGGGTGCGCAACACCCTGCGCACCATCGATTCGCAGAACGTGGTGGCGCGTCTACCGGGCGCCGGGGCGCCGGACGAAGTGGTGCTGTACGTCGCACACTGGGACCACCTGGGCCGCGACGAGAGCCTGGACGGCGACCAGATCTACAACGGCGCCGCCGACAACGCGACCGGGACCGCCGGGCTGATCGAGCTGGCGCGGGCGTTCACGATGGGTGACGCGCCGCGCCGGTCGGTAGTGTTTCTGGCGGTCACCGCGGAGGAGCAGGGGCTGCTCGGCTCACGCTACTACGGCGAACAACCGCTGTATCCGGCGGCCCGGACGGTGGCCGCCCTGAACATGGACGTGCTCAATCAGTGGGGACGCACCCGCGATATGACAATCGTCGGCATGGGTCAGTCCGGTCTCGACGACGTGGCGGGCGAGATCGCCGCGCGGCTGGGCCGCGTGCTCAATCCCGACCCCGAGCCGGAGAAGGGTTTCTATTACCGCTCCGATCACTTCTCGTTCGCCCGGGTCGGGATTCCCGCCTTCTACGCGGATCCGGGTGTCGACTATCTCGACAAACAGGGGGGCTACGGGATCGAAAAGCGGGAAGAATACACCGCCAACGACTACCACGCCGTGTCGGACGAAGTGAAACCGGACTGGGATCTGACGGGCGCGCTCGACGATCTGACGTTCATGTACCACATGGGCGCCCGGCTCGCCGCCGGCGACGCGTGGCCCGAGTGGAGCGCCACCAGCGAATTCCGGGCGATTCGCGAACTGCAACGGCCGCCGGCGACACCCTGACGCCCGGTACTCCGTCGCCGCCGGCGCTGCTTCGCATAAATGAACAGACAGCGTCCGGCGAGTGCCGGACGGAATGACGCTCCGCTCATGTTCCAGCGAGCGCGTCCAACATCTTCCGCAACTGCTCATACACGTCGCGCCGGTGTCCGATAGCGACGATGAGAATCTCGATGCGTGATTCGATGACGCGATAGACGATGCGGTAATCTCCTGTGCGCCAGGAGCGCAGTCCTTTGAGGGTCAGCTTCAGCGGCTTGCCGCGTTCGGGCTCCTCGCCGAGTTTCAGCAGGGCTGCGAGAATCCGCCGTCGCACGGCGGGATCGAGCTTCTTGATCGCCCGGCCGGCGCTACTCGTGTAGACGAGGGTCCGCGTCATCCCACACGTCCTCGTGCCTCAGCAGCTCTCCCGCCGCGGCCTCCGCCAGACCCTGCTCGATCGCTGCCGCCAGGTTCCGGTCGGCCAGGATCTCAAGCGTTTCGAGCAGTCCTTCATAGTCAGTCAACGAGAGGAGCACACCCGCGGGACGCCCCGAACGAGTGATGACCACCTCCTCGCCGAGCGCCTCCACGTCCGCCAGGAGCTTTGCGAGATGGGTCTTGGCCTCTGACAGCGGGACAGTGGTCATGGCGGTGTCTCCTTGGACCAGATTATAGACCTGAAATCTAGTCTATTCAATGGCTTCCGTCCGGTTCGTGGCGGGGGTGTTCGCTATGGCGCGACCGGGATCTTGTTGCCCCGAATGTCGGTGAGCGGCTTGTACCCGGCGGCGCGGGCGCGGCCTTCCTCGGCCGTGGTGTAGAACCCGGCGGTGGTCAGGGTGATGGTGATCTCCTCCGTCCCGGTGTTCTCCCAGTACCAGCCATGGATGCCGGTGAACGGGGCCGTGTAGGTTCCGTGCCCCTCCTGCAGATCCTGGGCGTCGAAGCTTTCGGCGTAACCGGCCGGGGCGCCGTCCGGCGAGGCGTGGAAGTTGTAGGTCAGCGGACCGGTCGCCTCCCAGGTGAACAGCATGTTGCTGCCCTCGTCGAGCCGGTAGAAGTACTCGACCCACTCGGCGGGATACAGACTCAGCTCGGCGTGGTCGACCCGATACTCGCCCTCCTCGATGTGGAATGGCTGTGCCTGACCGAGAGCGAGCAACCCGAGCAGCCGCCCGGCGCCGAGGGGGTCGATGCCGTACTCGGCGGGCAGGATCGCACCGAACAGCAGCGCCGCCGCCGTGAGGAGTGCCGCGGCCGTGGCGGTCAGGATCTTCCCGCGTGACGGGAGGGTCGGTTCGCTCATGAGAACAGCACGTAGCCGGTAATCTGGATGCCCGCCAGCAGGAACCCGCCGGCCATCAGCGCCGTGTTCGTCGCGAAGCTGGAAGTCAGGAAACTGGGCCGCGTGCGCCAGTAGCCCAGGACGACGACCATCCCGGCCAACGCCAGCATCTGACCGATCTCGACCCCTGCGTTGAAGCTGAGAATGTTGGCGACGAGTCCGTTGTCCGACACCATGAAATCCTGCAGCTTGGTCGCCAGCCCGAGCCCGTGGAACAGCCCGAACACCAGCACCGCGATGCGGGTATTCGGTTTGACGTTGAAGACCCGCTCGAAGCCGTTGATGTTCTCGAACCCCTTGTAGACGACGGAGAGCCCAATGATGGCGTCGATCACGTAGGCGTTGACGCTGACGTCGGCGAGCACCCCGATAAGCAGCGTCAGGCTGTGACCCAGTGTGAACAGGCTGACGTAGAGGACAACGTCCCGCAGCCGGTAGAGAAAAAAGATGACACCGGCCAGAAAGAGCAGGTGGTCATAGCCGGTGACCATGTGCTTGGCGCCCAGATACAGGAACGGGCCGGGGGCGGGCCCATCCACCGACTGGACGAACCCGGCGTTCGTACCTTCCATCGGGTGGGCGTGCACGGACTCGTCCAGAGCGGAGCCGACGCACGCGGCGACCAGCAGCGTGAGCAACAGGCGTTTCCCCAATGCCATGACACTGACAGTGTATGACATTCGTCCCGGCCCCTGGCCGCACGACCCTGTTCGCTCGCCGACCCGCGCCGCGCCCGTCACAAGCTGGAGGGTGTGCCCGACTCGCCGGTCGCAGAGTCACCGGCCGGCGGGTCGCCCGCGGTCCCGCTGCGCTCCCGGAGCGCCTTGACGAGCAGATAGACGCCCAGGAGGATCGGAGCGGCGGGCCACCAATCCTCGACCCAGTCCAGGGAGGCGCCGAAGGCGGTGTTCGACAGCAGGATGGCGCCGACCCCGACCAGCGCCACACCGCCGGCCAGCGAGCCGCCGAACGACGGCGCCGACACGTTCATGCTCGGCATCTCAATGCCCTCCAGGCCATCGAGCGCCAGGTTGTAGAGGTTGGCCCGGCGACCCGCATCGACGACGTTGTAGATGTAGAAGAACGCCAGGAAGATGCCCAGCATCGGAATCAGCGGGTTGCGGTTAGGGGCGCTCGCCAGCAACGCGATGGTCGAGCCGAAGACGACGTTGTGGATGAAACCGAGCTTGTAATACCCGACATAGATCTGGCCCACGCCCGGCATCAGGGACAACAGACAGGCGACGACCGGAGACTTGTGCTGCAGTCCCCTGGTCCGGCCCGCCGTCACGGGAGGCAGGAACTGCGCGCCAGCCGCGGGCGGGGTCGGCGGCGGCGGCGCCGGGTGGCGCGTGGCGACGTCGGCATGTTCCTCGGAACCGTTCATGATTTGCTCCTTTGCTCCGGTGACGGCCCGGAGTCGGTGGTTGTGGCCGGGTCAGGTGCGGGTCCACGCAGGACACCGCGCAGCAGAGCGGCTGCAACGCTGCTCAGCGATCGCAGCGCGTCGACCCCGCTGAAGAGGTCGCGGTCGAGTACCGCCGTGGTGAACTGACGCCAGTGCCTGCGCAGATCGGGCGCCGCCGCGGCGGCGCGGCGATAGCGCATCGACAGACGGTCGTAGAGCTGGTCGCCGCCGAATAGCAGCGCGCGGGTGCGCATCGCGGTGAGCCGGCGATTGATCGTCTCGACCGCGGCCGAGCCGGCGGCGTGCGTCCCGGTCACGCCCTGCTGGACGAGCGCCAGCGCCTGTACCGGCGCGGTGCGCAACGGCGACCAGGCGGCCCCGAACAGCAGCCACACCACGACTGCTGCGACATAGCCCGTTTCCCAAGCGATGCGGGGCCGTTCCAGAAGCTGCCGTCCGGCGGTGCGCAGCCGCGCCCACAGGCCGTTGCCGGGGCGGGCGGCGCCGTGTCCAGCGCCGGACGGGCGCCATGGGGCGTTCACCACGGGTGGCCGCAGCGTCCCGGGTACGGTCTGCGCGAGCACCGCGTGCAGAAGCGCGGGGTCCGGCGGCAGTTCGGCGAACGCCGGCAGGTCATCTCGCAGCCATGCGAGCGCTCGGAGGAGCGCCGCACAGTCAGCGCACCCGTTCACATGGGCGTTCACGAGCTCCCGGTCCAGCGCGTCAAGCGCGCCGTCGACCCGCTCACCCAGTCGCGCCCGCGCCTGTTCACAGGGCGATCCGCTCGTGCGGGCGAGAATCGCCTCGGTCAGATCGTGCGGCGGCGCGCTGGCGGCAAGCTCCTCCGCGCTGCTCAGCAGCCGATACACCTCGTTGCATTGCGGACAGCCGGCCCGGTGGGCCTCGGCGCGCGCCTGCTCCGCAGCCGGCAGGGTGCCGTCCAGCAGGGCGTCGATCCGCTCGGTGAAAAGCGTGCAATCCATCGGCTATCTCAACAAGCCCGTGGCAAAAGCCCCGCTGCATTCGAACGACGCTGCATCCCGTCCGGACGGCGTTGCTCCTCGGTCACACATACCCAATGTGCTCCCTCGTCGCGCCTTGCCAGCCGGGCGCAGCGCCGTTCTCGGTGCGACGCGGGGTTCTACCACGGGCTTGTTACCCTGGCGACCGGGTCGCCATACGACGGATCAAGGGCAATCACCTGTCGCGCCAGCTCGATGCGGGCGCGGTGCGATCGCGATTTCACCGTGCCGACCGGCAGCGCCAGCATCTCGGCGATCTCGGTGAACTGCAGTCCCTGAATGTCCTTGAGCAGAATGATTTCCCGGCTCTGGCCGCTCAATCGCCGCAGCGCATCGTAGACCAGCCGCTTGCGGGTATCGCTGAGCCACGACTGCTCCGGGTCTGGCGCCCTGTCTGGCAGGGTCCAGCCGTTGTGCTCGACCGGCACGTCTTCGGCCGGAGGACGCGCCCGGCGGCGGCGAAGCTGGTCGATGCAGTGGTTACGGGTCACCCGCAGCAGCCAGGCCATGAATCCATCGCCGTGATAGGTGTCCAACTGTTGATAGACCCGCACGAACACATCCTGTGTCACGTCTTGCGCATCCTCGACCCGGCCCAGATAGTGATAGGCCAGCGCATACACCCGCCGCTGACAGCGTTGCACGAGCTGCTCCCATGCCAGGGCGTCTCCCTGGCGGCAGCGGTCCACGAGCGCCGCAATGTCCGAGGTCATCCCCGTCGTGGTCCGCCTCCCCGCCCGTGCCGGCGGGCCGCTTGGAAACTCCGAGCGCGTGTCCGTCTCACCCTGTATTGAACAACGCGCCGGCGCCGGAAAGGTTCGGCGCTACAATGCGGTAATGAGGCAAGTCGCAGTGTTGCTCCTGCTCGCGTCCCTGGTCCACGCGGCGGTGGGGGCAGAGGACTGGCCGGCGTTCCGTGGTCCAACCGGCCAGGGGCACTCATCCGAACGCGGCCTTCCGCTCGACTGGAGCGAGTCGTCCAACGTGCTCTGGAAGACTGCGGTCGCGGGTCTGGGGTGGTCGTCGCCGGTGGTGGCGGATGGGCGCGTCTGGCTGACCACGGCGACCAACGACGGCGCCGGCTCGCTGCGGCTGCTCGGCTACGAGGCCGACAGCGGGCGCGAGGTGGTCAACGTCGAAGTGTTCCGAGTGCCCGAGACGGCGTCGGCGAACCCCAAGAACAGTCAAGCCTCACCCACCCCGATCGTGCAGGGCGATCGCGTCTATGTCCACTTCGGGGCCGACGGCACCGCCGCGCTGACGACCGCGGGCGACATCGTCTGGTCGACCCGGTTCCCCTATGTCACGCAGCATGGGAACGGCGGTTCGCCGGTGCTGCATGACGGACGGTTGTTCCTCAGCGTCGACGGCTACGACACCGCGTATGTCGTCGCCCTCGACGCCGCCAGCGGCGAGGAGCAATGGCGGTCGCCGCGGCGCCAGCCGATCTCGCAGGCCTATTCGACGCCGCTGATTATCCGGGTGGGTGACCGCGATCAGCTCTTCAGCATCGGCGCGTTCCGCGCCTCCGCCTACGATCCCGAGTCGGGGGACGAGCTCTGGGAGGTGTCGTACGGCGACGGATTCTCCAACGTGCCGGCGCCGGTCTACGGGCACGGGATGGTCTACATCGCCACCGGGTTCCAGACGCCGAGTCTGCTGGCGGTGCGCGCCGACGGCCGGGGCGACGTGACCCGCACGCACACGGCCTGGACGCTGCGGCGCGGCGCGCCGCTGACCCCTTCGCCGCTGCTCGTCGGCGACGAGCTCTATCTCGTGACCGATTTCGGCATCGCCACCTGCCTCGATGCACGAACCGGCGAGATCCACTGGCAGGAGCGGCTGGGCGGGAACCACTCGGCGTCACCGGTCTTCGCCGACGGCCGCATCTACTTTCAGAACGAAACGGGGGTGACGCGGGTCATCGCCCCCGGGACCGAGTTCACACTGCTCGCCAACAGCGAACTCGACGGCGCCACCCTGGCGTCACCGGCGGTCGCCGACGGGTCGTTCTTCATCCGCACCGAGAGCCACCTGTATCGCATCGGCATCGATCAGTGACCGCGTCGCCGGGCGCCTGCCGCCGGGCGGGTCAGCGTGCGTCGAGCGTTCGCAAGGCGGCGATCCGCTGCAGCACCGGCGGATGCGAGTGGTGCAGGAACACCTGCAGCGGGTGAGGGGTGAGATTCGACAGGCTGTCGGCCGACAGCTTCTTCAGCGCGGACACGAGCGCCGCGGCGCCGCCGGTCGTGCGGGCGGCGAAAGCGTCGGCCTCGAACTCATGGATGCGTGAGACGCGGTTCGCCACAAGCGACAGCAGGAGCTCCATCGGGGTGAACAGCAGTCCGAAGAACACCAGACCCGCGTGCACGGACGGCTCGGCGACCCCGAACGCCTCGAACAGGCCCCGTTGTTCCAGGAACAGCGACAGCAGCAGGAACAGCACCCCGGTGTGGGCCAGACTCAGCGCCAGCCCTTTCACGATGTGCCGCCGTTTGTAGTGGCCGACCTCGTGGGCCACCACTGCCACCAGTTCCGGCGTGGTGTGCTGGGCGATCAGCGTGTCGAACAACCCGATCCGCTTGCGCTTGCCGAAGCCGGTGAAGAACGCGTTCGCCTTGGCCGAGCGGCGCGACCCGTCGACGACGAAGATGCCGTGCAGCGGGAAGTGCACCGAACGCGCGTAGCCGACCAGCGCCTCCTTCAGTTCGGCCTGATCGAGCGGACTGAAGGTGTTGAAGAGCGGCATGATCCAGGTCGGCGCGACGAACTGCGCGGTCAGCATGAAGACCGCCGTGGCGACCCAGCACCAGACCCACGCCAAGGGCCCGGCCCACTCGAAGAAGGCCAGCACCAGCGCCAGCAGCGACCCGCCGAGGAGGGCGCCCAGGGCGAGCCCCTTCGCCAGATCGAGCACGAACGTCGCCGGCGAGGTGCGGTTGAAGCCGAACCGTTCCTCGATGACGAACGTGGAGTAAATCCGGAACGGCAGACCAAGCAGCGTCGAGCCCACCAGCAGCGCCGCGACGAACAGCAGTCCGGTCGGCACGGGACCCCACCCGACCCCGCGGCAGAGCGCGTCGAGCCAGCCGAACCCGCCGGCGCCCCAGAATGCGAGCAACGCCGCCAGGCTTGTCGTGCCCTGCACGAGTCCGAACCAGGTCCGCGCCCGCGTGTAGGTTTGCGATCGGGCGTAGGTGTCCTGGTCGTAGACCTCCCGGAACTCGTCCGGCACCGTGGCGCGCATCGCGCGTACGTTCAGCACGCTCGTCGCCACCGCGAGCAGGTGCTCGCCCGCCAACGCAATCAGCACGATCCAGGCGTAGGTATTCATCGAGTGCGTCGAGTGCGGGACAGAGACCTGACGCTCGATTATACTGATCGCGTCCGCGCGCCGGTGTGCCCGAGGCGGGTTGCGGACATGCCCGCGCCCCGAGGCTTTGCCACGGGCTGCCAGCGCGCAGGCTCCGTGTACAATCGAACGTTCGCCTGAAGCAGACGGTTACGCCACCGTGACAACCCGTGCAGAACGATGCCCGACTTCCACTATCAGCCCATCTTCGAACGGGGGCCCGACGACACCCCCTACCGCAAGCTGACCTCCGACGGCGTGTCAACGGTGTCGGTTGGCGGCCGCGAGTTGCTCACCATCGACCCCGACGTGCTGCGCTTCGTCGCGCACACCGCGTTCGATGATGTGTCGCATCTGCTGCGGTCCGCGCATCTGCGGCAGTTGCGGTCCATCTTCGACGACCCCGAGTCGTCGGACAACGACCGCTTCGTGGCGCTCGAACTGCTGCGCAACGCCAACATCGCAGCGGGGCGCGTGCTGCCCGGGTGCCAGGACACCGGCACGGCCATCGTTCTCGGCCACAAGGGCGAGAACGTGTTCACCGGGCGGGACGACGCCGTGGCGCTCTCGCAGGGCATCTACGACGCCTACGACCAGCGCAACCTGCGCTACTCGCAGATGGCGCCGCTCGACATGTTCAGCGAGAAGAACACCGGGTCCAACCTGCCGGCGCAGATCGAGATCTACGCCGAGCCGGGGGACGAGTACGAGCTGCTGTTCATTGCCAAGGGCGGCGGGTCGGCCAACAAGTCGTTCCTGTATCAGGAAACGAAGGCGCTGCTGAATCCGGCCTCCCTGCTGGCCTTCGCCGAGGAGAAGATGCGGTCGATCGGCACCGCGGCCTGCCCGCCCTATCATCTGGCGCTGGTCGTGGGCGGGACCTCTGCCGAGTTCACGCTCAAGACGGTGAAGCTGGCGACCACCCATTACCTGGATACGCTGCCGGCCAGCGGCAACGAGCACGGCCGCGCGTTCCGCGACCTCGAGATTGAGCGGCAGGTGTTCGACATCTGTCGCAACATCGGCATCGGGGCGCAGTTCGGCGGCAAGTACTTCGCGCACGACGTGCGGGTGATCCGGCTCCCCCGCCACGGCGCGTCCTGCCCGGTGGGACTCGGCGTGTCCTGTTCGGCCGACCGCCAGGCGCTGGCCAGGATTACCCGCGAGGGCGTCTTCATCGAGCAGCTCGAGGAGAATCCGGCGCAGTATCTGCCAGACGTGGCGGACAACGAGCTCGACAGCGAGGTCGTGCGGGTCGATCTCAACCGGCCGATGCCGGAGATCCTGGCCGAGTTGACGAAGTATCCGGTGGCGACCCGTCTCTCGTTGAGCGGAACGCTGGTCGTGGCCCGCGACATCGCCCACGCCAAGTTGAAGGAACGGCTCGATCGCGGTGAGGAGTTGCCCGCCTATTTCCGCAACCACATGGTCTACTACGCCGGTCCCGCCAAGAAGCCCGATGGACGGCCGTCCGGGTCGTTCGGCCCCACCACGGCGGGGCGCATGGACTCCTATGTGGATCTGTTCCAGCGCCACGGGGGCAGCATGGTGATGCTCGCCAAGGGCAACCGATCGCGGCAGGTGACCGAGGCGTGCGGCACGCATGGCGGGTTCTATCTGGGGTCCATCGGCGGTCCGGCCGCCCGCCTGGCCGACCACAGCATCAAGCATGTCGAGGTGCTCGAGTATCCCGAACTGGGCATGGAGGCGATCTGGAAGATCAAGGTGGAGGACTTTCCGGCGTTCATCGTCGTCGACGACAAAGGGCACGATTTTTTCGAGAAATTGATGGAAACGAGACCGGCGGCGTTCATCCGGTCCTCATGAACACGGCAAATGACAACCCGGTGGAGGAACCGATACGTCTTGTGAGAGCAGGTGTTGGAGTGGCGGTGCTGGTGCTGTGCGCCTCATCCCGGCAGTCATTGTTCCCCGACGCCGAGCGCCGATAGCTCGTTCGCCAGCGCGGCGAGGCCGATCGCCTCGATGCCGCCGCCCAGCGGGTAGCCCTCGTCGCCCGAATAGACGAGACACGTCCGGTCCGGCCGCAGATCCGCCCGCGCGACGTGCAGTCCCTTCTCGATTCTGGGCGCGAGTCCCCGCTTGACCTCCACCGCCCAGCGCCGGCCGCCCGGCAGCTCCAGGACCAGATCGATTTCCACGCCTGTGGCGGTGCGGTAGAAACTGGCCAGCGTCCGGTCTGGCGCCGCCCGAATCAGGGTCTCGATGACGAACCCCTCCCAGCTCATGCCGGCAACCGGATGGCCGAGCAGGCCATGTTCGTCGTCGAGCCGCAGCAAGGTGTGGACGAGACCGCTGTCGCGCACATAGACCTTGGGCGCCTTGACCAGCCGTTTGCGCACGTTGGCATGGAGCGGCTGCAGACGGCGGACGAGCAGCAGGTCGACCAGCAGATCGAGGTATTTCGCGATGGTCTTCCCGTCGACGCCAAGCGCGCGCGCGAGGTTCGCCGTATTCAGCAGACCGCCCTGCGCATGCGCCAGCATGGTCCAGAGCCGCCGCAGCGTCTCGGCGGGAACGCGCGGACCCAACTGCGGGATGTCGCGTTCGAGATACGTCGCGATGAACTGCTCGCGCCAAAGGGCGCTGCGCCGATCGCTCGCCGCCAGGAAACTGGGTGGAAAGCCCCCCCGGACCCAGAGACGCTGGCAGCGCTCGCGCCCCGTTTCCAGAATGTCGAGCGGAGTCAACTCGACGTATGCGATGCGGCCCGCGAGGCTTTCGCCCGACTGTCGCAACAGATCGGGCGACGCCGACCCGAGCACCAGGAACTGCCCGGCCGCCTCGCCGGCCTGAATCCGCTCGTCGATGACTACGCGCAGCACCTGGAACAGCCTCGGCGCCCGCTGCACCTCGTCGAGCACGACGAGCTTGCCGCGCTGGGCCCGCAGGTAGCCGACGGCGTCAGTCAGCCGGCTCAGGTCGTCCGGGTTCTCCAGATCCAGGTACACGCTGTCCACCGAACGCGCCGTGCGTCGCGCCAGCGTCGTCTTGCCAACCTGGCGAGGTCCGAGGAGCGCGACGGCGGGAAACTGTCGCAGGCGGTCGTCGATACGTGACTGCAGAGCCCGTGGGATCACCGTATTATGATTGTAATCGTGGAAATACAATCCGTGAATACAATCGTCGTGAGGGCATTGATGGCGGCAGTCCGCTACTCTTCGAGCGTCTCGATTTCCGACTGCAGCAACATCAGGGCATCCCGCTGGGGGGCGCGCAGGTTGAGCGGCCCGGGTGCGGCTTCCCAGCGATAGACCGTCGATGCAGACACCTGCAGCAGTTCGGCGAGCTCGGCGGCCGTGAAGCCGCTGCGCTGGCGCAATTCGGCCACCAGGCCGCCGGTGGGGCGAAACCGGGAGGTCGTGGCGCCGGTGTCCCGTGGCCGGGCTCGCGCCGCCCGCGTCGTGCGTCGGGGCGTCGGGTCGTCGGCCTCTATCCGCGGGTTCGGCGTAGGCGCCGCCTGGTCGGCCGCCACGGCAGCTTCCGCCGGGTCGAGATCGATGCCGAAGATATCCTCGAGATCGCCGTCCGCCAGTCCGTCGGCCGTCGCCGTGCCGTGCGGCAGCGCCATGTCGGTGGCAATCAATTCCGTCTCGTCGACACCGCGCAGCAGGAAAAGCAGCTCCGGGCTGTCGTCGAGCCGGCTGCCGACTCCGTAGAGCACGGCCGCTACGTGCTTGCACATCGTCGCCCAGTCGGGGCAGTCGCAGGCCAGCTTGATCTCGCGGGGTGTCGGAAACAGGCCGGTATCGCGGTCGGCGACGACGTTCATGACGTGATCCGACAACCGGCCCTGCAGCAGCTCGAGGACCGATCCGATCTGCCCCGCGCACGCGGTCTTGATGGCCTTCCAGGCCGGCTTCTTGAGCTTCCTGATGCGAATGACGACGTGGTAGAGCGCCGACCCGGCGACCATGGCCTCGACGCCGCCGGCCTGGACCTCCAGATGACAGACGGAGCCGTTGCGCACGTAGGTGCGCCCGCGCGGCAGGCGGTTCTCGTAGTCGGAGAACGATTCCAGATGCTCGCACCAGCGCCGGCCCCAGAAGCTGCGGGCGATGGTGCGCCCCCTGATCTCGATCGGCTGCACTCTTACGCCCTGCTCGCGAAGCTTGCGCATCTCCTCCAGGGCTTGGGCGCGCCGCGCGCCGATCGGCATGTATTGTGGATACCAGTGCAAGGTCAGGTCCTGTCCGTCGCGTCCCAGGGGTTCGCGTGCGTGACTTCGAGACGCACCAGATCGAGCAGCGCGTCGTCCGACAGCTCGGTGAGGTTGATCTCACTGTCGCCGTCGAGCAGATCATTCGCCAATTGTCGTTTCTCGGCAATCATCAGATCGATCTTCTCCTCGATAGTACCGCGGGTGACGAACCGGTGGACAAGCACGTTGCGCTGCTGGCCGATGCGGAAGGCGCGGTCGGTGGCCTGATTCTCGACCGCCGGGTTCCACCAGCGGTCGAAGTGGATGACGTGCGACGCCGCCGTCAGGTTCAGGCCCGTCCCGCCGGCCTTGAGCGACAGGATGAAGAACGGCGGCCCGTCGTCGCGCTGGAACCGGTCCACCAGTGTCTGGCGCCGCTTGACGCCGGTGCCGCCGTGCAGCGCCAGACCGGGCCGGCCGAAGACCGTCGCCAAGTATTCGGACAACGGGTCAATGATCTCCGTGAACTGTGTGAAGATCAACACTCGTTCCTGGCGGTCGGCGAGTTCCTCGCAGATGTCGGCCAGGCGCCTGAACTTGCCGCTGTCAGCGGGCCGGTAGTCGCCGTCGCCGGAGAGCTGACTGGGATGATTGCAGATCTGCTTCAGCCGCATGAGCGACCGTAGCACCACGCCCCGACGGGCGATCCCGTCGAGTTCCTCCAGATCGCGCTGCATGGCCTGCACGACGCGCTGGTAGAGCGCCACCTGGGTGCGGGTAAGCTGGCAGTCGCGGGTCGTCTCGGTCTTGTCCGGCAGGTCGCTGATGACGCGGCGATCCGACTTGAGACGCCGCAGGATGTAGGGGGCGACGAGCTGGCGCAGCGGCGCGTACGGCTGCTCGGGACGCTCCTGCAGCGTCTTCACGAACGACTGGAACACGGCGCTCGAGCCGAGCAGTCCGGGATTGAGGAAGTCGAACAGCGCCCACAGGTCGCCCAGACGGTTCTCCACCGGTGTGCCGGTCAGTGCGATGCGGGCCTGGGCCGGGAGCATGCGGACCGATCGACTCTGACGGGTGGCCGGGTTCTTGATGGCCTGGGCTTCGTCCAGAATGACGAAGCGCCACGGCACGTCCGCCAGCCAGGGTTGGCGCGCCAGCATGGCGTAGGTCGTCACCGCCAGATCGACATCGGCCAGATGCTGCGCCGGCGCGTCCGCGACGTCCGCCAGCGTCTGCCGGTCCGCTTCCGCGGGATGCAGGAACCGCAGCGCCAGCGACGGCGCGAACCGCGCGGCTTCGCGACGCCAGTTGCCGAGCAGGGACGCCGGAATCACCAGCAGCGACGGCGCCCGCTGCCGGTTCGGGCCGCCGCCGTGGTCGCAAAGCAGCAGCGCCAGCACCTGGATGGTCTTGCCCAGGCCCATGTCGTCGGCCAGGCAGGCGCCGAGACCCAGCCCCGTCAGCAGACGCAGCCACGCCACACCGTCGCGCTGGTACGGCCGCAGCGCGCCCCGCAGCGCCCCACCGACCGCCACCGGGTCGAGCGCGTCCGGTTGACGCATGTCCGCGAGCAGCTTGCGCATCGCGCCTCCGGCGGTGACGTGCACCCAGGGCCGTTCGGTCTCCGTCTCATCCTCGCGCCGGAGATCGGCTGACGCGCCGGCGAGCAGGCGCATGCCTTCGATGAAGGTGATCCCGTCATCACCCGCGTGCCGGCGCACGGCGTCCCAGTGCTCGATGGCTTGCCGCAGCCGGTCGCGGTCCACCTCGACCCACTGGCCCTTGAGCAGCACCAGATCCTCGTCGCCGTCGAGCAGCGCCTGCAGCTCGCCGGGCGACAGCGGCTCGCCGCCCAGGGCGACGTTCACGTTGAAATCCACCATCGCACCGGCGCCGACCAGCGCCGCCGTCGCGCCGCCGATCGTGACGCTGACCTGCGGGCGCGGTCGTTTGCGCCACCAGTTCGGCAGCCGCACCGACAGGCCGCTCTCCTCGAGCGCCGGCACGCTGCGCAGAAGCTGATAGGCGCGGTCCGGCGGCCACGCCAGCGGCCGGTATACGTCGCCCGAGTCCACCAGCGTCTGCACCCAGTCGCATGTCTCGGCCGCCTGTTGTATCGGCGACAGCAGCGTGATGAGCGCCGCGCGGTTCCTCGCGCCCGCGTATTGTTCCAGCGCCCGGCGCAGCGGCAGATGCTTCACCCGTCCCGTCGCGCCGAAGCCGGAGGCATAGGTGGCCATGAACGCGAACGGCCGGTCGGCATCGCTCTTGTTCTCGGCCAGGTGGAAGCAGACCCGACCCACCTGGTGCCAACTCGGCGCCCGCGCGCGCAGAAACGCGGACAATCCGCCCGCGGTCGCGGCCGTCTCGCGCACCCACTCGTCAAGCTGGGTCCAGATGCGTTGCAGGTTGTCCGAGGAGAGATACTCGCCGCCGTGCATCGGCGGGGCGGCCAGAATCCAGCCGGCGCACTCGGCCGCCGCCGGCGGCTCGATCTGAATCTGCGACGTCTGCTCGGGCAGGTGGCACAGCGCGGTCAGGTGGCGTTGGGCGATCTCCTGCCAGTAGCGCACAGCGGGCGATTCGCGCGTGTCAATCCGGTCCGCCGCCAGCGTGAAGAGCGCTTCGCGCCAGTCGGCGTCGAAAATGGGTTGCAGGCGAGACAGGACGGGAGGGATGCCGTCGCCGTCGCGGGGCGCCCACCGAAGCTGTCCGGCCGGCGTCAGTCCGAGGCTCATGCCGCCCGGTGCGCCACCGCGGCAATGCGCAGTCGGATGGGTGAGATCACGATCCTGACGATTATCACGAATTCAGTCTGCCTCCGGCGCCGGGAACAGCAGCCGTTCCAGCGTCGCCACCTGCTGGTCGATCGTGCCGAGTTCCGCTTCCCCGCATGGCTCATGCGCCGCGGGTCATGACGTGATTATCGCCCGACTCGCAACCAATTTCGCGGGAATCGTCGCCGGCACCTACCCGCCCGTGAGGCGCGGTATTTCCGCGCGTGGCGCGACGTTGGCGGGTGGTTCGCTTGTGGTAGCCTTGTGGTGCGGTGTGGTGCGTTGTGTGATTCCCAACCCGCACGTGCCGCGGGGGGCGGCTCCAGATAGACCTTGAATGGTCGTTTTGAGTCAGAGACGGTATCGGAGTCACGATGAGCCTTGCGTTTCGGTGTTATGCGTACGGCCGCGGTCAGGACTGGGAGGCGATCTGCGTCGACCTCGACATCGCCGTTTTCGGTTCGTCCGTCGAAGAAGTCAAGGCATCTCTCGACACGTGCATCCAGATGTACCTGGAACGCGTCTTCGAGTTGCCGCCCGCCGAGCAGCGCCCTTTCTTGACGCGAAAAGCTCCATGGCACGTGCGGACCAGATTGGCGTTCATGACGTGGCTGCATAGCCTCCGCGGCGACCACGGCCGGTCTCGATCGTTCAGTCTCCAACTGCATGTTCCTGCACACTAGCAGCTAGCGGAACAACCCTCTGGGCAAGCCAGATTGACGCCTGATTGACGACAGCGTGCCCTTTGGCAGGTCGTCGCCGTCATGTCCTGAGACGGGTACCAACCGGTTCCGTCCATCGACGAACCTCTCGAATTGCCGGTGGCTTCCCCTTTGCCGGTCAAGGCGGAACCCGTGGTCCTCCAGGATGCGTATGACTTCGCGGACTTTCACTGACGAAATCGATCCCTTCCGTGTCCGCGCGTCTACCAGATCACGTCGACGAGACCGGATTCTCGAATCGCGCGGTCCCGTGTGAGGACTTCGTCCGTGGATACCGGCCCACCGCGGACGGCGGGTTCGAGCCCCGCGACGGACCGTTGCCTGAAACCCGCCCGCGGAACACGTCGCCCGCGTCCGGTCCACGCTCCGTACTCGCGTCTGGCTGAACGAGCCACGTCTTTCAGACCCCGTCGGCCAGCGCCGCATGGCTCCGACCGGTCGCGGCCACCGGTTTCACGGCACGACAGGCGCCTCACGCTGATACGTTTGCATCAATCTTCATCAATAGTTCGACCATTGATGAATTGACGGCCATCGCGCAGATGGAGTCATGAACCGGATGTGATACGTTTGCATCAGTGTTCATCAATATTGTAACAATTGATGATGTAGTCCGTCATCGACGCACGCGATCATGAAACGGCCGCTCGCGCCGCCGCCGCTCGCGGAGCTCCTCGATCGGCACCGGGAGCATCTGCCTGTCCTGCTGTCGCAAGGGATTCAGCCGACGGTGGAGGGCCGTTATGTTCACTGGGATGCGCTGCGGCGCCGGCCCCGACCCGAGGGTCTGAGCGCCGGGGCGTGGTGGACCGGCATCCGGTTGGCGCGCGCCGGTCAGTCCAGACCGCTCCCGCTCCGCGATGCGCGCGGGCGGCGGTTCACATACATGCTCCCTGATCGTGTGCAGGAAGCGTTGCACCGGATCGACAGCCGCGCTAGCGGCCGAATCGAGGTGTCCGATGCGGTGACGAATCCGGCGACCCGAGAGCGGTTCATCGTCAGTTCCCTGATCCGCGAGGCGATTACGTCAAGCCAGCTCGAGGGGGCGTCGACGACGCGCGCCGTCGCCGCGCGGATGATCCGGGCGGGTCGGGCTCCGCGAGATCGCAGCGAACGAATGATCCTGAACACCTATCGGACGATGCGCGCGGTCCGCGCAATGAAGGACCAGCCGCTGACCTGCGAGGCGGTGCTCGCGTTGCACCGCGGGGTCACCGACGGAACGCTCGCCGATCCGGACGATGCCGGCCGGTTGCAACGCCCCGCTGACCAACGCGTCGAGGTGTGCGACGCCAGCGGCGAACAGGTGCTTCATCGACCGCCGCCGGCCGAGCAATTACCGGAGCGGTTGCGCGAGATGGTTCGGTTCTCCAACGCAGATGGCGGCAGCCCGGAATCCGGGGGCGGAAGTTTTCTGCATCCGGTCATCCGCGCCATCATGCTCCATTTCTGGCTGGCGTACGACCATCCGTTCGCGGACGGCAACGGGCGCACCGCCCGAGCGCTGTTCTACAGGGCGATGCTGCACCGCGCCTACTGGATGTTCGAATTCGTGTCGATCAGCCGGTTCCTCACGGCGGCGCCGGCGCAGTACGCCCGGGCCTTCCTCCATACGGAGACCGACGCGAACGACGCGACCTACTTCATCGTGCATCAGGTCGACGTGATTCTGCGGGCGATCGACGAACTCGACGCGTATATCACGGCGAAGACGGCGCAGGTGGCGCGGGTCGCACAGATGCTCCGCCGCCGCACCGATCTGAACCACCGCCAGCTTGCGCTCCTCGCCCACGCCGTCCGGCACGAGGATGCGGAGTACACGACGCGGTCCCACATGACGAGCCACAATGTGGTCTACGCCACGGCCCGCGCCGACCTGTTCCGTCTGGCGGAACTGGGACTGCTCGACCAGCGCCGGCGGGGCCGCAGGCTCAACGTCTTTCACACCCCTCCGGATCTCGCCGCGCGCATCCGATCGGTCGCGGCCGGCGGCTGATTGTGGGTCGGGGGCGCCGCACCGCGCACGGTGCCCCGCCGGATCCTCCGCCACCGGCGGTTTGCAGCCCGTGGCAAGAGCTTCCCCGCTGAATTCTGCGGTTTCACGCTGAATTCTGCTGATCTTCGTTGTTCCGGCTGACGAACAGGGCAACCACAAGGGTTGCCCCTACAGGTATGCTCCCTCTTCTCGCCTTGCTCATCGGGCGCATCGCCGATCTCGGTGCAACGCGGGGTTTTACCACGGACTGCTAATGCCCCGGCGTCATGATGTGGGCGGTGCTGGTGCCGGTGTTCATGAGCCAGGCGCCGCCCTGACCCGGGTTGTCCGGCAATCCGATGGAGGCGGGCGTGGCGCCCGGCACTGCGATCGTCGTGTGGGTGCCCGCGCTGGCGGCGTCGGCACCGTTCATCGAGATGAACAAAGAGCCGAACTCCGGTTTCACGCGGCTGCCGTCCGCCTCGGCGGCGTCCAGCCGGGCCTGCAACTCTTCGCCGTTCGACGTCTCGGCATCGAACCGTCGGTTCTGCGCCACCCGCTCGAGGTTGGCCAGACTGGTGCACTGCACGGCGAACGGCTGTCGTCCCGGCTCGCCCGACCGGTCATAACACACGAGTTGGTTCGTGCCTTCCTTGATGGTCACGTAGGTGTGGTCCGGGTTCCACTTGACGACGCTGGCGGCCTCGCGAGCCCGCCGCGGCGCCGCCGCAAGCGCCCTTTCGATCATCTCGGCGTCCGATTGTGCGAACGCGGTCGATGACACCGCCGCCGCGGCGAGGGCGAGAAGTACGATGCGTTTCATTGGATTGCCTCCGTTGCAAACAGATTGGGTGGTTGATCACCGGCGGCGAACCTGCTGCCGGCAGTCTTCTAGACGACGACGGATCTCCTGCGCGCTTACATTATCGTGATCGTGCCGCTCTTCATTCCGGATCAGGGTCCGTGTTCTCGCTCACCGCGATGCTGAACTTGCGGAAGTTCCCATAGCGCGCCGTGCTGCTGGTTCGTCCCCCGCCGCGCTCGGCGTAGCTCTCACGCATTTCGACCGGCACCCAGAGATTCACGTTGGGGTCGAGTGCGAACCGCACCTCGGCGGTGGCGTCGGTTGCACGCACGTCACGGCCGACCGACGGGTGCGACAGCCGGATCTCGGTTTCGAGGACCGTTCCGGTCTCCGCATCGACGCAGAACCGCCCCTGCGAGGGCAGGCTGATGTTCTGGAAGCCGCGGGTCAGGGTCGGATGTTCGACCTCTTCGTAACGGATGCGCCAGGCGGACGGCAGATCGCCGCAGCCTTCACCGTCCTTCTCGAACTGGAACCGGGTCGCGTTGGTTGGAAGCAGAAAGGACAGCGCATAGGTCGGGATGTTGAAGGTGCGGTGCGTGCTGCCCAGGTTGTAGCGGGCGCTCTCGGCCACGATGCGCCGTGCCTGTTCGACGGCGGTCGACGTGTTCTCGATAAAGAGCGCGGCGAGGCGGTCCTGCCGGTCCCGGACCCGCTGGCCGTTGACCTCGAAGACGTCCCGGAACCCGGTCCAGGCGTCCGCGTCCGCAATGCGAACGAGCAGGAACTCCGACCGCAACTGGACGCGCACCGGGTCGGTGCGGCTTCGCGAGAAGTTGGACTGCCGGTAGTCCTCCTCCGTCACCACCGTCGAGAACTCCTCGACGAAGGTCCAGACATAGGCGGACGCCCGTGCGATCACGTCCTCGAGCGCCAGCGGCTGCGCCGCCCCGAGGGCCATCGGCCGGAGCAACACGCCTGCCAGCACCACTGCGGCGATGCCGCCGCGTCTCCATCCGGGGCGCGCGCCGTCAGTGCGCTGCATTCAACTGCCTTCCGACACGGTGAGCCCGACCGCCCGCATGATGGCCAGCGCGTTGCTGCGGGTCACCGGTCCCGGTTTCAGACGATAGTCGAAGTGCATTTCTCCATCAACCAGGATGTCGTCGAAATGTGCGTTGCTGATGCGTGGCGCCAGCGCGTCGGCGATATCGGCCAGCGCGAGGTCGTGGGTGGTGACCAGCCCGACCGTCTCGAGCGCGAGCAGCGAGCGCAGCAGCCCTCGCGCTCCCTCCCGGCGGTCGTGCGAGTTGGTGCCGTGAAACAGTTCGTCGAACAGGAAGAGGGTGGGGCCCGCCTGCGCGGCCGCCACGATCTGCCCCAGCTTGAGCACTTCGGCGTAGAACCGGGACCGTCCCGCCTGCAGCGACTCCTCGATGCGCAGCGTGGCGCCGATGGCCGCCGGCGACAGCCGCAGGCTGGCGGCCCGGACCGGCGCCCCCATCAGCGCCATCACCGCGCTCACCCCGGTGCTGCGCAGCAGCGTGGTCTTGCCCGACATGTTCGAGCCGCTCACGATCTGGACCCGTGGCACCGCGCCGAGCGTGACGTCGTTGGGCACAGCGTCGGTCGGCGCGAGAAACGGGTGGGCCAGCGCGGTCGCCTCGAACAGGGGTGGTCCCGACGCCTCCACCAGTTCGGGAAACGGATCCGCGGGGTGCTCGTACGCATAGGTGGCCAGCGCCGACAGCGCCTCGAACTCGCCGATCTGCCTGAGCCACTGCGCCACCTCGCGGCCATGCCGCGCGCGCCAGCGTTCGACGGCGAACGCGCAGTGCAGCTCCCAGAACAGCAGCGCCGCGATCGGCCCGAAGATGATGTTGTGCTGCCAGTCGTACATCTCGACGAGCCGGTGCACGCGGCGGACGGCCTGGTCCACCTCCCCCTCCTCGCTGGCGAGCGCGGCGCGCAGGGCCGCGAGACGCGGGGCGGCGTAGGCGTCCGCGCGCAGGATGCGGCAGACCTCGCCCACGACCGCCAGTTCGCGCGCCGGCCTCCCGGCGGCGTGCATCACGCCCGCGGTCCGTCGTCGGAACGCTCGCGCCAGCAGTGCGATGGCGGCCAGGGCGGCCACCGGGAGGGCGATCGACCCGCCCATGGCCCAGGCGGTGACCGCGACCGGCGTCAGGATCGTGAGTGCGACGGCCGCGGCCTGCGGCCAGACGCCGCCGAGCAGTCGCGCGCCGTCCGCCCACTCGACGAGTGCGGCGGGTTGCACGGCGGTGCGTACGTCGGCGCCCGCGATCGCCAACCGTTCCCGTAGCGTCACCCGCGGCCGCAGGTCGCGCACCGCCTCCTGCCTGCTCAGGACTTCGGCGCGGTCCGCCGGCGCCAGGAGCCACGCCGCCAGGGTGTCCTCCCCGGCCTGGGTCCGTGCGGTGTTCAGCAACTGGAACAGCGACCCCTCGCCGAACAGGTCGAGGTCCTGACTGTAGAGGTGTTCGGCCTCGGCGAACCGATCGCCGGCCGGTCCGATGCCCGACCAGTGGTCGGCGAGCCGCGCGAGGCCGTGCTCGTACCACGCGGCGGCTCGTTCGGCGCGGTCACGTGCCAGCAGGACACGGTCGTGCACCACGACCAGGACGAGAAACAGCAGGGCCGGCGGCGCGATCCACCCGCCGGACAGCCAGCCGCCGAACACCGCGCCCGCCGCCAGGACCACGCCCGTCAGAAAGACGCACAGTCGCGCCAGGCTGATGCGAGCGGCGCGCTGGTCCAGAGCCGCCGCCTCGGCCCGCCGCGCGCTCAGAAGTGCGCCGTACGTGCTCGCCGGGGTGTCTGCCACAGGGCGTTGACCAGGGGCCGGCTACTCGAGGCGGGCCAGCGCGCCGGCGTCGATCGGCTCGGCCGATCCCTGAAAGATGGCGTTGAAGAGCAGCTTGAAGGTGCCGCGGGTTTGGGTGCGGAAGGCGATCTGGCTGCCGAACGTGACCACCGCGCCGCGGCCGACCGTGAACGAGACCACGTTGGCCTGGTTGCGCAGCAACTCGCCGCCCAGCAGCCAACCGCTGGCCACCATGTCGTCCTCGTCCGGATAACGCGACACCGTTTCTGCCGTGATGTCCCGCAGCGGCTCGAGATCGGCGGTCAGCGGCGGGTCGATCTGCTCGACGTCGACGCCCATCAGCAGACCCAGGGTCTGCGCCGTCACGTCGTAGGGCGGGATGGGGGGACCGCCGGGATAGTAGCGCAGGTCGGGATGGACCTGACGCTCGAGCATCGTTTTCGCGAATGCTCCGGCGGGCTGGGCCAGACGGATCACCCACCACCCGGCCGGATAGCGGCGGCCCTCTGCCGTGAACGCGCTGCGCGCCTGGTCGATCTCCACCTCGCCCCGCTCGAGCAACTCCAGCAGCTCGTAGGTTGCGAACGGGTCGCGCTGGTCGGCGCTGATGGCGAACGCGTAGGGCGCCGTGTCCCGCTCGACCCAGTCGCGGTGCACGCGGTAATAGTTCTCCATCCAGGTCGTGCGGGTCTTCGCCACCAGATCGAGCGCCGCGAAGACGGCCGTGTACCCGTAGTCCACGATGTCGCCCAGACGCCAGACGCCCTTGCCTTCGGCGTGCAACGCGCCGATCGCGGGCGACCGGTCGGTCGCCAGCCGGTGCGCGATCTTGATCAGCGCCTGCGTGTTGCCGACCTCCGTGGAGTGGATCGTGGCGTAGAGAAAGTAGAACGGCACCCCTTCCCGGGCCAGGGCCAGGGCCTCGGTCTCGGACAGGCCGCGGGGATCGTTCAAGCGGTGGTTGATCTCGATCAACCGGTCCAGGCGGGCCAGGTTGGCCGGCGAGCTGATCGTCGCCAGGACATACGGGTTGCCCAGCGTCGTCGTGCCGCGCCGCTCGTAGTCGATCCGCTCCGAGCGGTTCGCGAGCAACTGCAGATATTCGAGAATCCGGGGGTATCTCGCCAGCTCTCCGTCTGTCCCGATCTCGAAGCCGAAGTAGTCGGTTGGATGCGGAATCTCCTGGGCCGCGGCCGGCGGTGCGAGAGCGACGCAGACCAGGAGGGCCGCCAGGGACAACGCGGGGTTGCACGAGCGATGGCTGGAGGCAGCGCCTGGAGTCAAGACCGGCAGAATACCATCACTGCAGAAACCGGCGGAGGAACCGCACGCAGGCGTGGGCGTCGGCGAATGTCGAGGCCAGTCCGAACGAGACCCGTACGGCGCCCGGACTCTCACCCCCGTCCAGACAGCGGCCGAAATCATCCTTGGTCATGCGATCGCCCCCGGCGGCGAGACAGCGGTCGAGTTCGCCCGGTGTCAGGCCGAGCGCCACCTCGCCGGCCCCCGGATTGCAGAAACAGCCGGTGCGCAGTGCGATGCCGGCGGCCGCGGCCCGGGTCTCGACCTCCGTGTGGCCGATCGGGGCGCCCGCCGGGTCATGCACGCTGAACGCGATCGTCGCGCCGCGCCGGTCCGTGCCGAGCGGACCGAAGATCGTCACGAGTGGCGTCCCGCCGGCATGGCGCATCGACGACAGACTGTCCAGGAACCACCCCGCCAGGCAGCGGACCCGCTCGTGCACGACCTCGACCCCCACCTCTTCCAGGAACGTGAGGCCGGCATCGACGGCCGGAATGTTCGTGTAGTCGAGTGTGCCGTCCTCGAACGCGGCGGCGCCGTCGGCGAGGAAATGACGATCGCCCTGCACCGACGCCACGGTGATCGTGCCGCCGGAGAACCAGGGGCGGTGCAACGTGTCGAGCGCCGCGCGCCGCGCCAGCAGACCGCCGACGCCGGTCGGATGTCCGAACATCTTGTAGAAGGAGAGCGCCACGTAATCCGGGTGCACCCGGCTCAGGTCGAGACGGTTGGTCGGCACGAACGCCGCTGCGTCGAGCAGTACGTGCCACCCGCGCGTCTGGGCCGCCTCGATCCACTCCAGCGGGTGCTGGACCCCGGAGAAGTTCGATTGGGCCGGATAGGCGAACAGATGGTGCCGCCCGGCGGGCGCCCGGTCGAGCAGCCGGATGAGCAGCGATTCGTCGACGCGCATGTCCGGTGGGGTCACCGGTACGTAGGTCGTCCGTGCGCCGTGCGCCCGGTCGAATTCGCGGATGCCGTTCACCGAATTGTGGTTGTCGAACGTCAGCAGCAGGTGGTCGCCCGGTGCGAACGGGTACGCCTCGCCCACCAGTTTGAGCGCATGGCTGGCGTTGGCGGTGAACACGACGGCGTACTCGTCCGGAGAGGCGTTGAAGAAGCGCAGGACATGCTCGCGGCAGCGCTCGATCAGCTTGCCGGCCAGTGCCGAGGCGGGGTTCGCCGAGTGCGGGTTGCCGAGCACATGCGAGGTGAGAAACGACGCATGCCGCTCGACGATCGAGGCCGGATACAGCCCGCCACCGGTGTAGTCGAGGTAGACCAGCCGCTGGTCGTCCAGGCGGCCGAACTCCGTCGCGCGCACCTCGTCGATGCGGGCGGTGTCGGGGTACGAAGGATAGGCCTCGAGAAACGCCGCGTAATCGCGTTCGAACGTGGATTCACCGGTGGTGTGCATGCGCACCTGCCAGACTATCACCCGCGCGATTCCGTGGCCGTCTGCCAGCCGCCGGCGGCAACAGCGGTGCGGCTGGTATGCTGAGCCATGCAGGGGAGGATACTCATGAGCATGGATGCGCCGGGAACGTGGCGGCGAACAGGCGCGCTAGCCGCACTGGCGATGCTGGTGTGCGGCGCGTCGATCTCTTCGGCCCAGGAACCGGACCGGCGCGAGCGGCATCGGACGCCGGCCGATTTCATGAGTTTCCGCGGCGCGCAATGGCTCGAACGCGACGAACGCGTTGACGAGGAGCAGCCTGAGGCGGTGCTCGATGCGATGGGGCTCGAGGCGGGCGACGTGGTCGCCGACATCGGCTGCGGGTCCGGCTATTACGCCCGGCGGATCGCACAGCGGGTCGGGAGCGCGGGCCGCGTCTTCTGCGTGGACATCCAGCCCGAGATGCTCGACATCATGCAGCAACTGGCGGAGCGCGACGGCGTCACCGGCATCGTCCCGGTGCTGAGCGAGCCGGACGACCCGAAGCTGCCGGCCGGGGAGATGGACTGGATCATCCTGGCCGACGTCTACCACGAGATGTCCGACTACGAGGCGATGCTGGCGGGCATGCACGCCGCGCTGGCGCCGGGTGGGCGGGTGGCGCTGCTCGAGTACCGCGTGGAGGACGGCACGGGCGACCACCTGAAAGCGGACCACGCCATGTCGGTGCGGCAGGTGCTGGCCGAGTGGCTGCCGGCGGGGTTCGCGCTGGTCGATCTGCTCGAATTCCTGCCGGGGCAGCATCTGTTCATACTGAGGGCGGACGGTGATGCCGCGCTGGCGGTTGACCCGATCACCAATCTCGATCTGCTCGACGCTCTCGCACAGGGGCGGGTCGAGGCGGCCGCCGCCGGCGACGGCGATACGGGGGTCACGGTCCGCATACGGAGCTTGGTCGACGACAGGCTGGTCATCACGATGCCGGCGGGCATGTCGTTCGGGTCGCCCGCGGGACGCCGCGACATGGTCTCTCGCCGCGATGCCGCGATCCGGCTGTTCGACGGCGAGTGGCGAGACTGGTCCGTCCGATCGGTGGGGCGGCAGCAGGACCGCCGCGCGCCCGGCTCGGACGACGCGCTCAGCATGGCGCCGCCAGCGAGTCTGCCGGTGCTCGACACGCTGATGCCCGTGATTCAGGCGGGTACCTACCGTGTCGCCGATTCGCCCCTGTTGTACGTGCCGCGCACCCATGGGATCGAGCAGGCGGCCGTCTGGATCGCCGACCAGAACCTGGGCTACGATGACATCGCCTCGTTGGTCGAGGATCCGCGCATGCCGGCCCAATACGCGCTGGCGTTCGCGCTGGTGTACTGCGATCTCGCCGGCATCGACGTCGGCGCCCGCCGGGTCTGGGAGGATCGCGACACGATTTTCGGGGTACTGCGTGACCCGGGCTTGAGCGCCTGGTATCAAGTCAGGACGACTGGGCGGGTCGAGCGCTGAGGGCTGTTAATATCAGGGTATGCGCGTCAGGGCCTTGTTCGATGTGTTAGCAGCCCGTGGCAAAAGCCCCGCTGCATTCGATTGGCGCTGCATCCCGTCTGGCTGCGTTGCTTCTCGGTCACAAATGCCCCAATTTGCTCCCTCGTCGCGCCTTGCCGGCCGGGCCCATCGCCAATCTCGGTGCCACGCGGGGTTTCACCACGGACTGCTAATCGTGGTCGGGATGGTCGCGGGGTTCCTTGTCGTGCTGCCGGCGCTCACCGCGGTGACCATGGGGCAGGGCGAGTCGCCCGGCCCACCCTGGGTCGAGACCCGGGCCCCCGGCGTGTTCGGCGAGAACAGTCCGGCGCCGGCCCGCGAGTGGTCTGTCGCCTACCAGGTCGATGCGACCATCCGCCTGCCCCTGCTCATCGCACGCATCCCGATCGTCTCGCGCGCCAATGTCGGCGTGACCAGTTTCTCGACCCGTGACTTCACGACCGATCACCAGACCGGCATCCGCGCATACGAGTTCTTCGCCGCCTCGTTTCCCGAGCGGGCCCGCGGGCTGAACCGGCTCGGGTTCCTCCGCGAGGCGTTGCTCATCGAGCCTGGCGGGCTGGCCGAGACGGCGCAGTTCGGGGTGATCTCGTCCGAGCGCGAAAATACGATGGCGAAGGCGGACCAGGTGCTCGACCACGATGCCGAGCAGTTGCCGTACTCCATCATCGACAGCCGCATCACCACCGCGGCCGCCGACAGCCGGGTCCTGCGTCTGTTGCTGGCCGGCCAGTGGGACGGCGCCGCCGGGTTGCACGCCGATGTACGCCCCCACTGGGACGGCCAGGAACTGTCCTACATCCGTCATCTCCCGAACGACGCGGCGGAAGTGTACGGGACGCCGCTTGCCTTCCTCGGCGGCTTGCAGCACAGTCTGCAGGAGGTCGCCAACGCCATGGCGATCGGAGAAGACGCGTGGCGCACACGGCGCGAGCAGCCGTACGTGCACAACGGCCGGCTGTTTCGATTCGAGTTGCGCAAGGTAGAGCGGGATGAGAAACGGGCCGAGGAACTCGCGCTCACCGGTTGGCTGGAAGATCCGGCTGCGCTGCGCCGCCTCGAGTACCGCCTGCGGGACGCCCGCGGCAAGGAGATCGACCGGTTCAAGCTGTGGGTCGAAATGCGTGCGTCGGCCCCCGGCGATCGGTTCTCGGCGCCGCATCTGCCGCTGGCCTACGAGTACGAGCCGGGCGCCTATCTGCGGCTGCGCGCGGTGCGGGTGGGCCATCCGGCCGCAGTCGTCGACGACCGCCGCTGAGCGACGGCCGGTTACTGCAGCGTCACGGTCAGGGTGCGAGTCTCACCGTCGCGAAACACCTGGATCTCCACTTCGTCCCCCGGCTGGTGCCGGTCGAGCACAAGTCTGAGTTCCTGAATGGTCCGCACCGGCTCGTTGTCGATCGCGGTGATGATGTCGCCGAGACGATCGGCTCTGGGGTCGGTGCCTCTGAGACCGGCGGAGTCCGCGCCGGAGCCGGGGATGACCTGATTGATCAACGTGCCGTACACGCCAAGCCGGCTGGAGACCAGCCGGTCCAACCGGTTGCTCACCGGGGTGATCCCCAGCGTGGCCGGTGTGTACGCTCCGTTGGCGATGAGCTGCGGGGCGACCCGTTGCACGATGTTGATCGGCACCGCGAACCCGAGACCGGCCGAGGTGCCCGAGGGGCTGAGAATCTGACTGTTGACCCCGATGACCCGGCCCCCGCTGTCGAGCAGCGGTCCGCCCGAATTGCCCTGGTTGATGGCAGCGTCGGTCTGAATGACATCCTCGATGATGTCGCCGGTCAGACCCTCGATCTGCCGATTGAGCGCCGAGATGATGCCGGTCGTCAGGGTGGCGCTCAGCCCGAACGGGTTGCCGATCGCGTAGACGTGCTGGCCGACCCGCAGCCGATCGCTGTCGCCGGGCTGGATCCGCTGCAGCGTCTCCCGCGGGGCGTCGATGCGCAGCACGGCGAGATCGTGCCGCGGCGACTCCCCGACCAACTCGGCGAGGTAGCCGGTCTGGTCGTGCATCACCACGCGAATCTGTCTCGCCTGCTGGATGACGTGGGAATTGGTGACGATGTGTCCTTCGTCGTCCCAGACGAAGCCGGTGCCGGACGCGCCCGGAACGTTCATCACCCGGCCGAACGGGTCCGCGCGGACGGCGATGGTGCTGATATAGACGACCGACGGGCTGGTGTTCTCGAACAGGTCGACGATCGCCTGCTCGTCGCTGCGCAGATCCGCGTACGGCTCGGGTGTTGAAGACTGCCGGGGCGCAACCGAGACAGGGCCGGTCTCGGACGGCTCGACCGCTCGGGCGGTCGTCTCCGGCGCCACTTCCACGGTGCAGGCGGCCACCGCAAGCGCGGCCAGGGCGGCCAGCAGCGCTGCGAGGCGTTGGGTCACTGGTTCTCGAGAGGGCCGCATGATGGGATCAGTCATCGCGGGCGTTCCTGATGCCGCCTGCCAATCAGAATATCGCAAACTATAATCCGAGGCGACCATGCGAAATGACTTCGAGAGACTGCTCGCACTGTGCCTGTTCGCCGGCGCCTGTGTGGCGGCGCCCATGGGCGAGGCGCCCGGGACCGTGGCGCCCGCCGAGCCGCAGGTCGAAGCGCAGGTCGAGGCCCCGCCGCCGGTGGAGCCGTCCGTACCGCGCGACCCGTCGCGGACCTGGATCGTCATGCTGGGAACCGGCACCCCCGGCGCCGAGCCCGATCGGTTCGGACCGGCGACCGCCGTGGTGGCCGATGGCACGGCGTATCTGATCGATGCCGGTCCCGGCGTCGTGCGGCGCGCCGCCGCCGGCGCCATCGTCAGCGGTCTGGAGGCCCTGCAGCCGTCCAATCTGCGCATCGCGTTCCTGACCCACCTGCATTCCGACCACACGCTCGGCTATCCCGATCTGATACTGTCGCCGTGGGTGCTCGGACGGTCGGTGCCGCTGCAGGTGTTCGGTCCACCCGGCCTCGACGCCATGACGGCCGCGTTGCTCGAGGCTTGGCGCGAGGACATCCGCGTCCGGGTGGACGGGCCCGAGCAGCTCCGCCGCGACCTGCTGGCCGTCGAGAGCCACGAGATCGAGCCGGGTCTCATCTACGAGGACGACACGATACGTGTCGAGGCGTTCTCCGTCCCGCACGGCACCTGGGACCACGCCTTCGGCTTCAAGCTGACCACCGCCGACCGGACGATCGTCATTTCCGGCGACACGGGACCGTTCGATGAGCTGGCTGAGATTGCGGCTGGCGCCGACGTGCTGATTCACGAGGCGTACGGCACGGCCGGTCTCCGCGAGCGGCGGCCGGAGACGCAGCGGTATCACGGTACGTTTCACACGTCGGCCGTCAAGGTGGGGCAGATTGCGGCGGCGGCGGATGTCGGCATGGTGGTGCTGTACCACCAGTTGCATCTTGCCGCCGACACCGCGGACGAGATGGTCGAACAGGTGCGTCTGAGCTTCGACGGCGAGGTGGCGTACGGCCGCGATCTGGACGTGTTCTGAGCGCCGGGTGGCGATGCCCCTATGGCGGGCTGCTATGCCGCCGGCGCCGCGTGCTTGTCGAGGAGCTCGACGAGCTGATCCTTGCCGGCCACCCCGACCGTCGCTTCCACGACTTCGCCGTTCTTGAACAGCATGAGCGTCGGAATCGAGCGCACACCGTACTTCATCGGGGTGTCCGGGTTGTCGTCGATGTTCAGCTTGCCGACCGCGACCCGCCCGTTGTACTCGTCGGCAAGCCCGTCGACCACGGGGGCGATCATGCGGCAGGGGCCGCACCAGGCCGCCCAGAAGTCCACCAGCACCGGCTTGTCCGACTTCAGCACGGTCTGCTCGAATCCGCCATCCGTAAGTGTCAGCGTGTGCTCCGAGGCCATCGTTGGTTCTCCTTGTCCCTGTCGTTCCTGTTCCTGATCGCTCACTGCGTGAGAAGAACCTGCGCGTGTCGCAGATTCCTCACCGGTCCGCAGGATATCCTTCCAAGTGTACCCTGCTTTGCCTCTGGTATCCTGCATTCGCTGACCCATCAACCTGTTCCTGGCGGTGGGTCAATGTGAAAAGCTGACCCACCGCCCTGGGTCCTGCGCACCAACGGCCCGTGGCCAGTCCACCTCGTGACGAGTAATCATCGACGCTACTCATGCACGCGACGAACGACGACGGGCAGGGGTCCCGTCCGCTGGCGCGGGACATCCACTCGTACGGGAATCCGGACGATGTC
Source organism: Vicinamibacterales bacterium (assembly GCA_965262985.1). Taxonomy (GTDB): domain Bacteria; phylum Acidobacteriota; class Vicinamibacteria; order Vicinamibacterales; family UBA8438; genus UBA9620. The sequence goes on along the minus strand of OZ253576.1, from coordinate 4,858,605 downwards.
GTCGTGCGCCACGTCGATCTCGACTGGGACGTCGACTTCGCGCGGCGCACGATCAGCGGCAGCGCGACCCTGCGGTTCGAGCGGGTTGGCGGTCAACGCCAGCCCGTCCCGCTGCGTCTCGATACCCGCGACCTGTCCATCAGCGCCGTCGAGCTGGCCGACGGCCGCGGGGCCTGGGCGCCGGCGGCGTTCACGGTCGGCGAGTCCGACCCGATTCTCGGGGCCCTTCTCGAGGTGCCGCTACCCGCCGGCGCTGGAGCCGTGCGCGTGACCTACGCCACGAGCCCGCATGCGTCCGGCGTGCAATGGCTCGAACCCGGCCAGACCGCGGGCAAGGTCCACCCGTTCATGTTCACCCAGTCGCAGGCGATTCATGCCCGAAGCTGGATTCCGCTGCAGGACTCTCCAGGTGTCCGGGTGACCTATGGGGCCAGGGTGCGCGTGCCGCTTCCGCTGCGGGCGGTGATGAGCGCCGCGCATGATGGCGGCGCGCCGCGCGACGGTGAGTTCGCGTTCGAGATGCGGCAGCCGATTCCGTCCTATCTGATCGCGCTGGCCGTCGGCGACCTCCAGTTCCGCGCGATGAGCGAGCGCACCGGTGTGTATGCCGAGCCGTCGGTCGTCGAGTCGGCCGCGGCGGAATTCGACGACACGGAAGCGATGATGGCCGCCGCCGAGCGGCTCTACGGGCCGTACCGCTGGGAACGCTACGACCTGCTCGTGCTGCCGCCGAGTTTCCCGTTCGGCGGCATGGAGAACCCGCGGCTGACCTTCGCCACGCCGACCGTCATCGCCGGCGACAAGAGCCTGGTGACGCTCGTCGCGCATGAGCTGGCGCACTCCTGGTCGGGCAATCTGGTCACCAACGCCACCTGGCGCGACTTCTGGCTCAATGAAGGATTCACGGTCTATATCGAGCGGCGCATTCTCGAAGCGGTGTACGGACGCGCGCGGGCCGAGATGGAAGCGGCGCTCGACCGCGAGCTGCTGGCCGGGGAGCTTGCGCGTCTCGACCCGCGTGACCAGATTCTGCACATCGATCTGACCGGACGCGATCCGGATGACGGGATGACGCAGGTGCCGTATCTCAAGGGGGAGCTGTTGTTGCGTCTGATCGAGCACCGCGTCGGCCGCGAACGCTTCGACCGCGTCCTGCGCGGCTATTTCGACGCCTTCGCGTTTCGCAGCATCGTGACCGACGAGTTCGTGGCGTATCTGCACGACCAGCTTCTTGCGGCTGAGCCCGATCTCGCCGAGACCCTTCAGATCGACGCCTGGCTCCATCAGCCGGGGTTGCCGGACAACGCGCCCCGTGCCGAATCCGACGCCCTCACCCGGGTCGCGCGGCAGGCGAACCGCTGGGCCGCCGGCGACACAACCGCCGCCGCGCTGGACACCGCCGCCTGGACCACGCAGGAGTGGCTGCACTTCCTGCGGTCGTTGCCGCCGCGCGTGACCGCCGCACAGATGGCCGAGCTCGACGACGCGTTCGGGTTCACGGGGGTGGGCAACGCCGAGGTGGCGCACCAGTGGCTGTTGGCCGCCATCCACAACCGGTACGCGCCGGCCGCCGGCCGGATCGAGTCGTATCTGATTGGCATCGGCCGGCGCAAGCTGGTCACGCCGCTCTACGAAGCGCTCGTCACGACGCCGGAGGGGCGGGCGCGGGCCGGGGCGATCTACGAACGCGCCCGGTCCGGCTACCATCCGATCACGGCGGCGTCGGTCGACGCGATCCTGGCGGCTGTGCCCTGAGCCGTGCCCGAGAGCGGATGCGCAGCCGTACGCCGTCCGCGCTGCAGGCACCCGGGCGCGCTCCCGCTGATCCCGTCCTGCGCCGTGGGGTTCTGTACGACCGGGTTTCAGACGTTGACCGAGGGGCAGGATGGCGACGGCGAAGGGGTCACACACGGCGCCCAACGGGCCGGGATGGTCAGGTTCAAGCGTTGGCAGCGCCTCGGCCGCCGGCCGTACTCGTGGCGGACAGGGGATCGCCAGAGACGATCAGGCGTTGCCGCCGGCTGTTTCCTCGGCGTCGTCGTCGGCCGGTTCGAACTCGGCCAGGCCTTCCACCTGCCACTCACTCAGTGGCTGCGGGCCCGCGACGATGCCGTCGAGATCGGGGTCGCCGCCGCCGGTAACGGCAGGCGCCGCCGCGCGTCGCTCCTTGGCGTCCCGGCGTCGGGCTTCCTTCGTTTTCCGCTGCTCCTGACGAGCCCGCTCCCGCTGGCGTTTTTGTTGTGTCGGACGTCCACGTGTTGCCAAATTGTCACCTCCCGACTGAAATGAGGTACGAGTTGAGCAGACAAACGGGGTCGAGCGATTGCAACGCGCTGTGGGAAAGCGGCGGAAGACCCCGTCGGCTCATGGCGGCCGCAGCCACCATCGGTAAAGCTTGAGTCTGCCTGTAAGAATACCAGCGCCCGCGTCGAAAGGCAAAGCTGCAGCCCCCATGGACGAACTTCGCGACACCCTGCTGGCGCTCGGTCTCCCCGGTCTGTTCCTGCTGGCCCTGCTCGATTCCGCCGGGGTCCCGCTGCCCGGGGGCGTCGACATTGTGCTCATGCTGCTCGCGTGGCGGCAGCCGCCCCTGTTCCTCCTGTTTTCCCTGACCGCCGCCGTCGGATCCACTCTCGGGTGTCTGGTGCTGTATCGCGTCGGACGCACCGGCGGTGACGCGGCGATGCGCCGGCTGGACCCCCGCAAGCGCGCGTGGGTGACGGCGAAGGTCCGTGAGAACGATGTCCTGGCGATGACGGCGGCGGTCCTGGCGCCGCCCCCCCTGCCAACCAAGCTCTTCATGCTGGTCGCCGGATTCGTCCGGATGCCGTGGCCACGGTTCGCGGCGGCGGTGTTCGCCGGGCGCATGATTCGATACTCGGGCGAGGCCTGGCTGGCGGTCCGGCTCGGCGACCGGGCGGTCGAGACCCTGCAGCGCAACTACCCGCTGATCGGCGCCGTCCTGCTCATGGCGATCGCGGCGTATCTGGGTGTGCGGTGGTTCCGGGCGCGCCGCGCTGCGTGAATACCTTGCGGAATCGGGCCGATCGGGCCTATTGTTCACACCAGTGGGACTGTACGCGCGGGCACCGCATTTCGCGGGAGGATGACATGGATAGTCGATGCATCGCGGCGGTGGCGGCATGTGCCGGGGGGTTGCTTGTCGCGGCGACGGTGGTCGCCGGTCAGGCGCCGGAGGGGTGGACCGCGCCGCGCACGGCGGACGGCCATCCTGATCTGCAGGGTGTGTGGGCGAGCGATTCGGCCACGCCGCTGGAGAGGCCGGAGGAGTTGGCCGATCGGGCCACACTGAGCGCCGAAGAGGTGGCGACGCTGGCGGCGCGCGCGGCCGAGCTGTTCGATGGCGAGACCGATGCCGCGTTCGGCGACAGCGTGTTCCGCGCCGCGCTGGCCGATCGAAAAGACTATCAGTCGCGTGACGGCGTGACCGAGGAAACACCCAAGGGCACCGGCAACTACAACCAGTTCTGGCTGATCGACCGCTGGTTCGACAACCGGACCTCTCTCATCGTCGATCCGCCCAGCGGACGTCTGCCGGAGCGGACCGCCGAAGCGCAGCAGCGGGCAGAGCAGCAGCGCGCGGCGCGCGCCGCCCGCAGCGCGGCAGCGCCGCAGACACTGTCCGCAGAGCTGGCCAGTCTGGGCTCGGGACTGCGCTGCGGCGGCGGCCGGGTGCCGATGACCGGCCGGGGCTACAACAGCAACTACCAGATCTTCCAGAGCGCCGGATACGTCGCCATTCAGATGGAGATGATGCACGACACCCGCCTGATCCCGATCGGCGCCGCGATGCCGGCGGCCGGTCCGCCCAGCGCGCTGGGCAGCTCTCACGGTCACTGGGAGGGAGACACGCTGGTGGTCGAGACCACCAACCTGGCACGCGGCGCCAACGGGTCGTCGCGCGAATTGCGGTTGACCGAGCGGTTCACCCGGGTGGGTCCCGAGACGCTGCAATACGAGTACACGATGGACGACCCGTCGACCTGGTCCCGGCCCTGGACCGCGCGGGTCTTCATGCGGCCGGCGCCGGGTACCGGCGCCATCTACGAGTTCGCCTGCCACGAGGGGAACTACGCGATCGAGCACACGTTGCGCGGCGCGCGGGCGCTCGAGAAGCAGTAGCGTGCGATGAAGCGCCCAGTGCCGTCCGTTGCGGGATACCGCGCCGTTCGAATGCGGCGGGGCTTGGGCCGCGGGCTCTTGGCGCTGGCGCTGCTGGCCGGGTGTTCCGGTTCGGTGCCGGAGGTGACTGTGCTGCGCGCGCCGGAGGGCGCGACGCTGCCGCAGGTGGTCAGCGACACGAGCGGCACGTTGCATCTCGTCTACTACACCGGTTCCATGAGCAGCGGCGACCTGTGGCACGTGACCCGCGCACCCGAGGCGGCCGACTGGTCGGCGCCCCGGCGCGTCAACAGCGAGCCGCATGCGGTGCACGGTCTCGGCCCGATAGACGGCGGTCAGGTGGCGATCGGCCCGGATGATCTGCTGCACGTCGCCTGGTTCCACAAGGACCCGAACCGCTTCGAGTACGCCCGCACCGACCGCACGGGCATGTTCGGCGACCAGCAGACGCTGTCGACCCGTGAGGAGGGGGGCATCGAGGCGGCGCCGGCCGTGACCGTCGATGACAACGGCGACGTCTACGTGTTCTGGCACGCCGATGCGGTCGAGGATGCGCAGCGCCGGGTCTACATGGCGGTGTCGCGCGAGCAGGGCGCGCGGTTCGACCCGCCGCGGGCGGTCAGCCCCGCCGCCGAGGGCGCCTGCGGCTGTTGCGGGCTGCGCGCGGCGGCGGACGAGGCGGGTGCGATTCACGTGTCCTACCGGGGCGCAGGTGACAACATCCGGCGCGGCATGCGCCTGCTGACCAGCAGCGATCGGGGGCGCACCTTCGCCGATCAGCTCATCCAGGCGTGGGAGATCGGCGCCTGTCCGATCGCCACCACCACGCTCGGCGTGGGGCCGGACGCAACGCTGGTGGCATGGGAAACCCGGGGGCAGGTGTTTTTCGCCGACGTCGAGCAGCTCGAGGCGCCGGTCTCACCGCCCGGCGAGACGACGTTCCGCCGCAAGAACGCCACGGTGGCGACGAACCACCGCGGCGACATCCTGTTGGCCTGGGGCGACGGTCCGGGCTGGCAGTCGGGTGGCACGTTGCACTGGCAGCGCTTCGACGCCGCCCGCCGCCCGCGCGGCGCCGAGGGCGGGGCGCCGGGGCCGATCCCGGCCCGCAGCGTGCCGGCCATCGCCGCCCGCCCGGACGGTTCGTTCGTCGTCGTGTTCTAGCAAGGCGCCGCCGAAGTCCGCTCTTGCCCTGTCGGCTCTGCCTCGGGTCGCCCGGACCCGGCTCGGCGCCCGATCGTTCCGGACACCTCGCGCGGCAGTTGCCGGTCACCGCCCGCACCCTTTTCGAACCATGGACACGATCTCAAGCCAGGCGCCCGCAAAGAAGACCATCGACGTGCTCGGCCGGCGCATGGCGTACGTCGAGATGGGCGAGGGCGACCCCGTCCTGTTTCAGCACGGCAATCCCACGTCGTCGTATCTGTGGCGCAACGTCATGCCGCACGTCGCCCCTCTAGGGCGCTGCATTGCCGTCGATCTCATCGGCATGGGAGATTCCGAGAAGCTCGACGTCTCGCAGCCCGGGCGTTATCGCTTCGTCGAGCACCGCGAGTTTCTCGATGCGGCGCTCGCCGCGCTCGGCGTCGACGCCAACATCACCTGGGTCCTGCACGATTGGGGGTCGGCCCTCGGCTTCGACTGGGCGAACCGGCACCGCGGGGCGACGAAGGGTCTGGCCTACATGGAGGCGCTCGTCCGGCCGCTGACGTGGGCCGAGTGGCCGGACAGATCGCGGCGAATCTTCCAGGGGCTGCGCGGCGCCGCGGGTGAAGAGATGGTGATCGAGAAGAACATGTTCGTCGAGCGCATACTGCCCGGTTCGGTCCTGCGGACGCTGACCGACGCCGAGATGACGGTCTACCGGGCGCCGTATGTCGAGCCGGGCGAGTCGCGGCGGCCCACCCTGACGTGGCCCCGCGAGATCCCGATCGACGGTGCGCCGGCCGACGTCACGGAGATTGTCCGCAGCTACGCCGACTGGATGAGCGCGAACGACCTGCCGAAGCTGTTCATCAATGCCGAGCCGGGTGCGATCCTGACCGGTGCGCCGCGCGAGTTCTGCCGCCGCTGGACGAACCAGGAAGAGGTGACGGTACGGGGTGCGCACTTCGTCCAGGAGGACGCTCCGCATGAGATCGGGCGGGCGCTGGCCGCGTTCGTGCGGCGCATCGGCGGGTAGCCGGCATGCGGCGCCGGCGCCCTGGCCCGCGCCGTGGCGGGGGGCCATCCAAGCAGTCCGTGGTGAAACCCCGCGTTGCACCGAGATCGGCGTTGCGCCCGCGTGGCAAGGCGCGACGAGGGAGCAAATTGGTGGATTTGTGACCGAGGAGCAACGCCGTCACGCGGGATGCAACGTCGATCGAATGCAGCGGGGCTTTTGCCACGGGCTGCTAGGGTGTCTCGCGATCGCGCGCGAAATCTGACAAAGTAGTGGTGGAATCCGGTTCTACGGTTTCAGGAGGTGTCTCTGTGCAATCCAGTCTGACCCGGTGGCGGACATACCTGTTCCTCGCGGCGCTGCTGGCGGCGGTGCCCGCCGGCACATCCACGTTCCAGGGCACGGCGGCGGCCGAACTCGCGCGCGATCTCGAGGTCTCCACACCGGAAGACGTCGGGGTCTCGTCGGAACGGCTGCAGCGGCTCGACGCCGGCATGCAGGCGATGGTCGACGACGGCAAGCTGGCCGGCATCGTCACGATGCTGGCGCGGCACGGCAAGCTGGTCTTCAGCGACGCGGTCGGCAAGCTCGATATCAGCAAGGATGATCCGGTCCAAACCGATTCGATCTTCCGCATCTTCTCGATGACCAAGCCGGTCGTCGGCGTGGCGCTGATGATGCTGCACGAGGAAGGCAAGTGGCAGCTCAACGATCCGGTCACGAAATTCATCCCGGCGTTCGCCGATCTCGAGGTCTACACCGGGCAGGATGCCGACGGGAACATGCAGACCGAGCCGATCGAGCGGGGCCGGCGCATGACGATGCGCGACCTGATGAAGCACACCGCCGGGTTGGGCTACGTCCTGAACCCCCGCCATCCGGTCAATCGTGCCTTCATCGACAACCGGGTGCTGGACCCCGGCGCACCGCTGCAGACGATGATCGAGAAGCTCGTGCAGGTGCCGCTGCTCGCCCAGCCGCAGACCATGTGGGCGTACAGCTCGTCCGTCGACGTGCAGGGCTATCTGGTCGAGCAGATCGCCGGACAGCCGCTGGGCGACTTCCTGCACGAGCGCATCTTCGCGCCGCTCGGCATGATGGACACCGCGTTCTACGTCCCGCCCGCCAAGATGCATCGCGTCGCGGCCCGCCATTCGCCCAGCCGTGACGGTTTGCGCGCGCCCGACGGCGGCGCGGCGGCGGCGACGCTGAGCGCACCGCCCGCCGGACCCTCGGGCGGCGGCGGCCTGTTCGGCACCGCCCCCGACTACATCCGATTCGCGCAGATGCTGCTGAACGGCGGCGAGTTGAACGGCGCGCGTCTGCTCTCGCCCCGCACGGTCGAGCTGATGAGCGCCAACCACCTGACCGACATCGAGCAGGCGACCTATCGCCGGCCGGGTCAGGGCTGGGGGCTCGACTTCTCGGTGGTCACCGATGGGCCGGTGTCGGGCGAGTCCTGGTCCACCGGGTCCTACTACTGGATCGGCATCGCCGGCACCTGGTTCTGGGTCGATCCGGAAGAGGACCTGACGTTCGTCGGGATGATCCAGAACAACGGCGGCGCCATCAACGAGGTGCAGCAGTTGTCTCGCAGCCTGGTGTACCAGGCGATCGTCGGCGAGTAGCGGTACCCGGCCAGGCCGCCGCGTCCCAGCCTCCGGCGGCCCGCGGGGTGTGCCCCGCGGGCCGTCAGGTCATCGGCTGGGAGACCCTCCGATCCAGACCGGGTTCGACCTGGCGGTGGCGGCGTTCGTCCGCGTGACCCGCACATATCCGCAGCGCACGATTCCCGGTACGAATAGGAAACTGCTTGAGATCTGCAGTTTCCCGTGAATGGGGCAGGACATTTTCCCTGTGTCGAGAAACTGCTTGACGCTGCAGTTTCCTGCGAACGGGGGTAGGACATTTCCCCTGTGTCAGGAAATTGCTTGAAAACGTTGGCTGGTGGATTGCAGAATCCGCGCCCGTGGCCGTCCCGTGCGCCCCGTTCCGGCCAAGATCGCGCGCTCTGAGACTGGCACGCCGGCTGCAACGACGAGCGGTCAACGGAGCCGGCGCCATGACATCTGTGCATCTCGGCCTCACTTCGACCAGACGCCATGCGCGCCTCGTGCGCGCCACCCTGATCGTTGACGACGACGTACTGGAAGCGGCGCACTGCATCGCGGACGACACGGGGCTGAGCGTCGGCGAGATCCTGTCGCGGCTGGCGCGGCGCGGTCTCGAACCCTACCCCGAGTGGCGGGTCCGGGAACGGCTCCCGGCCGTCGTGCCTCGCGACGCGTGGACGAACCGGCGCGACCTGGATTGACCGGCCCTGGACGACTGACGGCCGCTCGCCTCCCGCTGCTTGGTGCCTTCACGCTCCAGTGAATCCGTCGCGTCGTGACTGGCCAGCGAGCGCGCGGGTCAGCACCGCAATCTGATAGAGTTCCGGCGCCGGAGTTCCGGCCCGTCTCATCAGGGAGCTGTCGACCATGCCACCGTCCTATACCCGGTTTTCCTCCACCGTGCAGCCGGAAGGTGCCTTTACCGTGCTCGCCGCGGCGCGGCGATTGAGCGCCGGCGGCAAAGAGGTCATCGAACTCGAGATCGGGGACAGTCCGTACCCCTCGCCTGACGTGGCCGTCGAGGCCGGCATTCAGGCGATCCGGGCGGGCCGCACGACCTACGGTCCGTCGGCGGGGTTGCCCGAGTTTCGGGCCGGCGCGGCGGCCTATCTCATCGAGCAGCACGGACTCGATGTCACCGCCGACCACGTGGTGGCCGGACCGGGCGCCAAGACGTTCGAGCAGCTTTTCTGCGAAGCGTTTCTGGAGCCCGACGACGGGGTGCTCGTGTTCAGTCCCTACTTTCCGACCTATGCGGCGAACATAGCCCGGCGCGGCGCGCGCATGGTGCTGGCGGGCCTGCGCGCCGAGCGGTCGTTCAGACCGGACCCGGACGACGTGCGACAGTTTCTCGACGGCGACCCGCGCCCGAAGGCGATCTTCCTGAACAGTCCCCACAATCCGACCGGTGGGGTGGCGGCGGAGGAGGACCTGCGCGGGGTGGCCGACCTGATCCGGGGCCGCGACATGGCGGTGTTCAGTGACGAGCCGTACGACTGCATGGTGTGGGAGGGGCAGCATCGGTCGCTGCTCTCGCAGCCCGGCATGATCGAGCAGACGGTCGCCGCGTACACGTTCAGCAAGTCGTTCAGCATGAGCGGCTGGCGTCTGGGCTACGCCGTGTCGAGTCCGGACACGGTCAAGGTGTTCGACCTGTTGACCAACACCGCCCTGTCGTGCGTGCCGCCGTTCACGCAACTGGCGGGCGTTGCGGCGTTGCGGGACGGCCGGGCGTATCGCGATGCGCGGATGCGTGATTTTCATCGCAAGGTCGAGATTCTGGTGAGCGGGTTGAACACCGTCGAGGGAGTCAGTTGTCTGATGCCGGGTGGCACGTTCTACGCGTTCCCCTCGGTCGCGGCCATCTGCAACCGCGAGGGGCTGACCTCGCATGGGCTGGCGATGTATCTGCTCGAGGGTGCGGACGACCGGCTCGGTGTTGCCTGCCTGGGCGGCGAGTGTTTCGGCGCCGCCGGCGGCGGGTTCCTGCGTCTGAGTTGCGCCCAGCCGGACGACCGGCTGAGCGAGGCGGTGGTGTTCATCGCCGAGGCGACGACCCGGCGCGAGCGGATGGCGGCCTACCTGCGCTCGCACCCGCAATACCGGCTCGACACGCCATACGCCGTCGGGCCGCCTGCGTCGTAGACGGGCCGCGGCCACTCAATCCAGGTGCGCGAGGACGGTCGCGACGCCGGCCTCGAGCGGGTCGGCCCCCGACAGCGTGAGCGTGGCCCAGCGTCTGGTCGGGAGGACGTGGCGCGCGAACATCGGCCGCACGTCGCGCGTGTACTGCGCCAGGATGTCATCCGGCGTCCGCCCGCGTTCGCGCCGGTCGCGAGCCACCCGGCGGTCCCGGGCGGTCTGGTCGTCCACGTCGAGAAACACCGCGGCATCGAGCAGGCGGCGCACGTCCGCGTGGTGCAGCAGCAACAGGCCCTCGACGATGACGATGGGGCGCGGCGTCACCGGCGTCGCGCCGGTCCGGCGGGTGTGGCTGCCGAAGTCGTAGTCGGGGCGTTCGATGCCGGCGCCGCGCCGCAGCGATCGCAGGTCGTCGATGAATCGCGGCCAGTCGATCGCTTCCGGCGTATCGAAGTTGACCCGTGCCCGGGCCGCCGCCTCGAGATGGCTCAGATCCCGATAGTAGGCGTCCATCGAGACGACCACCGCCTCGCCCAACGCCGTGGCCAGCGCCAGCGCCAACGTCGTCTTGCCGGCGCCTGACCCGCCGGCGATACCGATCAGAACGGGCATCAGATCGGTTCGAGCTGCTCCGCCCTGATCCAGCCGACCTTGCCATCTTCCAGCACGATCTCGATCCAGACGTCGGAGCGGCGGTCGATCCGCACTTTCGTGCCTTCGTGGACCGTGAAGATCCGCAACGCGCTGTCGCCCGACGGCGCACTCTGCACCTCGGTTTCGGCAACCATGATCACCGCTTCCTCGGCGCCGCCGATGCCCAGTTCGCGCACGGCCAGATTGAGCCCGAAGACGAGCACGACGGCGCCGCTCGCGAGGGCGGCCCGGCGTCCCCAGACGGCCACGGCGGTCTGCGCAGCGAGTATCACCCCGACCAGCGCGGCCATCGCGGTCAGCCAGGCCAGCGCGACCAGCCACACCAGCGCCGGTCTCGGCAGCAGCGCCACCCACCAGCTCACGGCGCGGAACAGCCAGAACTCGGGCAACGGCTCGATGTCGTCCGCCGTCAACGACCGCGCGAGTTCCAGATTGGCCAGCAGATCGTCGTCGCCCGGCATCAGCCGCCGCGCACGTTCGTAATACAGAATGGCCGGCCCGAGCCGGCCCTGCTTGAAGTAGGCGTTTCCGAGATTGTAGTACAGCTCGCCGCTTTCGAGGCCGTTGGCGAGCACGCGGGCGTAGCTGTCGATCGCGCCGCCGAAGTCGCCGGCCTGATAGCGCTGGTTGCCCTCGTCGAAGAACGCCTCCTGGCCGGTGGCCGCCGGCGGGTAGAGCAGCCCCATGCAGACGGCGGCCACCAGCAGCAGGGCACGCCGCGCGCTCATGGCAGCGCCTCGTCGAGCGCAGTCACCGCCTGCCCGGCGCGGTTCAGGATGTCCTGCATCGCCGCCTGGTCCGGATCGGTCGGGGCGAAGCGCTGGCGGTCGCAGCGGTTCAGGCAATCCAGATAGTCGTCGATGACCGCCGCCGCCACGCCGCGGGCCGCCAGCAGCGTGCGAATTTCCTCCTGGCGCAGCCCCGCTTCGGCGATGTTCAGCTTGTCGCCGAGAAAGCCTTGCAGCGCCCGGCCCAGTTCGGCGTGGAATTCCCGGTGCCGTTCGGGTGCGCGTAACGACACGGCGCGGCCCAGCCGCTTGCGCGCCACCCGCGACGCTCGTCGTCCGCGGGCGTAGGCGACGTCACCGCGCAGCCGGTCCTGATGCCGGCGCAACGCGACGACGCCCGCGAGGGCCAGCACCGGCGCCAGCAGCATCGTCCAGAACGGTGCGCCCCGCAAGAGCGACGCGCCGATCGGACGCAAGGTGGAGGTCGCCACGCGTATGAACCGGATATCCTCGCGCTCCAGATCGATCGCGGTGCGCCGGCGGCCGGCGGGGCCGGACGGCGCCGTAATCGGATCACCGCCGATGCGCAGCGCGATCGGCGCGGAGGCGGCCACGGCATACGACCCGCTGTCCACGTCGAAATACGCCACCTCCACCGCTGGAATCCGGACCTCGCCCGGCGTGCGCGGGACGATGACATATTCGAAGACCTTGCGGCTGTCGACACCGCCGCCGCTCCAGGTCACCTGCTCGCTCACCTCGGGGGGGTACGCCTCGAATCCGGGGGGCAGCCGCAGATCGAGCTCGGCCAGGGTCCTGATGTTCCCGCTGCCCGCGATCTCGACACGGTAGGTCAGCGCGTCGTTGGTCTGCACCTCGGTCCGGTCGATCGACGCCGAGACGTCGAACCGGCCTACGAGTCCGGTGAACCCGTCCGGTTGTCCGGCCGGCAACGGGAGCGCCTCGATCGCGACCGGGTCGGAGGCGACCGCGACCGGCACCCGGCTGCCGAAGAGACTGCCGCCGAAGAACGGGTCATCGAAGAGGCTGCGAGAGCGCCGCCGCACGCGGATCTGCGCCTCGAGCGCCAGCGGCTCCAGCGTCTTGGCGCCGGCGCTGGTCGGAAACAGCGCCACCCGCCGTATCACCGAACTGACGTACTGCACGCCGTTGCGGACCACCTGTTCAACCTGTGCCCGCGGGTCGGCCAGCTCTTCGACCCAGAAACCGGCGGTGGCCGGTTGCCGCGTGACGTTGTAGCCGTCGACGTCGACCCTGGTGAACAGCCGATACTCGACGATGACCGGCTCGTTGACGTAGACCCGCGCCGTGCTCGCGGTCGCCGTGACGAACAGATCGTCCGGTTCGAGGAGGGTATCGGCGCCCCCCGGCGCCGTCCGCCCCTGAGCCCCCGTCCGCGCCGCCGGCGCAGCGCTGGCGGTGATCCGGATCGTCAGCGGCTCCGTCTGCAAATCGCGCCCGCCTGCCTGCACGGCGACCGGCCCGATCTCGAACATGCCCTCGGTCGTCGCCTGGAAGCGGTACTGCATGGTGATCGACAGCGACGTGCGTCCGTTGACGAACTGCATCGAGGTCGAACTGCCGGAACCCAGAAAGGCGGCGAAGCCGGAGACATCCGGCAGGACCGGGTCGGCGTCCAGTTGCCGGGCGTTCGACACGTCCACGTTCAGTACGAACTGCTGGTTGAGCGCGACCTCGTTCTGACTCAGATACGCCCGCGCACTCTGGGCGCGCGCGGCGCCCGCCGCCGCCAGGACGAGGCCGATCACCGCGATCACCCGCAAGCGCGCCATCGGCGTCACCACGGCCTCCGCAGCACGCGCACCGGCCCCTTCCGGCGCTGGCGCTGAATCTGGCTCTGATCTTCGTTGATCGCCTGCAGCAGCCGCTCCGCCTCCTCGCGGCTCAACTCGCCGGGCCGGGTCTGCGGCTCGGCGTTCTGATCCGCCGGATCCTCTGGCTGGTCATCGCCGGCAGGTTGCGGCTCGCTGTCGTCCGGCGGCGGTTCCTCCCCCTCCTGCGGCTGATCCTCTTGCTGGGCCTGCTGGTCTTCCTGCTGCTCCTCGTCCTGATTCTGCTCCTGACCTTCCTCCTGCTGCGGCTGGTTCTGCTCCTGCTGCTGATCCTGCTCCTGCTGCTCATCCTGCGGCTGGTTCTGATTCTGCTGATCCTGCTGCTGTTGCTGCTCCAACTGTTCGAGCACGAGCTCCAGGTTGTGCTTGGCGTCGCCGTCGGCCGGGTTCCCCCGCAGCGCCTCCTTGTAAGCGTCGAGCGCCGGTTCCAACTGTTGCTGCCGGTAGAGCGCGTTGCCCAGGTTGTACCAGGCGTGCCCCTCCACCGCGGGGTCGCCGGTTTCGACCGCCTGCCGATAGGCCTCCATCGCCCGTTGGAACTCGTCGGTTCGATACAGCGCGTTGCCGTCGTTGAACGGCGCGACCGGCGAGTCGGGCGCCTCGCGCAGCGCGTCGAGGTACTGCTCGTGGGCTTCTTCGAAGCGGTCCTCCTCGTAGAGCCGGTTCCCCGCGTCGACCGCGGCGCGGCCCGGTTGCGCCGCCGCCCCGACCGGCAGCACCAGCACCGCGGGCAGCGCCAGCAGGAGCGTCAGACCTGATCGTGTCACTTGAACCTCCCGGTCCAGCCCGCGCGGGTCCGCCGGCGGTCCGGGACGAGCACCTCGGCCACGAGCAGCAGCAGCGCGAGCCCCAGGAATATCTGGTACTGTTCGTCGAACACCGTCACCTGCTCGCTCTCGAACTCCTGGCCCTCACCCGCGGTCAGCTCCTCGGCCAGCGCGCTCAGTTCCGTCCCGGCCGGCGAGGCGCGGTAGTAGGCGCCGCCGCTGCGGTCGGCCAGACGCTGCAACACCGCCTCATCCAGACGCGTGGTGACCACCGCGCCGTCGGTGTCGCGTTTGAACCCCTGCGCCTGCCCGGCGGCGCCCTGCTCCGGAATCGGCACGCCTTCCGGCGACCCGATGCCGACGGTATAGATCCGGACGCCCTCCTCGACGGCGCGATCGAGCGCGTCGTTCACCTCGCCCTCATGGTCCTCGCCGTCGGTAATGACGACCAGCACGCGGTGGCGCCGGTCGGTCTCGGCGAACGCGTCCAGCGCCACGACCAGCGCCTGCCCGAGGTTGGTGCCCTGCACCGACATGATGTCCGGGTCCATCGCGTTCAGAAACAGCCGCGCCGCGCCATAGTCGAGGGTCAGCGGGCTCTGCACGAACGCGTCGCCGGCGAACGCGATCAACCCGATACGGTCGCCGTCCAGGCGGTCGATCAGATCGGCGATCGCGAACTTGGCCTTCTCGAGTCGATTCGGCGCCATGTCTTCGGCGACCATCGAGAGCGACAGGTCCAGCGCGATGAGGATGTCCTGCCCCTCGCGCCGCGCGGTCTCGACCCGGCTACCGAACTGCGGGCGCGCCAGCGCGGTCACGAGCAGGGCCACGGCGCACACGAGCAGCACGGTCTTCGCCATCTGGCCGCGCCGGCTCACCGTGGCCGTCAAGCGCTCGAGCAGGCGCCGGTCCGCCAGCCGCTCGAGGTCGCGCTGTTTGCGCGCGTGTGCCCACCAGGCCAGGGCGACCAGCGCCGGCACCAGCAGATACGCGAACAGCATCTCGCTTGCCCCGAATCTGAACATGGGTCGCTGCTCCGCGTGCTCCTACGGCAGTTTTCTCAGGACGGTGCGGCCCAGCCCGATTTCGAGCAGCAGCGCCCCAAGGCCGATCAGCAACGGCACTGGAAACAGCTCGCCGTAGCGGGTGAACTGCTCCACTTCGATCTCGGTCGTTTCCAGCGAGTCGATCTCGCCGTAGATCTGCTCCAGACTCTCGCGGTCGGTGGCCCGAAAGTAGCGCCCCCCGGTCAAGGTCGCCGTTTCCTGCAGTGTCGGTTCGTCGATGTCGACCCGCATCTGTGCATACCGCCGTCCGAACACCGGGTCATCGACCGGCACCCGCGCCACCCCCTGTGTGCCGGCGCCGACCGCGTAGATGCGGATGCCGAGCGCCCGCGCCATCTGCGCCGCGGTGATCGGGTCGATCTCGCCGCGGTTGTTGCGCCCGTCGGTCAGCAGCACGATGACTTTCGAGTCGGCGTCCGATCCCTGCAGCCGTTTGACCGCCGTGGCCAGCCCCATGCCGATGGCGGTGCCGTCCTCGATGACGCCGACCTCGAGCTCGTCGAGTATCGTCGTCACCACATCGTAGTCCAGGGTCAGCGGCGCCTGCGTGAAGGCGTTGCCGGCGAACACCACCAACCCGATGCGGTCGTTGCGGCGTCCCCGCACGAAATCGGCGGCGACCTGTCGGGCGGCGTCGATCCGATTCGGCTGCAGGTCCTCGGCGAGCATCGAGCTCGACAGGTCGAGGGTGAGCACGATGTCAATCCCCTCCGTCGTGACGTTCTCCGCCGTGACGCCGGTCTGGGGCCGGGCGAACGCGACGACAAGCGCCAGCAGCGCCAGGGCGCGCAGTCCGAAGAGTGCATGCCGCAGGCGTCCCCCGCGCCGGTGGTCGGCGCGTGTGATCGCGGCCAGGGAGGAGAACCGCAACGACCCGATCTGACGGCGTCCCCGGGTGACGTACCAGTAGGCGAGCGCGGGCACCACCGCCAGCAGCAGCAGATACGCCGCGTCGGCGAACCGCAGCAGCGGGGTCACGCAACCGCCTCCGCCGCTGCGGCCGGCGCCGCTGCGGCCGGTGTCGTCACATCGACCAGACGGCGCCCCAACGGCGCCAGGTCGCGGCACGCGGCGGCGTCCGGCCGGAACTTCGCGAACTTCACCAGATCGCAGCGCTCGAGCAGCGCGCGGAAGTCGGCGACGACGCCGCGTCCGGCCCCCACGCGGTGAAGCTGGCCGGCCAGTTCGCCGGTCGTCATCTCCATGGCGTCGACTCCGAACCGGTCTTCCGCGTATACCCGCATGATGTCCGAGATTCTGATGTGATAGGTCTTGATCTCACCCAGCTCCAGCAGTCCCGATGCCTCCAGCGCGGCCAGCGACTCGTAGGCGACTTCATGGGCCGGACGGACCGGCGCGGCGACGGCCGGCAGCTCCGGACGCCGCCGCCCACGGTAGCGCCGATACAGCCAGTAGCCGCCGGCGGCCAGCAGCGCCAGCGCGGCCAGCCAGGGCAGCAGCGTGAGCGGGTCGAACGGTATCGCCAGCGGCCCCCGAATGTCTCGAATTTCTCCGCTCTCATCACGTCCGACACTTTCCACCGAGACCACCGCCGCCGCGGTCGTCAGCGTGGTCGCGCCGCCGCCGGCGTCGACGATCTGCACCTCGATCGGCGGAATCGACAGATCACCGAGTTCGAACGCCGTGACCGTCAGCTCCAGACGGGACGTCAGCGGCGTCTCGCCCGGGTCCGCGGCGATCGCTCGAGACGCCAGCAGCTCGAACGGTCCCACGTCGATCGGGTCCGGCCAGAGGACGTCGGTCCCGGGCGCATGCGTCACCGTGACCGTGACCGCGATCTGGTCTCCGACGCTGATGACCTGCGCGCCGATGGCCGTGTCGATCGCAGGCGGGCCGGTCTGCCCGCTCGTCAGCGCGGGCAGCGCCGCCACGAGCGCCGCCATGACCCATCGCCGGCTCGTCATCGGAAGCGCCTGGCCCGTTCCCGAAAGAACCGCATCAAGCGGTCGGTATACGGGCGGTCGGTGGTGATCTCGATGACGTCGACCCCGGTCTTCCGGAACTCGCGTTCGCGCGCGGTGCGCGTCTCGGCCACGTCCTGCTCGAACGCGGCCCGGAACACCGGGTCGGACAGGTTCACCGTCACCTGTTCGCCGGTCTCGGCGTCCTCGAGCTCGACGAACCCCACGGCCGGGAGCTGCTGCTCGCGCGGGTCGCTCATTCGTATGACGATCGTGTCGTGCCGCCGGCCGGCCACCGCCAACGCCTTCCGGTAGCCGGTCGCCAGGAAGTCGGAGACCACGAACACCACCGCCCGGCGCCGCACCACGCGGGCCAGATACTCGAGCGCGCCCGCCACGTCGGTGCCGCGGCCTTGCGGCTTGAAGTACAGCAGTTCGCGCAACACACGCAGCACGTGCCGGCGGCCCTTGCGCGGCGGGACGAACTTCTCGATGCGGTCGCTGAAGATGATCAGTCCGACCTTGTCGTTGTTCGTGATCGCCGAGAACGCCAGCACGGCGCAGATCTCCACCGCGAGCTCCCCTTTCATCCGGGTGCGGGAACCGAACTCGCCCGACGCGCTGACATCGACCACCAGCATCACGGTCAGCTCCCGCTCTTCGTCGAACACCTTGACGAAAGGGGCGCCGGTGCGCGCCGTCACGTTCCAGTCGATGGCGCGGATGTCGTCGCCGTACTGATACTCGCGCACCTCGGCGAAGTTCATCCCGCGGCCCTTGAAGACCGAGTGATACTCGCCCGAGAAGATCTCGTTGACGAGCCCCCGCGTGGCGATCTCCACCCGCCGCACCTGCTTGAGGATCTCTCGTGGAATCACGGCGCGTCCTTGGCGGTTACGGAACCTCGATGC
The DNA here is from genome assembly GCA_965262985.1 of Vicinamibacterales bacterium. GTDB lineage: Bacteria > Acidobacteriota > Vicinamibacteria > Vicinamibacterales > UBA8438 > UBA9620. The sequence continues at coordinate 4,840,620 of OZ253576.1, read as the reverse complement.
TGTTGAGCACCCGGCGCACGACGTCGTCCGCCGTCATCTCCTCCGCTTCCGCCTCGTAGGTCAGCAGCACCCGGTGCCGCAGCACGTCGAGCCCGATCGACCGGACGTCCTCCGGGGTGACGTATCCACGCCGGCGGAGAAACGCGTGCGCCCGCGCCGCCTTGGCCAGATTGATGGTCGCGCGCGGCGAGGCGCCGAACGCGATCAGGTCCGTCAGGTCGCCCAGGTCGTAGTCCTTCGGCTGGCGGGTGGCGAACACGAGATCCACGATGTACTGCTCGACCTGCGGATCCATGTAGATCTGCTCGGCGGCGGCGCGCGCGCGCACGATTTCCGCCGGTTCGACCACCGCGGTGACCTCCGGCGCGGGTCCGGCCGCCATCCGCCGCATGATCTCCAGCTCTTCGTCCTTGTTCGGATACCCGACCGCGAGCTTCAGCATGAAGCGGTCGACCTGCGCTTCCGGCAGCGGATAGGTGCCCTCCTGCTCGATCGGGTTCTGGGTGGCGAGCACCAGGAACGGCGTGTCGAGCGGGTAGGTCGTGTCGCCGATGGTGACGGTGCGTTCCTGCATCGCTTCCAGCAGCGCCGACTGCACCTTGGCCGGCGAGCGGTTGATCTCGTCGGCGAGGATGATGTTCGCGAAGATGGGACCCTTGTGCGTCTTGAACTCCGAGTGCCGGGGGTCGTAGACCAGCGTGCCGATCAGGTCGGCCGGCAGCAGGTCCGGGGTGAACTGGATGCGCCGGAAGGTCGTGCTGACCGCGCCGGCCAGCGCGCGCACCGTCAACGTCTTGGCCAGCCCCGGCACCCCCTCCATCAGGACATGTCCATCGGCGAGCAGACCGATGAGCAGCCGCTCTATCATGTAGCGTTGGCCGACGATGACCCGGCCCACCTCGTCGAGCAGCCGGCTGACAAAGGCGCTCTCCGTCTGAATCCGCTGCTGAATCGCTTCGATGTCGTGATGCATGTCGTCGATGCGTGTCCTTTCCCCAAGCAGCCCGTGGCAAAAGCCCCGCTGCATTCGATTGGTGCTGCATCCCGTCTGGCGGCGCTACAGTGGGCGGATCGGCATGGAAACCTGCCGATCCGCTTAGCTCCTCGGTCACAAATGCCCCAATTTGCTCCCTCGTCGCGCCTTGCGCCGGCCGGGCGCGGCATTGTTACGACCAGATCTCGGTGCAACGCGGGGTTTCACCACGGACTGCTGCCGCCGTATCGGGGCCGGCCCCTCAATCAACAATTCTACGGGGCATCTCGGACGGCCCCAAGCGGTCAGACGTCGGGGTTCGAAAGATGGTCGGCGCGGTGGTAGAGTCAGGGCAGTCCGACACCACTCCACGAGGTCGATCACTGATGCCGCCATCGCCGATGCAGATCGTAGGGGTATGCGGGGGAACGGCGCTCGCCTTCTGGCTGCTGAGCGCCGGCGCGCCGGCGAGCCGGGCGCAGGCGCAGCCGTCCGCCGACGCGCTGCGGCAGGCGGTCCGCGACGTCGACCGCGAGCAGGTCGTCGCCGAGGCGCTGCGCGCCGCCGACCGCTACATGGAGACCTGGAACACGCGCGATCCGATGGCCTGGGCGGCCTCCCTGCACTTCCCCCACGTGCGTCCGGGCGCCGGCCCGTTCCGGTTCACCCGCACCCCGGAGGAGTATGCGCGCGGTGTGAACTTCGAGCGCACGCTGGCGAGCGGCTGGCACCGCAGCCAGTGGGATTCGTACGACGTGTTTCAGGCGGGGGCCGCCAAGGCGCACGTGGCGGGGCACTACTCCCGGTACAATCTCGCCGGCGAGCGCATCCGCACCACCTACATCACCTACATCGTCACGAAGCAGGGCGAGCGCTGGGGCATCCAGGCCCGCTTCGCGGCCGGGTCGGCCGATCTGCCGGAGGATCGCCGCGGCGCCGCCGCCGTCGCCGCGGTGCGGGCGGTCGAGACCTACTTCGAGGCGCTCAACGACGCGACCGACGTCGAGGGCCTGGCGGCGACCCTGAACTATCCCCACGTGCGGGTTGCGGACGGCGCGGTCGAGTTGTGGGAGACGGCCGAAGCCTATGCGGCCGGGTCGCAGGCCGGCCGCCTGCGCACCTGGGCGGGCACCCGCCTCGATTGGGCCGAACCGGTGCAAGTGGGCGCCGGCGGCGTCAACGTCGCGGTGCGCTACAGCCGGCTGAACCCCCGCGGCGAGACGCTGTCGAGCTACGAGGCGGTCTATCTCGTCACCACCCGCGACGGCCGCACCGCCATCCAGGCCCGCTCGAGCTTCGCCCCCTGATCAGACCGCCTTCGCGCGGCGCGTTGGGATATCGCGCTTCAGCGGGCTGATCAGCCCGCCATAGCGGGTGCGTCGGCCGCCCCGCGACGGCGGGCCTCAGCGCAGTGTTGTGACACCAGCGGCGCCGCGCCTCAGCGCGGTGTGACGCCAGAAGCGGCGGCGATGGCGGCGGAGAGTTGGGCGACGGTGCCGTTGGGCTCCCAGATGTTGCCGGGAATCTGGCGGCCGGTCCGCACCCAGACGAGATCCAGGCTCGGAACGATGACGACGATCTGCCCGCCATAGCGGCGAGAGTCGGCTGCGCCGCGTCGGTGGGCGGGGTGCCGGGCAGCAGACGGCTGCGCACGAAGTTCGATTCGCGGTAGCTCAGGTAGTAGTCGCCCGCGTTCAGATGCCAGAACAACCCGTAGGACGGGTTGGCGTCCGGCGCCGGCGCGGTGCGCAGTTGGGCGATGAATGCCGCGGGCAGATACCGCTCGCCGTTCCAGCGGCCGTCGTCCAGCAGCACCTGGCCGACTTTGGCGGCGTCGCGCGGGCGCATCCTGATGCTCTGATAGCCGAGCAGCCGGTCGTCCGACCTGTTTTCCACCCAGTAGGCGCCGGTCATCCCGAGCGGGGCGAACAGCTCTTCCCGCGTGAGGTCCGGCAGGCTGAGACCGGTCGCGCGTTCAAGCGCGGTGAAGAGCAGCCGATACGCGGCGCTGTTGTAGATGAAGTACTCGTACGGGTCATGCGTCGTGCCGCGGGTCAGGACCGCCTCCAGTTGACTCCGTCCGGCCGCGGCGTCTTCCCGGTCCAGCGCCGGCCACTGGGCCAGCCCCGACTCCATCGCCATCACGTTGCGGAAGGTGAGCGCCGACCGTCCTGCCCGGCGAGCTCCGGCACGAAGTCGACGATCGGCTGGTCGAGCGACTCGATGTCGCCCCGTTCGAGCACCCGTCCGACCAGCAGCGCGAACGCCCCCTTGGTGGTCGAGTAGGTCTGCTGCACGTCCTCGGGGCCCCGGTCGTTCCAGTAGCGTTCGAAGACTAGGCGTCCGTGGCGGAGGATCAGCAGCGCGTCGGCATGCGTCGACCCGGCCAGCCGGGCCGCGGCCTCGAGCCGGGCGGTGTCGAATCCCGCGGCGGCGGCGTCCCCCGCGGGCCAGGGCGTCGAGCCCGACGGCCAGCATCAGCAGGGCCAGCACGAAAACCAGGAGTCTGCGGCGCACCGCCGCGCACACCACATTGATCATGACGGTCGATGCGATAGAGTAGCACCGAACCGGCTCAGGGAGGGGACGTCATGGCTGACCACCGACTCACCGTCACCCGGCGGGAGTGTCTGACCACGCTTGCCGCCGCCGCGCTGTTCCCGGCCGTGCGTCTCGGCGCCGCGGAGGCGAAACCGATGCGCGGCGCGTTCATGATTCTCAGCACGCCCTACACCGCCGGGGGCGCCGTCGACTACGAGGGCTTGGCGAGAGAGGTCGACTTCTGCGACCGCTGCGGCATCGAGGGGCTGGTCTGGCCGCAGAACTCGAGCGAGCAGCGGTACCTGAGCCAGGCGGAACGGCTGCGCGGATTCGAGGTGCTGGCGCAGGCGGCCCGGGGGCGCGCGCCAGCGCTCGTGCTCGGCGTCCAGGCCGACGACACCGCCGGCATGCTCGAGTACGCCGAACAGGCCGAGGCGCTCGAACCGGACGCGATGATCGCCATCCCGCCGACGAACGCGACCTCGCTGGCCGACTTCCGCAGCTACTACGCCGCGCTGTGCGGGGTCACCGGCCGTCCGGTGTTCGTGCAGACCAGCGGCGGGCCGGATATCGAGCCGACCGTCGAATTCCTGGTCTCGCTGGCGCGCGAGTTCCCGCAGTGCGCGTACATCAAGGAAGAACATCCCCCCGTCCAGCAGCGCATGCTGGAGCTGGCCACACACCGCCCCGACCCGATCAAGAGCATCCTCGGCGCCAACTTCGGCCGCCAGTGGCTGCACGAAATGCGGCTGGGCACCGACGGCGTGATGACCGGCGGTGTCATGTATGCCGACATCTACGCCGAACTGTGGGATCTGCATCAGGCGGGGCGCCAGGACGCGGTCCGCGACCTCTACGCCAAGCTGCTGCTGATGCTCAACCTCGACGGCCTGATCCCGGGCGTGCGTCTGTATGTGTTGCAGAAGCGGGGCCTGTTCCAGACGGTGCTGTCCCGCCGTGGCGAGTACAGCTTCACGCAACTGCAGATCGACGAGATCGAGCATCGATTCGCCGCGCTCGAACCGCACCTGCGAGCGTAGCCGGGTTGGCAGTTCCCCTGATGGAACGGCGACTGTACTTCGTGCTGGGCGATCTCGCCAGCAACGCGGGTGTCGGCGCGCTCGTGGCGCTCGCGGCGGGGCTGCTCGCCGGCGAGACCTGGCCGGGCTGGCTGGCGATGGTGGCCGGTATGGCGGCCGGCACCGTCGTCGCGCTGCCCGCCATGACGGTCTTGTCGGCGCTGTTCGGCGCGATGGAGCTGATGCTGCCGGTGATGCTGACCGGTATGCTGGCCGGCATGGCCGGGGGCATGCAGGCGGCGGCCGGGCCCTCGACGGCCGCTGCGCTGGCCGGGTCGGGGGCGCTGGTCGGGGTGGCGGTCCTGGCCGTGACCTACGGGTGCAACGCCCGCATCCACGCGCGGCATCGCCGGGCGACTGGCGCGGCGCTGTCACCACCGGTGGCCGGGGGCTGATCTGATGGACGCAGCGACGCGGCGGAAGTGGAACGGCGCGGTCCGCGGCTACGACCTGATGAGCGGGTTCGGGGCAGAGCGGCGCTGGGCGCCCTCGAAGCGCCGGCTGTTCTCCCGCATGCAGGGCGAGGTGCTCTTCCTGGCGGTCGGCACCGGGCTGGACATCCAGTTCTTCCCGCCGGGCCGCCGCATCACCGCCATCGACATCAGCGATCGCATGCTGGCGCGGGCGCGTCCGCGGGCCGCGCGCTACGACGGCCGGCTCGAACTACGCCACCTCGACGTCCACGACCTCGACTACCCCGAGGCGACCTTCGACCAGGTCTTCACCTCCTGCACGTTCTGCTCGGTGCCGAACCCGATCGAGGCGCTGCGGGCGTTGCGCCGCGTGCTGAAACCGGGCGGTCCGCTCGGGATGTTCGAACACACCGGCAGCCGGATCTTTCCCTTCGGGTTGATGCTCGATCTGATGACGCCGCTGATGAGCCGGGTGGGACCGGCGCTGAACCGCGACACCGAGGAGAACGTGCGCCAGGCCGGGTTCGCCGACGTCGCCGTCGAACCGGTCTTCCTGGACGTGGTGCAGATCATCCGGGGAACGGGCGTCTGATCTTCCTGGACGTGGTGCAGATCATCCGGGGAACGGGCGTCTGATCTTCCTGGACGTGGTGAAGATCATCCGGGCCACAGGCGTCTGAGCGCGCAGGCCGCCGCCCCCGCGCGCCGCTCGATCGACAGGGTTGCGGGTTGCGACGTGACAGACGTGATAAAGGATCAACAGTGTCGATGTCCTTGACGCCTCGCGCGCTGCTGACGGCCGGCGCCCTGCTGCTCTCGATCGCCCCCGCCGCGTCCGCCCAGTCGGCGGATCCGACCGCCCTGCGGGCCACCCTGGACGCCATCCGCACCGAGGGGTTCTCCCGGTCGCAGGCGATGGACCACATCAGTTGGCTGAGTGACGTCTACGGTCCGCGCGTCAGCGGCACGCCCGCCATCGAACAGGCCGGCGCCTGGGCGGCAGATCGGCTGCGGTCCTGGGGGTTGGCGAACGTCCACGAAGAGCGGTTCGCGTTCGGCCGCGGCTGGTCGCTGGTGCGGTTCCACGCCCACATGATCGAACCGCAGGTGATGCCGATCATCGGCTACCCCAAGTCCTGGTCGCCGGGCACCGGCGGCGCCGTGACGGCCGAGGTGGTGCGGATCGACATCAGCACCCCGGACGACTTCGACACCTACCGCGGCGCCCTGCGCGGCAAGATCGTCTTGCCGCAACCGGCGCGCGACGTGCAGATGCTGGAAGGCGACATCGTGCTGCGGATGAGCGACGCGCAGCTCGCCGAGGCGGCCCGCACCCTGGTGCCGACTCCGAGGTCCCCGCGTGTCCGTCGCAGCGGTCCCCCGTTTACGACGCTGCTCCGGCAGTTCTATCTGGAGGAAGGCGTGGTCGCAGTGCTCGATCGGGGCAGCGACGCATTCATGACGACCGCCGGCAGCGCTCTCCCCGCCCGGACGCAGCGCACCGACGGCGGCACCATCTTCGTCGGCCGGGGCGGGTCGCGAAACGAGGACGCCGGCCCCGCCCTTCCCGCGGTCACTCTCGCCGTCGAACACTACAACCGCATGGTCCGCATTCTGGAGAAAGAGATCCCGGTGCGGGTGGAGCTGCACGTCGAGACCCTGTTCCACCCGGAACGCGATGCCGACCAGGCGCTGAACGGGTTCAACCTGATCGCCGAGCTGCCGGGCGGCGACCTCGCGGACGAGGTGGTGATGATCGGCGCGCACTTCGACACCACCCATGCGGCAACCGGCGCGACCGACAACGCGGCCGGGGTGGCCGCAATGATGGAGGTCATGCGCATTCTGCAGGCGGTCGGCTCGCGTCCGCGGCGCACCATCCGGCTGGCGCTCTGGGGCGCGGAAGAGCAGGGTCTGCTCGGCTCGCGCGAGTATGTCCGACGCCATTTCGGCGACACGGCCACGATCGAGCTGACGCCGGCCCACGAGACGCTCTCCGCCTACTACAACCTCGACAACGGCGCTGGACGGCTGCGGGGCATCTGGCTGCAGGAGAACCACGCCGCCGCCCCGATATTCGAGGAGTGGATCGCGTCGATGGGCGATCTGGGCGTGACCACCGTGGGACCGCGGCGGGTGAGCGGCACCGACCATGTGTCGTTCGATGCGGTCGGTCTGCCCGGCTTCCAGTTCATCCAGGACCGGCTTGAATACAACTCGCGCACCCATCACTCGAACATGGACGTCGTCGACCGCGTGCAGCGCGAGGACGTCGAACAGATGGCCGTCGTGGCGGCGATCTTCGCCTACCGGACCGCCATGCGCGACGAACGGCTGCCCCGCAAGCCGCTTCCCCGCGTCGATCGCTAGCGCGGCATGCGTCCCCCCTTCTTCTACGGTTGGCTGATCGTGCTCGTGGCGGGGCTCTGCTACGGGTTCGGCATGTCGCCGATGTACTACAGTTGGAGCATCTTCGCCCCCCGCATCATCACCGACCTGGGGGTCGACCGGGGCGACATCGGCGGCGTGTTCGGGTTGTTCAACGTGCTGTTCCAGTGCGTGGGGGTCTTCGTCGGTCTGGCCATCGCGCGCGTCGGGCTGCGCAGCGTGATGGCGGCCGGGTTCTGCACGACGGCGGCGGGGCTGCTGGTGCTCGGCAACGCCGGCAGCGTGCTCGACTGCTACATCGGGTTCTCGATACTGGGCGGCATCGGCATCGGCTTCTCCACCATCGTCCCGGCCCAGACGCTGGGCCAGAACTGGTTTCTTCGCCGCCGCGCGCTGGTCATCGGGATCATCTTCGCGTTCGGGGGCCTCGTGGGCCGGCTCGTCGCGCCGGTCGACACCTGGGTGCTCGCGCACTACGACTGGCGGACCGGGTGGATCGGCATCGCGGCCATCTCGGCGGTGCTGGCGCTGGTCGCCGGCGTGTTCGTCCGCGAGACGCCGGAATCGATGGGGCAGGTGCGGGACGGGTCGGCGCCGCCCGTCGCAGGAGACACCCCCGGCGCCGCCCCGCTGGCCGCGGTCGCCGACCGCTGGACCGCCGCCCAGGCCATCCGCACGCCGCAGTTCATGCTGATGCTGGTGTGCGGCGTCGCCTATTCGGCGCCGTTCAACACCGCGGTCGCGCATCTGACATTGCACCTCACGGATCTCGGCCACGCCGAGTCGGCCGCGATCGGTCTGGTCGGCACGATGGCGCTCATCTCCATCGGCGGCCGGCTGCTGGGCGCGGCCGGCGACTGGGTCTCGCCGCAATGGGCGTTGGCGGTCGCGCTCGCAGTCGAGGGGCTGGGCGCCGGGGCGCTGCTGCTGGCGGCCGACCCTGCGCTCGCCCTGTTGGCGGTCACGCTGATCGGCGTGGGGTTCGGCATGGCGTATATCAGCATCCCGGTGGTGTTCTCGCACTTCTTCGGCCGCCACGCCTTCGCCGTGACCGCCGGCATACGCATGACGATCACCGGGGTGTTCGGCGGGTTGGGGCCGTGGCTGGCCGGCGTGGCGTTCGACGCGACGGGCAGCTACGCCATCCCGTTCGTGGGGCTGATGCTCGTCGGGGGCGCGGGCGCCGTCTGCGCCGCCGCGATGCGGCACCCCGGGGCGCCGCCCGTGCCCGCCTGAGCGCCCTGCGCGCGATCCGGCCTATCCGTATGCGGCCTGTCCGTCATGCCGGCGTCTGAGGTAAGCTGACCAGCACCGCGCATGCACGCACGAAGAGGAGGGACCCTATGAGCCCGTGGCAAAAGCCCCGCGGCATTCGACCGGCGATGCATCCCGCGTGGACCGCGTTGCTCCTCGGTTGCATATGCCCAATATGCGCCCTCGTCGCGCCTTGCCACGCGGGCGCCTCGCCGGTCTCGGTGCCACGCGCGGTTTCACCACGGGCTCCTATGACGGTCATTCCACTGCAGATCACGGTGCCGTAGCAGTCCGTGGTGGGCATCAGAAAGCCGAGGGTACCGGCATGGGGACCAGGGAGCAGATGATGACGGATGTCCGGCGGGGCGTGTCGCGCCGCAACTTCCTCCGTGCGTCGGCCGTCGGGGGCGCGCTCGCGGCGGCTGGCCCGATCGCCTGCGGACCCGCGCCGCCGCCGGCGCCTGATGCGGCGCCGCCCGCCTCTACACCAGACGCGTTCCCCCTCGAGGAGACCACCATCGGCGCCTTGCAGGAGGACATGGCCAGCGGGGCCTGGACGGCGCGCGCGATCACCGAGGCGTATCTGACACGCATCTCGCAGCTCAATCTCGAGGGAGCCGCCCTGCGCGCCCTGATCGAGACGAATCCTGATGCCGTCTTCCAGGCCGATGCGCTGGACCGCGAGCGGCAGACTCGGGGGCCGCGCGGCCCGTTGCACGGCGTGCCGGTCGTGCTGAAGGACAACATCGACACCAGCGATCGGATGACCACGACGGCGGGGTCCCTCGCCCTCGAGGGCTGGGTGGCGCCGAGGGATGCGAGCGTCGCGGCCCGCTTGCGCGCCGCCGGCGCGGTGCTGCTCGGGAAAGCGAACCTCAGCGAGTGGGCGAACTTCCGGTCGACCCGCTCCTCCAGCGGCTGGAGCGGACGCGGCGGGCAGTGCCGCAATCCCTACGTGCTCGACCGCAATCCGTGTGGGTCGAGTTCAGGGTCCGGGGTCGCCGTCTCGGCCAATCTGTGCGCCGTGGCGATCGGCACCGAGACGGACGGATCGATCGTGTGCCCCTCCTCGGCGAACGGCATCGTCGGCATCAAGCCGACGGTGGGGCTGGTCGGCCGCACCGGGGTGATCCCCATCTCGCATACGCAGGACACCGCCGGCCCGATGGCCAGGACGGTGCGCGACGCCGCGGTCGTGTTGGGCGTCATTGCCGGTGCGGACCCCGCAGACCCGGCCACCGCCGACAGCGGCGCCCGCGGTCTGAGCGACTACACGCCGTTTCTCGAGGCCGGCGGGCTGCAGGGCGTGCGCCTCGGCATCGCCCGCCCCTTTCTGGGGTTCCATGCGGGCGTCGACCGGGTGTTCGAGACCGCCGTCGAGGCGTTGCGCTCGGCCGGCGCGGTGATCGTCGACCCGGTCGACCTGCGGCCCAGCGGGCGTCCCGCCGCGCCGGGCGTGGAGACCAGTCTGGGCGCCGCCGAAACCGAAGTGCTGCTGTACGAGTTCAAGGCTGGGCTGAACGCCTATCTCGGCGCCCGCGGGCCCGCCGCCGAGGTGCGGTCGCTGGCCGACCTCATCGACTTCAACGAGCGCCACGCCGACACCGAAATGCCGTACTTCGGTCAGGAACGGCTGCTGGCCGCCGAGGCGAAGGGGCCGCTGTCCGAACCGCGCTACCTCGAAGCCCTGGCCGCCGCGCGCCGCCTGTCGCGCAGCGAGGGCATCGACCGCACGATGGACGAGCACGCGCTCGACGCCATCGTCGGCCCGACCGGCGGCCCCGCCTGGGTGACCGACCTGGTCAATGGCGATCACTTCGGCGGCAGCAGCTCGGGATACCCGGCGGCGGCGGGCTATCCGAACATCACGGTGCCGGCGGGCGACGTGCACGGGCTGCCGGTCGGCGTGTCATTCTTCGGCCGCGCCTGGAGCGAGCCGACACTCATCCGCATCGCCTACGGGTTCGAACAGACGGTGCAGGCGCGGCTGGTTCCCCGCTTGCTCCCGACACTGACCTGACCGGCGCCACCGCGTTGCGAGCGCCGCTGGAGACTCGGCATGCCGCCCAAGACACTCCTTGAGGAAGCGATCGACGCCTGGGACGGCGCGCGCCGGGGCGTCATCGACGAGGCGAGAGGTATCCAGGCCTCGGATTACGACTTCCGCCCGGCCCCCGAGGCGCGGTCCGTGGCCGAACTGGTCGCGCACATCATCGAGACCGCACAGATGTGGACCCACGAGCTGACCCGGCCGACGGCCGACTTCACCCGCTTGAGCTTCCCCGAGTTCATCCGGCACTACGCCGGCGACGTGGCGGGGCGTCGGCCCCGGAGCGACTGGCTGAAACTGTTGCGACGCAGTTTTCAGGTCGGCGCCCGGCGGATCCGGGACGCGGGTGAAGTGCAGATGCTGCAACAGGTCCGCCGGTTCGACGGCCGGTACGGCACGCGTCTGACCTGGATGCACCACGGCGTCGCACACGAGGAATACCACCGCGCGCAACTCGCGCTCTACGCCAGAATGCTCGGCCGCATCCCTGCCCTGACACGCAAGATCGAGGGCGGATGAACCGGCGATCGACGCTGGCAACAACGGGCTGTGCGAAACCATGCTGAAATGGGAAAGTCTGTGATATGGTGGCGTCCGTCGTGCTCGCGCCGCGTCTGCTCCTCTCTTTGGTCCATCCGGAAAAATCGAAAGACGTGCTGTCTGGAGGGCCCGCACCCGGTGCCGTGATCAGGCAGGGGGTAGCGGCGAGTTGTGGAGGACCGCGCCCGGTCTGACATGACTATGCACCAGATTCCTTGCAGCGCGTCCGACCCTGACGTCGTTCGATTGGTAGCTGTCTCCCAAACCCCTCTCCCCCCCGCCGCGGCCCAAACCTCCTCTCGCACCAGCGCGCCATCGGACCATTCCGCGGGAACCACCCACGGGCTGCTAGTCCCCTGTGTCTGAAAAAGCTTTAAGAAGTGTGCCGAGTGTGATGTATTGGGCGGCATGGCAAGAACAGGTCGGCCCAAAGCGAGATTGGAAGTCACCGCCGTGGAGCGAGGAGAACTTGAGCGGCTCGCCAGGCGCGCCAGAACGAATCGGCATGTGGCCTTGCGGGCGAAGATCGTCCTGAGGTGCGCGCGTGGCGAATCGAACGTGGCGGTCGCGGCGAAACTGCGCTGTTCGAATGTGACGGTCGGCAAGTGGCGGCAGCGGTTTACGACAGGTCGCGTGGATGCGCTGTATGACGAGCCCAAGCCCGGAGCCCCCCGGACACTGTCCGATGCGGATGTCGAGTCGATCCTCGTCGCCACGTTGGAAAGTAAGCCGAAGGGACGGACCCACTGGAGCACCCGCAAGATGGCGGAGCGCGCTGGCGTCAGCGCCTCCACCGTGGGCCGCATCTGGCGCACCTTCGGGTTGCAGCCGCATATCGTGGAATCGTTCAAGATCTCCGACGACCCGCTGTTCATCGAGAAGGTGCGGGACATTGTCGGCCTCTACCTGAATCCACCCGACCACGCCGTTGTCTTGTCATTCGACGAAAAGCCTCAGATTCAAGCCCTCGAGCGAGCGCAGCCGATCCTGCCGATGGACATGGGTCGGCCCGAACGCCAGACGCACAACTACATCCGCCATGGCACGGTGGACCTCTTCGCGGCGCTCAACGTCGCGACCGGCCAGGTCGTGGCGCAAACCAAGAAGCAGCATCGGTCGAGGGATTTCGTGAGCTTTCTGCGCGAGATCGACAAGCGGGTGGACCCCACCCTCACCGTCCACGTGATCCTCGACAATCTCTCGGCGCATAAGTCCCCGCTGGTCAAACGATGGGTGGCCCGCCACCCGCGCTTCCAGTTCCACTTTACGCCAACCTACTCCGCCTGGCTCAACCTCGTCGAGCGGTTCTTTGGCCTCCTCACCGAACACGCCCTCAAGCGCGGCTCACATTCCAGCACGCACGCGCTGCGCCACGCCATCTCCGCCTACGTGGACGCCCACAATGACGAGGGCAAGCCCTTCAAGTGGACGAAAACAGCCGACGAGATCCTCGCGAAGGTGAAGCGGTTCGGACAGCGCACCGTTCAAGTCCACGGTGGCCCCAGATGACCAACGACTTTTTGAAGAAATCAAAGATCAAGGGGACTAGCAGCCCGTGGTGAAAGTCCCCCATTCCAGGGATCGACATGATCGGTCCTGTGTCCTACACTGTCGTGCATGGCGATGGGGACAAGCCGCGGTCGAACGCGGCAAGCGACGATGTGGGTGCCCACGGCGGATCTGCCGAAGAGCGCGGGGCACCCGTTTTACGAGCGGCTGAATCGGGTGCTCGACGAGGCGGGGTTCGATGCGTTCGTGGAAGCGCAGTGCGCATCGTTCTACGCGGACGGGGTCGGTCGGCCGAGTCTGGCGCCGGGCCGGTATTTCCGGCTGCTGTTGCTCGGCTACTTCGAAGGGCTGGATTCGGAACGGGCAATCGCGTGGCGCGCCGCCGACTCTCTGAGCATTCGCACGTTTCTGGACTTCGCCCTCCACGAGGCCCCGCCGGACCACTCGACGCTGTCGCGCACCCGTCGCCTGATTGACCTCGAGACCCACCAGGCGGTGTTTACCTGGGTGTTGCAGCGACTGGCCGACGCCTCGCTGGTGGTGGGGCGCACGGTGGGGATCGATGCCACGACGCTGGAAGCCAATGCGGCGATGCGGAGCATCGTGCGACGGGACACGGGCGAGAGCTACGACGCATTTCTGACCCGGCTGGCCGAGGCGTCCGGCCTCTCGACGCCGACGCGCGCCGAGTTGGCCCGGTTCGACCGGACCCGCAAGAAGAAGGGCTCGAACGCGGACTGGACCCACCCGCACGATCCGGACGCGAAGATCGCCAAGATGAAGGACGGCCGCACGCATCTGGCGCACACCGCCGAGCATGCGGTCGACCTGGAAACAGGCGCCATCGTGGGCGTGACGGTGCAGGACGCGAGTGCGGGCGACACGACGACCCTGGTCGACACGCTCGTCACGGCTGCCGAGCAGGTCGAGGCGGTCGGCGCGCCGGGCATCGCGGAGGTCGTGGCCGACAAGGGGTATCACAGTAACGAGACGATGGTCGGGTTTGCGGCCATCGGCGTCCGCAGCTACGTCTCGGAGCCGGACCGCGGCCGACGGCACTGGAAGGGCCAGGCGGCCGCGCGGGACGCGGTGTATGCCAACCGCCGGCGGATCCGAGGCGCACGCGGGAAACGGCTGCTGCGGCAGCGGGGCGAGCTGGTGGAACGGCCCAACGCGCATCTCTACGAGACCGGCCGGATGCGCCGCGTGCATCTGCGCGGGCATCCCAACGTCCTGAAACGGCTGCTCGTCCAGGTCTGCGGCGTCAATCTCGGGTTGCTCATGCGGCACTTGACGGGTGTGGGCACGCCGCGGAGCCTCCAGGGCCGCGCGGCGGCGCGTCTTGGCGCGCTGATCGGCCTCCTGAGCGGCTGCTGGGGGCGTATACGGCGCTTCTGGGCCCCGGAGCGCCATGATCGGCCGGATTCGTCGTGGGATGGTCCGGCGACACGCCAATACGGACACGCGATTCTCGATTGACAATCAGCCCCTTCTGCCACGGGCTGCTAGGGCATGCGGTAAGGGCGCTGCTCGCGGTTGCCGCGCTCGGCGTTGGCGGCGTCGCGCAGGCGCAGGACCCCGGCACGACCCCGCTGCGCACCGCCGCCGATGACGTCTTCGGCGGAACACCCGAGCTTCCAACGGTGATCCGTGGGTCGGGCTTGATGGTCATGCCGATGGGGACTATCGACGACCTGACACTGGTGGTGGGGGAGCCGCCGCACCAGGAGGAGGTCGCGGACAAGTTCAAGAGTACCTATCCCAACCTGCTGAGGTATTCGGCGGTGTCGTCGAACATGGCCGCGGCGACGGTCTCGGTCTCCGGGTCGGTGGTGACGGTGACGCCCGTCGCACCCGGGATGACGACGGTGACGGTGACCGCGACCAACGGCACCAACAGCGCACAGCAAGAGTTCTCGGTGACGGCGCGGAACCCACGCCTGGACGCCCCGCGGCGGGTGGGGCGTCTCGACGACGTGACCTTGGTGAAGGGACAGACGCCGCACCCGGTGGGGGTCGAGGACGCGTTCTCGGGCGATCTGCTGATGTATTCGGCGGTCTCGTCGAACCCGGGCGTGGCGACGGTATCGGTGTCGGGGTCGGTGGTGACGGTGACGCCGATCGCGGTCGGGATGACGACCGTGACGGTGACGGCCCAGAACGGCGGCGGCGACGTGGACCAGACGTTCAAGGTGACGGTGCGCGAGCGGGCGGCCCCGAGCGCGGTGGGGAGTCTCGACGACCTGGAGTTGCTGGTCGGGCAACCGGCGCACCCGGTCGAGGTCGCGGACGCCTTCGCGGGCGATGACCTGACCTATTCGGCGGCATCGTCGAGCTCGGGCGTGGCGGTGGTGACGACGTCGGGGTCGGTCGTGAGTGTGAGGCCGTTGTCGGTGGGCATGACGACGGTGACAGTGACGGCGCAGAACGACCTGGGCCAGGCGACGCAGATGTTCGACGTGAACGTGCGGAATCCGAACGCCCCGCAGGCGGTGGGGAGTCTCGACAACATCACGCTGGTGCTGGGGCAGCCGCCGCACGATGTGGAGGTCGCGAACGCCTTCACGGGCGAAGCGCTGGTGTTCACGGCGGTCTCGTCGAACCCGGGCAGGGCGTCGGAGACGCTGTCGGGGTCGGTGGTGACGGTCACGCCGTTGTCGGTGGGCATGACGACGGTGACGGTGACGGCGACGAACAGCGCGGGCGCCGCGACGCAGACGTTCGATGTGACCGTGCGGAATCCGGAGGCCCCGCAAGCGGTGGGAAGTCTCGACGACCTGGAGCTGGAGGTGGGGCAGCCGCCGCACGATGTGGAGGTCGCGGGAGCCTTCACCGGCGAATACCTGCAATTCACGGCGGTCTCGACGAACTCGGGCGTGGCGTCGGTGACGGTGTCGGGGTCGGTGGTGACGGTGACGCCGGTGTCGGCGGGCGAAACGACGGTGATGGTAATAGCGCGGAACAGCGCGGGCCAGGTGACGCAGACGTTCGACGTGACGGTGCGGAACCCCGGGGCCCCGCAGGCGGTGGGGAGTCTCGCCGACCTGGAGCTGGAGGTCGGGGAGCCGCCGCACGATGTGGAGGTCGCGCGCGCCTTCAGCGGCGACTACCTGGATTTCACGGCGGCATCGTCGAACCCGGGCGCGGCGTCGGTGACGGTGTCGGGGTCGGTGGTCAGTGTGCCGCCGGTGTCGGCGGGCGCGGCGACGGTGACGGTGACGGCGACGAACAGCGCGGGCACCGCGACGCAGACGTTCGACGTGACGGTGCGGAATCCCGGGGCCCCGCAGGCGGTGGGGAGTCTCGACGACCTGGAGCTGGTGCTTGGGCAGCCGCCGCACCCGGTGCAGGTCGCGCGCGCCTTCACGGGCGACTACCTGGAATTCACGGCGGCATCGTCGAGCCCGGGCGTAGCGTCGGTGGTGGTGGCGGGGTCGGTGGTGACGGTGACGCCGGAGTCGCTGGGCATGACAACGGTGACGGTGACGGCGGCGAACAGTGGGGGCACCGCGACGCAGACGTTCGACGTGACGGTGCGGAATCCGGACGCCCCGCAGGCGGTGGGAACTCTCGACGACCTGGAGCTGGAGCTGGGAGAGCCGCCGCACCCGGTGCAGGTCGCGCGCGCCTTTACGGGCGACTACCTGGAATTCACGGCGGTCTCGTCGAATCCGGGCATAGCGTCGGTAGTGGTGTCAGGGTCGGTGGTGGCGGTGACGCCGGTGGCGCTCGGCATGACCACGGTGACGGTGACGGCGTCGAACAGTGGGGGCACCGCGACGCAGACGTTCGACGTGACGGTGCGGAATCCGGGGGCCCCGAGGCCGGTAGGCAGTCTCGACGACCTGGACCTGGTGCTGGGACAGCCGCCGCACCTGGTGCGGGTCGGGAATGCCTTCGAGGGCCGATTCCTGGAATACACGGCGGCATCGTCGAATCCGGGCGTGGCGCCGGTGACGGTGACGGGATCGGTGGTGACGGTGACGCCTGTGACGGTGGGGACGGCGACCGTTACGGTCACGGCGCGCAACGACGCGGGCGAGGCCACGCAGACATTCGAGGTGACGGTCAAGGACGCGGCGCCGGCGGCCGTGGGACGTCTTGACGACGTGACGCTGCTGGCGGAACAGCCGCCGCACGACGTGGAGGTCGCGAGCGCCTTCACGGGCACGAACCTGACGTATGCGGCGGTATCCTCCGACCCGTCCGTGACGTTGACTGTCACGGGTGCCGTGGTGACGCTGACGCCGGCGAGCGTGGGCGCGGCGTCCGTGACGGTGACGGCCCGGAACAGCGCGGGCGAGGCGACGCAGACATTCGAGGTGACGGTCAAGGACGTCGCGCCGGCGGCCGTGGGCCGTCTTGACGACGTGACGCTGCTGGTGGAACAGCCGCCGCACGACGTGGAGGTCGCGGGCGCTTTCACGGGCACGAACCTGACGTATGCGGCAGTATCCTCCGACCCGTCCGTGACGTTGACTGTCACGGGTGCCGTGGTGACGCTGACGCCGGCGAGCGTGGGCGCGGCGTCCGTGACGGTGACGGCCCGGAACAGCGCGGGCGAGGCGACGCAGACATTCGAGGTGACGGTCAAGGACGTCGCGCCGGCGGCCGTGGGCCGTCTTGACGACGTGACGCTGCTGGTGGAACAGCCGCCGCACGACGTGGAGGTCGCGGGCGCTTTCACGGGCACGAACCTGACGTATGCGGCAGTATCCTTCGACCCGTCCGTGACGGTGACTGTCACGGGTTCCGTGGTGACGCTGACGCCGGCGAGCGTGGGCACGGCGACCGTGACGGTGACGGCCCGCAACACCGCGGGCGAGGCGACGCAGACGTTCGGGGTGACGGTGCTGGACGTGGCGCCGGCGGTGTTGCGACGTCTCGACGACCTGACGCTGGTCGTGGGGCAGCCGCCCCACGAGGTGGACCTGACCGGCGCCTTTGGTGGCACGAATCTGACCTATGCGGCGGAATCGTCGGGTCCCGCCGTGGCGCGGGTGGCCGCCGGGGTCGGCGTGGTCACGGTGGCCCCGGTCGTTGAAGGCGTCGTGACAGTGACGGTGACGGCGCGGAACAGCGCTGGCGAGGCGGCGCAGACATTCACCGTGACGGTGACGACCGACGCGGCAGAAGCCGATCTGATAGACGACATCCTGGCGGCGATGGGCAGAAACACGCTCGCCAGCGTCAGGGGCGCCATCACCGGCCGATTCAGATCGGCGCCGGGCCGGACACCCGGCGCCGCGGCGCGGTCGGCGGGCGGTGCGGCGCTCGGGTTCTCCACGTTCCGTGGCGCCGCCGGGGCAGCCGCCGGCGGGCTGACCGCGGGCACGGTCTTCGGCGCGGGCGGTCTCGCCGGGCCGGGCGGCGTCTCGCGCGGTGCGCCGCTGGGTGCGCCAGCCGCTGGCGGTGGCGGGGGCGCGGGGACGTCACGGCTCGACCCGCTCCTGTGGGGGCACGACTTCTTACTGCCGCTCGGCGGCGGTGGTGCGGCCGCCCAGGCGGACGGCGAGGCGCCGTCGACGACGGGGGCGGTGTGGGGTTCGACCGACATGCAGTGGTTCCGCGGCACGCCGGAGGCCGGGCGGTATGACGGCGCCGTGAAGAGTGTCTATCTGGGCGTTGACGGCAGGGTGTCCGATGCCTGGACCGGCGGGGTGACCGCCGCGCTGACCCGCGCCAGTGGAGACTACGTCTTCGCCAGCGAGCGCGCCAGCGGCGAGGGCAGCCTGCACACGAGCCTGAACAGCCTGTATCCCTATGTGCGCTGGACATCGGCCGCGGGCGACGAGGTCTGGGGCGCGTTCGGCGGCGGCGTCGGCAACGCCAGGCACACCCGCCCCGGTGCGGCGGGGTCGACGTCCGCCAGTTACCGGCTGTTGCTGGGGACGGCCGGCTGGCGGCGCGGTCTCGTGCGGGGCGACGGCCTGCGGGTCTCGACAGTGGGCGACCTCGGAATCGTGCACCTGAAGACGCAGGGCACGGTGGGGCCGCTGGCAAGGCGGCGGCTCTCCGTGCAGCAGGTGCGCGCGGGCGTGGAGGCCGAATACGCGGGGCGCCAGGTGCGTCCCTTCGTCCAGGCGAGCGGGCGCGCCGACGGCGGCGCAGGGCAGACCGGCGCGGGCATCGAGGTGGCGGGCGGCGTGCGATACGGATTGCCGTCGGGCTGGGCGGTCGAGGCGCTCGCCCGCACGATGGCGCTGCATTCCGCGGACGGCTACCGGGAGCACGGCGCGAGCGTGACGGCGCGCTACGCCGCGTCACCGGACGGCCTGGGTCTCTCGCTCGCGCTGTCGCCCCGCTGGGGCGCCGGCGCACAGGGTGGCGGCGTCGAGGCGCTCTGGCGCGATCAGGCGTTGCAGCGCACGTTGTACGGCATGCCGGTCCAGCAGTCGGCGATCGACGGGGCGGTGGGCTACGGCATCGCGGCGCCCCGTCTGGGCGGCCTGCTGACCGCGTTCGGCGAGTTCGATGTGGGAGCGGGCCAGCGCGCGCGGTCAGGCATCCGCCTGAACCTGGCTGAACGGGCGATCCAGGCGCTCGACATGGAAGTGTCCGCGGCGCGCCAGAACTTCCCGGGCTTCGATACGGACAACCGCATCGACGTGCTCGGCCGGCTGTCCTTCTGACGACGTGGATGCAGAGGTCGTGACCAACGTCCTGGAGTTCGCCGGCGCCTACTGGCCCTACTTCGTCGCGCTCGCCGTGCCGGCCGTCGGCACTGCCATCCACGCCTACCTCCGCCGGCCGAAGTCGTCACCACCCGCGATCGGCCGCTACTTCACGGACGCGAAGCTCCTGTCGCCGCCAATGGCCAGACCGGCGTACAGCGACCGGATGGCGTACGTGCTCGCCGAGATGTCCGACCTGGCCTACCATCGGTTCGAAGACCAGAGCGACGTCGTCAACGATGCCGTGGCGCGCGTGCTGGCGCTGGAGTCGAAGACGGATGCCACCATTCGCGAGCTGCTGGACCGGTTCGCCGCCGATGTGGTGAGCACACGCCGCTTGAGCCTGACCGCCCTGACCACGGTCCTCCACAACTCCGGATTCGCACTGCTGGACGTCATCAACGTCGGCGACACCCAGGGCTTCGTTTGCAAGCGGATCGCCGCCGCCGAACCGCCCTATCTGGTGCTTGCCTTCCGGGGCACGGAAAAGAAGGTCTCCGACTGGCTGACGGACGCGCGCTGCGCACCCACCGTGGCGGGCCCGGCCAGGGTCCATACGGGGTTCCTGGTGGCATTCACACGCCACACGGACGACACGGGCAGGACGGTGCAGCAGGTCGTCGAAGAGATTCTCGGCCGCCCGGATGCGCAGGCAGACGGCCGGCCGCTGCCCCTGTTCATCACGGGGCATTCGCTGGGCGGCGCCCTGGCCCTGCTGGCCACCAGACTGGTGGCGCCCAATGTGAATGGCGCCTGCTATACCTTCGGTGCGCCCAGGGTCGGCAACTACGAGTATTTCCGCGGCCTCAAGACTCCGGTGTACCGGGTCGTCAACTCCAGCGATGTGGTCCCGAGAGTCCCCCCGGGCGCCATCATGACGGTGCTGACACTCGTCGCCAAGGGGCTGTCGTGGCTCACCGGATTCCTCCCCGCGGTGTCGTCCGTGTGTGATCGGATCGAGGCATCCCTGGACACGCTGAACGGCTACAGGCACGTCGGAGACGTGCGGTATCTGAGCGATGTCGGTGAAGGCCGGTTCACGGACGTGCGCCTGCTCTCGAATCCGCCGGCGATGGATAGAGTGGTGTGGATGTGGAGGCATGTGGCCAAGAGCATGTTCGTGCCGGTCGAAAGCCACAGCATGCACATCTACCGCCGCAAGCTGGCCCATCTCGCGAACACGCGCAACGCGGCGCAGTCAGATTAGCGACCTTCGGTCGACCCTCCCGTCGCACCGGGGCCGGCGCGCCGGAGCAGATCGACCGCCTGTGCGCAGGTCGGGCGCGACCCGCCCGTCAGTTCGCGGGCCAGCACCCCGGTCACGTTCGCCACTGCGAAGCTGATGCCCTTCAGGTTCCGCTCGGGCGGCACACCGGGCAGCGGCCTCGGGTATCCGGCGGCGCGGCAGACGGCGGCGCCGGCGGCGTCGGATGTCACCCTGACCGCCAGCCGCGGGCATGCCCAGTCAAGCTCGACCCGCACCACTCCCGGCAGACTCCCCGGCAGATAGTCCACCCCGTCATGGGCGCCGGCGGCGACGAGCAGCGCCCCGGCGTCGGCCGCCCGCGCCACCGCCTCCCGCAGCACGCCCGCGTGTTCCGGATTCGCCGTGCCGAGACTCAGGTTGATCAGGTCGGCCCGGGCGGTGACGGCCCAGTCGATACCGGCCACGAGCGTGTCGATGGACGCGGAGAGCTGGTGATGGAACACCTTCACGGCCAGCAGGTCCGCACCGGGTGCGCGCTCCCGGATGGCGGCCGCGACCGCGGTGCCATGCCCGATCCGGTCGAGGTAGCCGCCGGCCGTCGGCCCGCCGGCCGCGATCGCGATGCCTCCGGACACCGCACCGATATGCGGATGGGCCGGGTTCACGCCACTGTCGATGACCGCCACCCGCAGCGGCTCGGTTGTCATCTCCGCGTGCTCACAGGGCCCGGCAATCCGGTGCCCGACATGCTCCCTCGTCGCGCCGACCCAGCCGGGCGGCGCCCCGGTCCCGGCGCGGCGCGGCGTGTTGCCACGGTCTGCTAAGATGCGAACCGCCGCGTGCGCGCCGCCTTGCCGCGCGGCGCCGAGGCCCGCTTCTTGTAACATGCCACCGGAACATCCGCCAACGTTAGACACCGTCACGCGTGGCGAAATGACCGCGGCGGACGGCATGCGGGCCGCGCGCACGACAGCGGCGGATCCAGGTCGATTCGCACGCAGTGGCGTCAGGCGCCCAGCGCCCGCCCACTGGAATCGGAGGACGAGTGCCTAGTCAGGCCGCGCAACCCGCACCGCTCTTCGAGGATCTCGCGATACCCCAGCCCCCGAAGGCCGGCATCTTCCCCTCGCAGGACATCCGCGATCTCATCAAGGCAGGTGGCGTCACAGCGACCTCGGCGATCACGCCCGAGCAGGTCCAACCGGCCAGTCTCGACCTCCGCCTCGGACCGCTCGCCTACCGCGTCCGTGCGAGCTTCCTCCCTGGCAAGCGGTGCACGGTCTCCAAGAGGATCGAGGCGCACAAGATGGCCGAGCTTGACCTGTCCAAGCCGGTCATCATGGAGAAGGGCTGCATCTTCATCGTCCCGCTCATGGAGAGCCTGGCGTTGCCCGACTCCGTCAGCGCCAAGGCCAATCCCAAGAGCACCACCGGCCGCCTCGACGTGTTCACCCGCCTGATCACCGACTATGCGCACGAGTTCGAATGGGTGGCTGAGGGCTACACCGGCCCCCTCTTCGTGGAGATCGTGCCCCGTACGTTCACGATCGCGGTCAGCGCGGGCATGAGATTGAACCAGTTGCGGTTCCTGAAGAAAAAGGTGTCGGCGGCGACGGACTCGGCCGTAAAAAGGCTCCATGAGGACGAACCGCTCGTGTGGAGCGGCGACGGCGATCCCGGTACGGCGAACATCGACAGGGGACTCACAATCTCCGTCGATCTGGACAGCACGCGCGACAGCCGGCCAACGGCCTACCGGGCGCGGCGCAACGCGCCGCTGATCGACCTCGCCAGAATCAACCACTACCCGCCGGCCGAGTTCTGGGATGCCATTCGCACGGATGAGACGAAGCAACTCATCCTCGACCCCGGAGAGTTCTACATTCTGGCGTCCAAGGAGAGCGTGAGCGTGCCGCCGGACTATGCCGCCGAGATGGTGCCGTTCGATCCGACCATCGGGGAGTACCGCATTCACTACGCCGGATTCTTCGACCCCGGATTCGGGTATGGCGTCAACGGCGAGGTGAAGGGCACGCCGGCGGTGCTGGAGGTACGCGCGCACGAAGTGCCGTTCGTCATCGAGGACGGCCAGATGGTCGGGCGGCTGCTGTACAGCAAGCTGCTGACCCGGCCGGACAAGATCTATGGCGGCAAGATAGGGTCGTCATACCAAGGCCAGGGTCTGGCCCTCAGCAAGCAGTTTCAGACCCGGCGCTGAGACGCCCGGACACTCTCGGCCTTGAGGGCGGGTGTTGCGCTCGCTCCGTCGCCGGCGAACAGCTCGGCGAACAGACCGCCGCCGGTCGCCAGCCGCGCCGGCGGGCCCTCTTCGACGATGCGGGCGCCGTCCAGCACCACCACCCGGTCAGCGTGCCGGGCCAGGGCGGCGCGGTGGGTGATCAGAATCGTCGTGCGGCCGCGCATCACCATTTCGTAGCCGTCGATCACGCGCTGCTCCGAGCGCGGGTCGAGCGCCGCCGTGGCTTCGTCCAGCACCAGCACGGCCGGGTCGGCGAGCAGCGCCCGGGCGACGGCGACCCGCTGGCGTTCCCCGGCCGAGAACGCGGCCCCGCGTTCGCCAACCGTGGTGTCGTAGCCCTCCGGCAGCGTCGCGACGAAGTCGTCCAGGCCGGCGGCGCGGGCCGCCGCGGCGACCTCCGCGTCCGACGCCTCGGGCCGCGCATAACGGATGTTGTCGGCGATCGACGCATGGAAGACCGACGGCTCCTGGTCGACCAGCGCCACCTGCGCCCGCAGGTCCTGCAGCCGCAGCGTGCGCAGGTCGTGTCCATCCAGCCGGACGACACCCGTATCCGGGTCCAGCAGCCGCAGCACGAGATCGGCGACGGTGCTCTTGCCGCCGCCGCTCGGTCCGACGATGGCGACGCACTCGCCCGGCGCGACCCGCAGACTGATCTGCTCGAGCACCGGCGTCCCGCGCTCGAACGAGAAGCTGACGCCGTCGAGCTCCACCTCACCCCGTACGGCGGCTATGGAGGCCGGCTGCGCGGGGTCGACCACCTCCGGCGCCACGTCGAGAATCTCGTGCACCCGGCCCAGCGACACCCGCACCGTCGCCAGGCTGGCGTACAGCCCCATCAGCGCCTGGATCGGTCCGAACAGCCGAAGCTGATACGCCAGGAAGGCGACCAGCGTCCCCAGCGTCAACGTGCCGTCGATGACCCGCAGGCCGCCGTAGAAGAACACCAGGGCGGACGAGCCCGACAGCACCGCCCCGGGTAGCCCGCCCGACAGGTAGGTCGTCCACTGCATCGCCATCAACGCGTCGATGAAGCGGTTGTTCCTGTCCCGGAAGCGGCCGACCTCGCGCTCCTGCGCGTTCGAGGTGACGACCAGCTTGACCCCTTGCAGCGTCTCGATCAGAAAGCTGCCGATGTCGGCGCTGCGCTCGCGCAGGGTCGCCACCCGCCCCTCGAGCCGGCGCCGGTAGTGCACCAGCGCCCAGAGGCTGACCGGCAAAAGGGCGATGCCCAGCAGAAACAGCCGCAGGTCCAGATACGCGAGCATGGCGACCGAGCCCACGAGAAACAGCACGTTGCCCACCCAGGCCAGCGCCACCTCGGCCGCCACCCGCTGAATCTCCCCGATGTCGGTGTTCAGCCGCGACATGATGTCGCCGAAGCGGGTGCGCGCGTAGTAGCGCGGCGACAGCGTTTGCAGATGGCGGTACAGCGCCAGCCGCATGTCGAACAGGATGTCTGCCGACACCCGGGTGTAGCGCAGCCCGCTCCAGACGTTCAACCCGAAGCCCACCACCGTGAGCGCCACGAACGCCAGCACGACCAGCCGCAGGGCGTCCCGGTCTGCGCCCAGAATGGCGTCGTCGACGAGCCGCTGCGACAGCAGCGGGATGAGCAGCGAGAACCCGGTCGACGCGAGGCTGAGCAGCAGTACGAGCGTCAGCCGCCGCCAATAGGGCCGCAGGTAGGTCAGCGCGCGGCGAAAGTGCGGATCGAGCACCAGCGCGATTGTAGTGGAAGCGGAGCGGACAGCGAGACCCAGGTGCCCCCGGTTGGCCCCGCCGGGGCGGCTCGGGGCACAATGACGCGGTGGCCAGCGCAGCCGTCGACGCGGTCGTCATCGGGGGCGGACCGGCCGGGGCCGCCGCGGAAGGGATCGCATTTCGATTGGTCTCCCTCGTGACGTTGAGGGTGGGAGGCCGACCGTTTCGCCGGCCCCGCCTCGCCGGTGCAAGCGCGCTCGGCGAGCGCCTCAGTGTATGAATCTGACCTTGACATCAACTCTCCATGCGATCATGCTCTGCACGCATGGCTCGGGCGGGGATCGTAATCCCCGTGTCGGGCCGACGGCGTGGATTGGCAGGATCCGGTCGCCGTGTTGAGTGGTTTGTCATATCTGCGCAGGTCTCGCCCGGGCGGCGACAAAGAACAACAGGATCAAGAGGAGCACGAATGACAGACACGACCAAGGATCGCGCGACGACGAAAAGCCGCGATGACGAACAGGTATTCGAACGGCTCGCCGTGGCTCAGCGACAGTACGAGCAATACTTGGCAGTCACCCGGAGCGCTGCGATATTTGCCCCTGTTGAATCCCTCCACGTACCGCCGTCCCCGGATCTCCCTCTCTCACTGACTATCTGGCACGACAAGTAGACCAGGGCCGCGCATTACCAACGACGAATGCCATCCTGGAACCAGTTGCTTGACAAGTTTGAGATCCTGCCCACCGATGAGGCACGTTCCAAATTTGTTCGCTCCGAGGCGCTGAAGCACCTGCAGGAGATTGGTCGGCTCCGCGGGAACCGCCATGTGATCTTCTATGGCTCGGCGTTTCTGCAGAAACCTCAGGCGCCCGCTGATCGCCTCCAAATCACGCACGAGGACGTGAACGGGTTCATGTCCGTCATGTACGGCATGACGTGGAGTAGGAACCTCACACTGGTGCTCCATACGCCTGGAGGAGTCACAAATGCCACTGAGACGATCGTGGCGTATCTGCGGTCGAAGTTCAACGACATCGAAGTAATTGTCCCGACCTATGCCATGTCGGCTGGCACGATGATCAGTTTGGCCGCCAATCGCATCGTGATGGGCCGACAAAGTCAGCTTGGTCCAATTGATCCGCAGTTCTTGATGGGACAGCGCGCGCAGTCGGCGCGCGCCGTCGTGGATCAATTCGAGGAAGCCAAGAAGGAGATCCTCGAAGACGCCGCGGCGGCGGGAGTTTGGTTTCCCATCCTCCAGACCTTCGGGCCAGCGCTACTACAGGAGGCGAGAAATGCTCTTGAGTACGGCGAACGTATGGTCGCGCAATGGCTGGAACAGTACATGTTTGCGGGGAAACCAAACGCGAGAGATCTGGCGAAAAAGGCCGCGAAACATTTCAACGACGCCGCGAGTCACAAGAGCCACGGGCGTCGAATCGACCGTGACGAGGCCCGTGGGCAAGAGCTCGACGTGGAAGACCTTGAGGCCAGCCAGGAATTACAGGAGGCGGTGCTGACGTTTTATCACCTCGCGACCATCGCCATCGAGAAGGGTCCTGCAAGCAAGATCATTCACTCTGATTTGGATACGATGTATGTGAAGAACTGGGCACCGACACCACAGATTCAACTGCAGCCGGTGCAGCTACCCTCGCAACCCACCAATGCCGCCGCGACTGGCGAAACGTCGTCTAGCAGACGCTAGAATTCAACCTTCCGTGAGCAGTCAGTTGACGTTCCCGAAGGACGATTCGGGACGTATAACCGGAGACCCGGCGGGTGTCCGCGAGCGTCGCGATCGCCCTTTTGCTCGGCGAGCGCCACTTTAGGCGTTCATTGATGGCACGCGTGCCCCTGCGCGGCGAAATGGGCGATCTTCCTGATCGCGACCACGCAGCGCGATTGTAGTGGAAGCGGAGCGGACCGCGAGACCCAGGTGGCCCCGGATGGCCCCGCCGGGGCGGCTCGGGGCACAATGACGCGGTGGCCAGCGCAACCGTCGACGCGGTCGTCATCGGGGGCGGACCGGCCGGGGCCGCCGCGGCGCGGCTGCTGGCCTCGTGGGGGCACTCGGTCCGCCTGCTGGCCGGGACCGCCGACCGATCGCATTCGCTCGGCGAGTCGCTGCCGCCCAGTTGCCGGAAGCTGTTCGACCTGCTGGGTGTGACGGCGGCGATCGACGGCGCCGGCTTCCTGGCCAGCACCGGCAACACGGTCTGGTGGGCGGAAGGCGAAGTGCGGACCGCCGCGTTCGCCGACGGGGCGACCGGGTGGCAGGTGGTGCGCCATGACCTCGACGCGCTGCTGCTGCGGCTCGCCGCCGATGCCGGGGCCGACGTGCTGTACGGCGCCCTGGTGCGCGCCGTACAGCTCGCGCCGGACCACGGCCAGCCCGGTCCGGCCAGCGCGACGGTCGAGTACGTCACCGAGGGGCAGCGCCGGCAGGCGGTCGTCGTCGAAGCGTCCTTCGTGCTCGACTGCTCGGGCCGGGCCGGGGTCGTGGCCCGCCGCGGATTTCGGATTCCCGATGCCGGCCGGACCACGCTGGCGCTGACGGCCATCTGGACGCAGCCGGACGGTTGGGATGTGGACGACCCCAGCCATACCCTGGTCGAAACCTACGGCGACGGGTGGGCCTGGTCGGTCCCGGTCACGGCGACGCGACGCTATGTCACCGTGATGGTCGACCCGCGGGTCACCGATTCCGGCTCGGCCCGCGCCCTCGGCGCCCGCTACGAGCGCGAGGTGGGCAAGACCGCGGCGCTGCGCCGGCTGCTCGACGGCGCGACACGGGACACACCGGCCTGGGGCTGCGACGCCTCCCTCTATCACGCGCAGACCTGTGGCGGGCCGGGCGTGCTGCTGGTCGGCGACGCGGCGTCGTTCATCGATCCGCTGTCGTCCTACGGGGTCAAGAAGGCGCTGGCGTCCGCCTGGCTGGCGGCGGTCGTGGTGCATACGTCGTTGACCAACGCCACGCTGGCCGGGGTCGCGCTCGATCTGTTCAACGCGCGCGAGCAGGAGATGCACGCCGCCTCGGTCCGCCAGTCGGCGCAGTTCTTCGCCGACGCGGCGGCCCGCCATCTGCATCCGTTCTGGACCGGCCGCGCGATCAGCGGCGACATCGGCGAGCCGGCCGCCGACACCGACGTCGACGTCAACCAGCTTCGGCGCGACCCGGCGGTGCTGTCGGCGTTCGAGACCCTGCGGCAGGCGCCCGACATCCGGCTCGGGCGGGGCGACCAGCTCCGCATCGAGGCCCGGCCGGCGGTGACGACCCGCGAGGTGGTGCTGCAGGACCGGCTCGTCCTGCCCGGCTGGCCGCCGGGCGGACGCGGCCTGCGGTATCTGCGGGACGTCGATCTCGTCCGACTGGTCGAGCTGGCGCCCTACCACCGGCAGGTGCCGGACCTCTTCGAGGCGTACATCCGGCGCTGCCCGCCGGTGAGCCTGCCAGATTTTCTGGGAGCGCTGTCGGTGCTGCTGGCGAAGGGCGCCCTGCGGTCCCTGTAGACGGGAGCCGCCGATCTACGTGTAATCAGAGAACGATACTCCCGATAATCTGTGTAAAATGGGAATATGTATCCCAGGTTACTGGACGCTCCGGCCAGCGGCGGCCAGAGCTTCTTCCTGTTCGGCCCCCGCGGCACCGGCAAGACGACCTGGCTCAAGCAGCGGTTTCCGAATGCGCTCTACCTCGATCTGCTCGACCACGCGCTCTACCTCGACCTGCTGACTCGACCCCAACGGCTGCGCGAGCTGATTCCGCCGCGGCACGATGACTGGGTCGTGCTCGACGAGGTGCAGCGTGTGCCCCTGGTCCTCAATGAGGTCCACCGGCTGATCGAAACCGAGCAGCGACGTTTCATCCTGACCGGATCGAGCGCTCGCAGTCTGCGCCGGCGCGGTGTCAACCTGTTGGCTGGACGAGCGCGGACCTATCATCTGTATCCCCTGACGGCGGCCGAAGTCGGGGCCGACTTCTCACTTGAGCGGGCGCTGGTCCACGGCCAGCTCCCCTCCGTGTACACCCAACCGGATCCCGAGCGATATCTGGCGTCGTATGTCGAAAGCTATCTTCGCCAGGAGGTCCTCGAGGAAGGACGCACCCGGAACCTCGCGACATTCAGCCGGTTTCTGGAATGCGCCAGCTTTTCGCAGGCCGCGTTTCTCAATGTGGCCGAGGTCGCGCGCGATGTCGGCGTGGACCGCAAGACGGCCGCCGCCTACTTCGATCTGCTCGAAGATCTGTTGATCGCCGCGCGGGTACCGAACTTTACCCGACGGGCGAAGCGCCGCATGACGGCCCATGCGAAGTTCTTCCTGTTCGACGCCGGTGTCTACCGCACGATCCGGCCGGCCGGGCCGCTCGACAGTCCTGAAGAGATCGACGGCGCGGCGCTGGAAACGCTCGTCTACCAGGATCTGCGCGCCCACATCGCCTACCGCGCGCTCGACCTTGCGCTTTACACGTGGCGCACGGCGGCCGGTGCCGAGGTCGACTTCATTGCCTACGGGGGCGACGGGCTGTTCGCCATCGAGGTCAAGCGCCGCCGCAAGATACGGCAGACCGACCTGCACGCGCTGAGGCAGTTCAAGCTCGATTATCCGATGGCGCGCTGCGTGCTGCTCTTCGGAGGCGAACGCCGGGAGTACCGGGACGGCATCGAGCTGCTGCCCGTGGCCGAGGCGCTGGCCGACCCCACCCTGGTGCTGAGCTAGCTCCGTGGTGAAACCCCGCGTCGCACCGAGAATGGCGGAGCGCCCGGCTGACAAGGCGCGACGAGGGAGCGAATTGCGGCATTCGTGCCCGAGGAGCTAAGCGGATCGGCAGGTTTCCATGCCGATCCGCCCACTGTAGCGCCGGCAGCCGGGATGCAGCGCCGTTCGAATCCAGCGGTGGGGCTTTCACCGCGGGCTGCTAGCCAACCAGCGGCAGGCGGCAGGCGGCTGCGGGTGGGGATCGGTCCGGCCACGGCGCGCCAGCGTTGGCGCCCGGCACCCGCTCAACCGTGGTGAACACCTGGGGCATCGCCGAGCGGTGCGCCGCCCAGCGCCAACAACCGGCGCACGAATTGCCGACCTTGCCGGGTCAGTCCAGGGGACTCGGATAGGAGGTGGGCTCTCCCGACTTCGTCGCGGACGGCCCGCACGCGCGCCTCGGCGAATCTCCGGTCCAGGCCGCGCGGCGTCCTCTGCGCGGCACGCTGCCAAAGTCTCTGCACAATCACGAACACATGCAGCGCGTGGAGCACGCCCTGCACGTTCCGTTCGCAGTTCCGCCATGGCGAGAAGGTGACCGCGTCCGGGCGGTCCGACTCGACAAGCGGAATCCGGCGTTCAAGCAGCGACAGTTGCAGGTGCATCGTTTCGTGGACCAGCGCTTCCGTCACCCGCTCGACCCTCGCGTGAGTCCCGCGGTCCGGTACGGAGAGGAATACGGAAAAAGGCAGGTCCGGCCTGCTGAAGCTGCAATCCACATCGGGGGACGGCGTCTTGAGCAGGTGGACGCAGCGCACCAGGTGTCCGACAGAGGAGGACAACTCGGGCCAGACGGCATGCGTAAGGTGCCAGGCCCGTCTGAGCACGCCAACTTCCGTGGGAACTTTAGAGTTGTCGACTCCGCGCAGCGATAGCCCCACGGCGTCAAGCTCGACGACAGCTCGAGAGGGGAGACATTCGATCAGAACGGGGCCGCCCTCGGCGTCAATCGGCGGGTCGATCTTGGCAATGGTCCGCCTTGCGTCGTTGGCGGACCGCGCCATCATGCGGGCCGTACCGTAGGACTCGAAATCGAGACCGAGCGGACTCAGGATGTCGGCGACACCGATCTGGCGCAGTGCGGCAGGCAGGGCCGCCGTCCAGTGAACGGGGCGCTGCGGGACGTATTCCAGGGAATGAACGGCATCCACCGCAGGCTTCTACCTGTCGACCGCATGAAACGAATACACGATGGAGTATCGCTCACCACGGGCCACCTCGCTGACTGCATGATGCGAGCGGCGGGATATCTCGAAGATCAAGGCCTGTTTCGACACAGGCGCGAGTACCACCCGCACGTCTTCAGGTGCGCGGCCACCGAAGAGCAGCAAATGACCACCGTCGCCGGCAGTCCAGCCGCGATTCAACTGCACGATCAGGCGATGGGTCTCGCCCCCCTCGAGGTAGTCGTCGTGGATCCGAATGCGCTGCCCTGCCGTGAGTCGATGGGCGGTCATGTCGACCGTAGTTCGGAGCCGCCTGTGGAACAGTTCCGAAATCAGCTCACGCAACGCCGCAAGGGTTGCGCCGGCAGCCAACCGCGCGATGTCGGACGGCAACTCGACGTCGCGCATGTCGAATTCGTGTTGGGAATAGAACGATTCCTCCGTGAGATGCCACGGAGCCGCATGGTCGAACCACGTCAAGGCCGCCTGCTCGACGTCGCCGCACAAGGCGTCCGGAACGACAGCAAACGGAAAGGGGTCCGTCTCGAGGCGGGCACTCGACAAGTCGACAACGGGCCGCATCAAACTGGAAGGTGTGCGTCCAGGTATCGCCGAACGCGCGAAATCAGAAACAGGTGATCGGTGCAGTAGACCGAGGGGTTGTCGAAGCCTCGTTCGTCGCTCCAACGGTAGAGTGGCATCCCGCCGCCGCAAACCGAGAGTTCGGGGCATTGCAGGCACTGGTCGGCGGTAGGCCGCTGCATCTCGACATGCTCTCGAAAGGCGGCAGTCCGCGCGATGTCCTGCAATGAATGAGAATGGACCGACCACGGCTCGTTGTACCGATCTGCGCCGTCGGATGCACTTTTCAGTGTGTCGTTCTTCGTGACGTTCCCATCGGTATCGATGATCAGGATCGCGTTCAACTCCCGCCCCATCCCCTCCTTCGTGGCCGATCCTCCGAGCAACAGCTTCACCAGGTCGTCCAGCACGCGGATCGGCACCGGATCGGAATCACTCATGTAGACATCGAACAGGCCAGCCAGCCATTTTCCCGCCTCGTGCGAATCGAATCCGGCCTTGCCTGGCGGCAACCGCGAGTGGTTCCCGTCGGGCAGAAGAAAGCTCATCCCCGGAACCCCGAGCCCTCGCAGGAACCAGTAGACTTCGCCGGGCTCCGTTGACGGTTCGACGACGCTCAGCGTGCCTGAAAACAGTCGTTTGGCGGCGGGGTGGCATTGCAGACGATGGATGCCGGCGAGCGTGGCCTCGAATGTCCCACCCTGGTCGAATCCCACGCGCCGAGAGTCGTTGATCTGCGCCGGTCCGTCGAGGCTTACCGAGACCGTGGCCCGGGCGTCCGCAAGAATGTCGAGCCGCCGATCAGTGAGGAGCGTCCCGTTCGTCTGCACCGACACAGTGCATCCCTCGGGGAGGCGGGAACGGAGACCGTTCAGTAACCGTGCGAGCAGCGTTTCTCCAAGCAGCAGTGGCTCGCCGCCGTGGAGCACGACGGCAAAGTCGCGATCCTGCGCCTGCCGCAATTCATCGAGACGACAGATTGCCGCGTCGATCGTCGACTGCGACATGGCCGGCGGCTGACGTCGCCATCCCTGGTCACCGAGCTGGTAGACGTAACAATAGCTGCACGCGATATTGCAGCGGCTGGCGGTTTTCAGCAGGACGGTGTCGATGGGGACAGACGCGCCGCCCGGCATGGCGTCCCTATCCCCGGTTGTGCCGGTTGTGCACGCGGTCGTAGCGGGTGGTGGACGAGGGTTCTGCCGTCGTCTCCATGCGCACTTCCTCAACGAGTCGGCGAAGCGCGGGACTCAATTCGGCGCCCGCGGGAATGTCAAGGCGACCGTCAAAAACGGCGTTCTCCAACGACTCGGAGAGGGTCAACGGCTCCGGCTTCTCCATGGTTCGCTCCATACTGTTGGTGGCACACGCGGACCGGATCACACTCTACCACCGAACCGTTCGATGATCCATCATCACTGCCTGTAAATTGCTGAAAACAAAGGATGACCATCTCGCTATTATCGGGCAACCCATTAAAAATCAATGACTTCTACGTTCGATTTTCAATTTCTGCGGCGACGGCATTCAGATAGTCGCCGGCCACGGCGCTGTACGGGGCGTCGGGTCGTGCGAGCGAGTCCACCATCAGTCTTGTCCGGCGACGGAGGTTGTCACATGTGTTCGGGTCGCGCACGACAGCGCACAGACACTCCAAGAAACGAAGTAAGCGCTGCCGTTCCTCCTGCAATATTGGCCGGTTCAACTTGAGCAAGGTAACCGTCATGCGGCCCTTTGCCGTTCTTGGCTGGCACGCCGACCCATCGAAAGTGAGGTGCTCGCCCGGATCCGTCTCGACATAGGGATTCAAGAGCAACGGCGCCTCCGGGTCGAGGTGATCGAGGTGATTCCGGGCTCGTTGTCCGGGATCCTCGAGCGGGAAGAAATCGGATTTCTTCCGGTTGCAGTCCTCGCAGGCAAACACGAGATTGTCCCACCGGTATGCCAGCCAATAGTAGCCGGGATGGACCCTTCCTTCGGCCGCGCCTGGATGTCCGCCGCCGCCTGCAGAATGATTTTCATTGCTTCCTCGTCCTCGGGGCGCTCCGCCGTAGGTAGTGAAGACAGCTCGCCGGCAATGTCCCGCAGGCGTTTCTTGGCCTGCGGGGTGACGTGATTCTCTTCGAGCAGTTCCTCCCTTTCCTTCATGAGAGTCTCGACTCGCAGCGATCTCGCGGTCTCCAGTCCGAAGAGACTGACCAGAATCTGGTCGAAGCGCCACCCCTCGACGACCTTCGGATCGTTCTCGATGACAACGTGGTCGCCAGCCTCCGGCTGTTGGAGCACGGCTACATTCACATCGCTCACCGAGGTGATCATCAGTGGACTGTGAGTAGTCGCAACGAACTGAACGTTCGTGAAGTGTTTGGACAACTGATTCATGATCGTGCGCTGCCAGCGAGGATGAACGTGCAGGTCGATCTCATCAATCAAGACCACGGCCGGCTGCTCGAGCGGCTTCGCGCTCTCCGGGTACCGCCTGACCAGTTTCCACGCCAGGTCGACGATCCACGCGGTGACGGTGCGGTGGCCGAGGCTCAGGCCACCCAGCGGGACGTTCCCGTTCCGGGTTCGAAATCGGAGCCCCCCCCTGTTCAGACGGGCCTTCGACTGCGCGTTGCCCTTAAGGGCGGAGTAGTCGAGCTGTGACAACACATCGGCGGCATCGACAAGCTCCGTGCTGTCGGTTCGCAGCAGATCGACCGGCTCAAAGGCGGACAGCTCCTCGGCATTCTGATGACCCATATAACGATTCGCCGCATAGGTAATGACGAACGGCTCTACCGTCATCTCGGGCTCGTTTGCGGTTCGCCGCGCGCCCGCGAACTGGTTGTCTTCTGCGTACAGCTCGATGCCGGTTCTCACGCGCGCGGTCGACGCGCGGCACGAGGCCAAATCAGGAAGTTCGACCATCTCGGCCTGCAGTACCGTGCGACTAGCGCCGTCACGGAGCAACCTGGCCATGTCGGGAGGACCCTGATCGTGCAGCCATGGTTGGATACCTGCCTGATTGTCCTCGCCAGGCGGGTAGTACGGCGTCGGGCGCATCCATGCCAGACACTGCAGGAGGGTCGACTTGCCGACTCCGTTGTCGCCGACGAGCAGGGTCCAGCGGGCTGGACAGCCGTTCGAGTCGACAAGGTGCAGTTCCTGGCTCTCCGTAAAGCAACGCGCGCTCTCGATCTCAAGACTGAGGAAGTAGATCGATTTCTGGCGGCGTGCGGCAGGCATTCGAGTCCCTCGATGGTCGGTGAGCTGTACGCCGGGAACGGTCCACGCGGTGGGACGGGCCGCATTTTACCGCAGATGCGTCCCGCCTCCCGGCACACGAGTGGGAAACGAGCATGCGCCTTGCACGTGTGACCCCAATCGCTCTGGTCTGGCTGGCGCTGGCCGTCGGCGCGCCGGTAGCCGCCGCGGAAACGCCGCGCCGGTTCGGGGCAGTGTCTCAGTTTGAAATTGGGGTGATATTGCTGTGCAGCTTCAGAGCAGCGTGCCGGGGGGTCAGCTCAGGTCGGTGGGCCGGTGCTCAACTTCTTCGATAACCCTCAGCGTTGATGTCAGCGTGCATCCAGTTCAAACGTCGCCCGGTCAAAGCCGTGCGTGTCCGCGACCATCGCGTGGTTGACGATCGCGCGGAGGCGGTCTGGCGACGGATCAGGCAGCCGATACCGCCACGTCGTCTCCACAAGGTGTTCAGCGCGCTCCAATCTCAGGGATTGCTCGAGCATCGTGCGGAGGTCCGGGTCCACCGAAGCCGCCCAGCGGACATTCACGAACGCATACGCGCCCCGGCCGGCATCTGAATAACAAGGGTACTGGCGGTCCTCCATGAACGAGGTCGTCGCAACGGCGCCGCCCCCCAGATAGCCAAGCGACCGCAGTCGCTCGGTGACCTCCTGGCTGGGCGTGACAGGCGCGCGGTCGCTCTCTTCTCCCGTCTGCTGATGGCGGCAGAGGTCGGCGACCAGGGCTCGTGCCTCGCTGGCAAGGCTGTCGCGTTCGTGCGGGTCCTGCGCCAGGTCAAACACGTCGCGGTCGCCCTCCGCATGATGGACGATCAGCTTCTGCGGCCAGCGCACGACGGCGGATCGCGGCAGGCCGTGGCCGTGTTGGATGCCTTCCGCAAACAGCGGGCGCGACGGCAGCGAGTCGCCCGCCACCAGGGTGGGCCAAAGGGAGACGCCATCGAACGGCATCGCCGCGGCCACGCCCATCCCGTCGAGCACGGTCGGCGCGATGTCGACCAACGAGACCGGGGCCGGCTCGCGACCGGGTTCAATGCCCGGCCCCCACACCACCAAGGGCACATGCAACAACTCCTGCCAAAGCGCGTGCCCGTGCGTGTAGCCGCCATGCTCGAACAGTTCCTCGCCATGGTCCGCCGTGAAGATCACCAGACTCGTCTCCAGCACGCCACGGTCGGCGAGCCCCTTACGCAGAACACCGAGTTGCGCGTCCAAATAGGCGATCTCTTCATCGTAGGCGGCGATGACGAACTCCCGGTCCGCTGGCAGCAGATCCTCGAGTCGGCTTCGTCCGTTGTAGACCCGTACCGGGAGCGTGAAATCGGACGCGATGTCGCCCGTCCACGTCCCGCGAAACGGCGGCGGTGCATCGTAGTTCTGATGCGGGTCCATCAGGTGCACGACGAGGAAGAACGGCTGCCCATCCGCATCGTCCACCAGCTCGAGGGCACGGCGCACCATGTCGCCGGCGCATAGGCGTTGTCAAAAACGCGCGCCTCGGCCGCCCATGCATCCAGCGTCGGGGACGTCGGCCGATCATAGCCGTACAGCCCCAGATGGTCCGCGCGGAGGGTGTCGACGACAATCAGGATGACCGAGGAGGCATCAGGCGCCACGGTCTGACCGCCGCAGCTTGCCAGGCTCAGCACGGCCACCAGGCAGAGCGTGTTTCGCGTCATGGTCTCCAATTGTAAGACCTGAAGGCGCAATCGAGCTGCTGCCCGTAACCGAGGCGCTGGCCGATCCCACCCTGGTGCTGGCGTAGGTAGCCGCCGGTGGTGCCGACTCCGCGCAATGCGCCGGGCGCGGCATCCCGCGTGGACGGCGCTGCGGTGTTGACATACAATCGCGCCGACGACGGTCTGCCGGACGTTGTGGTCCGCCCGTCGCCCGAGTGGGAGCGTGATACAAGCATGCCCCTTGCGCGCGCCGCACAAGCAACCCTCTTCGCGCTGGTCTGGCTGGCGCTGGCCGCCACCGCGCCGGCCACGGCCGCCGCGCAGTCCGCTGCGGACGACGTTGATCCCGGCATCCCGATCGACGACGCCACCGTGCGCGATGCGTGCGCGTCCTGTCACGCGCCTGACGATGCCGGCCGGTTGTCGCGCATCTCCTTCCGCCGCACCACGCCCGAGGGCTGGCAGCAGACCATCCGCCGGATGGTGATGCTGAACGACGTGACGATCGAGCCCGAGACCGCGCGTGAAGTCGTGCGCTATCTCTCCAACCACCTCGGTCTGGCCCCCGAAGAGGCGCGCCCCGCCGCCTACGAGGCCGAGCGCCGCGTCGACGACCACTACTACGACGACGCCGATATCCAGGAGACCTGCACCGCCTGTCACTCGATGGGGCGGGTCATCAGCCAGCGCCGCACCGCCGACGAGTGGTCGCTGCTGACGGCGATGCACCGCGGCTATTACCCGTATGTCGATTTCCAGGCCTTCCGGTCGGGGCCGAGCGACGAGCCGCAACCGGTCGACAAGGCGGTCGACCACTTGTCCGAGCGGTTTCCGCTCGACACGCCGGCCTGGTCCGCCTGGTCGGCCACCATGCGCCCGCCGCGCATCGCCGGCGCCTGGGCGCTGCAGGGTCACGCGCGCGGGCTGGGTCCGGTCTACGGCCAGGTGACCATCGCGGCGATACCGGGCGCCGACGACGAGTTCACCACCCAGACCAGCTACGTCTATGCGCGCGACGGGCGGCGCGTCACACGCGAGGGCCGGGCGATTGTCTATACCGGCTTCCAGTGGCGCGGCCGATCTTTCGAGGGCGCCGGCGACGAGGACGGTCTGCGTGAAGTGATGATCGTCGAGCGCGACTGGCAGACGATGAGCGGCCGCTGGTTCACCGGCGGCTACGACGAGATCGGGTTCGACGTCACGCTGCAGCGGGTGCGCAGCGCCCCGGTCGTGACCGGGGTCCATCCAGCCGCGCTGCAGGTCGGACAAACGACCGCAATCGAGGTGCATGGCGCGAATCTGGCCGGTGCGGGCACGCTGGACCTGGGTCCCGGCCTGGAGGTGCTGCGGGTCGCCGCCGCGTCGCCCGGGCTGGTCACCGCCGAGGTGCGGGTTCCCGAGACCGCGGCCGTCGGCCGCCGCGACCTGTTTCTCGATGACGCCTCGCTGCCCGACGCCGTGACGGTCTACGACGCGGTGTCGCGCATCGAGGTCACGCCCGAGGCAGGCATGGCGCGGGTCGGCGGGGTCCGCTTCCCGAAGCAGTACGAGCAGTACGAGGCGCGGGCGTATCACGACGGACCGGACGGCGAACCGCGCACGGACGACGACCTCGATCTGGGTGTGGTCGACGTCACCTGGAGCCTCGAAGAGTACTCCGCCACCTTCGGGGACGACGACATCCGGTATGTCGGCGACATCGATGGCGGGGGCCGCTTCACGCCGGCGGTCGACGGACCGAATATCGAACGCAGCGGCAGCCGGAACAACGTCGGCGACGTCTGGGTCGTGGCCACCTGGCCGGCCGGGGCGGACGAGACCGGCGACACGTTGCGCGCACGGGCGCATCTCCTTGTGACCGTCCCGCTGTACATGCGGTGGGACCCGACAGCGGTGGAACAACCATGAGCCTGCTGCACCTCGGCGAACACCACGCGTTCGAGGCGGCCGGCCGCCGCTATCTGTACCTGGTGCCAAGCGCGGCGGTCTTCGCGCTCGACGCACCCGCGACCGCTCTGATCGACGCGCTGGACACCGGACCGCTGTCCCGCGACGATCTGATCGGGCGGGTCGCGCCGCGGTTTCCCGAGACCGACCTCGGCGACCTGCTGACCGAACTCGAACAGGTCCGCGCCGTCCGCGCGGTCGACACGCCGCCGCCCGAGATGCCGAAGATCATCCCGCTGACACCGTTCCCGCTGACGACGGCGGTGCTCAACGTCACCAACCAGTGCAATCTCAGTTGCGCCTACTGCTACGAGTACAGCGAAGACAAGATCGTCGACACGACCAACGGCAGGCAGCCGAAGTTCATGACCGACGAGACCGCCCGGCAAAGCATCGACCTGCTGTTTCGCGAGTCGGCCGATATCGCGGTGGTGCACGTCAGCTTCTTCGGCGGCGAGACGCTGATGAACTACCCCGTGCTGTCACGGGCGGTGCCCTATGCCCGGGCGCAGGCCGAGGCCCACGGCAAGCAGGTCGAGTTCAACCTCACCACCAACGCGACGCTGCTGACCAGCGAGATGATCGGCTTCCTCGCCGAGCACGACATCTCGGTGACCGTCTCCATCGACGGGCCGCGCGAGATGCAGAACAAGTTCCGCGTGTTCCACGACGGCAAAGGCAGCTACGACGTGCTGCTGCCGCGCGTGCGCGAGCTGTTGCGCCGGCACCGCAGCCGGCCGATCGGCGCGCGGGTGACGCTGACCTCGCAGGTCAGCGACGTGCTGGGCATCTATCATCATCTGACCGAGGAGATCGGGTTCCAGGAGGTCGGGTTCGCGCCGGTCACCACCTCGCCGGGCCGCGACCATGCCCTCGACGGCTCGGGGTTCGACCAGATGGTGACGCAGTTCGGGGCGCTCGCCGACGAGTTCCTCGAGGCGGCGGTGGCCGGCCGGCATCACGGCTTCTCGAACGTCAGCGAAACGCTCGAAGAGATTCACAAGGGGGTCAGCAAGGCGTACCCCTGCGGCGCCGGGCTGGGGCTGATGGGGGTGGCCACCGGTGGGGACGTCGCGTTGTGCCACCGCTTCGCCGGGTCCGACGAGCACAAGCTCGGCAGCGTCACCGAGGGCATCGACCGCGCGGCGCAGCACGCCTTTCTCGAACGCCATCACCTGGCGAACAAGACCGATTGCCACACCTGCTGGGCCCGGCCGCTGTGCTCGGGCGGGTGCTATCATGAGGCCCACACCCGCTATGGCACCACCGAGCAGCCGAACCTGCACTACTGCGACTGGATTCGCGGCTGGACCGATATCTGTCTGCGCATCTACGGCGAGCTGGCCGAGCGCAATCCCCGGTTCCTGACCCGCTTCGATTCGTGAGCGCGCCATGAAGCATCTGACCCCGATCAATCGCAAGGCGGCCCGCATCGTCAGCGCGGTCGAACCCGCGCCGGCCGGCGACGTGGTGGCGCTGCAGCAACAGGGCTCCGGCCCGCCGCAGCAGCCCGAGGGCCCCCACATCCCGCTCGGGTGTTCGCTGGTGTTCTCGCCCGGCTGGGAGGCGGACCGCAACGGCGGGACGGCCGGACTGTGCCAGCCGGTCGAGCGCGATCTCTTCGACTGTCATCTCGGCTGTTTCTGGCCGGCGCACGTGCCCGACCAGCTCAACCACGCCCCCGACTGGACCAGCAAGTGCGCCGCGGCGCAGAAAGACTGGCGGAAGATCGACCTCATCTTCCCCTGAGCAACCCGTGGCCACACCCACGATGCGTGTCCTCCCGGTGCTTTGTGCGGGCATCGTCGCTCTGGCCGGCGCGGCGGCGGCCCAGACGGCGCCCGAGCTGACCGGCGGCAACGGCACCATCTATGTCGGCGCCTATCCCGGCCGCATCTTCGTCGTCGACGAGGCGACCGAACAGGTGGTCGACGACATCCAGATGACGCTCGACGGCCCGCCGAGCAACCTGACGCTGTCCGAGGACGGCACCCGGTTCTACATGCGCGACCGCAGCCTCGAGCAGATCGAGATCATCGACGTCGCGACCCGCCGCACCCTCGACACGCTGACCCTGAGCGAGGGCGACACCAAGGTGCGCATCCGGACCTTCCGCGCCGCGCCCGACCACTCGTCCATCATTCTGCTCACCGATACGGCGACCAAGCTGATCGACCGCTTCGAGATCGCGCCGCGCAAGCTGGTGCAGGTCGACCTCGCCACCCACGAGGTGCTGCGCGAGGTCCCCTGGCCGGACGGCGAGGAACGCACCAGCGTCAGCATGCTGTTCTCGCCGGCCGGTGATCTGCTCTATCTCTTCGGCGGCGAGATCGTGGTGCTCGAGACCACCGAGTTCGAGGAGGTCGAACGCTGGGAGCTGTCGCAGCTCGACGAGGGAGGACTCGGACGGTTCAACTTCGGCTTCCGCTACGACCCCAACGAGGAGCCCGGGTATTTCTCGGGCATCTTCCGTGTCCAGGACCCGGTGCAGGACCGCCGCCTGATGGGCATTGCGCGCATCAACCTGGCCGAGCGCGACATCGATTTCTACACGCTGGGTCCCTCCGAGTCGGTCGGTTCGTTCTCCCTCGCGCCCGGCCGACAGAAGGCCTACGGCCTGCTGAGCCGCATCGGACACT